>CAVTOO010000023.1:0-13094 GCA_963736355.1 uncultured Alphaproteobacteria bacterium | reverse complement strand
GGCCCAAATGACAGATTGGCGAAGTGGATCACTGAAGCGGGCCTTTGGCGGGCTTTCTTGTTGTCCGTCGAACTTTGGTCGCCCCAAGAAGGGGCACTCCGGTCTCTCCGGACGGGAAGTCCCGGTCCTTTTCGATTGACGACGTTCGAAGTTGCGCCGGAGTGTCACTCGGACCGAGCAGGCTGCTGCCGGTCAATCGTCCGCCTGTCGGTCTTTTGGCGCGCAGTATTTGCGCCATCCAGGGCCCCCGCGCGCACGGATAAGCCCGGACGACCCTATTCGCTGAGTGACGACAGCGACTTGTGCTGGGGCGGCTTACCTCATGAGGTGATTTGAACCGCCCGCTTACGGGATGCTCACGCGCATCTGCCGTCCCGGATGACGAGCCCGGATCGAGGTGTTCAGCGCTCCGGTTCAATCATCGGTGCCGGACAGCCAGACGGCAAATCGAATTTCGGCGGGCCTCACAGCCAACTAAGCGGCGCCCGTCCGGTTGACTCACTAAAGTTACATAGTAAACTAACTTTACTATATGGAGATGGTCCGCATGTCGCTTTCGCACAGCCATTTGCCTCCCGCCGTTTCAGAGCGGCAGCTCGACGGCTCCTTGCGCGGCTATTTCGACACCAACTCCGACATCGTCACGCGCATCAGCAAGCCCGTGAACATGGTCAATATCGGTGCGCTGTCGGCGCAGAGCGATCAGCCGATTCTGTTCGAGAACATCGTCGAGAAGCCTGGCTTCCGGCTGTGCGATATCCTGGTGAAGAACCGCCGCTCGCAGGCGCGCGCGCTCGGCGTGCGCCGAGCAGGACTATCTGAAGACGCTGGCTTTTCGTCTGCCGCAAGCCGCCGCGCGGCATCAAGACGGTCAAGACCGGTCCGGTGAAGGAGGTGGTGCAAACCGGCAGCGATGTCGACTGGACGGCGCTGCCGATCCCGTTGCACAAGGACAAGGACTACGGGCCGTACGTCACGGCCATGAACATCATCCGCGATCCCGAGACCGGCTTCTACAATTCATGTCATGCCGGCACCTACGCGGTGGGACCGCGCCGCGGCCTGATCAGCTTCGTCACGCCGCATTCGCACATCATCATGAACAAATACCGCGAGATGGGCATCGACAAGATGCCGATCGCCTTCGTCTTGGGCGTGCCGCCGGCCGTACGAGATCATGGCGAATTTCTCCGGTCTGCACATGGATATGTGGGGCGAGATGGAGATGGTCGGCACCATCATGGACCGCGATTTCGAGATGGTGCCGTGCGAGACGCTCGACCTTACCGTGCCGGCGGAGGCCGAGATCGTGGCCGAGGGCGTCATTCATCTTGGCCCCAAATTCGAAGTCGGCGATGTGACCTCGCCGTCGATGTATCACCTGCCGCATCGCGATTTCGTGCCCGAGGTCGAGATCACCGCACTCACCATGCGCGGCGACCGGCCGATCTATCGCAACCACCAGACCTGTCCGGACACCGACCATCAGACGCTGCCGCGGCTCTGTCACGAGGCGGTGCTCTACAACCGCCTGACCGAGATCGGACTCGACGTGAAGGACGTGCGCTTCCCGACCTGGGGCGCCGCGCTGTCCTGCATCCTCCAGTTCGACTATCCGCGCGACGGGCTTCGTCAACGACGCGCTGATGCTGGCGATGGGCGCGCCCTGGCTCAACACCAAGATGGTGGTCGCGGTCTCGCCCGACACCGATATCGACGACGCGCGCGACGTCTATCACGCGATGGCGACGCGCGTCGATCCGGCGCGCGACATCGTGGTTGTGCCGCATACCCGCGGCTCGCCGTTCGATCCGTCCGGCAGCCCGATCGAAGGGCAGGAGCCGTATCGCCTGGTCGGCAAGATCGGCATCGATGCCACCGTCAAGGCGCGCCACAACATCAAGGATTTCGAACGCGCCTGGCCGGTCAACTGGGGCAAGGTGCGCCTCGAAGACTATCTGTGAAGCCATATTGAACGGAGAGCCGTCATGACCGATAACGTCGTAGCCCCCCCGCCGCGCATGCTCGTCGAAGCGGAGCCCTTCATTCCCTATGTGAAAGAGGAGGATTTCGCTCCGAACCTGAAGCCCGTGGTCGAGCCCTACAAGAAGCGCATGGGCTTCCTGCCGAACGCGCTCAAGCTCTATGCCTACCGGCCGGAAATCGCCGAGACGCTGTGGAAGCTGAACAGCAACGTCATGCGCGATCCGTCGTCCACGCTCGATCAGTTGCTGAAGCGCAGGCTCGCTGCCGTGATCTGCATGATCAACGGCTGCGCCTATTGCACTGCGCATAGCTGCGCGATGCTGAAGAAGCCGAAGGACAGTCAGGCCGAAGGCTGGGGCCTGAGCGAAGACGAATTGCAGGAAATGCTGATCGGCGATCTCGAGCCGAAGGACGAATTCGAGCGCGTCTGCTTCGACTTCGTCCGCGCGGCGTCCGAAGATCCCGACCGCGGTGCCGGACGAAATCCTGGCCGGCTGAAGCAGCATCTGACTCCGCCGCAGATCGTCGAACTGGCCTGTGTGGTCGGCTTCTGGAAATTCTACAACACCGTGCACGACAGCCTGAAGATTCCGGTCGAAAGCCAGCTCCTGCAGGACACCGGCTACGTCGATCTGCAGGCTGCCGAGTGACGCTGAAGACCGCGAAAGCCAAAACCCGCAAACGCGGAAAGGGCGGCGCCCGCATGCCGCCCGACGATCCTGCGCTGCTCACGGTCTCGCACGAGGCGCTGCTCGATGGCGGGAGCGACAAGCGCTTTCGCCAGCTTGTGTCGATCTGCTGACGCTGTCGGTGCGCATGGAACTGGTGCGCGAGCATCTCGGCCGGCAGATGGGCATCACCGGGCCGCAATATAGCGTGCTGGTGGCGGTCGTCACATCTGCAAGGGGAGGCGGGTGTCAGCGTCGGTGCGCTTGCACGCGCGCTTCACGTGTCGAGCGCCTTCATCGCGACCGAAACCGCGCAAGCTTGCGCAGGCCGGCCTGGTGGTGAAACTGCCCAATCCGGAGGACCGGCGCGGCGTGTTGATCTCGCTCTCGCCGGCGGGCCTGCGTGCAGATCGCGCGGCTGACGCCGTCGATCCGCGCGATCAACGATCAGTTTTTCGGCGCTCTCGGGCCGCGGTGCGTTCATGGCGATGGCCAGTCGCAAGCGCAGTGCTTGTGAAAGGTTCGGCGCGGTTGATGACGCGGCTCACGGCGCTGGATCAGGATGCGTCCATTCGTCGCCTCGAGGCGGCCGAGTAAAGCTTGAGCGCGATCGGACCGCCTGAGCGCTGCAAAAGTCCGCAATTGCCATCGGCTGATTGACCGGGTGCGCATCTGCTCAATCGACATCCAGCGCTCGCTTCCAAAAAGAGCTTGTGAAATTTCACAGGGATGGCACGGTTTCGGACGAGGACGAGCGGTAAGCGCTCTTCCGTCGAGAGTTATCTGCAGGACACAAACGTTGCTCGGACAGCAGATCGTCAACGGAGTGATGCTGGGCTCGGTCTACGCCATGGTGGCGGTCGCCCTGACGCTCTCCATCGGCGTGCTCAACTTTCTCAATTTCAGCATCCCCGCGATGTTCATGATCGGCGGCATGGCGACCTGGGCGTTCATCCACGCCGGTCTGCCGTGGCCGGCTGCGGTCGTTGCGGCCCTGATCGTGGTCGCGATCGCCTCGCTAATCGTCGAACTCTTTACCTGGCGCTGGATGCGCGGGGCCGAAAAATTCGTGCCGCTGGTCTCCTCGATGGCCTTCCTGATCCTGTTCGAGCATCTGGCGATCGCGCTCTATGGCTCGGACCTGCGCACCGTGAATGTCGGCTTCAGCCAGGTCGATCTCCGGGTTGGTGGCCTCGTGATCGGCATTCCGCAGCTGATTGGGCTTGTCTGCTCGATCGTCCTGATCTGGGGGCTGTCGCGCTGCATGAAGCGCACCCAGCTCGGCCGGGCGCTGCGCACCATCGCCGAGGATTCCGACACCGCGCTTCTGCTCGGCGTCAATATCAATCGCGTGGTGCCGTTGGTGTTTATCGTTGCGGGCGCTTTCGCGGCCCTTGCCGGTGTCCTCTTCGCGCTCAATTACCGGCAGGTCCATCCCTTCATGGGCGAGGTGGTTGGGCTCAAGGGCATCTCTGCCATGATCATCGGCGGCATGGGCAATATCTGGGGCTCGATCGTCGGTGGCCTCATCATCGGCCTCGTCGAGGTGCTGGCGATCGGTTATTTCGGTGCCGACTTTGTCGACATCGCGGTGTTCGGACTGCTGCTGCTGATCCTGTTTCTGCGGCCGACCGGCCTGTTCGCCGGCATGACCGCGACGAGAGGCGGGATATGAGCGGCTATCTCGAGGGCATTCTGGTCCTGCTCGCGGTCAATGTCGTATATGCCTATGGGGCGTTCCTGCCGCTTGCGGCCGGGCAGCTCAATATCGGGCTCGCCGGCTTTGCCGCCATCGGCGCCTATTCGTCGGCCTATCTCAGCAACGTCTATGGTCTCAACCCGCTGGTCGCCATTCCGATGGGCGGCCTTGTCGCCGGTATGTTGGCGCTGATCGTCGCGGTACCGGTGCTGCGCACCCGCGGCATCTATCTTGCGCTTGCGACCTTCGCGCTCGGACAGATCGTGCAGGCATCGCTCCTGAACCTCGAGGTGGTCGGCGGCGCCGCCGGCTATCCGGTAACGGCTTTATCCGACTGCCGGTCGTCGTCGGCTTCGCCGTCGTGGTGATGCTTTTGGTGTGGCTGCTGTTCGCCACTCGCTTCGGGATCGCGGCGCGGGCCGTGCATGACGACGAACGTGTCGCCGATCTGATGGGCATCGACGTGCGCGGCTTCCAGGTCGCGGCCTTTGCGCTCGGCTCGCTGATTTCCGGAATTGGCGGCGGCCTCTATGCGCATCACTTCAGCTTCATCGAGGCGCAGTATTTCAACATCACGCTCTCCATCACGATCGTGCTCTACGTGCTGCTCGGCGGCACCCAGACCGTGTTCGGGCCGCTGATCGGGCGCGGCCGTCTTCACACTGCTTCCGGAACTTCTGCGCGGCAGCGCCAACTGGCGCTACGTCGTGTTCGCTGCCGGCATCATCGTGCTGATGGCGCTGCGGCCGCAGGGTCTGATCACCGGCGGGATGCTGCGCCGGCTGTTCGACTGGCGCGACCCGTTCGCGAAAGCCGGCAGCAGCAAAGCGAGCGCGCGACATGACCGCGCCCAATATCCTGCGAGTTCAACGATGTGGCCAAGCAATTCGGCGGCCTCGCGGTGATCGACGATCTGACCTTCGACGTCCGTCGCGGATCGCGCACTGCGCTGATCGGCCCGAACGGCGCCGGCAAGACCACGGTCTTCAATCTGATCACCGGCGTCTATCCGGTCGATCGCGGTTCGCATACTCCTCGACGGTGCGGACATCACATACGTGCCGTCGAGCCGCAGGGTCGATCATGGCGTCGCCCGCAGCTTCCAGAATGTGCGGCTGATGCCGCATCTGAACGCGCTGGAAAACGTCATCGTCGGCCAGCATTCGCGCAATCGCGGCTTTTTCGGCGTGCTGCAGCCGGTCAATCTCACCCGCAACAATCGCTGGAACGAAGAGGCGCGCGCGGCTTTGCACGATGCCGGACTGGGCGAATACGAGCGCGCCGCTGTTGGCAGCCTGCCATACGGCGTGCAGAAGCGAATCGAGCTCGTGCGCGCGCTGATGGCGCATCCGCGGCTGCTCCTGCTCGACGAGCCGGCAGCCGGCCTCAATCCGGCCGAAACCGACGACCTGCAGCGGCAGCTGCGTAAAATCTGCGAACACGGTGACGTCACGTTGCTGGTGGTCGAGCACGACATGCATTTTGTCGGTGCGCTGTGCGAGCACGTCGTCGTCATCAGTTTCGGCAAGAAGATCGCCGAAGGTACGCCGAAGGAGATCCGTCAGGACCGCCGGGTGCAGGAAATCTATCTGGGAGTTCCGGCCGAGGCCGCCATGGACAAGGAGGCCCGCCGTGCTTCTTGAAGTGCGGGACCTTCACGTCCGCTACGGGCGAGTGCACGCCGTCAAGGGCGTCTCGATTAATCTGGCGCCCGGTCAGATCGTGGCGGTGCTAGGTGCCAATGGCGCCGGCAAGTCGTCGATGCTGCGGGCGTTGCTCGGCATCGAGAAAGCTGCGGACGGCCGCGTGATGTTCGACGGTCACGACATCACCCATTGGACGCCAAGCCGCCGCGTATCGAGCGGTCTCGTGCTGGTGCCGGAAGGCCGCCGCATCGTGATGAGCCTGACCGTGCACGAGAATCTGCTGATGGGCGCATTCAATCGCCGCAACAAGTCGACTATCGGCCGCGAGATCGACGAAATCTACGATCGTTTCTCCAACCTGAAGGCGCGGCGCGACCGGTCGGCTTCGGTGCTGTCGGGCGGCGAGCAGCAGATGCTGGCGATCGGGCGGGCGTTGCTCGCTGCGCCCAAGCTGATGATGCTCGACGAACCGTCGCTCGGCTTGAGCCCGCTGCTGTCGTCCGAGGTGTTCTGCGCTGATCGGCGCAACTCAACCGCGAGCGCAATATCACTGTCCTCCTGGTCGAGCAGAATACCCAGCGAGCGCTCGAACTCGCGAACTGGGCCTACGTCATGGAGCTTGGAAAGGTCGTCACCGACGGGTCGCCTGCGACGCTGCTCGCCGACAACAGACTTGTCAGCGCCTATCTCGGTCAGGATGACGAGAAGGCGGAGGTCGCACACTGAGTGTCTGCAAAGCAGGTTTGAAAAGTCACATAAGGAGTATGAACATGAAACGGAAATGGATTGCAGCTTCGATCGCAGCCGGCTGGCTCGCTGGTTTCACCGGGATTGCAGCGTCGCAGGAAATCGCGCTCGGCTATCTGCCCTCGAGCGGCGGGCCGTTCGCGACCTTCTCCAAGACCAACCTGATCGCCGCCGAGATGGCGCTAGAGGAGATCAACGCCGCCGGTGGCGTCGGCGGCAAGAAGCTGAAGCTCGTCTCCTTCGACACCGCCGGCAAACCCGATCAGGCCGTGGTCGGCGTGCGCAAGCTCGCCGAGGACGACAAGGTGCTGGCAGTCGTCGGGCCGTTCAGCTCGAGCGAGGTTCGCGTGGTGTTCCCGGCCGCCGAACGCGCCGGCGTCGCCTCGATGTCGATGGCTTCTTCGGCGCCCAATCTGGCCGAGCCGTACAAATTCGCATTTCGCAACACAACCGACGAAGGCTTCCTGTTCGAGCGCGTCATGCGCGCGCTGAAGGACAAGGGCTATCCGATGGGCTCCGCCAGCATCGCCTATGCGACCGACGACGTCATGTCGAAGACGATGGGCGAAAAGGTACTGCCGGCGCTGCTGAAGAAGAGCGGCATCGATCCGAAGGTCAGTGTCACCTTCCAGAGCCAGGCGTTCGATCTCGCGCCACAGGTTTCGCAGCTGAATTCCCAGCCGACCGATCTGATCGGCGTGGGATCGGGCCCGGAGGCTGCGACGCGTCTGGTGCAGGAAATGCGCCGGCAGGGCCACAAGGGTCGTCTGGTCGCGGGCTCGACCATCGCCGATCCGGAACTGCCGAAGCTGATGGGCAAGGCCGGCGACGGCACCGTGATTCCGACCGCCTTCTATGCCGAGCTCAACGACCGCACCAAGAAGTTCGAAGCCGAATTCGTGAAGCGCGCCAAGGCCGCCGGCATCGATCGCTCGGCGTCTTCGCAGTTCGACGCCGCGACCTACGACATCGTGCTGATGTATGCCGAAGCCATGAAGCGCGCAAAGGTCACCGGCGATCCGTCCAAGCTCGCGGCTGAGCGCGAGGCGATCAAGGACGAGTTGCGCAAGATGAAGGACTTCCCTGCGCTCGAAGGACCGATCTCGTTCGGCGACGAACGGCGATGCGCTGAAGCCCGTCTACATCATCGAGATGAAGGACGGAAAGTGGACGCTGCTGGCCAGCTATCCGGCCGGTCAATAACGAAGAACGAGCGCTGCCGGTCCATATGGGCCGGCAGCCACCGGGAGGAAGAGCGTGACTGCTGAATTTGAACTCGATCTTGGCCGTATTCACTCACTTGTGGTGGCAGGCTGGACCGGCCGCGACGTGGCCGCACTCGAAAAGCATATCCGCGAGTTGGAAGCGATCGGTGTCAAGCGGCCGAAATCCACGCCGATCTTCTACCGGAACGCAGCTTCGCTGCTGACCACCGCGGACACGATCGAAGTGCTGGGCGAAAACTCGAGCGGCGAGATCGAGTTCGTGATCCATGCCATCGGTGATGAGTTGTTCGTGGGTCTCGGCTCCGATCATACCGATCGCCAGGCCGAGACCATCAATGTCTCGCTGTCGAAACAGATGTGCGCCAAACCCGTCAGCCGGACGATCTGGAAGCTCCAGGATGTGGCGGCGCACTGGGACCGGCTGATGCTGCGTTCGCATGCGGTGATCGACGGCGAACGCGAGCGCTCTATCAGGAGGGCTCGGTCGCCGCGATGCGGACGCCGGAGCAATTGATCGAGCTCTACACCGGCGGCGGCAGCTTGAAGGCGGGCACTTCCATGTTCTGCGGCACGCTCGCGGTACATGGCGGCATCCGTCCAGCCACCTCCTTCGAAATGGAGTTGCACGATCCGGTGCTCAACCGCTCGATCGTAGCATGGCTACAAGATTCGAGACCCTGCCTGACGAAGGATGAGGACATGGGCTTTCACAAGGGGCACAAGGAATTTCACTCGCTCGACATGGATAGCGGCTGGCACACGCCGCCGGGCTATCCGGAAGGCATTCAGCAGAAGATCATTGCGGGCGAACTCGACGAGATCGGCAAGCGAGGCAATCGCACGCGCTTTCTGCGGTTCGCGCCGGGCGTCTATACCACCGTGCCCTTCGTGCATGAATATTGGGAAGAGGTGTTTCTCGTTTCCGGCGACCTGATCGTCGGCAACGACGCAGAAGGCAAGGGCGGCGAGAACTTCCAGGGCTACACCTATGCGGTGCGGCCGCCCGGCGCCTATCATGGGCCGTTCAAGTCGGAGAATGGATGCCTGCTGCTCGAAGTGCATTTCTACTCCGAGGCTTGAAGGCACCATGCAGGAGCGTGCGCGGCGCATAACGCGGGTTACCGAGGCGCCGGTGTCGCTTGCGGGACCGCGCCTATCTGGAGATCAAGCGGCGCATCAACCGGATGGAGTTTCGGCCCGGCGCCTATCTGAACGAGGCGCAGATCAGCCGCACGCTCAGTATCGGGCGCACGCCGGTGCATCAGGCGCTCGACCGGCTGATGCTGGAGGGTCTGGTGCAGGTCATTCCGCGCAAGGGCGTCATGGTCGAGACCATCTCGCTCGACCAGGTTCTGCAGATCATCGACGTGCGGCTCGTCAACGAGCCGTTCTGCGTCGGCCTTGCGGCCGAGCGGGCGACCCCGACCGACGTTTCGCAGCTTCGTGTGCTTCTGGATTCGGCCGGCCCTCTGATCCGCGCCCGCGACCGCGAGCAGCTGATGGATCTCGACCGGCTATTCCACTCACCGGATTTCGCTCAGGCGGCCAGGAATCCGGTGCTCGCCGACACCATCACGCGGCTGCATGATCGTTCGCTGCGCTTCTGGTTCATTTCGCTCGGCGACGACCTGCAGCTTCGTCGGGTGGACGAGGAGCATCGCGCGATCCTCGATGCGATTGCGCGGCGCGATGCCGCCGGTGCCGCAGATGCCATGCGCCACCACATCGAGTCATCGCGCAAGCATATTACGCAGGGCGATCTGATCCGACCTCACCTTCGAGTCGCGATCCTCGGCGTATGAAGGCCAGCGTGGTGATCAATGCTCCAGCATCAGCGAGCCGAAGCCTTCCTTCTTGTCCTCGATGCCGTTCTCGCGCAAGGCCCACCAATAGGTCGCGGTGTTGATCGCGATCACCGGCTTGTCGAGCCAGAATTCGGCGACGACCGGCGAGCCGCGCCATCGCCAGATTGGTGCCGACCTGCAGGACCGCATCGACATCCGGTCCGTTCACCTCGTTGATGGCGTCGCGCAACTCGCGCTCGGAGACATGCGCGATGGCGGTCGGGCTTGAGCATTTCAGTCCCTTCAGCCGCACAACCTCGAAGCCGCAATCGGTCAGAAAGCGCCGCACCTGGCTGTCGCCGACCGGCATATAGGGCGTGATGACGCCGAGCCGCCTGACGCCCGGATATTGCTTCAGCGCGGCCTGCGAGGCATCCGAACCCATCGCGCATTTGACGCCGGCATGCTTCTCGATCCGCTCCTTCAGCTTCGTCGCGCCATCGAGCCCGTCCCAGAACGTCTCCGACGACATGCCCATGACGAGATAATCCGGCTCGCAGGTCATGCAGCGGTCGATCGCGCGCAGCAGTTCGCTGCGGATATTCTGGATCAGCTGATTGAAATCGTCGTCGTTGCGGATCGGGTCGTTCGGGATATGCACGCGGCCGAAATGATTGGTGACGCCGCGCGGCGCCATCGCGTCGAATTCCGGCTGCACGATGGTGTTGGTGGACGGCGCCACCACGGCAAATTTCTCTGCGAAAGCCCAGTGAATCGACCATTTCACTTCATCCCTGTCTGTGACGGCGGACTGCAGTTTTGCGATCACCTCGTCGCAGGTCATCAGGTCCGCATATTTCTGTTCCATGTCGAAGAGATTGGCTTCGTGCGGTGCCAGCGCGCGATCGCCGACGCAGTCGGAGACCACGATGGTCCGGAAGTTGTGGCTCATGGCATCGATCACGCTGGCGCGCACGCAGCCGCTGGTGGTGCAGCCGGTCACGAGAACGGTGTCGACGCGCTTTTGCGCGAGCCAGCCGACCAGGCCGGTGCCGAAGAAGGCCGATGGCTGGGTCTTGCGGATGACGTATTCGCCGGCCTGCGGGGCCAGTGCGTCGACGACCTGGCTCGGTTGCGCCGTTTCGGTAAGCGCGAGCAGACCCGGCAGCTTGAGACTGAACACCGAGGCGTCGCTGCCGTCGTCGGCATAGACGACGCGGGTGAAGGCGACCGGGATGATTGCAGCGCCGCGCGGCAGCGAGAAGCCCCGCAGTCCTTGCGATAGCCGGCGGAATATTGCCGCCGCCGAACATTGCAGGATCGTTGAAGCCGTTGACGAAGTCGACGATCAGCAACGCGGGGCTTGCGCCGAAGCCGGAAGGATTGCCGATATTCTGACGTCTGTAAATGTCGAGCGCGCCTTCAGTGCTCGGTGCTCGTGAAATTTCACTGACGCCTTGAAATCATCAGAAAGCCCCGTGTTTCGTCAATTGACACCTAAGTCGACTTAGGTATCATACTTAGGCTCATGATGAACATCAACGTCGCAGGCCCGCTTTTTCGCGCGTCGGAAGGAAAATCCGGCGCGACCGTTGCCGCTCAGCGTGTCGCGCCCGGCGGTGCTGATCGAAGGCAGCGATCATGAATTCCGCCGCCTCATCCATCGCATGATTTTGAACGAGGCACGGCTCGTCGAGATCCGAAAGTCGATTGCGAAGAAGGTCGGCGTCAGCGGCGCGCAATACACCATGCTGATGGCCGTGCTGCGGCTGCAGGGCGAGACCGGCATCGCGATCGGCGCGCTCGCCGATTTTCTGGAAGTGATCCGGTCCGCATGTCACCGGTGAAGTGCGCAAGCTCGTCGCCAAGGGTTATGTACGCAAGAATGCGAACCCGAAGGACAAGCGCGGCGTTCTGATCTCGCTGACGCGGCAGGGCAGGAGCCGGCTGCTTGCGCCTTCGCCTTCATCCGCAGCGTCAACGACATTCTGTTCGATGGCGTCACGGCCGAGGAATTCCGGACGCTGGTACGCTTCAATCAGAAATTCATGAAGAACACGGGCCTGGCGCTGGACTGGATCGAGCGGGAAGAGCGTCCAGCCGGCCGCAGAGCCGCGCGCTGAACCGGAGACGGACATGCTGAGAACCGGAAAAGAACATCTGGAATCGCTGCGCGACGGCCGCGTCATCTATATCGGTTCCGAGAAGGTCGACGACGTCACGCGTCATCCCGCCTTCCGCAATGCGGCGCAGACGGTGGCGGAGCTCTACGACATGAAGGCCGATCCGGCCAATCACGCCGAGATGACCTACGAGGAGGATGGCGGGCGCCATTCGATCTATTACCTGCGCGCGAAAACGCGCGACGATCTGCAGCGCCGCATGATCGGCCACAAGCGCATCGCCGATTTCACCTATGGCATGTTCGGCCGCTCGCCCGATCACGTGGCGTCGTTCGTCACCGGCATGGCGATGAAGCCGGACGAACTGATCGAGCCGTTTGCGAATGCCAACAATCTTCTCAACTATTACAAATACGCCCGCGACAACGACCTCTACACGGTCTATGCGGTGCTGCCGCCGCAGGCCGCGCGCAATCCGGAATTCTACGAGAAGCAGAATCTCCCGATACCGACCCTGCAGGTCGTGCGCGAGGAAGACGACGGCGTGGTGATTTCCGGCATGAAGATGCTGGCGACCGGCGCGGTCTTCGCCAACGAAATCTGGATCGGCAATGTGCTGCCGCTTGCGCCCGACCAGAAGAAGCAGGCGATCACCTGCTCCATTCCCTGCAATGCGCCGGGGCTGCAACTCTGGTCGCGCCAGCCGATGGAGATGAATTGCACGTCGGAATTCGATTCGCCGCTGTCCTACAAATACGACGAATCCGATTCCATGCTGCTCTGCGACGAGGTGAAGGTGCCGTGGGAGCGCGTCTTCATCCACGACGATGCGCTGCTGTCGCGCAACATCTATTTCAAGACGCCGAGCCACGCCTTCGGCAATCACCAGTCCAATGTGCGCTACTGGTCGAAGATGCAGCTCCTGGTCGGGCTCTGCAACAAGGTCGCGGGCGCGACCGGCGCCGATCAGATTCCGGCGGTGCGCGAAACGCTCGGCATGCTGTCCGCCAACGAGGCGATGATCGCCGGCATGGTCAACGGCCAGATCAACGCCTTCGAGGACTGGCCGGGCAACGGCTATGTCTGTTTCAACCGGCGCATGATGTATGCGGCGCTGGAATGGTGCACGCAGAATTACTCGCATTTCATCGATGAGCTGCGCACGCTTTGCGGCGGCGGCGTGTTCCAGATGCCGGCCAATATCTCGGTGATGAA
>CAVTOO010000022.1:0-294457 GCA_963736355.1 uncultured Alphaproteobacteria bacterium | reverse complement strand
CCGTTCGCATGCCGAACGACGCGAGTTCGATCTCAAGGAAGCGACCAATCAGATCGTCGCGAGCCTGCGCCCGGTGCTGCGCAAATCGACGATCACCGTGACGCTCGACATCGAAGACGGTCTGGTGCTGGACAGCTATCCCGGCGCCTACGGACAGGTTTTGACCAATCTGTTCCTCAATGCGGTCACGCACGGCTTTTCCGAGGGCCAGTCCGGCACCATCACGCTGTCAGCTCACGAACGAAACCCGCGCGAAGTCGATATCGTTTTCGCCGACGATGGCGTCGGCATGAACCCGGAAGTCCAGCGCCAGGCGTTCGATCCGTTCTTCACGACCAAACGCAACAAGGGCGGCACGGGCTTAGGCCTGCATATCGTCTATAATCTCGTGACCCAGCAACTCGACGGACGTCTCCACCTGGAGACGGTTGAGGGACACGGCACATCGATCAGAATCACGCTGCCCAAGACGGCGTGGCCGCGCGTCGGACCGCCGACGCCGACAACTGCGGGGACTTCGAATGCCCGATAGGGACGACATCCTTCACCTCGTCGAGGACACCGTCGCCGACAAGCCGCCGGTGATGGGCCGGCCGTGGAAGGTCGCGATCATCGACGACGATCAGGCCGTGCATGACGGCACGCGCTTTGCGCTGTCCGACTACAGCCTCAACGGCCAGGGCATCGAAATTCTGTCGGCCTATTCGGCGGCGGAAGGCCGCGAGCTGATGCACAAGCACCCCGACATGGCGGTGGTGCTGCTCGACGTGATCATGGAAACCGACTCGGCCGGATTGGGTCTGGTCGAATACATCCGCAAGGAAATGCACAACGACATCGTCCGCATCATTCTGCGGACCGGCCAGCCGGGACAGGCGCCGGAGCGCCGCGTGATCGTCGATTACGATATCAACGACTACAAGGCCAAGACCGAGCTGACCGCGGACAAGCTGTTCACCTCGCTGACCTCGGCGATCCGCTCTTTCCAGCAGCTCGAGCGCATGATGCAGACGCGCCGCGGGCTTGAGATCATCATCGATGCGGCGTCCACCCTGTACGATTTCAAGTCGATGCAGCGGCTGGCCGAAGGCGTGCTGACCCAGATCGGATCGCTTCTCAATGTCGATTGCGCCGGCATCCTGGTGCTGCGCGACAGCGGCAACCCCGACAGCCGCTATTCGATCATCGCGGGATCCGGCTCCTACAGCCAGTTCGGCCGGGCCGAATCCCCGCAAACGCTGAACGTCGAATTGAGCGAGCTGGTCGACGCCGCCTTCGAACGCGGCAAGCATGATTTCGCCGGACGCCGTTCGGTGCTTTATGTCCGCACCGGAAGCGGACGCGAGGTCGTCGTGCTGCTCGACGCGGAAAAGGAACTGTCGACGACCGACCGCACGCTGGTGGAGATCTTCGCCTCGCGTCTCTCGGTCGCTTTCGACAATGTCATCCTCTACGCGCAACTGCACGAAGCCAATTCGATGCTCGAGGAGCGCGTCCTGCAACGTACCCGCGACCTGACCTCCGCCAATCAGCGCCTCTTGGCGCAAGGCACGCGGCTGCAGCGCGTCAACGCGTTCAAGAACGAAGTGCTCGGCACCGTGGCGCACGATCTGAAGAATCCGCTCAGTGTCATCCTCGGCCGCACCGAAATGCTGAAAGACCTGATGGGCACGATTGGCGGTTCCAACGAAAGCGCCGTCGCCCAGGTCGATCATATTCGCCGCTCGGCGCAACGCATGACCGGGATGGTCGACAATCTGATCTCGGATGCGATGGCGGATGCCTTCGACATCAATGTGAAGCGTGAGCCGACCAATCTCAGCGAGCTGGTCAAGGACGTCGTCACCGCCAATCAGCCGCTCGCGCGCCGGAAAGATCAGACGATTTCGGTGATCGCGGGGATCGAGCAGAACGTGCCGTGCGATCCGGACCGGATGCGCGAGGCCATCGACAACCTCATCAGCAATGCCATCAAGTACAGCCCGATCGGCGGACCGATCCGGCTCGACGTCGTGGCCGACCGTGGCAATGCCGTGGTCCGCGTCACCGACCAGGGTGCAGGACTGTCGCCCGAAGACCTCGATCGCATCTTCGGCCGCTTCCAGCGCCTGTCCGCCAAGCCGACCGGTGGCGAAGGCTCCACCGGCCTCGGACTGTCCATCGTCAAACGAATCATCGACATGCATGGCGGCGAGATCACCGCCGAGAGCCCCGGTCCCGTCCCAGGGCGCCATCTTCACCATCCGGCTGCCGCTGATATGACCACGAACCCGCACATATTCGTCGTCGATGACGAGGCCCCGGCCCGCGAAATGGTCGGCGACTATCTGCGCATGCACGGCTTCACCGTGACCTTGTGCGACGGCGGCAAGAGCCTGCGCCAGGCGATTACGCAGGCGACGCCCGATCTTGTCGTGCTCGATCTCAACATGCCGGAGGAAGACGGGCTGTCGATCGTGCGCGACCTCAAGAGTCGCACGACCATTCCGGTGATCATGCTGACGGCGACCGCAAGCCCGATCGACCGGGTCGTCGGCCTGGAGCTGGGCGCCGACGATTACATCGCCAAGCCGGCGGAGCTGCGCGAGCTTCTGGCGCGCATCCGCTCGGTTCTGCGCCGGAGCACGCAGGCCAGGCCGATGACAGCCGTCGCGGCACCTTCCGAGCCGGCCGCCAGCAAGAAGATCCGCTTCGGCACCAAATGGCTCGATACCGAGGCGCGCGCGCTGCGCGACGACGACGGCAACGAGCATCCGCTGACGCCCTCGGAATTCGGCCTGCTGCAGGTATTTGCGGCGAACCCGAAGCGCGTCCTGTCGCGCGAGCGGCTGCTCGAACTCGCCAATGCCCGCGACAGCGAGGCTTTCGACCGCGCCATCGACCTCAGAATCATGCGAATCCGGCGCAAGATCGAGCCGGACGCCTCCAACCCCACGGTGATCAAAACCGTGCGCGGCGGGGGCTATTTGTTCTCCCCGGACGGCGAGAAATCCTAAGCAATTTTAAGGATTTGGCTCCAATTGTTTCGTCCCGGAGCCGCGACGAAACAATTCGTCCGGCCGACGAAACAATTCTGTTTGCGACGAAACCATTTTCCGTTTGCGACGCAGATTCCCTGAAACAGGCCGCTGGTACACCCTTCGCCTTCAAGACGCACGACCAAGTGCGAAGGAGAACGGCCATGCAGACCGGAATTGCAATCACTCAGGGCGCGACGACGACCCCGGTTTTCGCCACCCATGCAACCTCGGACGAAACCCTTCTGGCGCGCGTCGCCGAAGGCCGCAAGGATGCGATGCAGGTCCTGTTCGCCCGTCACAATGTGCGGGTGTTCCGCTTCGTGCTTCGCCTCGTGGCTGACCGCGCGATGGCCGAAGACATCGTCAGCGATGTGTTCCTCGAAGTCTGGCGCAAGGCCGGTCAGTTCGAGGCCCGTTCGCAGGTGTCGACCTGGATCCTGGCGATTGCCCGCTTCAAGGCGCTGACCGCGCTGCGCAGCCGCCGTTTCGAAGAACTCGACGAAGTCACCATGAATACCCTTGAGGACACCGCCGAGAGCCCGGAAGCCCTGGTCGACCGCAACAAGGTCGGCGAGATCCTGCGCAAGTGCCTGCACCAGCTGTCGCCTGCGCATCGCGAGATCATCGACCTCGTTTACTACCACGAGACGTCGATCGAGGACGCCGGCGATATCCTCGGCATTCCGCGCAGCACGGTGAAGACGCGCATGTTCTATGCCCGCAAGCACCTCGCTGAACTGGTGCGCAAGGAAGGCCTCAGCCCCGCGATGGCGGCCTGATCGCCTCGAACGACTTCTGGAACACGCAGAGACAAGAGAGAAAAGCCATGGCCTTCCTCCCGATCCGCGCCTTCATCATTCCGCTCGGTGCAGCGATCGCGATCCTCGCGATCGCAAGCCAGTCGACGCATAGCCGCGTGGTTGGCACGCAGCAGGCGATGTGTGCCGTCAACGCCTGCGTCAGCAGCGTCATCCGCTAATCGATTTACCTTCAAGACCTCCCCGAGACTAAAAACGGCCCGGCCGGGATTGCCCCCCGCCGGGCCGATTTGTTTTCTAAGGGGCCGCGATGCTGTCTTTCAGAGCATGATCTTATCGGAAAACCGGTACCCACTTTTCCGGATCATGCTCAACGCTTGAGGCGGTAGCCGGTGCGGAAGATCCACCACACGGTGACAAGGCCGGCGGCGAGGAACAGCAACGTCATCGCCAGACTGATGCCGACATTGACGTCGGCGATGCCGTAGAAGCTCCAGCGGAAGCCGGACACCAGATAGACGACCGGGTTGAACAACGCGACGGTCTGCCAGACCGGCGGCAGCACGTTGATCGAGTAGAAGGTGCCGCCGAGGAACGTGAGCGGCATGATCACCAGCAGTGGCACGAATTGCAGCTGCTCGAAGCCATTGGCCCAGATGCCGATGATGAAGCCGAGCAGGCTGAAGGAGATCGCCGTCAGCACCAGGAAGGTCAGCATCCACACCGGATGATCGACGCGCAGCGGCACGAATAGCGCGGCGGTGGCCAGAATGATGAGGCCCAGAAGCAGCGATTTGGTCGCAGCCGCGCCGACATAGCCGATGACAGGCTCGGCATAGGACATGGGCGCCGACAGCAGCTCGAAAATGGTGCCGGTGAATTTCGGGAAGTAGATGCCAAAGGACGCATTCGAGGTGCTCTGCGTCAGGACGGTCAGCATGATCAGGCCCGGCACGATGAAGGAGCCATAGGGCACGCCTTCGATCTCGGTGATGCGCGAACCGATGGCGGCGCCAAACACCACGAAATAGAGCGCGGTGGAGATGACCGGCGACACGATGCTCTGCCACAGCGTGCGCCCCGTGCGCGCCATTTCAAAATAGTAGATAGCCTTGACGGCGCGCCAGTTCATTGCTGCCTCACAAGGCCAACGAAAATATCTTCCAGCGAACTCTGCTTGGTTTGCAGATCGCGGAGACGAATGCCCGCCGACCGCAGGTCGGTCAGGAGCGTGGTGATACCGGTGCGCTCGCCCTGGGTATCGTAGCTGAAGACAAGCTCGCGACCGTCCTTGGCGAGCGTCAACTGATAGGGCGCGAGCGATTCAGGGATGGACGAAATCGGGCTCTGCAGCTCGATCATCATCTGCTTCTTGCCGAGCTTGTGCATCAGCGCGGCCTTGTCTTCAACGAGGATGATCTCGCCCTTGTTGATGACGCCGATGCGATCGGCCATTTCTTCGGCTTCTTCGATGTAGTGCGTCGTCAGGATGATGGTGACGCCTGCCTCGCGCAACTGACGCACGACGTTCCACATATCCTTGCGCAACTCGACATCGACGCCGGCCGTGGGCTCATCGAGAAACAGAATCTTCGGCTCGTGCGACAGCGCCTTGGCGATGAGGACACGGCGCTTCATGCCGCCCGACAGCGCCATGATCTTGGTGTCCTTCTTGTCCCACAGCGACAGATCCTTGAGAATCTTCTCGAGCAGCGCCGGGTTCGGCGCCTTGCCGAACAGGCCGCGGCTGAACGACACCGTGGCCCAGACTGTCTCAAAGGCGTCGGTCGTCAACTCCTGCGGCACCAGACCGATCAGCGAGCGCGCCGCGCGAAAATCCGTGATGATGTCATGACCGTCGACGCTGACATGGCCGGTCGACGGATTGACGATGCCGCAAATGACGCTGATGAGCGTCGTCTTGCCGGCGCCATTGGGGCCGAGCAAGGCGAAGATCTCGCCGCTTCTGATTTGCAGATCAATGCTTTTGAGCGCCTGGAAGCCCGACGCATAGGTTTTGGAGAGATTTGAAATCGAAATGGCATTTTGCATGGCAGCCACAAATGGGCGATTTTTAGCCATTTGCAAGGGGCAATCAGCCCTTCAAAACCACAATCTCGGGCGATTCCTCGACCATGTGCGCACGGCGGCGGAACGGCAATGTCGCCTCGACATGGGTCCAGACCGCCCCGCGCCGCAACGCCAGCGATCCGCCAAGCGCCCGCAGGCGTTCCTTCATTCCGGTCAGTCCGCGGCCGAACCTGACGCCTGCGGGAATGCCGACGCCGTTGTCCGAGACACGAACCATGACATCGGTCGGCGCACCATGCGGGGGCACACCGTTCTCCAAGAGCTTCACTTCGACTTCGATCCGGCTCGCGCGCGAATGGCGCAATGCGTTGACGACGCCTTCCTGCACGACGCGATAGATGGTCTGCGCGACGGCTTCGTCGCATTCGGTCAATCCGGGATCGAACTGGGTGCGGAACGCAATCTTTGACGCCGTCGAACGAAACCCGTCGATCAGCGACATCAGCGTCGCCTCAAGGCCGATTTCGTGCAGCTGCATGGGACGCAACCGATCGAGAATGCGCCGGTTGACGAGTTGCAGCGCCTTGATCGACGAGAGCATGTCGTTGGCGCTGACAGAGGCCTTGTCGTAACCCGCGCCCGCGATCGCGATGGCGCCGGCGCGAATAGCAAACAGATGCGGCCCCATTTCGTCGTGCAGTTCGCGTGCGATATCGCGCCGCTCGACGTCCTGAACCGCCACAATCTTGCGGACCAGATCGCGGTTCTCTTCGTTCAGCCGGGTCAGGGTTGCCGCAAGCTCGTCCACGCGCTGTGCAACGGCGGCAAATTCGGGCGGGCCAACGGTGACGGCCCGAAGCGAGTAGTCGCCCCGGCGCAAGCTCGCGAGATTGTCAGTGAGTTCAGCGAGGGGCTTCAACGACCGCCGCACAGTAAAATAGGCAAGGATAGCCAGCGCGACGACAAGAGCGGCGCCGATCAATAGAATTGAAACAAATGCAATCCACTTTTCTTCGAAATCAGTAGTTAAATCCGCAACAAACACTATGTCCGCATAATGTTGTCCGCCAAAATGCACTGGAATGACTTCGGCTTTTGGCTCAGGCCGAATCACATCGACAAACCATTTCGGCACGGAGCCTGAGGAGTTCGGCGAATGATCCTGTCGGGTCGTTACGCCGTTGCGGCGCAAGCTCACCATGCTTTGCAAATCCGCCTGCAAGCGAATCACAAGCTCGTCCAGCGCCTTGGCTGGATCGGGTGACTGCTCGACCAGCGGTAAACTCGCACGGATGGTCATGCGCGCGAGGTGACCGATCGCCTCTTCTTCGTCCAGAACATGTTCACGCGATGCTTCGACAACACCGAAAAGGCAAATGACGACCGCAATCGCCAGAATGGCGCTCAACAGCAGACTTAGCCTTGCGTGCAACGTCAGCTTGCGCAACATAAACGTGTTGAGTCCTTGAGGTTTCACCGGGGGTTGATATTGGTCCCGGCCTGTGAATATTTCTAGCCTAGCCAAGGCGACATTGTCTGAAATTACGGAAGTTGGCTGGGGGGTCCACTTCGGCAGAAAAATTATGGGTATTAGTCATATGGATGTTCTCGTTGTTGACGATCATCCGGTCGTGGTGTCCGGATGCCGCATGATGTTCGCTCAGCGCGACGGCATCGAGGTTCATGCCGCTGCCGATGAGAAATCGGGCTATGAGGCCTATTTCGAGAAGCGGCCAGATGTCGCCATCGTCGATATCAATCTTCCCGAATTGTCCGGCTTCGAACTGCTGCGCAAAATTTTGCGGCGCGATCCCGACGCGCGCATCATCATGTTCAGTATGAACGAAGACCCGGCTTTCGCGGCACGCGCGCTCGAACTCGGCGCCAAGGGTTTTCTCACCAAGAACGACGATCCGGCATTGCTTGTCGAAGCAGTGATGAAGGTGGCAGCCGGCGAGAACTTCGTGACGCGGCATCTGGCCGAGTCCCTGACGTTCTCTTCGGTCGCGGTGCGGGCGAACCCGGCATCCCTTCTGACCCAACGCGAGCTTGAGATTCTGCGCCAGCTTGCGCGCGGCAATACCATCGACGAGGTCGCGGCAATCCTGAACGTGTCCTACAAAACCATCGCCAACGGCACATCGCGGCTGAAGCAGAAACTCGGCGCCAAGAACCACGCCGACCTCGTGCGCATTGCCGTTGACATGCAGATGACCTAAAGCACTGGCGCCGGACGCAGCCAAGCGTCCCAACGCCAGCGCCCACCTTGCCCGCTCCGCTTATCCAACTGACCGATATCGGCCTGACATTCGGCGGCGCCGCGCTGCTCGACGGCGTCGACATGGCCATTGCGGCCGGCGAACGCGCCTGCCTCGTCGGGCGTAACGGTTCGGGCAAATCCACCTTGCTGAAAATCGTGGCGGGGCTCGTCGAGCCCGATCGCGGCACGCGTTTCCTCCAGCCCGGCGCCACCATGCGCTACCTGCCGCAGGAGCCGGACCTTTCGGGCTTCGCCACCGTCGAGGCCTATGTCGAAGCCGGGCTCGGGCCGAGCGATCCGACCTATCAAGTCCGATACCTGATCGAACAGCTCGGACTGCGCGGCGACGAAGATCCCGCCAAGCTCTCCGGCGGCGAAGCGCGCCGCGCGGCGCTGGCGCGTGTGCTGGCGCCCTCGCCCGATATTCTTTTGCTGGACGAGCCGACCAACCATCTCGACCTCGAAGTCATCGAATGGCTCGAAAGCGATCTTCGCGGACGCAACTGCGCGCTCATCATCATCAGCCACGATCGGCGTTTCCTGTCGAACCTGTCGAACTCAACGATATGGATCGACCGCGGCAAGGCGCGCAGCATCGAGCGCGGATTCTCCGAATTCGAAGCCTGGCGCGACGACGTGCTCGCCGACGAGGAGCGTGAGCAGCACAAACTCGACCGCAAGATCGTCGCCGAGGAACACTGGCTGCGCCATGGCGTCTCGGGACGGCGAAAGCGCAACGTCCGCAGGCTCGGCAACCTGCTGGATTTGCGCCAGCAACGCGTGGACTATCGCGGCGTCGCCGGCAGTGTTGCCGTGACGGCCAACGACGCCGGTCAATCCGGCGCGCTGGTGATCGAGGCAAAGGACATCGTCAAGGCGTTCGGAGAGACAAGCATCGTCGACAAATTCTCGATCCGGATCGCGCGTGGCGACCGTATCGGTATCGTCGGCCCCAATGGCGCAGGCAAGACGACGCTGGTGCGGATGCTGACCGGTATGCTGGCACCGGATTCAGGCATGGTGCGACTGGGCGCCAATGTCGAGGTGGCGGCGCTGGAGCAGGACCGCTTGAGCCTCGATCCCACCGTCAGTGTGGCCGATACGCTGACCGGCGGACGCGGCGACAGTGTCACGGTTGCAGGGAAATCACGCCACGTCATCGGTTATATGAAGGACTTCCTGTTCCCGCCCGAGCAGGCGCGCACACCAGTGGCCGCGCTGTCCGGCGGCGAGCGCGCCAGACTGATGCTCGCCCGCGTGATGACGCGACCGTCAAATTTGCTGGTGCTGGACGAACCGACCAACGATCTCGATCTCGAAACGCTTGATGTGCTGGAAGAGATGATCGGGGACTACGAAGGCACGGTTCTGCTCATCAGCCACGACCGCGACTTCCTCGACCGCACCGTGAATGCCGTGATCGCCCCCGAAGGCGGCGGCCGATGGGCCGAATATGCCGGCGGCTACGACGACATGCTGGCGCAGCGCGGCGCCGATCTGAAACGCCGCACATCCAAGGCGGCGGCGCCCGAACTCATCGCGCGCGAGGCCGCATCGCCCCCGGCACGCAAACGCAAACTCTCGTTCAACGACAAGCACGCGCTGGAAACGCTGCCGCGAACGATCGCGGCCCTGCAGGCCAAGATCGCCGACTTCAACCGCAAGCTCGCCGACCCGCAGCTTTACGAACGGGACCGCAATACCTTTGACGCGGCCTCCGCAGCGATGGCAACGGCGCAGGCCGAATTGGCCACGGCCGAAGACCGGTGGCTGGAGCTCGAATTGCTGCGCGAAGATATCGAGAACGGCTAAGATCAGAGATGCGGCGGCGTCCCGACCGCCGCATCCCATCCGGTCAGGCGCCCATCGGGCTGGTCAGCTCGATCTGCTTGATATGGGCGTGATCCACATTGCGGCACCCACCGACGATGTTGATATGGCGGAAGGTGTCGAGGAGATCGCGGCACAGCTTGAGAAACTCTTCCTTGTTCACGATCTTGCGGCCTTGAACGGCCTCGATGTCGAAGGCATTGGCGCGCAAGCCGCGCACACGCTCGCTCCACGCCTCGCCCGGCGCCAGCATGTCCACGAAATATTCCGGATGTGCGCAGTTGGCCATGTAGTAGATCGGCGCGCCGCGCGTGGCACCATCGACGGCCAGGATCGCATCTTTCAGCGTCTCGCCAGACGGCAGACGGCCGTCTTCCTCGATTGTGAACGACACCGCGACAGGCATCTTTGCCTGTTGCGCAGCGCGCACGATGCCGATGGCCTCGTTGATGTTGGTCATCGCCAGTGCGGTGATCATGTCGGCTTCGGTATCGGCCAGAACCTCGACCTGGAACGTATGATAGGCCTGCGCCTCGTTCGCGCTCATCCAGTCTTCGGCATCGTAGCCGTCGCCACGCGGACCGACGCAACCTGAAATGGGCATCGGGCTGTCGCCGGTCTCATGCGCCGCGCGCAACCGCTCCATCAGCGCGACGGCGGTGCGATTGGCGAGTTCCAGCATCTTGCGGTCATAACCGACGCGCCCCGCCCAGTCGGGATTGGCGCGCCAGGTCGGCAACTCAAGAATGAAACCGCGATCGTAGCGGACCGCCATCTGCAGATATGGCTCATAAAAAGCCATGATCGAGTCGCGGCCGCTCTCGCTATCGACGAGCGTGAAGGCCTCGAGAACCGGCAGTTTCCAACCATGATCGGCGATCAGTGCGGTCTCGAGGCCGCCATCTGTAATGAAGGCGCGCTTGCCGAGCTGCGGCAAGCGCGTGCGGTATTTAGCCATGATGTGTCCCTCTCGCGCATCCAACCGCGCGTTCGGGAGTTCGACTTTGCAATGCAGCGGCAGGTTCAAGCGGCGGGGCTAGAACTAAAGTCGGCAGGCCAATGGCCGACATAAAAACTTCATATAAATCAAATGCTTATGCCGACGCCTCGGCGACCCTGCTTTAGTAGCATGCTGCAATGCAGCAATGCGCTGGGTGCATCGCTCCGAGTGGCGGATAACCACCCGCCACCGGCGGCTGTCGCGCAACCGATCCGTGGGCCGCTTTCGTCTCGTCACAACAGGGTTTGCCGACGCGCCAATCGCCATTGCACCTTTTTCCATTTTCGAGTCGCGGCCAGCGTCACAATTGTGGCGGCGTCAATAGATGGTTGGTGAAGGCGGCACGTTATCAACATTTAGCTTTCACGAATCACAGAATTGATTCAGCTTGGACGTGAGCTGATTCGAAATATTTGGGAGCCTCCACATGAACGTAATTGTCTTTGCGTCGCGTAAGGGCGGAACCGGCAAAAGCACGCTCGCGGCTCATCTGGCAGCTTACGCCAACAAGACCTCGCGGCCTTGCCTGCTGGTCGATGCCGATCCGCAGGGATCGCTCAGCCTGTGGCACAAGTTGCGAGGCACCGGCGAGCCGCCGATCAAGACGGCCATTCGCGGTGTGGGCGACATTCTGGCGCGCGCCAAGCGCGACGGCATCGAATGGGTGTTCGTCGATACGCCGCCGAACATGTCGGCAGTGGTGGAAGACGCCATCCAGCAGGCGACGCTGGTCGTCATCCCGGCCCGGCCCGGTGTTTTCGACATCAACGCCATGCAGGAGACCATCGCCGTGTGCCGCGCCTCGCGGCGGCCCTATGCGGCCATCATCAATGGCGCACCGGCGCAGCGCGACGGCGTTGACTCACCGCTGGTGACCATGGCGCGCGAAAGCCTGGTGCGGCTGCGCGTGCCGGTGTGGAACGGCCAGATTACCAATCGCGCGAACTTCGTGCTGGCGCTGGCGCAGGGCGAAGGCGCCCGCGAGTACGACGCCGAAAGCCGCGCCGCCGACGAGATTGCACGGCTCTGGGCCGGCATCGACCGTTCGGTCAAGGCGATCCGCGGTCTCGCGGGTGCAACCGGAACGATGCACAAATACGCCGCCTGATCGCACGCAGGCCGATTAATAAGAAAGCCGGCATCTCGCGATGCCGGCTTTTTTGTTTGGTTTCTCTGGCGGGTCGCGCCGCCGCTTACCGAGGCAAGACCTCAGGTCTTGATGTCGGGCGGCAAAACGCCGCCATTCTCGGCCAGCTTCTTCATGACCTGCTGATGCAGCCAGATATTCATCTTGGCGCTGTCATTTGTATCGCCGGTGTAATGCAGCTCAGCCGCCAGTTCCTTGCGGGCGGTCATGCTCGAATCCAGATCGAGCGCCTTCATCAAATCGACGATCGATGTCTTCCAGTTGAGCTTCTCTTTCTTGCTCGCCGCCGCCTTCTCGACGACCGCGGCAACATCGACACTGCTCATCGGCGTCGGCGCCGCAGCAGCCGGCGCACTGCCACCGGGTGCAGCCGCAGGCGCGGCCGACGCGCTACCGCCGAAGATCGCCCCCATGATCTTGCTGAAAATACTCATCTCTGATGCTCCATTCATTCCGCAGGAAAAACGCGGGATCATTGTCGCGGCAGCGGCGCAAAGGTCAACCGCAGGAATTCAGCGCCACGTCACGAGTTCGACATAAAGTCAGCGGCTGCCGCGCGCATCCACCAGTCTGATCGGCTTATCGGACTTGCTCTTTTCAGCTACGGCGTTGGCTGTTCTGGAGGTGGCAGAAGGTTTGGTCGCGACCTTGGTCCCGCCTGCTTTCGTCGCGGCCTTGCCCGGCTTGTCGGCTGGAATCACCGCGATGACGAGGCTCGACCTGCCCGCCTTGCCAGCTACTTTGCCGCTGTCCGTGCGCGCAGGGGCGACGACCACCTTGTCCTTCGCAGGCTTCGCGCTCGCGGCCAACGCCTTGGTTGCGGCGGATTTCCGGGAGCCCTTGGCACGCGCCAGCAATTTCGCCTTGGCTGCCGCCGCGGCGGCAGCCTCCCGCGCGGCGACCGCGGCTTCTTCAGCCTTGCGCAGCGTTTCATAGACCCATCCGGTGATCATCACCGGCATCGCCAGCGGACCATTGCCGCGCGCGAGCCCGGCGGTGCCTTCGCACGGCGCACGGCGCGGCAAATCGGCGGCAAGATCGACGCTCTCGGTGGCAACCGTCCAGCGTCTCGGGCTCGTGGCCCGTGATGATTTTCACGTAGTTGCGCGTCTCCTCCGGAAGACCGGAACGGCGCGCCAGCCAGTTCTGCACGCGCCCGCTGCCGCCATTGTAGGCCGCGGCAGCCAGGCCAAGATTGCCGAACGTGTTGCGCAACTCGCGCAGGAAGCGCGCGGACACCGTGAGGGCATGAATCGGATCGAACGGATTCTCCAGCCCGTAAGCGGCGGCGGTCTGCGGCATGAACTGCGCGACGCCCTGCGCACCGACCGGGGATACCGCGCTCTGGCGGAAGCGGCTCTCCTGCCAGATCAGCCGGGCGAAAAATGGAACCGGAAGATCGTGTTCCTCGGCCGCGGATGCAAGCGCCTGGCAGAGCCGGTCGATCGGAACATCGGGCACCGGCATGGCCAGCACCGAGCGATTTGTCTTGATCATGGAGTCGGTCATCGCGTCTTCGCCGAGCGGATATCGATCCTCAACGGGCGGCGTGCTGGCGAGATCGAGATGCGGGGGCTCCGGCGGAGCCGGAAAGCGATCGATCATCTTGCCATCATGCAGATTGCCATCGTGCAGATCGAGCGAGGCAAGCCGAAGAGTGCCAATGGATTTATCGAGCTGGGGTTCCGTGCCCGGCGAAAAACCCGTATTGACCATCGCGCCCGCAAGCGCGAGCGCAAAAACAATCCGCATAGCGACCCCTGTCGATCACGGGGATCTTTGTCCCCTTCGCTTGAAACAAGCTGCTGTGCAATTCGAACGGACCCACAATTCCGCCGAGGCCAGCAACACGAGCGAAAGTATCGAACTCGCGTCATTGTCTCATGCGGGTGGATCGGGACTGTTTTGCGGCCATGACAAGGAATTGTGGCGACGCATGGAACCGGCCACGGTTCATTTAGAGTAAACGGCTGTTCACAAACGCAACTCGTCGGAGCCGAGCGGAGCGAAATACCTCGCGATGTCCGCCTCGCTCACATCCTCGAGCCGCGCCGGCTGCCAGCGCGGGGCGTTGTCCTTGTCGATGACCACGGCACGCACGCCTTCGTAATAATCCTGGCCATCGAGGATGCGCGCGTCGAGACGCAACTCGATGCGCAGGCATTCGTCGAAATCGGCTGCCGCGCCGCGCCTGATCTGTTCGAAAGCCAATTTCAGGCTGGTCGGCGACTTGGTACGCATGGCGACGGCGGCCTCGCGCGCGAAGGCTACGTGATCGCCGCTCGCCTCCGCGTCGAGCACAGCCAGAATGGCCTCGACGCTGGCGCCGCAGAACAATCTCTCGATGGCGGGCAAATGTGTGAGGACGTCTCCTGCCCCGATTGGCTGCGCTTCACGGCGCAGCACGTCATCGACGCCTTCACCCGCAGCCAGCGCCTCGATCACGGCATCGAACCGCGCGGACGGCACATGATGCGTCATGAGACCAAGCGTTGATGCATCGGCCGCCCCGATCCGCGCCCCGGTCAGCGCCAGCCACACGCCTGCGCGATGCGACAGGCGCGGCAAAAAATAAGTCGCGCCGACATCGGGGAAATAGCCGATGCCGACTTCCGGCATGGCGAAGGTGATCTTCTCGGCCGCGACGCGATGAGAGCCATGGATCGACAGCCCGACGCCACCGCCCATCACCACACCTTCGATCAGGGCGACATAGGGCTTGGGGAAATTCTTGATCAGCGCATTGAGGCGATATTCCTCGCGCCAGAAATCCATCGCCTCGTCCTTGCGACCGGCGCGGCCCAGCTCATGCAGCTTGCGGATGTCGCCGCCGGCGCAAAAGGCGCGCGCGCCCTGCCCGCGAATGGCGACGGCTGAAATGGCGGGATCGATCGCCCAGGCCCGCAATTGCGGATCGATCAGCCGCACCATGTCGAGAGTCAGCGCGTTGAGCGCCTGCGGCCGGTTCAACGTGACGAGACCGAGCCGCCCGCGCGTTTCAAGAAGAACTTCGGGCTCCGCCATGCCGCATTACTGCATGGTCGGAATGACGAAGCTCGCACCGTCCTTCATGCCGGACGGCCAGCGGCCGGTGACGGTCTTGGTGCGGGTGTAGAAGCGGATTGAATCCGGACCGTGCTGATTGAGATCGCCGAAGGACGAACGCTTCCAGCCGCCGAACGTGTAGTAGGCGAGCGGCACGGGAATCGGCACGTTGACGCCGACCATGCCGACCTTGACGCGGGCGGCGAAATCGCGCGCGGCATCGCCGTCGCGGGTGAAGATCGCAACGCCGTTGCCGTACTCATGATCGTTGGCGAGCTTCAGCGCGCTCTCATAATCGTTGGCGCGCACGACGGCGAGGACGGGTCCGAAAATTTCTTCCTTGTAGATGCGCATATCCGGCGTGACATGATCGAACAGGCAGCCGCCGAGATAAAAGCCGTTCTCGTAGCCCTGCATCTTGAATCCGCGGCCATCGACGGCCAGCTTGGCGCCTTCCTTGATTCCGATTTCGACATAGTTCTTGACGCGCTCGAGTGCCTCCTTGGTCACCAGCGGGCCGAAATCCGCCGATGAATCGGTCGACGGACCGATCTTGAGGGATTCCACGCGCGGAATGAGACGCTTCACGAGCTCGTCGGCCGTGCCTTTGCCGACCGGAACCGCAACGGAGATCGCCATGCAGCGTTCGCCGGCGGAGCCGTAGCCCGCGCCGATCAAGGCATCGACCGCCTGATCCATGTCGGCATCGGGCATGATGATCATGTGGTTCTTGGCGCCGCCGAAACACTGCACGCGCTTACCGGTCGCGGTGCCGCGGCTGTAGATGTATTGCGCGATCGGCGTCGACCCGACGAAGCCGATGGCCTGGATATCGGGATCGTCGAGCAGCGCATCGACGGATTCCTTGTCGCCATTGATGACATTGAGGATGCCGGGCGGACCGCCCGCCTCGATGAAGAGCTCGGCGAGCTTCATCGGCACGCCGGGATCGCGCTCCGACGGCTTGAGAACGAAGGCGTTGCCGCAGGCGATGGCCGGCGCGAGCTTCCACAGCGGGATCATGGCCGGAAAATTGAACGGCGTGATGCCGGCCACGACACCGAGCGGCTGGCGCATGGAATAGATGTCGATGCCAGGACCTGCGCCGTCGGTGTATTCGCCCTTCATCAGATGCGGCACGCCAAGCGCGAATTCGACGACCTCGACGCCGCGCTGGATGTCGCCCTTGGCGTCGGCAACGGTCTTGCCGTGTTCGCGCGCCAGCAATTCCGCCAGCGCATCATTGTCGCGCGCGATCAACCGCAGGAATTCCATCAGCACACGGGCGCGACGCTGCGGGTTGGTGGCCGCCCATTTGGGCTGGGCCGCGAGCGCGTTTTCGACACAGGCGCGAACCTCGGCCTTCGAGGCCAGATCCACCTTGGCCTGCACCTCACCCGTCATCGGCATGAAAACGTCGGCCTGCCGGCCGCTGGTGCCCTTGATGACCTTGCCGCCAATGAAATGGCCGATCTGACGCATGATTATCCTCCACCCATGCCGAACCTGTGCCCGGCCGTCGCCGGGTACAAATGGCACAAAAATCCATCACCGGTAGGCAAAAAAGCGAATTCGAACCTCACGCTTTTGGGGTTCGAAACAGGGCCGAACCCGCGAAATCCGGGCTATCGGCACCAGCATACGAAAAATTAGGGTCCGAGAACCGCCCTTGCGCCAAAGCCGATTCGGGCGTGCTTTGTTCGTCGGCCGTTCCGGTTGTTAACGGCAGGGCCTTCCATCGTTATAACGGCGTTACAATATGAAACAGAATGGAGCACAATCGCTCCCTGTTCCCCGGTAAGGATTGTCCATGGCTCAGCCTCCGAAACGCCCTGTTTCAAGGGATCCGCGCAGCATTGCCGAAGCGGCCTTCAAGGCTGCGACGACCAAGCCGGTCGAACTGCCTCAGACCCGGGTGGCGGTCCCCGGCGTTAAGGAAGCGGTGTCGCTGCGCATCGATCAGGACGTGCTGGAGCATTTCCGCGAGGGCGGGCCGGGCTGGCAGGATCGCATCAACGACGTACTGCGGAAGGCCGCCGGAAAATAGCCGTTCTGGCGGCCAAGATGTCTTGACGCCCAAGCCTCTAACGTGTGATCGCAACCGGACGCACAACAGACCGCCGGAAACGTCCAGGCGGCACCAATGGATATAGTCGACATGAAAGGCTTCAAGTCCCCCGATTTCGCCGACCGCCAGGCCACCGCCGACGCGGCGCGCAAGGCCGCCGTCGAGAAGTTCCGCACCCGGCCGGCGCCCGACAGCGCCGAAGTGGTCGCGCGCGAACAGGAGCGGGTGGAACGTGCGCGCGTCCGTGAGCAGCGCGATGCCGAGCGACGCGCCGCCAAGGAAATCCAGGCGCGCGAAAAGGCCGAGCGGGAAGCCCGCAGCGCCGCGGAAACCGCCGAGGAGAAGCGCGTTGCCGCCGAACGCGCAGCGCAGGACGCCGAATCGAACAAGGCCCGCGAGGCGGAAATGGAAAACGAGCGCAAGGCCGCGCGCGATGCTCGCTATGCCGCCCGCAAGGCCCGCAAGAAGTAAGCCGGCGCTGTTTCAGATATCGGCGCTATGACGCCGGCGGTGTCGCCGGCGTGCTGGTGGAAGGCCGCTCGGTCACACGCACCACGGCGATGGCGATGAGGCTCAGGATACTGAAGCCCGCCAGCATCGGAATTGTCGTTCCGTTGAAGCTCTGACCGATCGCCGCCCCGAGCAAGGCGCCACCGACAATCGTCACAAACCCCTGCAGCGATGATGCGGTTCCCGCGATGCGGCCGACCGGCTCCATCGCCATGGCGCCGAAATTCGGCGCCGTCATGCCGAAGCAGAACATGATTCCCGCCGTCAGCGCCGAGAACGACCACACGGTTTCCCAGCCGGCAAGCGCCAGCGCCAGATTGCTGAACGCGCATATGGCAAAGCCGATCAGCGCCGCATGCGAAATGCGGCGCATGCCGTAACGCAAAACGATGCGCGAATTGACGAATGAGGCCGCCGCCATCGACAGCGCCATCACCGCAAAAGCGGCCGTGAACAATCTCGGCCAGCCGAACACTTCGGAAAATATCTGCTGGACCGAATTGATGAAGCCGAACAGCCCGCCGATCACCAGCGTTGTCGCGATCGTATAGCCGACCGCGACGCGCGTTGTGAGGACCGTATACATCGCATCGGCAATGCGCTTGATCTCGATCGGCAGACGGTTCTCCGACGCCAGCGTTTCCGGCAACCGCAACGCCACCCAGCCGATCAGCACCGCAGCAAAGACGCCGAGCCCGCCGAAGATCCAGCGCCACGACCCCACCAGAATAATTCCCTGCCCCAGCGCCGGTGCAATCGCCGGCATGATCAGGAAGACGATGAAGGCGAGCGACATGACCTGCGCCATCCGCCGGCCGGAGTAACAGTCGCGGATGATCGACACCGTGAGAACGCGCGACGCGGCGGCGCCAAGCCCCTGCACGATTCGCGCGGCGATCAGCAGATCGAAACTCTGTGCGAAGGCCGCCGCCAGACTGCACACCACGTAAAGCAACAGGCTTGCCAGCAGCACGGGCTTGCGGCCGTAGCGATCCGACAGCGTGCCGACGAACAGCTGCGCACCACCGAAACCGAGAAGATAGGCGCCAATCACCCATTGCCGGCGGTTCTCTTCGCTGACGCCGAGATCGAGACCGATATTCGGCAAGGCCGGCAGCATGGAATCGATGGCGAGCGCGTTGACAGCCATCAACGCCGCCATGAGGACGACGAATTCGCGAAAATGGATGCCGGAGTGCGGCAGATGTTCGGAGCTGGTCTGTTAAATCATGACATGCAGTCTTGAAGATCATTCCAAAATGACACGATCACTCCCGACAACTGCGTGCTCCCGGCAAGTGCGCGATCGAAGCCGGTAGCTTGACCGATCACGAAAGAGACGTATCGCGCCTGAATGGGGTGTGAACCGACTTTCGCAAACGCAATCATCGGCCATTGGATCGATAAATTTTGTGTCAAACATACGAAGAGATTGGGACTGCCGATGGGATCAATCGCAAACCCGTGTCTGACACAGTGGAGGAGGCAATACTCGACAGTCCCTCGAAATGAAACAGCAAACACAGAATCCCGGAAGCGAATAGCGAAATGACACGAATTCTGTTGATTGGGAAGAGCGGCCAGGTCGGCGGCGCATTGGAGAGCCTGCTGGCCAGTCAATTCGACGTCATCGCCTGCGATCGGGCGCGTTGCGATCTCTCGCAGCCGGACCATCTGCGCGCCGCCATCGGCGCGGCTGCGCCCGACATTATTGTCAACGCGGGCGCCTATACGGCGGTCGATCGCGCCGAGACGGACGAAGCAGCTTGCCGGGCGATCAATGCGACGGCACCACGTATCATCGCCGAGGAAGCACGCCGCCGGGGAGCGTTCCTGATCCACTATTCGACGGACTATGTGTTCGATGGAACCAAGCCGGGCGCCTATGCCGAGGACGATGCAACAAACCCTCTCAGCGTCTACGGCAGTTCCAAGCTCGACGGCGATCTCGCCGTGGCGGCCGCAGGCGGCGCCTACACCATCCTGCGCGTGAGCTGGGTCTTCAATGCAACCGGGCGCAATTTCGCCAAAACCATTCTGCGGCTGGCCGCCGAACGCGACGAGTTGACGATCGTCGCCGATCAGTTCGGCGCGCCGACATCGGCAAACCTGATTGCGCGCACTTCGGTTGCGATGATCGAGCGCTATCTTGCGGCGCCATCGGCGTTCCCGTCGGGGCTCTATAACCTCGCGCCGGGCGGGCGAACATCCTGGCATGGCTATGCACAGGAACTGGTGCGCGAGGCACGCGCCGCCGGGTTGGCATTGCGTGCCGACGAGAGCCGGATCAAGCCGATTGCGACGACGGACTATCCGACACCGGCGAAGCGACCCATCAACTCATCGCTCGATACGGCAAAACTGCGCCGGACGTTCGGAGTAGAGCTGCCGGAATGGCAGGCCGATGTCCGGCAGCTCGTCAATGACGTGGCGATGGCGCCGGCCTAGAGCATGATCCCGAAAAGTGGGAACCGGTTTTCGGGCAAGATCATGCAATTGTAAAATATAACGCCTAAGCAGCGGCGGCGATGCGCTCCAGATAATCGCCATAGCCGCTCTTGCGGTAGAGCCCGGCGAGATCGAGCAGATGGCTGCGGTCGATGAAGCCGAGCCCATAGGCGATTTCCTCAAGACAGGCGATCTTGACGCCCTGACGCTCCTCGAGTGTCTGCACGAACAACGCCGCATCCACCAGCGAATGGAATGTTCCGGTATCGAGCCAGGCGAACCCGCGACCCATGCGCGCGACTTCAAGACGGCCTGATTCCAGATAGCATTTGTTGACGTCGGTGATCTCCAGCTCGCCGCGATGCGACGGTTTGATCGATCTTGCAATCGAGACGACGTCGTTGTCGTAGAAATAGAGGCCCGTGACCGCCCAGTTGGATTTCGGCACCGGCGGCTTCTCGACAAGCTCGGTCGCAAAGCCATTGTCGTCGAAGGACACCACGCCGTAGCGCTCCGGATCCTTGACCTGATAGGCAAACACGGTGGCGCCGGCATTGCTGGTCGTCGCGCGCTCCAGCAATTCGGGCAGCCCGTGACCGAAGAAAATGTTGTCGCCCAGCACGAGCGCCACCGGATCGTCGCCGATAAAATCGGCGCCGATGATAAATGCCTGCGCAAGACCTTCGGGCTTCGGCTGAACGGCATATTGCAGCCGGACGCCCCACTGGCTGCCGTCGCCGAGCAGGCGATTGAACTGGTCGGCATCTTCCGGCGTCGTGATGATGAGAATCTCGCGGATACCCGCCAGCATCAGCGCGGAGAGCGGATAGTAGATCATCGGCTTGTCGTAAACCGGCAGCAGCTGCTTGCTGATACCGCGCGTGATCGGATAGAGGCGCGTCCCGCTGCCGCCCGCCAGAACAATTCCCTTCCGCATGATTCTCAATCCTTTGAAGTCGCTTGCCCTTGAAGCAGTTTGATGGACGTGGATCGCCGCGTTGTTGTTTTCGGAGTTGCCTTGTTCGCATCAAGCAAGGAAGGCGGGCGCAACACGCGCCCGCCTTGAGTTGCGTTGGTCAGCACAGGATTACAGCTTGAGGACGTAATCCTCGAAGACGATCGTATCGACCGAACTCAGTCGTGACCACAGTGCCGTCCGTGAAGGTGATGATCGTCTGGATCCCCACCTTCTCGATCGACGCGTCGTCATAGCTGTGGCCAGCCAGATCAACCGTATCCTTGCCATTGCCGCCAATGATGGTGTCGTTGCCGTCGCCGGCGATGAACACGTCATTGCCGCCCTGGCCGCGCATGAGATCGTCACCGGAACCGCCGGAGATCGTCTCATTGCCATCACCACCGATGAGGGTGTCGTTGCCGGCACCGCCGAGCAGCGTATCGCTGCCGCCGTTACCGACGATGCTGTCGTCACCGGCACCGCCGATGAGCGTGTCACGGCCAGCACCACCAAGCAGCGTATCGTTGCCAGCGCCACCAGACAGGCTGTCGTTGCCGGCATTGCCGACCAGAAGGTCGTCGCCGTCACCGCCAATCAGAGTGTCGTTGCCAGCGCCGCCGAGCAGCGTGTCGTTGCCGTCACCGCCGAGCAGACTGTCACTGCCGTCACCACCGGTGAGAAGGTCGTTACCCTCGTCACCGTACAGGACGTCATTGCCCTTGCCGCCGAGCAACGTATCGTTGCCAAGGCCACCATGGAGCGTGTCCTTGCCAGCGCCGCCGAAGACGAGATCGTCACCGCCGCCGGAGAAGACTTCATCATTGCTGTTGCCAGTCATGTTGATGAAGTCCTTGCCGTCACCGGTCACGACAATCTTTTCGTTCTTGCCGTCGATTTCGGCGATCACGCCGTCGTCGCTGGCAAACACGTAGGCCGACGCCTTCGCCGGGATGCTGTCCACATAGCCCGACACGTCGTCGGTGTAGATCACCACCTCGGCGTTACTCGCCGCATTCTCGCCAGCGCCGACAACGCTCGTGTGAGCCTTGTCGCCGCCTGGACCGCAATTGTCGAACACGCCGACATCTTCGAGCGTCGAGATGATGTGAGCCCGAAGGCTCGCCTCGATGCCGCTGCCGGCGAGTGCGCCGTTCAGTTCTGTTTGGTTTAGGTCGTAAGTCGCCATCGTCAGTTTCCCCTATTGCTGAAGCTTAAAGGTTGGGATTGTTCGCCTTCATAGGGCTCAGAGAACGCCCGGCGACGACCGCCGGACGGTAGACCCGAACCTGCCGGGGAGCTTTTCCAGGCAAGGTCTTGGGAGTACCGGATCGCTCAAGAGGTGCTGCGCGTTTCCGCGATACGTTGAACCGCAGGCCAACAAGTGGCTCACGGGTCGACGGTCCGGTCAGGGAAAGCGATGCCCCGCTCTGCGAGGCGATCGCGGCGCCGAGAAACAGCGCCTCAACTTCAAGCTCGTAACCGGCCGCGTTCGGACCGGTGAGCGACATCTCAATGGCAACCAGCGGCATGGCCTTGCCGCGCGTGCCGGCAAACGAACCGGAGCGGCCGGAGAATTTGCGTTTCTGCGACGAGCGGCCGGCCGTGACGACATAATCAAGCTCGACGCCGGCGGGCTTGTCGGCCCAATCGATCTGGAGACCTTCAATCGGCATCGGCATGTCGGGGCCGCAAATCCATTCGCCGGGCTCCGCCACCACGTCACCGCGTCGCGACACATGCGCCATGACAGACATCGCGCCAATCTGCCGGGCCGGCGCAACGAAAGCCGGAGCGGCAACAGGCTTTACGCCGCCGGCGGCGGCGTCAGCCGCTCAAGCCTGAATTCGGCATCGAGCGAAGCGCGCGGGCTATCGGTGGAAATTGTCAGCTCGAGAGATCCCGACACCTCGGCGCGCACGATGATGCAGTCGCCCGGCTCAAGCAGGCGGTCGCTGTAACCGCCCGGCGCGGAGATCAGCGTGATGTCGTCGCCCTGTGCACGCGGCCTGACCTCGACAACCGGATAGGCCGCGGTTGACGGCGCCGACATGTAACGCAGGGCGTAAAGGCCAACGCCGACCACCATCGCATGAGTGCGCTGATGCAACGCACGTTGAGGAAGCTGTCGCGATCGTGCGGCGCTCGCCATGATGTTGACCCTTACAAAGAAGTGATTTCGGTGGAGCGATGAATTTGAGACGCAGAGAACTTCGTCCGTCCGAAAGTTGTATCGGCCCACTTCCGGCTTGGCGAACACTTCACTCGCTCGCAGCTAAAGGCTTTCTTACGCAACCGCTCGGCTTTTATGTTCTGTTGGCTCTATAACGCCGGTAACTTGCGCGCGTATTTCGGCGTAGTTTGAGCGCAAGATTTGTGATGCTTTCGTGTCGCGCACATCGTGCGTGTTCCATGTGCGTGTCCGCGCACAATAAATGCAAATCGCCGCGCAAATCCGCGCGGCGATGATTTACTTCAAAGTCATGAGAAAAATTTCGCCCGATTTTTGAGCGTCAGCGCTCGCGCATGCTGGTGTGGAATCGCTCGATAATCGGCGACACCAGATAATCGAACACGTTGCGCTCACCGGTTGTGATCACAACTTCCGCGGGCATGCCGGCAGACAGCTTCGGGGCGAGCGTTTCAGGCAGATCCTTGCGACCGACATTGATCTGCGCGTCGAAGTAAGGCTCTTTATTGACTTCATCGACCAGGCGGTCACGCGAGATCGCAATGATCTTGCCGCGGACCACCGGCAAGCCCATGGCGCGGAACGACGGAAAGCGCACTTCCGCCTCCATGCCGGACTGCACACGATCGGCATCGAGCGGCGAGACCTTGGCGCGGATGACGAGATCGTCCGAGGTCGGGACAATATCCATGATCGGATCGCCGGGACGGATCACGCCGCCGACGGTGAAGACCCTCATCTGCTGGACGACGCCCGTGATCGGCGCGCGCACATCGATACGCCGCTGGCTGTCGCCCGCGACGATCACCTGCTGGCGCAGTTCGTTGATGGACTTCTGCAGATCGCCGAGCCGGCCGGCGGCATCCTGACGATAATCCTGCGTCAGCTTATCGCGGCGCCCGGTGAATTCCCGAATCTTCTCCTGAAGCCGGATCTTGCCGGCTTCAGTGGAGGCAATGACGCCTTCCACGCGCGCCTTCTCGCGCTGCAAGGCCGTCAGACGCGGCAAAGCGACGAGATTCTTGTCGTAGAGATACTGGATCGCCTCAAGTTCCCTGGTCGCCGTCTCCTGAATCGAACGCGAGGTGGCGTTGTCGATATCGTTCTGCTGGGCCTCCTTGACGGCCTGCGCGATCTGCGCTTCCGCCATCTGGATTGACTGCATCAGATTGTCGCGACGCACCCGAAACTGCCGGGTCTGGTCGTCAATCGCGCGCGCAACAGTTGGATTGGACTCAATCTCTGTGATCTCCGCCGGGAACTTCACATCGTCTTTCATTTCGCGCTCTGCAAGGAGACGCGCTTCCTGAGCCAGCGCGGTTGCGAGCTGGACGCGATAAAGTTCATTCGTCGAGTCGATACGGGTGGGATCGAGCCGCACCAGCACGCTGTCGCGCTGGACGGTATCGCCGTCGCGCACGAGAATTTCGCGCACGATGCCGCCTTCGAGATGCTGAATGGTCTTGCGCGAGGACTCGACAGAGACCACGCCCTGCGCCACCGCGCCGCCGTCGAGCCGCACCAGAAACGCCCAGACAAGCGTCACGCCAAACACGCTGGCGAGAAAAATGTAGCCAATGCGCGTCAGCCCCTGCCAATCGGCGGAAGCGGCCCGGGACGGACCGTGAATCGTGATCGATCGTGAGGTCATTGGTTTGCCGCCGTATCAAGTTGCGGAAGCTGCGTCACCCGATAGGCCGGCAGCCGGTTCATAACCGTATCGCGCGGGCCATAGGTGTGAACCGTGCCGCCATTCATGACGAGCAGATCGTCGCAGAACGACAGCATGCTCATGCGATGCGTGATCAGGACCACCGTGCAGCCCCGGCTCTTGAGCAGCGTCAGGGTGCGGCCGAGGGTCTGTTCGCCGACGGCGTCGAGATTGGAATTTGGTTCGTCGAGCACCAATAGTGCCGGGTTGCCATACACAGCGCGCGCCAGGGCCACGCGCTGGCGTTGACCGCCGGAGAAGACGTGGCCATCCATGCCGACCCGGGTGTTGTAGCCCTCGGGCAGATCGCGAATGATGTCCTCGATGCCGGCGAGGCCGGCTGCGTCGAGAATGGCTTCATGATCGAGCGGGCCGTCATCATTGAACCGGGCAATGTTCTCCGCCACCGTTCCGGGCAGCAGTTCGATCTCCTGCGGGACATAGCCAATATGCTGCCCGAGCCTGTCTTCGTCCCAATGCGCCAGATCGTGGCTGTCGAGATGCACACTGCCGCGCCGCGGCTGCCAGGCGCCAACCAGAAGCTTGGCGAGCGACGATTTGCCGGCGCCGCTCGGCCCGACCACACCGAGAATCCGGCCGCTCTGCAGCGCGAAAGAGATATCGCCAAGAACGACGGATTCTGAATTCGGCGGCGTCACGACCGCGCGTGACACCATCAGCGAGCCGCGCGGACGGGGCAGCTCCATCCGCTGCTCGTCCTTGTTCTCGCTCGACAACACGAGATTGATTCGCTCTGCCGCGGTGATCGCATTCCAGATCGAACGCCAGCTCGACGTCACGGCCGCGACCGGAGACACCGCGCGCATGGAAATGTAGATGACACCAAAGACGGCGCCCGCATTGATCTGCTGATTGAGATAAAGCAGCACGCCAACCACCAGCATGACGATGAGCTGGGTGTTGCGGGTGAAGCGCAGAGCCGCGTTCCACAGCTCGGCACGTCGCAACGCCGTATGATGCCAGCCCAGCGCATCTTCCTGAAACACGCGCCAGCGCCGCACCAGCGGCGGCAGCATGCCCATCGGGCGCGTCGCGTCTCCGCTATTGCGCACCGCGCGCGCGAACTCAATCGCTTCGGCAGACGCCGCCTGTGCCCGCTTGATGTCCGGGCCGACCGCCCACTGATTGCCGATCGACAGGCCGACAATAATGACGATGATCGCCGTCATCGCCAGCCCGAGGATCGGGTGCATTATGAACATGATCAGCAGAATAAGCGGCACCCAGAGCAGATCGAACATCTGCATGACCGTCGGTCCGCCGATGAAATCGCGGAACGTGTTGAGGTCGTACAGAACCTGATTTTTGGCGGGCTCCGGCATCCGCAGATGGCGGCGATTGAGCGTATCGAAGACCCGCTCTCCGATCTTTTCGTCGACCGAGATGCCGATGCGCGCCAGCATCTGCGAACGGATGGATTCAACAAACGTCAGCGCACCGATCAGGAACACCGCGATGACGGTCAGGAAGAACAACGTCGTTTCGTTTCGGCTCAGCATGACGCGCTCGGAGAGCTGCATCATGAACACCGGTGGCACGAGATTGAGAATCGTCGAGAAGAAACTGAAGATCGCCAGTGAGCCCACGCCCGGCAGATAGGGCCTGAGAAGGTCCTTCAGTACATTTTGCTTTACATTCGACATGAATACGTCCTGCTGGCGCGCAGGCTAGCGGTCCTCCCCTTACCAAGAGTCTAAACACGACGACCACAATCGACCGACAAGATAGATCGCATTCGATCAATCAATCGCGACATATGCGTTGTCTATTTTAAACGAGGCTTCATTTCCTGCCGTCACCATGCGCACTCAATCAACGCATGTGATGATACAAGATGCAGACTGCGCCGCTTATTGCGCCCCTTGCCGGCCTGACACCTCCGCTTTACGAGGCGTTTCAACCGCTCAAATCAAGCCACGGCGAGACACGCATTTTTGCGCCGGTCGCCTATGCGCTGGTTCGTCAGGCGCAGATCGTGCCCATCGTCCATATCGAAGCGCTCAACCTCGCGCACTGGTTTCCGATCTGCTGGCAGATCAAGGATGGACCGGCCACGCTGGTCGCACTGCGGACACTGTATCATGACGGATCGCGCCAGCCGCAGGGTTCGCCCGCGATCATGGCCTCGCTGCCGCTGGCATTGCGCGCCTATCCGTTCGTCGTCGGCGCCGGCGACACTGACGACGATGCAGGATTCGCATCTGATCGAGGCGGCCATTCCCGACCAGCCGACCGATATCGGCTCGCCGATCCTGCTGGCCAGTGGCAAGGCCACGCCCGGCACCAAGATGAAGCTTCAGGCCGCAGCCGCTTTCAACAACGCCTTGCCGCAGACGCTCGCCATGACCGAAGAGCTGCGGCGCAACGATCTGCTGGAACCATGGCCGCTGGAGTTCGATGTCGCGGGCGGACGCATCGGCGTACCGGATCTGTACGTCGTCAAGCCGTCGGAATTCTCCTCGCCGCGCATCTTCAAGATCATCGAAGCCCACGGCCCGGCCGCCGCGACATTCCTTGGCGCCCATCGCATCTCGCTGTTCAGAGCGGGGGTCCTGTATCAGGCCGCCAAGGATGCAGAGAAGGATTCCGAGAAGAACGCCGAACCGCGCGCCGCCACCGACAACTGAAGTCTGGACCGATGACCCAACCAACGCCGCAACCCGCAAAGCCCGTCGAATTTGTGCCCGTCACGGCAGACGGGCCGAAGAGCTGGCAACGGCCCAGCGCGCTCGGCTTTGTCGGCGACATCGGCCAGATCGCGCTGTCCGACTCAGAAATTCTCCTGTCGTCGCATCATCTGCCGATCGCCATCGACCACATCGGCGATCGCCTTGAGGTTGTCGCGATGACGGCGCCGCAGTTCCAGCGCGCGCCGCTCGTCAACGCCGATGGACAGTGGCTGCGCGGCTATGTGCCGATCGCGTTGCGATGCCTGCCGTTTCGTCTCACCGTCAACGAGGCCGGCGCCGAAACGCTGGAGATCGCGGCCGCCATTCAGGGCAGCGCCGGCGTCGATATCGCCATGCGCGACGCCGATGGCGCCTTCACCGGCGAGATCCGGCAGATCGTGGGCCTGTTGCGGCGCCTTGAAGCCGGACGGCAAAAGCTGCGTGCCGCCGCGGAAAAGCTCCTGATCGCCGATGTGCTGGTGCCGTTTCGTCTGGCGCGGCTGCCAGGATCAAGCTCCACGCATTCGCGCGCCCTGACCGTGGACCCCAACCGGTTCAGCGCGCTCTCGAACCGCCGCGCGGCGCACCTCGCCAAGGACGATTTTCTCGCGATCGATCTCGCCGCCGCCTGCCTTTTCTCGCAGCGCCTGATGCCGGGCCCGATCTCCGTTGCAAGCGAGACGAAGCCGACATCGAACACAGTCGCTACGACATCCGACGAGGTCGCTCTCGGTTTCCGCCCGACCGCGCAGCTCGACGACAGCGAACTATTCTCGTTCGAACTGTTCAGCAAGACGAGCTGACAGCATGAAGAACCGCGCCGACATCCTCTTTATTCACAATAATTTCCCGGGCCAGTACAAGCTCGTCGCCGCGAGCCTCGCCAGGCGCGACGATCTGCGCGTCTTCGCCATCGGCTCATCGACGGCCTCCGATATGGACGGCGTGCGCCTGCAGCGCTATCGCCTGTCGTCGGACGGGGTGCAGTCCACACATTCCTTTGCGCAACGCTTCGATCTCGAATGCCGGCGCGCCGAACAGATCATCTATGCCGCCAATGTGCTGAAGCTTGAGGGCATGGCGCCGAAAGTGATCTTCGTGCATCCCGGATGGGGCGAATCGCTGCCGCTGCGCCAGCTTTTTCCGGGCGCGAAGATCTGCGTCTATTGCGAGTTCTACTACAACTCACAAGGCGCCGACGTCGGGTTCGATCCCGAATTCAAGGGCTATGGCGTGGACGGCCTGACGCGTATCCAATTGCGCAACGCCGCCACCCTGCTCGCGCTCGCCGATGCCGATCTCGCCGTGTCGCCGACGGCCTGGCAGCAAAGCATGTTCCCGCGCGAATTTCGTTCCAAGATCAAGGTCATTCATGACGGCATCGACGTCGACAAGCTCGCGCCCGGGTCAGCGCGCTTCAGCCATCCGGCGCTGCCGCGACCGCTGAAGACCGGCGATGAAGTTCTCACCTTCGTGTCCCGCGGACTGGAGCCCTATCGCGGCTTCCATATTTTCATGCGCGCATTGCCTCGTATTCTCGCCGCGCGGCCGCAGGCTCAGGTCTGCATCGTCGGCAGCGATCAGGTCTCCTATGGCAGCCCGCCTGCGACCGGCGAGAGCTGGAAGGCCGTGATGCTCAATGAGCTGGCCGGCGAAGCTCGACCTGAAGCGGGTGCATTTTCTCGACCGCGTGCCGTACGACCAGCTGACGGCGCTGCTGCGTGTCTCGCGGGTGCATGTCTACCTGACGTATCCCTTCGTGCTGTCATGGTCGCTGCTCGAGGCCATGGCTTTGGGTTGCCTCGTCGTCGCCTCGGATGTCGCGCCGGTGCAGGAAGTCATCACCGATCGCCAGAACGGATTTCTGGTGCCGTTCTTCGACGCCGAGGCGCTGGCCAACAAGACCGCCGAACTGCTCAGCAAACCCGGGCAGTTCGACGCCATCAAGCGCCGCGCCAGTGCCGGCATCCACGACAACTACCACTTCGACAAAAACATCCTGCCGCAATTTGAAAAATTGCTGGCGGACCTGGTACCGGACGTTGCGAAAGTCGCCTGATCAAATCGACTTCGAATTCAAACGCATCATTGCCGCAAGGAGAACAGCCCATGCTTGAGACCGGCTCGCAGCAGAAGCCCGCCGCATCCGCGCGCTCCGCGACGGCTCCCCGTCAGGCGTTATTTCGCGCCCAGGCCGCACACCAGGCCGCGCAAGGCGCCAACGCCCGGCCGCAGCCGGCACCCCGCCCGGCTCCGCGCCCGTTCCGATGCAGGAGGAACGCTATCGCGTACTGCATGTCGGCTGCGGCGCCAACAGCAGCAACCGCCTGCACCGGGTTTTCGGACCCGCTCACTGGGATGAGATCCGCCTCGACATCGATGACAGCACCAAGCCCGACATTTCCGGTTCGATCGTCGATATGCGCGCCTTCGCCGAGGATGGGTGCTGCGACGCCATCTACGCCTCGCATGTGGTCGAGCATATGCTGCAACATGAGATCGCCAGCGCGCTCAGCGAATTTCACCGTGTGCTGACACCTGCAGCGGCTTCGCGCTGATCCGCGTGCCGGACATCGAAGCGTCGCGCAATTCATCATCGACGGCCGCATCGACGAGGTGATCTACACCTCGCCGGCGGGACCGGTGACACCGCTCGACATGCTTTACGGCCATGGCGGCTCGATCGCGCGCGGCTCCCTGGCGATGCGCCACGGCACGGCCTTCACGCAGGATTTGATGGCTAAGGATCTGCTGACGGCCGGCTTCGCCGAACTGCGCGTGACCCGCACCGACACCTATGAAATCTGGGCGGCGGCGTTCATGCCGGAGGCGGACATTCCGAAGATCCTCGACGATCTGGCTGACGCCGGAACCGACCTGCGCGAATAGACGCCCGCGGATCGCCCTGACAGCGAAGCCGGCCTCTGTGGAGGCCGGCTTTTCATGTATCAGTGAAGCTTTCCTAGAGAGCATGATCTTGTCGGAAAACCGGTTCCCACTTTTCCGGATCATGCTCTAGAGATCGAGCGCACCGAGAATGTCATCGACGCGCGAGGTCCACGACACCCGTTTCAGCACGTCCTCGCGCTGGGTCGTGTCCATCTTTTGCGACTTGTCGCGCAGCAACGCTTCGGTCTTGGCGATGAATTCGTCGTGGCTGCTGGCGACCGACACATAGGGGCCGATATCGCTGATATTGGCGACTTCAGTCGTGACCACCGGAACGCCGAGCGCAAAGTAAACATAGAGCTTCAGCGGATTCATGTTCTCCGTCAGCTCGTTCGCAGATATGCGGCATCATCGCCACGTCGAAGTTCCGGATATAGTTCAGCGCTTCGTCATAAGGCCGCACGCCCATCAGCCGGATGTTCGGAATCTCGGCCAGCGTGTGCACGTCAAGCGCGCCATGCGCGGACCCGATCAGCACGATCGACCATTCGGGATGGCGAAGCGCCATCTTGCGGATGAGATCAAAGTCGATGCGGTCCCGCAGATTGCCGACATAGCCGACGATCGGCCGCGGCAGATCGGCGAGGTCTTCCGGAATCGGCCAGGACCGGTCGGTCGGGAACGACCTCCGTCCCGTTCGGGACGATCATGATATCGTCGCGCATGTCGGCGAATCCCTTGCGCACCGGATCGCAATTGGCCAGCACGACATCCGCGATCTTGAGCACGTCGACATAGTTCTGCGCGACCCTGTTCATGTAGTCGGTCTTGGCCTGCCATTTGCGCTGATCGTCGATGATGTCGACGACCATGCGCTCGAATTCGATCTTCTCGTGAACCTTCGGAAAGTCGAAGACGACCGGACACACCCAGGCGAGCGGCGGCTGATCGACGCCATTTTCCTTCAGCGTGTCCTTGACGAAATCGACGTAGGCCGCGCGCGGCGGCAGATCCATGCCGAGGAAGCTCTGCGGAATGGAGCCGTTACGGCACAGGAACGTGCGCCGCACCACCGAGCCGCGATCCGCCATCTTGAAGATGCGGCGCATTGAATTCAGATAGATCAGGTTGCCCTGGTGCAGCGGCGCGTGCGGGCCGCGATCGATCGTGGCCTCAAGCTCACCCAGCGTCAGCGAGCGGTCGAAGTGGAAGACCCGGCGGACCTTGCCGCTTTTCACCAGATACTTGACCAGCATGTCGGAGCGGCGGCCGTAGATGTCGGAATCGTTCTGCTTCCAGAAGAAGACGAGATCGCGCGGCTTCGGATCGCGCTTGACGGCCGGCGCGGCGACGGCGCGACGACGGGCGCCATACGGATAGTCGACGCCCGCATGCTGGAAGATTTTCTCCAGCACGCGACCGATCTGGCGGTCGTTATCCTCGGACGGCGCTTCGCGCGCCTCGTCGACGACGAGTTTCAGGCGCGCCGAATTCACGGCATAGCTGAATTCGGAGAGGAACTGGCTGCGGCCGCGATGCGCCTCCGCCTCGAAGGCGCGCGGCGATGACGCAAGCTCCTTGAGCATTCGATCGAGCGCGGCATCGTCATCGACAGGCAGCAACGCCTTTTTGTCGAACAAATCCGCGAAAGGCTTGACCCGCGTGGCCAGCACCGGGCGGCCGAGCGCCAGCGCATCGGTCAGCTTGGCGGGAATTTGATACTCCGAGATCGGCGATTTCGCGTCCTGCAGAATGGCGACCGCGTCGGCCATGGCCACCATTTCCGGCAACCGGCTCCAGGGCTGATTGTCGAAACACTTGATCCGCGCCTTCTTGTACTTGGCGATGTTATTCTTGGTCGTCGCATCGGTGAAGGAGCCGATCATGACGAAGACCAGCCGGTCGTCGTTGAGCCGTTCCAGCGCTTCCGCAATGCGATAAATGCCCTTATGCGGGCGCGGCGTGCCGACAAACACGATGGCGCGATCCGTGGCGCTCAGGCCGAACTCCTTGCGCACGACCTGGCGGCGGCCACGGCCCACGGCAAAAATTCCTTCGTCGCGCGCATGGCGGACGATGACGCCGCCGAAGCGCTCCTGCAGAGCGATGTTGGAGACCGTGATGCCGCTCGCAAGCTTGAGGATTTTCTCGCAAAGCTGCGTCCAGACATTGCCATAGGGCATTTCGGCGTCGGCGGGATTGTCCCTGGCCGCGCGCAGCGCCGCATCCAGACCCAGCGGAGTATCGTTCTTGTAGAAGGACAATTCGTGATCGTCGACGTCCACGACGAGCGTCGCATTGTGACGCACTCGCATCAGGAAGCCGAAGAGCAACGACGACAGGCGCGGCTTCGACACATAGACGACATCGGCCGGGTTGCGCTCGACCTGCTCGACCATCGCCTTCAGATAGTCCGTCAGGTTTCCGCCCGGGAACGTCTCGATTTCGACGGCGCTCTGGCCTTCCAGCGGCTCCCACAGCTTTGAGCCATACTGCTTGAACAACGGCCCAATCAGTTTGACGTCGAAATCGCGGCGCGCGATGTCGGCGAGAAGATAGGCGCGGCCGGCCGGGTTGTGGCCCATATCCCAGGACACGACCAGCATGCGCGGACGCTTGCCCGGTTCCGGCGCGAGCGGCGGTGCGGTCAGCGCCGCGACAGGCTTTGCGGATTGAACCGGCGCAGCGACCGGCGCCAGATCGACAACAGGCAGGACTTCTCGCGGGCTCAGGGGCGCGCTTCGGCGCCGGGCCAAGCTGCAGGACCTCGGCATGGGTGCAGACCTTGTTGCCCGCCGACACCAGCTCGAGCGTGAATTTGCGCGAACCGGACAGGCCCGCGCCTTCCTGGACCGCCGCGCGCAGAATTGCGCTGGCATCGAAGCGGAAGCCGAACTGACGCGGATGACCATGGATCGTATACGGCACATCGCTGCGATCGAAGCTCAGGCTCAACGTCTGAGGCAGACCGCCGTCAATCGACAGCGTCACGATTCCGCCCGCCATTGTCAGCGTCGGATCGAACACCCAGCCGCTGATGCCCTCGGCTTCGACATTGTCGATGGCGCCGCGCGGCGAGAACCGCGTCACCCGGACATTTGCGCCGCCGAGCTCGGCGTAAGCGCCCGACGCATCCGAGATCGTCATATGCGGCATGGTCCGGCCAGCCTGAACCGGCACCGCAATCATGAAGCCGCCCTGCCCTTCGGCCACACCGGCGATCTGAAGATCGTTGCGCGTCTCAACAGGAATGGGGGCGAAGGTCTCGCCATCGACTGTGAGCGATAACGGCTCGATGGCGCGGGTCCCGTTCGCGCCAAGCACCCAGCCCGACAGGACAATAAATCCGTCACCGACTTCGAGCGTATCGAGATGAGCCTTGAGGGTCGGAGGAGCAACCGATGCAGGCGGAAGTGCGGGTGCTGGTGCGATTGCGGCGTCGGTGCGGCGGCCTGCGCGCGCCAAACGAGTCAAGGTAGCAGCCATGATCCTGGGAACTCTTCTCGTAAACGCGTGTTGGATTTTTCTTGGCTCCGAGCGTAACCGCAAACGAGTGCGCTTGCGCACATTCATGCGAATGACTTCGCAGTGCGGTAGCCAAGGCTCAAACAAACTGGCGCAGATACTGTTAAACTGCGCGAAGTTTCAATTTGATCGAATATCTTTGCGGCAGATGCTGCCTGCAACACGGGCAGATACGACAAAACGCGCAATGCCGCTGCGATTCGAAAGGCTTTGCTAACATCGTCGGGCAGTTGCCGTTGGCCTGCCCCATTGCACGACTATCATCGGCACACGCGTCCCCGAACAACATGATGTGGAGTTGATCGATGCTCGAGTGCAACATTTGCGGCGGTACCGGCTTTGCCGCGGCGCCGAACGAACGCCTCAGCCGCAAGAAGGCGCCGCCGCGCTGCACGAAATGCGGCTCGCTCGAACGGCAACGGATCGGCCGGGAGTTCGCCATGGCCATCCGGCTGCGCGATGCCTACAAATCCTACAGCCTGCTGAGTGTCGGCCCCGACACCACGATCCCCAAGGGCTGGTTCGCCTCCAGCAAAGTGACCGAGGCGACGAAGTCCGGCATCGATCTGGTCGGCGGCAGCCGCGAGAAGTTCGATTTCATCGTCTGCTCGCACGTCATCCAGAAGCTGCGCGACCCGCGCCGCGCCGTGCAGAGGCTGACCAAAAGCCTGAGCCCGGAGGGCGTCATGCTGTTGAACTACCCCTCACCGATCACCCGCAAGACCACGGAAGAGATTCGCGGCGCAAAGCGCGGCGGCGGGCCGACCTATATTTTCGGCCAGGACTTCGAGAAGGAATATGAAGCGATTGCGCCCGGGTCTTATGTCGTCGCCGCAGAGGGCAGCGATCCTGTCACCCAGGACAAGGACATCATGTACTTTCTGACCAAAAGCCCGGCCTGGGCGACGCGCATCGTCAAGACGCTGGACGGCGCGCGCCTCGTGCAGTGACGCGCACGGGCCCCTCAATGCTCGAAATCGGCGACCTTCCAGCGTTCGACGAAATCGGCCGTGATGCCGGGCCGCGAGGTGATTCCCATCCACACATCGGCGATGCTGCCGACATCGATGGCAATGCCGCCGCGCGCCTTGATCATGCTGCAATAGCTTTTGCCCAGATGCCCGGCGGCCACGATATAGACAGCCCCCTGGAACGGCGGGCGAATGCGATCAAGCACCGAGGTGTAGCGCTCCAGATGCCCATTGGGGGTGTCCATCTTCCGCGCGATGGACGCCTGCATCGGGATGAGAACCGAGGCGTGATCGGCGATGTGAAAGTGCTCGGCCAGCGCCGGCGCCAGCGCGTCGTAGCAAGTCACCACACCGATGAAAGGCAGCCGATGCAGGAAGCAGGCATAGTACGGCATCAGGCCGCGGCTGTAGAACGTGCCGCCCCACATCTTGCCTTTGAGCTTTGCGCGCGGGAATTCCGTCGCGAGAAAGTTGTAGATGCCGCGCATTCCGCAAACGCCGCGCACATCGATCTCGTCGACCGGCTTGTCAAAGCCTGCCTCAATGGAATGACGCGGCGGCCCGCCGACAAAATCGGCATGCTCGATCGCCTGTGTCAGAATATCGGAGAACAGGCTGAAATTCGCATGGATCGTATCCGGCGCGCCGAAGCAGATCCGCGAGATCCTCCGCAGGCAGTAGTCCGACAAAGCCCGATAACGGCCCCATTTATGGAACAGAACATTGCCTTCGCCGTCGCCCATTCTTACGAAGGATGCTGGTGTGCGGGTCCTGATTCGTTCGATGATGAGATCGATAACGGGCGAGACGACATCGTTCGTATCGATGCAGGCATCGACCGCGCCGGCAACCTGATCGAAATGCTGAAGGCACTTGTTGCGACCGTAGCCTTCGGAATACGCCAGAAACGCTGCGGCCTCCTCCGCGTTCGGAGGTCCCCACAATTTGCTGCCGACGCCTCGGCTGTCTAGGCGCGGCTCCGACGATTGCGACAACGCAACATGCTCCATGCCGTCAGACCCATCGTTCTCGTCATCGCGCTTCTGGCAGCGCCGACACCGGCGTTTACGCAGTCGCTGTGTTCCTGGGACCCGCCAGCCCGCCCTGCGCTTCAAGCTCCTGTCGACATCGACAAGGTTTGGGCCGGAGCGAGGGTGGATTTCGCAGCCGTCAGAAACCAGACGAATTATGTTATCGGCTACTACGACCAGGAGCGCTGGCTTACCATCGCAAGGGTTAACGCAAGCTCGCGCGATGTGCAGCGTCAGCGACTACCGGATCGTTTTGATGGCTGGGACAGCCACAATTCAGTCGCACTTGCGCTCGACGACAACGGCCTGCTGCATGTCGCTGCCAACATGCATGCGAGCAAGCTGAACTATTTTCGTGCGACCGCGCCCGATAAGCCGCCTGAACGCGCGACAATGACCGGGCGTGACGACGCTTTCGTCACCTATCCGCAGTTTCTAAAAAGCGTGGACGGTCCTTTGCTGTTCATTTACCGCACTGGGCGAAGCGGCGACGGCGCGTGGAAAGTCAATCGCTGGGACGGCCGCACATGGACAGCGGCAACGCAGGAGCCGTTTCTCGCAAGCCGCGGCTTCGGACGGAATGTCAGTGCCTATCCATCGCGCTTTGTTATGTCGCCGGACGGTTACATTCATCTCGTGATCGTGTGGCGATTGACGACGGATGCGTCAACGAATGTCGAAATCTCCTACGCCAAGACGAAGGATTTTGTATCGTGGTTCGACCAGAGCGGCCGCAAACTGAAAACGCCGTTATCTCCGGAAACGACCGAGCGCGTGCTGCATACCGGACCTGACGCCGGGCTTCTCAACAACGCCAAGGTCTCGGTCGATGCGCGCGGACGGCCGGTGATCGTCTTCACGCGCTATGACAAGCAGGGCCGCAACACAGTCGAGCTTCTCGTCGGCGAGAATGGCGGATGGCGCAATGTACTCATTGCGACGGCCGGGCAAAGTTCGCCCGTGCGCGGCACGGGCTCTCTTCCAGCCACCGTCGCGCTCGCGGAAGTGGATTTTTCGCAAAGCGCGCGGCCGTCTCTCTATTACCGCTTTCCTGGCAGCACCGGCACGCGCATCGCGCTCGATGCAGCGACGCTCAACCCCGACTGTACCGAAAAGCCCGCGCCCGATGTGTTCGGCAAGTTCTTCGACCGGCCGATCCCAGCCATGCGTCCGCAGATTCTGCCGGTCGGCTCGCAAGCAACGCTGGTGTGGTCGGCCCAGCCCGCGAACAACGATCGCCAGCCCGCCTGCACGGCCGCCGCGCCGCTCGCATGCAAACCGCCCCCCAGCACTTTGAAACTGTTGATCGACCAACCAGCAGGTGCCCCATGACCGGCATTGATCTTGTCTCCAATCACTATCGTCCGCCTGAACGCTCGCCATTCTGGGATGCGCTCGGCGCGCGCTGGCGCAGCCTGTTTCCGGCACGTCAGTTCATCCATGAGCGCGATGGCGTGCGTCTGCCGCCTCCCGAATTGCGGGCGGCCGGAGCGATCTTCAAGGACGACGAGATGTTCCGAACTTATGCGATGGACGATGTGGCGATGATCGAGCAGCACACATCGCTGGCGGACAAGAACGTGCTGGATTTCGGCTGCGGAGCGGGACGCTTCTATTTCGGGCTGAAGGGCCGCAACGAGCCCCGCTCCTATCTCGGCGTCGATATTCGCAGCGATGTCATCGACTGGGCGACGCAGCAGATTTCAACCTCGAACGGCAGCTTCCGGTTTCTGCATTCGGACGTGCAGAACGACCGTTACAATCCTCGCGGTGCGCTCAGCAACGATGGCTGGACGCGTTTGCTGCTGCAGCCCTTCGACGTCATTTATTCCTATTCCGTTCTGAGCCACATGACGGAGCCGGACGCAGTCTCGGTGCTCGCGCTCTTCTCGCGCATCATGCGGCCGGAATCGCTGGCGTTCGTTACCGCCTTTGTCGGCGACCAATCGGAGAAGGTGATGATCAACCCGCTGGATGCCGGCCTTGTCATCCACGGCCCGCTGCATGTGGTGCGTTACAAGCGCGAGTATTTCCGCCGAAACCTGCTGCATCTGTTCGACATCGTCGCCGAAGAACGCGGCGCGGCGACGGACGGGCAGTCCTTCTATGTTCTTCGCCTTCGCCGCGGCCGATGATCTTTACATTCCGAGCGGGATCAAGGCCGGCTGCATCGGCTGGTTGAGCCTTGCGGCGCGGTCGCGCGGCGGCCACGCCAAGGCCGAGAAGGCGATGGAATCGAGCGACAGCGACGGATTGTAATACGGGTCGTGGACGATGGGCCCAAGCCATCGCGCCCGCAGCGAGCGCAATTCGCGATGCATGCGCCCGGCACGATCGGGGCTCTGGTCGCTGCCACGGCTGGCGGATTCCAGATGCAGCAGGCGCGCATGCGGCGTCACGACGACACGCCGCCCGAGCGCCCGCAGCTTGAGGCAATAATCGACGTCGTTGAAATTGACCGGGAAGAACAGCTCGTCCATTCCGCCCACAGTGAGATAGTCGGCCTTCCGCGTCAGCAAGCAAGCCGCCGTCACGGCGCTGCATTCGCGGGCAACTGACAGCATATCGGCATAGCCGCAATCGTCCTGCATGCGATCGTTGAAAGCGTGCACAGCCCCCAGATTGGGCCCAAGCACCACGCCGGCGTGCTGAATGATTCCGGTCGGCCATAACAGCGTGGCGCCGACGGCGCCGACATCGGGCTCGGCGATGCGCGACAGCATTTCCTCGAGCCAGCAATCGTCGAGCGCCTCGATGTCGTTGTTGAGCAGGCACAGATAATCGCCGGAGGCAACCGCAGCGGCTGCATTGTTCAACCGGGAGAAGTTGAAAACGCCGGGCACGCGAAGGACGCGCGCGATCTTGCCGTCAATCGCGGCCAGATAATCCAGAGTTTCCGGATCGGAGGAATCATTGTCGACGACGATGATCTCTGCCGGCGTTCTGACCAGCGCCGGGGCGATGGTTTCCAGGCAACGGCGCAGCAACCCGACACGGTTGCGCGTCGGGATGACAATGGAGACCTTGCCTTGCGGCAATCGGCGCGTGACCCGGACAGCAGGAAACACCGACGCCGTCGCCGCCTCGATTTCGGCCTCGATTCCGCGCTGCTTCAGATGTGCGGCCGTTGCGTCGGCCAGCGCTTGTGCCGTGTCATCGGCATCGAGCTGAGGCAGCGTCGCGAGCACCATGGGTAGATGCATGACAGTATCGTGGCCGGCGGCGGGATCGCCTGCGATCAGGTTGAACAGGCGAAACAGGCTGGCCGGGTGTTGCACGAGCGCACGCTCCAGAGCGTCGCGTCGCGCCGCAAAGAGATAAGCGCCGCAGCCCTGCTCCAGCATCCGCTCATAGTCGAAAGTCGGAAGAAACAGCGGCCACACAGCGCCGTCACTGCCGCTCACGGCAATATCTGCATAGACGATGAGAGCTTTCGGATTGTCGCGCAGCACAGCGACGAGCCGTTCGACGGCGTCGGGTTCAAGCATCGTGCCGCAAGGCGCAAATACAGCCACATCGCAATCGGACGGTTGCTCACTGAGGAACGACTTAAGCTCGTCCGGATCGAATGTCGCCGCGCCTGTCGTTCCCGGAAGCGCCGCGGCCACCCAGCCCTCCAAATTCTGCGCCTCAAGGCTGGCAATCGACGCCTCTTCATCGCCATGCCCGGTGAAAATGACCGCCACCGGCGCAGCTTGCACCTCGACGGCGGCAGGCGCGAAGCGATCTCGCCAAGACGCAAACTGCGCCATCGGCAGCGAGGCCGGAATCAGGCGATCGTAGAGTTCGCCGCGCAGCCTCTCACTATCGACGTGGCCGAGCGCAGCGAGCGAGCGCTCAAGGCCGTTTTCAAACGCGACGAACGTCAGCGGGCTGCCCGGAAGATCCTGCCCGGCCTCGTCGACGATCCGAACCGTGCGCACGCGTCCGTCGGCGAAGCGCGCGGAGAGATGCAAATCGAATGCCTGTGCGGCCTGCGCATCGTCGTCACGACCGCCGATCTGATGCCATGTGGTCGCAGAGACCTCGGCAATGGTCGCGCCGTCGATCAAAGCCGACACGGTCGGCGTGTGATCGCCCGCCTCCAGCCATCCGCAAAACCGTAACCCGCCGATCCATCGCACGCCGCGCGACGACGGCAGACCGTGACTTTCACCTGCGCTGTCGAGAAGGCGCACCGGCGGGCCGACCGGCGTACCGAGATTGGCAAGGCGCGCCTCGATGAGCGAGGCATCCGCCAGAGCATCCGCGGCGACCGCGAAGGAAAACCCATAGCAGCCGTCGCCGACGCCATCCGCAGCCAGCGCGTCGTCATACTGATCGGCGATACAAATCTGCAGCGCAACACCATCGACGAACAACTGCACCACATGCCGGCGCGTCGGATTCGAGGGATCGGCGACATGACCGGCGAACAAGCGCGCGCCCGCAGACCCGAAGGCAGTGCGCAAACAGCTCTCCTCGGCGGGAACCGTCGCAGCAGCGTCAACCGCGTGCAGTGGCTCCTTGCGGCCCCGCGCGAGCCGGTTGACGGATGTGGTCGCGGCATGGCCATGCGCATGCAGAGATACGAGTTTGGTCATGCGCCGAAACCTCCCCAGGAACCGATCATGTCAAAGACCTCATCGGCATCGCAGCGCGGATCGATCGCGAGATCGTTGCGGCGCGGGCGTTGCGTGCCGAACGACCAGTCAAAGTAAGCCATTGGCAACTGCGATGCCTTGGCCGCAACGAACGCCGGATGGCCGAACAGCGGCCGCCGGGACGGCAGAACCACGCGGTCCACGCCATAACGACCGAGAACCGCGCCCATACCGTCGCCATCGAGCGCGCCCGACACGAACGCATTGCCGCTGGCCATCAGGCCGAGATCGTCCAGCGTGGTGCCGATCACGACAAAGGCCTGTTCGGGAGCGATCTGCACCGCGCGCCGCAGAAGATCCCGGATCAGGCGAAATTCATCCGCGGTGCGGCCCTGCACCACGAGCCCGATGCGCGAGGCCTGACCTGCCGCGGTCGCGCGGCGAGCCTTCGCACGCACCGGCTTCTTTGGCGGCAGCGCGCCGGATGTCAGGATCTGAACGAAAGCGGCCGCTTCATCGCCATCGGCCGTCGCATGGGCCTGCGTCAGCAGACGCTGACTAGCGCGCCAGTCCGCAAGCTGCTGCAGCGAGACGCCGCACAACGGAACGCAGCCGGCGCAGACCTCGCCCTTGCCGAAGCCCGAGCAGAACGTCCCGTCGGTCTGCACCAATGTGCCCCGTGGACAGGCGAGACCGGCATCGACAACATGGGCTTCCATGCGCGCGCCGAGCGCGTGCAGCAGATCAAGCAGCACCACAGGCACGATCTGCGGCTGCATGATTTCGATTCGGCCGATCGTCAGCGTGTGCAGAAGCGTCTCGAGATCGTCACGAGATCCCCTGCGATCAAGATCGAAGGAGAGCGATTGCGGCGCGGCGCCGGAGGCATCCCGCAACGTCACGATCACGCCACCGGGCTGACGCTCGATCCGCAGGAAAAGCGTCGTTTTCTTGCGCCCGCGAAAATCATCGGCACGCGCCTGCGCGATGTCCTCGACGAGACCGCTGCCGAACACCAGAATCCGGTCATAAGAGGCGTGGCGCAGTGCCCGCCGTTCAATGGCCTCACGCGCCCCCCGCAGCGGATCGGCCTTCATGAACAGCGCACATTCCTGGCGGTAGTCCGGAAACTTTGCCTCCGCGACGGCGATATTGCGCACCACCAGCGCGCGCTTGTCTTCGCCGAACGACAGCGATCCGTGATGGCCGACAAAGACAGACGCGGCGCAGACATTGCGGAAGCCGTGTTCTCGCGCGCGCAGGCAGAAATCGACGTCCTCGAGATAACCGCGCTGATAGGCCTCCGACAGAAAGCCGACACGATCCAGGCAGCGGCGGGTGACCAGCATGCAAAAGCCGATGCCATTCGGCAGATCGATGACGCGGTCGCGATTGACGGTTGCCGCAATGCGATCCAGCGCGGCGATCTCGGACAGGTTCGGCAGCGGGTTCTGCTGGAAAGGAACCGGAAAGCTGGTGAACTCGCCATTGTTCGACAACGGCGTCACTGTGCCGATACGCGGGTCCGACTCCGCGACCTCGGCCATGCGGTCGAGACACCCCGGCGGCAACACGGTATCGGCGTTCAGCAGCACGACATCGTCCCAGACAACCTGCTCCAGCGCGCGATTAACGGCGCCGACAAAGCCGAGATTGCTGTCATTGGTGATGAGCGTGAACCCGTCCTTTTTGGCATATCGCCGCAGGAGCTTGGCCAGTTCCGGCTCCGGCGTGGCGTCGTTGACCAGAATGACGCGACGGCCGATCCGCCCCGTCACTTCCGGCTCCAGGCTTTCCAGACAAGCGCGCGTGGCGCGTAGATCGCGATAGACCGGCACGACGACGACAAGCGCCGCCGACCTCAGCCGCGCCGGGACATCCGCATGCGCCGTTATAGCGCCGCCCGCATTCGGCGCGTGACGCGCGACGAAGAAGCGCTCATCGCCGCGGGCGAGCTCTCACCGTCAGATCGAGATTCAATTCCGCACGCGGAACCTGAAAGCCCGCGGCGCGCTCGAACGCACCACCTGCCAGCGGATGCTCGTCATCGGCGACCACTTCGAAATCCATGTCGTGGCCACCCACCGAGAGAGTGAGAGTTACGCTCCCGGCTCCGTTCCACGCAGCCCAGCCAACAACCGCTGCATCGGTGACGCGTGCCGCGCCCGCCGCTCCGACGCCGGACTTCTGCAAGACATCGAGCGCACGGCTCAACATCTCGGCATCGTCATCGACTTTCGTCAGCACCTTCGCCGCCGTGATTTGACGATCGCCTTCGCCCCACGCCAGCATGCGGCGATTGGCCTGAATGTCGTCAGGCGCCAGCGCCAGAGCGGTGCGGATATCCGCGATAGCGGCATCCTTGTCGCCGAGACGCATCAGCGTTTCGGCACGCAGGGTGAAATGATGCGCCTTGGCGAGCGGATGAATGCGACAACGACGATCCGCATACATGAAGGCGGTCTCGGCATCGCCCGCCGCCAGTGCCGTTGCGCACAGGCGCTCAAGGCTCTCCGGATGCATCTCCTTGCTGAGCGCAATTCTCTCCACGGACACCTTCAATGCGAGTTTCAACCGACAGGCAGGGCACCATCGTATCAAATGCGCGCTTTCAACCGCCTGCATCTCGCAAGGTTAGTTAGTCCGTCATTAAAAGACCCGCGCATCACGCCACAATTACAAATGAGAAATCAGACACAATCCGGCAACGGCTTCTCAACATGCGCTGGTTACCGTCATGGCGTCTGCAGCTCCGCAGGCTGATCGGTTTCTTTCGCCAAACGATGCGATTTTACGCGAATTGAATCTCACGATCGCGCCTCGAACAGATCGCGCGGCCGCAACCTGGACGAGGCCCCCTCATGAGCAATCTCCATCGCCTGGCAACCGCGCCTGTTCCGCAAGACAGCCCCATTCCCGTCCTTTTCGCCACCAAACGCCACGCCGACCAGCGCGGCTGGTTCAGCGAGAGCTTTAACGAGAAAAGCATCGCGACCCACGGCATCACCGCGCATTTCGTGCAGGACAATCAGTCGATGTCGCTGCGCAAGGGCACGATCCGCGGCCTTCATTTCCAGACCCCGCCGATGGCGCAGGCCAAGCTCATTCGTGTCCTGCGCGGCAGCATCCTCGATGTCGCCGTCGACGTGCGGCGCGGCTCGCCGACCTACGGCCAGTTTGTCGTCGCCGAGCTGTCCGCCCATAACGGCCATCAGCTGTTCGTACCGGTGGGCTTCGCGCACGGCTTCTGCACGCTCGAAGACTCCACCGAGGTCTTCTACAAGGTGACGGAGTTCTATTCGCCGCAAAACGACGGCGGACTGCGCTGGGACGATCCGTCGATCGAAGTGCCATGGCCTGTCAGGGCCGCCGATGCCATCGTGTCGGACAAGGACGCCGATCTGCCGGGGCTGCAGGAATGGCAAAGCAGCTTTGTCTACACCGGCACCCCCCTCGCTCCGCTCACGCTTCGGGCCTGATCCATGATTCAATTGCATCCGCGCAAGGCGCTCGTCACCGGCGGCGCCGGGTTCATTGGCTCGGCCGTCGTCCGCCACCTCGCAGGCGATCTTGGCTGGGATGTCACCGTCGTCGATAAACTCACTTACGCAGGGACGCGGGCCTCACTCGCCGCGGTCGAAGCGCTGCCGAATGCGCGCCTGATCCAGGCGGATATCTGCGATGCCGGTAAGATGGCCGAGATCATCACGGCCGCGAGCCCGGATGTGATCATGCATCTGGCGGCGGAGACCCATGTCGATCGCTCCATCGACGGACCGGCCGATTTCATCAATACCAATATCGTGGGCACCTATACGCTGCTTGAGGCCGCACTTGCCTATTGGCGGCGGCTTGGGGGAGATCGCGCAAAGGCGTTCCGCTTCCATCACGTCTCGACCGATGAGGTCTATGGCGCACTCGGCGACGAAGGCAGCTTCACTGAGACAACGGCTTACGATCCGCGCTCGCCCTACTCGGCAAGCAAGGCGGCCTCCGATCACCTCGTCAAGGCGTGGTTTCACACCTACGGCCTGCCGATCGTTGTCAGCAATTGCTCCAACAATTACGGCCCTTTCCAGTTTCCGGAAAAGCTGATGCCGCTGATGATCATCAAGGGTCTCGCAGGCGAGCCGCTGCCGGTCTACGGCAAGGGTCACAATGTCCGCGACTGGCTGTTTGTCGATGACCACGCCCGCGCGCTGGCCGTGATCGCCGCTCGCGGACGCGTCGGCGAGACTTACAATGTCGGTGGCGCGGCTGAGCGCCGCAACATCGACGTGGTGCATGCGATCTGCAGTTCGCTGGATCTCGTGGCGCCCGCGGCCTAAGGGCGGGTCGCGCCGCGACCTCATCACCTTCGTCGCAGACCGGCCCGGCCACGACCACCGCTACTCGATCGACTTTTCAAAGCTCGAAGGTGAACTTGGCTGGACGCCGCAGGAATCGTTCGAATCCGGCATGCTGCGCACGGTGCAATGGTATCTCGATAACCGCGCCTGGTGGGAACCGCTGGTCGAGAAGCAGGCATCCGAGCGACGCGGCCTCGCACGCGCGAGCGCCTAACTCAGCTACTTCAATTCCTCGACGTCACGCAGCGTCGGGAACAGCCGCATCCAGAGCAACGCGACAAACACCGTGCCGACGCCGCCAAGCAGCGCCGCCAGCACCGGGCCGAACAACGCCGCCGTCGCACCGCTCTCGAACTCGCCCAGCTGATTCGAGGCGTTAATAAAGAGGAAGTTGACGGCGCCGACGCGTCCGCGCATGTCGTCCGGCGTCGCGAGTTGCACCAGCGACACACGAATCACGACACTGACCATGTCGGACGCGCCCATGATCATCAGCGCGATGAGCGACAGCCAGATCCATTGCGACAGCGAGAACACGATCGTCGCCAGGCCAAAGACGATCACGGCCTGGAACATCCGCATGCCGACACGTCGCGAAATCGGGAAACGGGCGATCACGAGCGTCGTGAGCAACGCTCCGACAGCCGGCGCCGCACGCAAAATGCCGAGCGCCCAGGGGCCGGCCTCAAGAATATCGCGGGCATAGATCGGCAGGAGCGCCGTAGCGCCGCCGAGCAGCACGGCAAACAGATCGAGCGAGATCGTTCCCAAAATCGCCGGGTTGTTCTTCACGAAGGCGATGCCCGCGAACAAATCGGTGAGCGTCGGGGGCGGCCGCGCCGTGATCGGCTGCACGATGCGGATCGCACCATTGAGGAGACTCGCGGCAATCCAGAATACCGTCATCATCACATAAGGTGTGCCGGGCGAGTAGGCATATGCCAATCCACCGAGCGCGGGACCGGCGATCGTCGCCATCTGCCCCGCACCGGAAGCAAGCGCCGTCGAGCGCTGCAGCATGTCGCGCGGCACGATGCTCGGCAGCAGTGCGGCGGCGGCGGGATTTTCGAATGCCTTGGCGATACCGAATACGGTGAGCGCGATGAACAATTCAGGCACCGTCAACCAGCCGCCAAGAACGCCCCAGGCGAGATAGGCCGCCGTGATGCTTTCAACTGTCTGGCAGATCTGGACGATACGATTGCGCTCGTAGCGATCCGCAACGTGGCCACCGACGAAAATGAGAATGAGCGTCGGGAGGAATTGCACCAGCCCCGCGAGCCCGAGATAGAGCGGGCTGCTGGTCATATCGTAAATCTGCCAGCCGACGGCGACGGCGGTGATCTGATAGGACAGCTGGGAAAAAATGCGACCCGAAACGTAGAAGAGAAAGGGCCTGTGGCCGACGAGGTCGCGCAGTCCGGTCACTGGAGTCGCAGTCATTTCACCATCGATCTCTGCCGTGCGCCCGCTCGCGCAAACAGCGAACGACACAGGGCCAATGAAAAAGGGGCGACGCTACCAGCGCCGCCCCGATTACTATGCAAGATTTCGGCCAAAATGCCTACTGGCGGACCTCGGTCTGAACCTTGTTCCAGCGCGCCAGGTCTTTGGCGACGATTTCGGGCGTCACGTTGAAGACCTGGCCCGGCTTCGGCTGCAGATGGCCCATTTTCGAGTTCTTCAGGCCTGGCCGCACCGGAATGTTGTCCGACTTGTCGAGAACCATCTGCCCCTCTTCCGACATGCACCACTCAACGAACAGCCGCGCGGCATTGGGGTTCGCCGACGCCTTGGTAATGCCCATCGCGCTGTAGAAGGACACGAGAGGCTGCACCGTCGTCATCTCGACCGGCGCGCCTTTCACCTTCAGCATCTCCATCTGATTGGAGTTGCAGCCGAGGCAGAGCGGAAACTGGCCGGACGCCAGCTGGTCCGCGGTTCCTCCGGGCGTGACGTTCTGCGCCACCGCACCCTGCTTGTGAAGCTTGGTGATGAACTCCCGCGCCTTCTCCGGCGCCGCGCTCCTTTTCGAGGGCGCCATAAAAGCCGTTGATGCCGGAGACGGTGAACTGCATCGTGTAGGTGATCTTGCGGCCATGCCACTTCGGATCGAGAAGATCATCGACCGTCTTCGGAACGTCGGCGGCCTTTACAAGATCCTTGTTGTAGGAAAGCCCGGCGACGAAAAGCTGAACCGCGGTCCAGTGACCGGCGGGATCCTTGTAGGCGGAATCGAACACCTCAGCCTGCTTGGGCTTGTAGGACGCGACAAGTCCCTGATCCATCAGAGTGGTGATGCCAGAGGAGCCATCGAAGACATCGGCGCTGGCGCGGCCGGCCTTTGTCTCGTTGACGATCTTGGCGATCAGATCCTCATTGGTATGACGTGAGGCTTCGACCTTGATGCCGTATTTCGCCTCAAAGGCCTTGGACATCTCATTCATCGAAGCGATCAGCCGCGTCGTATAATAAGTGACCTTGCCTTCCTTCTTCGCCTTCTCGATCAGATCGGCATCCTGCGCGAGAGCCTGACCGGCGAAGCCGACGACAGTCAGCGACATCAAAGCTGCCGACGCCATTGTTTGAATTGTTTTCACGCTCGTCCTCCCCTTGTGCGACCCCGCGTTGAGGCGATTGCATGCGCGCAACCGCCGGCCGGGCCTCTTATATTGTGCCCATGGTAGTAGAGCGGCGACGCTTCGGGAATGGCCAAGACGGCATGCTGCGACGCAAGCACGATATGCTGCTCAAAGGTAAGGCAGCCGACACGGCAACGATATTCGGAGAAGCCGCAGTCGTTCAGGCGTCGCGCCGGAATCGGTGCTCGATCTCGCCCACAATGCCGCGCCGGAACAGCAAGATGCATCCGATGAAGATGGCGCCGATCACCATCTGCACCGGAAGACCGGAATCGGCGAGATAGTTCTCGAGCGTCACAAAGATGACCGCGCCTGCCACCGGCCCAAACAGAGTGCCAAGCCCACCGAGCAATGTCATCAGCACGACATTTCCAGATGTCGTCCAGTGCACATCGACCAACGTGGCGAGCTTGAAGGCAAACGCCTTGTTGGCCCCGGCAAGCCCCGCCACCGCCGCCGACAAGACGAAAGCGAGCAGCTTGTAGCGATTGGGCTCGAAGCCGAGAGACGTCGCGCGCATCTCGTTGTCGCGGATGGCGCGCACCACCTGCCCGAAGGTGGAATGCATGATGCGATGGATCAGCACGAAGGTCGCGAGGAAGATAATAGCCGTGGTGTAGTAGAGCGTGATGTTATCGTCGAGCGAGAACAGGCCAAGCACGCGACCGCGTGGAATGCCGGTCAGGCCATCTTCGGCGTGCGTGAAGGGCAGTTGCAGCGCGAGGAAGTAAACGAGTTGCGCCAGCGCCAGCGTGATCATCGCGAAATAAATGCCCTGCCGGCGGATCGAAATGTAGCCGAAAACAAGCCCGAGCAGAGACGAAGCGGCAACGCCGCAAAGCAATGCGGCCTCGAACGGCAGGCCCCACGCCTTCGCCGCGTGTCCCGCGACATAGGCAGATGCCCCGAAGAACGCGGCGTGGCCAAACGACATCAACCCGCACGTGCCGAGCAACAGATTGAAGGCGCAGGCGAACAATGCGTAGCAAAGCACCTTCACCAGAAACAGCGGATAGAACAGCCAGGGCGCGACAAGAAGTGCGCCGATCAGCACGATCCAGCTGGCACGTTCGAAGTTCAATCGCATCATGCCGCGCCTATCTCTCTCGCCCGAACAGGCCGGCCGGCCGCACCAGCAGCACCGCGATCATGATGACGAAGATCACCATGTTGGCGCCTTGCGGATAAACAACGCGCGCCAGGCCTTCGAGAAGGCCGAGCGACAGGCTCGTGACAATCGACCCGAGGATCGAGCCCATGCCGCCAATGACCACAACGGCAAAGACAACGATCACCAGTTCGCCACCCATCAGCGGACTGACGGAATAGATCGGCGCAGCGAGAAGACCGGCCGCGCCTGCGAGCGCGACGCCGATGCCGAAGCCGAAGGTCATGATGGCGGGCACGTTGATGCCAAACGCGCGTGTCAGCGATGGATTCTCCGTCGCGGCGCGCAGCGTTCGTCCAAGCGGCGTCTTCTCGATCACGAGCCATGTCGTCAGGCAGAAGGCGAGCGACGCGACGACCACCCACGCGCGATATTTCGGCAGGAACATGAAGCCGAGATCGAAGCCGCCCTGCAGTGCGGGCGGCACCGGATAGGGCCGTCCGGCAGTCGCGAACATCCAGACGAACAGTCCCTGCGTGAACATCAGAATGCCGAATGTCAGCAGCAGACCGTACATATGATCGAGCTTGTAGATGCGCGTGAGCAGCAATTTCTCGACCGCCATGCCGACAATGCCGACGCCGAGCGGAACAAGAAAGAGCGCGGCGAAGTACCCGACACCAAACCAGCGCAACAGCATCCACGAGAAAAAAGCGCCCATCATGTAGAAGGCGCCTTGAGCGATATTGGCGATGCCGAGCAGACCGAAAATGATCGCGAGCCCAGAGACTCATCATGGCGTAGAACGAGCCGTTGATGAGGCCGACCAGCAATTGTCCGAGGAGCACCTGCGTATTCATCTCAGATCCCCAGCAGCGCTTTGATGCGATCGGCCTTGGCGGCGAGATCGGCCCGCGGCACCACATCCACGATGCGACCGTGCTCCATGATGTAGTGGCGGTCGGCGATCCGTGACGCCACATGGAAGTTCTGCTCGACCAGCACGATGGTGTGGCCCTTGGCTTTCATGCCATCGATGGCGAGGCAGATCTGCTGCACGATGACCGGGGCGAGCCCCTCATTCGGCTCATCCAGCAAAAATAGATTGGCGCCCGTTCTCAGCACACGCGCGATGGCCAGCATTTGCTGTTCGCCGCCCGACAGCCGCGTCCCCTGACTTTTGCGACGCTCGGCCAGATTGGGAAACAGCTTGTAGAGTTCGTCGAGGCTCGCGCCGCCGGGGCCTAAGCGCGGCGGCAGCAGAAGATTTTCAGTCACATCGAGGCTGGAATAGATACCGCGCTCCTCGGGCACGAAGCCGACGCCGAGACGCGCGATCTTCTCGGGCGGATGCGCGATCGTTTCCTGGCCATTGACGCGGATCGAGCCGGTACGGCGCTCCAGCAATCCCATGATCGCGCGCATGGTGGTCGTCTTGCCGGCGCCATTGCGGCCGATAATGCTGACCGCTTCGCCACGTTTGACCTCCAGCGAGAGCCCTTGAAGCACATGCGACTCGCCGTAGAAGCCGTGAAGATCGTCCAACTGCAGCGCCGGGGTATCAGACATGGTCGGCCCCCATATAGGCCGTCCGTACCGCCGGATCGTTGGCGACATCGGCATAAGCGCCTTCCGCCAGAACTTCGCCGCGCGCCAGCACGGTGATGCAATCCGACAGATCGGACACCACCGACAGATTGTGCTCCACCATCAGCACGGTGCGATCGCGCGCAACGCGCCGGATCAGCGCAGCGGTGCGGGTGACATCCTCACGGCCCATGCCCGCCGTCGGCTCATCGAGCAGAAGCAACTCCGGCTCAAGCGCGAGTGTGGTCGCAAGCTCCAGCGCGCGGCGCTGGCCGTAAGCCAGTTCGCTGGCGCGCCGTTCGCGCAAATCCGCGAGACCCACATCCTCAAGCAGCGCGTCGGCGCGATTGTTCAGTTCGTTGAGCGCACGCTCGTGACGCCAGAAGGCAAAACCGTCATTGCGCATCGTCTGCAACGCCACGCGGACATTCTCGCGCGCGGTCATCGTCTGGAAAACCGCCGAGATCTGAAACGATCGAACCATGCCGAGCCGCGACACCGCGCCGGGCGAATAAGCCGTGATGTCGATGCCGTTGAAGAGAATGCGACCGGAGGTCGGCCGCAGGAATTTCGTGGCGAGATTGAACAGCGTGGTCTTGCCTGCGCCGTTCGGCCCGATCAGCGCATGGATGGAGCCGCGCCGGACATTCAGCGTCACGCCGGACACGGCGTTGAATCCAAAGAAAGATTTGCGCATGTCGACCATGCGCAGAATCAGGTCTGTCGCCGTCTCCTGCATGGGAAATCCCGGATGCATCTCGGACAGAAAATCAGGCCGCGCGCCAGAATGCACGCGGCCTGAGGATGTCGTCCAGCCTTACTTCTTGATGGCCGGGCAGCCGCCATCCGCAAGCGGCCTGAAGGCCTGGTCGCCGGGGATCTTGGCGACCACCTTGAGCAGGTCCCATTCGCCCTTGGATTCCGCCGGCGTCTTGACCTGCACCAGATACACATCGTGGACCATGCGGCCGTCGGGACGCAGCGTGCCGCCATTGGTGAAGGCGTCCTTGAAGTTCTGCGTACGCAACCACTCGATGACCTTCTTCGGGTCCTTGCTGTTGGTCGCCTGCACGCCCTTCAGCCAGTTCAGCGCGGCCGAGTAGGTGCCGACCTGGAAGCTCGACGGCGCCGTCTTGCGGCGTTCGATGAACTTCTTCATGAAGGCCTGGGCCTCGGGGCTGAGATCCGGATGCCAGGTGGTGACGAACAGACCGCCCTGCGCGACATCGAGACCCGCGCTCTTGATCGCGGGCAGCGAGTCGAGACCGAGTGCCACAACCTTGACACCCTTGGCATGCAGGCCGAACTCGCGCGCGGCCTTGGCGGCGTTGATGGCGTCATCGCCGCCATTGTTGATGGCGACGACTTGTGCACCGGACGCCTGGGCCTGCAACACGAAGGACGAGAAGTCCGAGGTGCCGAGCGGCGCCTTCACGGTGCCCGCAACCGTACCGCCGAACGGCTTGATGGCATTCGTCAGCGCGCCTTCAAGCGCATGGCCGAAGGCGTAGTCGGCAGTGATGAAGAACCAGGTCTTGCCGAGATCCGGCACAGCAAGGCCCATCGACTTACCCATCTGGTAGGTGTCGTAGACCCAATGCACCGAGTGATCCGGCGCGCAGGCCTTGCCGGTGAAGTCCGACGAGCCGGGGCTCGTCAGCATCACCGCCTTGTTTTTCGCCTTGGCGAGATCGACCACCGCGAAAGCCACCGCCGAGTTGACGAGGTCGGTGACCATGTCCACTTGCTCGACGTCGAACCAGCGATTGGTGACGGACGCAGCGACATCCGGCTTGTTCTGATGATCGCCGCCGACGACTTCAATCGTCGCGCCGTTTATCTTGCCGCCGAACTCCTCGGCAGCCATGCGAACGGCTTCGACCGAGCCATTGCCGGCGTTCTGTTCATAGATGCCGGACAAGTCCGTCAGCACGCCGATGCGAATTTTATTGTTGGCGATCTGCGCCTGCGCCGTACCCGCGACCATGAGCGTGGCACAAGCAGTCGTAAGAATCCTTCCGATATTAATTTTCATTTTTATACCCTCCCTGCGATCATTGCCTAAAGGCGATGTTACCGCTGGCGTAAGCTTAGCGCCCGGCCAAGGCTTGTCAATTTCGTTATACTTTATAATGATGTGAAGGACTTGAGCCGCGGGACGGGACGAAGCCATGAACCTTACGGACAGAGCCTGCATTGCCGGCATCTACGAGCATCCCACGCGCCATGCGCCGGACAAGTCGCTGGCGCAGCTGCATGCCGAAGTTGCCCGGGGCGCTCTCGCAGATGCGGGATTGAGCAAGGACGACGTCGACGGTTACTTCTGCGCCGGTGACGTGCCGGGCTGGGAAGCGCCTGGAACCGGGCCTTTCTCGATTATCGACTACATGGGATTGCGGCTGCGCTACGTCGACACCACCGAGAGTTGGGGGTCGTCATATCTCGTTCATGTCATGCATGCGGCCGAGGCTATTGCCGCCGGCAAGTGCAATGTCGCGCTGGTCACGCTCGCCGGACGACCGCGTGCGCTCGGTGCCCGCACCGGGACGGCGGTGGCGGCCAAGGGACTGGATGCACCCGAAGCGGCCTTTGAATTGCCCTATGGGCCGACCGTCATCGGCCTCTACGCCATGTCGGCGATGCGCCACATGCACCAATACGGCACCACAAGCGCCCAACTCGCCTGGATCAAGGTCGCTGCATCGCACCATGCGCAGCACAATCCGCAGGCCCTGCTGAAAAATGTCGTGACGGTCGAGGACGTTCTGGCGTCCCCATTGATCGCCGATCCGCTGCACCGGCTCGATTGCTGCGTCATTACCGACGGCGGTGGCGCGGTCGTCGTGACGCGGCCGGAGATCGCGCGCTCGCTGAGGAAGCCGGCCGTTCGCATCCGCGGCACAGGCTACGCGACCAAGCACACCATGGGCGGCCGCATCGATGTCACGACATCCGGCGCGATCTGGTCGGGCCCTCGCGCCTTCGATGAAGCCGGTGTGACACCCTCCGACATCAAATACGTCTCGATCTATGACAGCTTCACCATCACGGTGCTGATCACGCTGGAGGATCTTGGATTCTGCGCCAAGGGCGACGGCGGCAAATTCGTCGCCGACGGCAATCTGATTGCAGGCATCGGCCGTCTGCCGTTCAACACCGATGGCGGAGGCCTGTGCAACAATCATCCCTCCAATCGCGGCGGCATGACCAAGATCATCGAAGCCGTGCGTCAATTGCGCGGCGAAGCGCATCCGGCGGTGCAGGTGAAAGACTGCGATATCGCACTGGCGCACGGCACCGGCGGGGCGTTACCGACGCGCCACGGCAGCGCAACGCTCATTCTGGAAAGGACATGAGCATGGCCAATCCCGTGCGTGACATTCCCGGGCCGCAACCGGACGTCGAGAGCCAGCCCTTCTGGGACGCCTGCAATCGCGGGCAGTTTCTGTTGCGCCACTGCAACGCGTGCGGCGAAAATCACTTTCAGCCGCGCACCATCTGCCCGTTCTGCTTCAGCGACGATACGGAATGGAAAGAGAGTTCCGGCCGGGCGACGATCTATTCGTTCAGCGTCATGCGAAGGCTCGGCGGCGACTATGTGCTGGCCTATGTCACGCTCGACGAGGGTCCGACCGTCATGACCAACATCGCCACTGATGATCTCAATGCCGTGCGGATCGGTGCGAAGGTGCGTGTCAGCTTCGAGGATACAGATACGGGTTACAAGCTGCCGGTTTTCAAACTGGCCTGATTTTCTTGAGCATGATCTTTTCGGAAAACCGGTTCCCACTTTTCCGGATCATGCTCAACCGCGTTTTTTCCCGCCGTTTTCGAGCGATTCAAACATGCGGCCGATCATCTGCATGAACTGGGTGCGTTCGGCGGGTGTCAACGCCGACAGCACCGACGCATCATGTTCGACGAGAATGGCGCGGACTTTCACGGCGTGGCGCTTGCCCGTGGGCGTCAGCGCCAGCGAAATGCGGCGGCGGTCGCCGTCTGACGCATTGCGGCCGATGAGCTTGCGGCCTTCCAGCCGCTTGACGAGTTTCGTCATGTTCGGACGCTGCACGATCAGCGTATCGGCGAGCCGCCCAAGCGGCATGCCGGGATTGCTTTCGAGGACCAGCAACACAGTCGCGGACGCCGGCGTCAGACCGATACGGCCCAGACGCTCGCTGACCGAGCGCATCAGCCGCAGATCGAGCATGCGCAGCTTGAAGCCCGCAATGTTCCAGAGCGACGACAGGTTGACGGAAGTGGCGGGCTTCGCCGCTGCGGGCGGCTTTTTCTTAGGCGGGGTCATGAGCGAGTTGGCGGCGCGACGCGAGCGGTGCGCTTGTCGAGGAAGGCCTTGAGCCGCTCGGCGGCTTCCGGCGTGGTCTGGGTAAATGCCGCCATCAGGGATTCGAAGAAAAGCCCGTCATCATGGGACAAATCCTGAATGCGTGGCAGCGCATTGGTGATCGCGTAATTCGACAGTGGAGCATTCTTGGCGATCTGTTCGGCGATTCGCCGGGCCTCCGCCAGCGCCTGCCCCGGCGCTGCGAGATAGTGGACGAGGTTATGACGCTCAGCATCGGCTGCCGACAGCGACCGGCCGGTCAGCATCATGTCGGTCATGCGCGTGACCGAGATCAGGCGTGCGATCCTGACCGAGCCGCCGCCGCCGACAAAAATGCCGCGCTGGCCTTCCGGCAGCGCAAAAAAGGCCCCCTCGTCCGCCACGCGAATATGCGCCGACGCAGCGAGCTCCAGCCCGCCGCCGATAACGCCGCCATGCAACGCGGCGACAAAGGGAATGGCCCCCCGCTCGATATCGTCAAAAACCCGATGCCACATGCGCGAATGGGCAATGCCCTCGACCGCCGTCCGCTCAAGATGCTCGGCCAGATCGAGACCGGCGGAAAAATGATCGCCATGACCGAACAGAATGCCGACGCGCGCTTCGCTGCCGGCGCGCAGGACGGCCTCGCGCAGCTCCGAGATCATCGTATCGCTGATGGCATTGCGCTTGGCCGGACGGTTCAGCCCGATCAGGGCCACCGGCCCTTCCAGCGCATAGGTCAGCTGCGACAGAGTCATTTGCTTGCGCTCATTTGTGTCCTCAACGCCCCGGCCGACTTGCGTCGCGCGCCGGCGGCAATAGAATGTTGTCAAGTATCACGTTCTGACGGATGGAGGCAAATAACCATCCGCATGGGGAAACGCACTTTTTGGGAAGGCTGACGCTGTGCAGTCATCTTCTACGAGCAAGGCCGTGACAAGCAAGGCGCCGTTCCGCCCACTCCGCATGGCGGAATGCAAGGCGACGGTAGAATCTTTGCCGCACGGCGCACTTCTGGTCCGCAATATTCATCAGTTGTCTGACTACCCGGCGCACCTCACGCTGCGGTTCGATCACTGGGCAACGACCGCGCCGGACCGCATCTGGCTTGCGGCACGTGCGGAGCGCGGGGCATGGCAGACCGTGACCTACGCGCAGGCGCGCGCGCGGGCGCGCAAGATCGCCGCCGCCCTGCTTCAGCGCCGGCTATCCGCTGAGCGGCCTCTTGTCATCCTGTCGGGTAACGGCATTTCGCATGCCTTGCTGGCCCTCGCTTCGCACTATGCGGGCATCCCCTACGCACCGGTTTCGCCAGCCTATTCGCTGATCTCATCGGATTTCGCCAAGCTGAAATACATTTTCGAGCTGCTCACCCCGGGACTGGTGTTCGTCGAAAATACTGCCCGCTACGAACGCGCGATCGAACGCGCCGTACCGATCGATACGGAGATCATCGCCGAGCACTGCACTTTGATGGACAGGCGCGTGACGCCGTTCAGCGAGATGGAAACCACAGCCAACGACGCCGCTGTCGATGCGGCCAGCGCCCGCATCACGCCCGATACGATCGCGAAATTTCTTTTTACATCCGGTTCGACCGGCGTGCCCAAGGCCGTGATCAATACCCAGCGCATGTTGTGCGCCAATGCCGAGCAGATGACCGAACACTTTGCTTACTTTCGCGATGAGCCGCCGGTCACGCTCGACTGGGCACCGTGGAACCACACCGCAGGCGGCAATCACAATTTCAATCTGATCCTCTACAATGGCGGAACGCTTTACATCGACGAGGGCAAACCCGCGCCCGGCGCGATTGAAGCGACGGTGCGCAACCTGCGCGAAGTTTCGCCAAACTGGTATTTCAACGTACCGAAGGGCTACGACGCGCTGATCCCGTATCTGCGCAAGGACCGCGCCCTGTGCGAGAACTTCTTCCGCAACCTGAAACTGTTCTGGTATGCGGGCGCGGGCATGGCGCAGCATATCTGGGATACGCTCGACGAATTGTCGGTCGAGACGACAGGCGAACGCATCACGATCCTCACCGGGCTGGGATCGACCGAAACGGCGCCCTTCGCCATGGGCGCCAACGACACGATGGTTGGTGCCGGTCTTGTCGGACTGCCGGCGCGAGGCTGCGACTTCAAGCTGGTGCCGTCGAGGCGACAAGTTCGAAGCGCGCGTGCGCGGGCCAAATATCACGCCCGGCTACTGGCGCCAGCCGGAACTGACACAGCAGGCCTTCGACGAAGACGGCTTCTACCGGCTCGGCGACGCGCTGCGCTTTGCCGATCGCAACGACGTCAACAAGGGCTTCTATTTCGACGGCCGTGTTGCGGAGGATTTCAAACTCTCAACCGGAACCTGGGTCACGGTCGGCCCGTTGCGCGCGGCGCTGATCGATCATTGCGCGCCCTATATCCAGGACGTTGTGATCGCCGGGCTCGACCGCGAATATATCCGGTGCTGATTTTCCCCGACGTTGAAAACTGCCGCGCGCTCGCAGGCGGCGTACCGGGTGGGCTTCCCGAGATGGCGGCGCACCCGGCCGTGCGCGCGAAGTTCGCCGAGATGCTCAAGAGCTTTGCCACACAAGCGACCGGAAGCTCCAATCGCGTCGCCCGCGCGATGCTGATGTCGGAAGGTCCTTCCATCGATACAAGCGAAATGACCGACAAGGGCTCGCTCAATCAGCGCGCGGTCCTGAAAAACCGCGCCGCGATCGTGGATATGCTCTACGAAGAGATAGCCCCAAAGGACGCGATCTGTGTCGGGACCACCGCCAAAACATGATATCGATGCGCAATGAAAGGCGCTCATCGCCATGAAGATTGAAGGGCATACGGCGCTGGTCACGGGCGGCGGCTCGGGTCTTGGCGCGGCGACCGCGAAATTCCTCGCCAGTCACGGTGCACGAGTCACGGTATTCGACATCGATGCGGACAAGGCCAAGGCGCAAGCCACCGCCATCGGCGGCATGGCGATCTCCGGCGACGTAACATCGGAAGCCGATGCCGAAGACGCGCTCGAGGCCTGCACGCAGGCGTTCGGCGCACCGCGCATTCTCGTCAATTGCGCCGGCATTGGCGTGGCAAAGCGCATCGTCGGTCGCGACGGCCCAATGCCCCTTGCGGAATTCGAGCGTGTCATCCGTGTCAATCTCGTCGGCAGCTTCAACATGCTGCGCGTTTGCGCCGCGGCGATGACGACGCTGGAGCCGCTCGCCGATGGCGAACGTGGAGTTATCGTCTCGACGGCTTCCGCCGCTGCCTATGAGGGCCAGATCGGTCAGACGGCCTATGCGGCTTCCAAGGGCGGCATCGTGTCGATGACCCTGCCCGCCGCGCGCGAACTGGCGCAGTTCGGCATCCGCGTGGCCGCCATCGCACCGGGGCTGCTGCTAACGCCGCTGTTGCAAAACCTGCCGGAGGAGACGCAAGCCTCACTGGCGGCCGCCATTCCGTTTCCGAAAAGGCTCGGCCACGCCGACGAGTTCGCCGCGCTGGTCGGCCATATCGTGACCAACGGCTACATCAACGGCGAGGTCATCCGGCTGGACGGCGCGCTGCGCATGGCACCCCGCTGAAACGCTAGGAAAATCATTTATTTTTCAGATGCTTAGACGGCGCGGCGCGAGCCGTCCCGGTGTACTTGCACAACTCCCTGTTATTTTCGCGTTCAAGCGGAACAACACAGTTCTTCGCGCATTAAAGCGTTTGGTGTCGTCCGCAAGGTTCGTCCTGAATGCCTGAAGTCCTTCAGATCTCGACCGAATGCGGACGAGCCGTCAGGCCCCTATGCCGGCGCAGCTTCGCGATGGATAGCCGAACGTGACCACGGTGGTGCTCAGTCGGGAAGAACCCAGCCAGATCGATGAGCTGAAGGGTCTCTACGGCCTGACCGACAACCTCTATCGCGCGCAATCGCTTGATGACGTTTACGCCGCAGCGCTCGACGCGATTACCGCGACATTACGCTGCAATCGCGCCTCCATTCTGCTGTTCGACAATGATGCCATCATGCGTTTCGTGGCATGGCGCGGGCTTTCCGACGGCTATCGCACCGCCGTCGACGGGCATACCCCGTGGACGCTTGGCCAGACCGAAGCAACGGCAATCTTCGTCAGCGATATCGACGCGACCGAAGAGCCGGAGTCGCTGAAAGAAACAATCAAGAAAGAGAACATCCGCGGTCTCGGCTTCATCCCGCTGGTGTCGCAGGGCGGCGTCATCGGCAAGTTCATGACCTACTATGAAGCGCCGCATGCCTTCACACCGCAGGAACAGAATCTGGCGGTGACGATTGCGCGCCAGGTCGGGTTCAGCGTGGAGAGGGCGCGTGCGGCAACCGCACGTCAGGTCGCAGAACAAAAGCTGCGGGAGTTCGGAAGAACGATTCCGCCTGATGACGGAACATGCGCCGGTGATGATCTGGGTGAGCGACGCACAAGGCGCATGCCTTCACCTCAATCACATGCTGCGGGACTTCTGGGGCGTGGAGGAAGGCGACGTCGCAACCTTTGACTGGCGCACGACAATCCATGAGGAGGATTGCGGGCACGTCATGGCGGCGACGATTGACGCCGTCTCGAAACGAAGCGGCGTCAAGACCAAAGGCAGATATCGCCACGCCGACGGCCGATACCGCATTCTGCAAACCGATGCCAGGCCGCGCTTCGATCAGAACGGCGAGTTCCTCGGCATGATCGGCATCAATGTCGATGTGACCGATCGTGAGCAGGCGGAGAGTGCCTTGCGCAAAAGCGAAGAGCGTTTCCGGCTTGCCGTCGAAGCCGCACCGAGCGCGATGGTGATGACCGACCGCGATGCCAACATCGTTCTCGTCAACGCCAATGCCGAAAAGCTCTTCGGCTACGGGCGCAACGTACTGACCGGCAAGAAGTTGGACATCCTGATCCCGCATTGGTCGGAACAGAAGCGCTCACAACTGAGTACGGGCAACGGCTCGTCGAACGGGGTGCCCAGCGTTCTCTTTGGGCTACGACACGACGGCCAGAAAATCCCCGTCGAGGTCGGCTTCAACCCGATCGAGGGATCTGACGGCACCATGGAGATTGCCTCCATCGTCGATGTCAGCGAACGCCAGATGGCCGAGCGACAGCGCGAGCTACTTCTCGCCGAACTCAATCATCGGGTAAAGAATACCCTTGCGGTGGTTCAGGGCATTGCGCACCAGACGTTCAAGGGAACGGATGAGAAGGCCCGCAAGGCGTTCGAGGGCCGGCTGATCGCACTGTCCACGGCTCACAACCTGCTGACCCGCGCCAATTGGGAAAATGCCTCGCTCGATCAGCTGGTGACGGACAGTCTGCAGACAGCGGCATCCCATGCCAACCGCATCCAGAAGAGCGGGCCGCATGTCCTGTTGCCGCCTCGGCAGGCGCTGGCCAGTCGCACTCGCACTGCACGAATTGTTCACCAATGCGGTCAAATACGGCGCGCTGTCGAACGACACGGGCATTGTCCAGCTGACATGGACCTTCGACGGCAGCGACAACAGGAATATGCGCATGGAATGGCGCGAGCGCGGCGGACCTGCGGTAAAGGCCCCTGCACGGCGCGGGTTTGGCTCCGTTCTTCTGGAGCAGACGCTCGCCATCGACCTGAACGGCGACGTCAAGATTGAATACGGTCCGCAGGGACTGATCTGTGTCATCAACTTCGAACTGTGAGGCCACATGCGCTCGCTTGGCAATAAAACGGTTCTGCTCGTCGAAGACGAAGCGCTGATCGGCGCGATGGCTGTCGATATGCTTGAGGATCTTGGCGCGACGGTCATCGGCCCGATCAGTTCCGTCGCAAAGGCGCTGGCCATGGCGAAGTCAGACAACTTCGATGTCGCCGTACTCGACGTCAATGTCCGCGGCGAACGAGTGGATCCCGTCGCGGACGCACTGGCCGAACGCGGCATTCCGGTTCTGCTCGCGACCGGCTACGGCGTCGCCGACAAGTATTCCGTGATCGAGAAGCCCTACACGCAGGACAAGCTGGAGCGCGGCGTGTTGTCGGTCCTGCAGAAGCGCGACTAGGCCGCACTTTCGGGCAGGGCAGGCTCCGGGATCAAAAGCACGATCAGCACGATCCCGATCATCGAGATGAATTCAAAGGCCTTCTGCTGGCCGTTCCAGATCTGCGACTGCCACATCGCAAACCACTCGCCGCCGACGACCACAAAGCCCAGACCGAATATAATGAAGCCCAAAGTCAGCCCGGCGACGGCGATGCTTTTGGCTGTCGCAAACCGCGCGACATCTGGCGCGGCCTTCACCAGCAGCACCACACCCCACCAGAGCAGGATGGCGGTCGCAGCCTCCGCGGCGATGATCGCCCAGTAGCCGAGCATCTGCAGCGTCGGATTGGTGATCGCACGCCATTTCAGGCTCGAGTTCGGAAAGATCGTATCCATGCTCAGCACATGCTGAACGAACTGCCAGTTGCTGTCGTAGTCGACGACGTTATCGAAGGCGATAATCGAAAAGAAGATCGCCACCACGGCGACAAGCGCGGCCTTGCAATATCGCACGATGCACATGAATGCCTCCGGAAATCAGATCGCAATTCCTATTGATCGCAGGCTGAGGGGGATCGAGGCAAGCCGTCAGTCGGTGCCGAACAGCCGGTCGCCGGCATCACCCAGGCCGGGTGTGATATAGGCGTGATCGGTCAGCCCGTCGTCGATCGACGCGGTGTAGATCATGACGTCAGGATGATCCGCATGAACCTTGCGCAGTCCCTCTGGGCTCGCCAGCAGGCAGATGAGTTTCAGCCGTATTGCGCCCTTCTCGCGCAAACGCGACAGCGCAGCGCTCGCCGAATTCCCCGTCGCCAGCATCGGATCGACGACGATCACAAGGCGCGCCGCGATTTCCTTCGGCATTTTGTAGAAATATTCTACCGCCTCGTGAGTCTCCGGATCTCGATAGACTTCCGAGATGGCCGACCCGGACGAACGGTGCGATGTCTATCATCGAATCGGCAAAGCCGAGACCGGCGCGCAGCACCGGAACGAGACACGGCTTCTTGCCGGCAAGGAACGGCGCTTTCATAGAGGCAACGGGTGTTTCGATGTCGCGATAGGTCAGCTCTGCGTCGCGCGTCGCTTCATAGAGCAACAGCGGCGCAACTTCGCGTAGCAGGCGCCTGAATTCGCTGCTCGCGGTGGTCTTGTCCCGCATCAGGCTGAGCTTGTGCTGCACGAGCGGATGATCGACGACGACGACGTTCTTCATATTGCCTGTCAGGACACGGCCGGCGCGAAAGGCGCCAAGAGGCCGGTGTAGACCTTGGCGAGCGGCGCTGCATAGGCGCCGCGCTTGGACGGTCGTCAGGCCGAGCGCGACCAGCGCCTCGGCCTGCTTGACCGCGGCGGCGACGCCGTCGATCACCGGCACGCCGAACTCGCGCTGCAGGTCTGGCGGCGAGGTCGGCCATGCCGGCGCAGCCGAGCACGATCGCCTCGGCCCGGTCGTCGCGCAGCGCCGCGCGCGATCTCGCTGCGCAGCCGGTCGCGGGCGCCGGATGCGGGTCTTCGAGCGACAGGACCGGGATGTCGGCGGCGCGCACCTTGGCGCGGCCGGCCATGCCGTAGCGCTGGACCAGATCCTCGAGCGGCACGCGCGAGCGCTCCAGGGTCGTGACGACGGTGAAGCGCTGGGCGACGAAGGCCGCCGATGCGAGCGCCGCCTCGCAGATGCCGATCACCGGAATCGCCGCCATGGCGCGGGCGGCGTCGAGGCCGGTGTCGTCGAAGCAGGCGATGACGGCCGCGTGCGCGCCGGCGCTCTCGCCCGTGGCGATCTCGGCGAGCAGGCCGGGCACGGCGAAGCGCCTCGTCGTAATAGCCCTCGATCGAGGCCGGTCCCATCGACGAGGTCACGGCCGACGATCTCGGTTGCCGGCGCCGCGACCGCGCGCGCCGCGCGCGGCGATCGTCGCCGTCATCGTGGCGGTGGTGTTGGGATTGACGACGAGGATGCGCATCAGCGTCAGCCGCGCGCCCGGCGGCGGTTCGATGCAGGACGATGATGCCGAGCGCGCCGAGGATGATGAGGAACGAGAAGACCGTCGTCACCGTGCCGAGCGCATAGAGCACCGGCGTCGTGACGTTGGTGGTCATGCCGTAGATCTCGAGCGGCAGCGTGTTGAAGGTGCCGGCGGTCATCAGCGTGCGGGCGAACTCGTCATAGGACAGCGTGAAGCCGAACAGGCCGACGCCGATCAGGCTCGGCAGCGATCATCGGCAGCACGACGTGGCGGAAGGTCTGCCAGGGCGTGGCGCCGAGGTCGCGCGCCGCCTCCTCGTAGGCCGGCGAGAAGCGGTTGAAGACGGCGAACATGATCAGGAGGCCGAAGGGCAGCGTCCAGGTCAGGTGCGCGCCGAAGGCCGAGCTGTACCAGGCCGGCCGGATGCCGAGCTGCTGGAACAGCAGGCCGATGCCGAGGACTGATCAGGATCGACGGCACGACAGGCTGGCGATGGTCAGATAGAACAGCGGCGTCGAGCCGCGGAAGCGGCGGCGGAAGGCGAGGCCCGCCGAGCAGCGAGACCACGACCGTCGACCACCATCACCATCAGGCCGAGCATGCAGCGAGCGGCGTGAAGCGAGCCGCCGAAATCGCCGACCGCCTGCTTCTCGAACAGGTTGGCGAACCAGTGCAGCGAGACGCCGTTCATCGGGAAGGTCAGGCCGCCGTTCGGTCCCTGGAAGGACAGGATGAAGATGGTCGACAGCGGGCCGTAGAGGAACAGCACGAACAGGGCGAAGAAGGCGGCGAGGACGCCAGAAGGCGAGGCCGCGCTTGTCGTGCGTGCATCGTCAGAGCTCCTTGCGGATGTCGACGATGCGCAGGATGCCGGCGACCATCAGCAGGACGATGACCAGCAGCACGACGGCATTGGCCGCGGCGGCGGGATATTGCAGCAGCGACATCTGGTTCGTCATCATCAGCGCCGACCGAGGCGCTCTGGCCGCCGCGACATCACCGCACGGTGAGAAGTCGCCCATCACCAGGGTGACGACGAAGATCGAGCCGATGGCGATGCCGGGCTTGGCCAGCGGGAGGATGACGTTGGCACAGGATCTGCCAGCCGGTGGCGCCGGCGTCGCGCGCCGCCTCGATCAGCGAGCGGTCGATGCGCATCAGCGTGTTGAAGATCGGCGTCACCATGAACAGCGTGTAGAGGTGGACCATGGCCAGCACGACGGCGAAATCGGAGATAGAGCAGGCACTCGAGCGGCTGCGTCGATCGATGCCGAGCGTCGATCAGCGTCGAGTTGACGCAGGCCGTTGCGGCCGAGGAACGGGATCCACGAGATCATGCGGATGATGTTCGAGGTCAGGAACGGCACGGTGCAGACCAGGAACAGCACCATCTGCATCGTCGGCGCTGCGGACGTGGAAGGCGAGGAAATAGGCGACCGTGAAGCCGATCGAACAGCGTCAGCGCCCAGACGATCGCGGCGAATTTCAGCGTGTTGAGATAGGTCTTCCAGGTGACCCAGCGAGCCGAGCGTCTCGGCATAGTTGGTGAGCACGAAGGCGGGATAGATGCGGGCGAAGTCGTAGTCCCAGAAGCTGACGACCGACGATCGTCAGCGATCGGGACGAGCAGGAAGACGCCGAGGATCAGCGCCAGCGGCGCCGCCTGGAGATAGGAGCGAGCCGCGCGGCGAGACGCGACGGCCGTGCGCGCTGCGCCCGGCGCCGGTCGCGCTGAGCTGTCGTGCCGTCACGGCGGAGGCGGTCAGCGCCGCGGCTCTCGCGCGAGTCCGGAGCGCACGTCGTCCCGGCATGGAGCGGCGAGCGTCGCGTCAGGCCGCGATGAACTCGTTCCACTGCGGACCATGTAGCGGTCCTCGTCCATCACCGAGTTCCAGCAGGCGACGCGGCCCATGCGCTCCTCGAAGGAGCCGCCGTCGCGCACGGCGCCGGCCTTTTCCATGACCTTGCCGTCGGGCGCGAGGATGTCGCCCTGCGGCCGGCTTGCCTTCGATCCAGAAGCCCCACTCGTCGGCGCGACATGTACTCCTTGGCGGTGTCCAGCACGGCCGAGTAGTAGCCCTGGCGGTTGAGATAGGCGCCGACCCAGCCGGACAGTGTACCAGTTGATGTATTCGTAGGCCGCGTCGAGCTGCGCGCCCTGCGAGATGCGTGGCGAGGCCGAGGCCGCCGCCCCAGGCGCGATAGCCTTCCTTGAGCGGCTGGTAGTTGCAGGGGATGCCCTTGCGAGCGCACGGCGGCGACGGCCGGCGACCACATCGACTGGATCACGACCTCGCCCGAGGCCATCAGGTTGACGCTCTCGTCGAAGGTCTTCCAGAAGGCGCGGAACTGGCCGGCCTTCTTGGCCTTGATCAGGAAGTCGATCGTCTTGTCGATCTCCTCCTTGGTCATGTTGCCCTTGTCGGCATACTTGATGTTGCCCGTCGCCTCCAGATCATCGCGGCATCCATGATGCCGATCGACGGGATGTTGAGGATCGAGGTCTTGCCCTTGAAGGCCGGGTCCAGGATGTCGGCCCAGGTGGTGATCTCGCGGCCGACCAGGTCGGGGCGGATGCCGAGCGTGTCGGCGTTGTAGATGGTCGGGATCATGCGTGAACCACTGGGTCTGGCTCCTTGGCGAAGGTCTTGTCGAGCCGGCGCCCTCGACGAAGCCGACGGTGTGCGGCGCGGTGCCCTGGGCGATGACGCTGTCGGGCGTCAGCTTGCCGGTGGTGAACAGCGGCACGATCTTGTCGTAATACTTGAGCTTCGTGACGTCCATCGGCTGCATGCACGCCGGCCGGGAAGACCTTCTTGCAGATCCAGTATTCGATGTCGGCGATGTCGTAGGAGTCGGGCTGGGTCACGGCGCGCTGGGCGGCGGCGTCGGAGTCGAGTCGCCGTCATCTCGCAGCGTGATGCCGAGGTCGTCCTTGCACTTCTCGGCGATGGCGTTGAGGTTCGACACGCCGGTGCCGAACTGGCGCAGCGTGATCGGGTTCTGCGCCCAGATCGGTCGGGAAGCCGGTGATGCGCGCCGGAGCCGGCGGCGAGCGCCGGCGAGCGGCCGCGCCCTTGAGCAGCGTGCGGCGGCGAGATGCCGCCGCCTTCGTGGTTTCGTCGTGTCCGTTCATCGCCTGTCTGTTCCTGTTGACGTTGGTCAGGTGTCGAGGCGGCCGAGGACGATGGCGTCCTCGGCGTCCCAGGCGAGCGGCACCGCGTCGCCGACGGCGACCGGCGTCGGCGAAGAAGTCCGCGTCGGCGACGATGGCGGTGAAGTCCTCGATGCCGGCGCCGTCGACGGCGAGCTTCACCGAGGTGCCGCGATATTCGACGTTGGAGACGATGCCGGTGAAGCCGAGGCCCTTGCCGGCGCGGTCGCCGATGCGCACGTGGTCGGTGCGGATGGCGATGTCGACCGGCTGCGCCGACATCGCGCGGCGCGCCGGTCGCGGCGAAGCGTGCCGCCGCTCGGCACCTCGAGCGTCACGAGCCGTCGGCGCGCCCGCCGCGCGGCCGGAGACGACGTTGTGGTCGCCCATGAAGCGGGCGACGAAGGCGGTCGCCGGGCGGTCGAAGACCTCGCGCGGCGGCGCGGCCTGCTCGATCCGGCCGTCGTTCATCACCACGATCGAGGTCGGCCAGCGCCATCGCCTCGTCCTGGCTGTGGGTGACGTGGACGAAGGTGATGCCGAGCCGCGTCTGCAGCTTCTTCAGCTCGGCGCGCATGCGGATCTTGCAGGAACGGATCGAGCGCCGACAGCGGCTCGTCGAGCAGCAGGACCTGCGGGATCGGTGATCAGCGCGCGGGCCAGCGCCACGCGCTGCTGCTGGCCGCCGGAAAGCTGGGCCGGCAGGCGCGTCGGCATAGGCGCTCCATCTGCACCAGCTTCAGCATGTCGAGCGCCTTGGCGCGGCGCTCGTCCTTGTCGACGCCCTTCATCTTCAGGCTGAAGGCGACGTTGTCGACGCAGGTCGAGATGCGGGAAACAGCGCGTAGGACTGGAACATCATCGCCGTGCCGCGCGCGCGCCGGCGGCAGGTCGGTGATGACCTGCGTTGCCGAGCACGATGTCGCCGTCGGAGACGCTCTCGTGGCCGGCGATCATGCGCAGCGTCGAGGTCTTGCCGCAGCCCGACGGGCCGAGCAGGCAGCAATAGGTGCCGGCCGGAATCTTGAGGCTGATGGCGTCGACCGCGGTGGTCGTGCCGTAGAGCTTGGTGACGGATGCGATATCGATCTCGGCCGCTTTGGTCATTGCGATCCTCTCCTGCATCAGCACACTCAAGCAGGAGACGTGCCAATTCGCCGATTCTGAACTTACTGCTTTGTTCTGTTCAATTCTTCTGTCGTTGCGGGAATTTCGAGCGGAAGCCATAACAGTGTTTCTGCATGCACAAATTTGCGTCTTCGTGTTCAAAATATCATCGCACGTGTGGCAGGCAGTTGTTCTATTCATTGATGGCCGAGAAGAAGAAAGAGCGTTCTGATGGACCACACCGTGAACGTGGCGGAGCGTGTGCGCGTCCTCGAGGGAGAGGATCGAGCGTCAGACGATTCGCGACCAGCTGCGCGACGCCATTGTCGATCGCCGCCTTGCGCCCGGAACCAAGCTGTCCGAAGCCGAGGTCGGCGATCTCTTCGACGTCAGCCGCACCGTCGCCCGCGTCGCGCTGCAGATGCTGGCCTTTGAGGGGCTGGTGCGCACCGAACGCAACCGTGGCGCCTTTGTTTCCAATCCCGTCGCCCGACGAGGCGCGCCAGGTCTTCGCCTCACGCCGGCTGATCGAGCCCGGCATCGTCGCCGCCGCGATCAAGCGGCTGAGCCCGGACGATATCCCGCTGTTTCGCCAGCAGCTGGAGGAACAGCGGCCGCCTGATCGCGCGCCATAGCCCGGCGGCGCGGCGCGCCGAAATCCAGGCGTCGGGCGATTTTCACCTGCTGCTGGCCGAGGTCGCCGGCAACGCCATCCTGAAGCGGTTCATGGACGAGCTGGTCGCGCGTTCGTCGCTGGTCATCGCGCTCTATGGCCGCTCCGGCGTCTCAAGCTGCGGTCACGACGACCACGCGCGGATCCTCGAAGCGCTTGAAGCCCGCGATGTCGAAAAGGCCACCGCGTTGATGCTCCATCACATCAACCACATCGAAGCCGATCTCGACCTGCGCCTGCGGGAGGAAATTGCCCTGAAGGACGCCCTCATGCTTCCCGAGGACTTTTAAGCAGCAATTCGCGACATCGCGGCAGGACGGACATGATCATCGTTCGCACAATGAGCCGCTCCGAAATCGATCTCGCCGCCGACTGGGCGGCAGCCGAGGGCTGGAATCCCGGACTCAACGACGCCACAGCGTTCCACGCGGCCGATCCCGAAGGCTTTCTGCTCGCAGTCGACGACGGAACGCCGGTCGCCTGTATCTCCGTGGCCCGCTATGGCGACGATTTCGGCTTTCTTGGCTTCTATATCGCGCATCCGTCCGCGCGCGGTCGCGGCCACGGCCTGGAAATCTGGCGCGCAGGCATGGCAAGGCTCGCCGGCCGCAATGTCGGGCTCGACGGCGTGCTGGCGCAGCAGGCGAACTACGTCAAATCCGGCTTTCATCTGGCGTGGCGGAACATCCGCTTCGAGGGCACGGCACCCCTGCCCGATGATGCACCGGCCGGCCTGACGCTGCGCGACGCAACGGAAGTGCCCTTTGACAAGATCGCGGCCTTCGACCGGCGATTCTTTCCGGCCGCACGCGATGCGTTCCTCTCGCTCTGGATATCGCTTCCCGGTCATCGCGCACGCGTCGCGATCCAGGACGGCGAGTTGGTGGGCTTCGCCGTGGCGCGGCCGTGCCGGCGCGGCACCAAGATCGGCCCGCTCTACGCGGCGGATACCGCCTGCGCCCTCGCATTGCTGCAGGCGCTCGATGCGCCGGCTTTGCAGCGCCCGATCATCATCGACATCCCGGAAGCGAACGGCGCCGCTGTCAAGCTCGCCGAAAGCCTGTCGCTTGCGCCCGCATTCGAGACCGCGCGCATGTACACCGGCCCCGCGCCGGCCATCGCGATGAAGAACCTTTTCGGAATCACCACGTTCGAGCTTGGATGACGCATGGCTAAATACGATCTGATCATTCGCAACGGCACCATCGTCACCGCAAGCGACTCGTGCCGCGCCGACGTCGGCATTCGTCAGGGACGTATCGTCGCCATCGGCGACGAACTGCAGAGCAGCGACGACGAGTTCGATGCGACCGGAAAGCTGGTCCTGCCCGGTGGCATCGACAGCCATGTTCATATTTCGCAGCCGTCCGGGCCGGGCATCGTCATGGCCGACAACTTTGAAAGCGCGACGCTGGCGGCGGCCTTCGGCGGCAACAGCACGGTGATGCCCTATTGCCTGCAGCAAAAGGGGCAATCTCTACGCGCGGCCCTCACCGACTACCACGCACTGGCCAAGGACCAATGCTACATCGATCACTCGTTTCATTTGATCGTCGCCGATCCGACCGAGAGTGTTTTGGGTCAGGAACTTCCGGCGCTGTTCGAAGACGGATATACCTCGTTCAAGGTCTTCATGACCTACGAAGGCCTGGCGCTCAACGATTACGAGATGCTGAGCGTCTTCGAGGTTGCGCGGAAATTCGGCGCGCTGGTGCAGGTCCATGCCGAAAACTACGATGCGCTCCGGTTCCTGACCGACCGGCTCGAGCAATCGGGCCACACCGCGCCGCGTTTTCACGGCCGCTCCCGTCCCATTCCGGTGGAGAGCGAAGCGACACACCGCGCCATCGCACTGGCCGAACTGATCGACGTTCCCATCATGATCGTTCACGTTTCCAATCGCGAGGCGATGGAAGAAATCCGGCGCGCGCGGGCGCGCGGACTGAACATCATGGGCGAAACCTGTCCGCAATACCTGATGCTGACAGAAGCGGACATGGACAAGGAGGGCATGGAAGGCGCCAAATATGTCTGCTCGCCGCCGCCACGGGACCACGCCAGCCAGGACGCGTGCTGGGAAGGCCTGCAGCAAGGCATCTTCTCGGTCTTCTCGTCGGATCATTGCCCGTTCAGGTTCGACGACGAAGCCGGTAAGCAGGCCCCCAAGGGCCGGAAATCCTTCCGCTGGATTCCGAACGGCATTCCGGGCATCGAGACCCGGCTGCCGATCCTGTTTTCCGAAGGCGTCGTGAAAGGCCGCATCACGCTGCAGCAATTCGTTGCGCTCACAGCCACCAACCACGCAAAAATCTACGGCCTGACGAACAAAGGCTCCGTCACCGTCGGCAACGATGCCGATATCGCGATCTGGGATCCGACGCTGACAAAGCCGATCACGCAGGCACATCTGCATCACGGCGCCGACTATACGCCCTATGAGGGGTTGACCGTCACCGGCTGGCCGACGTCGCTGCTCGTGCGTGGGCGTTTTATCGTTCGCGACGGCGACCTCGTCTCCGGCAAGGGGACAGGCCAGCATTTGTCACGCGCCAGGCCTGCGGTCGCCCGCGCCTGAATGCCAATCCCAACTGGCCGTTTGAAAGGCGACTTTAGCGAAGAAGAGCGCTCGCGATCATTGCCAGGCTGCTCACAATGCCCGCGACCGGCACCCATGTCGGTATTCCAAGATGTGACGTGAATTGCGTTGTACGCTGGAAGCGCAGACGCAACAGCGACGCGTTGACCAGCACAAAGATCACAAGTGTCGCCAGCGACGTAATTTCGGCGAGCGCCTCGAAACGAAAGGTGAGCGCCAGAACAATAACCATGACCGTCATCAATGCGGTGGCCGCCAGCGGCGTCGCCGTCCTGGCATGCACTTCACCAAGAAATGCGGGCAAGTCGCCCTCCCTCGCCAACCCATAAACGACGCGCGTTGCCATGGTCATTTGAGCGAGAATTGTGTTCAGCGTCGCAACAATGGCAATCGCGCTGATGGCCGCCGGACTGATTCCCGCAACTTCCTGAAAAACGAGACTCAGCGGTGCGGGAGATGTCGCCAGTCGCTCAGGACTGACGGCGCTGACCGCGATGGCGGCAACGGCGATATACAATGCCGTGGAAATGACGAGCGTCAGGAACATAGCCCACGGAATATCCCGATGCGGCGTCTTCGCCTCCTCCACAACATTGGCGAGATCCTCAAATCCGATAAAGGCAAAGAATGCCAGCAAGCTCGCAAAGAAAATGCCGGACCATTGTGCCAACATCATCGGAGGTGGCGGCATGACGACCGAGACAACCGGGAAATCCGACAGCCCGGCTGCCACGATGATCGCAAGCAGGCCTCCGACTTCAACGAGCGTGAAAATGCTGGCCAGCACCACGGATTCGAGGATACCCCACGCCGCTATCAGCCCGAGGATCAGGACGACAGCGACCACGATGACACCCCGTGGGGCGTCAATGAACTGACTTATATAGCCAGCCGATCCCACCGCGACGGTTGCAGAAGAAATCATGCCGATGAAGATCGTCGTCAGGCCTGTCAGTAACGCAAGGTATCGCGATTTGAATGCATGCCTGACATAGGCCGCTTCTCCGGCACTGACTGGAAAGTGGATCGTGAGTTCTGCATAGGACGCGACCGTAAAAGCCATGATCACGGCGGCGATCAGAAATGACCATGGCGCGTATAGCCCGGCATGCGCGGCAACCGAACCGATCAGAACATAAATACCTGCGCCGACCGTAATGCCGACGCCGTACAAGACGAGAAGCGGCAAATTAAGCCGTCGTCGCAGGGCATGTCCGGAACCGGACGCACGAACTGTCACTTTGTGATCGGTCACTCAACAAATCCGTTCGTGCTGTCTTTTAGTCGTGAATGATCGGAATTCTTTGGGATCGTCTGCGTTGATTTAGGTCAACGGCCTCCAATCTCTGAGGGCTATTTTGGCATCAGTCAAATTGCTTGCCTGAATAGGAGGCTCGCCATGCGGTCGGCTCTCCTGGCGCGCGGCGACCATTCTTAGCGGTCGCTGCCAATCAGCTTCAGGCTGCGGGATCTGGCCTCGACGATTGCCCACGGATCCCAGACACTGGGCGATCGGGCCTGCAACAGACGGTCATCGCGGCAACGTATCTTTGAATATCTTTCCGTCCTTCATGATGATTACAAAGTTTTTGTTCGGATCTGCGATCAGCTGGATGTTCGCCAGCGGATCGCCATCGACCAGCAGCAGGTCGGCAAACGCGCCTTCTTCAACGACGCCGAGCTTGCCGGGATAGGGATTGCGAAGCCCGGAGAGCCTGAACAGCTCCGCGTTTGTTGACGTCGCCATGGTCAAGACTTCCGCGGGCGTGAACCAGCGTGTCATGCTTGCAAGGCTGGCGCCCTGCCGTTCAGCCAGCACCTTCGAAAACAGGACATCTGTCCCGAACGCCGTCTTGATCTTGTACTTCTTCACGAAGCCATAGACGGCGTCGGTGCCTGAAATGACTTCCCGCATCTTTGCCTGTTGCTCGGCAGGCAACATCGCCGCCCCGCCAAGATCGAGGAACGGCTGCGTGCTCAGCCAGATGCCCTTGTCGGCAATCAGCCTGGCCGTCGCATCGTCCATCAGATGCGCATGCTCGATGCATTTAACGCCGGCCGCGATCGAACGCTGAATCGACGCCGCCGTATAGGCATGCGTGCAGACATAGGTCCCCCAGTTCTCGGCGGCCTCAACGGCAGCGCGAAGCTCCGGCTCGGTGAACGTGACGACATCGAGCGGGCTGAAGGGCGACGCCACGCCGCCGCCCGCGGTCAGTTTGATCTGCGACGCGCCCAGCATCAGCTGCTCGCGCGCACGCAGCCTCACCTCGTCCGGGCTATCGGCAATCATGCTGCCGCCGATCTGCTCCATCCGCGAAAGCATCCCGCCAATCGTCCGCGGCAATTCAAAGCGCTGGCGAAAATCGCCATGCCCGCTGGTGACGGAAATCATCGCCCCGGACGGATAGATGCGCGGCCCCGGCAACAGTCCTTCGTCGATCGCGCGCTTCAGGCTGAAGCTCGGTCCACCCATGTCGCGGACCGTCGTAAAGCCTCGCATCAAGGTCGCCGTCGCCTCGGCCGCCGCGAGCAAGTTGGTATAACCGACATCGCTGACGATAACGTCCGTGGGCGTCGGTCGCACCAGCATCGGATGCCAGTGAGCATCACTGAGGCCGGGCATCAGCACGCGACCGCCGCCGGCAACAATGCGGGTATCGGCGCGGCGATCGATGGCGATCGGTGCAGTCGAAATACGTTGAATGAAATTGCCCCGCACAAGGACATTGGACGGCGGCGAAAGCCCCGCACTCTTGCCGTCGAAGATTTCGGACGTTTTCGAAAAGCGTGACAGCCGAGGGTTCCTGCGCAAAAGCCCGATCGCATAGGCCAGCCGACATCGCCAGAAGAAGCAACAAACGCGCTGTTCGCAGATGCATGATCATCGTGAGAGCCTCCTCATCGGGCGCCGTCGCGGCCTGCCCAGGATCTCAATCTCAAGGGTTCACACTGTGATGACACCTGATGCGAGACTGAAAATCCCGATGAGCGCCATGGCGACAATGGTCGCGAAAATCAGCCCCTCAATTGGCTTGAACAGCTTACGCTTCTGCTCGAGCCTCGCAACAACGAATAGAATGGTTCCTGGTGCGTAAAGAATAGCTGACAACAAGACGAACTTCATGCCGCCTGCATAAATCATGGCGATCGAATAGGCCGTGGCGAGGACGCCGAAACACGCATCCTTCCGGCGCTCGCGCGCATCCGTCAGATATGTCTCGCCGGTCAGCGCCAGTTTCAAGCCATACGCCGCAACAAGAAGATATGGGATCAAGGTCATCGAGCTGGTCATCTTCAACGCCAGCGTAAACGCATACTCGGCAAACCACGTCACCAGCAGGAAGAGCTGGATAATAATATTTGTGAGCCACAATGCGGCCACAGGCGCCTTCTGACTGTTCTCTCGTCCCAGGAAGGACGGCATCGTGCCCTCAACAGCAGCGGACCGCAGAACTTCGGCGGCCAGCAACGACCACGACAGATAATTGCCAAGAACCGAAATGATCAGGCCGAGACTGATGAAAGCTCTGCCCCACGGCCCGACGATGGCCTCAAGCACGCCCGCCATCGACGGCGTGGCCAGCTTCGCAAGATCCTCCCGCAGCAGCACGCCGTAGGACAGCATCGTCACCAGCACGAGGAGACTTAAGACACCGAGAAAGCCAAGCACGGTCGCGATACCGACGTCAGCCCGGTCTTTGGCATAGCGCGAGTAAACACTAGCTCCTTCAATGCCGACGAAGACAAAAACCGTCACCAGCATCGTATTGCGCACCTGCCCGGCGACATCGCCAAAGCTCGGCTGCGCACTGCCCCAGAAATTCAAGGCAAAAATGTCAGCCTTAAACCCCGCGCCGACCACGACAAGAAACAAGACGATGGGGATGATCTTGGCGAATGTCGCAATGGTATTGAGAGCCGTCGCCTCCTTGACGCCTCGCAGGATCAACCATTGCACGCCCCACAGCAACGCCGATGCACTGACGATTGCCACGACCGTCGTGCCATCGCCGAAGATGGGCATAAATTGCCCCAGCGTTGCTTTTATCAGGATGAGACAAGCGACGTCGGCCAGACAACAACCTATCCAGTAACCGACGGCCGACGAGAAGCCGAGATACTCGCCGAAGCCGGCCTTGGCGTAGGTATAGATGCCGTTGTCGAGATCTGGGCGTCGGCGCGATAACGTCTGGAAGACAAATGCCAGCATCAGCATGCCGGTGCCTGCGATCACCCAGGCAATCATGGCGCCGAGAGCGCCGGTCGAACGCCCGAATGCAGCCGGCAGGGCAAAAATTCCGGAGCCGACCATCGACCCCACGACGAGCGCGATCAGTGCGCGGCGCGACAGTCGCTGGTCGTCCGGAATATCCATTGCGCTTACGCTTGCATCGAGCTCGCTCGACCCATCCTTTGTTTTCAGTAATCCACGGCGTCACGAATGATCGGACATGTCATGCAATGACCGCCGCCGCGACCGCGGCCGAGCTCCGCTCCGACGATCGAGATGACCTCGATGCCTTCCTTGCGCAGCAAGGTATTCGTGTAGGTGTTGCGATCGTAGGCAAACACCACCCCCGGCGACGCGCAGACAAGGTTTGCACCGCTGTCCCACTGCGTCCGTTCGCGCATATAGGCCGTGCCGCCGGTTTCCACGACACGCATCTTCTTGAGACCGAGCGAATCGCGGACGGTCTCGACAAAGCTGCCCTCGTCCTTGCGGAGATCGACCGTCCCCTCTTTTTTGCCGGGTCGATAGGAGAAGGCCTGGATGCTGTTGACGATGTCGGGATAGTAAAGAACGCAGTCACGGTCGGCGAAAGTGAAGACCGTGTCGAGATGCATGGCGGCGCGCAGTTTCGGCATCGCGGCCACGATCACACGCTGGGCAGCCCCTTTCGCGAAGAGCGTCGCCGCAAGCTGGCTGATCGCCTGACGCGATGTCCGTTCGCTCATGCCAATCAGGACATTGCCCTTGCCGATAGGCATCACATCTCCGCCTTCGAGCGTGGCGAGCCCGTGGTCATGGAGCGGATCGCCCCACCACACATTCACCTTGCCCGCGAAGTCAGGATGGAACTTGTAGATCGACGTCGTGAGGATCGTTTCCTCATGCCGCGCCGGCCAGTAGAGCGGGTTCAATGTGCAGCCGCCGTAGATCCAGCACGTCGTGTCGCGCGTATAGAGCGTGTTCGGCAACGGCGGCAGCAAATACTCGGTGACGCCCGCCGCCTCCTTCACCAGGCGAAGCATCTGACCGCCGACAGCCTCCGGGAACTCTTCCGTCGACAAGCCGCCGATCAGCGTCTCCGCGAGTTCGCGAGAAGACAGTCCATTGAGATAGCTGCGAATTTCATCGACCAGCCCGACGCCGACCTGATCCGGAATCACCTGATTGTCGAGGATCCATTTCTTGGCCTCGGGAATTTCCACTGTCTCGGTGAGCAGATTGTGCATTTCAACGACGTCAACGCCGCGGTCGCGCATCTTCTGCACAAAATCGAAATGATCCCGCTTGGCATTATCGACCCACAACACATCGTCGAACAGCAGCGCGTCGCAATTGCTGGGGGTCAGGCGCTGATGTGCACGGCCGGGCGCGCAGACCATCACCTTTCGAAGTTGCCCAACCTCCGAATGCACACCAAATGCAGCCGATGACTTGCCGGCCGTCGCGGATGCCTTTTCATTCACCATAGGACGCTCCCTTACCTAGATCGTGATGTATCCAGTGACCAATCCATGGACGCCGATCGCAGCACCGATCATGGCGACGATGAAGATGCCCCATTCAATCGGGCTGAAAATTCGCTGCTTCTGCTCGAGCCTGTTCCAGATGTAGAGAGCCGTGCCGGGGCCGTAGAGGATCGCCGACAGCACGAGGAATTTCAGGCCCGCCGCGTAGATCAGGAACAGCGTGTAGAAGACCGCAAGACCCGAGAAAATCATGTCGCGGGTTCGTTCTTCGGGCAGAATCTCATAGGTTTCGCCGCGCCTCACCAGCATCAGTCCGTAGGCCGCCACGAGCAGGAACGGAATCAGCGCCATCACGCTTGTCAGGTTCAGCATCAGCGAAAATGCATCGGTGGACCAATAGGTGCTGATGACGAACAGTTGCACCACGATATTGGTCATCCATAGCGCCGCGGCAGGCACCTTGTTTTCGTTTTCGGTCGCGAAAACTTTGGGCATGTCCTTTGCTTTGGCGGCAACAGACAGCACTTCCGCGCAGATCAGCGACCATGCGAGATAGGCGCCGAGCACCGACACCAGCAGCCCGACGCTGATAAAGACCGCGCCCCAATGACCAACGACTGCTTCCAGCACCGCCGCCATCGACGGCTGCCGCATCCCGGAGATTTCCAGGCGGGTCAGCGCGGCATAGGGCAGCATCGAGACGAGAACCATCAAGGTCGTGACGCCAAGAAAGCCCATGATCGTCGCGCTGCCGACGTCGGAACGCTGCTTGGCAAAGCGTGAATAAACGCTGGCGCCTTCGATGCCAAGAAACACAAAGACGGTCACCAGCATCGTGGCGCGGATCTGGTCGAACAGAGACGTCTCAGGCATTCCCTGGCCGCCCCAGAAATTGGCGCGAAACACGTCCAGCTTGAATGCGAAGATCATGATGAGGATGAACACCACGATCGGAACGATTTTCGCGATGGTGACGACCATATTGATGAAAGCGGCCTGCTGAACCCCTCTCAGAATCATAAAGTGAAAAAGCCAGATGCCGACCGAAGCGACGGCAATGGCGGCGATCGTGTTGCCGTCGCCGAAAACCGGAAAGAAAGCGCCGAGAGTCGACTTGATGAGAACCCAATAGGAGACGTTGCCGATGCAAGTCCCGATCCAGTAGCCAAATACCGAGAGAAAGCCCGGATAGTTGCCGAAGCCGGCTTTTGCGTAGGCGTAAACACCGGCATCGAGATCAGGCTTGCGCTCGGCAAGGGCCTGAAACACCCGCGCCAGCGTGTACATGCCGCCGGCCGCGATGATCCACGCGATCATCGCACCGAATGGTCCTGTTGCGATGCCGAAGGTCCGCGGCAGCGAAAAAATTCCGGAGCCGACCATCGAGCCGACCACCATCGCGGTCAACGCGAAGAGAGTCAGCTTTTGCACGCCATTCGATCCATTGGATGCCATGAATCCCCCTCGACGTTTTCCGGATGATTGCCTTTGTTGGCTGACATTCCTGGTTGCGGCTGCGGGTCTGGTTAAGCAGACCTGGCTAAGCGCTCGATTCCGAAAATCGCTTCCGTGCGGCAAGAGCAACCAAAATCAACCGGCGTCACGGTTACAATCCGCGAATACTTCGGACGCGATTGTGCTCACGCGGTCATGCAAATCCATTGGACGTAGGTCCAACGTGATTGAAGAACGACGTTTGCCGTAAAATTTTTCAAGAGCAGGTCGAGAGTTCGATTCTCTGTCTCTGTTCGGTGGGGTCGTCGCGTGTTCTTCACTGCCGGCACTCTCCGGCCGGCCGCTACAGGCCCTCAGACAGCCATTCCTGGGAGACCATCAGGCCATGTATGCAAGCCGGATTTACCTGCGAGCAGGCAATCACCGACGAATACTGGTCTTGCTCGCGTCGGCAGCGATGGTGGCTGGATGCCGACAGAGCGTAGAGGTGGAAGCGCCTGAAATACGCCCCGTCAGAACGATGACCGTAACCAAACGAACAGCTGGTGTTCCCATTGTGCTGACGGGACGCCTCGAGGCGCAAGATCAGGCGGCGATCGGCTTTCGTATTGCTGGCCGGATGATTGAAAGAGCCGTCAATGTCGGCGACCGGCTCGAAGCCGGCCAGCTGATTGGAAGGCTTGAACCGCAAAACGAACAGAATGCCCTGCTCTCGGCAAAGGCAGCTCTCGTCGCCGCGCAGGCGGCATTGACCCAGACCCGCAACCAGCTTGAGCGCCAGCAAACGCTGTTTGGTCAGGGGTGGACCACCGCCGTCCTTCTCGATCAGGCCCAGAAAGCGGCAACAACGGCGCAGTCGCAGGTCGATGTCGCCGAGGCACAGCTTCGGACCGCGCATGATCTCGTCGGCTTTACCGAACTGAAGGCGGATGCGCCCGGTGTGGTCACGGCCGTCGGCGCCGAACCAGGCGAGGTTGTGCAGGCCGGACAGATGATCGTTCGCATCGCGCGTCAGGATGGCCGCGATGCGGTGTTCGACGTACCGGCGCAACTCATGCGCACCGCTCCCGGCGACCCGGAAATAACGGTCCGTCTTGTCGATGCCCCGAATGTGACGACGACCGGTCGCGTGCGCGAAGTCTCGCCGCAGGCCGATCCGGTCACACGGACCTTCACCGTCCGGGTCGGCCTCAACAAGCCGCCCGCAGCAATGATGCTTGGCACGACGGTCAACGGCGAGATGCAGATGAACGCGGCACCCGTGATCGAGATCCCCGCGACGTCGATGAGCAAGTTCAACCGGCAGCCCGCCGTCTGGGTCATCGACCCGTCGAACCTCACGGTTTCGGTCCGCAACGTCGATGTGGCGCGCTTTGATCCGTCGACCGTGACCGTCTCTCAAGGCCTTGATGTGGGTGACATTGTCGTCACCGCCGGCGTGCAGGCGCTTCATCCAGGGCAAAAAGTTCGCCTGCTCGGGGCATCACGATAATGCGCTTCAATCTCTCGGAATGGGCACTCAGCCATCGCTCTCTGGTCATCTATCTCATGATCATCGGCGTGGCTGGCGGGTTGATGTCATATGTCCGGCTCGGTCGCAGCGAGGATCCGAGCTTCATCATCAAGACCATGGTCGTTCAGGCCGCGTGGCCGGGTGCGACAGTTCAGGACACGCTCAATCAGGTGACCGAGCGCCTTGAGCGCACGCTGCAGGAAACACCGCATCTGGATTTCATTCGCAGCATAACGACTGCGGGCGTCACAACCGTTTTCGTCAATCTTCAGGGCAGCGCCAACGCCAGACAGGTCAACGACACATGGTACCATGTCCGCAAGAGTATCGGCGACATGCGCCATACTCTACCCGCCGGCATCGTCGGACCGGGATTCAACGACGAATTCGGCGACACATTCGGCACCATCTACGGCTTCACGTCGGACGGTTTCAGCCATCGCGATCTTCGTGACTATGTCGAGAAAGCGCGCTCAAAGCTGCTTGAGGTACCCGACGTCTCAAAGATCGAAATACTCGGCGCGCAGGACGAACGCATCTTCGTCGAGGTCTCGATCCAGGAAATGGCCAATCTCGGCATCGACCGGTCGGCATTGATCGCGGCATTGCAGACGCAGAATATCGTGCAGCCCGCAGGAACAATCGAAACCGGCGACGAACGCATATCATTGCGGGTGTCCGGTGCGTTCCGATCCGAGCAGGACATTCGGGACGTCAACTTTGCGATCGGCGGCCGCATGCTCCGGCTGGCCGACATCGCCCAGGTCCGTCGCGGTTATGCCGATCCGCCGCAGCCGATGTTCAGGGTCAATGGTCAGCCGGCTATCGGGATTGCCATCGCCATGCGCGACGGCGGCGACATCCTTGCGCTTGGCGAGAATATCAAGCGCGCGATGAAAGCGCTGGTCGCCGAACTTCCCCTCGGCATTGAACCCCACCTCGTCGCCGACCAGGCCGTAACGGTGAGAGGCGCAATCTCGGAATTCATGACGTCGTTGTGGCAGGCGATCGCCATCATCCTCGTCGTCAGCTTCATCAGCCTTGGCGTGCGGCCGGGACTGATTATCGCGCTGTCGATTCCTCTGACACTGGCGATCGTCTTCTCGGTCATGGAGATGGCCAATATCGACATGCAACGCATCTCGCTTGGCGCTCTGATCATCGCGCTCGCCCTGATGGTCGACGACGCCATGACCGTCACGGATGCGATGCTGACGCGCCTCGCCGAGGGCGACGACAAGGCGCAGGCCGGCGCCTACGCATTTCGTACCTACGCGTTCGCCATGCTCGCAGGCACGCTCGTTACCATTGCCGGGTTTGTGCCGGTCGGCTTCGCGGCCAGTTCCGCCGGCGAGTACACGTTCTCGCTCTTTGCCGTGGTGGCGATTGCGCTGATCATTTCCTGGTTTGTCGCCGTGATCTTCGCGCCCCTGCTCGGAGTGCTGATCCTGTCGGCACCCACATCGAAGCAGGACGCCAAGCCCAGCCGGATCATGTCGGGCTATCAGAAATTCCTGACCTTTGCGGTGCGCGTGCGGTGGCTGACGCTGGCGGCAACGGCCGGATTGTTTGCGATCTCGATCCTGGCCATCCCCCTGATCCCGAACCAGTTCTTTCCCTCCTCCGACCGGCCCGAGCTGCTGGTCGATCTGCGACTGCCTCAGAACGCGTCGATCTACGCAGTGGAGGACGTCGCACAAAGATTCGATGCAACACTCAAGGATGATCCCGATGTTGCGCGATGGAGCACTTATGTCGGCCGCGGCGCGATACGCTTTTATTTGCCGCTTGATGTGCAGCTCCCGAGCAATTTCTTCGGCCAGGCCGTCATTGTCGCCAAGGACGTCGAGGCGCGTGAACGGCTTCGTGCAAAGCTCGAGGCCCTTCTCGCCAACGACTTTCCAAACCTCGTCGCGCGCGTGTCGCCGCTGGAGCTTGGCCCGCCTGTCGGCTGGCCCATCCAGTATCGCGTCAGCGGTCCCGACATCGCGCAGGTACGCGATATCGCCTTCGAACTCGCAGGCGTCATCTCCGGAAGCCCGCAAACCAAGCGTGTCAATTTCGACTGGATCGAACCGACCCGCGAAGTTCGAATCAAGATCAACCAGGATCAGGCGCGCCTGCTGGGACTGAGCTCGCAAGCCCTCGCAAGCGTTCTCAATACGGTGCTCAGCGGCTCGGCGATTTCGCAGGTCCGGGACGACATCTATCTCGTGGATGTCGTTGTCCGCGCGAACGACGAGCAGCGCGTTTCTCTCGCGACCCTGCGTACCGTTCAGGTGCCGTTGCCGAACGGCCGCACCGCTCCGCTGAGCCAGTTTGCGACATTCGAATATACCCAGGACTATCCGGTGGTGTGGCGGCGAGGCCGCGTCCCGACGCTGACCGTTCAGGCCGATGTCGTCCCGAGCGCGCTGCCGGAAACCGTCATCAACGCGCTGACACCCGCGATCAACACACTCAAACAGAAGCTGCCGCCGTCCTACGCCATTACTGTCGGCGGGACCGTGGAGGAAAGCGCCAAATCACAGGCTTCGGTCCTGGCCGTGGTGCCCTTGATGATTTTCATCATGCTCAGCGTGCTGATGTTTCAACTGCATAGCTTCCAGCGCCTGATGCTCGTGCTCAGTGTCGCCCCGCTCGGGTTGATCGGAGTCGTGGCCGCGCTACTCGTCTCGAACCGACCGCTCGGCTTTGTGGCGATCCTCGGCGTCCTGGCGCTGATCGGCATGATCACCAAGAATGCCGTAATCCTTGTCAGCCAGATCGAGGCGGAGCGCGAACAGGGCAAGGATGTCCGCCAGGCCGCCATCGATGCCAGCACATCGCGCTTCCGTCCGATCATGCTCACGGCGGTCTCGACGGTGCTGGGCATGATCCCGATCGCACCTACGGTTTTCTGGGGCCCGATGGCCTTCGCAATCATGGGCGGACTGCTGGTCGCAACCGTTCTGACACTGATTTTCCTGCCGACGCTTTACGTTACATGGTTTGAGCTGAGAGAGGGCAAGCGCCAGGCCGCGCCGGTGGAAGCACGTCCGCAATCGTCCTAGCGGGGGACCTTTGATGCATGCGATTCGATTTCCTTTCCGCCATGCCGCCGTCCGGGCGCTCGGATTTCTTGGATTCTGGACAATGCTGGCAGGCACCGGCCTGCCGGATGTGCTGGCGGGCCTCGTTGCGTCGGTCGTCGCAACCATTGTCAGCCTGAATCTGCTTCCGCCGACTGCAACGCGGCTCAACGCGGTTTCGCTGCTTTGGCTATCTCTCGGCTTTCTGCGCCAGTCGGTCGTTGCCGGCGTGGATGTGGCCTTGCGCGCGCTTCATCCAAGACTGAACCTGCATCCCGGCTTCGTCACATATCATTGCGGATTGTCCGGTCGCTCTCGCGACGCCTTCTGCACCATGATCAGCCTGCTGCCGGGAACACTTCCTGTCGAAGTCACCGATGACGGTGTGATTGTCGTTCATTGCCTCGACACAGGCCTGCCGATCGCAGAGCAGCTCGCGCGCGAAGAAGCCTCGTTCACCAGTATCTCAAGGAGCGAGACGTGATCGGCGAATTCCTTTTCGGCGCGGCGACCGTCGTCCTTCTGACGGTTACGGTCGGATTGCTGCGCGTGTTCTACGGTCCCAATGAGGCCGATCGCCTGATGTCGGCCCAACTTCTCGGCTCGGGCGGAGTAGCCGTGCTGCTGCTCCTCGCCGTAGCCATGGACGAAGCGGCCATCATGGACGTCGCGCTGATGCTCGCATTGCTTGCGGCCATTGCGTCGGTGACGTTCGTCAACAAATCGACCGACCCGCCGGGCGCGTCGCGTCAGCCCACACCAGGACAATCATGATGCTGACGGCGTTCACAATCATTCTCGTCTCGTTCGGCACGTTCTTCTATGTCGCCGGCACCGTCGCGCTGCTGCGGTTCCCCGATACGTTGACGCGCCTGCATGCGCTGACGAAAGCGGACAATGTCGGCCTTGGTCTGATCGTCTTCGGATTGCTGCCGCATGCAAACGGCTGGGCCGGCGCGCTGAGACTGCTCGCGGTGTGGATCCTGGTCCAGTACTCCGGCGCCATCGTGACGCAGCTCATCGCGCGATTTGCACGACGTGGAGCTGGCCCATGATGGCAACGGCCGCCGATATCGTCCTGATCGGGCTACTTCTTGCCATGGCAGTCTGGATCACTGCATCAAGACGGACATTCGCGGCCGTCGTCATCTTCATGGTGTATGGCCTGCTGCTTGCGCTGGCGTGGGTCAGACTCGCTGCAGTCGACGTTGCGCTGACCGAAGCCGCCATCGGAAGCGGTGTGACCGGCATGCTGCTGCTCAACGCGGCCGCACGTCTGCGCGGCGATGATTCAATCGCTGAAACGAACCAAACCTGTGCTGACCGTCGCCGCGGGCCTTCTGGCGGCGGCCATCTCCGGCGCCCTCGCCGTGCTTGTTCTGAATCCCGTGGCCGACCCTGTGAGCCTTGCTCCGGCGGCCATGGCCAACCTCGCCGAGAGTGGCCTCGGAAATCCCGTCGCCGGTGTGTTGTTCGTGTACCGGTCGTTCGACACGTTGCTGGAGAAAGTGGTTCTGCTGATCGCCTTGCTGGGCGTCTGGTCGTTTGCCTCAGACGATGCGTGGAACGACGTCCCCGGACTTCGGATTTTCCCGAAGCCGGACGGCATTCTGACTCTGCTCGCGCAAACACTGCCGCCGCTCGGCATCATGGTTGCGCTCTACACATGCTGGATCGGCGCCAGCGAACCCGGCGGCGCCTTTCAAGGCGGCGCGGTGCTGGCCGCAATGTGGCTGCTGGTGATGATCGCGGGCCTGCGCCCCGTGCCCACCATCGGAACGCACACGATACGGCTGGCCATGGCCGTCGGGCCATGTGTGTTCGCCGTCATCGGCACTGCCGGAATTTTTCTGGCCGGTTCGTTTCTCGCCTATCCCCCCGGCTATGCGAAGCCCCTCATCGTCGTCATCGAGGTCACGCTGACGCTTGTCGATCGGCGTGACTCTGGGCCTGCTCGCAGCCGGTGCTCCACAGAAGGCGCCGCAGTCATGAACGTCATTGTGCTCTATGGCATCTGTGCCGCAACGCTGGTGGGGCTTGGACTGTTCGGGCTCATCGTCAACCAAGAGCCGCTCCGAAAAATTCTCGCGCTCAATCTTCTTGGCTCCGGAGTATTCATGATGTTCGGCGTGATCGCGAGGCGCGGCGCGGCAGCCGGGCTGGGTGGCGATCCGGTCCCGCAGGCGATGATCATAACGGCGATCGTGGTGGCCTTTTCAGCGACGGCCGTCGCCGTGGCCCTGCTGCTTCGGCTGTCCGCCTACACGGGCGGCGAAGTCGAGCCCGGTCCAGAGCCGCCGGGGAGCGACACTCCTCGATGACCGGCGCAACTGCACTCATGAATGGCGGAACCGCCGGCGGCTTGCTGCTGGTGGCCGCGATCATGCTGCCCGTCGCGGGCTTTCTTCTTCAGCTCGTCCTGGGCAGCCGCTTCGTCAACCTCATCGCCGCACTGGTTTTTACAGGCGGTCTCGTCATCGCGCTCGCGATTTTTGCAACGATCTGGAAAAGCGGCAAGCCGCTTGTCTATTCCGTCGGCGGCTGGGCTCCACCGCTCGGCATCGAACTGCGCGCCGACGGAATATCGGCGGCCATGATCCTGGTCACCGCGATTGTCATGTGCGGCACCGCGCTGTTTGCACGAACCGATTTCGGACAGAAGCGCGATGCCGCGGAAGCGCGCGCGCCTTTTGTGTTCTGGCCCATTCTTTATGCGATCTGGAGCGGACTGAGCACCATCTTTGTCAGCGGCGACCTGTTCAATCTCTATGTCGCGCTCGAATTGCTGACCTTTGCTGCGGTCCCGCTGGTCAGCCTCAAGGGCGGACAAGACACCATTCGCGCCGCGTTGCGTTACCTGCTGCTCGCCCTGCTCGGTTCGATGCTCTATCTGCTCGGCACGGCGATGCTGTACGGAACTTACGGCACGCTCGATATCGTCCAGCTCTCCGAACAAGCCAGATCGGTCCCGTTGACCTGGGCGGCTGCGGCCTTGATGACCACCGGGCTGTTCGTGAAGACCGCTTTGTTTCCGCTGCATCTGTGGTTGCCGCCGGCGCATGCGGGCGCTCCGCCCGCCGGTAGCGCCGTGTTGTCGGCCCTTGTTGTCAAAGGCTCGTTCTTCCTGACAGTCCGATTGTGGTTCGACGCCCTGCCGGATCTCGCCAGCCCGATGGCGGCGCAGTTTCCGGCCATCCTCGGCTCGGCGGCAATTTTGTTCGGCAGCGTCCTCGCACTGCGCCAGCAACGCCTGAAGCTTCTGGTTGCTTATTCAACGGTGGCGCAGATCGGATATCTTTTCTTTCTGTTTCCACTCGTAAGCGCCGCAGCCGACCCATGGAGCGGGTTTGCCTGGACCGGCGCGTGGCTTCAGCTCATCTCTCACGCGCTGGCTAAGGCATCAATGTTCATGGCCGCCGGTCTGATCGCGGTCGAATTCGGGCATGATCGGATCGCCGATCTGAAAGGCGCAGGACATCGCCTGCCGCTGACATTCATCACCTTTGGGCTGGCGGGATTCTCGTTGATGGGGATTCCACCGAGCGGCGGCTTCACGGCGAAATGGCTGCTGCTACTTGCATCCGTCATGGAAGGGCAATGGTGGTGGGCCATCGTAATCGTCCTGGGCGGCCTGCTCGCGGGCGGCTACGTCTTCAAGGTGCTCGGCACTGCGTTTGGCGAACGCACATCGATTTCGCCCGGCACCATATCCGTCGCGCGAAGCTCGGAGCTGATCGCGCTCGGATTAGCGCTCTGCGCCGTGATGCTCGGATTTATGCCGCTGCAACCCTCCGAATTTCTGCAGATCGGCCGGCCGGTGCTTTCGGGAACAGCGCCATGACTTCAGGACATCTGCTTCTGATCGCAGCCTGGGCGTCGCCGCTCGCATTACTGGTGGCGTGCATCAACACCTCTCTCCGTGCGTCATGGAGAATATTGCTGCCGATGGCGCCAGTGCCAGCACTCGCGACCGCGCTACTGGTGCCAATCGAAACGACGCTCACGCTGCCCAATGCATCCTATGGGCTGACATTCACCCTGGACAAACCCGGAGCGATTCTCCTCGCCGGCGCGTCGTTGTTATGGATCGCGGCCGCTGTCTTTGCAGCCGCATATCGGCGCAACGGCGGCGATGACCGGCGTTTTGCGGTGTGGTGGCTCGCGACGCTGACAGGCAGCCTCGGCATCTTCATTACCGCCGATCTTTACGGTTTCTATCTGTTCTTCACCATCGTCAGCCTGTCGGCTTATTGGCTTATTGTCGGCAACGACACGCCGCTCGGCGCGTCGTGCGGGCGTCGTCTATGTCGCTTTCGCCCTTCTGGGTGAAGCGTTCCTGCTGCTTGCCTTCGTTCTGCTGGCGGCAAACACGCCGAACCATAGCCTGCTGATCCGCGACGCTGTCGCCGCTATCGCTCATTCGCCTCATCGTGACATTACGCTGGCGCTCATCATGCTCGGCTTCGGCGTAAAAATGGGGCTCGTGCCGCTGCATGTCTGGATGCCGGTGACGTATACGGCGGCCCCGACGCCGGTCGCCGCGGTATTGAGCGGTGCGGCCGTGAAGGCCGGCGTGATCGGCCTGATCCGGTTTCTGCCGTTCGATGCGCCGCTCGCCGGGTGGGGTTATGTCCTTGTCGCTGCCGGGTTTGTGTCGGCTTTCTACGGCGTTGCGATCGGCTTGACCCAGCGCGATCCCAGAACCGTGCTGGCCTATTCCAGCATCAGCCAGATGGGCGTCATCGCGACCGTCATGGGCATGGGTCTGGCGACCGGGATGGAAGCGGCGCCGCTGCTCGCGGCCTTCTATGCATTCCATCACGTCCTGGTCAAAGGCGGGTTGTTCCTGGCCATCGGTGTATCGGAGCGCGGCGGCGCGCGCGGCCTCTCACCGGTGCTGCTGCCGGCCGTCATCATTGCGCTCGGTCTCGGCGGATTGCCGCTGACCGGCGGCGCACTGGCCAAACTCGCTGTGAAGCCGGTGCTGGAACACAACGTCGTCAGCATGCTGTCCGCGGCATCGGCGGTCTGCAGCACGCTGCTGATGATGCATTTTCTCCGCAGGCTGTGGCTCGACGCGCCGCACGGTGACGGCACAGACTCCCGCCTGCGCCTCGTGGTGCCGTGGCTCGCGATAGCAATCGCCGCCATTGCCTTGCCCTGGGCGCTATATCCGGTGGTCAGCGACAATTCCTGGTCCGAAGTCTTTGCGATCAAAGCGCTTTGGGACACGCTATGGCCGGTTCTGATCGGCGCTGGCCTCGCTGTCGCACTCTCTCGCGGGACTGACCAACTGCCGGAGATTCCACCCGGCGACATCCTCGCGATGGGCGGGAGCGTCTCCTCCCTCGGGCAGCGGCTTGGCGCCGGCATGGAGCGCATCGACGGCACGTTGCAGCGCTGGCCGGTCGCCGGCGTCACCGTCCTTCTGCTTGTGGTGCTGCTCGCGGGAACAATGCTGATCGGGGGCTGAGCCACATTGTCACCGGATCTTCGCCGGCGAGGTCAACTGTCCCTTTGGTCCACTGGAGCATCGCGCGGCGGACGGCGATCATGCGAGGGACCGATTCCAAATCGGTCCCGAAAAGGAGACTGGCACATGACCATGACACAGGCCGCATCGACACCGCCGGGGGCATCGATATCGAGCATCTGGTGGCTGTTCCTGCTTCAGGGAATTGCGGGAATTCTTTTCGGCGCGATGCTGATCACCGCCCCCGCAGCCACGCTTGTTACGCTCGTCACGTTCCTCGGGTTCTATTGGCTGTTCACCGGGGTGCTGTCGCTCGTTCAGATGTTCGTCGATCGCTCCGTCCCGTGGATTTGGACTCTGCTGAGCGGCATACTCGGCATCGTAGCAGGCTTCGTCGTCCTCAGGCATCCGCTGATGGCCGCCGTGATGATACCGACATTCATTGTCATCGTTCTCGGCATCGAAGCGTTGATCATGGCAGGCGTCAACATCGTCGCCGCGCTCAAGGGCGGCGGCTTCGGGTCCTTCGTGCTTGGCATCGTCAATCTGCTGCTCGGCTTCCTGCTGCTCAGCGCGCCGACCTCCGCGGCACTCGCCGTCCCCCTCGTCTTCGGCATCATCCTGTCTGGTGCAGGGTGTCGCCCATACGATCTGGGCCTTTCGCATCAAGGCCGCATGACAATGCCGGATCAGGCGGTCGCAACGGAACGCCGCATGCTCGTGGCGCTGATCGTGTGCGCCGCCGTTCTCGCGATCCTGTTTCTGCAACAAGCGCGGCAGGTCTTCGCACCACTTGCTTTTGCGCTCCTGGCGATGGCCATCGTCTGGCCGGTGCAGCGCCGCCTGCAGACTCGATTGCCAAAGCTGGTCGCGCTGGCGATCAGCGCATTGCTGACGTCCCTTGTCGTCGCTGTCTTCGTCTCCATGATTGCCTGGGGCTTTGGCCGCGTCGCGCGCTACACCATCAGCGAGGCCGCCTACTTCCAGTCGCTGTTCAACATCGCCGCAAGCTGGCTTGACGCGCGCGGCATCGTGGTCGCCAGCCTCTGGGCCGAGCATTTCAACATGAGCTGGATCATCCGCCTCTTTCAGGAGATCCTCGGCATGATCAACGGCGCGCTGCGATTCTCGCTGATCGTGCTGATCTATGTCGTTCTTGGCTTGCTCGAAATTGACGTGGCGGCCCGCAAGCTCGCCACGATGCACAACCGCAAGGTCGGACAGGCGCTGCTGACCGGAATATCCGAGTCCGCAGTCAAGTTGCGCAGATACATGGCGGTCCGAACGCTGATGAGCGTGGCGACCGGCTTGCTGGTCTGGGCGTTCGCTTACATTGCCGGACTGCGGCTCGCGGCCGAATGGGGCGTCATTGCCTTCGCCCTCAACTACATTCCGTTCATCGGCCCGTTCGTGGCCACCATGTTCCCGACGATATTCGCCGTGGCGCAATTCCAGTCATGGGAAATGGCGATGATCGTCTTCGCCTGCCTCAACCTCATCCAGTTCATGGTCGGCAGCTATATCGAGCCGCGTATCGCCGGCAAGGCGCTCGCGATGTCGCCGTTCCTGGTGCTGTTCGCCGTGTTTTTCTGGACCAGCATCTGGGCCTTTGCAGGCACTTTCATCGGCGTGCCGATGGTCATCGTGCTGCTGACGATCTGCAGCCAGTTTCCGTCATGCCGATGGGTGAATGAATTGTTCGGCGAGAGCCCCGATGAGGCGGATTCCCTTGTCGGGAAACCGTAGAGCTCACTATGTCGCGACCCCGGCAATCTCGACACGCTCCGGCTTCATGAGACCAAGTGTTCCGTCGGCCGCAACCGCCAGTGTGTGAACAAGAAAATAGGTCTGCTGATCGTTGGTGGCCTCCATCACTGCCGACGGGGCGGAGATGATCGGAATGCCACCACACTCGCCGAGCCAGTCGATATGGCGATGACCGTGCATCACCACCACGCGGCCGCTCAACCTCTTCAATCCGCGGATGAACCAGCTTCCATTGATCAACGCCGTGCCGATGCGCTCCGAGAACGCCTTGGCGCGCTTCGGGTACTCGATGACGTGATGATGGAGGGCCACGATCCAGTAGGACCGCGGATAGATCGCAGTCGCGATGTCGATCGCCTTGGCCTGCTCGGTATTGACCAGCCCAAGCGCATTGGTGAACGAGAAATGCGCCTCGACATTCGAATTCAGCAGGATGATTCCCAGTCCATCGTCCTCCGTCGGCGGCACGATCATCGGAAAACAGTCGGCCCATAGCGCCGCCAGTGGCCATGACAGCCGGAACGACCCCCGATCGGCGAAGGTTTCGATATCGCCACGCCGGGCCTGAAGATGGTCCGACAGCGACCCGCCGAGCTGACGCCTGTCCGCATCCATGAGACGCACTTTTTGCCCCTGAAGCGCTTCAAGCGCGGACATCATCCTGATCTGGCGGAGTCTTTTTCTCGGACTCATCGGTAAATCAAGCCGGGCGGGATTTGTCCTGTCGACCACGTTAAGATCGTGATTGCCCGGCAGCGTAAACGCGATGCGCGCCAGCTCCGGATATGACGACAGGATATCGAAAAACTCCGACCACTCCGATGACAGGCCGGCATCGGTGACGTCGCCGGTCATCAGCACCGCATGAAGCGGATCGCTATCGTGGATCTGCCTGAGCTGATCGAAGATGCGCCGTATGCGATCATTGCCCTGCGGCCCGGTACGGCCGCATTCGATGCGGAAGCCATAGCGCTCGCCGACCATATGCAGATCCGACAGATGAGCGACGCGCCATTTGCGTCCCGTCGCATTCGCCTGGAAGGTCTTCAGATCGCGCGGTTGCGCCATCGTCGCGTCGGCAAATCCCCACACAAGCGACGCGCCGGCGAGATACAGACTGACAAGCACAACGCTGTTGTGCAGCGCCAGCCACAGCAGCCGCCACGGGGAACCGAGATCGGCCAACGCGCCAAGCCAGCGTGTTGACGGCCACGAGAGGGCGGCAATCCATAGCGCGACGGCACAGATCAGCAATCCTGCCAGCGCCGAGGAGATCGCCCGGGCCGACGCGCGACCGCTGTCACTGAGGCCCGACGGCAGCGAAGCTTCCACGCCATGGCGCAGGCCTTCCCTGACAAGCGCGTAGAGCGGCTGGATTGCCAGCGCGTTCAGCGACCAGAAGCTGTCTTCCGCAATCCGCAAGAGCCCTCGCCCGAACCAGCCAAGGCCAACGAGAAACGCAAGCAGCACCGCGGGCAGCAGCCCTGTCAGGAGTGAATAGGCTGCCGACGATACGCTGGTCAGCCAGATCGTCAGCAACAGTGGCGCAGCACCCAGCAACAGCGCCGGCAGGCCGATCAGAAGCATCCAGGCGAAAATAAATTTCGAAAAGCTGATCTCGGCGAGCAGCGTTCCGGCCAGCGCGAACAGCGAACGGCTTCTGGTGCTTGAGGCGTCGTCATCGACGTCGCCCCTGCGCGGATCGACAATGGGTTTCATGTTCTGCCTCGCCGACGCATCGCCGGGGCAAATGATATGGGAACGAGATGCCCGCGGCTACGCGTCCCGAGATTGGACCTCGGTCCAATCGCACCCTCGGAGGGACCTGCTCATAATGCCGCTCAGCGATCCCTCGCAAAGCGTTTCTTCAAAGGCTGAGCTGGAGAGCAAACATGGCAGCAAAAAACATCGACCGCCGCACCGTGCTCAGGGGATTTCTGACTGGGGCAATCGTCACAGCGGCGGGTGTCGCGACCGTTGGCGTGACCCTTATGCCGGAGGCAGCGGAAGCAATGCCGCTGCCGAACCTCAGGCCCCTGACGCCGGACGATCTCGTCCAGAAGGCCCAGGTGGTTGTCGTCCGCCCTCGCCGGTACCGATATGGCTGGTCGCAGCCGCGATGGTACCGCCGCCGTCGCCGCCGCTGGGTTTGCTGGTGGCATCGCGGCCGCCGCGTCTGCGGCTGGCGGTATTGGTAGCGAATGATTTGGATTGAATGGTGGGCGCACCAGGGCTCGAACCTGGGACCCGCTGATTAAGAGTCAGCTGCTCTACCAACTGAGCTATGCGCCCGGAGACTTCCGGATGGGTCCGTGAAGAGGGGGTGCTGTAGCAAAGCGACGTGGCCGTGTAAAGCGAAGCGCGGGTTGTCCCCTGCCCCTGGCTTGCCCTTGATTTCCCAACGAAAAAGCCGCCGGAAAACCGGCGGCTTTGGTCGTTTTGAAGGAGTTTACGCTTACAGGCGGTAGCGGTCGCCCGTCGGCCGGTCGCTGTCGCCATGGCGATGGTGCCAGCGCTGTCCGCGCTCGCCGCGTTCACCCCGGAACTGGCGGTCCCGCCGCTCCATGCGATTGCCCATTTCCGCACGCGCGCCGACGCGCGTGAGCAGCGCGAGGCGGCGCTTCTGGCCGTCATCGAGCGACTTGTAGAGCGGATCGGCAGCGTCGACGACGCGCTTCATGCTGGTGGCCATGGCGGCCATGGAGTCGGCCTGAGTACGCAGGCGCTCGACCGGATCGGGACGCTGATCGCGATTGGCTCTGGCGTCACGTCGGAGCTGACGCTGATCGGTGCGGATCTTGATGAGATCGCGCACGGCGGCTTCCACCGCCGGCCAGTTCTTCTCCTGCTCCGGCGAAAGCTTGAGGCCGGCGCGAACGGCCGCGATGCGCGCATCAAGCATCGCAGAGCGATCCTCCTGGCTGATGCCAGGACGCGAATCCCGACCGGTCTGCTGTTGCGCATAGACCAGCGTCGAGCCGCCAATGGCGAGCGCGGCCACACCGGCAAGAGCATATTTCAACATGCGAAGTCTCCCGTGAAGAGCGCAGCCTCCGCGAACCTCGCGGACACGGCGCGCCGATGATCGCCCCGTGCAAAGCTTCACGCGACGGCAGCTGTTTCACCAGTTAAATCTTGGACAGCATTACGGGTTTGTAATGAAGCGCGCCAAAAAAACGGGCGCGCCGGTGACCGACGCGCCCGCCAGAAAACCTGGCCGTGAAAATCCGGCAATTCCCTACTGTGCAACCATGGCTTCGGGCCGGCCGCGCTGGCGCTTGACCATCAGCTTGTTGAGCGCACCGAGATACGCCTTCGCCGACGACACCAGCGTGTCGGGATCGGCGGCCTGACCGGTGACGGTCTTGCCGCTCTCCGACAACCGCACGGAAACCTCCGCCTGCGCGTCGGTGCCTTCCGTCACGGCATGGACCTGATAGAGATCGAGTGTCGCCTCATGCGGCACCAGCGCCTTGATGCAATTGAACACCGCATCGACCGGGCCGTTGCCTTCGCATTCCTCGATCAGGGTCGCGCCATCAATCGACAGCTTCATCGTCGCGCGTTGCGGGCCGCGCGTGCCGGCGATGACCGACAGCGAAACGAGCTTGATGCGATCCTGCGCGGTGGCAATCTCTTCGTCCACCAGCGCCTCGATGTCTTCGTCATAGACGTGCTTCTTGCGGTCGGCCAACGCCTTGAAGCGCACGAAGGCGTCTTCCAGCTGGTTGTCGCCGAGCTTGTAGCCCAGCTCTTCCAGCTTGTTGATGAAGGCATGGCGGCCGGAATGCTTGCCCATCACCAGCGAGGTCTGTTTCACGCCGACGCTCTCGGGCGTCATGATCTCGTAGGTCTGCGCGTTCTTCAGCATGCCGTCCTGATGGATGCCGAACTCATGCGCGAAGGCGTTCCGCCCGACGATGGCCTTGTTGTACTGCACCGGGAACGACGTCACCGCCGAGACGAGCTTGGACGCGCGCGTCAGCATCGAGGCATCGATATTGGTGAAGTAAGGCAGCTTGTCGTTGCGCACGCGCATCGCCATCACGACTTCTTCCAGCGCAGCATTGCCGGCGCGCTCGCCGATGCCGTTGATGGTGCACTCGATCTGACGCGCACCGCCGCGGACGCCGGCCAGCGAATTGGCCACCGCCATGCCGAGGTCGTCATGGCAATGCACCGAGAAGCGCGCCTTGTCGGAATTCGGCACGCGCTCGCGCACAGTCTTGAACAGCTCGTAATATTCTTCAGGCGTGGCGTAACCGACCGTATCGGGAATGTTGATCGTCGTGGCGCCGGCCTTGATTGCCGCCTCGACGCAGCGGCACAGAAAATCGATCTCGGTGCGCGTGCCGTCCTCGGACGACCACTCGACATCGTCGGTGAAGTTGCGGGCGCGCGTCACCGAGGAGATCACCATCTCGAAGACCTTCTCCGGCTCCATCTGCAGCTTGTGCTTCATGTGCACCGGCGACGTGGAGATGAAGGTATGGATACGGCGGCGCTCGGCCGGCTTGATGGCCTCGCCGCAGCGATCGATGTCCTTGAGTGCGGCGCGCGCCAGCCCGCAGACAACGGCCTTCTTCGTGCGCTTGGCGATCTCGTTGACGGCCGCGAAATCGCCTTCCGACGCAATGGGGAAGCCGGCTTCGATGATGTCGACGCCCATGGTCGTCGAGCAGCTCGGCGACTTCGAGCTTCTCTTCATGGGTCATGGTGGCGCCGGGCGATTGTTCGCCGTCGCGCAGGGTGGTGTCGAAAATTACGACGCGGTCCTTCTCGGACGTGCTCATCGGGATATTCCTTCAGACTTTGGCTTGCGGGCCTTGATTTTGCGATGAGCGCCTGTCGGCTGGATGGGCGCTCGGGGTTCTGGTCGGCGTCATCCCCTGAGTGCCCAGGCGCAAAGCGCCCGGCCGGCCCTCAGGGGCGGCTAAGAAGCAGAAGCCCGGCAAGAAGCGAGGCCGCGGACGCGCCACGGATCGTCGCAGCCTTGGCGGCCGTTCCGAAGGTCGTGCGGAGTTCGCTGTGCGCGTTCGTCATCTTGTCCTCTCGGGCGAACCTTACATGGAAACCGTTGACGGCTTCTTGCCGTAAGGGCCCGGCACAGGTCTGATAACCGAGATTTCCGGCCGAGAAAAGCCCGGATTACGGGCTTAAAAGGTCAGCCCTGCTTCCCTTTACCCGGCTTCTTAAGCGGCTTGGCGGCGAGCGGCTTCCCCTTCGGCGGCGGGACTTTCTTGGAATTGGGTTTCTGCGGTTTGGCGACGCGCTTGGGCGCTTCCTGCTCCAGGGCCTCACGCACCCGGTCAAACTCGCGCAACGAACCCTTGTCTACCTTCGGAAATTCCAGGGCGAGCTTTTCCATGGCGCTGACGATGGTCGAGCCGATGACGACGCGCGCGAACCATTTGTGGTCGGCGGGCACCACGTGCCATGGCGCCAACGGCGTCGAGGTATGGCGGACCATGTCCTGATAGGCGGCCATGTATTTGTCCCATAGCGCGCGCTCGGCGATATCGCCCATGGAGAATTTCCAGCGCTTGGCGGGCTCTTCCAGGCGATCGAGAAACCGCTGGCGCTGCTCTTCCTTCGACACGTTGAGGAAGAATTTCAGGACCAGCGTGCCGTTGCGCGCGAGATAGCGCTCCCAGGCCGTGATGTCCTCGAAGCGCTCGCGCCAGATGTCGCGCGTTTTCAGCTTCGGCGGGATTTTCTGCTTGACCAGAAATTCCTGATGCACGCGCACCACGAGCACTTCTTCATAGTGCGAACGGTTGAAGATGCCGATGCGGCCGCGCTCGGGCAGCGCAATCTGATGCCGCCACAAGAAATCATGGTCGAGTTCATGGGACGTCGGCGCCTTGAACGGCATGATCTGACAGCCCTGCGGATTGACCCCGTGCATCACATGCTCGATCGCGGAATCCTTGCCGGCGGCATCCATCGCCTGAAACACGATGAGCACCGACCACAAATCCTGCGCGTAAAGCTTCTCCTGCAGCTCGGCGAGACGCTCGCGGTTGCGCTCGATGATCTTCGACGCCTTGTCCTTGTCGAGATCGCCGGTCGTGTCGGTCTTGTGCGCGTTGAGGCGGAAGGATACCGGATCGTCGATACGAAACGGATCGACGTAAGCACGCAAACTTTTGCCATTGCCCGCCTTATCGCTCCCAGACTTATCATTTCCAGACTTGCCGGACTTCTTCGCCATGAACGCCTCCCAACAACTTTCGCTGATTAAGAAGCCTACACGGCGGGCACCGGCCGCGCCAGACGTCTCAGGCAAACGCGCGCCGCAGATAGGCGTGGATATAGGGCGGCATCGCGGGCGTCAGATCATCCATGCCGCGCACGAGATGAATTGCCGCAAGCTCCGGCTCTTGCTGACCGGCGAGCGTGGCCGTGATCGCCCGGCTCATCGCATCGGCATCATGGTGCGATTGCAGAACACGCATCACCGCCACGCGCGGCCCGTCGAACACGATGCTCCATTCCAATGCTGCGACATAATCGGACACGCGAATGCCAACCTCCTCCTCGACCTCGCGCACGATGCTGCCGGCGATATCCATACGGTCGCCGGCGACATCGGACCGGTCCGGGGTACCGGCCGGGAAATAGACTTTCCCCGCATTCGCGGTATGCGCGCCCATCTCCCCGAGAATGAACGCGCCATCCGCGGAGCGCAGCGCGCCCATGCCGAAGGCATTGACGATCGCTTCCCCCGGATGGCCCCAGTCGCGCCAGGCCATGAAGGACGCAAAATTCGTCTCGAAATATTCGGCATGGAAACGGCCGTCGTCGACGCGCGCGTTGCGCGCCAGCAGAATGCGGCCGTTGAACAGTTGCGGGGTGCGCGTCCTCAGAGCCGTCGAAATGCGCTTCGATCCGCTCGCTGTTGTCGTGCGCGAACGCCCACGGCTCGTTGCGAATGACGAGATCGAGGTCTTTGACGGTGTGAATGGAGATGGTCATGCGAGGGTCTGCCGCGAACTGTTACAGTCCCTTGATCAACCCTGCCTCGATTAAGAGCCGGTTAAAACGCTTGGCTTCAAAGCCGCCATTGCAGGCGTAGAACACGCCGCCGCAGCGTTGCATGATGCGCTTCTGCTCGGCGAAACTCGGCTCCAGCGGCAGGCCGGCGGCATCCTGAATAACGACCGGAAGATAGGCCGCATCGATCTGCCGCGGCATCTTGCTCCAATCGACACCACTGTGATTGATCGTGTCGACCGCGAAATAGGTCGCGTAATAGAGCGTATCTCCGCGCCGGATGCGCGTCGCCACCTTTGCCGGATCTGCGTTGGGCTCAAGCAGCTTGTGCGAAATCGCCGGCTGGTGATCGCCGAAGCGGACGATGACAAAGCTCTCATCCGGGTAATCCGCCTTCAGCCGGGCGAGAAAATCAGCGTAGTCGCGCGCTGTCATCCGCTGGCGGCGGATATATTCGTCGGCCTCCGCGCTGTTGCCCGGCGCCTTCCAGTCGGGTGTCAGCTCCGGCTTGTAGGGCGTCGTCCACGGGAAATGATTAGCCGTGAGATAAACAAACATGAAAAGCGGCTTGCCCGCCGCCTTTTCACGCGCGAACGTGTCGCGCGCCTGATCGAAGAAGAATTTATCGGGCTGCGCCTCTTCGGCGATGCCCATCTCCGCCATGTCGACGAAACGTCTGACGCCTGCGGATTTCTGGAAGTTGCGCGCACCGAGAAAATTTCCGTAGGTCGGATAGAGCGACACGGTGTTGTAGCCGCAACGGCTCAGCGCCTGCGGCAGCCCGCGCTGCACACGGCCCGCGGCAATGCGCGTCACATAGTATTTGAGATCGCCGAACGAACGCACCGACAGACCGGTCAGAACATTGAATTCCGTGTACCAGGTCGGCCCGCCGGTCGCCTCGGCCACGAATGTGCGCTGCACGCCGTCGGACGATTTGAAAAAATCCTCATAGCCGTCCGGCACTTTGATGCCTGGCGCCGCCGTGATGTCGAAGCTCGATTCGTCGAGCACCATGATGATATGCGGCGGCTTCTTCGCCGGCACGCAGGCTCGCAGCGGCGACCATGCCGCCATCGGCGGCGGCATTGGCGCGCGGAAACAATCCGCCCTCGCGGTCGGTCTCGATCCAGCTATGTGCGAGCAGATACGAGACCTGTGTCACGCCGGAACGGGTGAGGTTCGAGACATGATTGACGCCCTGGAACGGCTCCCAGGGCTGCTCCGGATACAGACGCGCTACGCCGACGATCGTGCCGAGCAGAACCAGCGACGAAGCCAGCGCCCACCGCCGCCTCATCGCGAACGGATCCAGCCGCCACAACATCCAGGCGACGGGAAGAGCTATCAGCGCAGCGATGGCCAGCGGCCAGCGCAATTGCGGGAAGATCGACAGCAGGAAGGACACCGTATCCTGATCGACAATTAGAAAGTCGAGGAAGGTGAGTGTGAGCTGCGTGATGCTGAACTTGAACTGCGACAGCACAATCAGCGCCGTAAGCACCGACAATGACAGCGCGGCGGCGAGCAGCGGTCGGCGGAAAACAACAATCCACACGCCGTTCAGCAGCGCCCAGCTGAGGATCGCGAGCGTCGTCGCAAACGGGCCGTACTCGGTCGAATAAATCGTCGCAAGCGCGACGACATGGAACCCGACAAGCAAAACAATGCCGGCGCGGCGGGTTGCGGATATCGATCGCAGCCAGCGCATCAAACCGGAAAGTCGTGCCAATAAGGCCATTGTCGTGTCGCAAGCCTTTCGTGCGTCAGAGGTTGCGGATCAGCCCCGCATCGATCAGCAGTCGATTGAACCGGCGCGCCTCGCCGCCGCCATTGCAGGCGTAGAACATTCCCTTGCAGCGAAGCATGATCTTCTTCTGCTCGACGAATGACGGGTCGAGCGAGATGCCGGCCGCCTCCTGCACCACCAGCGGCAGATAGGCGGCGTCGATCGTGTCCATCACCGCGGGCGTCATCGAAGGGCGGAAGTTGATGGCGTCGATGGCATAGTAGGTCGTGTAATAGCGTCGGTCGTAATTCATCAGGCGTTGCGAGACGATCCTGCTCGGAGAGCAGCGGCTCAAGGATCTGCGTCGAGAACTCCGGCTGGTGATCGCCGAAACGCACAATCAGGAACGGTTCGCCGGGAAAATCCTTTTTCAGGCGGGCGACAAAGTTCGTGTAGTCCTGCACGCTCATCGCCTGCCGGCGCAGATACTCGTCGACCTTCGGAGCGTTGCCGAGATCGCGCCAGTCGGGCGCAAGATCCGGGCGAAAACGGCTCGTCCACGGAAAGTGATTGGCGGCGAGATACACGAACGCGAATATCGGCTGGCGCGGCGTCTGCTGCGACATCAGGCGCGCCGCCGCGTCGTAGAAAAACCGATCCGGCTCGATGCTGCGCGTGCCAAGCGCCTTGGCATCATAGAACTTGTCGATCCCGGCCGTTGTCTGGAAGCCGCGCGCGCCCATGAACGCGCCCTGCGCCGGATACAGCGACATGGTCTGATAGCCACAATTCTTCAGCGCCAGCGGCAGGCCGCGCTCGACGCGTCCGGTCGCGATGCGCGTGACAAAGTAGGAGAAGCGCCCGAACGAGCGCGACGATAGCCCGGCGAGCACATTGTATTCCGTCAGCCAGCTCGGCCCGCCATTGCCTTCGACAATGAACTGCCGCGCCTTGCCGTCGAACGATTTGAAATGGCCGCCGTAATTCTGCGCCACCTTGATGCCCGGCGCCTGGCGGATATCGAAGCTCAATTCATCGTGGATCAGGACGATATGCGGCCGGCGTCCGCTCGGATGCACCGACGTACAGGCGGCCGGAACGAGCGGCGCATTGAGCGCCTCGGCCGTAGCAGCGTCGGATTCCATGAAGCCGCGCGTCAGGAATTCCGAGACGCTGGTAATGCCCGAGCGCGCGAACTTGGAAACGTGGTTCTCGCGCAAGAACCCTTCCCAGGGATCCTGCGGAAAGACGAGCGCCACCGCGGTCAGCCCGCCGAGGCAGAGCATACCCATCGGCGCCGCAAGTCGGCGGCGCAAGCGGAACGGATCAAAACGCCAGAACACCGTCGCCACCGCTGCACCGAGAAGCAGCGCGATCGCCATCTGCCACCGCAGATCGGGGAACAGCGCGAACAGGAACATCAATGCATCGACATCGACGATCATGAGATCGACGAAGCTCGCTGTCATCTGCAGCACGTCGTACTTGAACAGCGACAGCGCGACGAGCGAGCGAGATCTGCGCAAACGAAACGAGGCCGGACAGCGCCGGCCGGCGCAGCAACGCGAGCCAGAACGCGTTGACGAAGCCCCAGCTCAGAACGAACGCCGTGCGTGAAACGAGATCGCTTTCGGTCGCGAGCATCAGCGCCAGCGCGCCGAGATGCGGAGCGACAACCATCGCGATGCGCGCAAGCTGCCACAAGCGCAGGCGCCGCGCGTCGATGACTGACGCAACAGAAGTGGATGGAACAGGCGAAGGCGCCATGGCCTTTGCGCAACCCGACCGGAGACGCTTTTACATCCTTCGCGGAGGAGACCCATCCGGCAGGTCAGCACCGTCCGGAGACGCGATGCTGTCACTAAACTTTAATGGGAATGTCAGCGATCTGCAATCATACTGTCATAAAAATCGCTGCGATCTCCGTCGCTTAGCAGTCTCCGGATGAACGCCGCTTCATCTTCGCGGCGCAATTGGCGCCTCACTGCGGCGTTTACCAAGCACCAAAGAAAATGGCCGGACCCTGAGGGCCCGGCCATCTGAACGTCGTGCTGACGACGAAGCTTTAGTTCTTGGTCTTGTCGACCAGCGCCTTGGCCTTGATCCACGGCATCATGTCGCGCAGCTTGCCGCCGACTTCCTCGATCGGGTGGGCGGCGTTGCGGGCGCGGGTGGCCTTGAACGAGGTCTGGTTGACCTTGTTCTCCAGCATCCAGTCGCGCGTGAACTTGCCGGTCTGGATGTCGTTCAGGACGCGCTTCATCTCGGCCTTGGTCTCCGGCGTGATGATGCGCGGGCCGGTGACGTACTCGCCGTACTCGGCGGTGTTCGAGATCGAGTAGTTCATGTTGGCGATGCCGCCCTCGTAGATGAGGTCGACGATCAGCTTCACCTCGTGCAGGCACTCGAAATAGGCCATCTCCGGGGCGTAGCCGGCCTCGACCAGCGTCTCGAAGCCGGCGCGGATCAGCTCGACGAGGCCGCCGCAGAGCACGACCTGCTCGCCGAACAGATCGGTCTCGCACTCTTCCTTGAAGGTCGTCTCGATGATGCCGGCGCGGCCGCCGCCATTGGCCGAGGCGTAGGACAGGCCGAGGTCATGCGCGTTGCCGGATGGCGTCCTGGTGGATCGCGATCAGGCGTCGGCACGCCGCCGCCGCGCTGGTACTCGGAGCGCACCGTGTGGCCGGGGCCCTTCGGCGCGACCATCAGCACGTCGAGGTCCTTGCGCGGCTCGATCAGGTTGAAGTGGACGTTGAGGCCGTGCGCGAACAGCAGCGCCGCGCCCTGCTTCATGTTGGCGTGCAGCTCGTCGCGGTAGATGTCGGCCTGCAGCTCGTCGGGCGTCAGCATCATCATGACGTCGGCCCACTTGGCGGCCTCGGCGACGTTCATGACCTTGAGGCCCTCGCCTTCGGCCTTCTTGGCCGTCGGCGGAGCCGGCGCGCAGCGCGACGGCGATGTCCTTGACGCCGCTGTCGCGCAGGTTCAGCGCGTGGGCATGGCCCTGGCTGCCGTAGCCGACGATGGCGACCTTCTTGCCCTTGATCAGATTGATGTCGGCATCGCGATCGTAATAAACGCGCATGGTACTAGTCCTCTTACGTTGGCTCGGCACCGGCGAACGGCTTGCTGGCCGCGTCTGACACGGTGATCGGCAGGCACTGGATTGCGGTCGTTGCGTGTAGCGCAGATTGCTCGCCCGCCGCGGACAAGGGACGCACTGTCCGGAACGATCGCGGCCGTTGATGCGTTCGGTCAGGACCGGGTAGAGCGATGCGACCAGCGCCAGCGCCATCGTGACGTTGAAGATACGTACCGCTCGGGCGACGGACATGATCGGCGCAACGCGGTCGCGAACCGCGCCAGTCGACGACGAGCCGACGCCCGTCAGCGAACGAGCCGGCTCGACGGCCGGCACGTTGTACGGAGGGCGACGCGATGCCGCGCATAGGTGCTGATCGCGCCCACCGCCATCACCAGCCCTTGACGTCGACCCACTGCGAACGCAGCGCCGCCGAAGAAGGTCATCGGCTTGCCCTTGCCGTCGCTTCGCGCCTCAACCGGTCCGGACTTGGCGATGCGCTGAGGCGAGATAGAGCAGATAGGCCGCGCCGACATATTCGAGCCCATGCAGCGCGCGGATAGGCTTCGAACACGGCGCCTTCAACCAAAGCCGAACGCCAGCACCAGAAGCGCTGAACGCCGAGCTGCACGCCGAGGACATGCGGCACGGTGCGACGAAAGCCGTAGTTCAGCCCTCGAGGCCATCGAGCATGGCGTTGTTCGGCCCCGGCGTGAACAACGCCGCGACCGAGAAACGCACATGCAAGGCGGTCAGCACGATCCGGACATGCCCTGAGGACGCAGACTGTCCTCGAAAACGGCGGCTTTCGACTGGTCGGGGTCAGCGTCTACATCCCCTCCGGGCCGCGCGAGATCGCGGCGACGCCGGTGCGCGACACTTCGACGAGGCCGAGCGGCAACATCAGTTCGACGAACTGGTCGATCTTGTCGGACTTGCCGGTGATCTCGAACACGAAGCTCTCGGTCGACGCATCGATCACGCGCGCGCGGAAGGCTTCCGCGAGGCGCAGCGCCTCGACGCGCGGCTCGCCCTTGCCGCGCACCTTCACCATCGCAAGCTCGCGTTCGATCGCCGGGCCCTCGATCGTCAGGTCGACGACCTTGTGGACCGGCACGAGGCGCTCCGAGCTGGTTCTTGATCTGCGCGATCACCATCGGCGTTCCGGTGGTGACGACCGTGAAGCGCGACAGGTGCTTGGCGTGCTCGATCTCGGACACGGTCAGGCTGTCGATATTGTAGCCACGCCCCGAGAACAGGCCGGCGACGCGCGCAAGCACGCCCGGCTCGTTGTCGACGAGCACGCAGAGCGTGTGACGTTCCGGGACGTCGTGGCGTTCCTCGATGAAGTAGGCCGAAGCCGGCTGGTCTTTCATGGCTGTTGTCCTGATCGTCTGAACATTAAACCAGCGCCTTGCCGCCCGCGAAGGCAGCGGCCGTGGCTTCGTCATTGGCTTCCGCCGGCAGGAGCATTTCGTTATGCGCCTTGCCCGACGGGATCATCGGGAAGCAATTCTCCAGCGCCGCGACGCGACAGTCGAACAGCACCGGCTTCTTCGACCCTGATCATCTCCTCGATGGCGCCGTCGAGCTCCGCAGGCTTCGTCGCCTGAATGCCGACGCCGCCATAGGCCTCGGCCAGCTTGACGAAGTCGGGCATCGCCTCGGTGTAGGAATGCGACAGACGGTTGCCGTGCAGCAGCTGCTGCCACTGCCGCACCATGCCCATATACTGGTTGTTCAGGATGAAGATCTTGATCGGCAGATCGTGCTGAACGGCCGTGGACATTTCCTGCATCGTCATCTGCACCGACGCGTCGCCGGCGATGTCGATGACCAGCGCATCGCGATGCGCCACCTGCACGCCGAGCGCCGCCGGCAGGCCGTAGCCCATGGTGCCGAGGCCGCCCGACGTCATCCAGCGATTGGGCTTCTCGAAGCCATAGAACTGCGCCGCCCACATCTGATGCTGGCCGACTTCGGTCGTGATGTAGGTGTCGTGCTTGCGCGTCAGCTCGAACAGACGCTGCAGCGCATATTGCGGCATGATGACGTCCTTGTTCGGCTTGTAGGCGAGCGAGTTGCGCGCGCGCCATGTCGCGATCCCCGCCCACCACGCCTTGGTGTCGGGCTTCTTCGCTTCCGCCTTGAACACCTGCAGCAGGTCGCCGAGAACATTGCCGACATCGCCGACGATCGGCAATTCGACGCGGATATTCTTGTTGATCGACGACGGATCGATGTCGATGTGGATCTTGCGCGAGTTCGGCGAGAACTTGTCGGTGCGCCCGGTGATGCGGTCATCGAAGCGCGCGCCGATGCACAGCATGACGTCGCAATCATGCATCGCCATGTTGGCCTCGTAGGTGCCGTGCATGCCGAGCATGCCGAGCCAGTTCTTGCCCGACGCCGGATAGGCGCCGAGACCCATCAGCGTCGATGTGATCGGGAAGCCGGTGACGTCGACCAATTCGCGCAGCAGCTTCACAGCTTCCGGCCCGGAATTGATGACACCGCCGCCGGTGTAGATCACCGGCCGCTTGGCGCCGGCGAGCATTTCCACGGCCTTGCGGATCGCGGTTGCGTCGCCCTTCACGCGCGGACGATAGGAGGCATGCACGTCGGACTTGCGCGGGCCCGTATAGAGCCCGGTCGCGAACTGAACGTCTTTCGGCACGTCGACCACGACCGGACCGGGACGGCCCGTGGTGGCGACATAGAACGCCTCATGCAGCACGCGCGCCAGATCGTCGACGCTCTTCACCAGCCAGTTGTGCTTGGTGCAGGGCCGCGTGATGCCGACCGTGTCGCATTCCTGGAACGCATCGTTGCCGATCAGATGCGTCGGAACCTGTCCGGTGATGCAGACGAGCGGGATGGAATCCATCAGCGCGTCGGTGAGCGGCGTCACCATGTTGGTGGCGCCGGGTCCGGACGTCACGAGGACAACACCCGGCAAACCGGTGGAGCGCGCATAGCCTTCGGCCGCGTGACCCGCGCCCTGCTCGTGGCGCACCAGGATGTGCTCGACATCGCTCTGCTGGAAAATCTCGTCATAGATCGGAAGAACCGCGCCGCCCGGATAGCCGAAGAGGTGCTTGACGCCATGGTCGCGCAGAGCGCGCACGACCATCTCTGCGCCGGTCATCATTTCGCCGGCGGGGCTCTCTGTCTTGTCGGTCGCTATCATCATCGGTCGGCTCCAGCAGAAGTCTCGTTTCGTCGTTTTTGTCGTGAGCATGATCTGGTCCGAAAACCGGTTCCCACTTTTCGGGGATCATGCTCGTTGGATTTTCGGCAATAAAAAAAGGGCTCAGGGCCCTTTGCATCGCGCACCATCCGGATCGTGGGTGACGTTAGCCACCCCCGGCGGTGCGCGAGGCTACGATAAGAAGCTTGGTAATTTTATTGCGCATAAGTGGTCCAAAAGGTCCAAAGGTTGCGGACCTATACCGGCCCACCCCCAGTGCGTCAAGAACTTTAGCTTAGACCCGGCCCCTATGGCTGGCGAGTCCTTAAACGCGGAGGGCGTCAGCGGCCCAGCGCGGCCATCAGCCAGGACCCGGCTTCGGCCGGCGGCATCTGCGGCCAGTGCCCCAGTTGGTGCCGAAACCAGGTGAACTGCCGCTTGGCATAATGGCGGGTGTCGGCCTGGGCGGCGGTTTTGGCGGCGGCGAGCGAGATCTCGCCCGCCAGATGCCGGATCAGCCACGGCACGCCATGCGCTTTCATCGCCGGCAGGATGGGATCGAGGCGGCGGCTTGCCAGTGCCTCGACTTCCGCCAGCGCACCGGCCTCGATCATCGCATCGAAACGCGTGTCGATCCGCTCGTAGAGCCAGTCGCGGTCCGGCGCGAGAAAGGCCGCGACAAAATCTTCCGGTGCCAAAGGCGGCGGCAGGCCTTCGCCCTGCCATTCAGCCAGCGAGCGGCCGGTCGCGATCATCACTTCCAGCGCGCGGCTGACGCGGGCGCGGTCGCGCACATTGAGCCGCGCCGCCATGACAGGATCGCGATGCGTCAGTTCCGCATGCAGCGCCTCGACGCCTTGCGCATCGAGCCGCGCACGCACGGCGGTGCGGACATCGGCCGGCGTCGGCGGCACGGAGGCCAGCCCCTGCGTCAGCGCCTTGAAATACAGCCCGGTGCCGCCGACGACGATTGCGAGCTTGTTTTGCTGGCGCAACTCATCGAGCACCGCGGTGGCGTCGGACACCCACAATCCGACCGAGCAATTCTCGGCCGCGTCGCGGTGCCCGTAGAGACGATGCGGGGCGAGCGCCTCCTCCGCGACCGTCGGGCGGGCCGTCAGGACACGCAGATCGCGATAGACCTGCATCGAGTCGGCATTGACGATGACGCCGCCGGTGTCTCGCGCCAGATCGAGCGCCAAGGCCGACTTGCCGCTGGCCGTCGGCCCTGCGATAAGCACGGCCCTGATCGTGTTCCGGCTCATTTTGACCGTATCCCGTAGAGCATTCGTATGAATTTCGTGGCGACGCTCATTGCCAATCCGGCTGAACCGGCACTCGACGCCGGTTCCACCGATATTGCGCGCGCGCTGCTGCCGCAAGCCTCCCAAACCGTCTGGCTCGCACCGGGCGTGGCTGCGGACATCTCTTTTGCCGGCGACGGCCTCGATCCGGCGGCGCTGGCCGACACCATCCGCGCCGCGCTCGGCGGCCGGCCTTTCGATGTCGTCGTGCAGCCCGTGACCCACCGGCGCAAGAAGCTTTTTCTCGCCGACATGGACTCCACCATGATCGGCCAGGAATGTATCGACGAACTGGCCGATTTCGCCGGGCTGAAGGCGCATGTCTCGGAGATCACCGAACGCGCCATGCGCGGCGAAATCGCGTTCGAGCCGGCGCTGCGCGAGCGCGTCGCCCTGCTCAAGGGCCTCAAGACCAGCGTCGTCGACGAGGTTCTCGCCAAACACATCACACTGACGCCGGGCGGGCGCGAACTGGTCGAGCACCATGCGCGCCAACGGCGCCTATGCCGTGCCTCGTGTCAGGCGGCTTCACGCTGTTCACGAGAGCGATCGCCGCGCTGATCGGCTTCGACGAGAACCGCGCCAACACGCTGCTGACCGATGGCGATCGCCTGTCCGGCAAGGTTGCTGAACCAATCCTCGGACGCGAAGCGAAGAAGGCGACGCTTGTCGAGTTGCGGACGCGGTTCAAGCTCAAGGCACGAAGAAACAATTGCGGTCGGTGACGGCGCCAACGATCTCGATATGCTGCGCGATGCCGGCCTCGGCGTTGCCTATCACGCCAAGCCTGCGGTGGCCGCCGCGGCTGCGGCCCGCGTCGACCACGGCGACCTCAGCGCGCTGCTTTATATGCAGGGATACAAGCGCGACGAGTTTGTGACGGGGTAATGCACCGCCGAAATTCCTCATGGTGAGGAGCGCGGCTCTTGCCGCGCGTCTCGAACCATGAAGGCCACTGCCTCGCCCCATCCTTCGAGACGCCGCTTCGCGGCTCCTCAGGATGAGGCTTGTTTCTCACAAATTCAGCGCAACGAAGCGCAGCTCGCCATTGGCGTTGGACACCAGAAGCAGCGCGGATTTCTTGCCGTCCTTCTTCAGCACATCGATACGCTTCTCGATGTCCTGGGTGTTGATGACGGCTTCCTGCGCGACCTCGACGATGACATCGCCCGCGGACAGACGCTTTTCAGCGGCGTCGGAATTGGCCTCAACAGACACCACGACCACGCCCTTGACGCTGTCCTTGATCTTGAAGCGCGTGCGCAGATCGCGCGTCAGCGCAGCCAGATCGAGACCGAGCGCCTTCTGCACCACCGGCTTCTCTTGCGGCACGGGTGTTTCGACCTTCGCCGCCGCCTTCACCGGCTTGTCGTTTTCCTCAAGGCGCAGCAGCGTGACCTTCTTGGTCTCTTCCTTGCCCTTGCGGATGATGAGGACGTCGACTTCCTTGCCGACGGTGGTATCGGCCACGATGCGCGGCAGATCGCGCATATCCTTGATGTCCTTGCCGTCGAACTTGACGACGACATCGCCAACCTCGATGCCGGCGGGCTTGGCGGGGCCCTTCTCGTCGATATCCGCGATCAGCGCGCCGCGCGGCGGGCTGATGCTGAGCGTCGCGGCAACATCGTCAGTCACTTGCTGAATGCGCACGCCGAGCCAGCCGCGCTGGGTCTCGCCGAATTTCTGCAGCTGATCGACAATGGCCGTCACTGTCTTCGACGGCACGGCAAACGCGATGCCGACCGACGTGCCCGACGGCGAAATGATCGCGGTGTTGACGCCGATGACCTCGCCATCGAGGTTGAACAGCGGACCGCCCGAATTGCCGCGATTGATGGCAGCGTCGGTCTGGATGTAGTTGTCGTAGGGGCCGGAATTGATATCGCGATTGCGCGCCGACACGATGCCGGCGGTCACGGTGCCGCCAAGCCCGAACGGATTGCCGATCGCCACGACCCATTCGCCCAGCCGCAGCTTGTCGAACTCGCCGAATTTGACGAAGGGCAGCGGCTTGTCGGACTTCACCTTCAGAACGGCAAGATCCACCTTCTTGTCGCGGCCGACGACTTCGGCGCGCAGCTTGGTGCCGTCATTGAGCACGACGGTGACTTCATCGGCGTCGGCGATGACGTGATTGTTGGTCACGACGACGCCGGCCGGATCGATAATGAAGCCGGAGCCCAGCGAATTGACGCGCCGCGCGGGAGCGCCTTTGGGGTCACCGCGACGGCCCGGATTGTTCTTGAAGAACTCGTCGAAAAATTCGGAGAAGGGCGAGCCTTCCGGCACGCGCGGCGTCGCTTCGCTGCTGTCGCTTTCCGCGCCGCGCCCCTTGACCGTTTGCGAGGTCGAAATATTGACGACCGCGCTGATCACGCGCTCGGCGACATCGGCGACGTTTTCCGGCCCGCGCGCCTGTGTCGGCAGCGCGCCCAGCGTCAGCACGCCGATGACTGCGAGCGAGCGAAAGGCGGGGATCGTGAAACGGTTGAAGGCGGGCGTCAGGCGGTGCATGGGCGGACGGTCTCCCGAAAAGCCGGATCACAGGCCGGATTCGTGGTTGGCAGAGTGCGCCGGGCGGAAACGCCGCGCAAGCGAACCTAAAGGCAGTTTCGCGCCGTTTTGCGGCGGAAAATCGTCATTGCCGCAGATGTGATGAATTATGGCGGTGGCGCCAAGGGGCAGCCAACGCTGGGGTTAGCCCCGCAACAGCCAGATTACGACCAGCCCGACGGCGGCCGACACGAACCCGACCTGCCGCAGCAAGGAGTCCGGTGCCGCAATCACGCTGGCCATCGCTGCACGGGTCCAACGCGGCAACCCGGCCAGAAGAAGGCCCTCGATCACCAACAGGACGCCAAGACCGACAAGAAAATCCGTCATGGCCGCCTATCCAGCATGAGGCGATCCGCCGCACAAGAGACGAATTTCAGACCACGATTAACGCGCCGGCGCGGGCGCCGGTGGTGCGGACGGATTCTGCGCAGGAAGCCCCGACGGCCCGCCGAAGTAGCGGAAGAATTCGGAATCCGGCTTGAGCACGAGGCGCGTTTCGTTCGGCCGCAATCCGGTCTCGTAGGCGATCATCGAACGATAGAAGGTGAAGAACTCCTGATCCTTACCGAACGCCTCGGCAAAGATGCGGTTCCGCTCGCCGTCGCCCTGACCACGAATCTGTTCGCCCTGCGAGTTGGCTTCGGCGACGATGATCGTCGCCTCGCGCTCCGCGCGCGCACGGATTTCCTGGCCGCGCTGGGCGCCCTGGGCGCGGAACTCGGCCGCTTCTCGCTGACGTTCCGTCTGCATGCGCTGATAGACGGCCTGCGAGTTCTGCTCCGGCAAATCGGCGCGGCGGATACGGACGTCGACGACATTGATGCCGTACACCGCCGCCTGCTGATCGAGCAGATCGCGGATACGCAACATCAGCGGCGCGCGTTCGTCGCGGACGACGTGGGTGAAGGTCGTCTCGCCGAGCACGCGGCGCAAACCTGCGTTCAAGAGAGCCGACAATTGATCGTTGGCGGCGCGGGTCGTACCGACGGTCTGATAGAAGCGCAGCGCGTCGCGAATTTTGTAGCGCGCGAAAGCATCGACCACGAGACGCTTCTGGTCCGAGGCGATGACTTCCTGCGCCGGGTTTTCAAGATCGAGAATGCGGTTGTCGATCTTGATGACCGAGTCCCACGGGGCCTTAAAGTTCAGGCCCGGCTCGGTGATGACGCGAACCGGATTGCCGAACCGCACAACGATGGCCTGCTCTGTCTGGTAGACAGAGAACAGCGATGCGAAGCCCACAATCAGGGCGACGACCAGGAGAATGACGGCACTAATGCCAGCGACGCTTTTCATGGCTCGTTTCCTTATCGCTGGGGCTGGCTGGCGGGCGGCGCCGGCCGGCGCTGCAACTCGCCGAGCGGCAGATAGGGCACGACACCCTGCGAGCCCGGTCCGCCGTCGAGAATGATCTTGTCGGCACCGGAGAACACACGCTCCATCGTCTCCAGATAGATGCGCTGCCGCGTCACCTCAGGCGCCTTCTTGTACTCGTCATAGATCTTCAGAAAGCGCGAGGTCTGGCCCTTGGCTTCGGCGACGGTCTGTTCACGATAGGCTTCCGCCGCCTGCGTGATCTGCGCCACCCGGCCACGCGCCTCGGGAAGAATGCGGTTGGCATAGGTCTGCGCTTCGTTCTGGGCACGCTCAAGATCGGCGCGCGCCGCCTGCACGTCGCGGAATGCATCGATCACCTGCGTCGGCGGATCGACCTTCTGCAACTGGACCTGCGTAATCAGGATGCCGGCTTTGTAGTCGTCGAGCGTCTTCTGCATCAGATCGAGAACCGCGCTTTCGATACCGCTGCGCGCGCCGGTCAGGATCGGCTGGATGTTGGAACGGCCGACCACTTCGCGCATGGCGCTTTCGGCCACCGCCTTCACGGTGCCTTCCGGATTCTGGATGTTGAAGAGATAGTCGCCGATGCCGTCGGGCTTGATGCGCCACAGCACCGTGAAATCGATATCGACGATGTTCTCGTCGCCGGTCAGCATCAGGCTTTCCTCGGGCCGGCTGCGCGCGCCGCCGCGGCGAACCGTGCTGCCGTCGGCAACAGTGCCGGCACCGATGGACATCGTGTTGACGCGCAACGCCTTCGGCAGCGACACCGTCTCGATCGGGTAAGGCCACTTGGTGTTGAGGCCGGGCTGAACCGTGCGGACATGCTTGCCGAAGCGCATGACGGCGCCGAGTTCGTCAGGCTGCACGCGGAAGAGCGACATGTAACCAAGCGCGCCGAGCAGGCCGAGCGCGATGAGGACAACCGTCAGCGCGTTGAAGCCGCCACCCGGCATGAAAGTGCGGATCTTGTCCTGACCACGGCGGATCAGGTCTTCAAGATCGGGAGGCGTCGGGCCGGACGATTGCGGACCGGAACCCCACGGACCTTTCGGACCGGGACCCCAGGGACCGCCACCTTGATTTTTCCACGCCATGACAAACCTCTATTTCGGACAAGCTGTCTTATAGGAAACCCCCGGCGCGCGCACAACGCATCGCCGGGCCGACCCGGACGTAAGCTTAAGTGCCTGATTGTCAATGTGACAACGGGCTCGCGCCGTTAACCCTGACGCGTCCCGGCCGGTGGACGGCGCATGGTTATAAAGGAAAACGCGGCGCTGTCGGCCTCCCCGGCCTCATGCCGTTCGCGCGCAACCTCCTGCCAACCCTCGCCACGCGGCGGAAACAGGGTGTCGCCCTCCGGCGAGGCGTGCACCTCGGTGATTTCGAGGCGGTCGGCTCGGTCCATCAATTGCGCATAAATGTCGGCGCCGCCGATGACCGCGATTTCGGCGGCAAAACGCCGCATCGCGTCGCCGCGCGCCACATCGAGCGCGGCATCGAGCGAATGCGCCACCACAACACCGTCGGCGCTGAAGTCTTTCTGCCGCGTCACGACGATATTGGTGCGGCCCTTGAGCGGCTTGCCGATGGACAGAAACGTCTTGCGGCCCATGATCACCGGCCGGCCGAATGTGGTCTCGCGAAAATGCGCCATGTCGGATTTGAGCTTCCACGGCATCGCATTGTCGCGGCCGATCACGCCGTTTGCGGCGATGGCGACGACGAACACGATCTCAAGCGATTTCGCGCTCAAACCGCGACCTCGGCCTTGATATGCGGATGGGGCTCGTAGCCTTCGAGCGCAAAATCTTCGAAGCGAAAATTGAAAAGATCCTTCGCCTCGGGATTGAGCTTCATGGTCGGCAACTGGCGCGGCGCACGCGACAATTGCAGTCGCGCCTGTTCGATGTGGTTGACATAAAGGTGCGTGTCGCCGGAGGTATGAACGAAATCGCCCGGCTTGAGACCCGTCACCTGCGCCATCATCAGCGTCAACAACGCGTAGGACGCGATGTTGAACGGCAGACCGAGAAACGTGTCGGTCGAGCGCTGATAGAGCTGGCAGGACAGTTTTCCGTCGGCGACATAAAACTGAAACAGGCAGTGGCACGGCGGCAGCGCCATCTTGTCGACATCGGCCGGATTCCACGCGCTGACGATGAGACGGCGCGAATCCGGCGAACGCTTGATCATGTCGACGACTTTCGCCATCTGGTCGATCGCACCGCCATCCGGCGCCGGCCATGACCGCCATTGCCGGCCATAGACGGGGCCGAGATCGCCGCTTGCGTCGGCCCACTCATCCCAGATCCGCACGCCGTGGTCGTTGAGATATTTGATGTTGGTATCGCCGTTGAGGAACCAGAGCAGCTCGTGGACGATCGATTTGAGATGCAGCTTCTTGGTCGTGACCATCGGAAAGCCGTCGGCGAGATTGAACCGCATCTGATGGCCGAACACCGACAACGTGCCCGTGCCGGTGCGATCGGTCTTCTTCACGCCGTCGGCGAGAATGCGTTCGAGAAGGTCATGATATTGGTGCATCGGCGTTTTCCGCGCGACTCAGGGCGCCTGTGGGAGCTTGGCATATAGCGTTTTCGAGCGAAGCGGGCACCGGTTCGCGTCAAGAAAACGCGTCAAAATAAAATCTCCGACGCCGAAAATGGCGATCAAGCGGCGCCCGGACAAGGGAGGACGAGCACCTCTAAGTGCCTGTCCCCGCTGTTATTCGTCAAATCAGGCCGAAAAAGCCGATGACCCCGCCGGCGAACAGCAGCAGCAGCGGATGGAGCCGCGTCCACAGCATCAAGGCCGTGGAGACCGCCAGCAGCGCCCACGCAGCGGTGGACTGCGCCGAGGCGACCGAAATAATCACCATCGTCGCCAGCATCAGCCCGACCGAGACCGGCACCAGCGCGGCGCGAAACACCACCGGCCATGTCGCCTCGCGCACGCGGTGGAAACCCATGGCGACGAGATAGGCGAAGATCGCAGGCGGCACGGCGACGCAGGCTGTGGCGGCAATGCCGCCGAGAACGCCCGCCGCGCGATAGCCGATGAGCGTCACGATCATCATGTTGGGGCCGGGCGCGATTTGCGCCAGCGCGAACATCTCCGCGAACTCGCGGTCGGTCATCCAATGTTCGAGATCGACGGCGATGCGATGCATCTCCGGCAAAGTCGCAATGACGCCGCCGATGGCGAGGAACGACAGCGACAGAAAATGAATCGTGACGGTCATCAACGCGTCGTCACCGGGCTTCATGACGCTGCCGCCTTTCGGCGCGTAAACCACGCCATGCCGATGCTCGCCGGCAGCGCCACCAGCAACACGATCGGCAGAGGCACGCGAAACACGACAATGGAGACAAAGATTCCGACAACGATGATCCCGGCGCGGATCGAGCGCTGCTTCGCCAGCGGCGTGCTCATCTTCAGAACGACCGAGAGCAGCAATCCCGCGGCGGTGACGGCGGTCCCATTGAGAATACGGCGCAGCAACTCCGCATCACCGAACTGCGCGAAGACGGCGGCAATCACCATCACCAGCGCGACCGGCGGCACCAGAATGCCCATGAAAGCCATGACGGCGCCGACAATCCCATAGTGGCGCTGGCCGTACATCACCGCGAAGTTGACGATGTTCGGGCCCGGCAGAAGCTGGGAAAAGGCGAAGGCCTCGTCGAACTCATGCGCCGTCATCCAACGCGCACGCTCGACGATATAACGGCGCGCAAACACCAGCACGCCGCCAACGCCTTGCATCGTCATGACGGTGAAGCCCAGCGTCATCGCCCAAAGGCTTGGCGTCACCAGGCCGGGCGCAGTGAGCTCCGGCGGCGGAACAGGCGTGGGCTCGTCGGGCTCAGGCGGCAGAGGCGCATTCATAAGCTTTGCATAAAGCGGCCATTCCGCAGAACCAAATGCTTTATCCGCATTGGGCCATGCGCAAACCATGCGCTCAAAAGCATCGGGCCGGCTTGCGCCGGCCCGAGCCTTGATCGTTTTGTCAGGCGCCTGACGGAAGCCTGTTACTTGGCGCCCTTGAGCACCGGCGTCCATTTCGCGATCTCGTCCTTGACGAGCTTGGCGAGCGCCGGTCGGGAACGACCTTCGACGCTCGGAATGTCGCTGCCGAGATCGGACAGGCGCTTGCGCACGGCGTCGTCGCTCAGCGCCTTGACCACCGCGTCATTGAGCTTGACGAGGATCGGCTCCGGCGTACCCTTCGGCGCGAAGATCGCATTCCAGGCCGAGGCTTGGAATTCCGGCAGGCCCGCTTCCTTCGTGGTCGGCAGATTGGGCAGCGAGGGATTACGCTCCGGCGTTGCCACCGCATAGGCCTTGATGGTGCCGGCGTTGATCTGCGGCACGGCGTTGACGATCTGATCGCACATATAGTCGATCTGACCCGCGATCAGCGCATTCATCGCAGGTCCCGTGCCGTTGAACGGAATGCCGACCGGCTTGGCGCCGAGCTGCGAGTTCAACAGGATGCACGAGATGTGCGAGACCGAGCCGACGCCGGCATGGGCCTGGTTCATCTTGGCGGAGTTGGCCTTCACCTGCGCCACGAACTCCTTGAGGTCCTTCGCCGGAAAATCCTTCTTGGCGAGAATGAGGATCGGCGTGCCGGCGAGCAGGCCGACCGGCTCGAAATCCTTCTCCGGGTGATATTGCAGATCCGGATACAGCGCGACCGACGCCGCATGCGTGCCCATGTGACCGGTGATCAGCGTGTAGCCGTCATTGGTGGCGCGCGCGGCACGGGTGCCGCCGGTGGTGCCGCCGGCGCCGACGACGTTCTCGACGACAAGCTGCTGGCCGAGCGTCTGCGACATGTGCTGGGCGACGATGCGCGTGATCGCATCGGTCGGACCGCCGGCCGCGAACGGCACGATGATGGTGATGGGGCGCGAGGGATAGGCTCCCTGCGCCCAAACCGGCGTCGCCAGCGCGGCAAGGCCGAGCGTGGCGGCAAGCGTCAACAAAGTGCGTCGTGTCGTGACTGTCATGCTGGTCTCCTCCCGAACGACCTTATGGTCGCTCGCGGCCTCTTGGGGCCTTGTTTGGTGTCAAATTGTTCGACTCCGGGCCATGGAATTCCATTCAACTTTGGTCTGCGACGGTTGGATCCATCTCGCATAACGTGCGGCCGGACAGGCCTGTTTCTGTCAATTCTCGCCGATTCCCGCCCTTTTTCCAGTAAGTGTTGTGCCCTATATTACGGGTGCCGGCTTGCCGGCTATGGCAATAAACGACCGTCGCAATAAACCATTCGGACCCGGGGGCGGTACCCGGCGCCTCCACCCAAGCCCGTACTGGCCGCATGAAAGCGGGCTTTGGCGGGGGCGAAACAGGATCGACGAGGGCATAAAAGGCGAGTTTTTGCTCGGTATGGTTCCGCCGTGATCGGGCCTTAGCAATAGTTGCCAACGACAACTATGCTCCGGTTGCTCAGGCTGCGTAACGCAGTCTGAAAGACCGATCTTAAAGCCCTGACGGGTTAAGCTCCGTCAGGCGGGGTCCGGGGGCACCTGGCAACAGAAGCCCCCACTTCATTTCCGTCCTGAAACCGCGCTATTTTCGGCGGTGGCCTCGGGCCACCAAGACCGATTCGGGCCAGCAAGGCTGTCAATGACGACCGACCACATCCGCTACGACATTCTGGCGCGCGAAGCTCTGCGCGGCGTGCTGCGGCGCGTCCTCACCGACGCCGCCGAAAACGGCCTGCCCGGCGAGCATCACTTCTTCATCACCTTCTACACCAAGGCGCCGGGCGTGAAGTTGTCGCCCCGTCTGTTGTCGCAATATCCCGACGAGATGACGATCATCCTGCAGCATCAATTCTGGGATCTGCGCGTCAACGCCGAGCAGTTTGAAGTTGGCCTGTCGTTCAACGGAATCCCCGAGCGGCTCGTGATCCCGTTCGACACGATCAAGGGCTTCTTCGATCCGTCGGTTCAGTTCGGCCTGCAGTTTGAGACGGCCGAGGAAAAATCCGCAGCCAATACAGCGTCGCCGCCCGTGGTAAAGACGGAGTCCAAGTCCGTTCCCGCCAAGGTGGAAAAGGATCCGTCCAAAGACAGCGCGAAGGATGCAAAGGACGCAGCACCTGCCGCCGAGGCTGCACCCGCGTCAGAGCCAGACGGCGACAAGCCCGACGAGCCGAAGCCCACGCAGGGCGGCGCCGAAGTTGTACGGCTCGACAAGTTCCGAAAAAAATAGAGCGTTTCCAGGCGCAGTCGTGACCGGTTCGCGTTAAGAAAACGCGTCAAAGCAAACGCTGATGCCGCCATTCGCGCGCGGCGCGAAGCACCGGAGGCCTCATGGCAAAGCAGACAAAGCCCGCAACACGCATCGAAACCGATACGTTCGGGCCCATCGAGGTTCCAGCCAGTTCCTATTGGGGCGCGCAGACCGAGCGGTCGCGCCGCAATTTCCGGATCGGCACCGAGCGCATGCCGCTGCCCTTGATCCGTGCACTCGCCATCGTCAAATACGCCTCCGCAAAAACCAATCTCGACCTCAAGCTGCTCGACAAGCGCCGCGCGCAGGCGATCATGCGTGCGGCCGGCGAGATCATCGACGGCGGCATGGAGAACGAATTTCCGCTGGTCGTCTGGCAGACGGGTTCGGGCACCCAGACCAACATGAACCTCAACGAGGTGATCGCCAACCGCGCCAACGAGATGCTCGGCGGCCAGCGCGGCGCGAAGGCGCCGGTGCATCCCAACGACCACGTCAATATGAGCCAGTCGTCGAACGACTCGTTTCCCACCGCGATGCATATCGCGGCCCTGCTGGAGATCCGCACGCATCTCCTGCCGGCGCTGAAGCATCTTCATGCCGCGCTGCGCAAGAAGGAAAAGGCGTTCGCCTCGATCGTGAAGATCGGGCGCACCCACACGCAGGATGCAACGCCGCTCACGCTTGGCCAGGAATTTTCAGGTTACGCCGCGCAAGTCGCGGGCGGGATCGCGCGCATCGAGACAGCGGCGAAGTTCCTCGCACCCCTCGCGCAAGGCGGCACCGCGGTGGGCACCGGCCTGAACGCACCGCGCGGCTTCGACAAGAAGTTCGCCGCGCACGTCTCGCGCCTCACGGGCGTGCGCTTCGTCACGGCGCCGAACAAGTTCGAGGCACTGGCGGCGAACGACGCCTATGTGTTCGTACATGGCGCCATCGCCGCGCTCGCCACCGGCCTGTTCAAGATCGCCAACGACATTCGCCTGCTCGGTTCGGGCCCGCGTTCGGGCCTCGGCGAACTCATTTTGCCGGAAAACGAGCCGGGTTCCTCGATCATGCCGGGCAAGGTCAACCCGACGCAGAGCGAGGCGATGACGATGGCGTGCTGTCAGGTGTTCGGCAATCAGACCACCGTCACGGTTGCAGGCAGCCAGGGGCATTTCGAGCTGAACGTCTATAAGCCGGTGATGGCGCATAATCTGCTGCAGTCGATCCGGCTGATGGCAGATGCCTCGGTCTCGTTCACCGACCATTGCGTCGAGGGCATTCGCGCCGACAAGAAGCGGATCGCCGAGTTGATGGGCCGTTCTCTGATGCTCGTCACCGCGCTTGCGCCGCGCATCGGCTACGACAAGGCCGCAAAGATCGCCAAGACCGCCCACGCCAACGGAACCACGCTGCGCGAGGAAGCCATCAAGGCGGGTGTAACGGCGGCCGAGTTCGACCGTGTGGTGCGGCCGGACAGAATGACGCGGCCCGGCTAAGGTCAAAAGCCGTTCAAAAGGTCAGCCGAGCGACCGAAGTGACGTGTGTCACCGCATCTTGATCGCCGAGCCGGCATCGCTATGCACCGCGGGACCGAATCCAGATATAAAATGGGAATTATTATCGCACCGGCGGAATATTCGGAACACGGTGAAGGTTCTAGAGTTTGAAGGGGTTCGCCGTCATTGGGGACGATACGGCGGGCCCACCATTGAACCAGCAAGCGCTTTTGAACGACCACTGGGGTAACGGGCTGAATTTTGAGCGATATCGTCAATCTGAAACGGTTCAGGAAGCAGAAGGCACGTGCGGAGGCTGATCGCCACGCAACGGCTAACCGTGCCCTGTTCGGTCAGAGCAAAGGCGAACGCGACAAGTCGGAACGGAACCAGCAGACGGCCGAGCACAAGCTGGATCAGCACCGCCTCGAAGGCAAGGATCGCGAATGAAGTCCCCCGTCGTGAAACGATCGATTGTGGTCGCCGGTCACAAGACCAGCGTCAGCCTCGAAGAAGCCTTCTGGAGCGGCATGAAGGAGATTTCTGCATCGCGCGGCCTGACGCTGTCGGAGCTCGTGGCGGAAATCGATACCGGTCGCCACCACGGAAATCTCTCGTCGGCCATTCGGCTGTTCGTGCTGGATTATTTCCGCACGCGCGGCTCGACGCCGGACAAGCCTGCCTCGACCGATGGCGTCCGCGCGACCCAATAAGAGACTTCTCCTAGAAAGCTGACTGGTTCTGCGGACGCGCCGCATTGGGCGTGAGCTGCGTCGGCGGACGCGGCGCCGGCGCGCGCTTGATCCCACCCGGCGGCGGACGCACGTCGATGGGCGGCGGCAGGCTCGGCAAAGCACTTGGCGGCTGATCGGCCCGAACGACCGGCGCCGCAGGCTGAGGCGCGGCTCGCTGCGGCGGACGCGGCGCCGGCACCGGCGCCGGTGTCATGAGCGGTGGCGGGATGGCTTCAGGCTCTTTCGCCGTGGGAGGCGTTGTCGAGGTGATGGCAGGCTCTCCCCCGCCCATCGGCGGCGCCGAACGATCGAGCTGATCGAGGCGCTGCGTCTCGCGTTCGATGGCGCGGACCGCAAGCCATCCGACCAGTGGCGCGACATCGACATCGCGCGACGGCACATCCGCCGTGCCGCGCAAGCTGACGCGGATTTCAGGCCGCCCGGCCGCCTGCGACGCGGTCGAGACCGTCGAGACGAGCGAGGTTCGAAGATCGATCTCGCCGGTCGTCAGATCAAAGCCTCCCGACACCGACAATTGCACCGGCCCCGCGGTCATGGTCGTGTTGTCGAGACGCGCGCGGCCGGCACGCACGGAGACCGGGAAATCCGTCGCCGGCATCGCCAGGCGCCCCGTCGCCAGCGCGCGATCGACGACATCGCGGATACGATTTGATTCTCACACCCTGATCGCTGGCGCGGATCGCGGATTTCGAACGCGATCGGATCGAGGCCCGTGAGTTGCGCGCCATTGATGTTGATCGTGCCATTGCCCGACAGTGAACCGATCAGCGTGGCGGTGCTTCGGCCCGTCCCCTGCAACGACAATTGCGCCGAGACCCGGCCTGCCGGCACCGCAAGTTGTCCGACGCGCAGCGCCGTGCCGTCGATATTGGCCAGTCGCACGCGACCGTCGAGCGCAACACCGTCGGCGGCAGCGCGCGCCACGAGATCGCCCGTCACCGTGCCGCCGCCAAGATTGCCCGACAGCGTACTGAATGTCAGCGCCGTGCCGTCGCTCTGCGCGATACCGGACAACGGGCGCAATTCAATGCGATCGCCGAACTTCGCACCCAGCGCCTGGAACGCGATCCGGCCGCGCCAGCGTCCGATCAATCCGCGCGACAAGTGCTCGGATGCGCCCGCTCCGCCATCGCCGATGGCAAGCCGCAGAAGGGCGCCGACATCGATCGCATCGACGCCGACCTCGCCGTCGAGCGTGGCATCGGAGGCGGCAGCCGTCAGCCGACCACGCATGCGCGCGGTACCCAGCGTCGCCGTCATATTATCGAACTTCGTATCAAGCCCCGTGTAGACGACCCGCGAGCGCAACGTCACATCGAGCGCGGGATTATCGGACCTCGCGAAACCGAACAGCGGCGCAAGATTGGCCTGTTGGACATTCAGATCGAGATTGGCCGTCTGCGCCAGCGGATTGACATCCCCCTCGCTGCGCAGATCGAGACCTTCGGCCTTGAGCGCGACGGTGGTGCGCAGCGTTCCGGAGAGCGGACCCGTGGCTTTCAGCGTCAACTCGCCGCCACCGGCGCGTGCCGCGACGATGCGATCGAGGCTGAACAGCGCCGTCAGTATCTCCGCGCGCGGCGCGGTCCATTTCGCATCGATAGAGAGCGGCGTCTTCAAGAGGCTCGCGGAATCGAGCGCCTGCAGCGCCGACGCCGCAGGCTGGGCTGTGGCCGTTAGTGTGCCGGTGATCGGCCCCGTGGTTTCGATATTGATGCGCGCGCTCGCCTGCGCCGCCGACGGACGTTCGACCTGCAGCGTGAATTTCAGACCCGCCGCTGCGTTGCGGTCCGGCACCGCGCGCAGCCGCGCCGCCAGCATCGGCGACAGCGGCGTCACCAGCACCGCCAGTTTCTCCAGTGACGGCGCCTTGGCATCGATGGCCACGCGCCCGCTCGCCGCCCCGCGGTCGATCATTCCCGAGCCGTCGAGTGTCGCACCGCCGAGGTCGGCGATGGCGAGCCGCTCCAGCGTCCACGCCTTGTCGTCATAGGCGAGGCGCGCATTGATGCCGCGCGCTTCCTGTCCGAGCAGCGTGGCGCGGCCGACATCCAGCGCCACGCGCGCTTCGCCCGGCCACGCCCCGGCACCTTCCGCGCTCGACGCGATCCGCATCACGGTATCCAGATCGAAACGATCGGCTTTCAGTTCGGCATCGAGGCGCGACCGCGCTCCCGGCGCAGCCGCACCGAGAAACGCCACGCGCCCCTCGACCGTGCCGCCATCCAGCTCAAGCCGCAGCCGATCGATGGCGAAACGATCGCTCGCCACGGTGATCTCGCCGCCGGCGCGCAGCGCGCGGCCGGGTCGGGCAATTTCGTTGCGGCCCTGCAACCATGAAAACACCAGATCAGGATCGTTGGCCTCGAGCCCGACCGTGCCCTTGAAAGCCGCGGTCGCAGCCGACTGATCGAGACGGCCGCTGAGCGCGACACGCGGCGCGCCCGGCGCGCGGAATTCAAGCCGTTCGATGCTCCAGCCGCCGGCATCGCCGCGCAGATCGAGGCCGAGGCCCTGCACCGGCCGGCTACCGAGCGTCAGCGAATTGGCACTGATATCGGCGCGCACCGGCATTGGCGGACGGGGCAATGCGCCAAGCGATGTTGCCATCGATTGCAGCAATTGCAGCGGCGGCGCGCCGACACCACGCTGTGTCAGGAACTTGTCTGCATCGAACTGCCGGGCCGCGAGAACCGCTTGCACGTCAGGCGTTGCGCCGAAGCGCATATCGGCGAGCCCGCCGAGCCGCAGGCCGGCATCGTCGGAGCCGTAGAGAATATCGACCTGTTCGAACTTTGCTTCGGCCGGATCGGCCTTGACCTTGGCCGTCACGCGCCAGGGGCTCTGCAGACTCGCATCGGTCTGACCCTGTGCCGCCTTGAGACCGACCGGCCGGCCCAGCGTAACGCTGCCCTCAAAGTGCGGCGCGCCGTCTTCAAACGACAGCACGCCATCGGCGTCGGCCATGACGAACCGTTCGCCGGGATCGATGCTGAGACGCATGCGCACGCCCCTGTTGTCGGGCGTCTGCCCCGACGACAGGCGATAGGGATAGCGCGTGTCCTGCCACTTGAAGCTGCCTTCACCGCGGATCGAGCCCGCCAGCGAACGCACGTCGCCGCTGAATTTGATGTCTTCGAGCACGAGATTGGTGCGGCTTGCGGCATCGCGCAGCGTGATGCGGCCCGCCATGTTGACGCGATCGATGGCGAGTGCACCGAGATTGAATCCGGACGAGGCGGCAAAACTATTCATCTGGCCGCGCAGATCGAGGCCCAGTTCGGCGTCCACGCCTTTGACCGTCAGTTCCTCGGCGCGCCATTCGCCCCGCATCAACGAGCCGAGATTGAACTCGACATCGAGCTCGTCCGCGCGCATGTGGCGGCCATCGGCCGCCGTGCCGATCTCGACATTGCGCAGCCGCAGCGTCGGCGTCGGCAGCAGGCGCGCTACCATATTTCCCTGCACGCGCACCGGCAGACCGACAATGCGCGACGCTTCCGCCTCAAAGCCTGGCTTGAATCGCGTCCAGTCGACAAAATAAGGACCGACCAGCGCTGCGGTCAGCGCCAGGATAAAGGCGATCGCCAATCCGAGCAGCGTGTTCTGCACCGCAACTCCCTCAACCGGGGGCGTGAACTCGAAGGCCGGTTTACTTCAATATATAGGATGAACCGCGCTGGCGCGACAGCGGGACCTGACCGCACAGAGAACAATGGAGCGACCTCGATTGTTCGAGACGCCCGCCAGGGCGGGCCCCTCAGGATGAGGAAAGGAAGCTGTCGCTAAGGCAGCAGGATTTTGCCGGGATTCATGATGTTGAGCGGGTCGAGCGCACCTTTCAGCGCAGCCATGGCCGCGAGCGCCGCCGGACCCAGCTCGGCTTGCAGATATTTGCGTTTGCCCTGCCCGACGCCATGTTCGCCGGTGCAGGTTCCTCCCATCGCCTGGGCGCGGGCCACCAGCCGGTGCATCACGCCTTCGGCGCGCTTAACCTCGTCGGCATCGGTCATGTCGCACAACAGCAGCACGTGAAAATTGCCATCGCCGACATGTCCCACAATGGGAGACACGAGCCGGCTCTCTTCCAGATCGGCTTGGGTCTCGACCACGCATTGCGCCAGCCGCGAGATCGGCACGCACACATCGGTCGCGGTCGCCTCGACGCCCGGACGCAACGCGCGACCCGCCCAATAGGCATCGTGGCGGGCCTGCCAAAGTCTGGTGCGCTCCTCGGCCTGTGTCGTCCATGCGAAATCGCCGCCGCCGTTGGCGCTGGCGATCTCGGCAAAGCGCCCGGAATGATCTTTCACCTCCTCAGCGCTGCCGTGAAATTCGAGCAGCAGCAGCGGGGCCTCCGGCAGCGTCAGCTTCGAATAGGCGTTGCAGGCCTTCACCTGCAGTGCGTCGAGCAACTCGATACGCGCGAGCGGGATGCCGGTCTGGATCGCGGTGATGGTGGTGTCACACGCCGCCGCCACGCTCGGAAACGAACAGGAGGCGGCTGCGATCTGCTCCGGAATGCCGTGCAGCCGCAGGGTCAACTCGACGATGACGCCGAGCGTGCCCTCGGACCCGACGAAAAGATGCGTCAGATCGTAACCGGCGGAGGTTTTGCGTGCGCGTGTCGAGGTGGTGATGAGCTCGCCGTCGGCGCCGACGACCTTCAGCGACAGCACGTTGTCGCTCATGGTGCCGTAGCGCACGGCGTTGGTGCCGGACGCCCGCGTTGCCGCCATGCCGCCGAGCGTCGCATCCGCGCCCGGATCAATCGGAAAGAACAAGCCCTGATCGCGCAGATACTCATTGAGCTGCTTGCGCGTGACGCCGGGCTCGATGACGCAATCGAGGTCTTCGGCATGAACCTCAAGCACGCGGTTGAGGTCGCGGAAGTCGATCGAGATGCCGCCCTGCGGCGCGTTCACCTGACCCTCCAGCGACGTACCCGCGCCGAACGGGACGACAGGTACGCGGTGACGCGCGCAGATGCGCACAATATCCTGTACGTCGGAGGTGTCTTGCGGAAACACCACACCGTCCGGAGACTGGCGCGGCAGCCATGTCATGGTGTGGGCGTGATGATCCCGCACCGCCTGCGAGGTGACGAGGCGATTGCCGAAACGCGCCGCCAGCGCCGCGACGCAATCCGCTAAGGCCTTGCGCAACAGTCTTGGCCGTCGGTCGCGCGGCGGAGGCGTCATGCGAAGCGACGCCGCGCGACGAGACATCGTGCCCACTCACTCGCGTCTCCCATATCCTGCGATCTGATGATTTGTCCGCATCCGGCTTTCGCCGCCGGCCGTTTTATGGAAGGAACGTGACAAAGCTCCCCTGTCGGGTCAAGCCGGACAGAAGGCATAGACGTTCATCAACGATCGGTCAGACCATGTCCCACATCGCCACGCCGTTTCTCTCCTCGATCATGACGGTCGAAAAAGCCTGGATCGACTTCAACGGCCATATGAACATGGCCTATTATCACCTGCTGTTTGACCGCGGCGTCGATGATTTCTATCCGACCTTCGGACTGACGCGCGATTTCATCGACCGCACCAGGCACTCGACGTTTCTTGCCGAGTTCTCACATCCGCTATGTGAAGGAAGTGCACGTCGACGACGAGGTGCGCGTGTCGACGCAGGTGCTGGGCCTCGATGCAAAAAGGCTGCACCTTTTCAATACACTCATTCACGTCAAGGACGGTTACGTGTCCGCGACCAGCGAGGACATGGTGCTGAGCGTCGATCTATCGGTGCGAAAAGTTGCGCCCTGGGCGCCGGAGCTCGCGGAGCGGCTCACAGCGATCCTCAGGGCGCATGCTGCACTGCCTGTGCCCGAAGGCGCAGGCAGGCGCATTGGCATGACGAAGTAATACGTAGCGTTTTCAAGCGAAGTGGGGACCGGTTCGCGTGAAGAAAACGCGTCAGGAAAAGTTGCCTTAAACAGCGGGTCCGCGTCCGCGCATCAGGCCGACGACGGCCGAGATGAGGAACAGGACAATCGCGACGAAGAAGATCACCTTCGCGATTTCCACCGAAGCGCCTGCAATGCCGCCGAAGCCGAGCACCGCGGCGATCAGTGCGACAACGAGAAACGTAACAACCCAGCTCAACATGGCTCACTCCTTGTTTTCCTGGTTTTGCCGGTCATCCATCTGTTGAACCGTCAATGCCCGGCGGTGACAAAAGTTCCGGCGCCGGAAACATCGAAAATGACCCGCTTTTCGGGCATTTGCCGGTGAATTGAGCCTCTCGCGGGTGTCGCGCGACGTAATCAATCTCCATATAAGGGAACCAGCGATTTAACGCCCCGAAACACCGCCCGTGAACGATCAGAACAGAGAGCCGTCCTTTGACGTGCCCGCGCATCAACCCGCGCCGGGCGGCATTGCCGCGCGTGCGCGTGCGCAGGCAGCGCCCGTCTATCTCGACAAGCTCAACGCCGAGCAGCGCCTCGCGGTCGAGACGCTCGACGGCCCGGTGCTGGTGCTGGCGGGTGCCGGCACCGGCAAAACGCGCGTACTGACCACGCGGATCGCGCACATCCTCAATCTCGGCCGCGCCCGCCCTGCTGAAATCCTCGCCGTGACCTTCACCAACAAGGCCGCGCGCGAAATGAAGGAGCGTGTCGGCCACATGGTCGGGCACGCCGTCGAGGGCATGCCCTGGCTCGGCACTTTCCATGCGATCGGCGGCCGCATCCTGCGCGTGCACGCCGAACTCGTCGGGCTCAAATCCAATTTCACCATCCTCGACGTCGACGACCAGATCCGGTTGCTCAAGCAATTGCTGCAGGCCGAGAACATCGACGAGAAGCGCTGGCCGGCGCGGGTGCTGGCAACCCTGATCGACGGCTGGAAAAATCGCGGATTGACGCCGTCGCAGGTGCCCTCCGGCGAGGCCGGCTCCTACGCCAACGGCAAGGGCGGCAAGCTGTATGCCGCCTATCAGGAGCGCCTGAAGACGCTGAACGCGGTCGATTTCGGCGATCTGCTGCTGGAAAACATCCGCCTGTTCCGCGAGCACCCCGATGTGCTGCGGCAGTATCAGAACCGCTTCAAGTTCATTCTGGTCGACGAGTATCAGGACACCAACGTCTGCCAGTATCTGTGGCTGAGGTTGTTGTCGCAGGCGGGCGCGGCGCCCTCACTCACCTCTCCCCGTTTACGGGGAGAGGTCGATGCACAAAGTGCATCGGATGAGGCGCAGACGCAGGACATTGCCCCTCTCCCCGTAAACGGGGAGAAGGAGCAGATGCCGAAAAACATCTGCTGCGTCGGCGACGACGACCAGTCGATCTATGGCTGGCGCGGCGCCGAGGTCGACAACATCCTGCGCTTCGATCACGACTTCCCCGGCGCGACGATCATCCGCCTCGAACGCAATTACCGCTCCACCGGCCACATCCTCGCCGCCGCCTCGCATCTCATCGCCCACAATGAAGGCCGGCTCGGCAAGACGCTGCATACCGAAGACGAGGACGGCGAGAAGGTCACCGTCACCGGCGTCTGGGATTTGGAAGAGGAAGCCCGCGCCATCGGCGAGGAGATCGAGGATCTGCAGCGCAAGGAGCACAAGCTCGAGCAGATCGCCATTCTGGTGCGCGCCTCGTTCCAGATGCGTGAACTGGAAGAGCGCTTCGTCACGCTCGGCCTGCCCTATCGCGTCGTCGGCGGCCCGCGATTCTACGAGCGCCAGGAAATCCGCGACGCGCTCGCCTATCTGCGCGTGATTTCTTCGCCCGCCGACGATCTCGCCTTCGAGCGCATCGTCAACGTGCCCAAGCGCGGGCTTGGCGACGCCACCGTGCAACTCCTGCATGACCATGCGCGCAAGCGCCGCATTCCGCTGTTCGAGGCCGCGCGCGCCGTCGTGGACACCGACGAGCTCAAACCCAAGGCGCGCTCGTCGCTGCGCGAAGTGGTCACCTCGTTCGAACGCTGGCGTTCGCGCGTCGACGGCTTGCCGCACAATGAACTCGCCGAGATCGTGCTGGATGAGTTCGGCTACACCGAGATGTGGCAGAAGGACCGCTCGGCGGACGCCGCCGGACGCCTCGAGAACCTGAAGGAACTCGTGCGCTCGATGGAAGAGTTCGAAAACCTGCAGGGATTTCTCGAACACATCTCCCTGGTGATGGATCGCGACTCAGGCGAGGCCGTCGACAAGGTCTCGATCATGACGCTGCATTCGGCCAAGGGGCTCGAATTCGACACCGTGTTTCTGCCCGGCTGGGAAGAAGGACTGTTCCCGCATCAGCGCGCCCTCGACGAACAGGGCCGCGCCGGGCTGGAGGAAGAACGCCGCCTCGCCCATGTCGGGCTGACGCGCGCGCGGCGCCGGGCAAAGATCTTCTTTGCCACCAACCGCCGCATCCACGGCACATGGTCGACGACGATCCCCTCGCGCTTCCTCGATGAACTCCCGACGGCCAATGTCGAGATTGTCGAATTGAAGGGCGGACAAGGATATGGCGGCGGCGGATGGGGATCCGGCTACGGCTCCTCGCGCTTCGACAACGTCGAAACCTTCGGATCGAGCTATCAGACCCCCGGCTGGCAGCGCGCGCAGGGCCGGCGTGGATCAGGTGGTGGCGGATCGAGCGGCGGCGGAGGCCGTGGCGGCCTCAGTGATTCAGGATCGAAATACAATCGCGGCCCGCTGACCATCGAAGGCGAGCTTGTGGCGAAATCGACCGGCACGGTGTCGAGCTTCACTGTCGGCGAGCGCGTGTTTCACCAGAAATTCGGCTACGGCCGTGTCGCCGCCGTCGACGGCAACAAGCTCACCATCACCTTCGACAAGGCCGGCGAAAAGCGCGTGGTGGATACGTTCGTCGACAAGGCATAGCAAACCGGATTGTCTGGCCGCGCTCGACAGGAGGCTTGCAATGATCCGCAAACTGCCCTCCGGCAAATACCGGCTCTATTCGCGCAAGAAGAACCCGCGCACGGGCAAGCGACGCAATCTGGGCACGTTCAATTCACGCGCGGCAGCGGAAAAGCACGAGCGCGAGGTCCAGTATTTCAAGCGGCACTAAGACCGCCCTTCGCCTATTCCGGATCCGGATAGAGTTGCCGCCACACCGCGCCGATGATGTTGGAATAGTCGTCGGTCCAGACGCGCTGTTTCTCTTCAGGCTCGGTCAGCGTCCATTTGCTGTCGGACGCGAGCGAACCGACATCGGCTTCTTCGCGCGCGGCAAGCACCACTTCGGTCGAGAAAATATACTCGCCCTCGCGGTTGGAATCCTCGTCGAACGTCCATGCCTTCAGCCCGTTGGCGTCGGCGATGCCGACGATGACGCTCATCAATTCGAGATGCCGGTTGGACACATGCACCAGCACGGCGCCCTGCGGCGCCAGCTTCGACTTGTAGATCGCCATGGCTTCCTGCGTCGCCAGATGGATCGGAATGGCGTCGGAAGAATACGCATCGACGATGATCAGGTCATAGAAGCCGTCCGGCTCCTTGGTGAAGGTCAGCCGCGCGTCGCCCATGATCGGCTGCAGATCGGGCATGCAGCGCGACACATAAGTGAAGCGGCGCGGATCCTTGGCGATATCGACGATCGACTGGTCGATTTCGAACATGCGCCATGTCTCGCCGGGCTGCGAATGACATGTCAGCGTGCCAGTGCCGAGCCCGATGGCGGCGACCTTGAGCGGACCGCCCTTGCGCGCGCGAATGGCGTTGATCGCTGCTCCAATGCCGCCATCGGCATGATAGTAGCTGATCGGCTCGGGGCGCTCGGTGAGCGGCATCATGGATTTCGGATCGCGCCATTTCTGCGCGCCGTGGATGGTCGTGCCGTGCAGCAGCACATGGTACATGCCGTCGGACGTCTCCTGGACCTTATGAATGCCGTAGAACGAACGCACCGTCTCGGTGCGGCCGTCCTCGTTCGGATAGAGACGGATCATCACCAGCGCCAGCGCCACGACAAAGGCGAGCTTGAGCCGGTCGCCCATGAACAACACGCCGGTCAGCGCGATGAGCGCCACGATCGTCGTCAGATTGTTGGCGATACCCGGCACGATCTGCCACCCGAGCGTCACCTGCAGCGCAAGGCCGAGCGCAACCAGCGCGGCCACCGGCCAGAAAATCCGGTCGATACGCGACTGATCGGTGGTCGGCATCGGCCGGCACATCGCCGCCAGCAACAGCAACAGCGGATACTCAGCCACCCAGTTGAAAATAAAGGGCGCGATGAGACCTGCGAACAGCCCGCCGATCATGCCGCCGAGCGAGAGCGCGACATAAAACCCCGTCAAATGATCTGCGCCCGGACGCGTGCGCGCCAGTTCGCCATGCGCCGCCATGGCAATGATGAAGAACGCCAGCAGTTGACCGGCCAGCATCAGGATCAGGCCGCGCGATGTCGGAATCATGAACAGGATGACGACGGCGGCTATGGCGAGCGGCTGCAACACCATGACGATCTTGTGCGAGATCACCGGCTTCTTCTGGAACACCACCACCCAGGTCAGAAGATAGAGTGAAAGCGGCAGCACCCACAGCAGCGGCGCGGCCGCGACATCGGTGGAGATATGCGAGGTCACTGCGACGAGGAGACCCGACGGCACCGCGGCCAGGAAAATCCAGCGCAGCCGCAGCGACCAGCTCGGCGTCGGCGTTGCGTCAGCGGCATTGAACATGTTGCCCTGATTGGCCGGCGCGCGCAGCAGCAGGAATCCGCAACATCCGATCAGCGCGATCAGGACGGCGTAGCCACCGGTCCAGATCAGGTTCTGCGTGCGCAGCGTGAACATCGGCTCGAGCAGCAGCGGATAGCTCAATAGCGCCAGGAAGCTGCCGATATTGGACGATGCATAGAGAAAATACGGATCGGGACCATCGGGATGGCCGGTGCGCACGAACCACGCCTGCAGCAGCGGGTTGTTGGCGGCGAGCGCAAAGAACGGCAGGCCGATCGAGATCGTGAACAGGCCAAGCAGCCAAAGGCCCTGCGCACTGTTCGGCGGGTCGCCCATACGCTCCGAGATGGCGAGCGGCAGCGTCACCAGCGCCAGCAGAAGGACGACGACATGGATCGACACCATGACCGTCCGGTTCCGCAGCTTGGTCAGAAAGTGCGCATAGACATAACCGGCCAACAGCAGCGTCTGAAAGAAGACCATCGCCACCGACCACACTGCGGGCGATCCGCCGAGCCGCGGCAGCACCAGCTTGGTGAACATCGGCTGAACCGAAAACAGCAACAACGCACTGGTGAAAATCGCCACGGTGTAGACTATGAGGATGAGTTTGTATCGTGATGCCGGCGGAGCAGCGAAGTCGGAGGCCGAGGTATCGGTCATGCGTTGTCCGGAAGGAAAAATTGGCGGCGGGTTTGCCGGGCGGCGGAGTGGACCACAAGCCCATTGGAACGGCAAGACGCGCTGCCGCAACGCTTTCTTACACAACGCTTTCTTAACAGGGCAGAAACAAAGGACCACGAGCCGTGACTGATGCAGCCGATCACGATGTGCTGATTCTCGGCGCCGGTCACAACGGCCTCGTCTGTGCGGCCTATCTGGCCAAGGCGGGATTGAAGGTGAAGGTCGTCGAGCGCCGCCAGGTCGTCGGCGGCGCGGCGGTCACGGAAGAGTTTCATCCCGGATTTCGCAATTCCGTCGCCGCCTATACCGTCAGCCTGCTGAACCCGAAAGTCATCGCCGATCTCGAACTCGCCCGGCATGGGCTGCGCATCGTCGAGCGTCGCGCGCAGAATTTTCTGCCGGCACCGGACGGGGCGTATCTATTGACCGGTGACGGCCGCACGCAGGCGAGTCTCGCCGCGCTCAGCGCGCATGATGCCGCGCGCTTCGACGAGTTCGGCGACGAGCTGCAAATCATTGCGGACGTGCTGCGCGCGTTCGTGCTGCGCGCGCCGCCCAATGTCGTCGAAGGACTAGGGCCGACCGCGCTCGGCGAAGCCTTCAACGCGCTCGCCAGCGCCAACATCCTGCGCGGTCTCTCGATCGAACATCAGCGCCTGCTGCTTGATCTGTTCACGCGCTCGGCCGGCGAGATGCTCGACGAGATTTTCGAGCACGATCTGGTCAAGGCGCTGTTCGGCTTCGACGCCATCGTCGGCAATTATGCGTCGCCTTACGAGCCCGGCTCGGCCTATGTGATGCTGCATCACGCGTTTGGAGAAGTGAACGGCCGCAAGGGCGTGTGGGGCCATGCCATCGGCGGCATGGGCGCGATCACGCAAGCCATGGCGAGCGCAGCCCGCGAACACGGCGCTGAGATCGAAACAGGCGCCGCCGTGCGCGAAGTCATCGTCGAAGGCGGCGCGGCGCGCGGCGTCGTGCTGGAAGATGGCCGCACTCTTCGCGCCGAACGCATCGTCGCCAATATGAATCTGCAACTGCTTTATACGCGGTTGATGCCGAAGGGCGCGCTGCCGCCGTCGTTTCTTCAGCGCATGACACGCTGGCGTTCGGGCTCGGGCACCTTCCGCATGAATGTCGCCCTATCACGGTTGCCGTCCTTTACAGCACTGCCGGGCGGCGGCGATCACCTCACAGCCGGCATTATCATCGCACCGTCTCTCGGCTACATGGACCGCGCCTTCCACGACGCCAAAACGCACGGCGTCAGCCGCGAGCCCGTTGTCGAACTGCTCATTCCCTCCACGCTGGATGAGACGCTCGCCCCGCCGGGCGCCCATGTCGCCAGTCTCTTTTGCCAGCACGTCGCGCCGCAAAGGCCCGACGGCGCCTCATGGGACGATCACCGCGAGGCGGCCGCCGATCTGATGATCGCCACCGTCGACCGCTACGCGCCGGGCTTCGCCGCGAGCGTGATCGGCCGGCAGATCCTTTCGCCGCTCGATCTGGAGCGCACCTTCGGGCTTCTCGGCGGGGATATCTTTCACGGCGCGCTGACCTTGAACCAGTTGTTCTCCGCCCGGCCGATGCTGGGACACGCCGATTATCGCGGGCCCCTCAAGGGCCTCTACCATTGCGGCGCAGGCGCTCATCCCGGCGGCGGCGTCACCGGCGCGGTCGGCCACAATGCTGCCCGCGCGGTGCTGCGCGACGCCCATGCGCTGCTGCGACGCTGACGCCGGGGATTGTGGAAAGGGCCTTGAAAACAGGCCGTAGCCGGTGGACAAGTCGGCCCGGGCCCTGTGGATAAACGGTTTCCAACCTGTGGGCCGGGCAAGACCCCTGCTGTGGAGAAGTCCCTGTGAATTACGGTGACGAATGCTGACCCCGCCTGTCGTTCGCGCCACGCTGGCGCTCGGCGAGGAAAAGCTCGCGCGCGGCGTCGCCGATGTCCTCACCGAAATCTTCGATAGCGAACAGGTGGCGGTGGCAGCCTTCGAGGTGACCGAGGGCCATTGGGAAATCAGCGCGCATTTTGCAGACGCACCGGATCAGGACGCGGTCCGCGCCACCATCGCGCAGGTCGCGGGCGACGACGCCGCGCAAGCGGTGCGCTTTGAGACCATCGCCGCGCAAGACTGGGTCCGCGCCAGCCTTGAGGGATTGGCGCCCGTTATAGCCGGTCATTTCGTCGTTCACGGCCATCACGACCGCGCGCGTGTGAAAGCCAACCAGATTTCGATCGAGATCGAGGCCGCGCTCGCCTTCGGCACCGGCCATCACGGCACGACGCGCGGTTGCCTTCTTCTCTTGCAGGATGTGCTGCGCCGCTATCGCCCGCGACGCATGCTCGATCTCGGCACCGGCACGGGCGTTCTCGCCATCGCCGCCGCGAAGGCGTTACGAACGCCGGTCCTGGCCACCGATATCGACCCGCGCGCCGTTCAGGTCGCACGCGACAATGCGCGCCTCAACGGCGTTGGCGATCTGGTCGAGGCGGCGCACGCGACCGGCTTCGGCTCGCCGCGTTTTGCGGCCCGCGCGCCGTTCGATCTGGTGCTGGCGAATATTCTCGCAAACCCGCTGCGCGCACTCGCGCCGTCCATGGCGCGACATCTGGCGCCCGGCGCGATTGTGATTCTGTCAGGATTGCTTCCGGCCCATGCGCGCGGGGTCATTGCCGCCTATCGCGCCCAGGGCGTAGTGCCGATACGCCGTATCGAACTTGAAGGCTGGTGCAGCCTGCTGATGCAAAACAAAAGATGAGATGGCGCTGACTAACAGCGCACGCCAGCGGCGCCAGCGACCGCGACCGCGGCGGCAGCAAAGTGATCGGCGACCTAGCGTGTCTCGGAACCGGCGGACTTCTTGCGAATGCGCGCGATATCGCGCTCCACCTTCTCCATTCGCCGCTCCACCAGCCGATCCAGCCAGTTGATGACGATTCCGCGGCCACGGCCAAGCGTGGTTCCGGGGGCCTTTCGTGCCAACTTTTGGCCGGCGAGGCCTGACGTTTGATGATTCATGGAGCGATTCACGGCTAAGTCCCTCTCTACAGGGACGATCTTTTCGAAACTAATGGCAGGCATGGTGATGACCCTTTAGGTTCGATCACCCTCGCTCAACGTTTCTTCCCTATATGTGTTCCAACTTAGCCGACTCGAATGAGGCGAGCTATGCATCTGCCCGCATGGCCATGGCTAAATGCTGCATAGCACAAACAGCGTTTGAGGCTAAATTGCCTGAAGTCAGGCATTGTTGCCTACCATTTCAGCTCGTGCGCGGGCTTTGAAGCTCGCATGAGAGGCTGCCGCGAAGACATGCGACCTTCGGAATCCAAAGGACTTCAGGTGTGATGATGTTTGAATCCCGGTTCCAGGGCTTCGAGGACCCCGGCGAGCGCAGCGCACTGGGGCCCCGGCTGCAGGCCTTGCGCGCCGAGCTGGCCCGCCGGCAATTGTCGGGCCTGGTCGTCCCCCGCGCCGACCAGCATCAGAACGAATATGTGCCGCCGTCCGAGGAGCGCCTTGCCTGGTTGAGCGGGTTCACGGGCTCCGCGGGGTTCGCCCTCGTTCTGGCGGACCGCGCCGTGCTGTTTGTCGATGGTCGTTACACGTTGCAGGCGGCGCAGCAGATCGACACCGCGCAATGGACCGTGGCCTCGCTGGTCGATCCGCCCCCGGAAGGCTGGATCGCTGCCAATGTGGCAAGTCGCAGCCGCATCGGCTTCGATCCCTGGCTGCACACCACAGCCTCGGCGGAAAAACTCGCTAGCGCCTGCGCCAAAGCAGGCGCCGAACTCGTGGCTGTCGAGACCAATCCGATCGATGCGGTGTGGACCGCGCGGCCCGAGGCGCCGCTCGGGGCGGTCCATCTTCATGCCGAGCGATTTGCCGGCGAGAGTGCGTTCAAGAAGCTCGACCGGATTCGCAGCGCCGTGGCCGATCAGAAGCTGGACGCTCTTGTATTGTCGGATGCCCATGCCGTGGCATGGGCTTTCAATATTCGCGGCGCGGATGTCGCGCATACGCCGCTGCCCTTGTCTTACGCGATGGTGCCGAAGGACGGCCGCCCAACAATCTTCATCGACAGCCGCAAGCTCTCCAACGCCGCACGCGCCTATCTTGCGGATCTCGCCGATGTTGTGGAGCCGGGCGAATTGATCGGACGGATCACGCGCCTTGCCGCCACGGGCGCCTCGATCGGCCTCGACGCAGCAACGGCCGCTGACGCCTTGTCACGCGCCATCACGATTGAAGGTGGAAAGGCCATCCGCGGCAGCGATCCGATCGCGCTGATGAAGGCCGTCAAGAATACGACCGAAATCGACGGCGCGCGCGCCGCGCATCAACGCGATGGCGTGGCGCTGGCGAAATTCCTGAGCTGGCTCGACCGCGAAGCGCCGCAAGGCCACCTCACCGAGATCGACGTGGTGGAAGCGCTGGAAACATTCCGCCGCGACACTGGACTGTTGCGCGATGTGTCGTTTCCGACCATCTGCGGCGCAGGCCCCAACGGCGCCATCGTTCATTACCGCGTCACACGCGCCAGCAACCGGCGCATTCATCCGGGTGAATTGCTGCTGGTGGATTCCGGCGCGCAATATGAAGACGGCACGACGGACGTGACGCGCACGATCTCGGTCGGCACGCCGACCGCTGAAATGCGCGACCGTTTCACCCGCGTGCTCAAGGGCCACATCGCGATCTCCGCCGCGGTTTTCGTCGACGGAACCAGCGGCGCACAGATCGACGCAATGGCCCGGCAGTTCCTGTGGCAGGCCGGGCTGGATTTCGATCACGGCACCGGCCACGGCGTCGGCAGCTATCTGTCGGTCCATGAAGGCCCGGCGCGCATTTCCAAGATCGGAACGACGCCGCTGAAGCGCGGCATGATCCTGTCCAACGAACCCGGCTACTACAAGACCGGCGCCTATGGCATTCGAATTGAAAATCTCGTGCTTGTCGCAGAGGCGACAATCGCCGGCGCGGAGCGGCCGGTGAACCGCTTCGAGGTTCTGACTCTGGCGCCTATCGACAAGCGCCTGATCGACATGGCATTGCTGACGTCTTCCGAGATCGCATGGGTCGATGCCTATCACGCGCGCGTCGCCGAAGCTCTCTCGTCGTTCCTCGATTCCGAGACGCAGCGCTGGCTTTCCGCCGCGACGTCCCCCCTCGCCTGACACCCCGGATCATTTGTGAATCAGTTGTCCAATAGTCCCACCACCGCGCCGCCGGGCCGCAAGGCGCCGCTCGCGATCATGCTGCTGCTGATCGCGATGACGTCGGTCGGGCCGCTGTCGCTCAACATCCTGATTCCGTCGACACCCAGCCTCGCGGCCAGCCTCAACACCAATGCCGCGACCGCGCAGCTCACGGTCTCGCTCTATCTTCTGGCGCTGGCGTCGGGCCAGTTGCTCATGGGCCCGCTCGCCGACAGGTTCGGTCGCCGGCCGGTGCTGCTGGCCGGTCTGACACTTGCGGTGATCGCCTGCATCGCGGGAGCGCTCGCGACCTCGATCTCGCAACTCGTCATCGCCCGCATGGCGCAGGCCGTCGGCACGGCAACCGGCGTCGTCGTGAGCCGCACCATCGTGCGCGATCTGTTCGACCGCGACCGCGCGGCTTCGGTGCTGGGGCTCGTCTCCACGGCCATGGTCGTGGCGCCGATGATCGCGCCGCTGATCGGCGGACTCCTCGACACGCATCTTCACTGGCGCGCGATTTTCGTCGTCATGGGCAGCTTCGTGCTGGCGATTCTCAGCTGGGCGGCGCTGGCGCTACCCGAAACGCGCAGCGCGCAGACAGCGGCAGGGCCCGGCTTCTTCACCAACCTGAAAGGGCTGATGAAGAGCGGCACCTTCATCGGCTACGTGCTGACGGGCGCATTCGGCACCGCCGGCCACTACACCTTTCTCGGCGGCGGGCCGCATGCGGTCGTGACCATCATGGGACACACCTCCGCCGAATACGGGCTGTGGTTCATCCTCGCCGCCATCGGCTACATGGCCGGCAATTTCACCGTGTCGCGCTACACCACGCGCCTCGGCATCCACAAGATGATGCTGTACGGCATCGTCGCTCAGGCCGTCGCCATGCTGGCTGGAATCCTGATGGTCGCTTACGTGCCGCAGTGGGGGCTGATCATTCTGTTTCTGCCGCAGACGGTGGCGTCCTTCGGCGCGGGCCTGATGCTGCCGACGACCATTGCCGGCGCGGTCAGCGTGCGTCCGCAGGCGGCGGGCACGGCGTCGGGCATCGCCGGTTTCGCGCAGATGGGCATCGGCGCGGTGATGGCGCAGCTTGCCGGAATTGTTGTTGCGTCAGCGGTCACGGTGATGCCGCTGATGCTGGAAATGACCGTGATGGTGGGGCTCGCCGCGCTGGCGTTCCTGCTGGTGCGGCCGTGGAAGCCGCGGATGGCGACCTAAAAGGTCACAGCGCTGTCACGCCTCTATTTTGTTGAAGCATGATCTTATCCGAAAACCGGTTCCCACTTTTCGGGATCATGCTTTCACCAGCTTCAGCCAGTCGTCTTCGCTCAGGATTTCGATTTTCAATTCGCGCGCCTTGTCGAGCTTCGACCCCGCGCCCGGCCCTGCCACGACATAGTCGGTCTTCGCCGACACGGAGCCTGCGGTCTTCGCCCCAAGCCGCTCGGCCATCGCCTTGGCCTCGTCGCGCGTCATCTTCTCCAGCGATCCGGTGAACACCACCGTCTTGCCGCTGACGGGTGAATCGCTGCGCGCCTGTTCGGCCGCCTCGACTTCGATTTCGGCCAGCAACGCATCCAGCGCCTTGATGTTGCGGGACTCGCCGAAGAACTCCACCACGGCATCGGCCACCACCTCACCGATGCCCTCGATGGCATTGAGGTCGCGCCAGGCTTCGCCTTCGCGATCTTTCGCCGCTGCGCGCATCGCCTCAACAAAGGCGTCAATCGTGCCGTAGTGTCGCGCCAGCAATTTTGCATTGCCTTCGCCGATGCGGCGAATGCCGAGCGCGTAGATCAGGCGGTTGAGCGCGATGGTGCGCCGCGCGTCGATGGCGGCAAACAGATTGCGCACCGACGTCTCGCCATAGCCTTCGCGCTCGACGAGTTTTTTGGAGGAGCGCACATCGCGCTTTTGCAGCGTGAAGATATCGGCCGGATTCATCACCAGCCCGTCGTGGTAAAATTCCTCGACCTGCTTGTCGCCGAAGCCTTCGATGTCGAAGGCCGCGCGTGAGACGAAGTGCTTCAGGCGCTCGACCGCCTGCGCCGGGCAACTCAACGAATTGGTGCAGCGACGGACGGAATCCTCTTCTTCGTCCTCACCGCCTTGACTGCGCACCGCGGGGCTACCGCAGGCCGGGCATTTGGTCGGGAACGCGTAAGGCTTCGCATTCTTCGAGCGCTTGTCGAGCACGACATCGACGATCTGCGGAATGACGTCGCCGGCACGCTGGATGATCACGGTGTCGCCCTCGCGAATATCGACGCCGTTCCTGATCTCTTCGCCCTTCGAGCCGATACCCTTGATGTAATCCTCGTTATGCAGCGTTGCGTTCTGCACCACGACGCCGCCGACAGTGACCGGCTCCAGTTTTGCCACCGGCGTCAACGCGCCGGTACGTCCGACCTGAATTTCGATGGCGCGCAATGTCGTCGTCGCCTGCTCGGCGGCGAATTTATGCGCGATTGCCCAGCGCGGATTGCGACCTGCAAAGCCAAGCCGATCCTGCCAGTCAAGCCGGTTGACCTTGTAGACGACGCCGTCGATGTCGTAGTCGAGGCTCGCGCGATGGCTGTCGATCTTGCGGTAGAATGTCAGCACGCTCTCGACGCTGTCGCACAGCGTCATCAGCGGATTGATGACGAAGCCTGTTTTTTCGAGCCACTGCACCATCTCGAACTGCGTGGCCTTCGGCATATCGCTCATCTCGCCCCAGGCATAGGCGAAGAAATGCAGCGGCCGGGCGGCCGTGACGTTGGCGTCTTTCTGGCGCAACGAGCCTGCGGCAGTGTTGCGCGGATTGACATAGAGCTCTTCGCCCGACGCCTTTTGACGCGCGTTGAGCGCAAGGAAATCCGCCTTGGTCATATAGACTTCGCCGCGCACTTCGCAGATCGCAGGCACACCCTTGCCCTTCAGTTTATGCGGCACGTCGGAAATAGTACGGACATTGGCGGTGACGTCCTCGCCCTCGATGCCGTCACCGCGCGTCGCGGCGCGCACCAGATCGCCGCCTTCGTAGCGCAGCGACAGCGACAGCCCGTCGATCTTGGGCTCGGCGACCAGTTCCGGGGTTCCGTCGAGCTTGAGGAAACGCTGCACGCGCTCGACGAAATCCGTCACATCCTCGTCGGCGAAGGCATTCCCCAGCGACAGCATCGGCACGGCGTGGCGCACCTTGGCGAAGCGGCCCGAGGGTGCCGCGCCGACCTTCATCGTCAGACTCTCGAAGGTGCGCAGATCCGGAAAGCGGTCTTCGATGGCGTTGTAGCGCTTACGCAGCGCGTCGTATTCGGCGTCCGAAACGCTCGGCGCATCGTCCTGAAAGTAGCGTTTGTCGTGCTGAGAGATTTCAGCGGCGAGACGTGCGTGCTCCTTTTTCGCCTGAGCAGGCGTCAGCGTATCGATCGCAGCCGGCTTGGCCGCAGTCTTCGCGGTTGTCTTTGTCGTCTTGGCCATGGCCTAGCCCGCTGCGGCGCGCAGCAACCGGTCGGCGGCGGCACGCGCCTCCGCGGTAATCTCGGCGCCTGCCAGCATGCGTGCGATTTCCTCGCGGCGATGCTTGTCCTCCAAGGGAGCAACGCGTGTGGCCACGCGCTTGCCCTTGTCGACCGTGTCCTTGCTGATCAGCAGATGCTGATCAGCGCGCGCGGCAACCTGCGGCGCATGCGTCACCGCCATGACCTGCACCTTCTCCGCGAGCCGCGCCAGACGCGCGCCGATGGCATCCGCCACCGCGCCACCGACTCCGGTATCGATTTCATCGAACACGAGCGTCGGCGCCGAGCCCTTGTCGGCGAGTACGACCTTGATCGCGAGAAGAAATCGCGACAACTCGCCGCCGGAGGCGACTTTCATCAGCGGTCCCGGCCGCGTGCCCGGATTGGTCTGAACCCAGAACTCGACGCGGTCATAGCCCTGCGGCCCCGGCGCATCCTTGTCGCTGTCAATTTGAGTTGAGAACTTCGCGCGCTCCAGCTTCAACGGACCCAACTCGGCATTGACCGCCTTGTTGAGTTTCTCGGCCGCCTTGACGCGCGCCGCCGGAAAGCTTTTCCGCCGATGCGCGATAGCGCTTGTCGGCCTCGGCCGCCGCCTTCTCCAGGCCCTTCAGCTTGTCAGCGCCGGCATCGATCAGAGCAAGATCGGAGACGTTGCGTGCGGCGAGTTCGGCCAGACGATCGACCGGGGTCGAATATTTGCGCGAAGCCGCGCGCAGCGCGAACAGGCGCTCCTCAATGCGCTCCAGCTCGGCGGGATCGTGGTCGGTGGTGCGCAGCGCCGCATCGAGATGCTGGCTCGCTTCTTCCAGCGCATTCAGCGCTGCGTCGATCGCCCGCACAGCCGGCTCGACCAGCGCAGGCGCCTGCGCGCCGCGTCGTTCCAGTCGCCGCGCGGCGGCCGCCAGCGACGACAGCGGCGAATGCGGGCCGGACACGACCTCCTGCGCCTCGCGCAGATCGTTAGCGACCTTCTCGCCCTGCATCATGGCGGTGCGGCGCTCGGCGAGCGATGTTTCCTCGCCGGGCTGCGGTGCGAGTTTCGTCAGTTCATCGGCGGCGTGGCGCAGATAATCCGCCTCGCGCAAGGCGCGTTCCATGCTCTCGCGATGCGCGATCACGGCCTGTTCGGTCTCGCGGCGCGCCACCCACAGGGCCTCAACCGCACTCACCTCACCATCGAGCCCGGCAAAGGCATCCAGCAGCCTGCGATGCGTCGCGGCATCGACCAGCGCGCGCTCGTCGTGCTGGCCATGGATCTCGACCAGCGTCGCGCCGATGGCTTTCAGAACCTGAACGCTCGAGGGTTGATCGTTGACGAAAGCACGGGTGCGCCCGTCGGCGAGCTGCACGCGGCGCAGGATCATTTCATCGCCGGCGCCAAGCCCGTTATCGGTGACGAGTTTCCACGCCGCATGGCCCCTGGGCACATCGAAGGCCGCTGTGACCTGACCCTGCTCCGCGCTCTGGCGCACGAGCCCGGCATCGCCGCGCCCGCCCAAAGCCAGCGCGAAGGCATCGAGCAGAATGGATTTGCCCGCACCGGTTTCTCCGGTCAGGACCGCGAGCCCCGACATGAAATCAATGTCGAGACGCTCGATCAGGACGATGTCGCGGATCGAAAGCCGGGTGAGCATGGGGAGACGCTATGGACCAGATCTGAATCAGAACAAACCGTGTCCATTGTCGCACGGCAAGGCGGACACTGCAATTTCTTGCAGAGTTATCAGGCCTCGTTTTGGCGGGACGTGTGTGGTTAGCCCAGGCCGAGCTTCTTGAACGACTGGCTGATCCAGGAGCCCTTGTTCTCGGTCGGCTCCAGCCCGCCCGACTTCACCAGCTTGTAGGCGTCCTGGTACCAGCGGCTGTCCGGGAAATTGTGCCCGAGGACGGCGGCGGCGGTCTGCGCCTCGCCGACGATGCCGAGCGCCATATAGCCCTCGGTCAGGCGCATCAGCGCCTCTTCGACATGACGCGTGGTCTGATAGCGGGTGACCACGGTCTTGAAGCGGTTGATGGCGCCGGTGTAGTCGCGCCGTTCCATGTAATAGCGTCCAACCATCATCTCGCGGCCGGCGAGCTGGTCGCGTGCACCTTCCAGCTTGCGCTTGGCGCTGGTGGCATATTCGGACGCCGGATATTTGCGGACCACTTCCTCAAGCGCGGCAATGGCCTTCTCGGTGCGGCCCTGGTCGCGCGTCACATCGGGGATCTGGTCGAAATTCGACGCCGCAATGAGATATTGCGCGTAGGCAGCATCCGGGCTGCCGGGATGCAGCGTGACATAGCGCTGCGCCGCGCTGATCGAGGAATCGTAATCGCGGCTTTCATAAAACGCGTAAGCCGACATCAGAACCGATTTACGCGCCCATTCCGAATAAGGATGCTGGCGATCCACCTGCTCGAAGCGCTTGGCGGCCTCGGCGAAATCACGCTTGTTGTTCAGAAGAAACAGGCCTTCGTTGTAGAGCTTCTCGGCCGGCTCGTCGGTAAACGTTTCTTCCTTGTTGAAGAACTTGTCGTACATGCTGCAGGCGCCGAGCGGCACCGTCGTGACAGCAACGAGCGCCACGAGCGCAAGGCTGCGGACCGCACGGGCGATGGAAAGGCGCGAAGACAGCGTCATCATACGGTGGTGGCAACCTGAGTTTGAAACCCGGAAAAGAAGCTGCGTTGATCTCCGACCGCACGGCCTCTGTGCGACCTTTTATCGGAAAAAGCCGCGTTAACCAACCGATTATGCTGACATTTCGCCCGCAATAAGGCGGCGCGTCACGCGATCGTTAAGACGATCGCGGCGAAAGGACCGTCTTTAAGACCGATCCGGGCCGTAAGCCGGGGCAACGATGCCCGAGGCAACATCGGCGTGGCCGCGCTGGCGACGGGGCGCCTCGATCTCGGCAACGCGCCATGCGGAGCGATCGGCCAGGAGGGCGGACAGCACGGCGTGATTGAGCTTGTGGCCGCCGCGCACCGAGCGATAGGCGCCCATCAGCGGCAGACCCGACAGCGCCATATCGCCGATCGCATCGAGCGCCTTGTGGCGCACGAACTCGTCGGCGTAGCGCAGACCCTCAGCATTGAGGATGCGCGTCTCGTCGACGACGATGGAGTTGTCGAAGGAAGCGCCGCGCGCATAACCCGCGGCCCAGAGCTTGGAGACATCGCTCATGCGGCCGAATGTGCGGGCGCGCGCGATATCGCGGCGGAAGGCGGTCGGATCGATGTCGAGCGCCAGCGCCTGACGGCCGATCATCGGATGATCGAAATCGATTTCGATCTCGGCACGGAAACCTTCATAGGGACGCAGTTCGCCGGAGCATTCGCCCATGGTGACGCGCACGGGGCGCAGCACTTCGATGTAACGACGCTCGGCGCTGAGCTGAACGAGGCCGACGCTATCGATGGCTTCGACGAAAGGCGCGGCGCTGCCGTCGAGAATCGGCACTTCGGGGCCGTCCACCTCGATCGTGGCGTTATCGACGCCAAGGCCGCGCAGCGCGGCGAGAACATGTTCGGCGGTGGAGACGAGCGGGCCTTTTTGATCGCCCAGCACGGTAGCGAAATCGGTGGCGATCACCGACTTGGCTTCAGCGCGGATTTTACGATCGGAGTCTTCGCATCCGGTCCGGACGAACACATAACCGGCGTCGGCTTTGGCAGGGCTCAGCGTCAGATTGACTGGCAGACCGGAATGCACGCCCACGCCTTGAAGCGAGACCTGCTTGCGAAGTGTCGTCTGCTTGCTGAATTTCATACAATCGACCCGTCTTTTTCGCCCGTTTTTCGTTTGTCCTGAACCACGACCCGCATCAGCGATGCGACCGTGGGACGCTCGAAAACACCTGGCGATTAAGAGCCCCGGAACGGCACAAGACGCGTCACAAACTGCAGCGAACGCGCTGAATGCCGAAACCCCCGAACCCCTCTGCCCCAAAACCCCTTTTGGTGATGAGACCCTAATCGTGACCACAAAATGCGCCAACTCACGCTTGTTTACCGATTGTTACCCCAACTTCGCCGCACACCTGCCGCTTTTTGCCCTCCGGCGAACCATTCACCAGAAGGCCAAAAATGATAATAAAATCAGATATTTAATGTCTTAATAAAACGCTAAGGGCGTCCCGGTCTGAGACCGGGACGCCCAAAAGCACGCTTAAATTGTGATCAGTCTCGGTGGATATCAGCTGCCGGACTGCCGGCGCAGGAAAGCCGGGATATCGAGATGATCGTCGGCCGGGGCGGTTGCCACCGGAGCCGGACGGCCATGCGGGTCGAGGCCGGCGTGACCGGACTGCGGCATCGGAGCGGCGCGGCGGCCATATTCCGAGACAGGATCGGCGGCGCGATGCTGGGCCGGCTGCGGTTGGCGCGGCATACGATCCTGCATCGGCATGGCGGGAGCGGATGAACGGCCCTGAATCGGCGCCTCGGTTTCTTCGTCACGACGGCCAAGGCCGACATTGGCCAGCCGCTGCAGCAGCGACAGACGCTGACGCTGCGGATGCTCGTCCATGTCCTCGCCTCGCGCCTGACGAATCTCGTTCTGAGCCGTAATCGGCAGCTCTTCGAAACGCGGCATGCGCTGGGTCTTGACCGGGATGCGTTCCGGCGCGGGCGGAATGAACGCGGCCGGCGCAGGCGCCTCAAAATGCGCCGCCGACTCGTGCTTCGGCTCCGGGAACAGCGAAGGCTTCGGCGGAATGGCGCGGATGGTGACATCGCCATAGGACGATGCCGCCTTCGGCGCGGGTGCGGGTTCTTCCGTCGAGACCGCGGCCGCGATTGCGGCCAAAGCCGCATGCTCGACATCCTTGCGCGGAGCGGCGGGAGCTTGAGCTGCGACAGCTGGCGCGGGGGCTGCGGCCGGGCGGGCCGCCGCGGCTGCGGCAACCGCACGAGTCGCCGCGGTGGATGCCGGCGCAGCGCGGGCCGCGAGTGCGACCGCGTCAATGCCGGTGGCGACAACCGACACGCGGATGATGCCTTCCAGCGTTTCGTCGAAGGTCGCGCCGACGATGATGTTGGCGTCCTGGTCGACTTCCTCGCGAATGCGGGTCGCGGCTTCGTCAACCTCGAACAGCGTCAGATCCTTGCCGCCGGTGATGGAGATCAGGAGGCCGCGAGCACCCTTCATCGACGAATCGTCGATCAGCGGGTTGGCGATGGCAGCTTCCGCCGCCGTCAGCGCGCGCTTCTCGCCGGTCGCTTCGCCGGTGCCCATCATCGCCTTGCCCATTTCACGCATGACGGCGCGGACGTCGGCGAAGTCGAGGTTGATCAGGCCTTCCTTGACCATCAGATCGGTGATGCAGGCAACGCCGGAATAGAGCACCTGGTCGGCCATCGCGAAGGCGTCGGCGAAGGTGGTCTTTTCATTGGCGACGCGGAACAGGTTCTGGTTCGGGATGATCAGAAGCGTATCGACGACCTTCTGCAGCTCGGCGATGCCGCTCTCGGCCACCTTCATGCGGCGGAAGCCTTCGAACTGGAACGGCTTGGTCACGACGCCGACGGTGAGAATACCCATCTCGCGCGCCACCTTGGCGATCACGGGCGCGGCGCCCGTGCCGGTGCCACCGCCCATGCCGGCCGTGACGAACACCATATGCGCGCCGCTCAGATGATCGCGAATCTCGTCGAGCACTTCTTCGGCTGCGGCGCGGCCGACTTCGGGCTGCGAACCGGCGCCAAGGCCCTCAGTGACCTGCGTTCCCATCTGAATGATGCGCTCGGCCTTGGACATGGTCAGCGCCTGCGCGTCGGTATTGGCGACGACGAAGTCGACGCCAATCAGACCGGCGGTGATCATGTTGTTGACCGCATTGCCGCCGGCCCCGCCGACACCGAACACGGTGATGCGCGGCTTCAGTTCGCGGATGTCGGGGACTTTCAGGTTGATGGTCATGATTGCCTCTCGATGACGCGGGCAGAACGCGTCGAAAAGCCCGCGCTGGCGGGTGTGTGAATTCTGAGGGAGGTGGTCTTCATCTCAAGCATCATCTTTTCGGAAAACCGGCTTCCACTTTTTCGGATGATGCTCAAAAGCTCTCGCGTAGCCATCGGCCCACCTTTCCGAAATAGCCGTCAGTCCCTGTCATCAATTGCCGCGTATGCCGCGGTTCAAAGTGTTCAAGATGTGCGAATTGCGGATAGACGACGAGCCCGGCCGGCACCGCGAAGGATGCGTCCTTGGCCTCATCCGGCATGCGGCTGAGGCCCAGCGGGCGGCCGACGCGTACCTGACGTCCGAGCATGCGGGCGGCGAGATCGGCCAGGCCTGTGAGTTGCGAGCCGCCCCCGGTCAGCACCACGCCTGCGCGCGGCTCCGCGGCGAAGGGCGATTGCATCAGACGGTCGCGCACCATCTCGAAGATTTCCTCGGCGCGTCCGCGCACGATGTTGCTGACGGTCGCGCGCGACACGATCTGCATCGAATCGTTTTCGCTGTCGCCAGGAGACGAGGAAATGGTCATGAGTTCGCGCGCGTCCGATCCGCCGGTCAGAACGGACCCGTATAAAGTCTTGATTCGCTCGGCATCTGCAATGCTGGCGCCGAGGCCGCGAGCAAGATCCATGGTGATGTGTTGCCCGCCGAGCGCAAATCCGCTGGCATGGACGAACCGGCCGCCCAAATAGGTGGAGATCGTGGTCGTCCCCGCGCCCAAATCCACAACCGCGGCGCCGAGATCGGCCTCGTCGTCGGCCAGGACCGAGAGGCCGGCCGCATAGGAGCTCGCCACGATGGCTTCGATCGACAGATGGCAGCGCTCCACGGCGAGCATCAGGTTCTTCACCGCGCTGGAATCGGCGGTGACGATGTTCATTTCGATGCCGAACTCCCGCGCCACCATGCCGCGGGGGTCGCGCACGCCGCGCACGCCGTCGAGCGAATAGCCGACCGGCAGAGCGTGGAGCACCGAGCGGCCCTGATCGGCGCCATGATGGGCCGTCGCCGTCGTCGCCCGTGTCAAATCGTCATCCGTCACCGAGCCGCCACGCACCTGGGAGGCCGCCTCGACCAGCTGGGAGCCGAGACGCCCGGCCGAAATCGACAGCAGAACGCCTTCAAGCTGCACGCCGGCCATATTCTCCGCCAGCGACACCGCGCGGCGGATCGCATCTTCCGCCTCGCCAATATCGACCACCGCGCCAGCCTTCATGCCACGCGACTGGATGTGGCTGACGCCAAGTACTTCGATCGCGTGGCTGCGCCCACGCAGCGCTTCCGACGACGGGCACGGCTTCAGCCGCGCGATCAGGCAGGCAATTTTGCTGGTACCGACGTCGAGCGCAGCAACAATGGCGGTGCGCTTGTGCGGCAGGGGTCGCATTTTGGGCGCGAGGCCGCCGTCGAGACTGGTCATGCGGCTCCCGCTTTCTTGGTCTTTTTGTCTTTGACGAGATCCTCGCGCGCTTTTGCGGCGTCCTCCGACAGACGCACCGAAATGCGATCGGGCAAGCGCAGATCGATGGCCGTGATGTCGCGCGACATCAGTTGTTTGTCTCGGTCGAGCGAGGTCAGGAGAGTCAGCGCCTGCTCGATGTTGCGCTCGGGCAGACGCACATCCATGCCGTTGATCAGGCGCAAATTCCAGCGCCGCTCGCCGACCATCACCGCCGCGCGGACCTGACCCTTGACCTGCGGATACCGCGCCAACAGCGCGAGGAAATCTTTCGCGCCGGTCTGCGCGCCAGTGCCCACGACCAGCGGCAGCGAGGTGAAGCGGCGCTGGACATAGGGCTCGAGCACGGCGCCATCCTCGGCAACGACCGAGATACGGCCGTTTTCCTGCCACAACGCGAACGCCGAGCGTTCGACGATGTCGATCTGCAGCCGGTCGGGATAATATTTTGCAACGGTGGCTTCGGCGATCCAGGGCGACGCCTTGAGCTTCTCGCGAACGAGCGCCGCATCGAGAAACAACAGCGAGGTACGGCCGGTCACACCGCCGATCGACAGGATTTCGTCCTGTGTCAGCTGCTTGCGCCCCGCAATATTGAGCCGGGTAATCCGGAAACCCGCGACATTGGCAGTCGCGTCGCGCGCATCGCGCGCCGCTTCGACCAGCGGCCCGAGATGGTCGCCTTTCACGGCGCCGAACGCGGCGCTGCCCAGAATGATGAGAACGGTCGCGGCGAGGCCCGCAAAGCGAGGCAAACGCTGGCGAACGCGCGCGACCCGCGACACCAGGCTATTGCCCTGAATTTCAGGAAGAGGATCGCGGCCGGACGCTGCGCGACGCTGTGACGGAGACCGAGAACCGGTCCCCTTCAGCGATCGAGCGAGGCGTCTTCCACCATCCATTGAACGAGCTCTTCAAAAGTCATGCCCGCGTAAGCTGCGAGCTCAGGAACGAGCGACATCTCGGTCATGCCGGGCTGGGTGTTCACCTCAAGGCAAACAAGTCCGCCGGTTCCCTCGATCCGGTCGTCGTAGCGGAAGTCCGCACGGCTCACGCCACGACAGCCGAGCGCTTGATGCGCCGCCAGCGTTAGTCTTCGGACTTCCTGGTAAACAACTGGTAAAATTGGAGCGGGCAGGATGTGATTTGATCCGCCTTTTGAATACTTTGCGTCGTAATCGTAGAATTTGGCTGCGGTTTGGATTTCGATCACATCCAGAACCCGGTCGCCGATGACGGCGCAGGTCAGTTCCTTGCCGGGGATGTACTCCTCGACCAGCATCCGGTCGCCATGGGGCCAGTCATCCCGGAACAATTCCTGGGGCGGATGGGCGTGCGCCTCGGTGACAATGAACACCCCGACACTGGAGCCATCCGCCACGGGCTTGATCACGTAAGGGGGCTTCATGACATGCGCCTTGGCGATCTCGCGCCGGTCGAGCGTCAGGCCCTTGGGGCAACGGATGCCGGCGGCTTCCATCACCGTTTTGGCGAAGTCCTTTTCCATCGCCAAGGCCGACGACATCACGCCGGAGTGGCTGTAGGGAATCTGCAGCACTTCCAGCACGCCTTGCAGCACGCCGTCCTCGCCCGGCCGACCGTGCAGGACATTCAGCGCGACATCGGGCTTGAGCGCAGTGAGAACCGCGCTGATATCGCGACCGACATCGACACGGCTGACGCGATAGCCGCGCCGTTCGAGTGCATCGGCGCACGCCGTACCTGACCACAGCGACACTTGCCGCTCCGCCGACCAGCCGCCCATCAGCACTGCAACGTGTTTTGTCATTGCGCCGCCACTCCGATGCGCTTGATTTCCCAGTGCAGGTCGACGCCGGACGATTCCTTGACGCGACGGCGCACCGTCTCACCGAGTTCTTCGATATTGGCCGCCGTCGCCGCGCCGGTATTGATCAGAAAATTGCAGTGCATTTCCGACACCTGCGCGCCGCCGACGCGCAAGCCGCGGCAACCGGCCGCGTCGATCAGCTGCCAGGCTTTGCCGCCCGGCGGATTTTTGAACGTCGAACCGCCGGTCTTCTCGCGGATCGGCTGCGCCGCCTCGCGCGCCTGCGTCACGCGGTCCATCTCGGCGAGAATTTTTGCGGAATCCCCGCGCACGCCCTCATAGGTCGCCTGGGTGAAGATGAAATCCTCCGGCGCCCCGCAATGACGATACTCGTAGTGCAGGTCGGCGTTGCTCACGACATGCACCTGCCCTTGCGATCGACCGCGCGCACCGAGACCAGCTTGTCGCGCGTCTCGCCGCCATGCGCACCTGCATTCATGCGCAGCGCGCCGCCGATCGAACCCGGGATACCGCGATAGAACGCGAGCCCGTCGATCCCTGCATCGGCCGCCGCGCGCGCGACCTTCACATCTGGCACGGCCGTGCCGGTGCGAATGCGCACGTCCTCTTCAACCACGATCTCGTTGAAGCCGCGGCCGAGACGAATGACGACACCCGGCACGCCGCCATCACGCACGATCAGGTTGGAGCCGAGCCCGACCACCGTGACGGGAATCGCCGCATCGAGATGCGCGCAGGAAATAAGCGAGATCGTCTTCGCTCTCGGGCGTGAACAGTATCTGCGCCGCACCGCCGGCGCGAAACCACGTGAACGGCGCAAGCTCCTGATTGGCCAGCAACCGCCCGCGCAGATCGGGCATGGCGGCTTTGAGATCGGCGGTGATGTCGGGGAAACTCAAGCTTTCGCTCCCAGCGCCTGCAATTCGCCCGGAAGGGCATAGGCCCAGTTCGTGATATTGCCCGCGCCGAGGCACACCACGATATCGCCCGGCTGCGCGATATCGCGCACGACGCCGGCGAGGCTCGACGCACCGTCGAGCGGCACGACATTGCGATGGCCATGTGCGCGCAACCCCGTGACGAACGAATCGCGATCGATGCCGGGGATCGGCGCTTCGCCCGCCGGATAGACATCGGCAACGACCACGGCGTCGGCATCATTGAAGCAGGTGCAGAATTCCTCGAACAGCGATTGCAGACGCGAGTAGCGATGCGGCTGCACCACCGCGATCACCTTGCCCTTGTAGGATTCGCGCGCGGCGCGCAGCACGGCGGCGATCTCGACCGGATGATGGCCGTAATCGTCGATGATGGTGACGCCGTTCCAGTCACCGGTGCGGGTGAAGCGACGGCGGACGCCGCCGAAGGACGCCAGCGCCTTGCGGATGGCGTCGTCGGAAATGCCGAGCTCATGCGCGACCGCGATCGCGGCCGTCGCGTTGAGCGCGTTGTGATTGCCGGGCATCGGCAGCGCCAGATTGCGGATCTCGTGCGGCCGGCCGTGCTGGCGAAAGACGACGCCGAATGTCGAACCGCCGCCTTCATGATCGAGCGCGATGAGGCGCACATCGGCCTGCGGATTCTGGCCATACGTGATGATACGGCGATCCTCGATACGGCCGACCATGGACTGCACCACCGGATGATCGATGCACATCACCGCGAAGCCGTAGAACGGAATGTTCTCGATGAAATCGCGGAACGCCTGCTGCACCGCTTCGAATGTCTTGAAGTGATCGAGATGCTCGGGATCGATATTGGTGACGATGGCGACGTCCGTCGGCAGTTTCAGGAACGTGCCGTCGCTTTCGTCGGCTTCCACCACCATCCATTCGCCCGCGCCCAGGCGCGCATTGGTGCCGTAGGCATTGATGATGCCGCCATTGATGACCGTCGGATCGAAATTGCCGGCATCGAGCAGTGCGGCGACCATCGAGGTGGTGGTGGTCTTGCCGTGGGTGCCGGCGACCGCGACGCAGGTCTTGAGGCGCATCAGTTCGGCCAGCATTTCGGCGCGGCGCACCACCGGCACGCGGCCGCTGCGGGCGGCCATCAATTCCGGATTGTCGCGCTTGATCGCCGACGACACCACGACGACATCGGCGCCCACCACGTTCTCGGCCTTGTGGCCGACCTCGACCTGAATGCCCTTGTCGCGCAGCCGCTTCACATTGGCCGATTCAGCAACGTCTGAGCCGCGTACAGTGTAGCCGAGATTGGCGAGCACCTCGGCGATGCCGCTCATGCCGATGCCGCCGATGCCGACGAAATGAACCGGTCCGATATCGCGCGGCAGCCTCATACTATCCTGATCCTTCTGGAACTCCGGGCCCGGAGAAGGCGGCCCAAACCTGCTTTTGCAGGCTCTTTTAGAGCCTTTTCGGCTTTGATGAAATCAAAGCCGAACTGGGCTCTAATTTCTTGTTTTGACGCGTTTTCTTGACGCGAACCGGAATCCACGTCGCTTGAAAACGCTATAAGCGATTTACGGGCGGCGTGCGACTGCCATTACCAGATCGGCGAGCTGTTCGGCGGCGTCGAGCCGGCCGGCCGAACGGGCTGCCTTGGCCATGGCCCCAAGCCGCGCCGGCTCAGCGGCCAGTGCGGTGATTTCAGCCGCGAGGCGCGCCGGGGTGAATTCGGCTTGCGCAATGCGGATCGCACCTTCGCGCACGACGAGAACGCCGGCATTGGCAAACTGGTCCTGATCGATGGCGCCCGGCAGCGGCACGAGGATCGAGGGCCGGCCGATGGCGGCGAGTTCGGCCACTGTCGTCGCCCCGGAGCGCGACACCACCAGATGGCTCGCAGCGATCCGCGCCGGCAGATCGGCGAAAAACGGCGCAAGTTCCGCCGTGATCTTGAGCTTGGTGTAAGCCCCTTCGACGCGGGCGCGATCTTCCTCGCGCACCTGCTGCACCAGCACGATACGCGCGCGCAGCGCCTCATCGAGTTGCGCCAGTGCCGGCGGCAACACATCGGCCATGATTCGCGCGCCCTGGCTGCCGCCGGTCACGAGGATCCGGAGCGGACCCTCCGCTTGCGGCGACTCATAGGGAATGGCGGCGGCTGCGACGACGACCGGACGCATCGGATTGCCGGTGACGGTCGCCTTGGCATCCAGCAACGGATAAGCGTTGAGAATGCCATCGAACGAGATGGCGATGGCATCGACATGCTCTCCGAGAAAACGATTGGCCCGGCCCATCACCGCATTGGCGTCATGAATCACGGTCGGCACCCGCCGCAACCGCGCCGCAATCAATGGCGGCAATGTCGGATAGCCGCCGAAGCCGACGACCGCGGCCGGCTTGAGCCGGCCGATCAATGCCAGCGCGCTGATCGCGCCGCGGATCAGCACGACACCGGTTCGCAACAGCGCCAGCGGATTGCGCGAGCGGATCGTCTCGCTCGGCACGACATCAATCTTGTCGGGGGTGAACAGTCCGCTGTAGCGCATGGCGCGCGCGTCGGTGACAAGACGCACGCGCCAGCCGCGCGTCGTCAGCGCAACGCCAAGCGCTTCGGCGGGAAACAGATGCCCGCCGGTGCCGCCGGCCGCGAGCAGAATGAGCGGGCTTTCGCTCACGCCGCGCCACGCGCGAAGTAAAGATCGCCGGCGCTTTCACTCTCGACACCCGGCCGCTCGCGCGTCAGCGCCAGCAGCATTCCCATGCCGTAGGCGAGCGAGATCATCGAGGAGCCGCCATAGGAAATGAACGGCAACGTCATGCCCTTGGCGGGGATGAGATGCAGATTGACCGCCATGTTGATCGCCGATTGCGCGCCGAACAGGATCGCAAGGCCCGATGCCGCAAGGCGCGTGAACAGATCCTCGGTCTTCAACGCATGCGACAGCGCGCGGATAACGATGAAGGAGAACAGCGCGACGAGCGCCAGGCAGATGACAATGCCGAACTCCTCGGCCGCGACGGCGAAGACAAAGTCAGTATGACTGTCCGGGAGGATGCGCTTGACCGTGCCTTCGCCCGGCCCGCGCCCGAGCCAGCCGCCGCGCAGGAATGATTCGATCGCCGTGTCGACCTGGAACGTGTCGCCCGACGCCGGATCCATGAAGCGTTTGATGCGCCCGGCGACGTGCGGAATCATCTTGTAGGCGCTGAACAATCCGACAAGGCCGATCGCGCCAAGCCCGAAGATCCAGATGAAGCGCATGCCGGCCATGAAGAACAGCGCACCCCACACCAGCAGCACAAGCAAGGTCTGGCCGAAATCCGGCTGCGCGACAAGCAATGTCACGAGCGAGAGCAGAAGCCCGAGCGACATCAGCGTCGCGGGCATCTCGGGCCGCCGCGCCGATTCGGAAAACAGCCACGCCACCAGCACGACGAAAGCAGGCTTCGCAAACTCCGAGGCCTGGATGCTGATGCCCGCGAGCGAGATCCAGCGCCGCGAGCCCTTGACCTCGGCGCCGAACAGAATCGTCGCCACAATCAGCGCGAGGCTGATGGCAAAAACAATCGCCGCGACACGCCGCAACTGGCGCGGCGACAGGAACGACGTCGCGATCAGGACCGTGAACACCGGCAGGAGAAACACGAGATGGCGGTTGAAGAAGTGGAACGGATCGAGCCCGAGCCGCGAAGCGACCGGCGGGCTCGCCGCGAGCGACAACACCACGCCCGACAGGATCAGCGTCACCAGCGCCGCCAGCAGCTGCCGGTCAACGGTCCACCACCACTCGCTCATCGGCGTGCGTTGTTCGCGTGACAGCATCATGGCTGGACCCTCATTGGCTCGACGGCGCCGAGCGCCATCACCAGATCGCGGAAGCTTTCGCCGCGTTTCTCGAAATTCGGAAACTGATCGAACGATGCGCAGGCCGGCGACAGCAGCACCACGGGCGACTCACTGCCTGATGCTTCCGCATCCTGCGCCGCCTGACGTATCGCGACGTCGAGCGTGCCGCTGATGTCGTGCTTGACGCGGCTACCCAGCGTCGTGGAAAAATCCTGCGCCGCCTCGCCGATCAGGTAAGCCTTGCGGATGCGCGGGAAAAACTCGGTCAGCGAAGTGATGCCGCCGGCCTTCGGCTTGCCGCCCGCGATCCAGTAAATATCGTCGAAGGACGACAGCGCACGCGCGGCCGCATCCGCATTGGTGCCCTTGGAATCGTTGACGAACAGCACGCCGTGGCGATGGCCGACCTGCTCCATGCGATGCGCCAGACCGGGAAACGAGCGCAGACCCTTTTGAATCGCATCCGGCGCGAGACCCAGCGCGCGCACCGCCGCGCTGGCGCAGGCTGCGTTCTGCGCGTTGTGCGTCCCGCGCAGCGAGCCGATGCCCCCTAACCGCGCGATCTCGATCTTGGCCGCCGTCGAGGCCTCAACCAGCCGCTCGCCTTCGGCGTAGAGACCGTCCGACAATGGACGCCGCACCGAAATGCGCACGACGCGCCGGCCGGCCTGCTCGACGCGGTCGGCAATGGCCTGGCACCAATCGTCATCGACGCCGATCACGGCGGTGCCGTTCGGCTGCACGCCGGCGACGAGGCGCTCTTTGACCTGGGCGTAGTTCGCCATGGTGCCGTGACGATCGATGTGGTCTTCCGACAGGTTGATAAGAATGCCGACGCTTGGATCGAGCGAGGGCGCGAGATCGATCTGATAGGACGAGACTTCGATCACATGCACACGACCGTTGCGCGGTGGCTCGAGCGACAGGATCGCAGTGCCGATATTGCCGCCGAGCTGGGTGTCGTAGCCCGCCTCGCGCATCAGATGCGCGATCAAGGCCGTTGTGGTCGATTTTCCATTGGTGCCGGTAATGGCAACGAAGGGCGTATTCGGCGCGTGCGCGCGCCGCTCGCGGCAAAATAACTCGATGTCGCCGATGACTTCGACGCCAGCCTCGCGCGCCTTGAGGACACTCCAGTGCGGCACCGGATGCGTCAGCGGCACACCTGGCGTCAGCACAAGCGCGGCGAAGCTTCTCCAATCGGCATCGCGCAGATTGGCGGTGGTGAAGCCGGCGCGCGCAGCCTCGGCCTGCTTGTCGGCATTGTCGTCGCACGCAACGACATCGGCGCCGCCCGCCTTCAGCGCATGGCAGCTCGCAAGGCCCGACCCGCCGAGGCCGAACACTGCGACGCGCTTGCCGCTGAATGTGGTGACCGGAATCATCTTACGTGCGCACCCTTACCTGAGCTTGAGCGAAGACAGACCGGCGAGCGCCAGGATCACCGAGATGATCCAGAACCGGATCACGATCTGCGGCTCGGTCCAGCCGAGCTGTTCGAAATGATGATGAATCGGCGCCATGCGGAAGATGCGCTTGCCGGTGAGCTTGAACGACACGACCTGCACGATCACCGAGACCGCCTCGAGCACAAACAATCCGCCGATCACCGCGAGCACGATCTCGTGCTTGGTCGCGACCGCGATCGTACCGAGCATGCCGCCGAGCGCCAGCGATCCGGTGTCGCCCATGAAGATGTTGGCGGGCGGCGCGTTGAACCACAGGAATCCGAGCCCGGCGCCGATCATCGCGCCGCATAGCACCGCAAGCTCGCCGGTGCCGGGGATGAAGTTGAGCTGCAGATAATCCGAGTAGATGGCGTTACCCGCGAGATAGGCAATCAGGCCGAAGCTCGCGGACGCAATCATCACCGGCACGATGGCCAGACCATCGAGTCCGTCGGTGAGATTCACAGCATTGCCCGCGCCGACGATGATGAAGGCGCCGAACACCGCGTAGAAGATGCCCATGTCGAAGATCAGGCCCTTCAAGAAAGGCAACGCCAGCGAACTCGACATCGGCGCGCGGCCGACCCAGATCACAGCCGCGCAGGCGCACAACGCGAGTGCTGCTTCGATCAACAGGCGCGTGCGGCCGGAGAACCCCGCATGCGTCTGCTTGGTCACTTTGAGATAGTCGTCATAGAAGCCGACGAAACCGAAGCCGAGCGTCACGCACAGCACGATCCAGACATAGGGATTGCGCGGGTTGGCCCAAAGGAGTGTCGAGACGACGACGCCCGACAGGATCATCAAGCCACCCATGGTCGGCGTGCCGGCCTTGGAAAAATGCGACTTCGGACCGTCGGTACGGATCGGCTGGCCCTTGCCCTGGCGATCACGCAGCTGATCGATGATCCACGGCCCGAACAGGAACACAAACAATGCGGCCGTGACGACGGCGCCGCCGGTGCGGAACGTGATGTAGCGAAACACGTTCAGCGCCGAGAACTGGTCAGCAAATTCGATGAGCCAAATGAGCATGTCGAAACCTTAAACGGCTGCGTCGTCGAGCGCGGCGTTGCGCGGATAGCGACGCTCGAGCGCCGCGACGATGATTTTCATTTTCGAACCGGCCGAACCCTTGACCATCACAACGTCGCCGGCGCGGATGGCCGCCGTGACACCGGCCTCTAACCCGGCGGAGCTCGTGGCATAGCCCCCACGCTGCGCCGGTGGAAGAGCGTCGAACAGATTTTGCATCAGGGGGCCGCTGCAGAAGACCAGATCGATATTATTGGCCTTGATCGCCCCGGCGAGAGAGCGATGCAGATCGGGGGCATCGGGGCCGAGTTCCAGCATATCGCCGAGCACGGCAATGCGCCGGCCGCGCGAACCGATATCGGCCTGCCCGAGCACGGTGAGTGCGGCACGCATCGATGCAGGGTTGGCGTTGTAGCTTTCATCGACCAGTAGCGCAGTACCGCCCGCGACAGCGAGTTGTTCACGTGCGCCGCGCCCCGGCGGCGGCGTCATCTTTGCGAGTGCCAGCGCCGCGATGGCGAGATCTGCGCCGGCGAGCGTCGCAGCCGACAGCACCGCAAGGGAATTCATCACCAGATGCCGGCCCGGCATGGCGATCTTGTAGGAGATGTCCTGCCCCAGAATATCGGCATGCACACACGAGCAAGTCGGGCGCAGCGCACAGTCGATCAGTCTTGCATCGGCATCCTTGTGCTCGCCGAAGGAGACGATCCGCGACACGCCCGCGGCTTCGGCCGCAGACTTCAGCCGTTCGTATTGGCCATTGTCGCGGTTGAGCACGGCCATGCCGCCCTTCGCGCCGGAGAAAATCTCCGCCTTGGCGTCGGCAATCGCCTCCAGCGTTCCGAAGAATTCCAGATGCACGGGCTCGATGGTGGTGATGACGGCGATGTCGGGCTTCACCATCTGAGTCAGCGGCGTGATTTCGCCCGCGTGATTCATGCCGATTTCGAACACGGCATATTTGGCCGAGGCCGGGCAGCGCGCCAGCGACAGCGGCACGCCCCAGTGATTGTTGAACGACGCCACCGAGGCATGCGTCGGGCCATCGGCGGACAGCGCCAGCAGCAATGCTTCCTTGGTGGTGGTTTTGCCGACGGAGCCGGTGACTGCGATGATCTTGGCCCTGGTGCGCGCACGCGCGGCATGCGCCAGCGCGCGCAGTCCATCCAGGACGTCGTCGACGATGAGCAGCGGCGCATCGGCCGGATATTCGCTGCGCTTGTCGCGCGCGACGACCGCAAGCCCGGCGCCGGCCTTCAGCGCAGCGGCGACGAAAGCGTGACCGTCATGGACGTCGCCCTTGATGGCGAAATAGGCTTCGCCCGGCTTCAGCGTGCGGGTGTCGATCGACAGACCGGTGATGCCGTCCGGCAATTGGCCGGACGCAGCCGCAGACATCGCCTGCAACATATCGGCGGAGGTCCATAGCATCTCGCTCATGCGACCTTGCCTTCGAGCGCGGCCGCAACCGCCTCGTGATCGGAGAACGGCAGCACGCGGGTGCCGACAATCTGTCCCGTCTCATGACCCTTGCCGGCGACAAGCAGCACATCGCCGTCCTGCAACTGCTCGACCGCCGTGCGAATCGCAATAGCGCGGTCGGCGATGTCGCGCGCGCCCGGCGCGGCCGCGAGAATGGCGGCGCGGATCGTGTCGGGGTTTTCGCTGCGCGGATTGTCATCGGTCACGATCACATCGTCCGCATTCGCCGCAGCGATCTCGCCCATCAACGGTCGCTTGCCGGCGTCACGGTCGCCGCCGCAACCAAATACGACGACGAGCCGGCGGCGCGCGAAGGGCCTCAGCGCCTCAAGCGCCTTGGCCAATGCATCGGGCTTGTGGGCATAGTCGATAAAAATCGGCGCGCCGTTGCGCTCACCGACGCGCTCAAGGCGGCCGGGCGCGCCATGCAAATCCTCAAGCGTGGCAAAGACGCGGGCCGCGTCGCTGCCGGTCGCAATCGCGAGCGCGGCGGCCACAAGCGCATTCTCGATCTGGAACGCGCCGACAAGCGGCAACATCAGCGTCTGGTCTTTGCCTTCATAGGAAATGTCGATGCGCTGGGAGAAGCCTTCGATCGCCACATTGCGCAGCTTGACGGTGCCGCCGTTGCGGCCGACGGTCATGATCCGCAACCCGCGCGCCTGCGATGCAGCGATGACACGGTCGGCCTCGTCGTGATCGGCGGCAATGACCGCCGCACCGCCCGGCTGCACGAGCTCGGAGAACAGCCGCAGTTTCGCGGCGAGGTAGTCCTCGACGCTCGGATGATAATCCATGTGGTCGCGCGACAGATTGGTGAAGGCGCCGGCGCTGATGCGCAAGCCGTCGAGGCGATGCTGATGCAGCCCATGCGAGGACGCCTCGACCACGAGATGCGTAACCTTGTCCTTGGTCGCAAGTTCGTCGACCGCGCGATGCAGCCCAATCGGATCGGGCGTCGTCAGCGATCCGTAAGATGTGCGCGACGGCGCAACCACGCCGATGGTACCGAGGCTCGCGGCGAGGTGTCCGGAGTGGGCCCAGATTTGCTGCGTGAAAGCGGCGACCGATGTCTTGCCGCTGGTGCCGGTGACGGCCACGATCGTCGACGGCTGATGTGGGAAAAGCCGCGCCGCCGCGAGCGCCAGAACGCGCCGTGCATTGTCGACGTGAATGATTTTTCCGTGCGCGGCAAGATGATCGCTGATGACGGCGAGTGCGCCCTTGGCCAGCGCTTGCTCAGCGAACTTCGCGCCGTCCGCCTTTGCACCCGAGAGCGCAAAGAACACGTCTCCGGCCTTGATCTCGCGGCTGTCGGCGCTGGCGCCCGCAACCTCGACCTCGCCAAGTGCGGCGGGGCAATCAGCCAGTCCGTTGAGGAGTTCGCGAAGCTTCATCCGGTTCCCCCGGCAGCCTGAACGGCGCCTATCGGGCCTCCTTGGATGAAGCCAGAATAAGGCGTTCGGACGGCGGCAGGTCGAAGCGCGGCTGCATGCCCAGCAGCGGGGCGATGCGTTCGATGACCTTGGCGCCGGTCGGCACCGCATTCCAGCCCGAGGTGATGAAGCCGTGCGTTTCCGGCAGCGGCTGAGGCTCGTCCAGCATGATCAGAAGCTGGTAGCGCGGATTGTCGGCGGGCATGATCGCGGTGAAGGAGTTCAGCACCAACTTCTTGGCATAGCGGCCGTTGACGACCTTCTCGGACGTGCCGGTCTTGCCGCCAACGTAATAGCCCTTCACGTCGGCAGACTTCGCGGTGCCCTTCTCCGCGTTGGCGCGCATCAGGTAGCGCATCTTCTCGCTGGTGTCAGGCTTCACCACCTGCTTGGCGAGTTTCATCGCATCTGCCTGTGTGCGCTTCAGGAACGTCGGCGGAATAAGATAACCGCCATTGACCAGCGCATTGATCCCCATCACCGCCTGCAGCGGCGCCACCGAAAGGCCGTGGCCGAAGGCGATGGTGACAGTGTTCAGTTCGCCCCAGCGCTTCGGCACGATCGGCTCCGCGCTCTCGGGCAACTCGGTCCGCAGCCGGTCGAGCTGGCCGAGTTTTTTCAGGAAGGCCTTGTGCGCATCGACACCCTGCGACAGCGCCACGCGCGCGGCACCGATGTTCGACGAGAAAGTGAAGACTTCGGTCAGCGTGATGGCGCGACGCAGCGGGTGGGTGTCGCCGATCGAGAACCGGCCGTAGCGCAGATTGGCCCGCGCATCGAACAGGGTATTGAGGTTCGCCTTGCCGGAATCCAGCGCCATCGCCAACGTCAGCGCCTTGAAGGTCGAGCCCATCTCGTACACGCCGGTGGTGAGGCGATTGATGCGAGTCGGATCGTTGGCCTCTTTCGGATTATTCGGGTCGTAGTCCGGCACAGAGACCATCGCCACGATCTCGCCGGTGCGGACATCGGAGACGAGGCCTGCGGCGGCCTTGGCCTTGTACTTCTCTTGCGCCTTGAGCAATTCGTCGCGCAGCGCGTGCTGCACGCGGATATCGACCGCGAGTTCGACCGGCGTCTGCTGGCGGTCGGACGCGAAGCCGGCGCGGTGCAGATCGGCAAGCCCGTTGCCGTCGAGCCACTTCTCGATGCCGGCGATGCCCTGGTTGTCGATGTTGACGTGACCGATCAGATGCGAGACTTCGGCGGCGTTCGGATAAATGCGCCGGTTCTCGCGCAGAAAACCGATGCCGGGCAGGCCAAAATTGTGAATGTCGCGCTGCTGCTGCGGCGTGATTTCGCGCTTGAGCCAGACGAAGCCCTTTTTGGACGACAGCCGCTCGCGCGCTTCGCCGGTATCGAGATCGGGCAGCGCTCCCGTCAGAAGCTCCACGGCCTCGTCGACATCGATCAGACGGCGCGGCTCACCGAACAATGATGGCGACCGGACGTCGGTTGCAAGAATGAGTCCGTTGCGGTCGACAATGTCAGGCCGCGCGGTCGCGGTGACTTCCTGGGCGGCGCGGCGTTGTCCGCTTTGCGGATCGCTCGAGGCTGCAAACATTACCAGCCGCCCGGCAATGACGGCATAGATCGCGCAGAACATGAGGATGGCGAGACCGACGCGCGCGCGCGCCTTGATCTGGCGATCGACGCCGTGGACATAGAGCAGGTTGCGATACCAGCGCGGGCGCGGTGCCGCCTTGCTGCGATTGTGAGCGGCCATGTCGGTCATTGCCCCTCACTCTGCGAAGCAATGGAACTGGTCAGATCGGAATCGGTTTCGTCGATCATCGCGCCGATGGGGTCGGCCGGCTCCGGCTTCAGCGGCGCCGGTTTCGCCGGCAGATTGGCCAATGTGTCGAATTGTGTCGCGTCCATGCGACGCAGCGACGTATGGCGCTGCGCCAGGGCTTGCAGCCGCGCCGGGTTGTCGAGCCGTGACCATTCCGCGCGCAGCGCCGCAACCGCCTCACGCTCGTTGCGCAAATCGGCGCGCAACTGCATGACGCGCTCGGTGCGCACGGTCGATTCCATCTTGATGCGATAGACATAGGCGGCTGCGAACAGCAGCGTGCCGATCACCATGAGATGCAGAAGACGCATGTCTTAAGCTCCTCCCGCCGCGGCTTCGAGGCTCGGTAGCGTATGCGATCCGACAGCATCGCCATCATCGCGCGCCGGCGCGTCCGTGCGCTCCGCGCCGCGCAGCTTCGCAGAGCGCGCACGCGGATTGGCGGCAATCTCGGACTCGTCCGCAACCGTCGGACGCTTGGTCAGAACGGTGAATGTCGGCACGGCGCGCGCGACTTCCGGCCGATGGCGCGAGCCGCCGCCGGTCTGGCTGCGCTCGATCATGAAGGTCTTGACGATACGATCCTCGAGCGAATGGAACGAGACGACAGCAAGCCGGCCGCCCGGCTTCAGCACGCGCTCGGCGGCGCGCAACGCGGCTTCAAGTTCGTCCAGCTCTTCATTGACGAAGATGCGCAGCGCCTGGAATGTCCGCGTCGCCGGATGAATGTGGCCGGGCTTGCGACCGCAGCACGCGCGACACGATGTCGGCCAGCTGCCGCGTCGTCGTGATCGGCGTCTTCGGTCCGCGCCGCAACAATGGCGCGCGCGATGCGGCGTGAATGACGCTCTTCGCCGAACTGGAAGATGATATTGGCCAGCGTCGTCTCGGACGCATGCGCGACGATGTCGGCGGCGCTCGGGCCGCCGCCGCCCATGCGCATGTCGAGCGGGCCGTCGAAGCGGAACGAGAACCCCGCGCGCGGCTTCGTCGAGCTGCATCGACGAGACGCCGATATCCATGACGATGCCGTCGAGCGGCACGGCGTTTTCGGATTCGGCGATCTCGGCCAGCTCGGAGAAACGGCCTTCGACCAGCGTGAGACGGCCGTTCATCGAATCGACAAGGCTCGCGCCGCCGGCGATGGCGGACCGATCGCGGTCAACGCCGATGACGCGGCAATCGGCCGCCTCAAGCATCAGCCGTGAATAGCCCCCGGCGCCGAAGGTCGCATCGAGATAAACCCCGCCGGCGCGCAGATTCAGCATCGCAACGGCTTGCGGTCCGAGCACGGGAGTATGGCGCGGGTCGTTCGTCATGCGCCCCCGTTCGCCGCCGGGACGCGCAGCGCGCGCACGCGCGCGGTGCCTGCACGAGTTGCATCTGAAACCGCTCCGGCTCCCACATCTGAAACTTGTGACCGAGCCCGACGAAGGTCACGCTGCCACCGATGCCGGCATGAACCTTCAGGCTCTCCGGCAACACCAGCCGCCCCTCGCTGTCGATCTTCAGGGTCTCGCTGGTGCCGTAGAGCGCGGCTGCAAATTGCTCGCGCTCCGCTGACGCCTCCGGGAACCGCTCGATGAAACGGCGCATTTCCTCGATCAGCGCCTGACCGCCGGCATCGATCGCCGCACGTTCCGGCGCCGGATAGCAAAACACGATTCCCGACTGCTCGCGCTGAAGCATCGCGCGGTACGCGGCCGGAAATCGAGACGCGACCCTTGGCGTCGAGTTTCTGGGTGAAATTGGAGACGAACAGTGTCACGGCGCGATCCGTTCACATTGTTTTGTGGCGCAGGCACGCACGCGTCTGCGATGCCCGCCCATCGCCAGCCACGGCCGCCAAACCCATCGTATGGGATTAATTGGGATATCATGGGACAATATGGGTAACAAGCGTTGGAAGCCCGAACACGTCGATCCAGTTTTAGATTGCTTAAGTAACGACCCTTCGCGTTAAGGACGCATTAACGCTGCGGCTCCAACGAGGTTCTGGAACTCGCCAAATGCGCAGCCCTCTCATGCGCGGCATGTTGTGCGGTTGCGCTGCCCTTTTATCCCGGTTACTCAACGGCCGCGGACCAAGCACGCGCCGGGGAGATACGGACATGTGGAGCGAGGGCCGCGCCTCACTGTTTTGCCTTGTTTGCAGTGGGTCTGGGGGAGCCGCGGGTTTGTCTTCGCGTGCGCCAGTGCTTGGTCGTGGTGCCTACCTGAAATGATCGATTTCATGCCGGATTCGTCCGTCGTCGCCGACGTTGTACCGTCCGCAAATTTTGGTGAGCGCCGCGATGGCGCCGCGCCGGACATGATTGTCCTGCACTACACCGGCATGCCCGATACCGATGCAGCCCTGCGGCGGCTGACGTCCGAGGGCACCGAAGTCTCGACGCATTACCTCATCCACGAAGACGGCCGCATCACCCAATGCGTACCGGAGTCGCTGCGCGCCTGGCACGCCGGCGTCTCGTCATGGGCCGGCAGACGCCGACATCAACTCGTGCTCCATCGGCATCGAGATTGCCAATTCCGGCCACGACTGGGGCTATCCGGATTTTCCGCTGCGGCAACTCGCCGCCGTAATTGCGCTGTGCAAGGGAATCATTGTCCGCCGCAATATTCCCCAGCATCGCGTGCTGGCGCATTCGGACGTGTCGCCCGGACGCAAGAAAGACCCCGGCGAAAAGTTCCCCTGGAGCCTGCTGGCGTCATCGAAAGTCGGCCATTGGGTTCAGCCTGCGCCGATCACTCCGGGCGAGATTCTGGCGCCGGGCGCATCGGGCACGCGCGTGAGCGAATTGCAACGCACGCTGACCGGTTACGGTTACGGCCTGACGATCAACGGCGACTATGACGCGCAGACATTCGATACGGTCGCCGCGTTCCAGCGCCATTTCCGTCCCGAGCGCGTCGATGGCCTTGCAGATCACTCGACGATCGAGACGCTGCGGCTCTTGATCGAAAGCCGCGACAAGCTTCCGCAAACGCCGTTGCGGACTATCTGACGCGGCACGCTGCCGCGCGCTCGGCGAGGTTTTTCTCGCCACTTTTTTCCGCCGCCTCGATCAAAGCGCATGCGCCGGTCTTGTCGGCGAATTGCGGATGCTCCGATAATTTCAAGTCTGCCAGCGCCGCAACAAAGCCCGGCTCGCGAAGGTCCGCCGCTTCAGTCAAATCGAACAGAAACCCCGTTGGATTGCTGACTTTCACATCCGGATTGACCGCAAGAAGCTGAGCCGCCTGCAACAGCCGACCGAGATCAAACTGCGCGCCCGTGACGATGCGCAGCACACCGTCCTTGACGTCGCGTGGCACCAGTTTGCCGTCGAGTAGCAATTGTCCGTAGGCGGCGCGCACGCCAGGGACATCCGGCGCTTTTGTTTTCAGCAATGTGACTGCGCGCTGCGCATCGACTGCGCCGCCCTCGCCCTTGATCAGCATGTCGGCGAGCGGCGGCACGGCGCCGCCGGGGTCACCGTTGATGGCTTCCTCCAGCAAACGTCGCGCACGCACCGGGTCCTCACCGCGAATCGCCTTGGCCAAATGCGTCTTCGCGTCGCTACGGCCGACCTTGATCAATTCGTTGAGCATCAACAATCCGCGCGCACGTTCCTCGTCCTTGTCGGACGCCGCCAGAAGCCGCGCCTGCAGGATCTGGCTGAACCCAAGGCCTGTGTCCTTCGGCGGATTGGCGACACCGCGCGCCGCCCACAACCGCGCCTCTGCCGCATCGCGCTTGACGAGCGTGCCGCGATCGAGCCGCACGGTCAGCATGAGAATGGCCTCGGCATCGCCAAGCTCGGCGGCACGGCGCAACGCGGCCTCGGCCTCCGTGCGCGTGACGAGGCGCGGACGCGACAGATCGCGATCCCACGACTTGTAGAACTCGAAGATTTCCTTGAGCGCGAAAACATTGTCCTTCGCCGCAACGGTGCGAAACAAAGGCAGGGCCTCGGCGCGCTCGCCGCGCGACATCATCACGCGGCCGAGCGACAGCATGATCGCGGTGTCGGACGCGTCAGTGGCGTGCGCTTCCTTGCAAATGTCCGACCAGCGCTTGAGCTGGGCGCGAAATTCTTCCGTCTCCAGCATGCCGAAATCAGGCGGCGTCTTGTTCAGACGCAAGCACTCGGCGTGTTTCTCCGCCGGTGTCACGGGGGTCGCCAGCGACGCTGCCACCGCGGCCGGGTCGTCGAACACGACGTTGAACAAAAACGCCGGCACGACGAAGGGCAAGGCCAGAAAAATGGCGAGGATCAGCAGAAGGCGGCGCATGACGGAGGTCCCGGATCAAGAAAGGGACCGCGCGCCGGAAGCCGGCCTGCGCCCTCCTGTCTTTGACGGGCCAGACGGCTGCCGGTTCAACGGGTTGTTCAAGAAGTTGGCGGCCCGCCGGTCGCGGCGGGAATTTCGGGCGAGATCGAGGCCCGGAGATCGAGCTCCCAGGTCTGGCCGACGAGATCCTTGCCGAACGAGCGATGCCGCTCCTCAGTGACCAGACGAAACCCGGCTGCCTGATAGAGGCGGCGCGCGGGCAGTCAGGATGTCGTTGGTCCAGAGCGTCAGCCGGAAATAGCCGACCTCGCGGGCACGAACGACGCAGGCGTCGACGAGTTGCGCGCCGATGCCGAGCCCGCGCGCGGACGGCTCCACATACAGCATGCGCAGCTTGGCGACATCCGGCCTGTCGCCGCGCATCAGGAACACCGAGCCGACGATGGCGCCGTCGCGCTCGGCGATCCAGGCTTGTTCGCGGGCGGGATCGTAGTTTGCGATGAACTTCGCCAGAATATCGGCCGCGAGACTCTCGAACGTCCAGTCCCAGCCGTATTCCTGCGCATACAGCGCAGCTTGCCGATACAGTACGAAGCCGAGATCGCCGGGACGCGGATCGCGCAATATCACCGGCGAAGCGCGCTCGGGCGCGTCGTGCCCGCCGATGATCGTTCTGATATCGGCCATCGCGCCGGTGAGCAGCGCCTGATGCGAAGGCGGCAGCGGCGCCAGCAACGCGCTCATCTGCGTGACCGTGTCCTTTTCCAGCGCGGCGAACGCGCGCCGGCCCGCGGCGGTGAGCGACAGCAGGCGATGTTTGGCGTGATCGGGGCTGACGCGGCTTGTCACCAGCGATTCCGTTTACGCAGGCGCGCGAGCAACCGGCTGAGATAGGCCTTGTCCATGCCGAGTTCACGCGTGAGCGCGGCTGCGGTCGGAAGATCGCCTTTCGCGAGTTCATAGAGAACCCGCGCTTCCGGCAATGTGAACGAACTGTCGGCGAGATGCTCGCGCAGCAATCCGATACGCCGCGTATAGAAGCGATTGAATTCGCGAACCGCATCCACCGCGCCCGTCATGCCCTGCCTCCGTTTGTCCGCCAGCCACAGGCTAGAAATGCAGTGTTGACGGAGTCAACACTCAGACGGCGCTAACTTTGGCGCAGCGGCGCGCTTGACCTTGCCGCCCGCGACGGTCATCTGTGGGGCGTCAGTCGGCTGGACGGCCGTCCCGGCAATCACCGAAAGGTGGCCGGGGAGGAAAGTCCGGGCTCCATGGACAGACGGTGCCGGATAACGTCCGGCGGGGGCGACCCCAGGGACAGTGCCACAGAGAATGAACCGCCGCAGTTCGCTGCGGTAAGGGTGAAAAGGTGCGGTAAGAGCGCACCGCATCGTCGGCAACGACGATGGCATGGCAAACCCCACCGGGAGCAAAACCGAATAGGGATGGCGTGCGGAGCCGTCGCGCAAGCGAAACGTCCGCGGATTTGTCCGGTCCAGCCATCCGGGTAGGTTGCCAGAGGCGCCGGGTAACCGGCGTCCCAGAGGAATGGTCGTCACGTACGTTTCGCTTGCGGAGCGTGCCCTACAAAACCCGGCTTACAGGCCGGCTGATATTATTCGCATGATCCCGAAAAGTGGGAACCGGTTTTCGGACCAGATCATGCGCTCTTCAACGACGAGGGGTCCGGCGCAAACACGCCGGGCCCCTCACCAGTTTCAGCATCGAGATTCGTTAGCGCGACGGCAGCGCATCGACCGGCACGATCATCTTGCCGATCGGCCACAGCGCGATGCCTGCGAGCTTGAGATGCGCCCAGGCAAACGGAATGCCGATGATGGTGATCGCTAGCAGGACGGCGGTGATGACGTGGCCAAGCGCCAGCCACCACCCGGCGAACACAAGCCAGATGATGTTGCCGATGGCGCCAAGCGGACCGGTGCCGACATCTTCGCGGCCGGTGTAGAGATCGCGCGACACCGCCGTCTGCCCGAACGGCAGCAGCGCGTAGAACGCGATGTTGAAACGCAGCGCGCGCCCAGGGAATGCCAACAATGGTGATCGCCATGATGACGGAAGCGATCAGCCAGCCCGCGGCCATATAGAAGCCGCCGAACACGATCCACAGAACGTTCAACAGCAGCGAGAAAAACGGCATCAGACGTCATGCTCCCGTGACGACGCAAAAATGCGCCGGGAGGGACATAGTTCCGTCAGGCAGCGAAACAAGATGTCGCGCCGCCGAAATTGGCAGCGCGCGTCACAATGCCACTAGATGTGGATCGAGCGCTTGGCGACGCCGAGCGCGGCTTCCTTCACCGCCTCCGAACGCGTCGGATGGGCATGGCAGGTGCGCGCGAGATCCTCGGCCGAGCCGCCGAACTCCATCAGTACCGAGGCTTCCTGGATCAGCTCGCCGACTTCGGTGCCGATCATGTGGACGCCGAGCACGCGGTCGGTCTTGGCATCCGCGAGCACCTTCACGAAACCGTCGGTCTGCTTGTTGACCTTGGCGCGGCCGTTCGCGGTGAACGGGAACTTGCCGACATTGTAGGCGACGCCGGCGGCCTTCAATTCTTCTTCCGTTTTGCCGACGGAGGCGACTTCCGGCGAGGTGTACACGACGCCGGGGATGACATCGTAATTCACGTGACCGGCCTGACCTGCCAGAATTTCGGCGAGCGCCATGCCTTCGTCTTCGGCCTTGTGCGCGAGCATCGGCCCCTTGATGGCATCGCCGATCGCGTAAATGCCCTTCACGTTGGTCTGATAGTGGCCGTCGGTCTCGACGCGGCCGCGATTGTCGAGCGCAATGCCAACCTCTTTCAGCCCTAGGCCTTCGGTATAGGGGACGCGACCGATGGAGACGAGAACGACATCGGTCTCCAGCGTTTCGACCGTGCCGCCTGCGGCCGGCTCGACCGCGACCTTCAGTGTCTTGCCGCCGGAATCGACGCCGGTGACTTTCGAGGCCAGCTTGAACGTGACGCCCTGCTTTTCAAGAACGCGCTGGAACTGCTTGACGACTTCGCCGTCCATGCCCGGCAGGATGCGGTCGAGGAATTCGACGACGGTCACCTGCGCGCCGAGGCGCCGCCAGACCGAGCCAAGCTCAAGTCCGATCACACCAGCGCCGATCACAAGCAGCTTGGCGGGCACCGCCGGCAGCGACAACGCGCCGGTGGATGACACGACGCGCTTCTCGTCGATGGTCACGCCCTTGAGCGGCGCGACCGCCGAACCCGTGGCGATGACGATGTGCTTGGCGTCATGCGACGTCACCGAACCGTCGGCGGCCTTCACTTCAACCTTGCCCGGCGCCGCGATGCGGCCCACGCCGATATGCGTGTCGATCTTGTTCTTCTTGAGCAGGAACGCGACGCCATTGACGTTGCCGTCGATGCCTTCCTGCTTGAACTGCATCAGCGCCGGCAGATCGAGCTTCGGCGCAGGCACCACGATGCCCATCTTTGCGAATGCATGACCCGCCTCTTCAAAACGCTCGGAGGCGTGGAGCAACGCCTTGGACGGCATGCAGCCGACATTGAGGCAGGTGCCGCCGAAGGTCTTTTCCTTCTCGACGACGGCGACCTTCAAACCAAGCTGCGCGGCGCGAATGGCGCAGACATAACCGCCGGGGCCGGTACCGATGACAATGAGATCGTAGGAAGCCATGATCGTTACTCTCTTGAGTGTTCAGCGCCCGCCGGAAACGTTGATCGCGGCGCCAGTGACATAGGAAGCTTCATCCGACAGCAGCCACAGCACCGCGTTGGCGACATCCTGTGGCTGGCCCATCCTGCCCATCGGCACCGTGGCTTCGACCGCGGCGCGACGTCCGGGATTTTCCTTGAAGCCTGACATCTCGGTTTCGGTCGGGCCGGGGCGAACGGTGTTTACGCGAATGCCTTCGCGCGCCATTTCGATGCCGACGCCGCGCGAGATGGAATCGAGCGCGGCCTTGGTCGCGGCATAGAGCGCCGCGCGGCCGTCGCCGCCATAAACGCCATGCATCGACGAGACGTTGACGATCGAACCGCCATGGCCGCCCTTGGCCGTCGACATCCGCTCCACGGCTGCGCGTGTCGCGATGATCGGCCCGAACGTATTGACGGCGAAGATTCGCTCCATCAGAGCGGTGTCGGTTTCAATAAGCTTCGACGGCTTGTGCGTCATGCCGGCATTGTTGACGAGGCCCACAAGCGGACCGAACGCATCGGCCGCCTTGAACAGAGCAAGCACGTCGGCTTCCTTGCCCATGTCGGCTTTCACGGCGATGGCCTTGCCGCCAGCCGCCTCGATCTCGGATTTCACGGCGTTGGCGCTGGCATCATCCTGCGCGTAGCCGATGACAACCTTGTAACCGCGCTTGGCCGCGCCGAGCGCGATCTCTTTGCCGATGCCGCGGCTGCCGCCGGTGACGATGACAACCTTGTCCATCAGCGACCTCCCGAGACGTTGAGGATGGTGCCGGTGACAAAGGACGATTCATCCGACAGGAACCAGAGCACGGCGTTGGCGGCTTCAATCGGCTGGCCGACGCGACCCATCGGCACCATCGTCTTGATGGCTTCGGCGCGTGCGGGATTGTTCTTGAGATTGAGGATATCGGTGTCGATCGGGCCCGGCCGCACGACATTGACGCGGATGCCTTCGAGCGCGACTTCGCGCGACGCGCCGATCGACATCGAATCCACCGCGCCCTTGGTCGCGGCGTAATCGACCGCGCGGCCGCCGGCGCCGAGCACCGAATTCATCGACGAGATATTGACGATGGAGCCGCCCTTGCCGCCGTGCTTGGTCGACATGCGCAGGATCGCCTCGCGCGACGTGATGAAGGGCGCAACCGCGTTGACGGCGAAGATGCGATAAAGATCGGCGACATTGGTCTGGTCGATGCGATGATCCGGCAGAACGATGCCGCCCGAATTGACGAGACCCCAGAGCGGGCCGAGCTTGTCGGCTTCCTTGAACATCGCCACGACATCGGCCTCGACAGAAACATCGGCCTTGATCGCAACCGCCTTGCCGCCGCCGGTCGTGATTTCCTTCACGACCTCGTCGGCAGTTGCAGCATTGCTGGTGTAATTGACGGCGACCGCATAGCCACGCTTGGCAGCGAGGAGACAGGTGGCGCGGCCGATACCCCGGCCGCCGCCAGTGACGAGTACGACTTTGTCCATGGAAACAACGCCCCTACCAAATTCTTGAACAATGACCCGTCGCAGTGGAGCGAAGATTACAGATCCAGAATCAAGCGCGCCGGATCTTCGAGGAAGTCCTTGACGCGCACGAGGAACGTGACCGCTTCCTTGCCGTCGACGATGCGGTGATCGTAGGACAGCGCCAGATACATCATCGGCCGAATTTCGATCTTGCCGCCGATCACGACCGGCCGCTCCTGGATCTTGTGCATGCCGAGAATGCCGGACTGCGGCGCATTCAGGATCGGCGTCGACATCAGCGAGCCATAGACGCCGCCGTTGGAGATGGTGAAGGTGCCGCCCTGCAGCTCTTCGATCTTGAGCTGGCCATCGCGCGCGCGGCGACCGGCATCCGCAATCGCCTTTTCGATCCCGGCGATGGATTTCTCATCGCAATCACGAATCACCGGCACGACAAGACCCTTGTCGGTGCCGACGGCAACGGCGACGTGATAGTAATTCTTGTAGATCAGGTCCGTGCCGTCCATTTCTGCGTTGACGGCGGGGATCTCCTTCAGCGCATTAACGCAGGCGCGCACGAAGAAGCCCATGAAGCCCAGCTTGGTGCCGTGCTTCTTCTCGAACAGATCCTTGTACTGGTTACGCAGCGCCATCACGGCTGTCATGTCGACCTCGTTGAAGGTCGTGAGCATGGCGGCGGTGTTCTGCGCATCCTTGAGGCGGCGCGCGATGGTCTGGCGCAGCCGCGTCATCTTCACGCGCTCTTCGCGCGCGGCGTCATCGGCCGGCGACGGCGCACGCACCTGAACGGCAGCGGCCGGTTGCGCGACCGGAGTTGGCGCCGACGCGGCGCGCTCGATCGCGGCCATCATGTCGCCCTTGGTGACGCGACCATCCTTGCCGGAGCCGGGAACAGAAGACGGATCGACACCCGACTCGGCACTCATCTTGCGCACCGACGGCGCCTGCGGCGTGTCGGCGGCAACAGTCTTTGCGGGTGCAGGCGCTGCAGCCGGAGCAGGAGCCGCGGCGGCAGGAGTCGCTGTAGCCTTGGGCGCTTCGGCGGCCGGCTTCGCAGGCGCACCGGTGCCGTCCTTGATCTGACCGAGCAGCGCGCCGACGGCGACCGTCTCTCCGTCCTTGGCGATGATCTCCGCGAGCGTACCAGCAGCCGGCGCCGGCACTTCGATCGTGACCTTGTCGGTCTCAAGTTCGACGAGTGGCTCATCGACCTTCACGGCGTCGCCCGCCTTCTTGAACCATTTGCCAATGGTGGCTTCGGAGACGGATTCGCCGAGGGTCGGCACGCGGATTTCAGTCATGATGTTGTTCCGTTTTCAAATGTGTCCCGATCGTCATCACCCGCGCATGCGGGTGAACCAGTCATCGCAGAAATCCATGATGTGAGATCAGCGTTGACTGGATGCCCCGCATTCGCGGAGCATGACGGCCTCTCGATGATTATCCCAGCGCTTCGTCGAGAAACGCCTTGAGCTGCTGCAGATGTTTCGACATCAGGCCCGTCGCCGTCGCGGCAGATGCGGGGCGTCCGGCATAACGCGGACGCTTGTGCTTGGCGCCGGCCTGATTGAGCACCCACTCCAGGAACGGCTCGATGAAGTGCCAGCCGCCCATGTTGCGAGGCTCTTCCTGGCACCACACCATCTCGGCACCCTTGAACCGCTGCAGTTCCTGCAGCAGCGCCTTGACCGGCACCGGATAAAGCTGCTCGACGCGCAGCAGGTAGATGTCGTTGATGCCGCGCTTTTCGCGCTCCTCATAGAGATCGTAATAGACCTTGCCGGAGCAGATCACGACGCGGCGGATCTTGGCATCCGGCACAAGCTTGATCTGCTGATCGGGCAGAAGCTGCGCATCGTCCCAGAGAATACGATGGAACGTGGTGCCGGGGCCCATCTCGTCGAGGCGCGAGACCGCCCGCTTGTGACGCAGCAATGACTTCGGCGTCATCACGATCAGCGGTTTGCGGATATCGCGCTTGAGCTGGCGGCGCAGCGCGTGGAAGTAGTTTGCAGGCGTCGTGATATTGGCGACCTGCATGTTGTCTTCCGCGCACATCTGCAGGAAACGCTCCAGACGCGCAGATGAATGCTCGGGGCCCTGGCCTTCATAGCCGTGCGGCAGAAGACAGACGAGACCCGACATGCGCAGCCACTTGCGCTCGCCCGACGAGATGAACTGGTCGAACACAACCTGCGCGCCGTTGGCGAAATCGCCGAACTGCGCTTCCCAGACGGTCAGCGCATTCGGCTCCGACAGCGAGTAGCCATATTCGTAGCCGAGCACGGCTTCTTCGGAGAGCATCGAGTTCAGCACCTCGTAGCGACCCTGCTCGCCGCCGAGATGATTGAACGACGTGTAACGGCTCTCGTCTTCCTGATCGAACAGCACCGAATGACGCTGCGAGAACGTGCCGCGCTCCGAGTCCTGCCCGGACAGGCGAACCCGGTGACCGTCCTTCAGCAGCGCGCAGAAGGCGAGCGCCTCGCCTGTCGCCCAGTCGATATCGGCGCCGGTCTCGATCGCCTTGCGGCGGTTGTCGAGGAAGCGCTGGATGGTGCGATGAACGCGGAAGCCGTCGGGGACTTTGGTGATCTTGGCGCCGAAGTCTTTCAACGTGTCGAGATCAACGCCGGTGTTGCCGCGTCGCGGATCGTCGTCGGTTGCCAGACCGGGCTTCATGCCGGCCCAGCGGCCATCGAGCCAGTCCGCCTTGTTCGGCTTGTAGCCGATGCCGGCTTCGTACTCGGCCTCAAGCCGCGCGCGCCAATCCGACTTCAGCTTTTCGACCTCGCCTTCCGTGACGACGCCTTCGCCAATCAGCTTCTTGGCGTAGATTTCGAGCGTCGACGGATGCGAGCGGATATTCTTGTACATCAGGGGCTGGGTGAAGCCCGGTTCGTCGCCTTCGTTATGACCGAAGCGGCGATAGCAGAACATGTCGATGACGACCGGCTTGTGGAACTTCTGCCGGTACTCGGTCGCGATCTTGGCGGCGAACACCACCGCTTCCGGATCGTCGCCGTTCACGTGGAAGATCGGCGCGTCGATCATCTTCGCCACATCGGACGGATAGGGTGACGAGCGCGAATAGCGCGGATAGGTCGTGAAGCCGATCTGGTTGTTGACGATGACGTGGATCGAGCCGCCGGTGCGATAGCCCTTCAGGTCCGACAGACCGAAGCATTCGGCGATGACGCCCTGGCCTGCGAAGGCGGCGTCACCGTGAATCAGAAGCGGCAGCACCGAGATGCGCTGCTCCGGCGGATCGCCATACTGATCCTGCTTGGCGCGGACCTTGCCGAGCACGACGGGATCGACGATTTCGAGATGCGACGGATTGGCGGTGAGCGACAGATGCACCTTGTTGTTGTCGAACTCGCGGTCCGACGACGCACCAAGGTGATACTTCACGTCGCCCGAGCCTTCGATTTCGTCGGGCGTAGACGAGCCGCCCTTGAATTCGTGAAACAAGGCACGGTGCGGCTTCGCCATCACCTGCGTCAGCACGTTGAGACGGCCGCGATGGGCCATGCCGAGCACGATTTCCTTCACGCCGAGATTGCCGCCGCGCTTGATGATCTGCTCCAGCGCGGGGATCAGCGATTCCGCGCCGTCGAGGCCGAAACGCTTCGTGCCGGTGAACTTGGTGTCGCAGAACTTCTCAAAGCCTTCTGACTCAACAAGCTTGTTGAGAATCGCGCGCTTGCCTTCGCGGGTGAAGGTGATCTCCTTGTCCGGGCCTTCGATGCGTTCCTGCATCCAGCCTTTGATCTGCGGATTGGAGATGTGCATGAACTCGACGCCGAGCGTCTGGCAATAAGTGCGCTGGCAGAGCGCCACGATCTCACGCAGCGTCGCGAATTCGAGGCCGAGCACGTGATCGAGGAAGATCCTGCGGTCGTAGTCCTTGTCCTCGAAGCCGTAGGAACGCGGATCGAGCTCTTCGTGGTTCTTCAATTGCTCGATGCCGAGCGGATCGAGATTGGCGTGGAAGTGTCCGCGCATACGGTAGGCGCGGATCAGCATGAGCGCGTGGATTGAATCGCGCGTGGCCTGCTGCACATCCTGCGCGGAAAGATCGGCGCCGGCGCCTTGCGCCCTTCGCCTTGATCTTGTCGCCGAGTGATTTTGCCGGTCTCGACCCAGTTGCCGTCGAGCGCGGACAGCGTGTCGTCACGCTGCGTCAGCGGCCAGTTGGGCTTTTCCCAGGACGGGCCTTCGGCCGCCTTTTTGATGTCGGCGCCCTGATCTTTCAGGCTTTGAAAAAAGGCCTGCCACTGCGCGTCGACCGAATTGGGATCGCTCTGGTAGCGGGCGTAGGTCTCTTCGAGATAGCTGGCGTTGCCGCCGTACAAAAACGAGGTGAGTGCGAAAGCGGCGTTCGCGTCCTGGCGAGACATGATCGCGTCCTGAATGGGTGTTTTTGGGCGTCGTGCGAAAACGAAGCGGTCGGGGCAAATCGACGCCTCCGCCCCACCGCGCCACAATCTTTAACCCATATAAGGTTAAGAATCTTGGACAAAAAGCCCAAGGAATGAATCAGCGTTTCAGTACTTCGGCGAGTGTCTTGCCGAGACGGGCCGGGGACGGCGACACCTTGATTCCGGCCGCTTCCATGGCCGCGATCTTGGATTCGGCATCGCCCTTGCCGCCGGAAATGATGGCGCCGGCATGACCCATGCGGCGGCCCGGAGGCGCGGTGCGCCCGGCGATAAACCCGGCCATCGGCTTCTTGCGGCCGCGCTTGGCCTCGTCGCGCAAAAACTGGGCGGCGTCTTCCTCGGCCGAACCGCCGATTTCACCGATCATGATGATCGACTGGGTCTCGGGATCGGCCAGGAACATCTCCAGGATGTCGATGAACTCGGTGCCCTTGACCGGATCGCCGCCGATGCCGACGGCGGTGGTCTGACCCATGCCTTCTTGCGTGGTCTGGAACACGGCTTCGTAAGTCAGCGTGCCCGAACGCGACACGATGCCGACCGAGCCGCGCTTGAAGATGTTGCCCGGCATGATGCCGATCTTGCATTCGCCGGCGGTCATGACGCCGGGGCAATTCGGCCCGATCAGGCGTGACTTCGAACCGCTAGCGAGCGCTTGATCTTGACCATGTGGCTCACCGGAATGCCTTCGGTGATGCAGACGATCAGCGGAATTTCGGCCTCGATCGCTTCGGCGATGGCGTCGGCCGCGCCCGGCGGCGGAACGTAGATCACCGAGGCATCGGCGCCGGTAGCGCGCTTGGCTTCTTCCACCGTCTCGAACACCGGCAGACCGAGATGCGTTGCGCCGCCCTTACCGGGCGAGACGCCACCGACCATCTTGGTGCCGTAAGCCAAAGCGGCCTCGGAGTGGAATGTGCCGTTCTTGCCGGTGAAGCCCTGGCAGATGACCTTGGTGTTCTTGTCGATGAGCACGGACATCAGGCGGCGCCCTTCACAGCGTTGACGATCTTCTGCGCGGCATCGTCGAGATCGTCGGCGGCCAGCACATTCAATTTGGAGTCGCGGAGAATTTTCTTGCCGGCCTCGACATTGGTGCCTTCGAGGCGAACCACGAGCGGCACCTTCAATCCGACTTCCTTGACGGCTGCGACCACGCCTTCGGCGATGATGTCGCACTTCATGATACCGCCGAAGATGTTGATGAGGATGCCCTTCACCTTCGGATCGGCGGTGATGATCTTGAACGCCGCCGTGACTTTTTCTTTTGAGGCGCCGCCGCCGACATCGAGGAAGTTCGCCGGCGACATGCCGTAGAGCTTGATGATGTCCATGGTGGCCATGGCCAAACCAGCGCCGTTGACCATGCAGCCGATCGTGCCGTCGAGCGTCACGTAGTTGAGATCGTATTTCGACGCCTCGATTTCCTTGGCGTCTTCCTCGCTCTCGTCGCGCAGCTCGGCAAGCTTCGGATGCATGAACAGCGCGTTGGAATCGAGCGACACCTTGGCGTCGAGGCAGAGCAGGCGATCAGCCTTGGTGACGACGAGCGGATTGATTTCCAGCATCGCCATGTCGCAGTCGACGAAGGCGCGATAGAGATTGGTCAGAAGCGGCGACATCTCCTTCTGCTGCGCGGCATTGAGGCCGAGCACGCGCGACAGGCGACGCACATGATGCGGGCAAATGCCCGAGACCGGATCGATGGTGATGGTCGAGATTTTTTCCGGCGTGTCGTGCGCGACGGTCTCGATGTCCATGCCGCCTTCGGTCGAGGCGACGATGGCAACGCGCGCCGTCTCGCGATCGACCAGCATCGAGACATAAAGCTCGCGGGCGATATCGGAGCCTTCCTCGATATAGAGGCGATTGACCTGCTTGCCGTCGGGGCCGGTTTGCAAAGTCACGAGCGTTGAGCCCAGCATCTGCTTGGCGAAGGTCTTCACCTCGTCGATGGACTTGGCGAGACGCACGCCGCCCTTGTCGCCCGCGGAGGCTTCCTTGAACTTGCCCTTGCCGCGTCCGCCGGCATGGATCTGGCTTTTCACCACCCACACCGGACCCGGCAATTGCTTGGCTGCCGCTTCGGCCTCTTCAGCCTTGAAGATCGGAATGCCGCGACCGACTGCGACACCGAAGTCGCGCAGCACGGCTTTCGCCTGATATTCGTGGAGATTCATGGCCTATCCTCTAAGGAAGAAGAGAGCTGGCAGCTATCTGGCAAACGGCCCGCAGGTTGTCCTGCGGGCCGCGATTTCCGGAGACTTACTTTCCGAGAAGATCAGGTGCGATCTTCTTGCAGGCGTCGATCAGACCCTGCACGGCGGCGGCCGACTTCTCGAACGCCTCTTTGTCCTTGCCGAGATCGATCTCGACAATGCGCTCGACACCCTTGGAGCCAATGACAACCGGCACGCCGACATAGATGTCCTTCATGCCGTATTCGCCGTTGAGCCATGCGGCGCAGGGCAGAACGCGCTTCTTGTCGCGCAGATAGCTCTCGGCCATCGAAATGGCGGACGACGCCGGCGCATAAAACGCCGAACCGGTCTTGAGCAGATTGACGATCTCGGCGCCGCCATTGCGGGTGCGGTCGATGATCTCGTCGAGACGCGCCTGCGAGGTCCAGCCCATCTTGATCAGGTCCGGCAGCGGAATGCCGGCGACGGTGGAGTAGCGCGCCAGCGGCACCATGGTGTCGCCGTGGCCGCCGAGCACGAAGGCGGTGACGTCTTCGACCGAGACGTTGAACTCATCGGCCAGGAAATGACGGAAGCGCGAGGAATCGAGCACGCCGGCCATGCCGACGACCTTCTTCTGCGGCAGGCCCGAGGCCTTCTGCAGCGCCCAGACCATCGCGTCGAGCGGGTTGGTGATGCAGATGACGAAAGCGTTCGGGGCGTATTTCTTGATGCCCGCGCCGACCTGCTCCATGACCTTGAGATTGATGCTCAGAAGATCGTCGCGGCTCATGCCCGGCTTGCGCGGCACGCCGGCGGTGACGATGCAGACGTCGGCGCCGTCGATGGCTTCATAGGAATTGGCGCCGGTGAACTTGGCGTCGAAGCCGTCAACCGGGGCGGACTGCGCGATATCGAGCGATTTGCCCTGCGGCACGCCTTCGGAAATGTCGAACATGACGACATCGCCAAGTTCCTTCAGACCGATCATGTGAGCGAGCGTTCCACCGATCTGACCAGAGCCGATCAGGGCAATCTTGTTGCGAGCCATGGGGGAGAAATCCTTCGAAACCCGGGAGGAAAAACGGAAAACGGCGCTGATGGGTTAGCCCGTCCGAAGAGGCGGTTCAAGTCGCCCTTGGACCAAGATTTGGACCATGATCTGGACTTGGACCCGCGGATGATTGGGGTGACGGACGCCTCGTTGCGCACTACCCGCCATTACACCCCCGCCGGGCCGGGTTCAACACGTCTCAACCTGTATGGTGGCCGGATGGTGCCTCAATTCTGTTCGACCGCCGACGGGGGCACCCGGTTCTTTAATTTGACGCGTTTTCTTGACGCGAACCGGTCCCCACTTCGCTTGAAAACGCTTTATGTTTCTACCAACCCCTCAGATGAGCCCGAAGCGGCCGAATCCCGCCGCCCGTGAGGCAGCGCGAGATAGCTTTCCGAACCCATTTCGGTGAGGCGCGAGGCGGTCCGGGCAAATTCGAAGGCTTCCCGCCCGTCGCCCTGGTAGAGCGCCGCCGGCTCCGCCCCGGCAGAGGCCACGAGCTTCACCGAGTTGTCGTACAACGTGTCGATCAGCGTGATGAAGCGCTTGGTCGGATTGCGTTTCTCCTCGATCAGCACCGGCACGCGATCCAGGATCAGCGTGTGAAATTCATGCGCAAGACGCAGATAATCCGACGCGCCGAGCGGCTGCTCGCATAAATCCTCAAACGACAGACGCGCCACGCCACGCGCCGCGCGCGGCACGTCAAGCTTGCGGCCCTTGACGGCCAATTCCACACGCGCCGGCGTCGCATTGCCGGTGAGCTGCGACCACGCATTGTCGAGCGCGGCATCGGCGGCGGCATCCGCCGGCACGTGCCACATGCGCACGCCCGCGAGTTTTTCCATGCGAAAGTCAGTGCGCGCGTCGAGCCGCATGATGTCCATGCGTTCGCGCAGCAAAGCGATAAACGGCAAAAACAGCGCGCGATTGAGCCCGTTTTTGTAGAGATCGCTGGGATCGACATTCGACGTCGCCACCACGACCGTCCCGAGCGCGAACAGCTGCGTGAACAGGCGGCCGAGAATCATCGCGTCCGCAATGTCGGTGACGTGAAACTCGTCGAAACACAAAAGCCAGGATTCGTCGAAGATGGACTGCGCCGTCGGCTTGATCGGATCGGGATCGGACAATTCGCCCTTGGCGATCTGGCGGCGAAACCCGTGAATGCGCTCGTGCACGTCGGCCATGAATTCATGGAAATGCGCGCGACGCTTGCGGTGCACCGGGCTCATCTCGAAGAACAAATCCATCAGCATGGTTTTGCCGCGCCCGACATCGCCAAACAGATAGAGGCCCTTGATCAGCGGCTGCTTCTTTTCGCTGCGGCTGAACAGCCAGCCCAGCGCCGAGGATTTGCGGGCCAGGCGATGTTCGGCGAGGCGCTCATCCAGCGCCGCAAACGCCGTCACGGCTTCACGCTGCGCCGGATCGCGCTCGATTGCGCCGGACTCCAGAAGGGTCTCGTAGCGGTGAAGGAAAGAAGAGGTCATGCGGAAGAGGGCCAAACCAATCTGAAGCCGTCATTCCGGGGCGCGAGTGAAGCGAGCGAACCCGGAATCCATAACCACCACAGGGGATATGGATTCCGGACAGCCGCTTCGCGGCTTCCGGAATGACGCCTGCGTTGGTGTTAGCGCATGATACAGCCGGCTCAAAGAAACTAATGAATGCGGTGGGCTCTGAATTCCAGGCTGGCCGCTACGCCGCGCCCCGGACTGACTGATCACCCGCCAACTCGTAGGCATCTTCGACGATATAGGGACCGCCGCCGGTCGAGGCGCGCGAGGAATAGAGCACGAAGCGCGAGGCCATGAAGGCGCGCGACGGGAAATAGCCGCGCACCGACAGATAATCCGCCACGGCCTGGCTCGATGTGTCGCGCAAGCGCGCCAGCGTGACATGCGGAGTGAATTTCCGTCCCTCGGGTTCCAGCCCGACGCGCCGCATCAGACGCTCCAGCTCACCCTGCAATTCCAGCAGCGGCCGGCTCGGCTCGACCTGCGCGACCACCGCGCGCGGTCTGTTGCCGCCGAAGGGAACAAGCCCGCGCACCACGACCTCGAAGGGCCTGCGCCGCACGCGCGCGAGTTCATAAGCGATCTCGCGGGCGCTGACATCGTCGATGTCGCCGATGAAGCGCAACGTGACGTGATAATTTTCCGGATCGATCCAGCGGGCGCCGGGTATCCCTCCGCGTAAACTCGCCAGCTCCCTTCCGACATCATCGGGAATTTCGAGGGCAGCAAACAAGCGGGGCATAGCGCACCTCCAACAGAGAGGGTCGAATCACCGGACCACTATTTTTACCGCAGATTTGCGATTCTGCGAAGCACACTTTCAGTCACATCGTTGTCACGACTTATTTTTCTTAACGATTGCGGCGCCGGTTCAAAGTCAGCCTGCTTTTAATCTTGAAGCGTTTTCTTCACGCGAACCGGTTCCCACCACCGGATCAAGTCCGGTGGCATGCTTCGCTTCAAACGTTTTGTCCGTCGACCCGGTGATCAGCCGCGCGCCGCGCTGGAAGGTGAAGTAAGCCCACAGCCAGTTGAGCGCGACGACGATGCGGTTACGAAAGCCGATCAGAAAATAAACGTGCGCGACGCTCCAGATCACCCACGCAATAAAGCCGCGCAGATGCAGGAATCCGAAATCGATCACCGCGCTCTTGCGGCCGATGGTGGCGAGATTGCCGTAGTCGCGGTAACGAAATGGCGCCGCCGGCGGCGATCCTTTCAGCCGGCGCAGAATTGATTTGCCGACGTAAGCGCCCTGCTGCTTGGCGGTCGGCGCGACACCGGGCAGCGGCTGGCCTGATTTATCGCGCGCCAGCGCCGTGTCGCCGATGACGAAAATCTCCGCATGACCCGGCAGGTTCAAATATTCATCCACTTCAACGCGGCCGACGCGATCACCCGCAACACCAAGCCATTTCGCGGCCGGTGACGCCGCAACGCCCGCCGCCCAGATCACCGTGCGTGCATTCAATTTATCGCTGCCAATGGTGACACCGCTCGCATCGACCGCCGTCACCGGCGTGCCGAGACGCACTTCGACGCCGAGACGTTCCAGTCGCAGCTTCGCATCATCCGAGAGATCAGGCGGAAAGGTGGGCAGCAGACGCGGCCCGGCCTCGATCAGCACCACGCGCGCGGCGCGCGGATCGATGTGACGAAAATCCTTCGCCAGCGCGCGGCGACTCAACTCCGCAATTGCACCCGCCAGTTCGACGCCGGTCGGTCCGCCGCCGACGATGGCAAGCGTCATCAGATCGCGGCGTTCGTCGTCGCTGGATTCGTTTTCGGCGTGCTCGAATGCCAGCAGAATGCGGCGGCGAATTTCGGTCGCATCCTCGATGCGCTTCAGACCCGGCGCGAACGGCTCCCAATCGTCGTGACCGAAATAAGCGTGACGCGCGCCCGACGCGACGACGAGCGTGTCGTAAGGCAACTTTCGTCCATCGGCGAGCGCAACGCTGCGTGCGTCTGTATCGACGCCGACGACTTCACCCAGCACCACGGTGACGTTCGGGTGATGTCCGACGATGCCGCGGATCGGGCCGGCGACATCCGCCGGCGACAATCCGGCCGTCGCGACCTGATAGAGCAGCGGTTGAAACAGATGATAGTTCTGCCGGTCGATGACGGTGACATCGACATCGGCTCGGGCCAGTGCTTTCGCCGTCCACAATCCGCCGAAGCCCGCGCCGATAATGACGACGCGGTGATGTCCGTGATGCGATGTCGCTTCAGTCATAACACGCCTTATTTGGCGGCGCTGAGGTCCTTCAGCAACGCCTCGACTGCGGGAAATATTTTTTCGACGATGACATCGACGCCGGCTGCCGTCGGATGAATGCCGTCGCCCTGATTGAGCGCAGCTTGCGCCACGACGCCGTCGAGAAAGAACGGATAGAGCGGCACGTCATACTGCTTGGCGAGTTCGCCATAGATCGGGTTGAAGCGCGCGGCATAGTCGGGCCCGAGATTTGGCGGCGCGAGCATACCGGCGAGCAGCACTTTCATGTTCCGCTCCTTGAAGCGGCGCAGGATGTCGTCGAGTGCGGCCCTGGTCACCTTGGGATCAACCGCGCGCAAGGCATCGTTGGCGCCGAGTTCGACGATCACAGCGTCGGTGCCGTCGGGAATCGACCAATCCATGCGGTCGCGTCCGCCCGACGCCGTATCGCCGGAGACCCCGGCGTTGAGCACCTCGACAGCGTAACCTTTGGCTTTCAGCGCCCGCTCCAATTTGACCGGAAATGCCTGCGATGCAGGCAGGCCGTAACCGGCCGAGAGCAAATCCCCGAGCACGGCGAGCTTGATGACGCGCCCCTGCGCGCGAGCCTCGCTTTGCCCTGCGACAGGCTGAAGCACCACGGCCGCCCAAGCGATTGTGAGAACGGCAAGGGTTGAAAGGTGCTGGACCATGGCCCGCAAGCTCCCATATGACGAACGCATGACCAAAAACACCGTCTCCCCGCAATCCTCCGCCGTCACCATCTCCGGCGTCAATCTTTCGCTCGGCAGCGGCGCTGCCCGTGTCCATATTCTCAAGGATGTAAGCCTTGAAGTGGCATCCGGCGAGGCCGTCGGGCTGGTTGGACCGTCAGGATCCGGAAAATCCACCCTGCTGATGGTGCTGGCCGGGCTCGAACGGCCCGACTCCGGCGATGTCGCCGTCAACGGCACCGCGCTCGGCCGCCTCGACGAGGACGCGCTGGCGCTGTTCCGCGGCCGCCATGTCGGCATCGTGTTCCAGTCATTCCATCTGATCCCGACCATGACGGCGCTGGAGAATGTCGCGGTGCCGCTCGAACTCGCCGGCGTGGCTGACGCGCAGGAGCGCGCCGCGCGCGAACTCAGCGAGGTCGGTCTCGGCGAACGTCTGCATCATTATCCGACGCAACTCTCCGGCGGCGAGCAGCAGCGCGTGGCGCTGGCGCGCGCGCTCGCGCCCGATCCTGTGATCCTCGTCGCCGACGAGCCGACCGGCAATCTCGATGAAACCACCGGCAAGCAGATTGCCGATCTGCTGTTTGCCAAGCACGCCGAACGCGGCATGACGCTGGTGCTGGTGACGCACGACAATGCACTCGCGGCCCGTTGCGGGCGCGTGGTGCGGCTGCGCTCGGGGCATGTCGAACAGGAGCCGCGGCTCGCCGCCACGCGCGGCGCGGCGACATGACGGCTGTTTCCGATTTCAACGCATCCGCGCCGCGCCGAAGCATGCTCGGCCTGCCGTTGCGCTTTGCGCTGCGCGAATTGCGCGGCGGCCTGCGCGGCTTCTATGTCTTCATCGCCTGCATCGCGCTCGGCGTCACCGCCATCGCCGGTGTCGGATCGGTGGCGCAAAGCCTCGCCGACGGATTGTCACGCGAAGGCCGCGCCATTCTCGGCGGCGATGTGTCGTTCGCCCTGATCCAGCGCGAAGCCAACGAAAAGGAACTTGCCTTCGTGCGTTCGCAAGGCGCGCTCTCGGTGAGCGCGACGATGCGCGCGATGGTGCGCCGGGATGACGGCGAATTCGCCCTTGTCGAACTGAAAGCCGCCGACAGCGCCTATCCGCTGATCGGCAAGGCCGTGACCACGCCGGCTCTGCCGCTCGTCCGACATTCTCGCCGAGCGCGACGGCGCGTTCGGTGCGGCCGCCGACCCCGCGCTGATGGCGCGGCTTAACCTCAAGACCGGCGACCGCCTCACCATCGGCACCGCGCCGATTGTCGTCCGCGCCACGCTCGACTCCGAGCCCGACAAGCTCGGCGGCGGCGCGGGCTTCGCACCGCGCTTTCTGATTTCCGAGCGCGCTTTACGCGCAACAGGCCTGCTGCAACCCGGCAGTCAGGTGCGCTGGGCCTATCGCATCGCGCTGCCGGACCCGACCGAGACCGCCGCGCAGGCGACGGTGACCGCCGCGCGCGCGAGCCTGCCCGAGAGCGGCTGGCAGATCCGCACCCGCAACAACGCCTCGCCGCAGCTCGAGCGCAACATCGAGCGCTTCACGCAATTCCTGACGCTGGTGGGGCTGGCGTCGCTCCTGGTCGGCGGCGTCGGTGTCGCCAATGCGGTGAAAAGCCATCTGGATCGCCGCCGCGATGTCATCGCCACGCTGAAAGCCGTCGGCGCCAGCGGCACGGATGTGTTCGCGATCTATCTGATGCAGGTGATGCTGCTGGCAGCCGTCGGCTCGATCATCGGGCTTGCGATCGGCGCGACGTTTCCGTTTCTGATCAGCGCGGTCTTCGGCAAAATCATTCCGATCCCGCTCGATCCGCATCTGGATGTGAGAGAGCTTGCACTTGCGTTTGCCTATGGACTTGCTGACGGCGCTGACATTTGCGCTGTGGCCGCTCGGCCGCGTGCATGACGTTCCGGTCTCCACGCTGTTTCGCGAGGCGACACCTGGACAGTGGCGCAAGCCGCGCCGGCGTTATGTGGTGCTGCTGGCGCTGTCGGTGACGCTGTTGCTCGCAACCGTGATCGGGCTCGCCTATGACCGCAGGATCGCGGGCGTGTTCGTGGTCGCCGCCGCGCTGACCTTCGTGCTGCTGCGCCTCGTCGCCATCGCGGTGATGGCGACCGTCAAGCGCCTGCCGCGCCCGCGCTCGCCGATGCTGCGGCTGGCGCTGTCCAACATTTCACGCCCCGGCGCGATCACGCCGTCGGTCGTGCTGTCGCTGGGACTGGGGCTGGCGCTGCTCGTCACCGTGGTCGAGATCGACGGCAATCTGCGCCGCCAGTTCACCGCGGCACTGCCCGAGCGCGCGCCGTCGTTTTTCTTCATCGATATTCCGGCCAATGATGCGGAACGCTTCGATGCGTTCCTCAAGCAACAGGCGCCGCAGGCTTCGCTCAATCGCGTGCCGATGCTGCGCGGGCGCATCATCTCCGCCAATGGCGTGCGCGCCGAGGACATCAAGGCCTCGCCCGACGCCGACTGGGTGCTGGAGAGCGACCGCGGCATCACCTATGCCGACGACATTCCGAACGGCTCGCGGCTCGTCGAGGGCACGTGGTGGGGCAAGGATTATGCGGGACCGCCGCTGGTGTCGTTCGAGAAGAAGCTCGCCGACGGGCTCGGGCCTGAAGCTCGGCGACGAGATCGTCGTCAACGTGATGGGTCGCAACGTCTCCGCGAAAATCGCCAATATGCGCACGGTCGACTGGCAGAGCCTCGGCATCAATTTCGTGCTGGTGTTCTCGCCGAGCGCCTTTCGCGGCGCGCCCCACACCCACATCGCCACGCTGTCCGACGACCAGTCGAGCGCGGCGCATGACGCGGCAGATCGTGCGCGCGGTGGCGGACACGTTCCCGACCGTGACCGCCGTGCGCGTGCGCGAGGCGGTGCAATCGGTCGCAGGCCTTGTGACCAATCTGGTGCTGGCGATTCGCGGGGCCAGCGCCGTGACGCTGATCTCGGCGATGCTGGTGCTCGGCGGCGCGCTCGCCGCCGGCCATCATGCGCGGGTCTATGACGCGGTGATCCTGCGCACGCTCGGCGCCACGCGAGGGCGGCTGATCGGCGCCTATGCCATCGAATATCTGCTGGTGGGGCTGGCGGCCGCCGCCTTCGGCGTGCTCGCGGGCTCGCTGTCGGCCTGGCTCGTGGTGACGCGGCTGATGAATCTCGGCTTCGTGTTCGAGCCTTTGGGGCCGATTGCGGTGGTGATTGTGGCGCTCTGCGTCACGGTGGCGCTGGGGCTGGCCGGCACGCTGGGCGCGCTCAACCAGAAACCCGCGCCAGTGTTGCGGAATCTGTAAAAAACGACGATAAGTGTGAGGCTTAACCACCACGCCGCGCGACATTCAGCCGCGCGGGGGCGCTTGCAGCAAGTGTGTTAGTTTCCCACATAAGTTCTCGGGTCGGGTGACCCGCCGGCAATGCCGGAGAAGGCGCCCGCGACACAAAGACATTTCGGCTCCGCACACCCTTGGCAGACGCCGTACAACACGAGGTTTCGACCATGTCGGACTTTGATCGCAACTACGCTTCGCCGTTCGGCCGCGTTGCCAGCCAGGCGGATGCCGCGGCCCTTGATGCCGGCCTGCGGTCCTACATGCTCAGCATCTACAACTACATGGCGATCGGCCTGGCCATCACCGGCTTCGCCGCGCTCGGCGTGTTCATGTGGGCGGTGACGGGCGACGCAGGCTCCGCCGCGACGTCAGCGACCGGTGCCGCGGTGCGGATTTCGGCCGGCCAGTATCCTGACGCCGTTCGGCTACGCGATGTTCGCAACGCCGCTGAAGTGGGTGTTCATCCTGGCGCCGCTGGCGATGGTGTTCGTCATTTCCTTCGGCATCAACCGGCTCAGCCCGGCTGCGGCGCAGATGCTGTTCTGGGCCTTCGCGGCGCTGATGGGCATTTCGCTGTCGTCGGTGTTCCTGGTCTATACGCAGACCTCGATCGTGCGCGTGTTCTTCATCACGGCGGCGACCTTCGGCGCGCTCAGCGTCTACGGCTACACGACCAAGCGTGACATGAGCGGCTTCGGTTCGTTCCTGATGATGGGCCTGATCGGCATCATCATCGCGAGCCTGGTGAACCTGTTCATCCAGTCGTCGATGCTGCAGTTCATCGTGTCGATCGTCGGCGTGCTGGTGTTCGCGGGCCTCACCGCCTGGGATACGCAGCGCCTGAAGAACGACTACATCTACGGCGCCGGCAGCATGGGCGGCGATGTCGCGCAGCGCTCCGCGATCATGGGCGCGCTGTCGCTCTACCTGAACTTCATCAACCTGTTCACGCTGCTGCTGCAGCTGCTCGGCCAGCGCAACGAATAGCCTGACTTAAAGCAACACGCAGACAGACGTTACTCCGCTTAGAGGCCCCGGCATCGACCCCCGGGGCCTTTTTGTTTTTTGGCTGTGGCATCGGTCATTTGACGGCTTTTCCGGCCGGAAGCCGGCAGCTAATCTAAACAGATGCCCGTCCTGATCCGCCCCGCCGCCTTAGCCGATATCCAGCCCATCGCCGCGATTTACCACGAGGCCGTCAGCCTCGGCACGGCGTCGTTCGAAATCGAACCGCCCTCCGAGGCGGAGATGAAACGGCGCATGGAGACGCTGCTCGACGGCGGCTTTCCCTACATCGTGGCCGAAGATGGCGGCACCATCGCCGGCTACGCCTATGCCGGCCCCTACCGGCCGCGCATCGCCTACCGCTTCACGCTGGAGGATTCGATCTATCTGGCGCCCGCGCACCAGCGCAAAGGCATCGGCAACGCGCTGATGGCTGAGCTGCTGGCCGAATCGGAGAAACGCGGCTTCCGCCAGATGATCGCGGTGATCGGCGATTCGGCCAATATCGGCTCGGTCGCGGTGCACGCGCGGGCCGGATTCGAGATGACAGGCACGTTCAGATCCGTCGGCTTCAAGTTCGGACGGTGGCTCGACACCGTGATGATGCAGCGCGCGCTCGGCCCGGGCGATCAAACCCTACCCTGACTAAACGATTTCCAGCCGCGCGATCTTGTCGCCCTTCAGCGTAAAGGCGTAGCGGAGTTCGACCGGGCTGCCGGGGAAATTGCCCGAGACACGTCCGGTGACGATGGTCCGGCCATCCACGGTGCCGGATTTCAACACCTCCAGCACGGGCTGATACTTCTTCATCACCTCTTCCTTCCAGGCCCGAATATCGGCGATGCCTTTGCGTTCGCGCTTCTCGTCGATCACGACAGCATCAGCAGAGAAGCAGGCGGCACAGGCGTCGGGATCATGGGCGTTGGAGCCGGCGATATAGGCTTCGATGGACGGCGCAAGCGAGTTGGACATGGACTTTTCCTGAAGGTTTGCGACGGCGAACAAGCGCGCCGTTGTTTCACTTCAAGGATGGGATTAGCGTGCAGCCATGACAAGAACGCACGAAAAAGTGGGTGCCTTACGCGCAAGTGAGCGCGTCAGCGAGCACGCAAGTGAGGCGGCCAAGCCTACGACCGCGGAAAAGGTCGTGCAGGCGCTCAAGCTGATGAATGGCCGCTGGAAACTTGAAATCCTGTTTCAGCTTTTCGGCGGCAAGGTGCGACGATTTTCCGAGCTGGAGCGGGCGATCCCTGCCATCTCGCAGAAGATGCTGGCCCAGCAGCTGCGCCAGATGGAGAAAGACGGAATGGTGGCGCGCACCGTTCATCCCGAGGTGCCCCCGAAAGTTGAATACCGTCTGACCGATTGGGGACAGGCGCTGTGCCCGTCGCTCGAATTCGCTTTTGACCTGGGCAGCGAAGGATTTGGCAGCGAAGGACTGGGCGGCGAACTCAGCCGGACCGGCGCGAAAAGAAAAAAGCTAGTTCACCACGGCGAGCTTGCGGTCGATGACGAGCAGCACGCGTTCAAGATCGGGGCCGCGACGCAGGATCAGCCCGCTGGCGGAAATGACACTGTAGGCGCCCTGGCGACGCGCCAGCGCCGGATCTTTCTCGATGCGATAGATCGGCACTTCGGAAGCGCGGCGGAAGATCGAGAACACCGCGCGATCTTTCAGGAAATCGATGGCGTAGTCGCGCCATTCGCCGGCGGCGACCATGCGGCCATAGAGACCAAGGATGCGGTTGAGTTCGAGACGGTTGAAGGTGACGCTTTGCGGAGCGCCACCACCGCGACTGGGCTGAGCATCAGTCGTCCCGGACACATCGGTCATGTACGGCCTCCGATTTTTGCCCATGATTGCGCCAGACCTGCCCGTTCGCAAGCGGTCAGATGACGTAAAAGCGAAAATTGCACGGAGTTCGAAGACCTTGGGTCCCGCTCCTGATCCCCTCACGAGGACGTCAGCGAAATCATAAAGACGCCCTATTTTCGTCAACGCGCCGCCGCCCTGCACGGGCAAAGTTATTCCTGCGTTGACCCGGTTCCTTCGGTTCCGGATTCCTCAGCCCCCAGCCCCCCGGGGCCAGAGGAGCCGGGTCTGTTCGCACAGAATACAATCCCCAATTCTTGAGGGCCGGCGTAAGTCGGCCCTCAATTTTTTTGGCGGATCTTTTGGACGGATGTCTGAGCGATTTTGATCTGAGGATCGCGGCGGAAATTTCTACTTCAGCGCCGTCTGCGCCGCGCCAAGCATCAGGCCCGGCTTTTCGCGCGTACCTTCCTGCACATAGACCACCGCGGAATCGATATCGTCGCCGGTGATGTTCTCGAGCGGCACCGACCAATTGCCCGCGCGCCCGTTCCAGTCGCCGACCTTCAGCCAGCGACGAACCACGTTGTGGTAAGCGATTTCCCGTCCGCGATTTTCACCGCGTCCGACATTGACGTTGATCTCGCGGCTGACGCCGCAGATCCAGACTTCCGCAGCCGCAGTCTGACCCGACGTGGAGGCCGGAACGGCGATCGTCGCCTGACCGCCTGCGAGCGACAGCGACACCGGCACCGACATGACGCCGGCACGGTTGCGCGTGGCTGCAATGGTTCTTGTAATCTCGGCGCCGTCGCTGCCGAGCGCATGCGTCAGGCCGTTGACGACGACCTGCGGCGTATAAACTTCGCGATCGCCGCGCTTATAGGCATAGCCACGCTGACGCGCCGTGAATTTCGGCTGGGCCAGGGTGTCTTTCCAGCCGAGATAATCCCAGTAATCGATGGGGAAACTCAGCGCGATAATCGAGGGAGTCCTTGGCGAGATCGCCGATCAACCGGTCCGCCGGCGGACATGACGAACAACCCTGGCTCGTGAACAGTTCAACCACGGCGCGAGGTTCCGCAGACGCCACGACAGGCGACAGCACCGTGGCCAAGCCGAACAGCGCCGCAAATCGTGCGCGCCATCCCCTTGCTCTCGTGCCGTTGATCATTGCCACTCCGCGACGCTCCATGGCCGGTAACCCGGCATGGGTGTTTTAGTTCGCCCGCGTCAGTCACGGCCACTCACGTCACGGTGAGGCCAGTCACGTTCACGGGACCGGCCTCGCCGTCATTAACCCAACTTAAGCCGCAAGCTGGCGCAGAACGTAGTGCAGGATGCCGCCATTGCGGAAATATTCGAGTTCATCGAGCGTATCGATGCGGCCGAGCAGCGGCACGTTGCGCGATGTACCGTCGGCGGAAACGATCTCGGCCGACAGCATCTGGCGCGGCTTGAGACCGCTCGCGAGGCCCTTGATCGTGACCTGCTCGTCGCCCTTGAGATCGAGCGACTTCCACGACGTGCCGGGCTCGAAGGTCAGCGGCAGCACGCCCATGCCGACGAGATTGGAGCGATGGATGCGCTCGAAGCTCTCGCAGATCGACGGCGCGAACGCCGAGCAGACGCGTGCCCTTCGCGGCCCAGTCGCGCGACGAACCGTTGCCATATTCGGCGCCGGCGAAGATCACCAGCGGCACGTTCTCTTCCTGATACTTCATCGCGGCATCATAGATCGTCATGGCTTCGCCATCGGGCCAGTGACGTGTCAGACCGCCCTCGGGGATGTTGCCGTCGGCGCCCTTCATCATGAAATTCTTGATGCGGATATTGGCGAAGGTGCCACGCATCATGATTTCATGATTGCCGCGGCGCGTGCCGTACTGATTGAAGTCGGCCGGGCGCACCTGTCGCTCCGACAGATACTTGCCAGCCGGCGACGAGATCTTGATCGAGCCCGCCGGAGAAATGTGGTCGGTGGTGATCTTGTCGCCGAACAGCGCCAGCACGCGCGCGCCGACGATATCGGTGACGGGATCCGGCTCGGCCTTCATGCCTTCGAAGTAAGGCGGGTTCTGCACATAGGTCGACGACATGTTCCAGCGATAGGTTTCGCCGGCGGTGGTCTTGATCTTGCGCCAGTTGGTGTCGCCCTTGAACACATTGGCGTATTTCTTCTTGAAGATTTTCGCCGTCACGTACTTCTTGATGAAGGCGTTGATCTGCTTGGAGGTCGGCCAGATGTCCTTCAGGTAGACCGGCTTGCCGTCCTTGCCGATGCCGAGAGGCTCCGTGGAGAGATCCTTGGTCACGGTGCCGGCGAGCGCGTAGGCGACGACGAGCGGCGGCGAGGCGAGATAGTTCGCCTGCACGTCGGGCGAGACGCGGCCTTCGAAGTTGCGGTTACCCGACAGCACGGCGGCAGCGACGATGCCGTTGTCGTTGATGGTTCTGGAGATCTCCTCCGGCAGCGGGCCCGAATTGCCGATGCAGGTGGTGCAGCCGAAGCCGACGAGATTGAACCCGACCTTGTCGAGATCCTTCTGCAGACCGGAATTGGAGAGATACTCGGCGACGACCTGGCTGCCCGGCGCGAGCGATGTCTTGACCCAGGGCTTGGCCTTGAGACCCTTTGCCGCGGCGTTGCGCGCCAGAAGACCTGCGGCCAAGAGCACGCTCGGGTTGGACGTGTTGGTGCAGGAGGTGATGGCGGCAATCACCACATCGCCCTGACCGATATCGAACTTGCTGTTCTCGACGGCAAACCGCGTGACCGCGTCGGCCTTCTTGTACTCGCCCGCAAGCGCGGTCGCGAACCCTTCGGCCACGGCCGGCAATGCGACACGACCCTCGGGACGCTTGGGACCCGCGAGCGACGGCACGACGTCGGCGAGATCGAGCGTCAGAGTTTCGGTGAACTTCGGGTCCTTGGTCGCGGCGGTGCGGAACATGCCCTGCGCCTTGGAGTACTTCTCGACCAGCGCGACGCGCGCGGCCGCGCGACCGGAGGTCTTCAGATAATCCAGCGCTTCCTTGTCGACCGGGAAGAAGCCGCAGGTCGCGCCATATTCGGGCGCCATGTTGGCGATCGTCGCCTTGTCGGCGACCGACATGGAGTCGAGGCCGGGACCGAAGAACTCGACGAACTTGCCGACGACGCCGAGCTTGCGCAGCATCTGCGTGACGGTGAGCACGAGATCGGTTGCGGTGACGCCTTCCTTCAGCTTGCCCTTGAGCTTGAAGCCGACGACTTCCGGCAGCAGCATCGACACGGGCTGGCCGAGCATCGCGGCTTCCGCTTCGATACCGCCGACGCCCCAGCCGAGCACGGCGAGACCGTTGACCATGGTGGTGTGCGAATCGGTGCCGACCAGCGTGTCCGGATAGGCGACCTCATAGGTCGCGGTCTTCTTGCCGATGGTCATCTTTTCCTTCTTCGTCCAGACGGTCTGGGCGAGATATTCAAGATTGACCTGATGGCAGATGCCGGTGCCCGGCGGCACGACGGAGAAATTCGTGAACGCGCCCTGACCCCATTTCAGGAATTCGTAGCGCTCCTGGTTCTGCTTGTACTCTTCGGTGACGTTCTTCTTGAAGGCGCCGTTGTCGCCGAAGAAGTTCACGATCACGGAATGGTCGATGACGAGATCGACCGGCACCAGCGGGTTGATCTTCTCGGCGTCGCCGCCGAGCGCCTTCATGGCGTTGCGCATGGCGGCGAGATCGACGACCGCCGGCACGCCGGTGAAATCCTGCATCAGAACGCGCGCGGGGCGGAACGCGACTTCATGCTCGAGCTTGCCGGTCTTGAGCCACTTGGCGACGGCCTGAATGTCTTCCTTCTTGACCGTGCGACCGTCTTCGTTGCGCAGCAGATTCTCAAGAAGCACCTTCATCGAGGCGGGGAGCTTCGAAATGCCCTTCAGCCCGTTCTTTTCCGCCGTCGGCAGGCTGTAATAGACGTAGGTCTTGCCACCGACTTTGAGGGTTTTGGCGCATTTGAAGCTGTCGAGCGAGGTCATGTGAGGCGGGTCCCGTATTGACGGTTGGCAAAAGGCTGGACGTCGCGATAAGAGGTATTTAGACACCTTTTCCGGTATCGGGAAGCGGTGGTCAATTCCCCATCTGCGCACAGTTTAGAGATGTTCCTATAAAATCTTTTCGCGCGCGCCGCCAGTTCGGCACGCTCGCAAGCTGCTCGATTTGCGGCATGGCTGGATTGAGGAATTTTCAGCGGGCTGGGTATGCGGCTTTCGGCAAACGGACTGACCTGCCTGCGCGGCGGGCGCGAGGTGTTCGCCAATCTCGACTTCGAGGTGGCGGCGGGCGAAGCGCTGACTCTGACCGGCCGCAATGGCGCCGGAAAATCCTCGCTGCTGCGCATGATTGCGGGACTTCTCGCCGTGGCCAAAGGCCGCATCGTCCTCGACGGCGGTGACAGCGACCTCTCCACTCCCGAGCATTGCCACTATCTGGGCCACCGCGACGCGCTGAAATCCGCGCTGACGGTGACGGAAAATCTCGACTTCTGGCGGGCCTATCTTGGCGGCAGCGGCGCCGACAAAACCGATGCGCTGTCCACCGTCGGCCTCAACACCGTCGCCGGCCTGCCGGCCGCGTATCTGTCGGCCGGACAAAGGCGGCGGCTGTCGATCGCGCGGCTGATCGCCGTACCCCGCCCGATCTGGCTTCTGGACGAGCCGACCTCCTCGCTCGACGCCGCAGCCCAGACCATGCTGACGACGCTGATGACCGATCACCTGAAGGCCGGCGGACTGGTGATCGCGGCCACTCACGGCCCGCTCGGGCTGCTCGGCGCCAAACAGCTGCATATCGGAGGCGCGCGATGAGCCCGCTGCGCGCCCTTTTTCATCGTGAGCTACGCGTCGCGCTGCGCATCGGCGGCGGCGCGCTGATCGGTGTTTTGTTTTTCGTCACCGTCGTCGTGCTGATGCCGTTTGCGATCGGCCCCGACACCAACCTCCTGAAGCGGATCGGCCCGGCGATCCTGTGGCTTGGCGCACTGCTCGCCTCGCTGCTGACGCTCGACCGATTGTTTGCGTCCGACCTCGACGACGGCTCGCTCGATCTGATGGTGATGAGCCGCACGCCGCTCGAACTCGCCTGCCTGACGAAGGCGTTCGCGCACTGGATCGCCGCGGGCATTCCGCTGATCCTCGCCGTGCCCATCGTCGCGCTGATGCTCAATCTGGAATTCCGCGCGACCGCGGCGGTGGCGCTGACGCTTGCGGTCGGCACTCCGGCCCTGACATTCACCGGGCTGATTGGAGCTGCACTCGCGGTGACGCTGCGCCGTGGCGGGCTGCTGCTGGCGGTGCTGGTGATCCCGCTGTCGATCCCGGTTCTGATTTTCGGCGTCGCGGCGTCGAATGCCGCCGTCGAAGGGCCGATGAATTTCTCGACGCCATTTCTGATCCTGTGCGCGCTCAGCCTTGCGAGCCTCGTCATCGGACCTTTCGCGGCGGCGGCAAGCCTGAGGCAGGGATTTGATTGATGCCGTCTCGCGGATTTGAAGGATTGTCGATCTCCCCCAATTGGGAGGAGAACTAGCGCCGCTCGTTGACGCATTTGCATGACGTGTCGGTTTCCACATTGCCGCAACCACGCAGGATGACTATCACCACGCCATGTTGATGGATCTCGCCAACCCGAGCCGGTTCCTGACTTTCGTCGGACGCGTCCTGCCGTGGCTCGCGGGCGCGAGCGCGCTGCTATTCGCCATCGGCCTGTTCCAGGTGTTTGCGCTGTCGCCGGACGACTATCAGCAGGGCGCGACCGTCAAGATCATGTTCATTCACGTTCCCAACGCATGGCTCGCCATGGCGGTCTGGAGCGTGATGAGCATCGCCGCGCTCGGCACGCTGGTGTGGCGGCATCCGCTGGCCGATGTCGCCGCCAAGGCGGCCGCACCCATCGGCGCCGCGTTCACGCTGCTCGCGCTGATCACCGGTTCGCTGTGGGGCCGGCCGATGTGGGGCACCTATTGGGAATGGGACGCGCGGCTGACCTCGGTGCTGATCCTGTTCCTGATGTATCTCGGCGTCATGGCGCTGTGGCGCTCCGTGGACGATCCGTCGCGCGCGGCGCGCGCCGCCGCCATCATGACACTGGTCGGCGCGATCAATCTGCCGATCATCAAATTCTCGGTCGACTGGTGGAACACGCTGCATCAGCCCGCCGCCGTGCTGCGCCTCGGCGGACCGACCATTCATCCCAGCATGCTGATCCCGCTTCTGGTCATGGCGGTGGCGTTCTTCTTTCTGTTCTTGACGCTGCATCTGGCCGCCATGCGCAACGAGATCCTGCGCCGCCGCATCCGCACCCTGCATCTGATGCAGGCCAGCAGCGCAGAAAACCGTCACGATCTGAGATGACATCGCTCGGACCGCACGCGTTCTTCATTGTCGCTTCTTATGTTGCGGCCGTGACTGTGCTCGTCGGTCTCGTCGGATGGGTTATCGTCGACTACCGGCATCAGCAGGCGACGCTCAAGGCGCTTGAAGCCAGCGGCGTGACGCGCCGCTCCGCGCGCGAGAGCGCGCGATGACGGACGGCGAGCCGCAACCGCGCGGTCGTAACCGGCTGCTGTTGCTTCGCGCCGCTGGTCGTGTTCGTGGCGCTTGCCGCACTGTTTGCGTTTCGTCTCGGCGCGGGTGATCCCGCGCGCATTCCCTCCGCATTGATCGGCCGCCCCGCGCCGGCGACATTGCTGCCGCCGCTCGCCGGACTGATGCGCAATGGCGCTGAAGTGGCCGGGCTCGATCCCGCCGCGTTCAAGGGCAAGGTCAGCGTCGTCAATGTGTGGGCGTCGTGGTGCGTGCCGTGTCATGACGAGGCGCCGCTGCTGATGCAGCTCGCGCAGGACTCTCGCATTCAGATCGTCGGCATCAACTACAAGGACTCAGCCGACAATGCGCGGCGTTTCCTTGGACGACACGGCAACCCTTTCACGCAGGTCGGCGTCGATGCCAACGGACGCGCCGCGATCGAATGGGGCGTTTACGGCGTGCCGGAGACGTTCGTCGTCGGGCGCGACGGCGCCATCGCCTACAAGCTGATCGGCCCGATCACGCCGGACAATCTGCGCGGCACGCTGGTGCCGGAGATCGAACGCGCTCTCGCGCGCGTGAACTGAACGGTTCCTGAACGACGCGTCTCGGGATCGTGATCGAAAAATAAATCGCCATTTATCTGCCGTTCATTCTGCCGCCGGAATCGCGCCATGAATCAGGTGCGAGATCAACCGCGTTGGAGGAACACGATCTGATCCGAAAAGTGATCACCCTTTTTCGGGATCGTGCTCGAACAAAACAGTCCCAGGAGGACAACGATGCGTAAACTCTCACTCGGCACCTTGACTGCCATTGCCCTGCTCGCCGCCACTCCGCTGATGGCGCAGGCTCCGCAGACCAACACCAAGGCGCCGGAAACAACGAAGATGGCGCCCGCCGCCACCACGACGCCTGCGGCCAAGGCGACCTCGGCCAAGACGACTTCGGCAACGACGGCCGACCTGCTCGACATCAACACCGCGACGACCGCCCAGCTCGAAGCCCTCAAGGGCGTCGGCAAGGTGCGCGCCGAAGCCATCGTCAAGGCCCGTCCGTTCAAGGCCAAGGACGAGCTGGTGAGCAAGAATGTGGTGCCGCAGAATGTCTATAACGACATCAAGGACCACATCATCGCCAAGCAGAAGAGCTGATTTTCGACAATCGTTTTCGAGAACTTGCGTTTTCGAGAACTTGCGAGCTTCCCGAGAACTTGCGTTCCAGCCACGGCGTCTCGTGTTTGTCTCTGCTGTCGGGATGAAGTGGTTCGGCGACGCGCGCGTTCGGATGTAAATCGCGTCAGTCGCAGCGTTCGAGCATGATCTGTCCGGAAAACAGGTCCCCGTTTTTGGCGATCATGCTTTGATGCGTCTGGTCTCGTGAAGAGGCGCGCCGGCAACCCCCTTGCCGGCGCGCTTTTTCGTTTACGCGCCGGGTGTGGTGTCGGATTTGGCTTCGTCGGCCTGATAGCGCTGCAGCAGCGGATATTGCAGCATGCCGAACACGAGCGTCAGCGGGATCGCGCCGAACAATTTGAAGCCGACCCAGAAATCCGTCGTCTGCGTGCGCCAGACGATCTCGTTCAGCGCCGCCATGGCAAAGAAGAAGATGCACCAGCGAATGGTGAGCTTGCGCCAGCCCTCCGCCGTGAGACTGAAAACGGAGTCGAACAGGATCGCGATGTAGGAGCGGCCGAACGCCAGCCCGCCGGCAAGCACGGCGCCGAACAGCGCGTAGATCATGGTCGGCTTGATCTTGATGAAGGTCTCGTCCTGCAGGATCAGCGTCAGCGTGCCGAACACGGCGACGACGACGGCGGTGACGATGGTCATGATCGGCAGGTGCCGCGTCAGAATCCACGACGTCACGAGCGAGACGGCGACCGCGCCCATGAAAATCGCCGTCGCGGTGAAAATTCCGAATCGCGAATTGGCGAGAAAGAACACAACCAGCGGGCCGAGTTCGAGCGCGAGCTTGACGAAGGGGCTGAGGGTGTGCGCTTGATTCTCCGGCGTTGCGACATTCGTTAGATCTCCCTTCACTGAACGAAAGACAGGGATCTTATCCGGAAACGCGGTTCCCGGAATGACGGGTTTTGGGATCATTCCAACCCCGCAATGGCTCTGGCAAAATCGCGCGCGGTGAACGGCGCGAGATCCTCGACGCCTTCGCCGACGCCGATGAAATGCACCGGCAATCCGAATTTCGCGGCGATGGCGACGAGAATGCCGCCGCGCGCGGTGCCGTCGAGCTTGGTCATGACCAGACCGGTCACGCCGGCGGTGCGATGAAACACCTCGACCTGCGACAGCGCGTTCTGGCCGACCGTGGCATCGAGCACCAGCAGCACGGCATGCGGCGCCTCGGCATCGACCTTCCTGATGACGCGGACGACTTTCTCCAGTTCGCTCATCAGCTCGGCGCGGTTCTGCAACCGGCCGGCGGTATCGACCAGCAGCACATCGATGCCCTCGGCCTTCGCCGCCGTCAGCGCATCGAAGGCGAGACCGGCGGCATCGGCGCCGTGCTCGCGCGCGATAACGGGCGAATTCGTGCGCGTGCCCCAGATTTTCAACTGTTCGATGGCCGCGGCGCGGAACGTATCGCCGGCCGCGAGCATCACCTTGCGGCCTTCGCCCGAGAATTTTGCAGCCAGCTTGCCGATGGTGGTGGTCTTGCCCGAACCGTTGACGCCGATCACAAGAATGACGAACGGCTTCTTCGCCTCATCGACCACGAGCGGCCTGGCGACAGCGGCGAGAACCGTCTCGACTTCCTCGGCGACGATCGCCTTGACCTCGTCGGCGGAGATCGCCTTGTCGTAGCGGCCCTGGCCGACGGCGGCGGAAATGCGCGCCGCGACATCGACGCCGAGATCGGCGCGCAGCAGCACGTCCTCGATCTCCTCGACCATGGCGCGGTCGAGCTTGCGCCGGACGACGAGATCGGCGATCGCGGTGCCGATGGACGCGGAGGTGCGCTTGAGGCCGCCCGAGAGGCGGCTCCACCAGCTTTGTTTCTTGTCAGGCGCGTCGTTCATGAACTGTCCCGATGGCGGGGATCGTGATAGCGGTTTCACCACGATGAAGAAAGACATGAATGTGACCGGCCGCGCGATGACGGACGACGAGATCCTCGCCCGTCTGCTGTATCGCGACGGATTGATGCTGGTGATCGACAAGCCGGCAGGTCTGCCGGTGCATCGCGGCCCGCGCAATTCCTACGATAAATCCGGCGCGGTGGTGGAGGACTCCTTCGACGCGCTGCGCTTCGGCCTGCCGCGCCCGCCGGTGCTGGCCCATCGCCTCGACCGTGATACCTCGGGCTGTCTCGTGCTGGGACGCCATCGCAAGGCGACCGCGATGCTCGGGCTCCTGTTCAAGCACGGCAAGATCGACAAGACCTACTGGGCCGTGGTCGAGGGCGGGCCGCAAGAGAACGAAGGCGAGATCGACATTCCGCTCGGCCGCCTCGACGACGAACGCGGCTGGTGGCAGAAGCCCGATCCGAACGGCCTGCCGTCGCTGACGAAATGGAAAGTGCTGGGGCGCGACGACGGGCATGACATGGCTGGCGCTGGAACCCATCACCGGACGGACGCATCAGTTGCGCGTACATTGCCAGGCGGCGGGCTGGCCGATTGTCGGCGACAATATTTATGGAACCGCGCCGCGCATCGGCGGCATCACGCTGCACCTGCATGCGCGCGAGATCGTGGTGCCGCTGTCGAAGAACAAGCCGCCGGTGCGCGTCGTCGCGCCGGTGCCCGAACATATGCGCGAGCGACTGAAGGCTTGCGGATGGAATGGCGAAGAAATCTCAGGCAGCCAGCAGGTGCTCACCGTCGCTGGCGGCGATGACCAGTGAGCGCACGTCGCCGCGCAGCGAGGGCGAGGCGACCTTCACCGGCATGAAGTGCTCGGTGCGGCCAAAGCTCGCGCCCTCCATGAGCACCTGACGCCGCACACCGATTTCCTGCGCGAGACGTGCGCGCAACGCGTCCTCGCCGGCTTCGCGCAAACGCTTCGCGCGCTCGCGGATGATGTCGCCATCGACCTGCGGCATGCGCGCCGCCGGCGTGCCGGGACGCGGCGAATACGGAAACACATGCAGGAATGTCAGGCCGCATTCGGCGACGAGATCGAGCGAGCGCTGGAACATCGCCTCCGTCTCGGTCGGGAAACCGGCGATGATGTCGGCGCCGAAAACGATGTCGGGACGCGCGGCGCGGATCCTGTTGCAGAAGGCGATGGCGTCGTCGCGCGAATGCCGCCGCTTCATGCGCTTGAGGATGAGATCGTCGCCCGCCTGCAACGACAGATGCAAATGCGGCATGATGCGATGATCCGAACCGATCAGATCGATCAGTTCGGAATCCGCCTCGACGGAATCGATCGACGAAATGCGCAGGCGCTTCAGATCCGGCGCATGGCGCAGGATGTTGGCGACCAACCGACCAAGCGGCGGCGTGCCCGGCAGATCCGCGCCGTAGCTCGTGAGGTCAACGCCGGTGAGAACCACTTCGGCGCAGCCGCGCGCCGCGGCGGCCTGCACCCGCTCGACGACGGCGCCCATCGGCACCGAGCGCGAATTGCCGCGGCCATAAGGAATAATGCAGAAGGTGCAGCGGTGATCGCAGCCGGTCTGCACCTGGATGAAGGCGCGGGTGCGCTCCTGATAGCCTTCGGCGAGATGCGGCGACATTTCGCGAATGGCCATGATGTCGCTGACGTCGATCCGCTCGCTCACCAGCGGCGTGGCCAGCGCATCGCGCGCGGCACGCCAGGTCTCGCCCGCCATCTTGTGCGCGTTGCCGACGACGCGATCGACCTCGGGCATCTGCGCAAACATCTGCGTCTGCGTCTGCGCCGCGCAGCCGGTGACGACGATGCGCGCATCGGGCCGCTCGCGACGCAAACGCCGCACGGTCTGGCGCGCCTGACGCACGGCTTCATTGGTGACGGCGCAGGTGTTGACGATGACGGTGTCGGTGAGGCCTGCGTTCTCCGCCGCGCGGCGGATGATGTCGGACTCGACGCCGTTCAGACGGCAACCGAAGGTGACGACATCGATACTCATACGACTTCTGAGAACAACTTCGGATCGAAACGGCCTTCGAATTCGAAATCGGCCGCGCCGGTCATCAGCACGTGATCGTCGCTCTCGCGCCAGTCGAGCATGAGATCGCCGCCCGGCAATGAGATCTTCACCTTGCGATTGGCGCGGCGCAACCGCGCGGCCGCAACCGCGGTCGCACACGCAGCCGAGCCGCAGGCCCTGGTCAGACCCGCGCCGCGCTCCCAAGTGCGGATCACGATGTGATCGCGCGAGACGATGTGCGCCAGCGTGATGTTGGCACGCTCGGGGAAGATCGGATGATTTTCCAGAAGCGGACCGAAGCGCTCGAGATCATACGCGTTGACGTCGTCGACCCAGAAGATGGCGTGCGGATTGCCCATGCTGACCACTGAGGGCGAATGCAGCACCGGCGCATCGACCGGACCGATCTGCAGTTCGATGTAGCGCGTGTCGCGAAATTCCTCGGCCAACGGAATGTCCTGCCAGCCGAAGCGCGGCTTGCCCATATCGACCGTATAGGTGCCGGCGTCCGGCCCGCTCCAGCAATTGATGAGACCGGCCGCGGTCTCATAAGTCGCGGCCTTGGCACCGGTCGCCTCGAACTCGCGCCGCGCGACGCAGCGCATGCCGTTGCCGCAGGCGCCAGCTTCCGAGCCGTCACTGTTGAAGATACGAATGTAGGCCTGCGTGCCCTGCAGGCGCGGCTTGTAGAGCACCATCATCTGATCGAACGGCGCGCCCTGCTCGCTCGCCACGGCGCGCGCATCCTCGGCCGTCACCTTGCCCGACGAATCGCGCAGGTCGACAACGACAATCTCGTTGCCGATGCCGTTCATCTTGACGAAAGCGTGATTGTCCAGCGCGCTCATGGGTCTCTTCCTGGGCCCATATATGGCGGATGACAGGGAAATTCGCCAGTGCCGCCATTTTTTGCCGCACGGTCAAACTTCAACCATGGGCCGGGCCAAATGCTCATGCTAGATTTAACCCGTCGCGAACCCCGTGCGGTCGGGGTCCAATGGGGATTTCGATGAGCCGGTGGGTCGTTCGTTCGGGAATGTCGGCCGTGCTGGCTTTGGCGTTGGCCACGCCGGTTCTGGCGCAGACTCCCGCCACACCCGCCCCGGCGACGCCTGCTCCGCAGGCTGCACCGCAAACCACTCCGGCGCCAGCCACCCCCGCCACCCCGGAAGGATTTGCGGTCGATACGGTGCTGACTTCGCGCAATGTCGTCGTCAGCAAGGGCACCGCCACCTGGGACAACGCTTTTGAGACCATCACCGGCGCCTTGAAATCGATCGTGACCACGCTCGAGCGGCAGGGCATCAAGCCGGCGGGCAACTCACAGATCATCTACACCGCCACCGACGACACCGGATTTACGTTCGAGGCGCAGGTGCCGGTCGAAGAAACGCCCAAAAATCTGCCTAAGAACCTGTCCATGGGAAAGTCGCCTGAAGGCAAGGCGCTGAAGTTCACGCATCGTGGCTCCTACGACAACATGGACAACACCTATGAAGCGATCACCAATCATCTCGACGACAAGCAGCTCGAGGCGCAGGACATGTTCGTCGAGGAATATGTCACCGATCCGCTCAAGACGCCCGAAGACAAGCTCACCATCAATATCTACGTTCCGCTCAAGTAGCGCACTGCTCGCTCTCGCGCTCTTCGCGCTGATCGTCGCCGCACCGGCCGAAGCGCAAACGCCTCTCCCGCGCAGCATCTCCGTCACCGGCGAAGCGAATGTCTCCGCACCGCCGGACATCGCCGAGATCTCAAGCGGCGTGACGACGGATGCGAAGACCGCACGCGAGGCGAGCGAAGCCAATGCCCGCGCCATGACCGCGGTGATGACGGCGCTCAAGGCCACGGGCGTCGCCGAACGCGACATCACCACCTCGCGCCTGTCGATCTATCCGCAAATGAGCTCAGGCAATACGAACGCGCCGCGCATCACCGGCTATCGCGCGACCAATCAGGTGACGGTGAAGTTGCGCGATCTCGCCAAGGTGGCCGATGTGATCGATGCGACGGTGACAGCCGGGGCCAACGAGATGGGTGGCATCCGCTTCATCGTCTCGAACCCCTCACCGCTGCTCGACAAGGCCCGCCTTGAGGCGATGGCCGACGCGCGCCGCAAGGCAGAAATTTATGCGCAGGCGGCCGGTGTGACGCTCGGTGCACCGCTCGCGATCAGCGAAGAGGGCGCAGCACCGCCGGTGGCGATGTATCGCATGGATCGCGCAGCAGCCGCGCCGATGGCGACGCCGGTCTCTCCCGGCGAGACCACGCTGCGACTGTCGGTGAATGTCAGCTGGGAAATCGCGCCGAAGGCGCAATAAAAGAGGTTTATCTATCCCGCTCGTCGTGACCTTCGATTTCCTCGAGAAGGATATCGCCGCCTGAGGTGGCGGTATCCTGCGCAAGCCGGCTGCGGGCAACGTCGTGAATGCCCTTGGCGATGCGCGGGCTGCGCTGCATCAGTGCATGCATGTCGTCGGCATCGAGCACCAGCAGACTCGTGCGCACGAGCGCAACGACACTCGCGGAGCGGCGCGTCTTCTTGAGCACGGCAACTTCGCCGAAGAAGTGACCGACGCCGAGACGGGTGCGGCGACCGGGCAGCTCGATCTCGACTTCACCGGCGGCGATGAAATACATCGAATGGCCGGGCTCGCCGCGACGGATGATGACCTCGCCCGGCTCCACCCGCTGCGCGCGCAACAGCCGCATGACTTCGGCCACTTCGAGCGCATTCAGTTCGGCAAACAAGGGAACGCGCGCGACCATGCCCCATGTCACGACGAAATCGCGGCGGTGAATCTCGTCGGAAAAGGCGTTGGCGATGATACCGACCGGCAATGCGATCATGACGACGCCGAGGAAGATCGAGAAAGTCGCGATGAGTTTGCCAACCGGCGTGATCGGCACGACATCGCCATAGCCGATGGTGCCGAGCGTCACGACCGCCCACCACATCGCATCCGGGATGGTGCCGAGCTTGTCGGGCTGCACATGCCGCTCGGCCAGATGCATCGCGGAGGCGATGATCAGCGTCATGCCGACGAACATCACCATGCAGCCAAGCAGCGCACGGCGCTCGCTATAGAGAACGTCAAGCAACGAACGCATTGCCGGAGAATAGCGCGCGATCTTGAGGAAACGGATGACGCGCAGCACGAGAATGGCGCGAAGATCCGCCGGCAGCAGAACCCCGAACCAGAAAGGAACGACGGACATCAGATCGACAAGGCCTGCGCCACTCAGGATGTATTTTCGGCGCGCGACAAACGCAGGCAGATGACGATAGGGCGCATGCTCGGCGGCGACCCAGATGCGCGCGGCAAACTCCAGCGTGAACACGACAAGAGAAACATACTCGATGGCGTCGAACAGCGCACGAAAGCGATGCGCAATGTCCGGCACGGAGTCCAGCACCACAGCGACGAGATTGACGACGATCAACGCGATGATGACACCATCGACGACCTGGCTGACACGGTCCCCGACAGCATCGCGCTCGAGGATTTCGTAAGCGCGGTGGCGCGACGGCAAGGCAAGGCGGCGGATTTTCTGGATCATGCCCCAACTCATCATCCAAGATGACGGGTCAATCCTTGCGCCGGATCAAGCCAGCGGGCAAGCGGGCCGCGTCAGATGTCGAACGTCTGGCCGGGCTTGAGCACGGGAAACCGCTCGGCCTTGAGCTTCGCAGAATCGAGCGCCTGCGCCAGCGCCGTCGTCGGCGCATCGATGGCTTCGTCGGTCAATTGAAACGTGCCGTGGTGATGGGCGAAGGCGATCTCGGCGCCGCAATCACTGAGCGCCCTGACCGCTTCCTCCGGGTTCATGTGCTGATCGCGCATGAACCAGCGCGGCTCATACGCGCCGATCGGCAGGATGCTGGCGACGAGCCTGCCGTGACGCTCGCGGACATTGCGGAAATGACTGCCGCTGCCGTAGCCGGAATCGCAGACGATGTAGAGTTTCCCGGCCGGCGTCTCCAGCACGAAGCTCGCCCACAGCGCCTTGTTGCGATCGAGCACGCCGCGCGCGGTCCAGTGCCGCGTGGACACGAGATTCACCGCGACGCCGTTGCCAAGCTCAACGCGGTCGTTCCAGTCGAACGCCTCGGCGCGGATGGCGGCATCGGCCTCGCGCATGGTGATGTCGTTGCCGAGCGGCGTGACGATGCGCGGAGAAAATTTCGCGGTGAGGCGCGACAGCGTTGCGATGTCGAGATGATCGTAGTGACCGTGCGACACCAGCACGACATCGATCGGCGGCAGCGCCTCGAAAGCAATGCCGGGATCGTTGACGCGTTTGGGGCCGGCGAAGGAGAACGGCGAGGCGCGCTCCGACCACACCGGATCGACCAGGATGTTCAGGCCCGCCGTCTGGATCAGCCAGCTGGCATGGCCGACAAAGGACAGCCGCACGCCCTGGGTGACACGAGCGGGCGGCGTGTCGGAAAAGGCGCTCGGAAGCCACTCAGGCCATTTCGCCTTGTCGCTGGCCGCCCACCATTTCACAACATCCGGCAGCGTTTTAGGCGGAGCGCCCTCGGGATCGAAGAACCGCAGGCCGTCGAAATGGTCGGACAGCGGCCCGGCATAAACCGGGCGCTGGGACAGAAAGGCCGGAATCCCCACAGCGGCGGTGGCGGAGGCGGCAAGGGTCATCAGGCGGCGGCGGGTCATGGGCATGACAAGATAAAAGCCCGTTTGAGGCGGCTTTCAAGCCGGTCCACGAAGGATTTACCGCCATTTCGGGCGCCCGACCGCCCGGCTTGACTTGGTTGCCTCCCGGGCAGTAAATCCCCTCCGAAATCCTCGAAAAGACGTTCTTTTCGATCCGCCGCCCGGCCCGAGAGGCCGGAGGTCAACGCCCGACAGCGCTGTGCGCCCTCGGGCGCAAAGGTGTTTGGTAACGCGCTGATGTTCGACAATCTGTCTGAACGCTTGGGTGGAATTCTCGACCGGCTGACGCGGCGCGGCGCGCTGAGCGAAGCCGACGTCGATGCCGCCATGCGCGAAGTGCGCCGCGCGCTGCTCGAGGCCGACGTCGCGCTCGAAGTGGTGCGTGCCTTCACCGAGAAGGTGCGCGAAGAGGCCATCGGCGCGACCGTCGTCAAGTCGGTGACGCCCGGCCAGATGGTCGTCAAGATCGTCCACGACCAGCTGATCGCCATGCTCGGCTCCGACCAGCAGGGCATCGATCTCAACGCGCCCGCGCCCGTCGCCATCATGATGGTCGGCCTGCAGGGCTCCGGCAAAACCACGACCACCGCGAAGATCGCGCGCCGCCTGACACACGCGCGACAAGAAAAAAGTTCTGATGGCCTCGCTCGACACGCGCCGTCCGGCCGCGATGGAGCAACTGGCCATCCTCGGCAAGGATGTCGGCATCGACACGCTGCCGATCGTCGCGGGCCAGAAGCCGCCGCAGATTGCGAAGCGCGCGCTGGAGGCCGGCACGTCTCGGCGGCTACGACATCGTGCTGCTCGACACCGCCGGCCGCACCACGCTCGACGAAGAGATGATGGCGGAAGCGGCCGACGTCAAAACCGCCGCCAATCCGCATGAAGTGCTGCTGGTCGCCGATTCGCTGACCGGCCAGGACGCGGTCAATCTCGCGCGCGCCTTCGATGAACGTGTCGGACTGACCGGCATCGTGCTCACCCGCGTGGACGGCGACGGCCGCGGCGGCGCAGCACTGTCGATGCGCGCCGTCACCGGCAAGCCGATCAAGCTGATCGGCACCGGCGAAAAGACCGACGCGCTGGAAGACTTCCATCCCGACCGTATCGCCGGCCGCATCCTCGGCATGGGCGACATCGTCTCGCTGGTCGAAAAGGCCGCTGCGAACATCGACGCCGAAAAGGCCGCGCGCACCGCCGAGAAGATGCGCAAGGGTCAGTTCGACCTGTCCGATCTGCGCGAGCAACTGGTGCAGATGCAGAGCCTCGGCGGCATTAGGCGGCCTGATGGGCATGATGCCCGGCGTCGCCAAGATGAAGAACCAGATGGCTGCCGCCAACCTCGACGACAAGCTCCTGAAGCGTCAGATGGCCGCGATCGATTCGATGACGCGCGCCGAGCGCAAGAACCCCGACATCCTCAAGGCCAGCCGCAAGAAGCGCATCGCCGCCGGTGCCGGCATCGAGGTGCAGGAGATCAACAAGCTTCTGAAGATGCATCGCACGATGGCCGACATGATGAAGGCCATGGGCAAGGGCGGTCGACGGCGGTCTTGCGGGCCTCGCCGGCAAGCTCGGCCTCGGTGGCGGCATGGGTGGCGGCGCGATGCCGTCGCCCGAAGACATGCAGAAGCTTGCAGAGAAGATGCCGGGCGGATTGCCCGGGATGCCGACAAAATTTCCCCGGTGGCGGCTTGCCGCCGGGACTGCCCGGACTTGGTAATTTGCCGAAAGGCCTGCCGGGACTGGGCTTTCCTCCGGGAAAGAAGAAATAAGCGTTTCAACTCTCAATCGACAAAACGAAGTCACGAAAGGAAATCTCAATGTCCGTTGTTATCCGTCTCGCCCGCGCCGGCACCAAGAAGCGCCCGATCTATCACGTCGTCGTCGCCGACTCGCGCTTCCCGCGCGATGGCCGCTTCATCGAGCGTCTCGGCTTCTTCAATCCGCTGCTGCCGAAGGACAATACCGAGCGCCTCAAGCTCGACCTCGACAAGATCAAGGAATGGCTTGCCAAGGGCGCGCAGCCGTCCGACCGCGTGATGCGCTTCCTCGACGCCGCCGGCGTTCGCAAGCGCACCGTGCGCAACAACCCGGAAAAGGCCGTGCCGCGCAAGGAGCGCAAGGCGCAGGCTGAAGCCGCTGCGGCCGCGCCGAAGGCGTAAGTGACGCAAGGACCCCGCATCTGCATTGCCAAGATCGGCGCCGCGCACGGCGTGCGCGGCGAGGTGCGACTGTGGTCCTACACGCAAGACCCGCTTGCGGTGACGCGCTACGGCGCGCTCGAAACCAAGGACGGCGCGCGCAAGCTTGAAATCGCAAGCGCGCGCGTCGCCAAGGATCATCTGGTCGCACGCCTCAAGGGCGTCGAGACCCGCGACGATGCCGAAGCCCTCACCAACATCGAACTCTATGTCTCGCGCGAGCGGCTGCCGGCGACGGCGGACGATGAGTTCTATCATCACGACCTGATCGGCCTGACCGCGATCACCGAGGACGGCACGACGATGGGCCGCGTGATCGACGTGCATAATTTCGGCGCCGGCGACATTCTCGAAATCGCACCGCCGCACGGCACCACCATTCTGCTGCCGTTCTCGAACAAGACCGTGCCGCATGTCGATCTCGCTGCCGGCACGCTGACGGTCATTCCGCCGAACGAAGTCGAGGGCGACGATCCGCCGCAAGCGGATATTTGAGCGAGTAAGTTGCGACGTGGCGCGCAACCATCCTGACGCTGTTTCCGGAGATGTTTCCCGGACCGCTCGGCATCAGCCTTGCGGGACGCGCGCTGCGCGAACGGCATCTGGTCGTGCGAGGCGCGCGACATCCGCGACTCCGCAACCGATAAACATCGCAGCGTCGATGACACGCCCGCCGGCGGCGGCGCCGGCATGGTGCTGCGCGCCGATGTGCTGGCGCGCGCCATCGACACGGCGACCGAGGCGCCGCAATCCGCATCTCTGCCGCGTCTCCTGATGAGCCCGCGCGGCACGCCGCTGACGCAGGCGCGCGTGATGGAGCTCAGCGGTGGTGACGGCGTGCTGATCGTCTGCGGCCGGTTCGAGGGCATCGACCAGCGCGTGATCGAGGCGCGCGGGCTCGAAGAAGTTTCGATCGGCGACTACGTGCTGTCGGGGGGCGAGATCGCCGCCATGGCCCTGATCGATGCCTGCGTGCGGCTGTTGCCCGGCGTCATGGGCGACGCCCAGTCCGGCGAGGACGAGAGCTTTGCCGGCAGCCTTCTGGAATACCCCCACTACACCCGGCCCCAGAGCTTCGAAAATCGGTCGATTCCGGAGATTCTGGTGTCCGGCGACCACGCCAAAATTAACGCCTGGCGCCGGGAAATGGCCGAAAAACTGACCCGGGAACGCCGCCCGGACCTGTGGGAGAGATATCAGGCCGGCCGGCCGCCAAAAAAGCCCTCGAAAGGGTGACAACGGGGCGAGTTTGCCCTATAGAGCCGTCCAAATCCGCATCCCGGCAGGCCACTTCGCGCTCAGCGCGCCGCCAGTTTGCGCGAATGATCACAATGCAATGCCGGAACAGGCGCTGCACCAAAGCGCCGATGGAGAGTTTTCGATGAACGTGATTCAGGAAATCGAGCAGGAGCAGCTGGCAAAGCTCTCCGCCACCAAGACCATTCCCGACTTCGGCCCCGGCGACACCGTCATCGTCAACGTCAAGGTTGTCGAAGGCGAGCGCAGCCGCGTGCAGGCCTATGAAGGCGTCTGCATCGGCCGCAGCGGCGGCGGCATCCATGAGAGCTTCACGGTGCGCAAGATCTCGTACGGTGAAGGCGTGGAGCGCGTGTTCCCGCTCTACTCGCCGATGGTCGAATCCATCACGCTCGTGCGCCGCGGCAAGGTTCGTCGCGCCAAGCTCTATTACCTGCGCGGCCTGCGCGGCAAATCCGCCCGCATCGTCGAGAAGCAGGATCGCCAGACGACGGCTGACGCCGCGAGCGAATAAGCCTGCAATACAAGGGCTTCTGAAACACAAAACGCGGCGGAATTTTCCGCCGCGTTTTTGTTTGGTCACGCCGAGGCGCGCCGAGGCGGAAGGTCGGTCGCGGCTCACTGAGAACTTCCGCCAAGGGCGGCTTCGGGCCGCCCTCTGCGTGAATGCCGCTACTTGTCGCCAGCGGCCCGTTCATCATCCAGCGATGGCCGAAGGGATCGCGCACCACGGCGAAGCGCGTGCCCCAGAACGAATTGGTCGGCGTCATCTCGCCGGAGGCGCCCAGCCGCGTCGCGCGCTGAAACACTTCATCGACCTCCGCGGCGGTCGGGAATTCGAGCGAGACCGACATGGTGATGGGCTCGCCCGGCAAGGGGCTGCGCACCTTGCCGAATTCGGGGAAGGCGTCGGACAGCATCACCGTGCCGCCATTGATCGACAATTCGCAATGCATGATGCGCACGCCATCGAGCGCGGGCATCAGGGCTTTCTGAACCGCGCCGAAGGCTGCGGCATAAAAGGCGATGGCGCCGGCGGCCGGGGAGACCGTGAGATAGGGGGAAACCGGCGGGCGAGCGGTCATGGACTGCCTTGCTATTGCGCCTCGGGAGCCAGGAGGCGGAAGGTGGCTTTAACGGGGCCTTATGGCCGCCTATCTAGATCGTCAGGACGTCCGGTTCGTTCCGGATGATCCGGGCTGCGCCCGGCGAAGACGGGCATGCGGCCAAGACTACTTTCCGACCGGACAATTAGCGAGTAAAAAGCCCGGCCGCAGCTGGAGATGCCGCGGCAAACCCCGAAGACGATAACCGAGAGACGAGCGATGGCGAAGGCGCGGACCCTGTACGACAAAATCTGGGACGACCATCTGGTCGATGAACAGCCCGACGGCACGTGCCTTCTCTATATCGACCGCCACCTCGTTCACGAGGTGACGTCGCCGCAGGCCTTCGAAGGACTGCGCACCACCGGCCGCAAGGTGCGCGCGCCCGGCAAGACGCTCGCCGTGGTCGATCACAACGTGCCGACGTCGGATCGCTCCCAGCCGAACCCCGATCCGGAGAGCACCGAGCAGATCGCCACGCTCGCCGACAACGCGCGCGATTTCGGCATCGAATATTTCAACGAGTTCGACCGCCGCCAGGGCATCGTTCACATCATCGGCCCCGAGCAGGGCTTCACGCTGCCCGGCACGACGATCGTCTGCGGCGACAGCCACACCTCCACGCACGGCGCCTTCGGCGCGCTGGCGCATGGCATCGGCACGTCCGAGGTCGAGCATGTGCTCGCCACGCAGACGCTGATCCAGAAGAAGGCCAAGAACATGCACGTGATCGTCGACGGCAAATTGCCGCCCGGCGTCACGGCCAAGGACATCATTCTCGCCATCATCGGCGAGATCGGCACCGCCGGCGGCACCGGCCATGTCATCGAGTTCGCAGGCGAAGCGATCCGCGCGCTGAGCATGGAAGGCCGCATGACGGTCTGCAACATGACGATCGAAGGCGGCGCGCGCGCCGGCCTGATCGCGCCCGACGAAAAGACCTTCGCGTATCTGATGGACCGTCCGAAATCGCCCAAGGGCGCGGACTGGGACGCAGCGATGCGTTACTGGGAAAATCTGCAGTCCGACGCGGGCGCGCATTTCGACGCCACCGTGCGCCTCGATGCGGCGTCGCTGCCGCCGATCGTGTCGTGGGGCACCTCGCCCGAGGACGTGATCTCGGTCGCCGGCAAGGTGCCGAATCCCGACGACATCCCGGAAGAGACCAAGCGCGCCTCCAAGCATCGCGCGCTGCAATATATGGGTCTGGTGCCGGGTACGAAGATCACCGACATCAAGCTCGACCGCGTCTTCATCGGCTCCTGCACCAACGGGCGCATCGAGGATCTGCGCGCGGTGGCCAAGGTCGTCGAAGGCAAGACCGTCAACGCCAATGTCAGCGCCATGATCGTGCCGGGCTCGGGTCTCGTGAAGGAGCAGGCGGAAGCCGAAGGCCTCGACAAGATCCTGAAGGCCGCGGGCTTCGACTGGCGCGAGCCGGGCTGCTCGATGTGTCTGGCGATGAACCCGGACAAGCTCAAGCCGGAAGAGCGCTGCGCCTCGACCTCGAACCGCAACTTCGAAGGCCGTCAGGGCTTCAAGGGCCGCACGCATCTGGTGTCGCCGGCAATGGCGGCGGCGGCGGCGATCGCAGGTCACTTCGTCGACATCCGCGAGTGGAAGTAAAAGCTTTCATTTCGATCAAATAAAAACAGGCGCATCTCACGATGCGCCTGTTTTGCTTCATGCTAGCTTCAGCTGTTTAGAATCCGAAGCCGAAATAGACGCCCGGACGGCGATAGTACGGATACCCGTAGGAACCATACGGCGAGTAGTAAGGCTGCGCGTAGTACGGTCGATAGGCGTACGGACGATAGGCGTACGGACGGTAATACGGCCGCACATAGCGATAACGACCTCGATAATAGCGACGTCGCTGCGCCGAGTACTCCGTCGCTTGTTCAGTCGCCTGCTTGACCGCCGGCGCCTTGTTCGATTGAGCAGCCACACCAACGCCCGGTGCTGCCACCAACATCAGCGCCGCGATGGCGCCGCCTGCGATGATCTTCAACATGTTGCTCTCCTAAGCGAATGGCGTACTCGCCCGTCCAATAGAACGCAGTCCCCGGACGTTAGTTCCATACTGTGGAGAAGTTGCGGCACGTTGCTGCATCGCAACAGCGTGCCGCTCAGCCGCCGCTCAGCCTTGGCCTAGTACCAGCGGCGGCAGATGCGCTGCGGACCGTAGTACGTCATCACCACGCGACAGCGACGCGGGGCGGCGTAAAATCTCGGCGCGAAATAACGCCGGTGATGCCAGGCACGCGGGCGCCATCCTCTGTGGCCACGAAAATGTCCGCGATGAAATCCGCCGCGGCGACCGCCCCAGCGCACTTCCGTGACGAGATTGTCTGAGACATGCTGGGTTGTCGCCGCCATGCCCGGACTGAGCAGCGTGACCGCTGCTGCCTGCTGAGCCGGCATCCCGAGCACGAGCCCCGCGACCACCGCAGCACCGGCCAGAATTTTCTTGATCATATCGTTAGCTCCTCTTTCAGGTTCGCCCCCTGGTGAAGAACGGGCCGCAATACCAACGCTTAAGTCACGCAGATGCGCGGCCGACCGCTGCGGGTGTAAGGCCGGTAGCGCTTGCCGCGATAGGCAGCACCGATAAAATTCGGACCCATCTGGCATGCGAGCATCGCCGCCTTGGTCGGACGCTTGTGCGTTGGAATATCGATGATGCGTTTGCGAACCACCGGCGCACGATGAACAATTGCGCCGTCATCGAGCACGGTGACCGCCCGCGCGCGATGAACGATGACCTGATCGGCATGGACATGCACGACGCGGCGCGGCTTCGCCTCGGCCGCGGTAACAGCGAGAAGCATCACGGCGCCGACAGCCGCGAGACATCGCGGCGCAACATGGTTTGTCAGGGTGAGCAAGCTTTTCATCAACGCAGCGTGACGCGTTCGATGTGAACGGGTGCTGAACAGCGCGTTGGCGTTTATGCGATGTTTGTGGCGGAGCGCGACGGCACGCGTCTCGCACCTGACATTGCCGGCTTTATTTATTCAGGCGTGATCTTTTCCGAAAACCGGTTCCCACTTTGCGCTCACGCGGCCGTTCCGTCGGATCACGCCTTAGCCGCGTTCCCACCAGCACTGCATGCGCGGCACGATAACGACGCCGCTCGGGCGGGCTTCCTGAACATACCAGGCACGGCACTGCCGCACGGCGTCAGGCGGCAGCGCACGGACCTGCCTGTTGACGTACACGCGAACGCGCGGGCGGCGGACGCGCTGCTGGCTCGACAGTTCGGAGACGGACACATCGCGCGTGACCGGACCGGCAGACGCCATCTCCGGCGCGACCGCGCCCATCATCAGCGCCGCCACGAAACCCGCCGCTGCGACCTTCCCCTTGCGTCCGCCCATGATTTAAGCCCGTTCAAGCCCCAAAGATGCCGCAACGTCTCCGATTGGAGACCGCGCGTCAACCAGCCGGCCACAAACCGGTTTCCCGGCCTGAGCCTCGTTGATAGAAGACGGCCATGACAGCCCCCGCCTCGCCCTTCCAGAAGGCTCCTTCCCTCGCCGACATCGAGGCCATGGCCGACGACGTCTTCCGCCGGCTGCCCGACCATTTTCGGGCGTTGAGCGTGGGCATCGTCATCCAGGTGGACGACTTCCCCACCGAAGAGGTGGTCGAGCATATGGGGCTCGACAATGAGTTCGACATTCTCGGGCTGTTTCAGGGGATCGGCCTGCCGTTCCAGTCCGAACAGCCGAGCGGCGCCCTTCCCAATATGATCTGGCTTTACCGCCGCCCGATCCTCGACTACTGGGCCGAACACGACGAGACGCTGGAAGCCATCGTGCGGCATGTCCTGATCCACGAGATCGGCCACCATTTCGGCCTCAGCGATGACGACATGGAAGAGATCGAACGTCAGGCCGGATGATCGGCCGGACGGTTTTCAAAAGCTTGCAGAAAAACTCTTGGAGTATTTGAGATGCGCGCAGTTGCCTACAAAGCCCAGGGCCCGATTGCCAAGGCCGACAGCCTGATTGACCTCGACCTCGACAAGCCCAAGGCCGCCGGCCGCGACATTCTCGTCGAAGTGAAAGCGGTCTCGGTCAATCCGGTCGACACCAAGATGCGCATGAACATGGCCCCCGACGCGAGCGGGCTGCGCGTGCTTGGCTACGACGCCTCGGGAATCGTGCGCGAAGTCGGCCCCGACGTCACGCTGTTCAAGGCAGGCGACGAAGTCTTCTATGCCGGCAGCAATGTGCGTCCCGGCAGCAACGCCGAATTTCAGCTCGTTGACGAGCGCATCGTCGGACACAAGCCGAAGACGCTGAGTCATGCGCAGGCGGCTGCGATGCCGCTGACGTCGCTGACGGCATGGGAAATGCTGTTCGACCGCATGAACGTGAAGAACCCGGTGCCGGGAACGCAAAACGCCATTCTCATCATCGGCGGCGCGGGCGGTGTCGGCTCGCTGGCCATTCAGTTTGCGCGCGAGATCGCCGGCCTCACCGTGATCGCAACCGCCTCGCGACCGGAGACGGTGAAGTGGGTGAAGGACATGGGCGCCCATCACGTCATCGATCACACCAAGCCGATGGCGCCGCAGATCAAGGCGCTCGGCCTCGGCGCGCCGCCCTTCGTGTTCTCGACCGTGGGCGTGAAGGACACCATCGGCGACATCGGCGAACTGATTGCGCCGCAGGGCCGCCTCGGCGTCATCAACCGCGAGAGCGCCGACTTCACCCCGGTCATCGCCAAGTGCATCTCGATCCATTGGGAACTGATGTTCGCCCGCGCCCTGTTCCAGACCGCCGACATGGACGCCCAGAACAAGATCCTCGATGAGGTCGCGAAGCTTGTCGATGCAGGCAAGATCCGCACCACGATGACCGAAAACTACGGCCGGATCAGCGCCGAAAACCTCAAGAAAGCCCACGCTTTCGTCGAAACGGGCAAGGCGCTCGGCAAGGTCGTTCTCGAAGGTTTTGGCGCGTGATCCCGAAAAGTGGGAACCGGTTTTCGGACCGGGTCACGCGCAGCAAAATCCAGGTTGATGGCCATCCCGCCGGCTGCTAAACCTTCCCCAGAGTTAGAGAGGCTTTCATGGACAAGTTCACAACGCTCGAAGGCGTCGCGGCACCGCTGCGGATCATCAATGTCGATACCGACATGATCATTCCCAAGCAGTACCTGAAGACGATCAAGCGCACGGGATTGGGCAAGGGCCTGTTCTCCGAGCAGCGCTTCAACGACGACGGTTCGGAGAACCCGGACTTCGTGCTGAACAAGCCGGCCTATCGCCACTCCAAGATTCTCGTCGCCGGCGACAATTTCGGCTGCGGTTCGAGCCGCGAACACGCACCGTGGGCGCTGCTCGACTTCGGCATCCGCTGCGTGATCTCGACTTCGTTCGGCGACATTTTCTACAACAACTGCTTCAAGAACGGCATCCTGCCGATCCGCGTGTCGCAGGAAGACCTCGACAAGCTGTTCGACGATGCCGACCGCGGCGCCAACGCGACGCTGACCGTCGATCTCGAGAAACAGGAAATCCGCGGCCCCGACGGCGGCAAGGTGACGTTCGAGGTGGAGTCGTTCCGCAAGCACTGCCTGATGAACGGCCTCGACGATATCGGCCTGACGATGGTCAAGGCGCCGTCGATCGCGACCTACGAAGAAAAGCAAAAGACCGCGCGCCCCTGGGCGTAAGCGCTAAATTCAAATTCAGCGTTGTCATGGCCGGGCTTGTCCCGGCCATCTCGTTTAGGAAGGCAGTGCGTCACTCAGCGAGATTGCCGGGTCAAGCCCGGCAATGACACTGAGTATGTGGTTACTCATCCCCGCGCCGCGATCGCATCCGCAATCGCAACCGTGCGCTTGGCCATGTCCGCGTGCAGCCGCTCGACCATCTTGCCGTCGAGCTGGATCGCACCCTTACCTGCATTCTCCGGCAGATCGAACGCCGCGATGATGTGGCGCGCCTGCGCAACTTCATCGGCCGGTGGCGTGAACGCTTCGTTGCAGGGGCCGATCTGGTTCGGATGGATCAACGTCTTGCCGTCGAAGCCGAAATCGCGCGCCTGCGCGCATTCGGCCGCAAAGCCCGCCGCATCTGCAATGTCGTTATAGACGCCATCGAGAATTTCCAGGCCGTAGGCCCGCGCCGACAGCACGCACAATGACAGCCATGGCAGCATGTTGGCGCGGCCCGGCACGAGGCGCATGCGTGTTTCCTTGGCGACATCGTTGGTGCCGATGACAAAGCCGGCAAGACGCACTTCTGGATCTTTTGCGGTTGCCGCGATCTCGCGCAGATTGAGAATGGCGCGCGCGGTCTCCACCATCACCCAGACGCGGATCGAGCGATCGGCGCCGATGTCCGACAGACGATCGGCGATGTCGGAGAGATGCTGCGGCGTTTCGATCTTCGGCACCAGGATGGCGTCGGGCTTCGCCTTCGCCACCATGTCGATGTCGTCGATCCACCACGGCGTATCGAGTCCATTGACGCGGATGATGACTTCGCGCGGCCTGAAATCATGAATGGCGACAGTTTTTGCGACCTGCGTGCGCGCAGCCGCCTTGGCATCCGGTGCGACGGAATCCTCCAGATCGAACACGACGGCATCGCTCGTGAGCGAATGCGCCTTCTCCATCGCACGGGCATTGGAGCCCGGAACATAGAGGACGCTGCGGCGCGGTTTGATCATTGAAGCCCCCAAATCATCGAATTTTCGTGAGTGCCCGGCAGACTTAAGATGCAATCTTGCCCGCCGTCGGCTTGTGTGATTTAGCCTTTGGCATGACATCATTTCCGCAGCAACTGATCAACGGCTATCGGGCTTTCGCGACCCAGCGCCTGCCGCAGGAGCAGACGCGCTATCGCGAGCTGTCAGAACGCGGACAAGCGCCGCAAGTGATGGTGATCGGCTGCTGTGACTCCCGTGTGTCGCCGGAAGTGATCTTCGATGCCGGCCCGGGCGAATTATTCGTGGTGCGCAACGTCGCCAATATCGTGCCGTTCTACGCGCCCGACGGCGCGGCGCACGGTGTCTCGGCGGCGCTTGAATTTGCGGTGCAGGTTCTGCGCGTGCAGCACATTGTCGTGCTCGGTCACGCGCAATGCGGCGGCGTCGAAAGCCTATGTCCAGGAAGGCGAGCCGCTGTCGCCGGGCGACTTCATCGGCAAATGGATGGAACTGATCGCGCCGGCGGCGCGCGATGTCGGTCCGCGCGGCGCATTGCCGATGGAGGAATTCATCAGCCGCGTCGAGAAGGCATCCGTCGTCAAGAGTTTCGAAAACCTGATGACGTTTCCCTGCGTCAACATTCTCGTCGGCCGCGGCAAGATTTCAGCTGCACGGCGCCTATTTCGGCGTCGCGCATGGCGAATTGTCGGTGCTGGATCCGGCGACGAAGACGTTCGTGCCGCTGAACGGGGTTACGGGATAGCGATGCGGTGGGCGCACCTTCACCCCTCCCCGGCGACGCGCATGGACAACATCACCCCCTCCCGCAGCGTCACGCGCTGCATTCGACGGAGGATTAAGCCGCTTTCTTCTTGGCGCTGATCAGCTTGCGGTTGATGAGGCTCTCGGCGATCTGGATCGCATTGAGCGCCGCGCCCTTGCGCAGATTGTCCGACACGCACCACAGCACGAGGCCGTTTTCCACCGTGGCGTCCTCGCGGATGCGGCTGATATAGGTCGCGTCCTCACCGGCGCATTCATACGGCGTGACGTAGCCGCCGTCTTCGTGCTTGTCGATGACCAGACAGCCCGGCGCCTTGCGCAGGATGTCGCGCGCCTCATCGGCGCTGATCGGGTTTTCGAACTCGATGTTGACCGATTCCGAATGCCCGATGAACACCGGCACGCGCACGCAAGTGGCGACAAGCTTGATGGCGGGATCAAGAATCTTCTTGGTCTCGGCCATCATCTTCCATTCTTCCTTCGTGTAGCCGTCTTCCATGAACACATCGATGTGCGGAATGACGTTGAAGGCGATGCGCTTGGTAAACTTCTTGGTCACGACGTCGCCGACGGTGAACACCGCCTTGGTCTGCGTGAACAACTCGTCCATGCCGTCCTTGCCGGCGCCCGACACGGACTGATAGGTCGAAACCACGACGCGCTTGATCTTCGCCGCATCGTGCAACGGCTTCAGCGCAACGACGAGCTGCGCCGTCGAGCAGTTCGGATTGGCGATGATGCCACGCTTGCGAAAGCCGGCGATGGCGTCGGCATTCACTTCCGGCACGACCAGCGGCACGTCGGAATCGTAACGCCAGGCGCTCGAATTATCGATGACGACGGCGCCTGCGGCGGCGATCTTCGGCGACCATTCCCTGGACACCGAACCGCCGGCCGACATCAGACAGATGTCGATATCGCTGAAGTCATAATTCTCCAGCGCTTTGACTTTCAGCGTCGCGTCGCCGAACGAGACCTCCACGCCCTGGCTGCGCCGGGACGCGATGGCCACAACTTCCGAGACCGGGAAGCTGCGTTCATCCAGAATGTTGAGCATCTCCCGGCCAACATTGCCGGTGGCTCCAACAACCGCGACCTTGTAACTCATCGTTCACTCTCCGCCGAAAAATGCTTCCAACCGACGCGCGCCGATAACGAAAGCGGGTTGGCTTCTATGCGAGAAATGCCGCTGTGACAACGTCAGGATGACGTCAGCGTGCCCTCGCCAGCCTTTAGTTTCCATAACGACATCCGCGCCATTACCGTGCGTTTGATGGCCTATCTGAGCGGCGTCGGCCTGCTCGCGATCATCGCTGCCAACCTGCTGCAACCCGAAAGCGTTGAGGCCGCCGTCGAAGAGGTCCGGCCGAAAAGCTGGATCCCCGCCACGCGGCCCCACCCGGCTTTCTCTCTCGCAGCGCCTGAATTAGCTGATAAAACAGTGTCTTACGATATATTCCGGCACCCCGAGGGTGGCCGCAAGGATATCATGGCCTGGGACTATGCGGGCCAGCCATTCGGCCAGCTTGAGATTTATCGCCCCTCCAGCGAGCAGCCGGTATTCGGCTCGGCCATCGGCGAAGTGACCCGGCGGGCCGGTGTCAGCTCCAGCGAGCGGGCGCGCGCGATCGGCGTCGTTCCCACCAAATTCGGCCTGATCCAGCTGGTCGGCTTTGCCGCGCTTCAAGGCGGCGAGCCCCGTAAATGCATGGGTTTCGCGGCCCCCTTCGAAAGCCCAAGGCTGCAGATCTCCGGCTGGTTCTGCCAGGCCGGCGCGACGCCGCCCGCGCCGAAGCTCGTCATCTGCGCGCTCGACCGGCTCACGCTGCTGGCCTCCGGAAACGATCCCAAAGTCGCGGAATTGTTCGCCCGGGCCGAATTGCGGCGCGGGTTCTGCCGCGCCACGGAGCCGTCCGCGGCCACCGACTGGGTGGCGACCCTCGAGGGGCCGGACCTGCGCGGGTCGCTCTGATTTTCTTCAGATTCTTCCGGCCCGACCGTCCCCGGATCAAACCAAGTCGGCCCTGGCGCGTTATTGTTTCAAGGTGTGACCCAATTGCGCTTGTCGGGCCCCGACCCGGCGCGTAAAAGCACAGTCAAATCAGTCTATTTTTGAGGGAAACGTATGGCAATTCGTCTGGCAGCAGCCCTGATCGCGGCGACCGTCGTCGGAGCCATGAGCGGCGGAGCCGCCGAGGCGCAGTCCTCGCAGCGCTATATGCGCAGCGCGTCCCCCAACTCGTCTTACATGGCCGGTCCGCGCACGCGCGTTTTCGTCACGCGCCGCTCCTGGCTGGATGCCGGCACGGAAATCCTGCCGGGCGAGCGCAGCTTCCTCGATTACGTTATCCCGCCGGGCCACAACCTCGCCGACCAGAACTCGCTGCGCGGCGGCTGGCGTCGTCAGCCGCTCGCCGACCCGTTCGATTTGCCGGGCCTGACCGCGAACCGCTTCTGATCGAATTTCGTCTGCTTGAATAAAAAAACGCCCGGCGAAAGCCGGGCGTTTTGATTTGCGCATCGCGCTCGCCCCTAAAGGGGGAGTCTTGTCTGCGCATGACCTGATCCGAAAACCGGTACCCCCTTTTCGGGGTCATGCGCGTCACTTCACGATCGTCTGCAGCTCCTTGAGGATCGCCTCGCCCATCTGCGCGGTGGAGACGATCTTGGCGCCTTCCGACTTGATGTCGCCGGTGCGCAGATTGTTGTCGAGCACCTTGGCGATGGCCTGATCGAGCTGATCGGCGAGCGCGCCCATGTCGAACGAATAACGCAGCGCCATGCCGAACGACGCCAGCATCGCGATCGGATTGGCGATGCCCTGGCCCGCAATATCCGGCGCCGAACCGTGCACCGGCTCGTAGAGCGCCTTGCGCTTGCCGGTCTTCACATCGGTCTCGCCGAGCGAGGCCGACGCCAGCATGCCGATGGAGCCCGTGAGCATGGCGGCAATATCCGACAGCATGTCGCCGAACAGATTGTCGGTGACGATGACGTCGAACTGCTTGGGCCATTTGACGAGCTGCATGCCGCCGGCATCCGCCAGCTGATGCTCGAGCTGAACGTCCTTGAACTCGCGCTGATGCAGCTGGTTGACGACCTCGTACCAGAGCACGCCCGTCTTCATGACGTTGCGCTTCTCCATCGAGGTGACCTTGTTCTTGCGCTTGCGTGCGAGATCGAAAGCCACGCGCGCGATGCGCTCGATTTCGTAGGTGTCGTAGACCTGCGTATCGATGGCGCGCTTCTGGCCGTTGCCGAGATCGGTGATCGTCTTCGGCTCGCCGAAATACACGCCGCCGGTGAGTTCGCGCACGATCATGATGTCGAGGCCTTCGACGATCTCGCGGCGCAGGCTCGAGGACTCCGCCAGCGCCGGATAGCACACCGCCGGACGCAGGTTCGCGAACAGCGCGAGATCCTTGCGCAGGCGCAACAGGCCGGACTTCAGGCCGCACGTCGAAGGCGACCTTGTCCCATTTCGGCCCGCCGACCGCGCCGAACAGAACCGCATCCGCCGCCATCGCGCGCGCCATGGTGGCATCTGTCACCGCGACCTGATGCGCATCGTAGCTGGAGCCGCCGACAAGGCCGTCTTCGGTTTCGAATTTCGCCAGACCCTGCGCGTTGATCCAGTCGATCAGGCGTTTGACCTCGGCCATCACTTCGGGGCCGATGCCGTCGCCGGGGAGAAGAAGCAGCTTGTGGGTCGCCATTGAACGCACGCCTTTTTCCGGGGGAAATCGCGGAAAGTGCTAAAGCGCGGCGACGGGCTTGGCAAGCGCTCCCGTCATAGGCGCCACTAGGCAGCGCGCGGCCCGATGTTAGACTGCCCGCGTTTTTGCACCGCCGCGCCGACGGCCTTCATTTCAGAAGCACAAGGAATTATCGTATGACCATTGTCCGACATGCTCGCGGCCTGTTCTTGGCCGCAATCCTTGCACTGGCCGCACCGTCGCCGGCAGCATTGGCTCAAGGGACGCCCTCGCCCGAGACGATGCAGGCCGCCGGTGAACTTGTCAGCCTGACCACCAAGGATCTGATCGACCAGGTGGCGCAGACCATGGCGGCGCAAGTCTGGCCGCTGGTCGAGCGCACGTTCAACCCGAAGCCGGATGCGGCGACGCTGGCAAAGATCAAAACCGAATTCGGCGGGATCACGGTCGAAGTCGTTCGCGACGCCCTGAAAGACCTGCCGGCGATCTATGCGCGCCATTTCACCGTCGACGAATTGCGCAGCTTCCTGACTTTCTATCGCAGCGCTGCGGGGCAGAAACTTCTCAAGACCCAGCCGCAATTAATGCAGGACACGGTGGCGCTGATCCAGTCACGGCAGGGCGAGATCAATACGCTCGTCATGGAGCGGCTCGCCCCGATCCTGCGCGAGGCGCAGCGGCAGAAATAACGCCGCGCTACAGCCCGCTGAACCAGTTGTAGCCCTGGTTTTCCCAATAGCCGCCTAAGTCCTTGTTGGTCACTTCCATGGCGACGACGTGCTTGGGATTCTTGAAGCCGAGCTTGGTCGGAATCCGGATCTTCATCGGATAGCCATAGGCCAGCGGCAGGATGTCGTTGTCGAACTTGAACGTCATCTGCGTCTGCGGATGCAGCGCGGTCGGCATGTCGATGGTGGTGTGATAGCCCTCGGCGCAGCGGAACCAGACATATTTCGCGCGCGTGTCGGCGCCGACGCGCTTGAGGAAGTCGGACAGGCGCGCGCCGGTCCAGCTGCCGATGGCGCTCCAGCCCTCGACGCAGATGTGCCGCGTGATCTGCTTCTCCTGCGGCAAGGCGTACAGCTCGTCGAGCGTCCACGACTTCTTGTTGTCGACGAGGCCGGAGACCTCGAGCGCATAGGTCTTGCCGTCAACCTCGGGGGCATCGGAGATGTCGTAATAGGCGTTGAACGGGAACGGCCGGCGCACATCGGCCTCGGAATAGGTCGGCGCCAGCGTCGTGGAACTGAACATCGCCGCCTGCACGCCGTCGTTGAATTCGGACATCTTGCGCAACACGCCTTCGGCGGCGTCCGAATCCACGATGTTGCAACCGGTCAGCAGCGCCAGCGCGCCGAGGCTGGCGCCGCCGGTGAGAAAGCGCCGGCGCGACGGATCCGGCATCACCTTGAGCGCATCCTTGATGAGAAGACGGGAATCGACTCCCGGAATGACGAAGGGCTTGCGAGCCATGATCAGCTCCTTTTACTTTCCAACAATCATCGCGCGCAGGCTTTTCGGCACCAGCACAGCCATGATCACATGAATGACCACGAAGCCGACAATCGCGGCCATGGCGAAGAAATGGACAAAACGCGCGGCTTCATAACCGCCGAACACAGCAGTGAGCCACTGCAGCTGCACCGGCTTCCAGATCGCGAGACCTGACGCGACGATGACGACGCCGACAACGAGAATGCCCGCATAGAGCAACCGCTGCACGGCGTTGTAGACGCTGAGATCGTCATGCGCGAGTTTGCCGCGCAACGCGGCGGTGGCGTCGGCAATCACCGCGCCGGGCGTGATCGGCAACAGCTTGCGGCGGAAGCGGCCGCTGAGAAATCCGTAGGCGACGTAGATCAAGCCGTTGATCACCAGCACCCACATCGCGGCGAAGTGCCACTGGATGGCGCCGGCAAGCCAGCCGCCGAGCGTGATCGAGCGCGGGAAGGTGAACGGGAAAAGCGGCGATGCGTTATAGATCTGCCAGCCTGAGCCGATCATCACGACCATCGCAATCGCATTGATCCAGTGCGTGATGCGCACGATCGCCGGATGGATCGTCTTGCGCGACGACCCGGCCGTTGTGCCTGCCATATCGCTGCTCGCCGTCACGATCGCATGCTCCGCATCATCGTCATCCGAAATCCGAGAAAGACAGCCGCCGAGGACACCCCCGGCGGCTGTCCTCATGTTGCATAGTCTACTTCGACATTTTGTCCTTGGACATATTATCCTTGGACATGCTGTCTTTCGACATCTTGTCCTTGGACATGGCGTCCTTCGCCATGTTGTCCTTGGACATCTTGTCCTTCGACATGGTGTCGGACATCTTGCCCTTGTCATCGGACATTTTGCTCTGCGCCATCGCGGCGGTGCCAAACGTGAGGCCGAAGGCGGTGGCAGCGGCCAAAGTGACGATACGGGACATCATGGATCCATGCTCCTTGTTGCGATGCCATCCCAACATCGGGGCATCACAGGAGCATTCGGAACCCGGGCCTGTTTGTTACATCACGAACCGTTGAACGGTGAACCGAGGCAACCGGCGCCGCCCGAGGGGGGCGAGCGACGCCGGCCGCGCTCCAAGAAGCGGCCCCGACGGCTTTCAGGAATCAGGGCCGTCACCCAGTTACGGGGCAGAGGCAGCCAGGTTTCAGGGATGGTGACGCGCGCAGACCGTTATCGGTCCGGCGCTTCAGTAAATCAGCGTCAGCACAAACCGCGCGCAGACGACAAGCAGGAAAATGCCGAACGCGAATTCGAGCCGGCGCTTGGGCCATGAATGCGCCAGCTTCGCGCCAAGCGGCGCAATCGCCATGCTGGTCGGCACGACGAGCAATGTGCCGATCAGCGAGACATAGCCGAGCGCAACCGGAAACTGCAGCGCGGCGATATCGGGAAACTCCGCCGCCTTGGGCCAGCCGGCATAGATGTAACCGATGGTCGCCGGGATCGAGATGATCACGCCGAGACCGGACGATGTCGCCACCGCCTGATGAATCGGGCGGCCGTAAAACGTCATCAGCAGATTGGCCAGCTGGCCGCCGCCGATGCCCATCAGCGTCGACAGCACGCCGATGATCAGTCCGTAGACCCGCATCAGAATGCCTTGCGGAAAATCGTTGCCGATGCGCCATGAGTCGCGCCCGAACAGAAGCCGCACCGCCGACACGCCGGCGACAGCGACGAATACGAGCTTGAAAACGAACTCGGGCGCATAGCGCGCGATGAAGCTGCCGGCGACGACGCCGACGACCACCGGCACGGCCCAGCGCTGCAGCACCGTGAGATCGACCTTTCCGTGCGCGCGATGCGCGTTGAAGGAACGGATCGAGGTCGGGATGATGATGGCGAGCGAGGTGCCGACGCAGAGCGGCATGCGGACCTCTTCCGGCACGCCCGCGATGCGGAATAGTTCATACAAAACCGGCACCAGAATCGCGCCGCCGCCGACGCCGAACAGGCCGGCAAACAGCCCCGAGACGACTCCGGCCGCGATCAGAATGACGACAAGAGTGACGATTTCGGTAATGCTGAGGCCAGCGAGCATCGCGTGTGTCCGGTGAAGCGGCCTGAGACCGCAAAGGGACGGCAGAAATCGCTGCCAGTGCAGGCTTTGGTTCGGCGTTAGCGTTTAGTCAAGCGCTATCGCGCTATGCATTTGGTCGAGCTAATTGGGCGTTGCACCGCTTGATTGGAATCCCTAAAAAGGGCCGCCGCATCGATTTTCCTCAGGCAACCGGCGACCTTGCCCAGCGCTCCCATCATGGCGTCCCATCGATGACTTCCACGACCCCGAAATCTCCCGCAGAACGGCCGATTTCCCCGCATTTGCAGATCTATCGCTGGACGCTGACGATGGCGATGTCGATCATCCATCGTGCCACCGGGGCGGCGCTCTATGCCGGCACCCTGCTGGTCGCCTGGTGGCTGCTGGCCACCGCCTCCGGCCCGACCGCCTTCGCCACGATGCAGGGCTTCATGGGCAGCTTCGTCGGCCGGTTCATCCTGTTCGGCTACACCTGGGCGCTGGTGCATCATCTTCTCTCGGGCCTTCGCCATTTCGTCTGGGATCTCGGCTACGGCTTCGGCCCGAGCGAGCGCGAATGGCTGACGCGCGCAGCGCTCATCGGTTCGCTCAGCATCACCGTGATCCTCTGGATCATCGGCTACGCGATGGGAGGCGGACGATGAGCAAGCAAGACTCCATGCGCACGCCGCTCGGCCGCGTTCGCAATCTCGGCTCGGCGCGTTCGGGCACGTCCGATTTCTGGCGTCAGCGCCTCACCGCAGTCGCGACCGCGCTGCTGACTATCCCCGTCATCATCATCGTTTTGTCGCTGGCCGGCCGCAACCACGCCGCCACTGCGCAGATCCTCGGCTCGCCGCTGGTGGCCATCGTGTTCGCGCTGTTCATCATTGCCGGCGTGCTGCACATGAAGATCGGCATGCAGGTCATCATCGAAGACTATGTGCATGACGAGAAAATCAAGCTCGTCGCGATCATCGCAAACATCTTCTTCTCGAGCGCGGTGGCGCTCGCCTCGCTTTACGCAATCTTGAAACTGTCTTCGGGAGTCTAAACATGGCCGGAGCCGGCAACGGCGCGCCTTCCTTCAACGGCCGCGCCTATCCGATCGAGGACCACCAGTTCGACGTGATCGTCGTCGGCGCCGGCGGCGCCGGACTGCGCGCGGTGGTGGGCTGCAGCGAGGCGGGGCTCAGCACCGCCTGCATCACCAAGGTGTTTCCGACCCGCTCGCACACGGTTGCGGCGCAAGGCGGCATCTCGGCGTCGCTCGGCAACATGCATGAGGATAATTGGCGCTGGCACATGTACGACACCGTCAAGGGGTCGGACTGGCTCGGCGACCAGGACGCCATCGAATACATGGTGCGGCACGCGCCGGACGCCGTGTACGAGCTTGAGCACTGGGGCGTGCCGTTCTCGCGCACCGAAGACGGCAAGATCTATCAGCGCCCGTTCGGCGGCATGACCACCGAATTCGGCAAGGGCCAGGCGCAGCGCACCTGCGCCGCCGCCGACCGCACCGGCCACGCCATGCTGCACACGATGTATGGCCAGGCGCTGCGTCATTCGGCGCAGTTCTTCATCGAATATTTCGCCATCGACCTGATCATGGAAGACGGCGCCTGCCGCGGCGTTATCGCCATCAAGCTCGACGACGGCACGCTGCATCGCTTCCGCGGACAGCAGACGATTCTGGCGACCGGCGGCTATGGCCGCGCCTACTTCTCCTGCACCTCGGCGCACACCTGCACCGGCGACGGCAATGCGATGGTGCTGCGCGCCGGCCTGCCGCTGCAGGACATGGAGTTCATCCAGTTCCACCCGACCGGCATTTACGGCTCGGGCTGCCTGATCACCGAAGGCGCGCGCGGCGAAGGCGGCTATGTCGTCAATTCCGAAGGCGAGCGCTTCATGGAGCGCTATGCGCCCTCCGCCAAGGATCTGGCCTCGCGCGATGTCGTCTCGCGCGCGATGACCATCGAGATCCGCGAAGGCCGCGGCGTCGGCAAGAACAAGGACCACATCTTCCTGCACCTCGACCATCTCGATCCGAAGGTGCTGCAGGAACGCCTGCCGGGCATCTCCGAATCCGCGCGCATCTTCGCCGGTGTCGATGTGACGCGCGAGCCGATCCCGATCGTGCCGACCGTGCATTACAACATGGGCGGCATCCCGACGAATTATCACGCCGAAGTTCTGACCAAGAAGGGCGGCGACGACAATTCGGTGGTGCCGGGCCTGATGGCGATCGGCGAAGCCGCCTGCGTGTCGGTGCATGGCGCAAATCGCCTGGGCTCCAATTCGCTGATCGACCTTGTCGTGTTCGGTCGCGCCGCGGCGCTGCGCTGCGCCGAGAAGCTGACGCCGAACGCCAAGCAGACGGAGCTGCCGAAGGGCTCCGACGATCTCGCGCTGTCGCGGCTCGATCATTTCCGCAACGCCAAGGGCGGTTCGCCGACCGCGCAGCTGCGCATGAAGATGCAGAAGGTGATGCAGACCAATTGCGCGGTGTTCCGCACCGGCGAAATTCTGCAGGAAGGCCACAAGCTGATCCACGACGTTTACGCCGGCATGAGCGATATCGGCGTCACCGACCGCTCGCTGATCTGGAATTCGGATCTGATCGAGTCGCTCGAACTCGACAATCTGATCGGCCAGGCCGTGGTCACCATGGATTCGGCACTGAACCGCACCGAGAGCCGCGGCGCCCACGCGCGCGAGGACTTCTCCGAGCGCGACGACAAGAACTGGATGAAGCACACGCTCGCCTGGATCGACGGCAAGGGTAACGTGACCATCGGCGACCGGCCGGTGCACGCCTACACGATGTCGAACGAAGTGCAGTATATCGAGCCGAAAGCTCGCGTTTACTAAGGTCGGTTAGGATCACGCCATGGTCGAATTCACACTGCCGAGAAATTCGAAGGTCACCGAAGGCAAGACGTGGCCCAAGCCCGCCGACCAAGGCGCGCTGCGCGAGTATCAGGTTTATCGCTGGAATCCGGACGACGGCGCCAATCCGCACATCGACACTTATTTCGTCGATACCAAGGATTGCGGCCCGATGATTCTCGACGGGCTGATCTGGATCAAGAACAACATCGATCCGACTCTGACCTTCCGCCGCTCCTGCCGCGAAGGCGTGTGCGGCTCCTGCGCCATGAACATCGACGGCCAGAACACGCTCGCCTGCACGCGCGCGATGGATGAGGTCGACGGCGCGGTGAAGGTGAGCCCGCTGCCGCATCAGCCGGTGGTGAAGGATCTTGTGCCCGACCTGACCAATTTCTACGCGCAGTACGCGTCCATCGAGCCGTGGCTGAAGACGGTGACGCCGACGCCGCAGAAGGAATGGAAGCAGAGCAAGGAAGATCGCGAGAAGCTCGACGGTCTTTACGAATGCATTCTGTGCGCCTGCTGCTCGACCTCATGCCCGAGCTATTGGTGGAATCCCGAGCGCTTCCTTGGGCCGGCCGCGCTGTTGCAGGCCAATCGCTGGGTGCAGGATTCGCGCGACGAGGCGACCGGCGAGCGTCTCGACAATCTCGAAGATCCGTTCCGGCTGTATCGCTGCCACACCATCATGAACTGCGCCAAGGCGTGCCCGAAGGGACTGAACCCGTCGGAAGCCATCGCGGAGTTGAAGCTGAAGATGGTGGAGCGGCAGGTTTAATCAAGACCGCGACACACATCCGCGCCAATGCTGATCCATGATAGCCTCCTGCCATTGCAGGAGGCTTTTTCATGATCGACCACATCGGCTTTCCCGTGTCCGACTATGCGCGCGCGAAGGAATTCTATCTCAAGGCGCTGGCGCCGCTCGGCTACACGCTGATCATGGAGGCGCCACCGGAGTACGGAAAAGCGGCGGGCTTCGGCCGCGACGGCAAACCGGATTTCTGGATCGGCCAGGAGGACGTGAAGGGCCACGTCCACGCCGCGATTCTCGCCGACGAGCGCGCCGCGGTCGATGCTTTCTACAAGGCCGCGCTTGCAGCCGGCGGCAAGGACAATGGCGCGCCGGGCCTTCGTCCGCACTACCACGCCAACTATTACGGCGCCTTCGTCATCGATCCGGACGGGCACAATATCGAAGCGGTCTGTCACAAGCCGGCGTGAACGAGCGGCTATGGACGTTGCACCGCAGCGGCTTCACATTGACGCGTCGCTGATTCGTCGTGCCTTCATCCCGACCTGCGTCGCCTTTGTTCGGCCACACACCATTCAAGCTGCGTTCAAGTTTGCAAGGATGAAACTTTACGGCACCGACGGCGTTAGGCTTCAGGCGAAGCTACGCCAGAAAAAGGAACATAGATGACGATCGTTTCGAACCGGGCCTTGCGTCTCGCGCTCCTCGCCGGGGTCGCCGTGCCAGCGCTGCTGATCTTCGGCAACGTGCCGCAGGCGCGCGAAGGCAACATCATCGTTGCGCAGGCACCGGCGCTGACGCCGGAAGAAGCCGCCAAGCAGAAGGCTCAACCGAAGGCTGCACCGCCGCAGGCCGCGCCTCCGCGCGCAGCACCGCCTCCGCCTCCGCCGCCGCGGGCAGCACCGCCTCCACCCCCGCCGCCGCGGGCTGCACCGCCGCCACCTCCGCCGCCGCGCGCAGCACCGCCGCCGCCGCCACCGCCGGTTCAGCGTCAGGCCCCGCCGCCTCCGCCGCCCCGCCTGTGCAACGGCAGGCTCCGCCGCCGCCGCCGCCGCCTGCGCAGATTCAGCGCCCGATGCCGCCTGCTCCGCCGCCGGCACCCCCGGTTCAGCGACAGGCTCCGCCTCCGCCGCCGCCTCAGGCTGCGCCGCCCCGCGTCGCACCGCCGCCGGCCGCACCGAATCAGCCAGCACCGCCCCCGGCCGCTGCGCCTCAACCGCCTGTGAACGCAGCGCCTCCGCCTGCGCCGCGCGTGGCACCGCCTCCGGGAGCGCCGACACCGCCGCCTCCGGGTGCTCAGTCGCCGCCTCCGCCCGCAGGTGCAGGAAATGCGCCGCCACCGGCTCCGTCAGGCGCTCCGATACCGCGTCCCCCGGCACCGCCGGCGGGTGCGGCTCCGTCTGCGCCTCCGCCGCCGATCGGTGCTGCGCCCGCGACGCCTCCTGCTGGTGTCGCACCGCCTCCGCCTGCTCTGCCGCCCGGCGCACCTCCGGCGATTCGACGCGGCGGACCTGGTCAGAGTGGAGTTGGCTCGCCTCCGCCCGGCGCATCAGCCACGCCTCCCGGCGCTCCGCCGCCAGTGGGCACCGTGATGCCGGGTACGGCCGGCAGCGCACGACGTGCGCCGGTCGCGCCGACCGTCACTGCGCCACTGCCTCCTCCGCCAGTCACGCTCGCGCCGGGACAGCCCAATGCTGCGCCGATCGCGGGACGTCAGCGGCTTGAGGATTTCCGTGGCCAGCGACGCGAGACCGTCGAAGGCGGACGCACGATTATCCGCGAGCCGGGCCGGGTGATCGTTCGCGATCCGAACGGTCAGTCGATTGTGCGTCATAACGAAGTCGATCGCTTCCGCATCGGCGCGCGTGACGTGCAGGTGCAGCAACGCGGCGCAGAAACGCGCACCGTGGTGCTGCGGCCGGATGGTTCGCAGATCATTACCGTCGTCGGTCGCGACGGTCAGCTGTTGCGGCGTATCCGCCGCGATCAGCGAGGACGCGAGATCATCATCATCGACAACTCGTTCCGCGGTCCGCGCGGGATCGGCGGCTACTTCGTGATGCTGCCGCCGCCGCTCATCCGCATCCCGCAGGAGCGCTATATCGTCGACTATGAGGACGCGCCGCCGGAGCTGCTCTACCAGACGCTGATCGCGCCGCCGGTGGAACGCATCGAACGCCGCTACACGCTGGACGAAGTCAGGTATTCGCCCAGCGTCCGCGACCGCATGCCCCGCGTCGATATCAACACGGTCACGTTCGAGACGGGATCGTGGGAGATCACGCCGGAGCAAGCAGCGAAACTGCAGAACATCGCCAATGGCATCAATCAGGCCATCCAGCGCAATCCGCGCGAAGTGTTCCTGATCGAAGGCCACACCGACGCGGTCGGCACACCGGAAGACAACCTGTCCCTGTCGGACCGTCGCGCCGAAGCCGTCGCGGCGATCCTGACCGAGCAGTTCCAGGTGCCGCCGGAAAACCTGACCAGCCAGGGCTATGGCGAGCAGTATCTGAAGGTGCAGACCGACGGCCCCGAACTGATCAACCGGCGCGTCAGCCTTCGCCGCATCACGCCGCTGTTGACGGGGCAGAACACGACGGTCGGCGCGCCGCCTGCAGGACTGCCGCCGCCGCAATAAGCGACGCCGCTAAACGACAAAGAGCGCGGAGTGATCCGCGCTCTTTTTTTTGTTTGTTGTGAGTTTGGTGCATTCTCCGTCATGGCGAGGGCGTACGGCCCGGCCAAATCTCGCCTACGATGACGGCACTGCGCGCCTGGTCGAGGCTCACCGTCGGACAGCCTCGGTCGATCGACAGTCAGAGCCCCAGCTTCTTCCTGCGCTGGCCGAGCGTGCGCAGCCGCAGCGCGTTGAGCTTGATGAAGCCGGCGGCGTCGCGATGGTCGTAGGCGACCGTGCCTTCCTCGAAGGTGACGAGGTCCTGGTCGTAGAGCGAATATTTGCTCTCGCGGCCGATGACGATGACGTTGCCCTTGTAGAGCTTGAGCGTGACGCGGCCGGTGACGAATTCCTGGCTCTTGTCGATCGGCGCCTGCAGCATCTCGCGCTCGGGCGCGAACCAGAAGCCGTTGTAGATGAGCTCGGCATATTTCGGCATCAGCTCATCCTTGAGATGCGCCGCGCCGCGATCGAGCGTGATCTGCTCGATGCCGCGATGCGCCGCCAGCAGGATGGTGCCGCCGGGCGTCTCGTACATGCCGCGCGACTTCATGCCGACGAAGCGGTTCTCGACCAGATCGAGCCGGCCGATGCCGTTGGCGCGGCCGAGCTCGTTGAGCTTCGCCAGCAGCGTCGCCGGCGACATCTTCTTGCCGTCGATGGCGACCGGATCGCCGTGCTCGAAATCGATCGTGATGACGGTCGGCTTGTCCGGCGCCTTTTCCGGATCGATCGTGCGCGAATAGACGTAGTCCGGCACTTCCTGCGCCGGATCTTCCAGCACCTTGCCCTCGGACGAGGCGTGCAGCAGATTGGCGTCGACCGAGAACGGCGCTTCGCCGCGCTTGTCCTTGGCGATCGGAATCTGGTGCGCCTCGGCGAAGGCGATCAGCTGCTCGCGCGAGCGCAGGTCCCATTCGCGCCAGGGCGCGATGACGGTGATGTCGGGCTTGAGCGCATAATAGCCAAGCTCGAAGCGCACCTGATCGTTGCCCTTGCCGGTCGCGCCATGCGAGACCGCATCGGCGCCGACCTTCTCGGCGATCTCGATCTGCTTCTTGGCGATCAGCGGCCGCGCGATCGAGGTGCCGAGCAGATACTGGCCCTCATAGAGCGCGTTGGCGCGGAACATCGGGAACACGTAGTCGCGCACGAATTCCTCGCGCAGATCCTCGATGAAGATGTTCTCCGGCTTGATGCCGAGCAGCACGGCCTTCTTGCGCGCCGGCTCCAGCTCCTCGCCCTGGCCGAGATCGGCCGTGAAGGTGACGACCTCGCAGCCATAGGTGGTCTGCAGCCACTTCAGAATGATCGAGGTGTCGAGCCCGCCCGAATAGGCGAGCACCACCTTCTTGACGCTGGTCGTAGCCATGGAATTCCCGCGATCGATAGGGCGATAAGGTTGTTGCGGCGGACTATAGAGCATGAACGCGACGACGAGGAAACCCGCCTTGCGGCGCAATTCCGCTCAGGCGCAGGGCCCCAGCGGCGCGACATTCCCCTTGCTGCCGGACAGCCTGAACAGAAAGGAGCTGCGGCGCGTATGCGGCCCGGCCGGCGCCTCGGCCGCGGGCAGCGGCTCGACCCGCGAGAACTGCGCTTCAAGCCGCCTGGGCAAGCCGCAATAAGTGACGAAGAGCACCGGCTCCGGCGCATTGGCGCGTAGCGGCCGCGAGAGATTGAAGTGATGGTCGCGCAGGGTGGTCGAAGGCCACGACACCACCTCAAAATTGGTGTCGCGCAAATAATAAACCAGCGCGGCAATGGTATCGCGCTGCTCGGCGGCGATGACGCGCGCGCCATTTTCCTTCGCACGCGCGCCGATGACGTCCGACAGCGCGCGCCACCCGACGGTGCGGGCGTAGATATCGGGGCTTTTCAAGAACGGCAGGCTGATGCGTTTGGCGTTGGCATCGGCGACCGGCAACACGGCCTGCACGACGACGCCGATGATGACCGTCGCAGTGAGCCAGCGAAATTCCATGCGCCGCACCAGCATGGCGACCGCAACGATAGTGAGCGAAATGATCGACGGCGCCGCCCAGTTCGCGAACGCCTTGGTGGCAAACCCGACGATGGTGACCAGCACCAGCGGCGGCAGCGCGAACGCGATCATCAGCCGGTCGGCTTTCTCGAACACGATCCATGACGGCCGCACCAGCAGCACGAGGAAGACGGCAAACATGATCGGCCCCATGACGCCGAACTGCGCGGCGACAAATTCGAGGGCGCCGACGATGCTGAAACGCAAGCCGCTGCCTTCGATGTTGTCGCCGGTGTGGCGCAGCGTGGCGAACTCGTTGGCGGCGTTCCACGCAATGTTGGGGGCAAGCAGAACAAGCGCCAGCGCGACCGCGACCCACCAGAAGGGCCGTCGCATCAACAGCCGCACGCGCTCATCGACAAGGGCTGCGAGTGCGACGCCGAGAAAGAAATAGGCCATGGCATATTTGGACAGAAGGCCGAGGCCGAGCGCGACACCCAGCGTCACGCTCCAGCGCCATGCGCTGCGCCCCTGCGGCGTATCGATCAGCCTGACGAAGGCCAGCAGCGCCAGCGCCCAGAAGAACAGCAGCGGCACATCCGTCGAAATAATCCGGCTGGAGAAGATCGTGCCCGGCCCGAGCGCAAGACACAACGCGCTCCAGAACGCGACGCGCGCATTATAGAGCCGCAGCGCGATGAAATAGGTGACGATCGTCGTGCCGAAATGAATCAGCGCCGCCGGCGCGCGAATGCAGACCTCGGAATGGCCGCACACTTCGGTCGCCGCACGGATGGTCCAGGCGAGAAACGGCGGCTTCGAAAAATATCCGAAGGCGAGGGAGCGCGACCAGTCCCAGTATTGCGCCTCGTCGAAAAAAAGATCGGCAGCGGAAAAATAGAGACCGATGATGCGCACTGCGGTCAGCGCGACCAGGAGTGCTACGAGCAGCGGCAAGGATTGCGGCCACGCGTCCGTGCGCGACGTCATGCGCGGGATCGCCGGAACCGCCGGCGGATCGCCATCGCCAGATTGGTGAGCGTGCGCTCGACCGCTTCGTCGGTGACGCGTGACGTCGCACGACGATAGATGAACCAGTAGGTCAGCCAGATGATGAAGAACGTCGCGATGCCGGCGAAGATAACATCGCTGGCATAGTGACCGCCGAACGTCATGCGCCAATAGCCGGTGGCGAGACCGAACGTCGTCGCCGCAAAATAAGCCAGAGGCCGTATTGGAATGGGCGCCAGCGCGGCGGGCGCAAGAGTCCAGAACGCAGTCGCCGCCTCGCCCGAATAGAACGAACAGTTACGCGGACAATCGCCGCGCGGATCCCACCACGGCTTGAACGCCCAGGCCCCGCCGAAATCCTGCGTCGCCACGGGACGCGGACGCGACCAATGGCTCTTGAAAATGCCGTTGGAGAAAATGCCCGCCGCCAAAATCATCGTCGCGACGATGAAGACGAGATTGCGCCCGCCGATCAGCAGCGGCCGATGCGGCCACACGAGCTTGGCAATCAAGGCGAGGATGGCCGGCACCGTAAAGCCCCAGGCGATCCACATCGCAGCCCGGCGCAGCATTTCCGCCGACACGACCGATGACTGCGGAAACGATCTCGTCGCCGCGTCGTAATAGCGCTGCGCGAGTTCGAGATCGAGTCGCGGATAAAGCGTGAAGAGCAGCACACAGGCCGCCGCCACAACAACCGCGATGATAAGTCCCGTCCGGTTCATGGGCGCAGGGTCTAACGCAAACCGCGATCCGATTAAAGAAAATCCTGCCGGTTCACGCGGTGGTTACAGGCGGAGTTTCGCGCCACCGCCCGGCGTTCCGGCCGGCCAGCAGCCAATAGACCAGACCGGCCACGATGCCGGCGGCGACCGCGATTTCGGTCTCGCGGCGGGTATAGCCATCCACGCTCAGCGCCGCGACATCGAACCCGCCCAGACTGACATAGGCGATGAACCCGATGACGGCGCCCGCCAGGGCATAAAACAGGATCGAGCGGATCGACACCATCTCGGCGATGGCCGCGGCCACCGCAGCCGGCAGGAACGCAAAACCCGACACGAAGACAAAGCCGATCGTGGAGGCAATGGCGACCACGCCGTCATTCATCGGCCCAAGCTCAAGCTGGCTCCAGGCCGGAAACAGCACGGCGATCACGATCACAAACCCGCCGGCGAAAGCTCGCGGCGAGGAAGGAGAAGAAGATGACAAGAACGCGGGTGAAGAGCGACATGACTGAGTTCCTTCATGTCGGAGCAACGCGACAGCGTCTCGAACCATGAGCTGCATACTCCGCAGCCTCAACTCCTTCGAGACGCCACATCACGGCTCCTCAGGATTCGAGGCCAGCTTCGCCCGCGCCGACGACAACATCATTCGTCCGTCATCGCCATGGCGCGCAGCGCCTGGCGCTCGCGCGCGGACAGCTTTTCGGTTTCCGACTTGAGCTGACCGCAGGCGGCGAGAATGTCGCGGCCGCGCGGCGTGCGCACCGGCGACGAATAGCCGGCATTGAAGACGTACTCGGAAAATTTCTCGATCTGGTCCCAGTCCGAGCATTCGTAGGTGGTGCCCGGCCACGGATTGAACGGAATGAGATTGATCTTGGCGGGAATGCCGTTGAGAAGCCGTACCAGCTCTTTGGCATCTGCGAGCGAATTGTTGACGCCCTTGAGCATCACATATTCGAATGTGATGCGGCGCGAATTGGATGCGCCGGGATAGTTGCGACAGGCCTCGAGCAGTTCGGCAATCGGAAATTTGCGATTGAGCGGCACGAGCTGGTTGCGCAGATCGTCGCGCACGGCATGCAGCGAGATCGCGAGGCTGCAACCGATCTCATCGCCGGTGCGCGCAATGAACGGCACCACGCCCGACGTCGAGAGCGTGACGCGGCGCTTGGAGATCGCGATGCCTTCATTGTCGGAGACGATCAGCAGCGCATCGCGTACTGCATCGAAATTGTAGAGCGGCTCGCCCATGCCCATCATCACGACGTTGGTGACGAGGCGCGGACGATCCGGCATGTCGCTCAACAGCCAGTCGCCCAACTTGTCGCGCGCCAGCATGACCTGACCGACGATTTCGCCTGCGGTCAGATTGCGCACGAGACGCTGCGTGCCGGTGTGACAGAACGAGCAGTTCAGCGTGCAGCCGACCTGCGAGGAAACACACAGCGTGCCGCGATCGGTTTCGGGAATGTAGACGCACTCGACTTCATGCGGACGCTCGGACGGATGCTCGCCGGGCAGCCGCAGCAGCCATTTGCGCGTGCCGTCTTCGGAAATCTGTTCGGCGACGACCTCGGGCCGCGCCAGCGTGACGCGCGCATCCAGATCGGCGCGCAGCTGCTTGGAGACGCTGGTCATCTCCTCGAAGCTTTGAACGCCGCGGATATAGATCCAGTGCCAGAGCTGCTGCACGCGCATCTTCTGCTGCGACGCAGGCACGCCGACGGCGGCCAATTGCTCCGCCAGTTCAGCGCGCGACAGGCCGACAAGCGACGGCTTCGCCGGCGGGACATACGTCTCCAGCGGCGTCTTTTCGACGAGCCCGATTATTTCAGCCTGCATCATGATCCGGTCACGGCCTGGGTCTGCCCCGGCCACCTTAAGTCTTTGCCGTCCGAGAGCCTTATAAGACAGGGCTCCCCCCGACAAGCACGGAAAGACGCGCTCGCCTGAGACTATGGCAGACCATCGGCAATCTTAACGGCAATCTTAGCGGCAATCCTGGGCGACGCGATCGAGCGCCTGCGCGATGCCTTTCAGGGAATAGATATCGGTCGTCTCGGTGCCGCGCGCGGACACGCCCTTGACCGTGATATCGGCGCCCTTGCGCAGCGCATCGACCATGCTGCCCTCTTCGGCAGCGTTCTTGATCCAGATGCCGTCGCCCTGCGTGTACATGGCAAAGCGCGCATTGCCGATTTCGACGCTGGCATCGGATCCCGGCTTCAAGCCGTAACCCATCATCAGCGAAACTTCGTTCCTAATTTTTTCGCCGGGCCGCGTCGAAATGAAAGCATAGGCAGGATCGCGCGGCCGGTTCGCCGGAACCGTCTTCGACGTCGTCGGCTTGGCGAGCGCAAAACAGATTTTCTTGCCGCCCGGCGACGCGGTGTAAGCACCCCAGACGCCGTACTGGCCGAGCAGTGTCGGCTGCACGCCACCGATGGCGGGTGCTGTCTGCTTGGCGGCGGAAGCGGCAGGTGCAGCTTTCGGCGCTGTGGCTTTCGGCGCGGATTTCGACGATGTCTGCGCGAAAGGCTCGCTGGTCATCGCCGCAACTCCCAGAAGCGCTGCGGACATCGTCATCGCGGAACGGCGAAGAAAAATGACTGGCAGTTCCATGAATTGAATCCTCAATCGAGCGATAGAAACGCGGTCGCTGGGTGACGCCGCAACCATGTGACGGTTCCAATGGAATCATGGCAAAAAACCGGCGGACGTGCCAGTCCGGCCGCAATCAATCCAGATCTTCCCGGGTTTAGCGTCAGGCCGACGTCACACCGCGCGCAAGCGCCGCACGCGCAGCCTCCCGGTGATCCGGGCGGATATGCGTTGCGACCATGCGAATGGCGGCCGCAAGCACCGCCGCATCGTCGGCAAAACCAGCGACCGGCAGAAAGTCGGCGACAAAATCGAACGGCAGCACGAAATAGGCAAGCGCAGCCATCAGCGACACCTGAACATGGCGCGGGGTGCCGCGGTCGAACGCGCAATAATAGGCCGCGAGCAAATCCTCGGCGAAGGGCAGCTTCGCCGCCACAGCCTTGGCCTTGCCCCAGAAATTGCGGCTCACCCGCTCGCGGTCACGCGACAGATTGTCCGCCGTGGTGCCTTTGCCGAACATGGCTTCTCCCTCGACAGCCGAATCCGGCTGCAGCGATGTCAGGTGGTGAAGGCGGGATCGCGATGCAAGGGCCAACCCGCCTGACGGAACTAGCCGGCCAGTCGGTCCATCGTCGCCGCCAGCGCGATGTCCTTTTGCGTCAGCCCGCCGGCATCATGCGTGGACAGGGTGACTTCCACCTTTTTGTACACGTTGAACCACTCAGGGTGATGGTCGGCCTTCTCGGCCGCGAGCGCGGCGCGGGTCATGAATCCGAAGGCCTGGTTAAAGTCCTTGAATTCGAAGGTTCGCGTGATGGCATCCCGTCCGGACACCTCGGTCCAGCCCTTCAGCGTCGCCAGGGCCGCCGCCCTCGCCTGCCCGACAAGTTTCTCGGCCATGCCTGTCTCCTCAACGGCGCCCGCCCTGACGGAAAGGTTACAACCATTAACGCTGCGGCGCGATATGATGATACCATTGGTTAGCGATTGTTGACGCTGCCCGACGGCATTTCAGGTTGCGTTCATCGGTTAGGCTCTAAACGGTTACCGGACGGGTCAAGGCATTAACGCCCCACTCCCGCCGTGGTTCACGGCGACGACACGAATACTCGAACGTCGATGATCTGGACGTCGAGTACCTGAACTCCGAGCAGCTGGAAACCGAGACGATTTTCGCGACATGACGAGATGATCTTCAACCTCAAATCTCTTTTCGGATCGTCCGGCGAATCGAGCGGCATGCTGTCGCGTCCCGGATTCGAGCCAACGAGCCGTGGTCCGATTCGACGCTCGGTAATGCACCTCATTGTCGCAGGCGTCCTGGCGGCATTGTTCGTCACCGCCGGTGTCGTTTACATGATGCGCCCCGCGACGCTGCGCATTGCTGTCGGCCCTGCCGGCAGCGACGACGCAAAAGTCGTTCAGGCCATCGCGCAGATTCTGGGCCGCGAACGTGGCAACGTCAGAATTCGAGTCATCCCGACCGAAGGCGCAACTCAAAGCGCCAACGCTATCGACACTGGAACTGCCGACCTCGCCGTCGTTCGCGGCGACCTTTCATTGCCGAAGTCGGCGCGCGCGGTGGCGACACTGCGCAAGAATGTCGTTGTGCTGTGGGCGCTGCCGCAACGCGCCGCGCCGAAGGGCGTCGCGTGCAAAGAAGGGCCGCGCGGCACCCGCGATCCGCACCGTCGCCGATCTCGCCGGCAAGCGCATCGGCATCATCGGAAAAACACCTGCCAACGTTGCGGTTCTTAACATCATCCTCAATCAGTACGGCGTTGCGCCTGAAAAAGTTGAGATTGTCCAGTTCGGCGTGACCGAAGCCGCTGAGGCCGGACGCAGCGATCGTATCGACGCCATTCTCACAGTCGGACCGACCAACAGTCGCATCACCGCGGATGCGGTGGCCGCGTCTTCGAAAATCGGAACGCTGCGATTTATCGAAATCAACGCGGCCGACACCATCGTGCAGCGCTACAATCAATATGAGTCCGTCGAGATTTCCCGCCGGCACGTTCGGCACCGGAAAACCCGACGAGCCGATGAAGACGATTGGCTTTAACCACCACATCGTGGCGCGCGCCGCGGTGTCGGAGGTCACCATCGCCGCCTTCACGAAGCAGCTGTTCTCGATCCGCCAGACCGTGATCTCGGAGCTGCCGCACGCAGCCGCCATCGAGACGCCCGACACCGACAAGGATGCCGTCATTCCCGCGCATCCCGGCGCCGCGGCCTATGTCGACGGCGAAGAACGAACATTCCTCGACCGCTACAGCGATTTTATCTGGTGGGGCCTGATGGCGGTGTCCGCGCTGGGCTCGCTCGGCGCCTGGCTTGCCAGCTATCTGCGCCGCGACGAGCGCCATCAGTATCTCGGCCTGCGCGACCGCCTGCTGGAAATGCTCTCGGAGGCACGCCGCGCCGAGACCGTGGCTCAGCTGGACCTCATGCAGACCGAGGCGGACCAGATTTTGCGCAGCACGCTTCAGGCTTTCGACCACGGCGCCATCGATGATTCGGGGCTGGCGGCGTCCGACATCGTCCTGCAGCAGTTCCATGCCGCCGTGGCCGACCGGCGGAGCCAGCTTTCGGCCCTCACCCCCAGGGGCCTGCGGGCGGCTGTCACACAATTGACCTCAATTCCCGCACAAAACTGATTGTTTTCTGGCATTTGGCCACTATATTGCGGCGCAACCGCTCACCTTTGCCTGGCTGTTAACGGCTTTCCGGCAGAACCCTTTCGGGACTAGCCGCCGGTGGCGTATTGCCGGGCATTTTTTCGTCCAGCCGGTCCAAGCCCGGCGCGACATCAACGATCGAAAAGATAGACCATGAACCTTCGCAACATTGCCATCATCGCTCACGTCGACCACGGCAAGACCACGCTGGTGGATCGCCTGCTGCAACAGTCCGGCACCTATCGCGACAACCAGCGCGTGGTTGAACGCGCGATGGATTCCAACGACATCGAGCGCGAGCGCGGCATCACCATTCTGGCCAAGGCCGCTTCGGTGCAGTGGAAAGACACCCGCATCAACATCGTCGACACGCCGGGCCACGCCGATTTCGGCGGCGAGGTCGAGCGTATCCTGAACATGGTGGACGGTGCGCTGGTGCTGGTGGACGCGGCCGAAGGCCCGCTGCCGCAAACCAAGTTCGTCGTCTCCAAGGCGCTCAAGGTCGGCCTCAAGCCGATCGTCGTCATCAACAAGGTCGATCGCCCCGATGCGCGTCCGACCGAAGTCATCAACGAAGTGTTCGATCTGTTCGCCGCGCTCGACGCCACCGAAGAGCAGCTCGACTTCCCGATCCTGTACGGTTCGGCCAAGCAGGGCTGGATGGCGGAGAGCCCGGAAGGCCCGCAGGACGCCGGCATGCAGCCGCTGTTCGACCTGGTGCTGCGCCACGTGCCGCCGCCGACGGTGGAGGACGGCCCGTTCCGCATGATCGGCACCATCCTCGAAGCCAATCCCTATCTCGGCCGCATCATCACCGGCCGCATCACGTCGGGCACCATCAAGCCGAACCAGGCCGTGAAAGTTCTCGGCAGTGACGGCAAGGTGATCGAGAACGGCCGCATCACCAAGATCATCGCCTTCCGCGGCATCGAGCGCACGACGCTCGAGGATGCCGAAGCGGGCGACATCGTCGCCATCGCCGGCCTCACCAAGGGCACGGTCGCCGACACGTTCTGCGATCCGTCGGTCGAAGTTCCGCTGGTTGCGCAGCCGATCGATCCGCCGACCGTGTCGATGTCCTTCATCGTCAACAACTCGCCGCTCGCCGGCACCGAAGGCGACAAGGTGACGAGCCGCATGATCCGCGACCGCCTGCTGCGCGAAGCGGAAGGCAATGTCGCGCTGCGCGTGGTTGAGGCCGCCGACAAGGATTCGATGGAAGTGTCCGGCCGCGGCGAATTGCAGCTCGCGATCCTGATCGAGAACATGCGCCGCGAGGGCTTCGAACTCTCGGTGTCGCGCCCGCGCGTGGTTCTGAACAAGGACGAGAGCGGCCAGTTGCTGGAGCCGATCGAGGAAGTCGTCATCGACGTCGATGAGGAGCATTCCGGCGTCGTCGTTCAGAAGATGAGCGAGCGCAAGGCCGAGATGATCGAGATGAAGCCGTCCGGCGGCAATCGCCTGCGGCTGGTGTTCTACGCTCCGACCCGCGGCCTGATCGGCTATCAGGGCGAACTGCTGACCGACACGCGCGGCACCGCCATCATGAACCGGCTGTTCCACAACTACGCCCCCTACAAGGGCGACATCCAGGGCCGCCGCAACGGCGTGCTGATCTCCAACGACCAGGGCGAAGCTGTCGCCTACGCGATGTGGAAGCTGGAAGACCGCGGCCCGATGATGATCGAGCCGGGCTGGAAAGTTTATCGCGGCATGATCGTCGGCGAACACACCCGCGACAACGACCTCGAGATCAACATCCTCAAGGGCAAGCAGCTGACCAACATCCGCACCACCTCGAAGGACGAGGCGGTGCGTCTGACCACGCCGATCCGGATGACGCTGGAAAAGGCGCTCGCCTACATCGAAGACGATGAACTCGTCGAGGTGACGCCGAAGTCGATCCGTCTGCGCAAGAAGATCCTCGATCCGAACGATCGCAAGCGCGCCGGCCGCGAGAAGGAAAGCGCGCTGGCGTGAGCCTTCCCGCCGAGGTCGACGTCGCGATCATCGGCGCTGGCGCCGCGGGACTGGCCGCGGCGCAAACTCTTCAAAATCACAAGAATTTATCCGTCCTCATTCTGGAAGCGCGCGAACGCATTGGCGGGCGCACCTTCACGACGACGCCCGCGCCGGGTGTGCCGTTCGATGTCGGCGCCGGCTGGCTGCATTCGGCAGACCACAACGCCTTTGTCTCCATCGCGCACGATCTCGGCTTCACGGTCGATCAGACGTCGCCGGGCTGGGGCCAGCAGAGCGGCAACAGGCATTACACCAAGCTCCAGCGCCGTGCCTTCGGCCGCGCGCTGGACGCGTTTTACGACCGGCTGTGGGACGCCGCGAAGCGGCCATGGGATTCTCCCGCCAGCAAGAGCCTGACGCCCGGCAGCCGTTGGAATCCGATGCTCAATGCGCTCTCGACCTATATCAACGGCGCCGAACTGCATCTCGTCTCGGCCAAGGACACCAACAACTACCTCGACACAGGTTTCGACTGGCGCGTGCGCGAAGGCTATGGCGCGGTCGTTGCGGCCTACGGCGCATCCTGCAAGGTGGCGCTGAACACGCAGGTGACGCAGATCGACCGTTCCGCTGCGCGTGTCAAAATTGAAACGAACAACGGCACGCTGTCCGCCCGCGCGGTGATCGTCACTGTCCCGACCCCGATGATTGCGCGCGAACAGATCCGCTTCACGCAAGCCCTGCCCGACAAGGTGGCCGCTGCCGCCGGACTGCCGCTCGGCGTCGCCAACAAGATGCTGTTCCTCGTGACCGAGCCGGACGCCTTGCCGCTCAACGGGCATCTGCGCGGGTCGATCGATCGCGTGGCGACCGGCGGTTATCATCTGCGCCCGCTCGGCCGGCCGGTGATCGAAGGATTTTTCGGCGGTGTCTGTGCCCGCGAGCACGAGAGCGACGGCGCATTGGCCGCTTTTGCCGCGGACGAACTCGCCGACCTGCTCGGCAACGACATCCGCAAAATCATCGTGCCGATTGCGTCAACGGCCTGGGCGAGCGATGCCTTCGCGCTCGGCTCCTACTCGCATGCGCTGCCGGGCCATGCCGGCGACCGCGCTATTCTCGCCGCGCCTGTCGAGGATCGGATTTTCTTTGCCGGAGAAGCGACGCATCCGCACTTCTTCTCGACGGCGCATGGCGCCTATGAGACGGGGCTGCGCGCGGCGGGAGAAGTGATCGAGGCGCTCCGGCAATATCCTTTGCCGCCACCGTCTGAAATGGAATCGCCAGGTCCGTCGCAGGCAGATCGATCGGCAACGATGCAAGCGCTCGCACCAGCGCACTGCCGCCATAGGCCGCGGGCCCAATGACAAAACCCGGGCGCAAGATCGCATATCGCACCGGGGACGATGCGATCAGGCGTTCGGCCTCACGCTTGGTGCGACTGAACGCCGTACGATCATTGTCGCCATCACCCGGTATCGAAATATGAACAAGGCAAAGTGAGCGTTCGCTGCTGACCATGGCCTGCAGCAGCCGGGCGACAAAATCGCCGTGCACAGCGCGGGTATCCTGACCAGCGCCGTCCTGCAGCACACCAAGGCAATTGACCACGAGGTCAATTTCTTGCTGCCGCAACAATTCCGCAAGAGCTGACACATCAAGCGACAGGATCGGCAATTCAAGATCCGTAGGGCCGGCCTGTCCCGAAGCAAATCGACGAGCCACACCTGACCGTCAACCCGCGCGAATGCAGGTCATCGGTCAAAAATCGGCCGATCGGCCGGATGCACCCAGAATCAAGATGTTGGGTTTGCTTGTCATGAACTCATACCGACGGCTTGGCGATCATCAGCCACAGAATGGCCATGACCGAACCAAAGCCCGGGATGCCAAACAGGAACCAGCGGCGATAGAGCGCGAAATAGCGCGGCGGCAGGATTCCATCCGCAGCAGCGGCCTGACGTGCATGATCCCGCATTTCGATTTGCATGAACACGACAGGAATCCAGAACGCCCCTGCAACAAGATAGAGCAAGGACGCAGAAGCCAGCCACGGCTCCCACAGGGAGGTCGACGTCATGGACATCACCGCAAGACCTGTCAGCGGCTGCACGAAAACCGCGCTGGCGGTGAACAGCGTGTCGGCAACGACCACCACAGGCCGTTTGCGCAATGAAAGCAGCGTCTTTGCTGCGGTGAGCCATCGCATGAAAAAAGCGATGCCCATGCCTGTGCCAAGAATAATGACGGCTCCGACAACATGAAAATATTTGAGCAAAAAATATGATGTCATATCGATCCAGCGGCCTCCGAAGCCTGACGATCAAAGCACAGGCAAAAAGTCAAAACTCCCGGCGTCTCCGGTCTCCGCCAATCCATGTCCTTCATTTCCAAGCGCCGGCAGCACACGAAAATCCACGCGGCCACCGCCTGCACGAAACGCATCCGCCATACGCCTGGACAATGCAGGCGAAAAATAAGTGTCGTTCTGCGCCACGAGCCACGTCACCGGCACGCGCGCATGGCTGCCGAAGCTGCGCGCTGCTGCGACCAGACGCTCCGGCGCGCAGACATTATTCGGCTTGTCGTCGGCATGACCGCCGCGGCCCGGCGAGAAGGCAACGATATGCGAGAGCCCTTCGACGCCGCGCGCGGCGAGCGCCAGCGCACCGAAGCCTCCGGCGGAATGGCCGATGACGATTGCGTTGTCTTTTCTGACGAACGGTTGCGTGCGCATGAAGACCAGCGCCGCGGCAATCGACGTGGCGGTGCCGTTGCCGGCGCGCGTGTAATCGGCATCCGCGCAGCCGCCCTGGTCTTCAAGATAGGGACCGCCGGTTGCGCCGTGACCCGGTCGCTCGGGAACGACGACGGCAAAGCCGCGCGCGACAAGCCATGACGTGAGCGCGCGGTAATCGGGCTGCGGCATCATGGCCCGGCGCAGCGGATTCTGCACCGAGGCATGCGCAATCAGCGCGAGACGAAACGGTCCGTCACCGGCGGGCCGAAACACCAGCGCGCGCGACGGCGCGGCGGCAACGCCGGACGGCACCCGCCACTCCTGGCGGCGATTCGGCTCGGCCTCGCTGCCCTGCGGGCCAAAATTTTGTGGACTGATGCCCTGCGCGACGACGCCCTGTGCACAGACAATCATCAGCGCGCCCACGAAAAAGACGCGCAACAACCGCCTGAATGGATAATTGACCCGCAGTGTCATGCCCGGACTGGCCGTTTCATGTCATATTTCGGCACAGGTGATGCCGGAAATCCACACGTTAACCGATTATTAGTTATGACCCTTGAAGGCGGCGGCGCGGCTTGCTTTGATCCGGTCATGAGTACGGTCCTTATCGAAATCCGGCAAGCCAGAGCCGCCGACGCAGCCGCCGTCGCCGCCACCCATGACGAAGCATGGCGCGCGGCCTATCGCGGCATCATTCCCGGCGCCGAACTCGATAAACTCGTCAATCGCCGCGGCGCGCAGTGGTGGGATAGCGCCATCCGCAAAGGCAGCCGCATCAGCGTGCTGCAGTTCGGCGACCAGATTGCCGGCTATGCGAATTACGGCCGCAACCGCGCGCGCAGCCTGCATTACGACGGCGAACTCTACGAAGTTTATCTGCGTCCCGAATTCCAGGGGCTGGGCTTCGGCAGCAAGCTGTTCTCCGCCGCACGGCGCGATCTCGTGCAGAGCGGACTGAAGAGCATGGTGGTATGGGCGCTGTCGGACAACGATCCGGCCGTGGAGTTCTACCGCGCGCTGGGCGGCCGTCTCGTGGCGCGCTCGTCGGAGCGCTTCGGCCAGCGCACGCTCGACAAGGTCGCGTTCGCCTGGGCGAACTAGCTCTTCCCGTCATTGCCCGGCTTGACCGGGCAATCCAGTTTCTTTCCGTATTTAAAGATGTATTTAAAGATGGATGGCCGGATCAAGTCCGGCCATGACGACGCGTGTGCGTCATCCAATCTTCGGCGCCGGCAGACCCTTGATCGCGCACGCCGCGCGCAACGTATTCAGCAGCAAGCACGCAATCGTCATCGGCCCGACGCCGCCCGGCACCGGCGTGATTGAACCGGCAACCTTCGCGGCTTCATCGTAGGCGACATCGCCGACAAGCTTGTCCTTGCCGTTCTCGCCCGCGATACGATTGATGCCGACATCGATGACGGCGGCGCCCGGCTTGATCCAGTCGCCGCGCACCATCTCGCGACGGCCGACGGCAGCGAACACCAGATCCGCCTGACGGCACAGCGCCGGCAGATCACGCGAGCGCGAATGCGCAATCGTGACGGTGGCGTTTTCGTTGAGCAGCAATTGCACCAGCGGACGGCCGACGAGATTGGAACGGCCGATGACGATGGCGTTCATGCCTTCGAGCGACGCATGCACCGACTTCGCGAGAATGACGCAACCGACCGGCGTGCAGGGCGCCAGCGCCGCCATGCCGCTGGCGAGACGCCCGGCGTTGATCGGCGTCAGTCCATCGACATCCTTGGCGGGATCGATGGCGGCGACCACGGCCTGCGAATCCAGATGTTTCGGCAACGGCAACTGCACCAGAATGCCATGCACGGCGGGATCGCGATTGAGCTTCTCGACCAGCGCCAGAAGCGTTGATTGCGTCGTCTCCGCCGGCAGCACGTGCTCGAACGATGCCATGTTGGCGGCCGTCGTCGTGCGCACCTTGTTGCGGACATAGACCTGGCTCGCCGGATCTGTGCCGACCAGCACGACCGCGAGACCCGGCGTAAGGCCGTGATCGGTCTTCAGCCGCAGCGCTTCCACCGCCACCTGCTCCCGCAAGGCAGCCGCCACCGCCTTGCCGTCAATCACACGCGCGCTCATGCTTCGCTCCGCTCATTTTTTCTTTGGGCATGATCTTGTCGGAAAACCGGTTTCCACCCTCGGGTCTAGCCCGAGGGCATGCTTTTCCGGATCATGCTCCCAAGAGATTTTCCAGCTTCTTGAGCAGCACGGAAGGCTCGCCGTCAACCACGATGTTCTTGATGCGGGAGGTGTGGCCAGTGCCCACGCGCACGGCGGAATTGGGCACGCCCAACGTCTTGGCGATCAGGCGCTCGATGGCGTGATTGGCCGCACCATCTTCCGGCACCGCCCGCACACGCGCCTTGAGCACAGAGCGCCCATCGGACAACGCCTCGACACCGTCGATGGCATCGCGCCCGCCGCGCGGGGTCAGGCGCAGCACGATCTCGATGCCGGAGGCTGTCGATCGCCAGGGCCTTTCGGACAAAGGCCTCTCCCGACACAGATCAGAAGACGTAGGGGTAGATGTAGTAGGCGATGACGCGCTGGATCAGGAAAATGATCAGGATCAGGATGACCGGAGAAATATCGAGCCCACCGAGATTGGGCATGATGTTCCGGATCGGTCGCAATGCCGGTTCGGTGATCCGGTACAAGAACTCAGCCACCGTCGACACGAACTGGTTGCGCGTGTTCACGACGTTGAAGGCGATCAGCCAGGACAGGATGGCGGAAGCGACCAGAAGCCAGACATAAATGTCCAGGGCGATCAGGATGACGTCGAGAATGGCGCGCATGGCGAAAACACCGGTTTGAAAGAATCGGTGCGCCCAAATTAGGGTCTGGACGCAGCCCAAACAAGGGATGTTCCAAGACCCATGGCGGCGACCCGGGGCCCGCGCATAAAGGCCATTTTCCGGGGCGACTTGACGATTGACTTGCCAAGGGCCGGTCTCGTAAATGGCCCCACCTGACGCCCGCGGCCACCGGCCGCGGACAGGGGGCCCGTAGCTCAGCTGGGAGAGCGCCTCGTTCGCAATGAGGAGGTCAGCGGTTCGATCCCGCTCGGGTCCACCACCTTCCCAAGGTGACCAAACATTCCCGATTTCCAAATTTCCGGTTTCCAGGCAGAGCGTCAGCGCCTTTTGCGCTGAACTGCGCCGACCGCCGCCACGACCCAGCCGCGCGGCACCCCGCGCAAGGCCAGCGTCAGGATGCGATTTCCCAATCCGGGGACGACGAGCCTGCGTCCCGCCATCAGCCCGCGATAGCCTGCAACCGCCACACTATGCGCATCCTGCGACAGCGCCGAACTGCTGCCCGCCAGAAACCCGGCGCGCGTCTGAAATCCGGTGGGCACCGGGCCGGGACACAACGCCGTCACGCGCACGCCGAAGGGTCGCATCTCGTGAGAGAGCGCCTCGGAGAACGACAGCACATAGGCCTTGGTCGCGTAATACACCGCCATGCGCGGACCGGGCAGGAAGCCGGCGACCGATCCGACATTCAGAACGCCGCCGCGATGGCGGCGCAACGACCCTGAGAAACGCAGCGACAGATCCGTCAGCGCGCGGATGTTCACCGCAATCATATCGAGCTGCGCGGCGAGCGACAGCTCTACAGCCTCACCAAACAAGCCGAAGCCCGCATTGTTGACGACATAATCCGGCTCGACATCGGCCGCGCTCAGCGCCGCGGCAATGAGTTCGCCGGCCCGCGGATCGCCGAGATCGCAGGCGATGACAATCGGCGGCGGCTCGCTTGCAGTGGCGAGCGAAGCGGCCAGCTCACGCAATTTGTCTTCGCGACGCGCGACGATGGCGACGCGATGGCCGTTGGCTGCAAAGATGCGTGCAAGCTCCGCGCCGATGCCTTCCGACGCGCCGGTGATAAGAGCAATGCGGCCGGTCATGCAATGTCCGACTATGGGTTGGGCGTCGAGGTCTTCGGGAAGCCTGCGCCGACGCGCCTGCGCAACTCAACACGCTGGCGCGTCGAGATGCCGAGCAGATCGGCGGCGCGCCAGATGACATTGTCTTCGAACTCGTTCACCGTCACCGTCGGCGAAAACAAGTTCCCACATCATCTCGATGATGCGCAGGCGTCCTTCTTCATCGACCGAGCGCATGATGAGGCTGGTGAAGCGATAGAGATCGACGGCGTCGCCTTCGACGACCGTCGCCTCGCGCACCAGTTCGGCGGCGTCGTCCGGCGACAGCGAAAAACGCGTTTCGACCAGCGATTGAAGCTTGGTGCGCTCGGCGTCGGCGATATCGCCGTCGATCGCCATCAGATGAACGAGCAGCGCGGTCGCCGCGAGACGATAATCATTATCCTCGAAGCGGCGCGCCTCGTCGCCTTCTCCCGTCAAACCCGTCAGCAGCTTTCGCAAGGAGTCGAGCATGAATATCCTTCAGGTCTTTCGCGTGACGGTTGTTTCGCCCTTGCGGTACTTCTCGACGACCGCCAGATCAGGCTCAACGCCAAGGCCCGGACCCTGCGGCACTTTCATGCGAGCGTTGACCGGCCGCACCCACGGATCGAACGGGCTCGCTTCGAGCTTGGTCCAGAATACTTCCATCAGGGGGTCGTCGAGCAGCGCCGCCTGCACATGCAGCGTCGCGATCAGGCCGGGACCGAAATACGCCGAATGCGGCCGCACCTGAATCCCGCGCGCCTTGCACAAGTCGATGATCCGCATCATTTCACCGACGCCGCCGACCTTGCTGATGGAAGGCTGCGCGATATCGATGGCACCGCCGTCAATCAGGGCTTTGAACCCATAATATCCCGCGACGTTTTCGCCGCAGGCAATGGGAACGCCGCGTCCATGGACCGACGCGAGCCCCTCGATATCCTCCGGCGGCCACAGCGGCTCCTCAAGCCAGGCGACGTTGTCGCGGGCGAGGTCGTCGGCGAGCTTGCGCGCATCATCAAGGCCCCACGCGCAATTGACGTCGACCATGATCTTCGTATCGCCAAGATGAGGCTTGCACATCGCCACCGCAGCAGCCGTGCGCTCATGCAGCTTGATGTGGCGATAGCCGGCCTCATAGGCGAGGACCGCCTGTTTCGTCGCGACTTCATCGTTGCCGTAGAACATCAGGCTCGCATAAGCCTCGACCTCCGTGCGCGTGCCGCCGAGCAACTGCGCACAGAGATTTGCCGGCGCGCTTGCCGGCGATATCCCACAGCGCGATTTCGACGCCGGAAAAGCCGTAGACGAACGGTCCGTTGCGACCCATCAAATGCAGCAAATGCGTGACGGCCTTTGTCAGCGCCGCGATGTCGCTGGTGTCGCGGCCGAGCATCAGCGGCGCGATGATGGAATCGATGGCGGCTTTGGTGGTGATGTTGGCGGCGTGCCCGAATGCTTCGCCCCATCCGACGAGACCATCATCGGTTTCGACGCGAACAAGCAGCGTCTCCATATGATCCCAAGGCTTGCCGGCAAAGGACCCGTGCTTTGCGCCGTGATCGTAAGGCACGGCGATAATGGTGGTCGCAATCGACTTTATTTTCATGAGAACATTCCGGATTGGCACTCAGAAAGGGCAGGCTATCAGAAGTCGCGCAACTGTATCGTGTCATCGAGCAGAATGCGGCGCGGCGGTGTCGCAGGATTCTGCATGCGCTCGGCGAGACAACGCCAGGCGATATCGGCGAGTTCCCGGCTCGGCTGCTCGACGAAAGACAGCCGCGGCGTGACAAGTTCGGCCCAGCCGGGATCGTCGAGTGTCAGCAAGGAGACATCCTTGGGGTAGGCGATGCCGCGCGTGCGCAGCATCGGAATCGCGCGCCCTGCAATGATGCCGTTGCTGAAGATGATTCCGGATGGCTTTGCACGCGGCTTGAATGCGGCCGCGATCTCCGCGTCGAACTCGGCATCGTCATCGCTGCACGCGAGAACTTTGTATTTCACGCGCGTGGCAGATTCGGCGATCGCCTGCTCAAGCCCCTCGATGCGCTGACGGGTGACCACCAGCGTCGGATAGCGCACGATGAAAAGAAGATCGCGATGGCCCTTGCGGATGAATTCCTGCACCACGCGCATCATGGTCTGCTTGTGATCGACCGCGACCTGATCGAATCGCTTCTCTTCCGGAATGAGACGGCTGACGATGACGGTCGGCACATTACTCTTGTGAAGAAAGTCGAGCATGTGCTGCGGCTCAAGGCTCGGCACCAGCATCAGGCCGCCGATCTTGAACGCAACCAGCCGCTCGATCCGCTGAAATTCCTTCTTCGGGTCCTGGCGGCTGACAACCTGCATCACGTCGAAGCTGGCCTCGGACGCGCGCTGCTCCAGCGCATCGACGAGCGACGCGAAGTTGGAGAAGGTCGTGTAAGGCACGCACAGCCCGATCACGGAGGATTTCTGACTGCGCATCGCCCGCGCCAGCAGATTGCCGGTGAAGCCGAGCTCGTCGATCGCCTTCTTGATACGGCGCGAGCGCTCCTTGCTGACGAAACGGCCGTTGAGATAGTGGGAGACGGTGCCGACCGAGACCTTGGCCGATTTGGCAACGTCCTGGATTCGGGCCCTGCCCCGCATTGCCGCTGCCATCTTCGTCCCTGCATGCCCCGGGCATGCGCGTGCGCGCCCCAAGCGTTATTGAGCCACCGGCCAAGCCTTCGTCAATCGCTCCGCGCATACAACGCTGCGCACTTCTCGCTTGATCCTGAACATCGCTCGAGAATACAATATTGAAACGGTTCAATACGCATCGGCAAAAATGCCGGGCGACGGCACTCAACAAAACACCAACTGGGAGGAAATACATGAAGTTTCAATATCTTAAGCTCGCTCGCCCCGTTCTGACCGCTGCCGCAGTCGCGTTTTTCGGTGGCAACGCACTCGCCCAGGACATCACCATCGGCGCCATTTTGCCGCTGACGGGACCTGCCGCGCCGACCGGCATCCAGGAACAGCAGGGCGTGATCTTCGCCGTCGACAAGGTCAACGCCGCCGGCGGCATTCGCGGCCGTCAGGTCAAGGTCGTATTCGAGGACAGTCAGGCCAAGCCGGACCAGGGCGTGCTCGGATTCAACCGGCTCGCGGACCTGAACAAGGTGCCGGCCATCATGACCGCCTTCTCGTCCATCTCGCTCGCCATCGCCCCGCTCGCCACGCGCCGCGAGATCCTCGTCATCAATCCCGCCGCGCAGGCGAACGCACTGGCCAATGCGTCGCCCTACATGGTCAACACCATTCCGACCGTGGGCGACGAAACACGCGAACTGGCCAAGTTTGCCGCCGACAAGCTCGGCAAGACCGCGGCGATCATCTACGAGAACGCCGCCGCCGGCATCGACGGCAAGGACGACTTCAAGAAAGGCTTCGAAGCCGCTGGCGGCAAGATCGTGCTCGAAGAGCCGGTCGAGTTCGGCCAGACGAACTTCCGTTCGACGCTTCTGAAAGTGGCGTCGGCCAAGCCGGATTTCGTCCATATCGCCATGACGCAGGGCCACGACGCCTTCGCCGAGCAGGTCGGCCAGATCCAGGGCTTCCCCAAGGCGACCGGCACCTCGTTCTCGCGCCCGTTCTTCGGCTTCAAATCGACGCTCGGCTGGTTCCACTCGGCGATCGAATCCAACGTGCCGGCGGATGAAGAGAAAGCGTTCATCGCCAAGTTCAACGTCAAGGAAATGGGCTTCTTCGAACGCGAATATTACAACTCGACCAATGTTCTCCTGAAGGTCATCGATACCACGCTCGGCAAGGGCCAGGAGCTCACCGGCAAAAACCTGCGCGAAAATCTGTTCGCGATGAAGACGTTCAATTCCCCGGTCGCCAACATCGTCTTCGAAAGCGGCAACACGGCGAAGCGCAACGTCGAAATCCTGACTCACGGCGCGAACGCCCGCGAGAAGGTCAACTACACGCCGAAGTAAGCCGCCTCTCACAAGCGCCTCGCGGAGCGGCCGCAACCGGCGGCTCCGCGAACTCCCTTCATATAGCGAGATCAAACCGTGTTGTTTCTGCAACTTCTGGCCGACGGTTTTGCGACCGGCTGCGCGGTCGGCATCGTGGCGATCACCTTCGCGTATGTTTATACGACGACGGGAATCTTCCACGTCGCGCATGCGGGCATCTACACATTCAGCGCCTATATCGCGTGGTATTTCGCCGGACTGGGTGTGCCCTTCGTGCTTGCCGTCGGGGCGGCAATCATTGCTGCAGCCGCTGTCGGCATGATCATTCAGCGCGGCGTCTATCAGCCGCTGGCTGAGCGCGGCGCATCGCCGCTGGTGATGCTGATCGCGTCGCTGGGTCTGCTGGCGATCCTGCAGAACATCGTCGCGATCGCGTTCTCGCCGAACATTCTGCAATTCTCGTCGAGCTGGCGGCTGCAGATCGTCAATGTCGGCGGCATTTTCCTGAGCTATCCGCAGGTCGCCGTCATCATCACAAGTTTCGCGATCCTGGCCGGATTGCTCTGGTTCTCGTCATCCACACTGATGGGCCAGCGCATTCGCGCGGTCGCCTCCAATCCGCAGCTGGCTGAAATCGCCAGACTTCGGCCCAAGCGCGTCTTTCTCGTCGTGCTGGCGATCGCGTCAGGTCTCGTCGCCGTGCCTTCGGTGCTGACCGGCGTCGATCAGGCCATCCAGCCCTACACCAGCATTCTCGTCCTGCTGACCGCGGTAATCGCGGTGATCGCAGGCGGCATCGGCTCGATGCCCGGCGCCTTCCTCATCTCGATCGTGATCTCGGTCATTCAGACCATCGTTCTGATCTATGTGCCGGGCAAGTGGAGCATCTCGCTCACCTACGCCGTCTTCATCGTCTTCATCCTGATCATGCCGACCGGTCTGTTCCGGACGCGCGTGCAACGTGCGAGCTGACGCATGACCCCGAAAAGTGTGAAGCGGCTTTCGGGCAGGGTCATGCGCATCAACAAAGAGAGCGCCGCATGAATTTCCTGCTGAGCTATCTCATCCTCGCCGAGATCTACGCCATTCTCGCCATCTCCACCAATCTGATGGTCGGCGTCATCGGCATCTTCTCGGTCGCGCAAGCCGCGATCATGGGCATCGGCGCCTATATCTACGCGCTGTGTGCGCTGAACGGCCTCGACTTCGCCACCTCGGCGCTGATCGCCGTTTCGGTCTGCGCATTGTTCAACATCGTCACATCGCTTCCGTCGCTGCGATTGGCCGGAGACTATTTCGTCGTCACATCCTTCGGCATCCAGATCGTCGCCTCGGCGATTTTCATCAACTGGGCGGCTGTCACCGGCGGCGCCAGCGGCATTCCTGCGATTCCACCGCCGACATGGCTTGGATTTGCAGCGGATACCAATGTCGAGTTCGTCATTATCTCGACACTGGCGCTGGCTCTCGCAGCGATGATCTTCTGGCTGATGATGCGTTCGGTCTATGGACGCATGCTGCACGCCATCCGGCTCGACGAGATTGCCGCCTCGGCCGCCGGCCGCGACGTGCTGGGCGCCAAGCTCGGCGTTTCCGCCGTGTCGGGCGGCCTTGCCGCCATGGGCGGCGTGCTGTTCGCGTCCTATTTCAGCTACATCGACCCTTCTTCGTTCGAGATTCACGTCTCGGTGCTGTTCCTGACCATGCTCGTGGTCGGCGGCGCGCGCACGCTGATCGGCTCGATCATCGGCCCGTTCGTGATCCTGGCCATTCCGCAATTGCTGGCGCTCATCGAGCTGCCGAGCACCATTGTCGGCCCGATGCGGCAACTCGCCTATGGAATCATTCTCGTGGCCTTCATGCTGTTGCGGCCGCAGGGCATCGCGGGGCAGAAACTGTGATGAGCACGATCCTCGAAGTCGATAACATCTCAAAGGCATTCGGCGGGCTGCGCGCGCTGCGCGAGTGCTCGTTCACCATCGAGAGCGGCAACGCGACATGCCTTGTCGGCCCCAACGGCGCCGGCAAGACCACGCTGTTCGATGTCATCACCGGATTTCTGCGGCCCGACTCAGGCGATGTCCGCTTCAAGGGCCGATCCATCGCCGGGCTTGGCCGCCGCGACGTCGTCAAGATCGGCATTGCGCGCACCTTCCAGAACCTGCGGCTGTTTCCCGAACTCAGCGTGCGCGACAATGTCGTCGTCTGCCTGGCCGACGAAACGGGCAACAATGCCGCCTCGGCGATCCTGCGGCCATTCCAGTCGGCCGCGATTGCAAGGCGCAAGGCGGATGAGGCGATGCAGTTGCTGGAGACCGTCGGTCTTGCGCACAAGGCGAACGACTACGCCTCCGGCATCAGCTTCGGCCAACAGAAGCTTCTGTGCGTCGCGCGGATCCTGGCGACCAATGCCGATCTGCTGCTGCTGGATGAGCCGACCTCCGGCCTCGCCGCGCGCGCGCTCGACAACATGGTCGAGCTGATCGACAAGCTGCGCAAGCTCGGCAAAACGCTGCTCGTCGTCGAACACAACACCCGCATCGTGAAGCAGATTTCGAATGCCGTGGTGTTCATGCATCAGGGCCACGTGCTGCGCGCCGGCGCGCCCGACGATGTGCTGAACGACCGCGCGCTCGCGGAGGTCTATTTCGGCGGCGCGATCACGGAGCATGCGCTATGAGCTTGCGCGTTGACAAAATCGAGGCCGGATACGGCGAACGCTCCATCGTCGATGACATTTCCTTTGTCATCGAGCCCGGCAAGATCATGGCTCTGTTCGGCCACAACGGCGCAGGAAAATCGACCGTCCTGAAGGCGCTGCTCGGCCTCATTCAGACATCCTCCGGCACCATCGAGATCGGCGGCGAGCGGATCGAGAAGCTGTCGATCGACGGCCGCCTTGCTCGCGGATTGCGGCTGTTGCCCGAGGGGCGCGGCGTATTTCCCGAGTTGACGGTGATGGAAAATCTCGCAGTCGTCTCCAGCGCCCATGACGGGCACGAGCCGATGAAAATCACCAGCGACGACGTCTTGTCCCTGTTCCCGGTGCTGGCCGAGCGGCGCAATATTCTCGCCGGCAGCATGAGCGGCGGCCAGCAGCAGATGCTGGCGGTCGGCCTGGCAATTCTGGGTTCGCCGAAATGCCTGCTGCTGGAAGAGCCGTCGGTCGGGCTTCAGCCCGATCTGGTGGAGCACCTGTTCGCGCAGATCTCGAAGATCTGCAAAACGCACGACATTTCCGCGATCCTGATCGAACACAAGATTGCGTCTGCTATGAAGATCGTCGATGACGTGCTTATTCTCAACAGTGGCCGCGTGGTGTTCACCGGCTCGAACGCGGAAACGCGCAAGACGGATATCTGGCAGTTCTTCTAGAACATGATCCCAAACCATATGACGATGACAGTTGTTTTGCTTCGCGCCGGGAGAACGGCATGACCCGCATGGTGCTGCACTGGTCGCCGCGCTCGCCTTACGTCCGGCGTGTGATGGTGACGGCTTACGAGAAGGGACTGGCGGAGGCCTTCGACCGCAAGCGGACGCTGGTCTCGACGTTTTTCATCGCGCCGGATGATCTCGTGGTCGATAACGGGCTCGGCAAGATTCCGACGCTGATCCTGCCGGACGGCACGGCGATTCACGACTCCCGCGTCATCTGCCAGTATTTTGACGACATCGGCACGACCGGACCGAAGCTCTATCCCGCGAGCGGCGTCAAAAAGTATGTGGCCCTCAGCGACGAGTCGCTCGGCGTCGGCCTGACCGACCAGCTCATCATGCTGGTGGTGGAACGAAACCGCGAACCGCAGTTCCGCTCTGAAGAGCTGAAGAAGACCCTTATCGCCAAATGCCAGGCGACCTTGGCCGGCATGACGAAGCGTCTGCCGGCATTGAGTGCGCGAGCTTTCGACATCGGGCATCTGTCGATCGGATGCGGGATCGCCTATGCGGATTTTCGCGCGCCGGAGCTTGATTGGCGCAAGCGCGAGCCCGAACTCGCGCGCTGGTATGACGACATCGCCGAACGGCCGTCATTCAAGATCACGAAGTTCGTCGACGAAGATACAGGTCCTAAGAACTGAGGTCAGATTATGTTGCATAGCTGGAAGATCGGCGATGTGAAGGTGTCGAGCATCGTCGAGTATTGCGGACCGACGCACGACCCGACTTATCTCTATCCTGCCTTTGACCGCGCCAAGTTCGACGCAATCCGACCCAAGTTTCCGCCCGGCCACTATTATCCCGCGAGCGACCGGCTCAACATCGCCTGCCAGATCTGGTTTCTTGAGTATGGCGGCAACGTCATCATGATCGATGCCGGTGTCGGCAACGCCAAGCCGCGCCGCGTCGAGCGCGCCAATATGCTCAACACGCTGTACCCGTCCTGGCTCGCCGCGCTCGGCATTGCGCGCGACAAGGTCACACATGTGCTGATGACGCATCTGCACGCCGACCATATCGGCTGGTGCACGGTGCTCGACAACGGCAAGTGGGTGCCGACCTTCCCCAAGGCGCGCTACGTCATGCCGAAGATCGACTTCGACTATTTCGGCGCACAAGTCGGCACCAAGGCCCCGCTGGACGATGGATCGTTCGGCGACAGCATCCAGCCCGTGGTCGACGCGGGTCTGACTGAACTCATCACCCCCGACCAGCGCGAAGTGCTGGGGTTGCGGATTACGCCGGCGCCGGGGCATACGCCCGGCATGCTGAACTACTGGCTGGAATCGCGCGGCGAAACCGGCGTGTTCTCGGCCGACGTCTTCCATCACCCGACGCAGATCTATTATCCGGACTGGAACACGGCGTTTTGCGTTCTGCCGGATAAATCGAAGAAGACACGCCACACCTTCGCCGCCGAGGCCGCACGCACGGGCGCTCTCGTCATGCCCTGTCACTTCCCGCAGCCGCACACCGGCTACGTCCGTCGCGAAGGCGACGGCTACGCCTATGAACCCGCCAAATCCGGCTACGGCCAATTCGTCGACTAATTCACCGACATTCTGGAGGACTACCCCATGAAGACCATCATCACCTGCGCCGCCACCGGCGCTTCACTGTCGAAGGCAATGTCGCCCAACCTGCCGGTGACGCCGAAGGAGATCGCCGACCAGTCTGTCGAGGCCGTCAAGGCCGGCGCATCGATCGTTCATCTCCATGCCCGCGAGAACGACGGCAAGCCGACCAATGCGACGCCGATCTGGCGCGAGTTCATTGCCGACATTCGCAAGCGCTGCGATGCCATCATCAACATGTCGGCCTCGCTCGGACCGACGGCGGAAGAACGCTTGTCGGCCGTGCTGGCGCTGCGCCCGGAAATCGCGACCGTCATCGTCGGCTCGATGAACTACGGTCTGTTCCGCAAGGTGAAGGACCAGGGTTCGCCGGAGTTCACCCACGACTGGGAAAAGGAACATTACGGCCCGAAGAGCTACGGCATCGTCACGAACAACTCGTTCGAGAAGATCGACAAGATGATCGAGACGCTGATCAAGGAAGATATCGGCATCGAGTTCGAATGCTACGATGTCGGCCACCTCTATATTCTCGAGCATCACCTCAACAAGCATAAGGTGAAGAAGCCGATCATCCTGCAGTTCCTGACCGGAATCCTTGGCGGCATCCCCTCCGACGTCGAGCATCTCGTGCACATGAAGGACACCGCCGAGAAGCTGTTCGGCCGTCACGGCGACACGCTGCAGCTCTTCATCCACGGCACCGGCACGCGCAACATCCGCGCCGCGACGACGGGCGGCCTGCTCGGCACGCACATTCGCGTCGGCCAGGAAGACAATTTGCTCGACAAGCCGGGCGTGCCGTGGGCCTCCAATGCGGCGCAGATCGAGCGCATGACGCAAATCTTCAAACTGCTCAACATTGAAGTTGCGACCACCGCCGAAGCCCGAGAGATGCTGAAGCTGCCGAAGACGGCATAAGCCGAGGAGAACCCGATGCGCTACGACATCGTCGCCGAAGGACTGCGCTTTCCCGAAGGGCCGGTGTGGCTGCCGAATGGCGATCTCTTGGTCTGCGACGTGGCCAACAGCCGTGTCGTGCGCATCTCCGGGGGCAAGGTCACGGTCGAAGTCGAGGTGCCGGGCAGCCCCAATGGGCTGGCGATCGGACCGGACGGCGCGCTCTATATCTGCAACTCCGGCGGCTTCTCCTGGGAGACGTCGCCGGATGGCTATCTGCGCAGCATGGGCAAGCCGGACGGCTTCGTCGGCGGCAGCATCGACCGCTACGACTTCAAGACGAAGAAGCTGACGACGCTCTACAGCCATTGCGGCGACAAGCGGCTGGTCGGCCCGAACGACCTCGTGTTCGATCGCGACGGCGGCCTGTGGTTTTCCGATCTCGGCACCATGGCCGGCCGCGTCGATCTTTGCAGCGCCTATTACTGCCGCATCGACGACAACTTCATCACTGAAGTGGCCGGGCCGTTCTATGGCGGCAACGGCATCTCGCTGTCGCCCGATGACAAGACGCTCTATGTGGCTGAAACGCCGACGGGGCGGCTGTGGGCCTTCGACATCACCGGGCGCGGCACGGTCGAGAAGCGCGGCGGCTGGCAGACCCAGAATGGCGGTCGTGTGGTCTACACATTGCCGAGCTATTTCCGATGCGACTCCATCGCGGTCGAAGCCTGCGGCAACATCTGCATCGCGACGCTGCGCGCCAGCGGCATCTCAAGCGTGACGCCGGACGGCAAGCTGACCGAACTGATCCTGTTCGATGATCCGTCGGTGACCAATATCTGCTTCGGCGGCGCGGACATGAAGAGCGCCTATGTCACCTTGTCCGGCAAGGGCAAGGTCGCGCGCATGGACTGGCTGCGGCCGGGACACAAGCTCGCCTACTACTAGCGACGCCTTAAGGCGTGAGGCCCCGCGTCACATCGTCGAACAGTTCATCGACAGAAAGCCGGCGCGGGATCATGTTCTGCTCGACGCAATCGTCGATGATCGTCTGCAGCGATTTGCGAATGGCCTCTAACCCGCACGGCACAAGATCGATGCCGTCCAGCTTCGCCAGCTTCTTGCTTTCGACGAACAGGCGAAAAAATTCCCGCACGACATCCGGCCGCTCTCGCGACACATAAGGCCGCACGCAGAGAATGTGGTTGATCGGCACATAGCCGTTCTTGGCGTACCAGGCTTGCGCTGCTTCGGGCGTATCGGGAATGAGACTGGTGAGACGTTTGTCCTTGACGTCGAGCGCGATCATCGCATCGACCTCGCCGGACATCGTCAGCTTCTCGATGTCGTTATTGTCCTTCGGCAGCCGGAAGCAATTGGCGGGTTCCTTGAACCCGGCCAGATGCGGCGGGTCGAAGCAGGCCCAGGTGATCTTGTCCGGATCGACGCCGTATTCACGCCGCAGCATGCCGCGCACCCATACGCCGGTCGTCTGCGTGTAAGAACGAATGCCGATGGTGCAGCCCTCGAGGTCCTTCGGCGAACGAAGCTTGCTCGCGGGGCCGACAAAGATAGTGTTGAACAGGAAGCGGCCGAGATTGACCGCCGGCAGGATGACGAGCGGCTTTCCGGCGCATTTGGCCTGCAGGTAAGTGACGATCGCGATTTCGCCGATGTCGAATTCGTCCTTTTCGATCATCTGCGGAAACGCATGATGCGCAATCGGCGGCCCGCAGAAGTCGAAATGGATCAAAGGCGACGCGATCTGACCGTGCCGTAGCGCGTATTGCGGCACAAAGCGCGAATCGAGATTGGCGGTGAGCGTGACGGGGCCGGTGGACGGAAGCTTTGTCATGATCATTCGGCGGTTTGCGATGAGCGGCGAACGTAGTCGGCGAAAAGGGTCGCCAGCGATGTTCCGACCATGAAGACAGCGGTGACATAGAACACCCAGAGCGGCATGCCGTGATCCATGATCCAGCCGTACAGTAACGGACCGATGATGCCACCGATGTTGAAACCGGTCGAGACGATGCCGAAAGCGCGGCCGATGGCACCCGCAGGCGCCGCCTTGCGCACCATCATGTCGCGCGACGCGGTGATCGAGCCGGAGAGAAATCCGGCGCATCCCATGACCATGATCAGCACAAGCGGCGCCATCGGGAAGACGGCGACGCACAAGAGCACAATGCCGTTGAGACCGTAATTGATCGTTGCCACGAGATCGTGGCGATGCGTGCGGTCCGCAAGATAGCCGCCGACGAGCACACCGCCCGCGCTCATCGAAAGATAGGCGGTGAGCGCGATGTTGGCGGTCTCGAACGAAATGCCGCGGCCGCCCATGAAGGCGACGATCGAAAACTGCGAAATGCCGGCGCTTGCCAGGCTGATCATTGTGAACAGCAATGTCAGCGTCAGGATCGCAGGCGTCCACACGGAGGTGCTGCCCGGTGCGCCTTCAACTTTGGCAGCCGTCGGCCTTGGCCGGACCGGCACGAGCAGCACCGCGAGCGCCGCTGCAAAGCCCATCAGGCCAGCCGCGATCAGAGCGCCGCGCATGGTGAAGGTCGAGACCAGCAGCAACATGAGTGCAGGCGCGACGGCGCCGCCGAGGAAGCCGGCGAAGGTGTGAATGGAAAACGCCCGGCCCATGCGCCGCTCGTCGACGACCGACGTCAGGATCGCATAGTCGCCGGGGTGATAGACGCTGTTGGCGAGGCCCGCGAGCGCCGCGCAGACGAGAAACGCCGGATAGGTGAGATAGAAACCGAGGAAGATAAAAGACGCGCTACCGACACAGATGCCGCAAACCAGAATCATTTTCGCGCCGAACCGGTCGACGACAAAGCCGACGGGCGCCTGCGTCAGACCCGAAACGATGCTGAAAACCGTGATGCCAAGCCCGAGCTCGACGTAGCCGACACCGAACTGATCCTTGAGAAAAGGAAACAGTAACGGCAGCACGAACATGTGGAAATGGCTGATCCAGTGGGATGCGCACACCACCGCAAGACCTGCTGTCGAGCCGTCGCCTCGCGCGGCGCGCGCCAGATCCTGCGTTGCCATATCCCGTTCGCTTCCGCCCAGCCCGCCGCGATTCTTGCTGAAATCGCCGCCCACTCTTTGAATGATGCTCTATCCGGCTGCGCCTTGGCTTGTCTATCCGATGCTTTGCATGGCTGTGCGACGTTTCACCGATCGCGCGGGCGTCCCACATCGGTGCCCAACCCACAAAATGGTGCACTGCAACAATATTGCGGAATATCGGATTGCCGCAGTGAAAAACGTATTTCGAACAACGAAATTCAAATCGCGCCAAAGCATCCTCGCGCGAAGACGGGTTATACCCGTCACCAAATTCAATCACTGCTGGAGGAAACCTAAAATGACCCATCGGACTATCAAACTCGCCCTGCTGACGACTGTCGGTGTTCTCTTTGGTGCCACCGATTACGCGTCTGCAGCGCCAAACTGCCCGACAGGCTATCCGAGCAAGCCCATCCGCTTCGTTGTCGGCTTCGGCGCGGGCGGCGGCACCGACGTGATCGGCCGCGCGATTGCCTCGGGCCTCGAGCAACAGTTCAAATGGACGGTCGTCGTCGAGAACAAGCCCGGCTCCGGCGGCGGCGTGATGGCCTCATGGCTCAAGGCCCAGGCCCCCGACGGCTACACCATCGGCATCAACGGAACGGATGCTGTCACCGTCAACCCGGCGCAGACCGATGTCGGCTATTCGTGGAGCGATTTCGAATATCTCGGCTCGGGCATGCAGACCTGGACGGGCCTTGTCGCGCTGAAGGATGCGCCCTTCAACGACATCAAGTCCCTCGTCGAATACGCCAAGAAGAATGGCCGCGCCACGATCTCGGTTGCCGGCGTCAATCAGGAAGTTCTGGTCAAGCAGATAGCCGAACAGTTCAAGGTCAACCTCGTGCCGGTCCCCGGCACCGGCGCCGCTGAAGCCATGGCGGCCGCTCTCGGCGGTCACGTCGATGCGACGACGCAGGGCACGCTGCATGTCGCGCAGATCAAGTCCGGCAAGATGAAGCAGATCGCCTCGGTCATCGGCCGCCGCGTGCCTTACGCTCCCGACAACGGCACGATGGCCGAACAGGGTGCAACGGCCGCGCCGCTCGACGCGCACACCATGGCCTTCGCGCCGAAGGGCCTTCCGGCCAACATCAAGACCTGCCTCAAGGAAGCCATCGACGAAGTCGTGAAGACGCCCCAGTACAAGGTGCTGATGGACAAGTTCGAGAACGAGGCGGTGAACCTTGGCGAAAATGGCCTGAAGGATCTGCTCAGCAAGGCGGCCGCTTTCTACAAGGACGCCCTCAAGAAGTAAGATCGACAACCCCGATGCCCCCACCGGTCGAAAGGCCGGTGGGGTTTTCGTACCAACCCGCGAAATTGCTTCGAGACGGCCGTTTCCTGCGTCGTCAAGCCAAGACGAATATGATTAAAGACTGTCGGCGGTAACCAGCCGCAGGGGTCAGGGGATACCGTCCGCGCTTCGTATCGAAGCCGGACGAGGTCAGACGGATACTTCATGATGAAACTGGATCGGAAAGACCTCGGAGCCGGGGCGGCATTTGTTGCGGTCGGACTGCTGTATGGCGGCATCGCACTCTTTGGAGGCATGGCGAATCCCAGGCTGCCGATGGGACAGGCGCTCAGCATGGGGCCGGGCTTTTTTCCGGTCGTGTTGTCCGGCCTGCTGATCTTCCTCGGTGCCATCCTTATTGGCCGCAGCTTTTTTGCGTCAAAGGAAACGAATTTCTTCGACGTCATTTCGTGGCGCGCGATTGTCATGCTGTCGATCGCGATCATCCTGTTCGGCGCCTTCGTGCGCGAGATGGGCATCTTGCTCGCGATCTTCCTTGTGACCTTTCTCTCCTCGCTCTCCAGCCGACATATCACCGTGCGCTATGCGTTCGTGGTCGCCGTCGGCGTGGCGATTTTCTGCGCTGGTGTTTTCGGACCTTACGGCGTCCGCCTGCCGATCCCGTTGATCGGCACGTGGTTTGTGAACTAGGAGCGCTCCAATGGATCTCATCAATAATCTGGCGCTCGGTTTCTCCGTCGCGCTCCTGCCGATCAACCTGCTCTTCTGCCTTCTCGGCGTATTTCTCGGCACCGTGATCGGCGTGCTTCCGGGCATCGGCCCGCTCGCGACCATCTCGATGCTGCTGCCGCTGACATTCGGCCTGCCGCCGACGACATCGCTGATCATGCTGTCGGGCATCTACTACGGCTCGCAGTATGGCGGTTCGACCACGGCCATTCTCGTCAACCTGCCCGGCGAAGCCTCATCGACCGTCACGATGATCGACGGCTACCAGATGGCCCTGCGCGGCCGCGCCGGCCCGGCGCTCGCCGCCGCCGGCATCGGCTCGTTCTTCGCCGGCTCGGTTGCGACCGTGTTCGTCGCGCTGATCGCCATTCCGCTGACCTCGATTGCGCTCTCGTTTCGGGCCGGCGGAGTATTTCTCGCTGATGACAGTCGGCCTCGTGTCGTCGATCGCGCTCGCGTCCGGCTCCGTGGTCAAGGCGATCGGCATGATCTTCCTCGGACTGCTGCTCGGCCTGACCGGCACCGACATCTACACCAACCTGACGCGCTTCACCTTCGGCGTCAGCGACCTGCTCGACGGCATCGACTTCGTCGCCATGGCGGTCGGCGTGTTCGGTATCGGCGAAATCCTGCGCAACCTCGAAAGCTCGACGGAACGCAAGACCATCATCGACAAGGTCACCGGCCTGTGGCCGAGCAAGGAAGACCTGCGCCGCATGGTCGCGCCGATCCTGCGCGGCACCGCGATCGGCTCCGCGCTCGGCATCCTGCCCGGCGGCGGCGCGCTGCTGTCGTCTTTCGTCACCTACAACGTCGAGAAGAAGATATCGAAGAACAGCGCCGAATTCGGCAAGGGCGCGATCGAAGGCGTCGCCGCGCCGGAGTCCGCCAACAACGCCGCCGCGCAGACCTCCTTCATCCCGATGCTGACGCTCGGCCTTCCCTCGACGCCTGTCATGGCGCTGATGATCGGCGCGATGACCATTCAGGGCATCACGCCCGGCCCCAACGTCATCACCAACAATCCCGGCCTGTTCTGGGGCCTGATCGCCTCGATGTGGATCGGCAATGCGATGCTGATCATTCTCAACCTGCCGCTGATCGGCATCTGGGTGCAGCCTCCTGCGCGTTCCCTACAACATCCTGTTCCCGGCGATCGTCGCGTTCTGCTGCATCGGCGTCTACAGCGTGTCGAGTTCGCCCTTCGGCGTCTATCTGATCGTGATCTCCGGATTGATCGGCTACTTCCTGACCAAGCTCGGTTGCGAATGGGCGCCGTTCTTCCTGGGCTTCGTGCTCGGCCCGCTGTTCGAACATCAGCTCCGCCGCACCATGCTGATTTCCGGTGGCGACTGGACGGTGTTTTTCACCCGGCCGATCAGCGCGGTTCTGCTGGTGGTCGCGGCGCTCATTCTGATCGTCATCGCGCTGCCGATGATTTCCAAGAAGCGCGAGGAAGTGTTCGTCGAGGAAGATTGATCCTCAAACACTGTCGTTCTGATCAGACACGGCTTTGAGCAATCAAAGCCGTGTCTTTTTTATTTGGGCGCGTTTTCTTGCCGCAAACCAGCAGCCGTTTCTCTTGCGAACGCTATAGCCATCCTGCGTTGCGCAGAAGCTGTGCCCCGCCCTGAATGAGCATGGCGAGCGATAGAAGCAGCAGCAGCAGATAGATGATCTTGTAGAAGATCTCGGTCGGAACGCGCTTCACCAGCCAGATACCGAGAACATTTGAGGCGGCGGCGAGCGGCAGCAGCGCCAGCGACGTCGCCAGAATGCGCGGCGTGTAATCGATGATCGTCATGTAAGGGCCGATCTTCGCCGCATTGACGAAGGCGAAGAACACCGTCGTTGTGCCGGCGAGCATCATCTTCGGCAAACGCTGTGGCAGAACGTGAACGTGATAGGGCGGCGCGCCGCCCTGCATCATGAACGACGTGAAGCCCGACACCGCGCCCCAGAACACACCACTCGCAGCCGTTTTTTTGACGGGCTCAATGTCGCGACGACGACGCCAGGCATTGATGACGAAGCTCAGGCCAATGATGCCGACAATGATGCGAACGACGGCATCCGACAGGTACAGCGCGAGCAGCCAGGCCAGCGACATGCCGACTGCGGCGCCGATCAGCAGCACCTTGACGTTCCAGCGATCCCAATCCTTCCGATAGGCATAGAGCGAGATCATGTCCTGGCAGATCAGGATCGGCAGGATCAAAGCCGCGGCCTCGAAGGGCGACAGGTAAAGACCCACCATCGGTGTCGCCGCGGTGCCAAGACCGACGAAGCCGCCTTTCGACAACCCCAGCAGAATCACCGCAGGGACAGCGATAAAGTAGAAAATCGGATCGGTGATCAGGGGGAACAAAATGAGGGCGTCCGCAGGCGAAAGGTTTGCGGGCGTAACCGGTCGGCCTCCCCTTGTCCACCCGCGCCACGGCATAACAGGTCCTAAGCCCGCCGCCGCTTAAACGCTCTCGGGACGCCGAAGGGGAAGTTCGCCCTGCGCGTCGGCATTGCTGAAACGCAAAGCGTCCGGCACATTGATGGTGTCCAAACCACCGTGCAGGATTTTCATGTCGAACCGCTCCGCCGCCCCGAAGTTCACGTTGCCCATCGATGCCCTGCGACGCCGCCAAAGCGCCAAATGGCATCGCTACGGCGCGGACGTCATTCCGGCCTGGGTCGCGGACATGGACTTTTCGCCCGCACCGGCCATCCAGCGGGCGGTCGACCGCCTCGCCGCAAACGCAGGACTACGTTTACCCCGAACGCGACGGCGACCGTGCCGAGTTCGCCGCATCGCGCGCCTTCGCCGCACGCATGCAGGCGCGCTTCGGCTGGCAAGTGGACCCGGCCCTGGTGCAGCCGGTCGCCGATCTGGTGCAGGGGACGTTCACGTCCATTCTCGCCTTCAGCGACCCCGGCGACGGCGTGGTGTTGCAGATTCCCTGCTACCCGCCGTTCCGCGAGTTCGTTGTCGATTCGGGACGCCGGCTGATTTCTCATCAGGTGCGCTATGACGGCAACCGCATCGACATCGATCTTGAAGCGCTCGAAACATTGGTCGACGACCAGACGCGCATTCTTCTTCTGTGCTCGCCGCATAATCCAAGCGGACATGTCTACCGTCGCGCCGAGCTCGAGGCGATCGCCGAGATCGCAATCCGGCGCAACCTCACCGTGATCTCCGACGAGATTTACTGCGATCTCGTCTATCCCGGACAAACGCATATCCCGTTGGCTTCGCTCGGGCCGGAGATCGCCGCGCGGACCGTGACGCTCAATTCAGCGACCAAGGGATTTCAATATTCCGGGCCTGCGCTGCGCCGTGATGCACTTCGGCAGCAAGGCGCTGCGCGATCGCTTTCACGCACGCGTGCCAAGGCGGGTGCTCGGCTCTCCCGGCGTCTTTGGCATCGATGCCACCGTGGCCGCGTGGACCGAAAGCCAGCCATGGCTCGACGATGTGCTCGCGCATCTTCTGACCGCACGCAACCACATCGCCGATGTCATCGCCAAGGAAATGCCTGAGCTGCGCTTCTATGTGCCGGAAGCCACCTATCTCGGATGGGTCGATTGCAGCGCGCTGCAATTGCCGACGACGGCGTTCAAGTTTTTCCACGACAAGGCCAAGGTCGGATTCAGCGCCGGCGAAACCTTCGATCCGTTGTGCGGGAGTTTCATACGGTTCAACTTCGGCACGTCGCTCGACATCATCGATCAAATTCTCGATCGCATGATCGACGCGATCCGCCATAGATAAGACGCCTTGCGGCGTTTTGTTACAGCCATCTGCGGCAATCGCCACGCACACTCTTTGCCACCCTTGTTGCCACCCTTGCACACGGTCAACCGCCATGACGACAAAATCCGCGACATCACCAAACGCCTTGCATGAGCGCAGGCTCGACAGCCTTGCCGAAATCGCCGTCAAGACCGGCGCGGGATTGCAGGAGGGGCAGGAACTGGTGATGACGGCGCCGATCGAGGCCGCCGCACTGGCGCGCAAGATCACCGAACACGCCTACCGCGCCGGCGCATCGCTGGTGACGACACTGTTCAGCGACGACGCCTCGACACTGGCGCGTTTTCGCCCATGGCCGCGACGGCAGCTTCGACAAGGCGGCCGGCTGGCTGTTCCAGGGCATGGCGGACGCCTACAAATCAGGCGCCGCGCGGCTCGCCATCAGCGGTGAGAATCCGTCGCTGCTGTCGGGACAGGACACCGACAAGGTTGCGCGCGCCAATCGCGCCCGCTCGATCGCCTATCGCCCGGCGCTCGATTACATCGTCAATTTCGAGATCAACTGGACCATCGTCTCGTGTGCGACACCGGCCTGGGCCAGGCTGGTGTTTCCCGATCTTTCCGAAGACGCGGCGATGCAAAAGCTGTGGGATGCGATCTTCGCAGCCTCCCGCGCCGATGTGGACGATCCGGTTGCGGCCTGGGCGGCGCATGACAAGAACCTGAAGTCGCGCATGAACTATCTCAACGATGTCCGCTTCAGCACGCTGCACTTCAAGGGACCGGGCACCGATCTGAAGGTCGGCCTTGCCGACGATCATTGGTGGCAGGGCGGCTCGTCCGTCGCCAAGAACGGCGCCACCTGCCAGGCAAACATTCCGACCGAGGAAGTCTTCACGACGCCGCATCGCGCCCGTGTCGATGGCACGGTGCGCGCGACAAAGCCGCTGTCGTATCAGGGCACGCTGATCGAGGAGATCGCGGTCAAGTTCGAAGACGGCGCCATCGTCTCGTCGCATGCCCGCACCGGCGCCGACGTGCTCGCCAAGGTGCTCGACACCGATGAAGGCGCAAGGCGGCTCGGCGAAGTCGCGCTGGTGCCGTGGTCGTCGCCGATCTCGAAAAGCGGCATCCTGTTCTACAACACGCTGTTCGACGAGAACGCGGCCTGCCATATCGCACTCGGCCAGTCCTATACAAAATGCGTGCGTGACGGCGACAAGCTCGATGCCAAGACGCTGCTCGCCAAGGGCGCCAATGCCAGCCTCATCCACATCGACTGGATGATCGGCTCCAAGGAGATCGATATCGATGGACTGGCGGCGAGCGGTGCCGCGACGCCCTTGATGCGCAAGGGCGAATGGGTGTGAGCGCCTGAGCGGCGCGCGGGTTAGCGCGGCTTCTGGATTTCGTGCGCCTTCATGCGCGACAACAGCGTCGTCGGCCGGATACCGAGAAGCTCGGCGGCGCCGCCGTCACCAAATATGCGACCGCCTGACATTTCAAGCGCGACGAGAATATTACGGCGATCACGCGCCTTGCGATCCTCTTCCGTCATCACTTCGTTCGGCGGAACACTCTGTCCGCTAACGGCGAGGCGTGCGTCGCGACTTGCATCCGGCAGGTCGAAGCGGAGCTGATTGTTCTTTGCCAGAATGGCAGCGCGCTCGATGGCATTTTCGAGCTCGCGGACATTGCCGGGCCAGCCATAACGCGTCAGCCGTTCCATATCCGCGCGATTGAGCCTCGCAGGTGCGATATTGAGCTTCTCGATGGCGCGCTCAAGCGCGTGCTGAGCCAACAAGGGAATGTCTTCCAACCGCTCGCGCAACGGGACGCATTCGATCGGAAAGACGTCGAGCCGATAGTAGAGATCTTCGCGAAAACGGCCGGCCTTGACGTCGTTCTTCAACGAACGGTTCGTCGCCGCGATAATCCGGACGTCGATGTTGCGTGTCTTTTCTTCGCCGACGCGCTCGAACTGGCGCTCCTGGAGAACTCGCAGCAGCTTGCCTTGCAGCTCCAGCGGAATTTCGCCGACCTCGTCGAGGAAAAGCGTCGCCCCGTCTGCCAGTTCGAAGCGACCGGCGCGGTCGCGAATGGCGCCGGTGAACGCGCCCTTGGTATGGCCAAAGAATTCACTTTCGAATAGCTCGCGTGGAATTGCGGCGCAATTGACGCGAATGAGCGGCCTTGCCGAGCGCTTGCTGGCTTCGTGGATGGCGTGAGCCACAAGACTTTTGCCGGTGCCCGATTCGCCGGTGATCAGAACCGTGGCATCGGTTTGCGCGACGAGTTCGATCTGGCTTGCGAGCTTCTTGATCGCGGCGCTGTTGCCGATGATGCCGCGATGGCCGGATTCACTGCGGATCTCCTCCTGAAGATATTCGTTCTCCTGCTGCAAACGCTCGCGCAGCTGGTCGACTTCCGCCAAGGCTTTGCGAAGTTTCTCCTCCGATTCACGCCGCAGCGTGATGTCACGGAAAACAATCACCGCACCCAGCAGGCGATTGCGTTCACGGATCGGGGTCGAGGTGTATTCGACAAAGAGCGGCTTGCCGTCCTTGCGCCAGAAAACTTCCGTATCGACCTTGTGCACCGAGCCGTCACGAAATGCCGCATAGATCGGGCAATCGTGATTGTCGTAGTGGCGGCCATCGGCATGCGTGTGATGGATTGTGTCGTGCATGCTGCGCCCGACCATATCGGCGGCCGAATAGCCCAGCATCTGCTCCGCCGCCGGGTTGACGAAGGTGGTAATTCCTTCGGCGTTGACGCCGTAGATTCCCTCACCGGCGGCGCTGAGGATAAGCCTGTTCTCGCGTTCGATGTCCTGGAAATAGCGCTCGACGCGCTGCCATTCATTCATGCCGGCGCCCATGAACAGATCGGCTTCCTGATCGATCAGACGGCGTTGACGCTCGGCGATGTCGTGTGCGGTGATAAGCAGCCAAACATCATTGTTTACCGGCAACGTCACCGCCGAATACTCAAGTTTGAGCAGGCGGCCGTCGGAATGGCGCGGCGACAGCTTGTGCGTCCAGTAGCGGCCCTTGTTGATGGCAGCTTCGGTAAAGACGATCAGCTCCGGCAGTTGCTCGGGATGCAGTTCGCTCGCGCGCGTCTTGCGCAGCACGTCACGCGAAATTCCCAGAAGGCTGGCGGCCGCCTCATTGGCATCGACGATCCGGTCGGCACGCGGATCGATCACAAAGGTCGGATCGGGCGCGCTTTCGAAGGCCAGGCCCAGGAGCGCACCCGGATCGGCAGTCTCCTCAACTACGAGATTTCGTTGTGACACTACGGATACTCGTGATCTGCGAAAAATCGTAGCAACGCGGCAACCGCTTGAGAAGCGCTAATTGCGGGCAATTGCTTGGGAATTTGTCGCACCGCACCCCGGCTCTGGCATGCTCCTTGCGAAGCCAATGAGAGGTTACCAACGCTCAGGAGGCGCGCGTGTCTGCTTTCTCCAATCCGTTCTCGAGCACTGTCAATTTTTCAAGGGATGCATCTGCGGCCGGCACACGTCAGCGGCCGAACATGACCAGGCGGCGCTGACGGCAGCAGCCGCGCCGAGCCGGACAGCGACGACAAGCGTTACCGGCGCGTCGTCGAGACGGCGGTGATGCGGGCGCTCTTCCCGGTCGATTCCCACCGCCGCGCCTTCCTCAGCGCCGTCGGCTCGACCACCGCGCTCGCCGCGATCTCCTCGACTTCTTCCGCTCGGTACCATCACCGACGCGCTCGCGCAGGGTGCTCCCCTCGAAAAGACGAATCTGAAGGTCGGCTTCATCCCGATCACCTGCGCCACGCCGATCATCATGGCCGAACCGATGGGCTTCTACAAAAAGCACGGCCTCAACGTCGAGGTGGTGAAGACCGCCGGCTGGGCCGTGATCCGCGACAAGACGCTGAACAAGGAATACGACGCCGCGCACATGCTGTCGCCGATGCCGCTCGCCATCTCGCTCGGCGTCGGGTCGAACCCCATTCCCTATACCGCGCCGGCTATCGAGAACATCAACGGCAAGCCATCACGCTTGCGATGAAGCACAAGGACAGGCGCGACCCGAAGGACTGGAAGGGCTTCAAGCTCGCGGTGCCCTTCGACTATTCGATGCACAACTATCTGCTGCGCTACTTCCTCGCCGAGCACGGTCTTGATCCGGATACCGATGTGCAGATCCGCTCGGTGCCGCCGCCGGAAATGGTCGCGAATCTGCGCGCCGACAACATCGACGGCTTCCTTGCGCCCGATCCGGTCAATCAGCGCGCGGTCTATGACGGCGTCGGCTTCATCCACACCCTGTCGAAGGAACTGTGGGCCGGTCATCCGTGCTGCGCCTTCGCTGCGTCGAGAGAGTTCGTCACGCAGTCGCCGAACACTTACGCCGCGCTTCTGAAGGCGATCATCGACGCCACGGCTTTCGCCTCGAAGCCGGAGAACCGCAAGCAGATCGCGGAGGCAATTGCGCCTGCCAATTATCTCAACCAGCCGGTGACCGTGGTCGAGCAGGTGCTGACCGGGACCTATGCCGACGGCCTCGGCAATGTGAAACGCGACGCAGCCCGCATTGATTTCGATCCGTTCCCCTATGAGTCGTTCGCCGTCTGGATTCTGACGCAGATGAAGCGATGGGGACAGATCAAGGGCGATATCGATTACGCAGGCGTCGCCAAACAGGTGTTCCTCGCCACCGACACGACCAGGCTGCATGAAGGAAGTCGGACTCACCCCGCCTGCCTCAACCACCAAGAGCTTCTCCGTGATGGGCAAAGCATTCGATGCGAGCAAGCCCGAAGACTACATCGCCTCGTTCAAGATCAAGCGGACCTGAACCGATGCGACAGCCGAGTCTTCGGCCCAGTCTTGGCCTGCGGGCGGGGATCGTATCCGTCTCGATCCTCGTCATCTTCGGCATTGCCTGGCACCTCGCCGTCTCCGGCACGGGCCAGACGCAGGTGCTCGACCCGGAATACGCCAAGCTCATGGGCCAGACGGCGACGCAGGGCAAATCTGCGATGCCGGGGCCGCTCGATGTTCTCGCACGATCTGGAGCCATCTCAAGCAGCCGTTCTACGATCGACGGCCCGAACGACAAGGGCATCGGCATTCAGCTCGCCTACTCCGTCGCGCGCGTCGCACTCGGCTACAGCCTCGCCATCATCGTTGCGCTGCCGCTCGGCTTCGTGATCGGCATGTCGCCCCTGATGAACCGGGCGCTCGATCCCTTCATCCAGATCATGAAGCCGGTTTCGCCACTCGCATGGATGCCATTGGCGCTCTACACGATCAAGGATTTCGTCGATTTCCTCGATTTTCGTTATCTTCATCTGCTCGCTGTGGCCGATGCTCATCAATACCGCGTTCGGCGTCTCCAGCGTGCGCAAGGAATGGATCAACGTCGCGCGCACGCTCGAGGTCGGCACGCTGCGCCGCGCCTTCACCGTGATCCTGCCGGCGGCGGCGCCCACCATCGTGACCGGCATGCGCATTTCCATCGGCATTGCATGGCTTGTGATCGTTGCAGCCGAAATGCTCGTCGGTGGCACCGGCATCGGTTACTTCGTCTGGAACGAATGGAACAATCTCTCGATCACCAACGTGATCACGTCCATTCTCGTCATCGGCATTGTCGGCATGCTGCTCGATCAGGCGCTGGCGCGCGTGGGCCGCGCCGTCAGCTTCCCGGAGTGAACCGATGAGCGACAAGTTCATTTCGATCGAAGGAATCACGCGCCGTTTCGAGTCGCCGGACGGCGGAGCGACGACGGTTTTCGAAGACATCTGGTTCAAGATCGCCAAGGGCGAATTCGTCTGCATGATCGGTCATTCCGGCTGCGGCAAGACCACTGTCCTGAACATTCTGTCCGGCCTCGATCTGCCCGACGCAGGCGTGGCGGTCGTCGATGGCAGCAGCGATTGAAGGTCCGTCGCTCGACCGCGCTGTCATTTTCCAGAGTCATGCGCTCCTGCCCTGGCGCACCGTGCTCGGCAACGTCGCCTATGCGGTGTCCTCGAAATGGCGCGGCTGGAACAAGGCGAAGGTCGGAGCTCAGGCACGCCGCTTCATCGAGAAGGTCGGCCTGAAAGGCTCCGAATCAAAGCGTCCCTCGCAGCTCTCCGGCGGCATGAAACAGCGCGTCGGCATCGCGCGCGCGTTGTCGATTGAGCCGAAGATCCTTCTCATGGACGAGCCGTTCTCGGCGCTCGATGCGCTGACGCGCGGCACGCTGCAGGATGAAGTCCGCCGCATCTGCCTTGAGACCGGACAGACGGTCTTCATGATCACGCACGATGTCGATGAGGCCATCTACCTTGCCGACAAGATCATCCTGATGACCAACGGTCCCGAGGCGATGGTCGCCGAGATCGTCGAGAATCCCCTGCCGAAGGATCGTCAGCGACACCAGATTCACAAGCATCCGTCATTTTACACCATCCGCAATCACCTCATCGATTTCCTGGTGACGCGGTCCAAGACATTCAAATCCGAAATTCCCGCCGATTACGACAGGCGCAAGCCGCCAGTCGTTCTCCCGCAGGCACACCCGCAACCCGTCCCGCCCACCGAAACCGGCCGCAAGGTCGCCTGATCGAAGCCCGCACTGGAGACATGCCATGAAGCGTTCCGACCTCACCGAAAAGATTCTCGATACCAAGCGCGCCAAGGGCTGGAGCTGGAAGCACATCACCGAAGAGATCGGCGGCATGTCGCCGGTGCTGGTGATCGGCGCGCTGCTCGGCCAGCACAAGCTGGTGAAGCCGCTGGCGAAGAAGGCTGCGGCGTTGTTTGAACTGTCGCCGGCGGAGGAAACGATGCTGAACGAGTTGCCCATGCGCGGCGAGGGCACGACGACTCCTCCGACCGACCCGCTGATCTACCGTTTCTACGAGCTCGTGCTCGTCAACGGTCCGGCGTGGAAAGCAATCATCGAGGAAGAATTCGGCGACGGCATCATGTCCGCGATCGACTTCAACATGGAATTCGAGCGCGAACCCAATCCGAAGGGCGACCGTGTGAAGATCACGATGTCAGGCAAGTTCCTGCCGTTCAAATATTACGGCAACGAACAAGGCATTCCCGAGTACGGCTTCAAGGAAAGCTGAGAGCGGTCATGAATCCTCGCCCGCCGCTGCCCCCCTTCGACGCGATCACCGCTGCGCAGAAAGCGCGGATGGCCGAAGACGCATGGAACAGCCGCGATCCGGAACGGGTCGCGCTGGCCTATACGCAAGACAGCCGCTGGCGCAATCGCGCCGAGATTTTCCAGGGCCGCGCCGAGATTGCGAGTTTTCTTCGCCGCAAATGGGCGCGCGAACTCGATTACCGGCTCATCAAGGAGGTCTGGGCCTTTGCGGGAAATCGAATCGCCGTGCGCTTCGCCTATGAATGGTGCGACGACAGCGGGCACTGGTTCCGCTCATACGGCAACGAAAACTGGGAGTTCGACGAGGCCGGCCTGATGCGCACGCGTCATGCGTCGATCAACGATCTGCCGATCGCACCGGCCGACCGGAAATTTCATTGGCCGCAAGGCCGCCGGCCCGATGAGCATCCCGGACTCGCCGAACTGGGCCTGTAACGACCTGCAACTGCGATGCAGGTTGTCCGATCGCGGACGGCTTGCTCGTTACTTGTCCGAGAGAAGCTGCTTCACCGCGCCGGCACAACCGATCAACGCCGCACCGATCAGGACAATCTGAAGTGTCCAAAGCGCCGTGCTCGGGGCCTCCGTCGCTGTCGCCATGCTGTAGATGAGCCACGCGGCAACAGCACCGGACAACAGAGCGGCAATCTTCGGATCCTTCGGCATGTCCAGTCCTCTTCCCTTGCACGCCGGCGACAATCGCACCGGCAGACTCATTTAGTTCGCCAATGCGTGAACCGGCAAATTCACCGACGCCACCAGCCCGGAAGGTTGCCACTCATAGGCAATCGTCCCGTCATGACTTCGAATGGTACTCTCGATCAGCACGCCGCCGAACCCCTTGCTGGCCGGCTCTGCAACGTCCGGTCCGCCCTGCTCGCGCCACGTCATGTTCAACGTGTCGCCATCGACCTGCCAGGACACATCGACGGTGCCGTCCGACTTGCTCAGAGCGCCGTACTTGGCCGCATTGGTCGCAAGTTCATGAAAGATGAGCGCGATGCTGTTTGTCGCCCTGGTCCCGAGAACAATGTCGGGCCCCTTTGCGCTGCTGCCGTCATAAGGCTTCATGATGGCCTCGATGGCCTGCATAAGGCCCGGGCCTGTCGCCCGCGTGTCGCTGAACGACTGCTTGATCAGGCCGTTGGCCGCCGACAGCGCATGAAGCCGCCCGGCGAGCTTTTCCGCCAGCTCTTCCTTGGACGCGGAATTTCGCGCCGTCATACGGATCATGGCGTCGGCAATGGCAAACAGATTCTTGATCCTGTGCGCCATTTCCTCGGTGAGCTGTTCCTGCTGCTTCAGCGCGGCAATCAGCTTCTCCTCGGCCAGAATCATTCGCAGCGCGACACCTGCGAAAGACGCAAGTTCGGTCAGCTCGCGCGCATGGCCGCTGTCAAACTGAGCGCCATCGCGCGCAACAACCCACAATGTGCCCAGCGGCGTGACGGCATCGGCGTGGCGAATATAAAGCGGAACCAGCAAGACTTCCGGAACGACAATCTTCGCGTCGCGAATCCAGCCATAGACCCGCTCCGGATTCTTCATGAGGACAGGCGCATTCTGATTGAGCGTGATGCCGCAGGGACTGAAATTCCGCGGTGTCTTCGCTCCTTCAAAAGCAGCGAGCCGTCCATGAAGAGCGAACCACCGGAATTCTTTTCCCTCAGGCTCGAGAACGGAAATGCCGGCCGAATCGGCATCGCACATTTCCATCGCCAGATTGACGAGGCGCGGAAGCACCTCGCTGGGATGATCCGCCATTTGATTGGCAAGATCCTGCAGCGCCAGTTTTTCGCGCAGATAGTCGGGCGGCAATGGGGATCTTTGCGCAAGCTGCTCGGTGACGATGACCGAGGCGATATCGTCAGGTAGTCCGGACATGACTGAACGCCGCGCCTTTCAAGAACTTATCGGAGTTGATGACACTCTAGAAGTTCGGCCGAAAAGTACCAGCCGTGGAGATGGGGCCTTAAGTCCAACACGCGTGCAGACGCGCATGCGCGATGCCGCCTGATGGCGACCTTGTATTCGATGATAATTTTGCGGGAATTGTGGTGCCGCCGAAGGGATTTCGAACCCCCGACCCCCGCATTACGAATGCGGTGCTCTACCAGCTGAGCTACAGCGGCTAAATCTGGTGCTTCTGATACTTGCCGGCCCCCCGCTTTGCAAGCAGCAGACGACGGCGGAAGGCGCCACCAGCGCCCGATTCCGTCTGAAATGCCTCGGTTTTACTGCTGTCCGCGCCCAAACCGGGCTAGCGGCGCATCCGCGACAGGAAGCCCTGCCAGCCACCGGCCTGAGCAGGCGAATCCAACTCCTCGCCCAGTTCGGCCGCTTCCTCCCCCTCGATGCCAGGGTCGTCGGGCGGATGCGTCAGGGCGACGACCGGCGGAATTGGTGCTGCCGGCTTGAGACGATCCAGATCGGGACGCGGCCGAAATACGGCCGGCGGCGCCTCGGGCTGCGGCGCGGACCTCAGCGGCACGACGGGCGCAGGCTGGGCCAAAGGCCGCGGCGCATCCCGGCTCGGTTCGACCGGCGCGATGGGCGGCGCGACGGATGGCGTGGCGGGCGGCAAAACTGCTTCGGCCTGTGTCACACCGGGCAGAGAGGCCACCGGAACGGTCCACTGAAAAGCGTCGAGCCGGCCCGTCACCGGCGAGACCGGCCGCCAGCGATCGGAGACATATCCATCCGCCGTCCATGCCGGATCGTGCGCAGCACGCACGGCACGAACAGTCCATTCGCGGGCGCGGGCTTCGTCGCCGTTCTCGGTGCGCTCAAGTTCGGCCATCAGCATCGCGACACGTTGTGTCGGCGCGCCAATGAACGGAGCAAGAGCTGCACGCGCTTGCGCGAATTCAGTCGCGTCGATGGCAGCGCGTGCCAGCGCCAGGGCGCCTTCGCGTTCTCCAGGCGTGCGTGACGCCAGTGTCACCGCGCGCGCCAGACGTTCGCGCGCCGAATCGCCGAGCCGCACGTGAATATAGGCGTCGGCCAGATCGGGATGCGGCTGCGCACGCCAGGCCGATTCGAGTGCGCGCATTGCCCGGCGGACCTCGCCATTTTCGCTGAAGTATTTTGCGGCGAGTGTGGCGGCAGGAATCAATGTTGGCGCAAGCTTCAGCGCCGCCATGATCAGAGCGCGCGAGCGATCGCGATCGGAGATTTCCAGATCCAGTGCCTGCGCCGTCAGAAGCACGGCGCGCTGACGCCGCCAATCTGCTGCCGCCACCAGACCCGATGACTTGTTGCTATCCACGATCGCAAGCGCGCCATCCCAGTCGCCCTTGGCGCATCGAAATCCGAGCACGGCCTGCGACGCCCATCCCGACGCCGGCGCGAGCTTCAAGGCCTCTTCGGCAACAGCGACCGCGCCGAGCGGATCGTCGCTGCGCTGCGCCTCGACAAACAATCCGCGCAGACCGAACAGCCGCGTTTCGGTGCGCGACGCCATATCATGGAAGGCTTCTCGCGCCTCGGCATGATCGCCCGCAAGCTGCGCCGCCTGTGCACGCAGAACGAGTGACAACGCATCGCCATGCGCCAGCTTTTTTGCTCGATGGGCCTGATGGCTTGCAGCGAGCGAATCGCCGGAGCCGATGGCGATGAGGCCGCGTGTGATCGCCTCGCGGCCGCGCGCCGCACGGCGTCGTTGCCGTGCCGCAGCCGCGCGTTGCGGCAGCCGCCACAGAAATCGCAGCAACGACCAACCAGCGATCATCGCAGCCACAAGCACGCCAACCGCCAGCACGAACACCGGCAGCGAGGTTTCGATCTGCCAGCGATCGACGACGAGCGTCAGCGTTCCCGATTGATCGGCGAGCCAGGTCGCGCCGAGCGCGGCGGTGGCGATGACAACAAGAAAAACAATGACCCTCAGCATGTCCGCCTCAGGGCTTTGGCAGCGCGGCGAGCGACTGCGCGACGAAATCGGAGGTCACCTTGCGCGCCGCATCGCGCGCGTCAGTGCGCCTGATCCAGGCATCGGCCGGCGCGCGCTGGGAGGCATCGAGACGATCGAGTTCGCGACGCGCGGTTGCAACATCGTTGCGGCGCGCGGCGGCGGCAATGCGTTGAGTGGCGCTTGCGGAATCGGTCGCCGCACGGTCACCGGCCGGCGTGATCCGCACGAGCCGCGCGGCACTCGCCTCGAACCGGTCGATCAACCCGGAGGGCGCAGGCTGAGCCACCGGCTTCGGTTCAAGCTGCGGCAGAAGCGCAATGAGTTCGCGCGCCAGCGTCGCGTCGTCGGGCAATCCGGTTGCTGCGAAGGGATCAAGCACAGCGAGCATCGCCGCGTCGCCCGACGCCTTCGCCGCATTCAGCTGCGGCACAAAGGGCGTGCCGGCGCGCGTCGCAACATCGAGCTGCTGCGCCACGAGCATGCGACCGACGGCGGCGTCGAGCGCGGCGGGCTCCTTGCGCTGCGCGGTATCCTGCGCCAATGCACGGATCGACTGCTCAAGCTCGCCGATGCGTTGATTGAGCGGCGCAAAGTCGACGGCCGGCGCGGCCGCACGCGGCGTTGATTTGATCTCATCAAGCGATGCCATCATGGCTTCGAGCTGCCGCCGCAAGGCCTGCAGCGCCTGCGCGCCGGATTGTTGCGCCGATTGCGATGCCTGAACGGCTTGCTCGACGGAGGCGAGGCGCGCCGCGAGCGCTGGATCAATCGCCACCTTCGGCAACGCGGCGATTCGCGCCTCGGTTCGCGCCAGTTGCGCCATGATATCTTCAACAGCAGGATTGGTTGCGGCGATCGGCGTGGAGCGTTGCGGCAGCAATCCCGCGATCCACACCAGCGCGACAATCGCGAGCGCCGCGAAAGCGCCGCCCAACGCAGCCAGCAGCGAATGCGACGGCCACACACCCATCAGGCGCGACCATTGCGAACCCGCGGGCTTCGACGCCTCAAGGTCGATGGTCGGCGGCGGACGCTTCGGCTGTTTCGGCATCTCGGACGGAGTATCCGTCATGGCGTTTCCTTGGAGCTGGCCGCGATACTAGCAGATTCCCGGTACCAGATGGTTACGATGACGGCGGAACCAGACGCTGCAATGTGGCGAAAACGGCGTCTTCGTCGGGTGTCGCGGCAGCCGCTACGCGCTCCGCTCCGGCTGACTTCAATCCTTCGGCAACGCCGTCGGACATGCAGACCTGATGCGGTGCCAAGTGCCCGCGCCTCGATCCCCGCACGGCGAGCGGCGGCAACAAAGGCACTCGCGCTCCGCCGCGAGTAATGCAGCACGGCCCCGACGAGGCCATTGCGCAGTGTTTCGACGACATCCGCCGGGAACTCGTCCTTGGCGACCATGCGGTACACGGTCCGCGTCTCAACCGGGATGCCATCCTGCGCCAGCAGCGCCTTCATATCCGCTGTCAGATCCTCGCCCGCCAGATAAAGCAGCGGCGCCTTGCCGGGCGCAGCCTGCCAGCGCGCGACGACAAGCTGGTGCAGAGCTTCTGCATTGCCGCCCGCCGCCTCGACATTCTGAAAGCCATTCGCGCGCGCGACCGACGCCGTGCGCTCGCCGACCGCAAACAGTTTCAGCTTTGTCAGCGACGGGTGACCGGCGACCGCGCGCAACGCATTCGCCGATGTCACGATCGCCCCGCTGAACGCATCGGCGGCAACGCCCTCGAACACCGCGGGCTCGAAGCGCAGCATCGGCGCCAGCAGCGCCTCATGGCCGAGCGCGCTCAGCCTCGAAGCCGTTGCGCGATTGTCAGGCTCGGGCCGCGTCACCAGAACAATCATGCCCTACGCTCCGCTGAACAGCGTGAAGAATTTTTCGCCCGCACGTGCGCGCAACTCCTTGGCCAGGTCGGCGCCGAGCTCCACGGCATCGCCCCGCGTGCCCTCGCGCATGCCTTCATGCGATTCCACACCATCCGGCGAGATGATGAGACCTCGAAACGAGATCCGATCACCCGTCACTGTGCAGTGACCGCCGATGGGCGTGCGGCACGAACCGTCGAGCAGCGCGAGATAACTTCGTTCGCAGGCAAGCGCCGTGTTGGTGCCCTTATCGTTGATCGCCGCAACGAACTGATTGATGCGGTCGTCATCGCGGCGGGTCTCGATGGCGATGGCGCCCTGCCCGACGGCAGGCAGAAAATCCTCGATCGACAGGATTTCGGTTGCGGCATTCTGCAAGCCGAGCCGCTTCAAACCCGCGAGCGCGAGCAGTGTGCCGTCGGCTTCGCCCTCCTGAAGCTTGCGCAGCCGCGTTTCGACATTGCCGCGCAGCAACGATATTTTCAGATCAGGCCTGTGCCGCAGCACCATCGCCTGCCGTCGCGCCGACGCGGTGCCCATGGTCGCGCCGTGCGGCAGATCGCGCAAATTTTTGACCGTGCGGCCGATGAACACATCGCGCACATCCTCGCGCGGCAGCCACGCCGCAAGATGCAAACCTTCGGGCAGGAAGGTCGGAACGTCCTTGGCCGAATGCACAGCAAGATCGATGCGGCCGTCGAGCAACGCTTCTTCGATTTCCTTGGTGAAAAGGCCCTTGCCGCCGAGATCGGCAAGCAGACGGTTCTGCACGGCATCGCCGGAGGTGCGAATCACCTCGATCGCGATCTGCGCAGGATCGAGCCCATGCGCATTGGCGAGACGGTCGCGCACCTCATGCGCCTGCACCAATGCCAACGGGCTGCCGCGGCTGCCGATCCGGGCCACGATGCCTGTCTGTGCCTGGCTGGAGGAGCCGTTTGAGGATTGCACGTTGAGACCCCGCAATGCTACGCCGGTTCGAACGCCGCGCGATGACACTATAAACGCCGACAAAGCCGGGATCGCCCCCGATTTCAAGGACTTTTCGCGACTATGCGAATTCTGGGCATTGAGACCACATGCGACGAGACCGCGGCCGCCGTGATCGAACGGCTGCCTGACGGCTCGGGCCGAATCCTGTCCAACGTGGTGTATTCCCAAATCCCCGATCATGCCGTTTATGGCGGCGTCGTTCCCGAGATCGCGGCACGCGCCCATGTGGATCGGCTCGACGGCCTGATCGCGCAGGCCATGGCCGAAGCCGAGACGGATTTTTCCCAACTCGCGGGTGTTGCGGCCGCGGCCGGCCCCGGCCTGATCGGCGGCGTTATTGTCGGCCTCACCACCGCGAAGGCCATCGCGCTCGTGCACAAGCTGCCGCTGATGGCGGTCAATCATCTTGAGGCGCATGCGCTGACACCACGGCTGACCACCGCACTCCCCTTTCCCTATTGTCTGTTTCTGGCGTCCGGCGGCCACACGCAAATCGTCGCCGTGCTCGGTGTCGGACACTATGAGCGGATCGGAACGACGCTCGACGACGCGATCGGCGAGGCCTTCGACAAGATCGCAAAGCTGCTCGGGTTGCCCTATCCCGGCGGACCGCAAATCGAGATTGCCGCGCGGCAAGGCAATCCCGCGCGGTTCGATTTTCCAAAGGCGATGGTCGGACGCCCCGACGCCAACTTCTCGCTGTCGGGTTTGAAAACGGCGGTGCGCATGGAAGCCGAACGAATTGCACCGCTGTCGCAACAGGACATCTGCGATTTGTGTCTCGGCTTCCAGAACGCTGTGCTGGCATCCGTCGCGGATCGTGTTGCCGTCGGGCTCGAGATGTTTCGCCAGGCGCATGGCGCGCCGCGCGCGCTGGTCGCCGCCGGTGGAGTCGCCGCCAATCAGGCGATCCGCACGGCGTTGCAGGACGTTGCGGCCACCGCGCAGACCACGCTGATCATGCCGCCGCCGGCCTTGTGCACCGACAATGGCGCGATGATCGCCTGGGCTGGCGCCGAACGATTGGCGCTCGATCTCGTGGACACGATGGACGCGAGCCCCCGCGCGCGCTGGCGTCTCGACACCACCGAGGATTCTCCCGCAACTCGCCAACACCCGTGCGAAGTTCTGACGATGAGCGGCACGCAAACCATTGCAGTGATCGGCGCCGGGGCATGGGGCATCGCGCTTGCAAATGCGGCCGCGCGCGCCGGACGCAATGTCATTTTGTTCGCGCGCGACGCAGCCCAGATCGAAAATCTGCGCACCACGCGCGAAAGCGCCAAGCTGCCGGGCGTCAAACTGGCTGATGGCGTCACTGCAACCGGCGACCTTGCTGCAGCCGCGCGTGCCGACGCCATTCTGCTGGCGATACCGGCACAGAATCTGCGCAGCGCCATCGCAGCGCTTGCACCGCATCTCAAGGCGGGAACGCCGGTCATCTCATGTGCCAAAGGCATCGAGCGCGGCACGCACCAGTTCATGACCGAGATTATCGCCGAGGTCGCACCTGCCGCGCTGCCGGCAATTTTATCCGGGCCGAGTTTTGCGGCCGATGTCGCCGCCGGCCTGCCGACGGCTGTTACGCTTGCGTGTCGCGATGATGCGATCGCAACGGCATTTGCGCACGCCTTAAGCTCGGCCACCTTTCGCATCTATCATGCGACAGATGTGCGCGGCGTCGAGGTCGGCGGCGCGGCGAAGAATGTGCTGGCGATCGCAGCCGGTATCGTCGCAGGCCGACGGCTTGGCGCGTCCGCGCTCGCAGCACTCACTACGCGTGGCTTTGCTGAACTGGCGCGATTTGGCGCGGCCATGGGCGCACAGTCCGACACGCTGTCCGGCCTATCAGGACTGGGCGACCTTTTGCTGAGCTGCTCGTCACCGCAATCGCGCAACTTCGCCTATGGCATGGCGCTCGGCCGCGGCGAAGCACCGTCAGGCAAGCTTGCGGAAGGCGCCTTCACGGCGCAGGTTCTCGCAGAGCTCGCACGGGAGAAAGGCGTCGACATGCCGATCACCCAGGCCGTCGCCGCGATCCTGTCGAACAGACTGAGCATCGACGCCGCAATCGACGGATTGCTGGCGCGGCCGATCAAGGCGGAGAATTGAGATGGCTCATTGGCTCGTGAAATCCGAACCCGACGCATGGTCGTGGGATGAGCAGGTCAAGGCCGGCGCGAAGGGAACGCCATGGACCGGCGTGCGCAATCATGCCGCCAAGCTCAACCTGATGAAGATGAAGAAGGGCGACCGCGCCTTCTTCTATCACTCCAATGTCGGCAAGGAGATCGTCGGCGTGGTCGAGGTGGTGAAGGAGCATTACCCGGACCCGACCGACCAGACCGGCAAGTTCGTCTGCGTCGACTTCAAGGCTGTTGAGCCAGTAAAGACGCCCGTCACACTGGATGCCATCAAGAAAGACAAGAAGCTTGCCGACATGGCGCTGATCAAGCTGTCGCGCCTGTCGGTCCAGCCGGTGACGGCGGACGAGTGGAAGATCGTCAGCAAGATGGCGCGGTATCTAACCGTCGAACTACACACCTGCCGTCGCAACCACCTTCGCCAGCAACTGCTCGCGCCGCGCCATCGAACGGCAACCCTTCAGGGTCGACGCAAAGCGCTCCAGCAAGCCGTCCTCGAACGCCGTGACGATAGAATCGTGCACGTAGCTCTTGCGGCAGATCGCAGGCGTGTTGGCGAGTTCATCCGCTGCGGCGCGCACCGCCTCCAGCACCTGCTTGCGCCGCGCGCGGGCGCTGTCGGCCGGCACCACGCGTGACAGCGATTCCATGACGGCCGCCGAAGCCATCAGCGTGCGAAAATCCTTCAGCGAAATCCTGATGCCGGCGATCTCCCGCAAAAACACATTGACCTGACCGGTCGAGATCCGGCGCAACTCGCCCGATTCATCGCGGTACTGAAACAGCCGTTGTCCCGGCAACTTCATCAACACCCGCAGAGCTGCAACGAGACGGGACGCGTCGCATTCCTTGCGCACCTTCTTGCCGCCCTTGGCGCGGAACGCGAGAACGACGCAATCGTCTTCAATGGTGACATTCGATTTGTGCAACGTGGTCGCACCGCGCGTACCGTTCAGACGCGCATAGGATTCGCTGCCCGGACGAATGGCGGTGCGCGCGACAAGCTCAATGACAGCGGCGAGAACGAATTCCCGTGTCGGCTCGCTGCCGGAGAGATGCTGCGCGACGCTGCGCCGAATTGTCGGCAGCGCTTCGACGAGAGTTGCGAGGCGATGCGCCTTGCGGGTTTCGCGAATCTTTTCCCAATCGGGATGATAGCGGTATTGCAGCCGACCCGCGGCGTCGCGGCCGACAGCCTGCAGATGCAGCGCCGCGTCGCTCGCGTAACGCACGTCCGTATAGGCCGGCGGCACCGCAAGCGCGTTGAGGCGCTTGATGATGGCTGGGCTTTTCACCGCCTTGCCGGCATCCGACACGAACGAATAGGCCTTGCCGCGCTTGATGCGACGGATGCTCAAATCGTCCTGATCGCCAAGCTTGAGCCCGAGCCGGCGCGCGAGCCCGGCCACGCGCGGCGGCGCGGCCGCGGCCGGAACCCGGCAAAAGCGACCCGGACGGCGCCGAAATCCCGAAATTCTGCTGGTCCATCATTGCCTTGCCCGGGTTGATATTCGAACAAGGCAATTCCGGAGTGCGATGATTGGTTCCGACCCTTGAACGGAACCGCCCGGCGAGAGAAAAGATGGCCGGACCTGCCGGGAGATTAAAATGCCGCTGAGCGAAGTGAATTATCTCGCCGTGATCGCCGCCACCGTCGCTGCCTGGTTCTTCGGCGCGCTCTGGTACACGACGTTGTCAAAGGCCTGGGTCGCCGCGCTTGGCAAGACCGCGGAGCAACTCAAGGCCGAGGGCGCAACGCGCAGCCGCTTCGCCAATATGTTTCCGTTCATTCTGTCCTTCGTTGCCGAATTCATCATGGCGATGATGCTCTACGGCATCATGACCCATACGGGTCTGTTCGGCCTGCGCGCGGGAATGATTTCGGGCCTGTTGATCTGGGCCGGGTTCGTCATCACCACGATGGCGGTCAACAATGCCTACCCGATGCGCAAGGCGATGCTGACCGTGATCGATGGCGCGCACTGGCTTGGCGTGCTGCTGATCATGGGGGCTATCCTGGGCGTGATCGGTCGCTGAAGGCGGCAGTTGAAAATGGGTGTTTTTGGGCGTGTTGAGCAGGATCAAATCCGGCGACCGACCAAAGTGTGAGGCCGCGCGCCTTGCCGGGGCTGGCGTGCCCTGTGCACAATGTGTCAATAAAAAACCGATTTAAGACCAGCGGCCGACAAGGTCGCGGCCGCGTCTGTGGAGGATGACAATGACCGACAAGATTTATGACGTGCCCAAGGAATGGGCGACGCGCGCCTTCGCCGACGCAGCGAAATACAAGGACATGTACGCAGCCTCGATCACGGACCCGGACGCGTTCTGGGGCGAACAGGCCAAGCGCCTCGACTGGATCAAGCCCTTCACCAAGGTCAAGAACACCTCCTACGCGCCGGGCAACGTCTCGATCAAATGGTTCGAGGACGGCACGCTCAACGTCGCGCACAACTGCATCGACCGCCACCTGCCCAAGCGCGCGCGATCAGGTCGCGATCATCTGGGAAGGCGACGACCCGAAGGACTCGAAGACGATCACCTACAGCGAACTGCACGCCGAAGTCTGCCGCTTCGCCAATGTGCTGAAAGCGCAGGGCGTCAAGAAGGGCGACCGCGTCACCATCTACATGCCGATGATCCCGGAGGCGGCCTACGCGATGCTCGCCTGCGCCCGCATCGGCGCGGTGCATTCGGTCGTGTTCGGCGGCTTCTCGCCGGAGGCGCTTGCCGGCCGCATCGAGGATTGCAAATCGACCATCGTCATCACCGCCGACGAAGGCCTGCGCGGCGGCAAGACCGTGCCGCTCAAGGCCAATGTCGACGAAGCCGCGCGACAAGGCCGACGGCGTCACCACCATCATCGTCGTCAAGCGCACCGGCGCCAAGGTGGAGATGAAGCCCGGCCGCGACATCTATTACGACGAAGCGGCCAAGACCGTGTCCGCGGAATGTCCCGTCGAGCCGATGAACGCCGAAGACCCGCTGTTCATCCTCTACACCTCGGGCTCGACCGGAAAGCCCAAGGGCGTGCTGCACACGACCGGCGGCTATCTCGTCTTCGCGTCGATGACGCATCAATATGTCTTCGACTATCACGACGGCGATATCTACTGGTGCACGGCCGATGTCGGCTGGGTCACCGGCCACAGCTATATCGTCTATGGCCCGCTCGCCAATGGCGCGACGACGCTGATGTTCGAAGGCGTGCCGAACTATCCGTCGACCTCGCGCTTCTGGGAAGTGATCGACAAGCACAAGGTCAACATCTTCTACACCGCGCCGACCGCGATCCGCGCCCTGATGCAGTTCGGCGATGAGCCGGTGAAGAAGACCTCGCGCGCAAGCCTGCGCCTGCTCGGCTCCGTCGGCGAACCGATCAATCCGGAAGCGTGGGAATGGTATCACCGCGTCGTCGGCGATGACCGCTGCCCCGTGGTCGATACCTGGTGGCAGACCGAAACCGGCGGCATCCTCATCACGCCGCTGCCCGGCGCCACCGAGCTCAAGCCCGGCTCGGCAACGCTGCCCTTCTTCGGCGTCAAGCCCGAGATCGTCGATGGCGAAGGCAAGGTGCTGGAAGGCGCGTGCAGCGGCAATCTCTGCATCACCGATTCATGGCCGGGCCAGATGCGCACGGTCTATGGCGATCACGAGCGTTTCATGCAGACCTATTTCTCGACCTACCCCGGCAAGTACTTCACCGGCGACGGATGCCGCCGCGACGAGGACGGCTATTACTGGATCACCGGCCGCGTCGATGACGTGCTCAACGTCTCCGGCCATCGCATGGGCACGGCGGAAGTCGAAGTCCGCGCTGGTGGCGCATGCGAAAGTGTCGGAAGCGGCCGTCGTCGGCTATCCGCACGACATCAAGGGCCAGGGCATCTATGCCTATGTCACGCTGATGGCGGGCGAGCAGCCGACCGACGCGCTGCGCAAGGAACTGGTCGGCTGGGTGCGCAAGGAAATCGGCCCGATCGCCTCGCCCGACCTGATCCAGTTCGCGCCGGGCCTGCCGAAGACGCGCTCGGGCAAGATCATGCGCCGCATCCTGCGCAAGATCGCCGAAGACGAATTCGGCAATCTCGGCGACACCTCGACGCTGGCCGATCCGGCGGTGGTCGATGACCTCGTCAAGAACCGGCAGAACAAGAAGGCGGCGACGTAGGGCACACGCGGAGCGCCTCATGGTGAGGAGCGCAGCAAAGCTGCGCGTCTCGAACCATGAAGGCGCGTGCCTCCCTAGCTTCCGGACCCCCACCCCCGACCCCTCCCCACAAGGGGGAGGGGAGACGAAGGCAGCGCCTTCTTCCGCCGGCATCCCAGCATTTCCCACCTGTTTACTTTGCCCGCAGGAATCCCGTTAAATAAGGGGGCCGGAAAGGTCCCGGTGAGTTCCTCCGGGCAGGATGCCGGCCGCAATCAATGAACGATGGCCGATGCAGCCATCGCGTGCGGGAGTTGCGTCATGTTGCAGAAGTTTTTTGTCGCGGTGGTCGCCGCGAGTGCGTTCATCGCCGCCGCGCCGACAGCCAGGGCCGCGCCCCAGCTCGTGTCCTACGCGGCCGAGTATCCGTCCGGCACCATCGTCGTCAGCACCACGCAGCGCAGGCTTTATCTCGTGCTCGGCAATGGCAGCGCCATGAGCTATCCGGTCGGCGTCGGCAAGCAGGGCAAGCAGTGGGCGGGCGCCACGCATATCGACGGCAAATACCGTAACCCTGCGTGGTCGCCACCGGCCGAAGTGAAACGCGACAATCCGCGACTGCCCGATATCATTCCCGGCGGTTCGCCGCGCAACCCGATGGGCGTGGCCGCGATGACGCTGGCGGGCGGGCAATACGCCATTCACGGCACCAACGTGCCGAACTCGATCGGCGGCTATGTGTCCTATGGCTGCATCCGCATGTACAACGCCGACATCAGCGATCTGTATGAGCGCGTCGGCGTCGGCACGCGCGTCGTCGTCGCGCGTTAAGTCGCAGCTCGACTCCTTCCGAGAACGTCAACGAAGACCGGGAGTATGGATTCCGGGTCCAACGCTTCGCGTTGTCCCGGAATGACGCGGAGTTTGATGCACGAGTTTCCGGGCTCGCTCGCTCACGCTCGCGCCCCGGAATGACGACCCAGGATCAGGGCGAGAACTTGTAGTTCAGGCCGAGACGCACGGTGTGCAGCTGCACCTTGCTGTCGGTGAAGGACGCGCCGGGGAAGGCGAGCGATGTGCCGCCGCCGAGCCAGATGAACTGATACTCGCCCTTGAGCGACCAGCGCGGCATGAACATCCATTCGGCACCCGCGCCGAGCGCAGCGCCGAACTGCGTATCGGTCGACGACACCGAACGATTATACGAGGACGGCGGCAGGGAGAAGTTTGCCGGATTCGCGGCAACGATGTTGCTCACGCCCATCGATGTCTTGACGTGACCCACCGCGAGACCGCCGGTGCCGTAGATCAACAGCGTGTTGTTGGCCCAGCCGAGACGGCCGCGCAGCGTACCCAGCGCATCGATCTTGCGGCTGAGGAAGAAGGTGCCGGTGAAATCCAGATTGTCGGGATCGCTGGCGAGAACCGAAAAATTCCGCGCGGCGCTATCGCTGATGTCCGCCAACGAGGCGTCGATCTCGAAGCCATAGACGAGATTGCCGCTCTGCCAGTTACGGCCGAACTGAATGCCGCCGAAGCCGCCTTCGGGCTGCACCGCCAGGCTGAAGGGCCCGGAGGAGCCGTTCACAGTCAGACCCGGATTGGCTGCCGCGATCACGGTCGCGAAGGTCGCGGGATTGAACGTCGCGGTCGGATCGTTCCAGCCGTAACCGGCGTGAATGCCGCCGTACCAGCCATCCCAGATCTGCGGCATCGCCAGCGGCGGCGCCTTGACCGGCATCGGTCGCGACATGTCGGCCGCAACCGCAGAACCCGTCATCATCACGGAGGCCATCAGGCCCAAAATTGCGCGCATCACAAAATCTCCAAACGACACCAAATGGACGAGTTCCGATTCAATCGGACAGGCCGTCAAAATACGCGGCCACCAGTCTCTGTCTTGGATTCTAGCGCAATCGATCAGGGCTCGAACGAACTCGCAGGTCCCGTTCGGTATAAAAGTTCCAGCTGTGTCTGCGGCGCTACAAATCGGGCCGCAGACCCTACTTTTTTACCGCCGTATCGATGCTTTGCCCAATTATCCCGGGACACTGCACCAGCCTTCCCGATGTAAAACGCCGACATCGCGATCTGTATGAACGCGTCGACGTCGGCACGCGCTGACGCGACGCCTGCACTATTGCCCGTCGCGTCCAGGCAATGCCGAAATCGAATCGACCCAGTTCAGTGCGGATTTTCGCCAGATCTGCTCGCGCGGCTTCAGCATCGTGCGCTGTTTGATGGTCCCCATCCTGAGTGAATAGACCTGAGGATTGTCGACGGCGCTGGCGTAGATCGCCGTTCCGCACGATCCACAAAAAGCCTGAAGGCGCTGGTTGCCGCTGTCGGCGGTCTTGATGTAGCGCCTGGGCGTGCCGCGCAGAAGCTTGAAATCGCCCGCCGTCGTATTGACGTTGGTCCGGAAGGCCGAACCGCCGAGCGACTGACAATCGGAACAATGACAGATGCGAACGGAGTTCTCGTCCACGTTCGCCTCGTAAGCGATCTCGCCGCAATGGCACTGTCCGTCGATCTTCATGACATGCTCCCTTTGTTCAATCCGGTGTTCAATCCGGCGTCGCGCACCAGCCATCGCGATGGCCGCCATCGTAGCGCCGGCCATGGCCGGCGCGCAGCATTGCTTCGGACAAGTTCATCGACGTTCGCGTCGAAACATCCGCGAGAAGACGGCCGTATCTATCCGAGCCGACATTGGTGATCGTCACATCGCCCTCGCGCAGCAACGCGCGCAATGCGGATCGCGCGCGCTCCGCCAACTGACGCTCAGCGGCGCATTGCGCCTCCATCTCGGCGGTGTCGATGCCGCGCAGGCGCACGCGCGTCACCGTCTCGCGGCCGGCCTCGCCGCGAATGCGCGCGAGAAACGTATCTCCGTCCGAGACCTGCACCACCTCGACGCGATGACGGCCCGGGAGCGAGCGCGCGAGCGCATCGCCTTCGGCGGTCGTGCGATTGCGGACATCATGCGGCCAGAGCCCGGCGCGCAGCATCGCCACGGCAGCGATGGCCACGACCAGAAGCCATGGCAGCAGAAAGCTCGGCTTGCGCGATGCCGTGACGCGCGGGGAAAAGAACATGCTTCGGGGTTAAGCTGAGTCGGGGGCGCGGGCAATGCGATGATGCCCTGACCTCATCCTTCGAGACGCGCCTTTCAGGCGCTCCTCAGGATGAGGACGAAGGCCGAAGACGTGAAACCTAGAAATCCGAGACAATGCCCTTGCGTTCCCAATCGCCGTAGCGCGTGGGCTCCAGGCCCTTGGGCCCTTGATGCTCGACCGGGCGCGGCGCCTCGGCCGCAGCGGCGGCACGACGCGCCTCGGCCTCGGCCAGTGCGCGACGCGCGGCCGGCGAAAGAATCTTTTGTTCCTGAACTGATTCCTTGGCGGGAGCGGTGTCGTCTGTCATGAGATGATCATAGCGCACAGGACAGGGTCGGGCCAAGTGCGGACGAAGTGCGGACGGAGAGCCGACAGCGCGGAATAAATATGCGCGCCGCGCGGTTGTTCGTTCTTATAAATGGCTTAATTCCCTGATCTTATGCGGTTTCGTTCCTCTTGCGCGAGTCCACCTTAATCTCTCATGCCACGACCGAGATTTGCCCCCCAAGAGGAAGCCCCTGGCCTCGCGCCGCGTCGCATCGCAGCCGACATCCTTGAAGGCGTTCTGCGCCGTCAACGCCCGCTCGACGAACAGCTCGATGGCGCGGGCGCGCATCCCGGACTGAAATCGCTCAGCGACCGCGACCGCGCCCTGATGCGCCGGATTCTCGCGACCGCTCTGCGCCGCCTCGGCACGCTGCGGCATCTCATCGGCAAATTTGTCGAACGCGGATTGCCGGCCGACGCCGCCCGCACCGAGAGCGCGCTGCTGATCGGCGCCGCGCAGATTCTCTGGCTCGACGTGCCCGATCATGCCGCCGTCGATCTGGCTGTCCGCCTGGTGCAGGCCGACCGCAAATCCGCGCATCATGTCGGCCTCGTCAATGCGGTGCTGCGGCGCTGCGCCCGCGAGGGCAAGCAGATCGTCGAAAGCGACGAAGAGATTCGCGATCTGCCGCCCTGGCTTCTGGCGCGCTGGCGCGCGCATTACGGCGCGGACAAAACCGCCGCGATCGCACGTGCGCTGTCCTACGAGCCGCCGCTCGATCTTTCCTTGAAGCCGGACAATGTCGCCGCCTGGGCGCAACGCCTGCACGGCGAAGTGCTGCCGACCGGGAGCGTGCGCACATTGCTGCATGGACCGATCACGATGCTGCCGGGCTTTACCGAGGGCGAGTGGTGGGTGCAGGACGCCGCAGCAAGCCTGCCGGCAAAACTGTTCGGCGATGTGAAGGGCAAGCGAATTGCAGATCTGTGCGCCGCACCCGGCGGCAAGACGGCGCAACTGGCCGTGGCCGGTGCCCATGTCGTCGCTGTCGATCGTTCGCCGGCACGGCTGCGCCGTCTGCGCGACAATCTCACGCGCCTGAAAATCGACGCCGAAGTCGTCACCGCCGACGCCGCGGAATGGCGCGGCGAGGAGCTGTTCGACGGCGTTCTGGTCGATGCCCCCTGCGCCGCGACCGGAACGCTTCGTCGCCATCCCGACATTGCCTGGCTCAAGCAGGAAGCCGATCTCACCGCGCTGACCGTATTGCAGCAGCGTCTGGCGGCCCATGCGTCGTCATTGCTCAAGCCCGGCGGCACGATGGTGTTCTGCACCTGCTCGATGGAACCCGAAGAGGGCGAGCATGTGATTGCCGCGCTTCTTGCAGGTGATTTGTCGCTGCGCCGGGCGCCGATCGACGCTTCCGAGATCGGCGGCCTGTCCGAGCTGATCACGGAAGAAGGCGATTTGCGCAGCCTGCCCTGCCACTTACCGCACGAAGACCCCCGGCTTGGCGGGCTCGACGGGTTTTTTGCCGCCCGACTCATCAAATCGTGATAACTGCATGATGTTGCGGCCGATTTGGCCGTATCCGCCGGCTTCGCTATGATGCCGTGGGGAACACGCTGGTTCGTGGCGGGATTTCGAGAGGGCATGGCGCGGGGAACTGTCGCCTCACATACGCGCATATCGTCGCTGCTGATTGGACGCGTCGCGCGCAATACACTCGCGCGACTGTCGGGCAACACGGCTGCGCTCGGTCGCCTATGGCCGGGCCGCACCGACCGCATCATCATCGCGCCGCAGGATCTGCGCACCACCGACGCGACGCGCGCCGCCGAAATCTACGCCGGGCGATTCGTGTTCGCCGGCAAGATCGTCACCTGCCAGGACCGTTCTCCGTTCGACATCGAGCCGCCCTCCGAGGACTGGCAATCGACGCTGCTCGGCTTCGGCTGGCTGCGTCATCTGCGTGCCGCCGATTTCGGCGATCACGCGCGCCAATGCACGCTCGCTTGTCGACGAGTGGCTGATGCGCCAGGGCCGCAGCCAGCCAACGGCATGGCGACCCGAAGTGCTGGCGCGGCGCGTGATGTCGTTTCTGTCGCAAGCGCCGCTGGTGCTGACCGATTCCGACGGCCGCTTCTACAAGCGCTATCTGCGCGGGCTGACGCGCGAAGTCAGCCGGCTGCGCGGCGCGGCGCGCGAAGTGGGCGACGGCGTGCCGCGGCTGCAGGTGATGATCGCGTTGTGTTACGCATCGCTGTGCCTGGCGCGCCAGGAACCGCAGATCAAGAATGCGGCGCGACGTCTCTCCGACGAACTGACGCGCCAGATCCTGCCGGATGGCGGGCACATCTCGCGCAATCCGGCCGCGCTGATCGAATTGCTGCTCGACCTTCTGCCGCTGCGACAGACATTCGCCGCTCGCAATGTGATGCCGCCGGAAGCGCTGCTCAACGCCATCGACCGCATGATGCCGATGCTGCGCTTCTTCCGTCACGGCGACGGCAATTTCGCGCTGTTCAACGGCATGGGGCCGACGCCGTCCGATCTGGTCGCCACCATCCTCGCCTATGACGATACGCGCGGCACGCCGACCGCGAGCATGCCGCATTCGGGCTATCAGCGCATCGACGCCGGCCGCGCCACCGTGCTGATGGATACCGGCACGCCGCCGCCGCCAGCGCTGAGCCACGAAGCCCATGCCGGCGCACTGTCGTTCGAATTGTCCTCGTCCAATTGCCGCATCGTCATCAATTGCGGCACGCCGGCCACCGCGCGCGAGAACTGGCGACCGCATGCGCGCTCGACCGCCGCGCATTCCACGCTCGTCTATCACGACACGTCCTCGTGCCAGTTCGTCGAGGCCGGCGCGGTGAAAAGATTGCTGCAGGGCGCGCCGATCGTCGCCGGCCCGCAGCACATCGAGATTTCGCGCGAGCCGCTCGGCGGCGGCACGCTGCTCACCACCTCTCACGACGGCTATTATCGCGCCTTCGGCGTGTTTCATCGCCGCGTGCTGATGCTGTCGCATGACGGGCTGCGGCTCGACGGCGAAGATTTACTCGATCAATGAAGGCCGCGCGCCGCCGCGCGGCACCGGCGACGACTATGCCGTGTGCTTCCATCTGCACCCGAGCGTGAAGGCGAGCCGGCTCAGCGACGGCCACGGCGTGATGCTGATGACGCCGGCGCGCGAAGTGTGGACCTTCGAGGCCTATGACGACACGGTGCATCTGGAAGACAGCGTCTTCCTGGCCGGCTCCGACGGCCCGCGCCGCATCACCCAGATCGTCATCCGCCAGCGCATGCGCGACACCTCGAGCATCCGCTGGGCCTTTGTGCGCTCGGCCGGAAGTGCCGCCTCGACACGGCGCCAGACGCGGCGCGAGCCGGAATTGCCGCTGGAGTAGGAAGCTGTCATTCCGTGGCGCGCCGGCACATCGATGCTCAAGTCGGCTAAAGCCGACTTGAGTGCGCGAGCCGGAATTGCCGCTGGAGTAGGTCGGATTGACCTGCCATTCCCGGGCTCGCTCGCTGACAAGCTGCGCAGCCCCGGAATGACAACTCTGGAAGCCCCGTAAAAAGCGGGCCGCAGTGCTTTCTTGCCCCTCCAAATCATGCTACGCGGCAAGCGCCTTCCGCCGCACACCCTGGACACCGCCATGACCGAACGCCGCGTCACCCGCGCCCTCCTCTCCGTTTCCGACAAAACCGGACTCGTGACTTTCGCCAAGGCGCTCGCCGCCCATGGCGTGGCGCTGGTGTCCACCGGCGGCACCGCCAAGACGCTCAGCGACGCCGGGCTGAAAGTGACCGACGTCTCCGAGCTGACCGGCTTTCCCGAGATGATGGACGGGCGCGTCAAGACGCTGCATCCGAAAGTCCATGGCGGCTTGCTCGCGATCCGCGACAACAAGGAACATGCCGACGCGATGGCGGCGCACGGCATCGCGCCGATCGATCTGCTCGTCGTCAATCTCTATCCGTTCGAGGCGACGGTGAAGAAGGGCGCGGGCTACGACGACTGCATCGAGAACATCGACATCGGCGGGCCGGCGATGATCCGCGCCGCCGCCAAGAACCATGGCGATGTCGCCGTGGTGGTGGATGCCGACGATTATCAATCTGTGCTCGACGAACTCGCCGCGAACAAAGGCGCGACCACGCTTGGCCTGCGCAAGCGCCTCGCCGCCAAGGCCTATGCGCGCACCGCGGCCTATGACGCGGCGATCTCCAACTGGTTCTTCGACCAGATCGGCGAGACGGCGCCCGCCTATCGCGCCGTCGGCGGACATCTGGCGGAAGCGCTGCGCTATGGCGAGAACCCGCATCAGGTGGCGGCGTTCTATCGCTCCCCCGAACAGCGGCCGGGCGTCGCGACCGCGCGACAGGTGCAGGGCAAGCAGCTCTCCTACAACAACATCAACGACACCGACGCGGCCTATGAGTGCATCGGCGAGTTCGACGCCGGCCGCACCGCCGCCTGCGTCATCGTCAAGCATGCCAATCCGTGCGGCGTGGCCGAAGGCAAGGATCTGGCCGAGGCCTATGCCAAGGCGTTCGACTGCGACAGGACCTCGGCCTTCGGCGGCATCGTCGCCGTCAACCGCAAGCTCGACGCAGAATCAGCGCGCGCGATCGCGCAAATCTTCACCGAGGTGATCATCGCGCCGGATGCGACGCCCGAGGCGATGGACATCATCGCGGCGAAGAAAAACCTGCGCCTGCTGCTGGCCGGCGGCCTGCCCGACCCGCGCGCCGCGGGCCTGACGGCCAAGACCGTCGCCGGCGGACTTCTGGTGCAGACGCGCGACAACGCCGTGATCGACGACATGACGCTCAAGGTCGTGACCAAGCGCAAGCCGACCGAGGCGGAACTGGCCGATTTGCGCTTCGCCTACCGCATCATCAAGCACGTGAAATCCAACACGCTGGTCTATGCCAAGGATCTCGCCACGGTCGGCATCGGCGCCGGACAAATGAGCCGCGTGGATGCCGCGCGCATCGCCGCGCGCAAGGCGCAGGATGCGGCAACGAGCTCGGGCTCGCCGCAGCCGCTGACCAAGGGCTCGGTGGTGGCGTCCGACGCGTTCTTCCCGTTCGCCGACGGTCTCCTGGTGACGATCGAGGCCGGCGCGACGGCGGTGATCCAGCCCGGCGGCTCGATGCGCGACGACGAAGTGATCAAGGCCGCCGACGACCACGGCATCGCCATGGTCACCGTAGGAGCTGCACTTGCGGCGCTGGTGGCTACAGCCTCGGCCTGTACCTCAAGAACCGCAAAGCCAGCCAAGGCACCGCGACCTTGACCGCTTCCGCTCCGGCTGCCGCGGCACCGAGCCAGACCCAAGGCGTCTACGGCTACCCCGACAACGATACCGGCATGGTGGTCAAGTCCGGAGCGATGGCGGCCTAACACACTCTGCGGCGCGTGTAGCTGAGGGAGCCCGTGTGCTGCTCCTACCTTCCACAGACTTCAATCTAAAAGACTCACAACCTAAGAGGTTTCTACAATGCCTGAAGTAGTCAAATTGGCCCAAACGGCCCGAGAGAAGATTCTACAGCCGTACATCGACGGCGTGATTCCCAACGAGTTCCGTACTACCCCGGTGAGCTCAGTCGCTCAGTTCGAAAGGAAACGTAG
>CAVTOO010000021.1:0-154545 GCA_963736355.1 uncultured Alphaproteobacteria bacterium | reverse complement strand
GCGCAAAACAGATCATCGCCATCCAGCCGACTAACCCCGAAACAATCTACGTTCCTTAATTTACGATCCGGCGGTGGTGTACGGAGCGTGGCCATATTCCGCGTATCCGCCCTATTATTTTGGATGGCCAGGATACATTCCCGGATCACTCATTGGCGTCGGACTCGCATTTGGCGCGGGCTGGGCACTGGGGAATTGGGGATCCGGCGGAAATTATTGGGGCGGAGACTTCAACTGGAACAACAACAATATCAACCTCAACAGGCCGCAGGTGAATTCCGCTCGCCGGCAACAATTGGCAGCACAATCCGGCGCATCGTCACGGCGTGAGATACGATAACCCGCGCGTTCAACAACGTTTCGGCAATGACAATCGTCAGGCCGGCGTGCAGGACCGGATGGATTTTCGCGGCCGCGACGGCAATTCAGTCATCAAGCCTGACGGCGGGCGAGCAGGTGCGGGACAATTGCCTGCGAAAGGCGATCGACCGAGTGCTGGCCAGCAGCCCAGCGGCAAAGGAGCGGGCGCCGGGAAGGGATCTGCGAAGGGGCCCAGCGCCGGACAGCAGCCTGCCAGCAAGAACGCCGGCCAAAAAAAGTCCTCCGGCGGAGCCAAGGCAGCTCAGCGCCCTGCGGGTGGAGGCAGCAGCAAAGCCGCACAGCGGCCGAGCAGCGAGACTCGACCCGCGGGCCGTCAAACGCGATGGCAGGTATCGGTTCAGGACGGACGGCGGACTTCGCCGGAGCGCGCGGTCACGGCAGTCTCGGCGGCGGCGGCTTCAGCGCTGGCGGCGGCGGACGCAGCAGCTTCAGCGGTGGCGGCGGCGGGCGCGGCGGCTTCAGCGGCGGAGGAGGCGGTGGTCGTGGGGGTGGCGGTGGCGGCGGACGAAGGTCCGACATGACCCTCAAGCACGACATCGTCTTTCTCGGCCAGATGGCAAACGGTTTGGGCTTCTATCGCTTCAGCTACAATGGCGAACAGCGCGCCTATGTTGGTGTCATGGCGCAGGAGGTTCAAGCCGTGACGCCGTCCGCGGTGATCCGCGATCGGGATGGTCATCTCCGCGTCCTCTACGAAAAGCTTGGCGTTCCGTTCCAGACCTATGAGCGATGGCTGGCATCGGGCGGCAGAATTCCCATCGTTTCAAATTAAGAGTTGCAGCAGACTTGTGCAGAGGCTGTCATGAAACGCGTCCTTATCTCAATTGTAAGCGCATCGTTGCTGTGCGCTGCATCCGCCGCGAGCGGCCAGCAGGCATTTCAATCGCCCGAAAATGCGGCCGCCGCGCTGGTCGCCGCCGCCCGGAATGACGATGCCAAGGCCCTCATGACGGTGCTGGGGTCCGAAGGCAACTATCTGGTCTGGTCCGGAGACGAAAGCGCCGATGCGCAGACGCGCCGGAAATTCGTGGCAGCTTACGAAGCGAAGCACTCGATCGCGATAAAGGACGGCAAGGCGACGATAGTCGTGGGGCAAGACGACTTTCGAATCCCCATTCCGCTGCTCGAGCAAAAGCGGCGTTTGGCGGTTCGACGCAGCTGCCGGCCGGCAGGAAGTCCTGGCCCGTCGCATTGGCGAGAACGAACTGTCGGCCATCCAGGCCAGCCTTGCTTATGTCGATGCGCAATATGAATATGCAGAGAAAGACAGAACGGGTGCTGGAGTTGGCATTTATGCGCAGCGCATTGCCAGCCAGCCCGGAAGCAAGATGGCCTCTATTGGCCCGCATCGTCGGGTCAGGATCAGAGCCCTCTCGGCGAGCTCGTTGCACAGGCTGCTGCGACCGGACGCAATGTTGCCGGTCAGGGTGCGCCGTATCACGGCTACTTCTACAGGATACTCACCAAGCAGGGACCGGCCGCTTTCGGCGGCGAGTTAAACTATGTCGTGAACGGTAAGATGGTCGGGGGGTTTGCGCTGATCGCTTATCCGGCCGAATATCGGAATTCCGGTGTGGTCACGTTCATGGTCAACCACCGAGGGATGGTGTTTCAAAAGGACCTCGGTCCGGACACGATCGCGCTTGCCAGGCAGATGACGTCGTTCAATCCCGCGGGTTGGCAACTGGTCACAGATACGAAACCGGTTAAATAGAACGTCGGAAGCCTCTCCTGACAGAACAACTGGCAATGCAGCTAACTGCTATTTCACGCAGCATGGTCGATATCGGTCAAGGTGAAATGAAAATGAGCGATTGTTTGTTCCGGCTCCGACGGTGCAGGCTTAGGCCGCCGACGACCAAAGCGACTGGACTTGTGACTTGCGTATCTGGATTTTGTAAAATGCGTCGCGCAGGCAGGTTGCCTGCGATTGTCGTCCTGCTGTTCGGTCTCGGGTTTATGCTGTCGACCCAAGCTCATGCGTTTGAACTCACCGGAGCGTGGTCGACAGACGACAAAATGTGCAATCAGGTATTCACGAAAAAAGGCAAGCAAGTCGTATTTACTGAATTTTCCGAACTTTACGGCTCAGGCCTGCTCATTGCCGGCAATCGGATACGAGCAAGATCCGCTCAGTGTACGATCAAGTCGAAAAAGCAGGAGGGGAATGTAGTGCAGATTTCAGCAGCCTGCTCCACCAGCATTATGAGCGATAGCCTTCGACTTGCATTCAAGATTATCGACGACAATAATTTTTCCAGGATTTTGCCAGGAACGGAAGGAACGGAACTGAGATACACCCGGTGTGTGCTCTAGGGACTTTTCCTGGCAGCTGGACATACGCATCTATTGCGACGAGCATGAACGCGGGAACACACTTCTCAGTTTCCGATGTCGCCCTAAGACCGTCGTATCAACTTCGTCTGATGCACACCTGCTAGGCCAACTGACTTGTTGTGGAGACAAGCAGCATTGGGGGCGTGCGAGTTGGAGCCAATCGGCGCCCAGATGCTAGAAACTGGGTGTCTTGGGCTGGAGCCAAAACAGCTGACTATTTGAAATAATGGTCGGAGCGAGAGGATTTGAACCTCCGACCCCCAGTCCCCCAGACTGGTGCGCTAACCGGGCTGCGCTACGCTCCGCCCTTTCGGGAAGCCTCGTGTAGCCTCGTTGCGCCCCAGAGGCAAGACACCCCCGCAGGGACCCCGATAGCCCTGCAAAACCGGGCTTTTCAGGCCGTGCCGGCCGGGCCTCAGTAGGCGTTTTCGGACTTCAGCAGCGCAAACGGCGTCTTCAGCAGGATGAAAAGGTCGAACAGAACCGACCAGTTCTCGATGTAGTACAGGTCGAATTCGACGCGGCGGTGGATCTTCTCTTCATTGTCGATCTCGCCGCGCCAGCCATTGATCTGCGCCCATCCGGTGATGCCGGGCTTGACGCGATGGCGGGCGAAATAGCCGTCCACGGTTTCGTCGAACAGCCGGTTCTGCAGATGGCCCTTCACCGCATGCGGGCGCGGGCCGACGAGCGAGAGATCGCCCTTGAACACGACGTTGAAGAGCTGCGGAAGCTCGTCGAGGCTCGTCTTGCGGATGAAGCGGCCGACGCGGGTCACGCGCGGATCGTCCTTGGTGACGACCTTGGCGGCGGTCGGATCGGCCTGGTCGTGATAGAGCGAGCGGAACTTGTAGACGTCGATGCGCTCGTTATTGAAGCCGAAGCGCTTCTGCCGGAACAGCACGGGGCCGGGGCTGTCGAGCTTGATCGCGAGCGCGACCAAAGCCATGACCGGCGCCGCCAGAATGAGAATGAGGCCGCCGACCACGCGGTCGAACATCCATTTCATGACCTCGTCCCAATGCGTGATCGGCTGCTCGAACATGTCGAGTGTCGGCACGTGACCGAGATAGGAATAGGCGCGGGGCTTGAAGCGCAGCTGGTTGGAATGCGCCGACAGACGGATATCGACCGGCAGCACCCACAGCTTCTTGAGCATGTGCAGGATACGCGCCTCGGCCGAAATCGGCAGCGAGAACAGCACGAGATCGACGCGGGTGCGGCGGGCGAATTCGACGATGTCATCGACCTTGCCGAGCTTGAAGCGGCCGGCGCAGGTCTCCAGCGCACGATCGTCAGCGCGGTCGTCGAACACACCCAGCACCTTGATGTCGGAATCGTCCTGTGCGTCGAGCGCGTGAATGAGAGTCTCGCCGGTCTCGTCGGAGCCGACGATCACAGTGCGGCGATCGAGCCGCCCGGCGCGCGTCCAATCCCGGATCAGTTTGCGGATCACCATACGCACGCCGACCAGCGCGGCGAAGCCGATGACGAGGAATGCAAACAGCCACACGCGCGAGACCTGGCTGCCGAGCTTGGCGAAGAACGACACGCCGGTGAACAGCAGAAACGCCAGCGCCCAGGCCGGCAGAAGCCGCGTGATTTGCTGCCGTCGCGTGCGCAGAATCTGCACCTGATAAAGATCGCTCGCCTGGAACGCGACAATCGTGGCGGCGGCGAATGCGGCGATGGCGGCGAGGAAGCGTGCGTCGAAGCCGTCGATCGGCACGACATAGAAACGATAGACCGCCGCGCCAATGGTGATGATCAGGAGGAAATCGATCAGCCGTACGACGCCGGCAATGACGACCGGCGAGTAGGCCGCCTCGACCTTGTCGTTGACGATGGCAAGCGCAGGGAGCGACAGGCGGCGCCTGCGCTCGACCTGGGGAAAGGAGCCACCGTCGGCGGCAGTGTTGGATTTAGCCTCGATCATGGGAAAGCTCTAGCCAATAAAGCCCAAGATTTAGTTATGATCAGCAAGCGCGGAATGTAAGGCGGGCTTGGTAACGAGCGCGTCGCGATACGCCGCCATGACGCCCTCAACCATCGCTTTTTGCGAAAAGTGCATGAAAATTCTCTCGCGCAGGTCCCGCGCGCGTGTCTTCACGTCGTCCGGCGCGTCGATGGCCGCGACGATGGCATCGGTTAGGGCCTGCGGATCGTTGGGCGTGAACAGCGACGGGCTCGTCTCGCCCAGGATCTCGGGGATGCCGCCGATGCGGGCGGCGATCATCGGCACACCTGCGGCGCCAGCTTCAATGGCGACATAAGGCATGGAGTCGCCGCGGGAGGGCACGACCAGAAGCTTGCCCTTGGCAAAGCCGGTGCGGGCCTGGACGTGACCGGCGAAACGCACGGCTTGTGTCAGGTTGCGCTCGGCGACCAGCGCCTTGATCCTCTCTTGTTCCTCGCCGTCGCCACACAGCGTTAGCGTCACCGGGCGGCCTTTGGCGCGCAGTTTCGCAACCGCTTCCACAAGCAGGTCGGCGCCTTTGATGTAGCGGAACTCGCCGACATAGACGATGTCGGTCGCGTCCGGATTGGGTTGAATGGGATCGAATTCGGCCGCGCCCACGCCGTTGAAGACGCAGCGTACAGTGGTTTTCGGCGTGCCGATGAAGCGCTGATACGTGTCGCGTGCAAACAGGCTTTCGAACAGGAACAAATCGGTGCGGCCGATCAGCATGCGTTCGAGCGCGGCGTAAAGCGCACCTTTCACGGTCGACGGCGGATAATGCAGCACGCCGCCATGCGGTGTGTAGACACGCACAATGTCCTTGCCGACCGGAGCGAGGCGGACGAGCGCGCCCGCCTTCGCGCCATGGCCATGCAGGATGGTGGGATCCAAAGCGCGAACCAGATGGGTAAATTTTGGAATGGCGAACACATCCGCCGGATGGGGCGCCCGTCGCATCGCCATCCGGTACACGCCGAGCGCCATTTTAGGCGCGATGGCTTCCAGTGCTGCTGCGGCGCGGTCGCCGCCGGTGAGGCTGTCGGCGACAATGCCGACCCGATGGCCGCGGTCGGCTTGTCCCGCCGCCAGATCGAGGATGTGACGGAAGATGCCACCGACCGGCGCGCGGACGGCGTGGAGAATGCGAAGCGGCGATTCTTGTGGCGCGTTGGGCGTATTGGGCATGGTCGCATCCGGCATCACCAGACCCGCGAAGCGCCCGTGCTGCTCATCAGTGAAAATCCGCAGTCACTAAATGCATGAGGCGCTTAAAATTCGATGACAAATGAGCATGATCCCGCAAAGCGGGAACCGTTTTTTTGGACACGATCAGGCTCCGAGACGAGGGCGGTATTAACCGGGTGGCAACCTTAATCGTTTGTAATCGCGCCCGGGCAGCCCTGTTTTGTTGCGTGAGGTCATGGCGGTTTCGAAACGTATTGCGTCGATATTTTCCCGTGCGCCGAAAAACGCGCCGAGAGCCGAACCATGGCCGCCTGTTGCCGAGGCATCTCCGCCTGCGATGAAGCATGAACCGATTTTTGTGGAACGGCGCACGGCCCCGATGCCTGCTGCGACCGGCGACATCGACGTGCGTGCCATCGGCAGCGCGTTGTGGCGCAAGCGCATCTGGATCATCCTGCCGACGATGATCGCGGCGCTGTTGTCCTTCGTCGCCGTCAACATGGTGACGCCGCGCTACAAGAGCGAAGCCCGCATTCTCATCGATGGCCGCGACAACGTCTTCCTGCGCCCCAATGCCGAGGGCCGGGACGCCGGCGGCGCGCTCGATCCCGAGGCGGTCACAAGCCAGGTGCAGCTGGTTCTGTCGCGCAATCTCGCGCGCGACGTCATCGCCAAGAACGGCCTCGCGTCGCTTCCGGAATTCGACCCCGTGCTGCGCGGCTTCTCGCCGCTGCGCACGGTGCTGTCGCTGTTCGGCATGGGCCGCGATCCGCTCGGCTCCAGCGCCGAGCAGCGCGTGATGGATGCCTATTTCGAGCGCCTGACGGCCTATGCCGTCGACAAGTCGCGCGTCATTGCCGTTGAATTTCAGTCGACCGATCGCGAACTGGCGGCGCGTGTCGCCAATTCGATCGCCGAAGGCTATCTCGAATTGCAGCAGGCGGCGCGTCTGGATCAGGCGCGAGCCGCCGGCCAGTGGCTGTCGGTCGAGATCGACAGCCTGCGCAAGAAGGTTGCCGAGGCGGAATCGCGCGTCGAGGAGTTCCGTTCCAAGACAAATCTGTTCGTGGGCCTCAACAACACCAATCTCTCCGCGCAGCAACTGGGCGAAGTCAGTTCCCAGCTCAATGCCGCGCGCGCGCAGCAGGCCGAGGCCGATAACAAGGCACGGCTGATCCGTGGGATGCTGCAGTCGGGACGTCCGATCGAGGCGTCCGATGTGCTCAATTCCGAACTGGTGCGTCGCCTCAACGAACAGCGCGTCACCCTGAGCGCACAACTGGCCGAACAGTCGTCGACGCTGCTCGGCGGTCATCCGCGCATCAAGGAATTGCGCGCCCAGATCGCCGATCTCGACCGCCAGATCCGCGACGAAGCCGCCAAATTCGCCCGTGCGCTCGAGAACGACGCCAAGATCGCCGGTGGCCGCGTCGATTCGTTGAGCAGCAGTCTCGACCAGTTCAAGCGGCAGGCCAGCTCCACCAACACCCAGGATGTCGAATTGCGCGCGCTGGAGCGCGAAGCCAAATCGCAGCGCGATCTGCTGGAATCCTATCTCGCGAAATATCGCGAGGCGACGACGCGCGAAACCATCAACTCGGCTCCGGCCGAGGCGCGCATCATCTCGCGCGCCGGCGTTTCGAATACGCCAGCCTATCCGAAGAAACTGCCGATCATCGTGATCGCGACGCTGGCGATGTTCCTGCTGTCGAGCGGTCTCATCGTCACCGGCGAATTGCTGCGCATGACGGCGCCCAATGCGAGGCCCACCTCACATGCGCCGCTTGCGAGCGCTCCGATGACGAGCGCGCGTGTTGAGCCGCCAATGGCCCCAATGGCTACCGAAGCGCCTGCGGTCGCGTCACCTGCTATAGCGTCCACTGTGGGGATCGAGGAGCTGGCGCTTGAGCTGTGCTCGGGCGGAGAAGGCGCACGGCGTATCGCCATCATGGGTGCGACACCGCGCAGCGGCGCAACCCTCACGGCACTGACGCTGGCGCGCGCGATGTCGCGGCAGCATCGCATTGTTGTGGTCGATCTGTCATTTGCATCGCCGGCGATTGCGGCGGCTGCCAGCGAGCAGGGCGCGCCGGGGCTGGCCGAGCTGGTCGATGGCACAGCTTCATTCGGCGATATCATCACGCGCGACCGGGTCTCTGGCGTGCATCTTGTCGGCGCAGGCCGGGGCGAGCCCGATCCGGTGGTGCTGCAATCGCCGCGTATCGGCATGGCGCTCGATGCGCTGACAAGGGTCTACGATCACGTGGTGATGGATGTCGGTGCGCTGACTGGCACGCCGAACTTCGTGTTCGGTCTCGCAGCTTACGCTGTTGTCGTGGCCGATCCGGCGTTGCCTGAGGCCGCGCGCGAGATGCTGCAGGCGCAGTTGAAGAAAGCCGGATTCTCGGGTGTCAGCATCCTGTCGGCGCCGAACGGCGATACGCTCGGCCCCGATTCCAGAATGGTTGCGGCCTAATCTTCTTCGGCTGCTTGTGACTTGCTCTGTCCGCCCAGTTTCGAGCGAATGGTGTTGGCGAGGCGCGTCAGCGTCGGGCTGCGTTTCACCGCGTATTTTGCGCGGTTGAAAAACGACAGGCCAAGCACCTTTGGCAGGCCCTTGGCGGTCAGCGGAATGAAGCTGTCGAACAGCTCTTCCTTGTCCTTGCAGAACATCGTCTTGTAGTGATCGCCGCCGATGCCGAGATCGAGCGATGAATAGTCGCGCCGCGCATAATACTCGACGATATGCCGGATCAGGATCAGGCCGGGGCTGTATTTGGCGTTGTCCGACAGCGTGTAGGTATTGAACATCATCGAGAAGCGGCGGCCGTCCTCGGTGCCGGCGAAGATCGCGATGACTTCTTCGTCGCAGACCAGCATATGGATCACGACCTGCGGCTCTCCGTTCGACAGATCGCAGATGTCGCGGACGAAGGCGGTGACGTTACGCTCGGCGAAAACATCCGGCAGGTTCATCATCGCCATGCGCTGGGGCTTGTAGGCGAAGAAGGCGTCGAGCGCGCGTTGAACCTGGTCGACCGTGTCGGCGCGGCGATAGTGATAGCCGCTCAGGTCGAGATACTTTTTCTCTTTGCTCTTCAGCTTGCGGCGCAGCGAAGAGCTGATCAGGCTGTCGCCGGTCGCGCCCGGCGTAAACATCAGCAGCGGACAGTCGTTCACGGACGGCTGGCGGGCGAGCTGCGCGAACGGATTGGCGACGCCGCGCCAGTGACGCGGCTGCTGCGCCAGCGCGAGCGCGTCGACACCGTGGTCGGCCAGCGGCGCCAGCATGGCATCGAGCTCAGTGCGCGTGATGACCACAGGCACGTCGTTGCGCCACAGCGCCATGTTGAAGTTCGGGTGCTTGCCGCCCATGAAACGGGCGACACGTGTGCCGCCTGTCGTCGGCACGCATAGCGGCACCACGCACAGTGCGCGGCCGGCGGCATCGAGCGCGACCACGATGCGCGGCTCGAGCCCTTCCTGCGCGCCGATATGGCGCTGCCACGCGGCGAGGAATTCGAACCGCTGAAACGCGGTCATGAACTCGGCTTCGAGCGCGCGCCAATGCGGCTCGGCGCTTTCGAGATCGTGGAAGATTTCGACGCGGGCGATCTTCACGCCGGCCTGCGGTTCGTGGGCGGCGGCATAGGCCGAACCCGGCGAAGCATCGAGGCGGGCGGTCATGACCATGAGGCGGGTTCCGAGAGGCCGCATCGGCACGGCGGCAATGTCGCCGGACCTTGTCAAACAAGTATCAACAAAGCGTAAGAAAAGGCAGCCGGATTATCGCGTGATCCCCAAAAGTGGGGACCGGTTTTGGGATCAGATCACGCGCAAATAGGACGCGTGATCCCCAAAAGTGGGGACCGGTTTTGGGATCAGATCACGCGTCTATAATAACGGAACCGGCGTTCTCAGCGCGTTTCAGCGTCCGGCTTCGCCATCCAGCGGATCAGCGGCATCGCCGGCAGCACCCAGCCGAGCCCCACGACCACGTAATAGACGAACTGCAGCAGCTTGTTGTTGGCGAGAAAAGGCACCTGCGCCACCGCCATCGCCACCAGCGACCACACGATCACAAGCACCAGCAGCAGCACGACGCCGATCAGTTTCCGGGTGCGAATGGTCATGGCAGGATCACAATCATGGCAAGCTTGCCGTGTTGGCGGGTGGCGCGGCTTGCGGCGCGGCCGGGCGGGACTATAAGGATCGCGCATTCCCGTTCAAGGCCGTTGAGATGACCGCCACACAGCCTTCGCTCCGTCCCGTCCGCCTCTGGCTTTTGTCGGTCGCAGCCCTCATTTTCGCAATGGTGCTGGTTGGCGGCGCCACGCGGCTCACCGAATCCGGTCTGTCCATCGTCGAATGGAAGCCTGTGACGGGCACATTGCCGCCGCTCAGCGAGCAGGCGTGGCAGAGCGCGTTCGAGGCCTACAAGCAGATCCCGCAATATCGCGAGATCAATCGCGGCATGTCGCTCCACGAGTTCAAGGAAATCTTCTGGTGGGAGTGGAGCCATCGCCTGCTGGGCCGTGTCATCGGCGCGGCGTTTCTCTTTCCCTTTCTGTGGTTTCTATGGCGCGGCGGGATGCCGCAGCCGTTGAAGCACAGGCTCTGGGCGATCTTCGGTCTCGGCGCGCTGCAGGGCGCGATCGGCTGGTGGATGGTCGCGTCGGGTCTGTCGGAGCGCGTCGAGGTCTCGCAATATCGTCTCGCCACGCATCTCATTCTTGCTGTCGTCATCTATGCGGCCATCGTGTGGACGGTGCTGCAGATGGGGCAAGGAAAGGAAAGGGGGATCCGCGCGACGGTGACTGCGGCGCGACATCGGCTCACTGCCAAAATCCTCGTCGTCGCGATCTTCGTGCAGCTTTATCTCGGCGCGTTGGTGGCCGGGCTCCGCGCGGGGCGTGTCTATAACACCTGGCCGCAAATCGATGGCGCGCTGATCCCCGAGGCAGGACGGTTGTTCTTTGCGCAGCCCTGGTGGCGCAACGTCTTCGAGAACACGCTGGCGGTGCAGTTCAATCACCGCATGGCGGCCTATGCGCTGTTTATGCTCGCGCTCTGGCATCTTTTCGATCTGATCCGCACCAAGGCAGACACCGCGCTCGTCAACGGTGCGCTCGGCATTGTCATCGCACTCACGATCCAGATTGCGCTCGGCGTGCTGACGCTCCTGCACATGGTGCCGATCAGCCTCGCGCTGATGCATCAGGCGGTGGCGCTGATCGTGCTGACGCAGGCCATTGTGCAGGCGTGGCGGTTGTCGAGTGTGGCTGAAGGCGCGCTGCAGCCGGGCACGGCGCGATAAGACCGCACTTGGCCCAAGTTCAGCCAGACGGCTGCATGTTCTCGTCTTCGGGATCGTCCGGCAGCATGCCGCTTCCCGGCGTGGCCTCGGTGTTTGTCAGCTCGGGCTTGGAATGAGGGCCGGCCGGCAAGGGCTTGTCGTCCTTCGTCTGCTTGGGACCGTCGGATTTGGAAGGCTTGGGGGTGCTGCGGCTGGGATTGTCCATGACGTATCAACGGCGCGCGCCGCTCATTGTTCCGTCGCAGAGGTCCGTCGCAGACAACCACACCGCTCAGTGAGCCCGATTGTCCGGCTGGCGTGTGTGCTGCAGTAACCGCTCGATGCGCGCGATAGCATCGTCGCAGCGATAGGGCTTGGGGATGAATTCGGGCGGGCCTTGCAAGCGCGAGCGCAAGCCGGCGTTCAGTTCGCAGGCACTGGTGTACAGCACGGGAACCTCAGGCTTCAACTGCGCGATCATTTCGCCGATCTTGATGCCGCCGTCCGACACGTCGCGCAGGTTGATGTCGGTGAAGACGAGGTCGAAGCTGGCGCCGGACTCGATGATGTCCCGGGCTTCAGGCAGGGAAGAGGCCAAAAGGGTGTCGTAGCCCGCGTCCTGGATCACTCGACTCCGCCAGCATCAGAATTGCCGCCTCGTCTTCCACAATCAGCACCGCAGCCATGTCCACGCCCTCCATTCGAGGGGACAAGGGAACTGGGGCTAGATCGTTCCAATTTGAATTGATTGCGCGGAGAAGGGGTTAACTGAGGCTAAACGGGAACCGCGGCAGCGGCGGGTGAGGCCGCTGCCACAATTAGCTCAAGTCATGGGTTCGTAATTCAAGGGTACGTCACTTTGTGTCATCGGGAAATGTCAAATGCGCGTCGGCCGGTCGAGATGGTCGGCGTGCACGAACCGCAGCTTCGGCGACATCGTGTCGACATCGGCCGAGACAGCCAGCGGCATGTCGTCGAGCCAGATATATTCCGTCACGGTCGCGCCGGCGCTGGTTGCTTCCGCGATCAGCCGTCTCGCGCGATCATAGACGTAGTGCGTGGTCGCGGCCGACACCATGTTCTGTGTGGTGCGGATCGCCATGCGCTCGAGGCCGTCATCTTCGCAACGTCAAGCTAGCCGACATTTCAATGTGTGTACTGATTCAAGATGTCTCTAGCAGTGAGAACCCGGCCTCTGCCGCCTTCCTCAAAAGTTGAATTGACTTCGCGGTCGGCTTTCCGTTTTCGAAATCGCGAATAGCATAAAGATAGAGCGTCTCGGGATTGTCCTGCGCGAAAGCGCGCTCGTACCATTTCTTTGCCAATTCGACATCAATCGGAAATCTGTACTGACCGGCTTCCAAGTACCATGCCAAATGGTGCTGTGCATCTGCATTACCGGAGTTGGCAGCACGCTCCAGCCAGTAATTTGCGCGTTCAATGTCAAGGGGAAGAAGATTCCCAAATCGATAGCTTTGACCGAACTCCCATTGTGCTTCCGGATTTCCCGTCTCTGCCAATTCCTCAAGCTTGTTTAACCAGTATTCGCTTCGTTTGTTGTTTAAGGGGTATTCTTTTCCGGCTCCATGCCACTGTGCTGCAGCTAGGCAAGCGACGGGATCACCGTCGCTTGCGCACTCTTCCATCAGCCGTAGTGCAGTTTCAAAGCGCCCCTCGTTGTAGGCGTTGAACGCTTCAAGAAACTTTGCAGGTCGTTGTGTCATCTATTCCGGACGCCTCCCTAAGCTGGGCGGAAGGTTCCTTCCAGCAGGCATCTCACCGATGCGTATCAATTGATTTGGAGTTGGATAGCCGCGATGAAATACCTCGCGATTGATCCGATAAAAGAGCTTTTTTTGTCCTTCGGTCAATGACTTACAAAAACTCCTTATTGATCTGCTGCGATCATACGCTTTCTGATCATCCGGTGTTAGCGGTTTCCAGCTTTCGCTAGAAACGCGCGCCTCATTGCCGGCGCTATCCCGAATATGCAGGTGATAGCTCTGGCCCGGGCCATGTCTGGCGTGTTCGATGCCACCAACAGACGGTCCCGGATATGCGCGGACAGATAGAGTGCCGGGAATATTGTAAATTTCAGCCAATCCCAACAGATCAACATACATCGTCGGCGCGTTGGTGACGTAGTTGTACACATTCGGCCCGTCGATGAACCCGAAGCGGATCGGCTTGCAGATATCTCCCGAGCGTCGGGTCGTAGTGGCGGTGCCAGTTGTAGGCGAGGCCGGACTCGACGAGGAAATACTGCCCGGGGAAGCGCATGTTGTTGGTCGCGGTTCCGGTGATTGCGCGTGCCTCGCCGAACGGGAAGTACCAGGCATCCCACACCACCGCCTTCGTGCCGTCGGTCATGACCGCCGGGCGGTCGAGATGGTCGGCATGCACGAACCACAGCTTCGGTGTCATCGTGTCGACATCGGCGACCACCGCGAGCGGCATGTCGTCGAGCCAGATGTATTCCGTCACGGTCGCGCCGGCCGAGGTCGCTTCCGCGATCAGCTTCCCGGAGCGGTCATAGACGTAGTGCGTGGTCGCAGCCGGCGAAAATAAAAATGCCGCCGCTCGATGAGCGGTGGCATGAGAGCAGAGACAAGTAAAAGCTTGCTACGTTTCTTCAAACCAGCGGCCGGCTTTAATGACCGACAAAAGATGGCCTATGGAGAGTTGTCTCTTTTTTGACCTTATGCCAAGCAACTTGCCAAAGTGAAAGAAGATCGCTTCAGTCTCGTTGGGAAAGTATGCGTCGAATTGGAAACCGTCGAATGACGTGCCGAATGTAGTATGCACTCGATCTATGAGTTCTGCGGCGTCGTCCCCATCAATAGAGAGATCGTGATGAAGGCAGGTGGAACTCGCCAACCGCGATTCTTACGGGAGTTATATCCCTTACAATTTGAAGTAGCTTTTCTGAGTTTGTCATCTTGTGGCTAAATCATTTGTATTCAAAGCTGATGTCCTCCGCGACGCAGATCAAATCGATGCCGGAAATGGGCTCGATTTTTAGTATTTTCTCTTTGCTGCTTCTGGGAAGTGACTGAATTGCGGGGAGTACTCCTGCAGCCTCTCTGTCAGGGTAAACAAAAATGCTGTCGATAATGTTCTGCATGTGGTCTGTCTCGGCGGAGAAAAACAGAGGTCGCGCAAGTTTGACGCAAAGAATGCGATCGTTCCAGGAAACCCAAATCGTAAGCTCAACATCCGGATGCTTGAACTCGATTCCGCGAAGTTCGGAGTTGCCGACCTTTGGCAAGATCATTTCGTTGCTGCTGTCGATTTCGATCCGCAAGGTATCCATTAAAAACGATCCAATGGTTTCGGATGCTGGTCGCCGGTGATCATTCCCGGCTAATGCCATGATGGCTAATATACTTGTCTACGTCGGTAGGCTCGTATCCCAGCAGCGTTCCAATAAGTCGTTCCATATCGGCGCGGAACCCGGTGACCGACGCATAGTAGTCATGGATGAACAGAAAAGCCGGAATTCTCCATTCCTCTGACGGTAGCGCATACAGAACGCGTCTGATGACAGTCTGCTGTTCGTTCGTAAGCTGGTGTTCTTCAATCCGTTCGAATTTTTTGAGCGTTCCTGCTGCTACAAGCTTGTCAAAACTATCTTCCGCGAAGAATTTCTCATCGTCCGGCGCAAGGTGGTGAATAAACATCGCTAGCGGTTTAGTGCCGGCCTTCATGAGTTCGAATTCGCGCCCCTCATGTGGGCCGAGAAATGACGGGTTGTATCGGGCTTCGACTATCATCGCCGCTTAGTCGCTGTTCGGCTGCGCGGTCATCGTGGCCAATCCAACATCATCGAAGAAAATCAGGTTTGAGGTGAGGGAAGCCTTTATAGGCGAGTTCCCGAACGTCGAGGTCGAGTGTCACAAGGCAGTTCGCAACCGCGAGCCTGATACCATCGCGGTCGGCTTCAGTTTCAATATGGGCATTTGAAAAGACGACAAGATCGCTGAGGCAGGCAATCACTGTGTCGGTCAGTTCGCAAAGTTTCGTTGCGGTTGCTTCATTCATGATCTGCGCTCTTGTCTGGATCGAGATCGGGATACAGTTTCACGATGGGCATGAGTATGTCGCAATTCATGATTGTCATGGCTTCGCCGAGATGGATCTTGAATTGCCGTCTGCTCTGGCCGTCTGCAACAAGATCGGACAACGCATGGAGCTTGTTCAGTCGGTCGCCGAGGGACAGTGCGGCGTCTGCAAATTGTTTTGCGAGGTGTTTTTCCATCGCTCATTCCATAAATTGTGCGAGGTGCGCCGCAGCAGCGAAGCGCCGCGAACTCTAAAGTCGTACCGTTGCATAAATTGGTTGCAAGAATTCAAAATGCGTTATTGAAAATGCAAAATGCCGTCACTCACCAGAGCGACGGCATTGTAATGCATATCGGCTAAGTCGTCAGTAGCTGCCGACCGATTTTGTGGACAGGCTTACGTCATCGCCTTGTCGAGATCGGCGATGATGTCCTCTTTGTCCTCGATGCCCACCGAGAGGCGCACCACATCCGGGCCCGCGCCGGCCAGCGTCTTCTGCGCGTCGGCGAGCTGGCTGTGCGTGGTGGAGGCGGGTGGATGATCAGCGAGCGCGTGTCGCCGATATTGGCGAGATGCGAGAACAGCTTCACATCCGAGACGAGCTTGACGCCCGCATCAAAGCCGCCCTTGAGGCCAAACGTGAGAACCGCGCCTGCGCCCTTGGGCACATATTTGCGCGCGAGGTTGTAATAGCGATCGCCGGTCAGGCCGGCATATTGCACCCAGGATACGCGCTTGTCCTTCGACAGCCATTCGGCCACGGCCTTGGCATTGTCGCAGTGCTTCTGCATGCGCAGCGGCAGCGTCTCCATGCCGGTCTGAATGAGAAAAGCATTGAAGGGCGACAGCGCGGGCCCGAGGTCGCGCAGGCCGAGCACGCGGCAGGCGATGGCGAAGGCGAAATTGCCGAAGGTCGCGTGCAGCTTCATGCCGTTATATTCGGGGCGCGGCGCCGAGAGCATCGGGAAGCGGTCGTCTTTCGACCAGTCGAAGGTGCCGCCATCGACGATGACGCCGCCGATGGAGTTGCCGTGTCCGCCGAGGAATTTCGTCAGCGAGTGCACGACGATATCGGCGCCGTGCTCGAACGGTTTGCAGAGGTAGGGCGTCGCCAGCGTGTTGTCGACGATCAGCGGCACGCCCGCGCGCTTGGCGACAGCAGCGATGGCTTCGATATCGACGACGGTGCCGCCGGGGTTGGCGATGGATTCGATGAAGATCGCCTTGGTCTTCGGCGTCACCGCGCGCTCGAAGCTCTGGATGTCGTCGGAGTCCGCCCACACCACATTCCAGCCGAACGATTTGAACGAGTGATTGAACTGGTTGACCGAGCCGCCATAGAGCTTGCGCGCGGCGATGAATTCGTCGCCCGGCTGCATCAGCGCATGAAACACGATGACCTGGGCGGCGTGGCCCGAGGCGACCGCGAGCGCGGCGGTGCCGCCTTCGAGCGCGGCGATGCGTTGTTCGAGAACGTCGCAGGTCGGGTTACCGATGCGCGTGTAGATATTGCCGAAGGCCTGCAGTGCGAACAGCGAGGCGGCGTGGTCGGAGTCGTTGAACACGAACGATGTCGTTTGATAGATCGGCGTCGCGCGCGCGCCTGTCGTCGGATCGGGCTTTGCGCCGGCATGGACCGACGAGCGTGGCGAAACCGGGTTTGCGTTCGTTCATGATCAATTCCCTCCAGATGCAGGCAATAAAGGATCACGCCGGAGAAAGCCCGGCAAGCATCGAACAACGATGTCGGAATTGGATGCAGGGAGAGTTGATCTGGTTCAAGGATATCGGTTGAACCTGATGTTTCAATGCCTTAGCTCATAGCGTTTTCAAGCGAAGTGGGTACCGGTTCGCGTGAAGAAAACGCGTCCAAATAAAATTACGTCACCGGCCATGATCTGATCAAGACCGGCGAATTCCCAGCCTGGGGATTTCGATCGCCGGGCAGCGATCCATGACGACGGTGATCCCCGCGGCTTCGGCCTTCGCCGCCGCCTTGTCGTCATAGACGTCGAGCTGCGTCCAGATCACCTTCGGCTTTTGCGGCAGCGCCAGCACCTCGTCGACAACCTGCGCGACGAACTCCGACGCGCGGAAGACATCGACCATATCGACAGGCTGCGGCACGTCGGCGAGGCGCGCATAGACCTTCGCGCCGTGGATCTCCTTGCCGGCCTGGCCGGGATTGACCGGATGCACCGTGTAGCCTTGCGACTGCAGGAAGCGCATCACGCGATTGCTGGGACGATCCGCGTTCGGCGAAGCGCCGAGCATGGCGATGGTCTTCACGCTGGTGAGGATGTTGCGGATGTCGTCGTCTGAATGGCGGTCGCGCGGCATGGGAGGTGGCCTTACACAGTGAACGATGGCAGGAGAGATGGGGATGGACGTGTGCTATTTCATTGCCGATACAGCGGAAATACGAAGGTAAAATAGCACCATTTTGTTAAGTTATTGTTTTTGCGTGGTATTTGTAGCGACAAACGCATTGACGTTGCTGCATGCGAACCTTACAACCCTCCCAAATACACCCATACGGAACCCTTCATATGAGCACGTTTTCGGCCAAGCCCGCCGAAGTCACCAAGAAGTGGGTGCTGATCGACGCCAAGGGCGTCGTTGTCGGCCGCCTCGCTTCACTGGTGTCGATGCGGCTGCGCGGCAAGCATCTTCCGACCTATACCCCGCATGTCGATTGCGGTGACAATGTCATCATCATCAATGCCGCCAAGGCGGTGCTGACGGGCCGAAAGCGCGAGCAGAAGGTCTATTATCACCACACCGGCTTCATCGGTGGCATCAAGGAACGCACCGCCAAGTCCATTCTCGAAGGCCGCTTTCCCGAGCGCGTCGTCGAGAAGGCGATTGAGCGCATGTTGCCGCGTGGCCCGCTTGGCCGCCAGCAGTTCGGCAATCTGCGCGTCTATCCCGGCGACGAGCATCCCCATGAAGCCCAGCAGCCCGAGACGGTCGACGTTGCTATCATGAATCGCAAGAACACGAGGAGCGCGTGACCATGGCTGAATCCATGCAGTCGCTCGATCAACTGTCGCAGATCCAGACAGTTGCGCCCGAAGCGCCGAAATACGTCAAGAAGATCGACAAGCAGGGCCGCGCCTATGCGACCGGCAAGCGTAAGGACGCTGTCGCTCGCGTCTGGATCAAGCCGGGCTCAGGCAAGATCATCGTCAACACCCGCGTGTTCGAAGTCTACTTCGCCCGCCCGGTTTTGCGCATGATGATCCAGCAGCCGCTTCAGGTTTCCAATCGCGCTGGCCAGTTCGACGTGATCTGCACGGTTGCGGGTGGCGGTCTTTCGGGTCAGGCGGGCGCGGTGCGTCATGGCCTCTCGAAGGCACTGACCTATTTCGAGCCCGAGCTGCGCGGCATCCTGAAGAAGAACGGCTTCCTGACGCGTGACTCGCGCGTCGTCGAGCGCAAGAAGTACGGTCGCGCCAAGGCCCGCCGTTCGTTCCAGTTCTCGAAGCGCTAATCGCGCAAGAGCCTTACACCGAAATTGGAAAAGGCCCGGAGCGATCCGGGCCTTTTTCTTTGGACGAAAGTTTACCGGCCGACCTTGCTCAGCACATCGGCGCGCAGGAAGCGCTCGATGAACAGCATGAACAGCACCGACGGCACCAGCAGGATCAGCGCGGTGATCGAGGCGATCTGATAGTTGCCGCCCATGCTGGCTGAATACAGCAGCAGCGGCAGCGTATTGACCTGCGGCACGCCGACGAAAAACGTGCCGGTGAATTCGTCGAGCGATTCCAGGAAGACGAAGATTGCGCTCGCCATGATGCCGGGTGCCGCGAGCGGCAGCGTCACCGTTGCAAAGGTGCGAAGCGGCGAAGCGCCGATATTGCGCGCGGCGAGTTCGAGATCGCGGTCGACGGCTGCGAAGGCGGCTGCGGCAATCCACACCGAATAGACAAGCCCGTGCGTTGCATGCACCAGCACCACGGCGGGAACGGTGCCGGCGAGGCCGATCGAGTAGAAGACGCGGGCGACGTTGATGTAGATGGCGACCGACGGGAACGCCTGCGGCAACAGAAAGACAACCATGATCAGCGTGCGCCACGGCAGCTTCAGGCGCGCCAGCGCGTAACCCGCCGGGACAGACAGCGCCAGCGCGACGACAACGGTCAGAAGTGCAATCGAGACGCTGGTGACAAGCGATGCCATGGCGTCGCCGGTCGGGCGGAACACCACTTCCCAATAACGCAGTCCGTAAACCACCGGCAGCTTGAACGGCGTGTACCAGCGCTCCGCGACCGACCACAGAAGAAGATTGGCGAGCGGACCGAAAATGGCGAAGGCGAGGACGACGATCAGCGCAGCCTTGCCGGATGTCGCCAGGATCGCGCGCATGGTCATCGCCCGGCCTCCTGCTTCACATTGTGCCGCAGGTAGAACCAGGCCGCGACGGCCGTCATGGCATAGGAGATGACGCCAAGCGCATTGGCGGTCGGATAATCGCCGTAGGAATTGATGCGGAACGCCATGTCGACGGTCAGCATGGTCGGCTCCGAACCGGCCACCATCATCGGCACCGACAGCACCGACAGCATGGTGACGAAGGACAGCACCAGCGCGACCATCAATGTCTGGGTGACCTGCGGCAACACGATCTCGATCAGCAGTCGCGGGCGCGAAGCGCCGAAGTTGCGCGCGGCCTCGATCGTCGAACGGTCGATCGAGGCCATGGCGCCGGCCAGCAGCAATGTCACGAACGGCACCTGCTTCCAGACGAAGGTGATGACGATGCCGCGCCAGTCGAGGAAGCTCTGCGTCTGCGACGGATCGAGCAGGCCGAGCGTCACCAGCGTGTTGTTCATCAGCCCGTTCTTGGCGAGGAACGTCCGCATGCATTGCGCAGCGACGATGAAGGGGATGAACAGCGGCCAGCGATAGAGCATCCGCAGCGCCGCGATCAGCCATGGCGTCTCGCCGAGCGTCAGCGTGCCGGCGATGGCGATGGAGATCAGCGCAATGAGGATCGTCGCGGTCACAACGATGAAGACCGTGAACGCGATATCGGTGGAGTAGAGTGAAAATGCCTTCTGGAAATGCTGCAGCGTGAACGAGCCGCCCGGCAGTGAAAGCTGCGATCAGCGAGAAGCCGAGCGGATACAAAAACAGTGCCGCGACCAACGCCAGCGCCGGTGCGACGAGCAGAAGACCAAAGGCAGAACGTCGGTTCATGGCGGGGTGCGCTGGCGCGATCGTCATGCACCGGGCGACGACCATTCGACAGGTCGGCCCGGCGATGACAATGTGAGCCTGATGCGCTGTCAGCCGCCGCGATCAGTTCGCGACCTTCTTCTCGTAGTTCTCCAGAATGTCGTTGAAGTAACGGTGAGATCGGGAACGGCTTGCCCTTCGACGAGAGGTCGGCCGGTGTCACGTCCGCGAACAACTTGTACCAGTCGCGGCGTCGAGCTTGGCCTGGACGTGCTGGGCGTCGATGCCCGGATACCAGTTGAACTTCTTGACGATGCCTTCGGCCTGCACCTCGGGCGAGGTGGCGAGCGCGATGAACTCTTCGGCCAGCTTGGCCTGAGCCGCCTTGGCCGGCACCGCGTAGTACATCGGCTGGCCGGGCATGCCGGGCGCCACGAGCTTCAGCTTCATGTTCGGCGGCAGTTTGCCGTCGGCCTTCCAGGTGTAGAACATGTCGACCCAGACCGGACCCATCGCGATCTCGCCGCGATTGAGCATGTCGAGCGTGCCGGCATTGCCGGGCGTGATGACGACGTTCTGGTTGAAGTCCTTCAGGTCGGCCAGGAGCCTTGTCCCAGTCCGCCTTGCGTCTTGGCGTCATAGGGGCCGGTCATCAGCTTCTCGCTGTCCTCGCCGAAGGCATAGACCCAGCCGGTGACGAAGGCGACGCCCGACATGCCGCCCTTGATGCCGTTATAGCCGAACTTCTTCGGGTTCTGCTTCACCCAGTCGACGAGCTCCGCGTAGGAATTCGGCGGGCTCTTGACCATGTCGGCGTTGTAGGCGAGCGCGGTCTGCGAGTGGAACATCGGCATCACATAGCCGGTGACATCGGAGCCGAGCGCGTTGGTGGCGCTGTCGCGCGTGACCAGCTTGCCGGTCGCGATATGGTCGCGGTATTTCGTCGAGCAGTCCTTCGGTCACCATCTGGCCCGACATCTTCTGGTGCGACGACGATCACGTCGAAGTCCCAGGCGGCCGCATTGGCGGCTTTCTGCGCTGCGAGCTTTTCGTAGATCTTCTGCGAGCCGCCATCGCCCGGGCCGGTGCCGACGGCCACGACCTTGACGCCGGGATGGGTCTTCTCGAACATCGGGCCGAGATAGTCCTTGATGTAGTCGACCATGTTCTGGTCGCCGGCCGTGGCGACGTTAAGAGTCTGCGCCTGCGCGCTGGATGAAACGGTGCCCGCGGCGAGGAGTGCCGCGGCGGCAACGCCTGCGAAACGTATCAGCATGATAGGTCTCCTTATATTCAATGATCGCCTTGCGGCGAGGGGGACCCGGCCGGAGGCCGGGGGAAAACATGAAGGTCGTCGGCAGACGATCGAGACATCGACGGTGTCTCCGCGTGCGGCGCGGATGTCGTCATCAACTGCCAGCCGCCCCGCGGGCGTGTCGATTTCGTAGTGGAAGCGACCGCCGGGGTAACTCGCCTGTATGATCCGCCCGCGCAGCGTGAGCGCGGCATCGTCGCGCCTTCCAAGGTGAACTGCGTTCGACCGGAACTGAATAATGCACGGGCCTTCAATGCGGCGGATCGCGGGCAATGTCGCCGTGATGCCTTCGGCCACATGGACGACAAGCTTGTCGTCATCCATCAGCGCGGTTGCCTCGATCTGATTGTCGGCGCCGAGGAACGACGCCACGAAAGGCGAATTGGGTCGCCGATAAACGTCCTCGGGCGCGCCGGCTTGCGCAATCTGGCCCTGGTCGAGAATGACGATACGGTCGGCCATGGTCATGGCCTCTTCCTGATCGTGCGTCACGTGAATGGCGGTGAGACCGATCCGTTGCTGCAGCGACCTGATTTCGTGCCGCATCGCGAGGCGGATTTTCGCGTCGAGGTTTGACAGCGGCTCGTCGAGCAACAAGATCGGCGGATCGACGGCCAGCGCGCGTCCGAGCGCGACGCGCTGGCGCTGCCCGCCGGATAAATCACCGACCTTGCGTTCGCCGTAGCCGGTGAGCCGCAGCAGATCGAGAATCTCGACCACGCGGCGGTCGCGATGCGCGCGACCCATGCCGCGCAGCTTCAGCCCGTAGGCGATATTTTGTGCCGCGGTCATATGCGGCCACAGCGCATAAGACTGGAACACCATCGCCATGCCGCGCTTCTCCGGCGGCTGGGTCGTGATGTCGATGCCGTCGGCGACGATGCGGCCGCGTTGCGGCTGGATGAAACCGGATATGGTGCGGAGCAGGGTGGTCTTGCCGCAACCGGACGAGCCGATCAGCGCGACAAACTGCCCCGCAGGTATAGAGAGATCGATGCCTCGCAATACGGCCGTTCGGCCGTAGGAGACTTCAATGCCTTCAACGCCGACCGTGGCGCCTTGTCCCGCCGTCATTTGGCGAGTCTCCCCGGAAGTCTTATTCGATAGCTCCCGGCCTCTTAGGGCCGTTATGTGACAGTCTAGTGATTGTTTCTCGAACAGAGCAAGGCTGTTCACAGATCGCGCTTCAATTCTTTGATTGTTGGAACGCGCCGATCTATCGTGTTGGCGCGCCGCGCGATTTCGTCATGCCATAAAATGCTGCGGCGCGAATGCTGCGCTGCCTTCCAAAATGGACAGTGAGATGCCGGCCGGATCGGGAACGGAAATGCCGCAAGCCGGCGCTTCGATCTGGCTCCTGCCGTCGCTCGCAGATGCCGCGTTTTTCGACTCTCTTATTGGCGATCTCGCCGGCCGGTTTGGTTCGCCGGTGTTCTTGTCTCATCTCACCCTGGCCGGCGATCTGACTGAAGCGCCGGACAAGTATCTCGGCGTGCTCGACAGTCTCGCGAAGTCGTGTCGCTGCTTTACGCAGCCGATCGCGGATATTGAAATGACCGACGCTTACTTTCGGTCGTTTTACGCGCGCTTCGCCCGGAGTGCGGATCTCGACACGCTGAAGCAGATCTGTGTCGCCAGCGTTGGCGGCAGCCTGTCCGGATTCATGCCGCATGTTTCATTGCTTTACGGAAGTGTACCGGAACCCGGCAAAAGCGAGGCAGCTGCTGATCTGCGCCGCGCGATGAAGGGCCGCCTTGTCACATTCGATCGGGTGGTCGTGACGAATTCCTCAGATACAACGCCGATTTACGCGTGGCGGGTTCATGCAGCCAGGGATTTGCGGCGCGCTTGAATACGTACAATTTGACTTAAGTCAGCGGTGCTTCGACAAAAGAAGACGCATTACGGCCGCGAATTTTCCAGAAAATTGGCTGCTATCGCTGAAGACTTCGCCAATTCGTTTGCCTTAGCTTCAGGCAGGTTTTTACTTGCGGGTGACCCATGACCCTTCGCGAAGCTTTGATGGCAGTCGATTTGTCGACGCTCTATGTCGTTGCGGCGCTTGTGGCCGGAACACTCGGTCTCATGCTGCTGCTGTTCGGCCGCCAGGAGCGCATCGCCGCGCTGCGCTGGTGGGGTAGTGCCTATCTCCTCGGCGCCACGGCCATCGGTATGTGGGCGGTCGGCGGATCTGCCTTGCCTCCCGCGGTTGTTCTGCTCCTGAACATGACCGGATTTGTTGCCTGCGGTCTGGTCTGGACGGCGGCACGCGTGTTTCACGGTTGCAAGCCCTATGCCGCGCTGGCCATGGTCGGAGCCGTTCTTTGGCTCGTCCTCGGCGTGGGATTTAGCGGATATTGGCCTGCGTCGCGCGCGCTTGTCGGCGCGGCGGTCGTGGCGGGTTATGCGGGATTGACGGCCTTCGAGCTGTGGCGCGAGCGGCGTCGCATGCTGCATGGCAGCTGGCCGGCGATTGTCGTTCCCATTCTGCACGGCGCCGTTCTGATGATGCCGATCCTGATCGGCGAGTATCTGGAATTGGATCTCGGCCTCATCGGTGCGCGCAATATCTGGGCCGTGCTGTTCGCCATGGAGCTCGTGCTGTATTCCGTCGGTACCGTCTGCATCATCTTCATGCTGGCGGCCGAGCGCGCGGTCTCCTTCCACAAGACCGTCGCGCTGCATGATCCGCTGACCGGCCTGTTGAACCGTCTGGGCTTTTGCAAGGCCGCGGTGCGTCTCGGTGAGACCGAGGCGGCTGCGGGACGCCAGATCACGGTCATGGTGTTCGATCTCGATCACTTCAAAACCGTCAATGACCGCTTCGGCCATGCCAAGGGTGACGAGGTGCTTCAGGTTTTTGCCGGGGTTGCCGGCAGCATGTTGCGCGTGAGCGATATCGTGGGCCGTATCGGCGGCGAGGAATTCGCAGCCTATCTGCCTTGTGCCATCGAAGAGGCGCCGCTCGCCGCCGAACGTGTCCGGCGTGCCTTTGCCAATATCGGCGTCAAGGCCGGCGGCAAGGAACTCGAGACGTCGGTCAGCATCGGCATGGCCGGCGGTCCGGCCACCGTGCCGTTGCATGCGCTGCTGGCCGCTGCCGACAAGGCGCTTTATCGGGCCAAGGCGCTTGGCCGCAACCGCTACGAGATAGCCGTAGAGGCGGATTTCGAGCCCGAGGATCTGCAGCCGAGGCCGGCTGTGTCCCGGGAATCCGCGGCCGGGGAGCGCCGTCAGAAAATCGCAAGCCGGCTGCCGCAATTGCTGCCGACGCTCGATCCGGAAACCTCTCATTTACCATTGAAGCTATAAGCTTCGCAGATGATCGGTTTTCGCGAATTAGGATATTCCGGCAGCGTAACGCGGCTTGAGGCGCATGCCGCCCAGGCCCGCAGTGCGTGGGCCTGTGCTTTTTCGTCATCGGAAGAGTATGAGGGCGCGCTGATTGCGTTCCGTCGCGCCGAAGGCCGTTATGCGGCGCATCTGCCATGGCGCACCGCCATGATCGTTGTGGTCGCAGTCGCGCTTGCAGGCGTCGCAACTCTGCTCGCCTGACTTTCCAGCAATTCCGTCTGCCTTAGTTTGACGCCTACGCTCGCTGCGCGGGCGCAATCGTCGTGAGCCGTGGTGCGGCTTCGCCGCCCGGCAGGTCGAGCGGTGGGGTGACACCCTCCGGCAACGGGATCTGGTGCGCGTTCAGCGTCATCGAGACCAGTGTGTAGTAGCCGATCAGGGTGGTGAGTTCGACGACACCAACCGGCGTCCAGCGTTCACGTACCGCCGCATAGGTCTTCTCGCTGACCTGGCCCGTCTCGAGCAACTGGCGTGCAAATTCATAAACGTCGGCTTCGTCGGGATCGCGGAACAACGGACTTTGTGCGTTCCTGAGCGCATCGACGATATCCTGACCGAGCCCGCCCTTGAGCGCGGCCTTGGCGTGAACTTCCCATTCGAGCTGACTGTTCCAGCGCCGCGCGGCGACGATGATCGCCAGTTCCGTCAAGCGCGCAGGCATGCAGCTATCGTAACGCAGGATAGCGCCAAACTTCTGCCAGACATCGGCAAGATCGGGCCGAAGCAGTGCCGCACGCAGCGGGCCGACGAGTTGCCCACGCGGGCCGGATACGACGGCGTCGAATACGACGCGTTGCGCCGGCGTCATCGTTTCAGGGGTCGGGAACGGGATGCGGGACAAGGGCTGCTCCAAATTCATGTCAAAAACTAAATGCAGTCGGTCGATAGGATCGCGTCAGGATGAGGCACTTTTGGCAACAGCGTCGGTCGGCAGGCCGAGTTCGCGCAGAATTTCCTCGGTGTGTTCGCCGAGTGTCGGCGGCGGCCGATCGAATGAAAGCGGCGCATTCTGGAATTTCATCGGGCTGACCACCTGCTTGACGGTCCCCGCAATCGGGTGAGCCAACTCGCGCAGCATCTCCCGATGCTTGATCTGCGGATCCTCGAACACCATCGGAATGGTGTTGATCGGTCCGCAGGGCACGCCACGCGACTCGAAATCGCGCAACAAGTCGGCGAGATCGCGAGTCATCAAACACTCGCTGATGATGGGATGCAGGACGGCAAGGTTGACGACGCGGCTCTTGTTATCGACGAAGCGCGGGTCGTCGGCGAGTTCGGGGCGCCCCAGCGCCTCGCACATTTTACGATATTGCCCGTCATTGCCGCAGGCGAGCACGATATGCCCGTCGCGGCAGGGAAACACATCCTGAGGCTGGATGTTGGGATGGCGATTGCCGCTGCGCGACGGCGTCTTGCCCGACACGAGATAGTTCATCGCCTGATTGGCGAGGAAGCTGACGCCGACATCGAGCATGCCGATGTCGATATATTCTCCCTTGCCGGTTTCGTTGCGTCGTGCGAGCGCCGCAAGGCAGGCGATTGCCGAATACATGCCGGTCATGATGTCGACGATCGGGACGCCAACTTTTTGCGGCCCGCCGCCCGGCGCGCTGTCGCGTTCGCCGGTGACGCTCATCAGGCCGCCCATGCCCTGAATCATGAAGTCGTAAGCGGCGTTGTCGCGATAAGGCCCGGTCTGGCCGAAGCCCGTGATCGAGCAATAGATCAGCTTCGGATTGACCGCACTGAGCTGCTCATAGCCGAGACCATAGCGCGGCAGCGTGCCGACCTTGAAATTCTCCAGCACGATATCGGAGGTCTTCGCCAGCGCCTTGACCACTTCCTGGTCTTTCGGACTGGCGAGGTCGAGCTCGATCGAGCGCTTGCCGCGATTGACGGAGAGATAATAGCCGGACTCGCGTGAATCCTTGCCGTCCTCGTCTTTCAAATAGGGCGGCCCCCAGCTTCGTGTATCGTCGCCGGCGCCTGCACGTTCGACCTTGATGACGTCGGCGCCGAGGTCGGCAAAGATTTGTCCCGCCCACGGGCCCGCCATAATGCGGCTGAGGTCGAGAATGCGGATATGCGACAGGGGCCCGGACATGGCGCTCCTCAAACGAAAGTAAAAGCGGGGCCGCTGAGTTCGCGGATCGGGACGGGCGGCGCGTCGTCATGAACTTCCGTCGCCTGGACGGAGGGGCGTTTTCGCACGGCGTCGTACCACGCGACGAGTTTTGGATGAACCTCGCGCCAGCGCGTATCGCCAAAGCGAAAATCCATCTGGCCCAGCGCACACACAAGCGCAATATGACCGATGCCGAATGGCATCATTGCAATGGTTTGTATGTCACGCTCAAGCTGCGCAAAGGACGTGCGGATCTTGGTCTCGTAGCTTGCCATGATCGGCGCCGATTGCGCGCCGTCGGGGCGCAGGCGCTCGTTGCGCCACATCAGAAGAATGTCGGTGATGCCGTCGCCAAACGCCGTGAGCCGCAACTGCGCAAGACGCTGCTTCGGATCGGCCGGGAACAGCTTCGGCCCAGAATGTTGCGTGTCGAGATACTCACAGATCACGCGGGAGTCGAACAACGTGGTTCCGTCGTCGAGGACCAGCGTTGGGATTTTTCCCAACGGATTGTCTGGCAACAGCACAGGGGGAGTGGGCGCAGCGAGTGCGACGTTGGTGCGCACCAGTTCGACACGATCCGCAAGTCCGGTCTCATGCAATACAATCATGACCTTACGGACGAAAGGCGAGCGCGGCGACCAGTGAAGTTTCAAGATTGCTTCCCCCGTGGCCCGTGCCCAACTCGCGTTGGTTGGACATCAAGCTTCGTCATTTCGTTTGCGAAGCTTACGCGCTTTGTTGTGCAGCAGAGATAATCAAAAGGGCTGTAATAAGTCAATGAACTGACCTTTTGATTGACGCCCGCTTTTTTCGTGCGTAGTGCTGTCGATGTACCGCTTGGTGAAGAGAGCAAACGTCGTGACACGTCGTCCGCAAACGCTTGCCGAAAAAATCATTGCCCGTGCCGCCGGTCTCGAGTCGGTTGCGCCTGGGCAATATGTCAATGTCACGCCGGATTACACCTGTTTTCAGGAGTTGTTCTGGCCGATGCACCAGAAAAACATGGCGATCGTCGGCCTCGACAAGGTGGCCGATCCGGATCGCCTTGTGATGGTGATCGATCACACGACATCGGCGGCGATGGGGTCAGAGCACACCAAGACGCACCGCACACTGCGTGATTTTGCAACGCAGCAAAACATCAGGAATTTCTTTCCTGCCGGCAACGGCCTGCGTCATCTCGTCCTGACGGAGCGCGGCTTCGCGCGTCCCGGCAGCCTGATTTTTTCCGACGAGGGCAACATCGCCAGCATCGGTGCGCTGGGCGCACTCAACATCACGATGTCATGGGAAGTGTTCGCGTCGTTTTACGATACCGAGAACTGGATCTCGGTGCCCAAGTCGGTGCGCATGAACCTGACAGGCGATTTGTCTTTTGCGGTGACGACGCGCGATCTCGTGCAGACGATCATTCGCGATTATGCCGCCGGCGGTAAGCTGTTGCAGAGTTGCGTCGAATTTGCCGGGCCAGCGATCTCCAAGATGAGCCTCGATGCCCGCCAGACGCTGTTGTCGTGCTTATTCCATGCGGGCGCGGACACCGCGATCATGGCGGCTGACGACGTTGCGATGGCCTATGCCAGCGAGCGCGCCGCAGGTCGCCCCGTGCTGGCGTTGCAAAGCGATCCCGACGCCGAGTTTGCCTTCGAGGCAACTTACGATCTTGCCACAATCGAGCCGATGGTGACGCGGCCGCCGACACTGGCCGGAGGCACTGCGATTGGTACCGTCGCCGGGCAGCGGATCGATCAGGCGACCATCGGCTCCTGCGCCAATGGCCGGCTCGATGATCTGCGGCAGGCGGCGCAAGTTCTGCGCGGCCGCCGCATTGCGCCGCACGTGACGATGTACATCACGCCCGGCAGCAACAATGTTTATGCCGACGCGGCGCGGGAAGGGTTGCTTGAAGTCTTCGCACGCGCGGGCGCGACTGTTCTCGGGCCTGGCTGCACCACGTGCTGGGGCTATCAGGGCGTTCTCAACGACGGCGAAGTTTTAATCTCGACCCAGCAGTTTAATTACACCGGCCGCAACGGCAGCGACAAATCGGACGTTTATCTTTCGAGCCCCTATGTGGTGGCGGCGTCGGCCATTGCCGGTGAAATCGCCGATCCAAGGCCCTTTCTGAAGCAGAAGGAGGCCGCATGAGCACGATGTTGCGCGGCCGGGTCTGGAAGTTCGGCGACGATCTCTCCGGTGATGACGGCATTATCGAGTTTTCCGTGGTGCGTGAGCAATTCGGCAAGCTCGACGAGAACGTGCTGAAGGACATGTGCTTCCGCAAGGTGCGACCGGAGTTTCCGGCGACCGTCAGGACGGGCGATATCGTGGTCGGTGGCCGCAACTTTGCGCACCACAACCATGTCGAGGTCTCGGCCGCGATCAAGTACTCGGGCATTGCCGCGGTGATCTGCAAGTCCTGCGAGACGGGGTTCATGCGCAAGGCATTGAATTTCGGCCTGCCCGTGGTGCTGTGTCCGGGGATCTCCGGGATCGTCAATGACGGCGAGCAGATCGAGGTCGATCCGGTATCCGGACAGGTTATTGCGAGCGGCGGGTCATTGGCGGCTCAGCCGTTTTCAGAAAGAATGGTCGCGGTTTGGAAGGCGGGCGGTTTAGTCCCGCTACTGAAGAAGACTGCTGAAGCGCGTCGCCTTTCGGCGTAACGTTGCCGGGCGATGCGGGTTGCAAAGGGAGGCATCCGTTGAGCGCGAACCAAGGACAGGCCGATTCCGCACACGCGCCGCAGGGCGCGCGGGCTCCGCTTCTGGAATTCCAGTCGCTGTCGCAGATCTACGCGACCCGCGACGGCGGTCGCGTGCACGCCGTCGACAAGGTGTCGTGCACCGTCGGCGACGGCGAATTCATTTCCATTCTCGGGCCTTCGGGGTGCGGCAAGAGCACGCTTCTGATGATGGCCGCCGGCCTGCTGGAGCCGTCCGGCGGACGCATTCTCTATCGCGGCAATCCGCTTGATGGTCCGCAGACCGATGTCGGCATCGTGTTTCAGGACGCGGTGCTGTTTCCCTGGCGCGACGTGCAGACCAATGTCGAACTGCCTGCCGAGGTCCACGGCACCGACCGCGACGCTCGCGCGCAGCGGGCACGCGAGCTGATCCGCCTTGTCGGGTTGTCGGGGTTCGAAAAGAAATTCCCGTATGAACTTTCGGGCGGCATGCAGCAGCGGGTCGCCATCGCGCGGGCCATGATGATGAAGCCGTCGATGCTGCTGATGGACGAGCCGTTCGGCGCGCTCGATGCCATGACCCGCGAGCAGATGAATCTCGAACTGCAGCGCATCAGTATTGAATCCGGCACGACGATCTTCTTTGTTACGCACTCGATTGCGGAAGCCGCTTTCCTGTCCGACCGCGTCATGGTGATGAGCGGCCGGCCGGCCACCATTCGCGAGATCGTCGAGATCGACATTCCCCGTCCGCGCAGCATCGACCTCATGGCGTCCGACAAATTCGGCGTCTATGTGAAAAAGCTGCGCAGCCTGCTGGATTGAGGACAAAGATCATGACGCAAATCGTCTCAACCGATGCCGCGCCGCAGGCCCGAAAGAGCATGGATGCGCGCGGTCTGCTGCATGGCGACTTCGCGATGGCGATGTACGCCGTGCTGGGCTTCCTGCTGTTCTGGGAAGCGATGGTTTATATCCTGAGCATCAAGCCGTTCATTCTGCCGCCGCCCTCGACGATTGCCGTACGCGTGGTGCAGGACCTGACGAACGGAGCGATGGCGCGCCATTTCCCGATCACGTTCCTGGAAGTCGGGCTGTCGTTCTTTTTCGCGGCCGTCGCCGGGCTTTTGATCGGAACGGCGATTGCGCTGGTTCCCATAGTCGAAAAGACGCTGTTGCCGCTGATCCTGTCGATCCAGACCGTGCCGAAGGTGGCGGTCGCACCGCTCTTCATCATCTGGTTCGGCTTCGGTATCCAGTCCAAGGTCGTGACCGGCGCGCTGATCGCGTTCTTTCCGATCCTGATCAACGTCGTGTCCGGGCTCAAGGCCGTGGACCCGAGGCGCATTTTGCTGATGCGCGCATTGAAGGCGTCGCCGTTGCAGACGTTCCTGAAGGTGCGGCTGCCGAATATGCTGCCGTTCCTGTTTGCCGGTCTGCAGATCGGACTGGTGTTCGCGATCATCGGCGTGATCGTCGGCGAGTTCATCGGAGCGACCACCGGCCTCGGCGTGCTGATCGTGATCCGGCAGGGCACCATCGACGTCGCCGGCATGTTTTCGGTGCTGATCTACCTGTCGATGATGGGGCTGACGCTCAGCGCCATCCTGCGACGGATCGCACGGCACTACATTTTCTGGGAACAAGCCAAGAGCTGAAAAAGCCAACCGCAAAAGGCAAAGACCTGAAGTCGTCATCAACCGTAAAAACAGGGGCGCAAAGCGCCTCGCTCAAGGGAGAGACAACAATGAAAATGATGCGTTGGAAGAGTGTGATGGCTGCCGCGGCGGTGTCGATCGCGGCCAGCCTTGGTTTTGGCTCCGCTCCGGCAGAAGCCCAGACCAAACTGGTCTTCATCGGCGCCGGCAGCGTGCCGAACGTCGTCTATCTGCCGGTCTACGTCGCCGACAAGGCAGGCTTCTTCAAGGAAGAAAAGCTCGACGTGGAAACGCGCTATGGCCGCGGCGGCCCGTTGACGGTGCAGCTTGTTGCCAATGGCGACGCCGACATCGCCCACATCGTCTGGCAGCCGCTGATCGCCGCCTATGTGCAGGGCGTGCGCGGCCGGTTCATCTACCAGACGTTTACGCGGTCGAGCTTCTTCCTCGCCGTCGAGCCGGACTCGCCGATCAAGGAGCCGAAGGATCTCGCCGGCAAGAAGATCGGCCTCGTCAATATGGCGAGCCCCGGCATGTTCTTCGCCAAGTCGGTCGCCAAGGCCGGCGGTGTCGATCCCAATTCGCTGACCTTCGTGCCGGTCAATGTCGGCGCGCAGCCGCTCGCGGCGCTGGAGTCCAAGCAGATCGACGTGCTGTCGTTCTGGGATGCGGTCTATGCCGACTACGAGGCCATCGGCAAGAAGCTGCGCTATATCCAGCATCCGACGATCGGCGATGTCGGCAATGGCGGCTTCTTCGCAACCGACAAGGTGATTGCGGAAAAGAAGGCGGCGCTGCAGGGCTTCAACCGCGCCATCGCCAAGGCGACGGTGTTCATCCTCAACAACCCGGAAGCGGCGCTGAAGATGTACTGGGAGATCAATCCCGACGGCAAGCTGCCGGGATCGGAGCAGGAGGCCCTGACCAAGGGCGCCGCCGCGCTGCGCTTCGTGTCGCATTCCTGGGACATCTCGAAGCGTCCCGTGAAGGAATATGGCGCGATCAACCCGAAGGAAATCCAGGCGTTCATCGATCTGCTGCACGCCGAGGGCGAGATCAAGGACAAGGTTGACGCCAACAACATCCTCACCAACGAGTTCACCAAGGGCGCCAACGATTTCAACCTTGCCGAAATGGAACAGCGCGCCAAGAACTGGAAGAAATAGGAACTGAAAAATAACGTCACGGACCTCCGTGGCGGCATGATAAGCAGCATGGGCGAAGGCCCATGCTGCCTTTCGCTGTGATCACTTTTAGGATTAAATGCCGAAATGACCGAAGCCGAAACCGTCCGTCTGGATGTCAACGAAGGTATCGCCGTGGTGACGCTCGACCGGCCTCCGGTCAACGCGCAGAACGCGGGCATCCGCGAGCGGCTGATCGAAGTTTTCGATGAACTCAGCGACCGCGACGACGTTCGCGTGGTGATTCTGGCCGCCGCCGGAAAGGTGTTTTCGGCCGGCGCCGACATCAAGGAGCGCGGCGACGTCGCGGCAAAGACCGGCGCCTATCGCCGCAACAATCGCATCACGCGCGAATTCTTCTACGCCGTGCGCGATTGCGAGAAACCAGTCATCGCCGCCGTCAATGGCGCGGCGATGGGAGCGGGCGCCGTGCTGGCGCTCTCCGCCGACATCATCATTGTCTCGGAGAACGCATTCTTTTCCATGCCAGAACTGGATGTCGGACTGGCGGGCGGCGCCAAGTTTCTGAGCGAGCATTTCGGTCGCTCGGTGGCGCGCGAAATCTATTTCACCAGCCGTCGTGTAACGGGAGCAGAACTTGAGCGCCGCGGCGTGGCCTCGGCCTGCGTGCCGGCCGACCAGCTGATGCCGAAGGCCATGGAGATCGCGACCGCCATCGCCGCCAAGAGCCCCGTGGCCGTGCGGCTGGTCAAGCGGGCCTTCGGGACCGTGGAAGCAATGCCGACGCGCGACGCCTATCGTTTCGAGCAGACGGTGACCGTGGAGTTGTCCAAGACCGAGGATACCAAGGAGGCGCAGCGCGCCTTCGTGGAAAAACGCAAGCCGGTCTTTAAAGGTCGCTGAAGTTTTTGCCCACCCGGTGGTGGGCACTATTGTGATACTGTATACGTACCCGGCGGGGAAGCCCGCCGAACGGGTATTGGGGTGACGGCCATGGTGCAGGCGACCAACACGGTCATCGATTTCGACCGCAGTGCGATCTCACGCTATATCCAGCTTGCAACCTTGTTCCGGCGGCGGATCGAAACCGGCTTTTGGCATGTTGGCCAACAGATCCCGACCGTCGACGCGCTGGCGGCGGAATTCTCCGTGGCGCGTGCGACCATCCGTCAGGCGCTGACCATTCTGGAAGGCGAGGGACTGATCGAGCGCTTCCGCGCCAAGGGCACCTTCGTCATCTATCGGCCGCAGCAGAAATTGTGGTGCACCGTGGAGAGCGACTGGTCCGGGCTTTTGAGTGCGCGGCCCAACGCGGATATCGAGGTTGTGTCGCAGGAGGATGATGCCGAGCTGCATGGGCGCATGCACGATATTGGCACGCAAGCACCATCCTACTGGCATCTGCGCCGCCGCCATCTGCGCGACGGAGAGGCCTACCTGATCGCCGATGCCTATATCGATCAGCGTCTGCGAGCGCGCATTTCCGAGGAAGCGCTGCGGACGCGCACGTCCATGCGCCTCATCGCGGAAGTCGCCGGTGTGAAAATCAAGGACGCGCGGCAGACGCTGACTATCGGTACCGCCGACAGCGAAACCGCCAATCTGCTGTCAATTCCGCTCAACGCGCCGGTCGCGATCGTGCATCGCTCCGCCGTTGACGACAGCGGATGTCTCGTTTTTGCCGGCATTGGCGTCTATCGCGGCGATGTCGTGCGGCTTGATGTGCAGTTGAAGTAATTGTCGAGCGCCGTTCAGATCGGCGTTTACGGTTACGTCAGGCGACGGCCTCGGCAGCGCTCTTGTAGGTTGCCGCCACGGCTTTCTCGATGACGCCCGGCGTCAGTTCCTCGACGAAAGAATCCACCGCCGCGACGAATCTCATCGGGTGTTCCAGAACAGGTGAATGTCCGCAGGGGCTGATAATGCACATCTGTGCCTTGGGCATCAGATTGTAGAGCTCCATGGCGCGGTCGAGCGGCGTCATTTGATCCTCAAAAGCCGAGACGATAAGCGCCGGCGTCTCCACGCTGGCGATCCAGTCGCGTGAGGTCCAGCCGCGGCATTGCATGAGGTCGTGACGCAGGATCACCGGATCGCGCTGGCGCACCATTTCGTAGGACGCCGCCAGCACCTGCGGCGAGGCTTTACGCGACACCTGGCCCAGCGCGTAATAGTCGATACAGCCTTCCCAGTCGTTCTCGACCTTCTTGATACGGTCGATATTACCGACGAAGCTCAATCCCGAATTGGAAATAACCACCGCGTGGCAGGCTTGCGGATAAGCGTAGGCATAATGTTGCGCGAAAGCGCCGCCGAGCGAATGACCGATGACCACGACACGGTCGAGCTTGAGCGCTTTACGAAAATCTTCGATGAAAGCTGCTGCTTCCTCGACGCTGTTGCACAAATCGCCTTCGCTCTCGCCATGGCCGGGCATGTCGACCGCGATCGGGCGGATGCGCCGGAACATGTTCATGACCGGTTGCCACACTTCCGCGCGTCCGCCAGAGCCGTGAACGAGAATGGCTGCGACGCGATCGGATGTTTCGCCGGCGTCCGTATCGGCGAGAAGATAGCGGGTGCGCCCGGCTTGGTTTGAACGACAGGCACGCTTTCGCTCCTGAGTGCTTGCTGCCAGGTGCGCCGGAGGCTTCACGGTCCTTGCGCAGGCCTTCGAGGATTTCCGGTAAACGCTTCTCGGCGCTTTCGGCGAGATCGTCGTAGAGGCTGGTGCCGTGGGAATCGATGCCGACGGTGAGCGGGCCGAGATTTTCCACCTGCATGGTCACAAGCCGGTACTGGAAGATCAGATCGTCCCAGTAGAGCGACTTCACGCCCTTGACCGCCGCAGACAGGATCGTGGCGCCGCCGCCGGGGAAGGCGAGATAGACGCAGCCGACTTCCTTCATCGCCTTGGTCGCTTCGGCATTGAGCCCGCCCTTGCCTCCGGTGACACGCAGCTTCAGGTCGCGAATGAGGCCGGGCATGTAGGCGTTGAAGCGCGTTGAGGTCGTCGGATTGACGTAGAGAATTTCATACGTGCCGTCGGCCTTCTGGCGCGAATAGCTCGGCACATGGATCAGGCTGCCATGGCGCAAATCGACCGGCAGTTTTTCGCCGCGATCGAGCAGGCCGCGAATGCGCTCCAGCGTCGGCAGGCCGGCACCGCTCGTGACTTCGCCGGTGATGAAGACGATATCGCCGGCCTTGAGCTTGCGGATGTCTTCTTCCTTGGGCGGGAAGGTGAGGTGATGCGTTGTGACCATCTTTATCCCCTCACTCAAAGTACGTGATCTCGCCCGCATTATTGATGCGAGCGCCGAGACGGCGGTTGATCCAGCAGTTGAAGCAGACCGCCACCGGCGTGAAGCCATGGCCGGAAGCATAGTTGACGTTGACCGCGAGCGCGGTGGTGTCGCCGCCCGTGCCCATCGGCCCGAAGCCGGTCTTGTTCACGGCTTTCAGCAGGCGCTCTTCCATCGCCGCAAGGATCGGCTCGGGATTGGTCTGGCCGTAAGGGCGTATCGAGGCTTCCTTGGCCATCTTGGCGGCGTAGTCGAACGTGCCGCCGATTCCGACGCCGATCGTAACCGGCGGGCAGTGCTGGGAGCCTGCCCGCATCACGACTTCCATGATGTACTTCTCGATTTCCTCAAGGGAGGGGAACGAGAAGATTTCGAGATCGGCCCAGCGGCCGGAACCCAGCGCCTTGGGCGAGCAGACGATCTCGACATAATCGGCATCGTCGATCATGTCGAAGGAGATCGCCGGCATATCCTTGCCGGCGTAGCCGCGCTCTAGCGTCAGCGGATTGGTGACATGTTTCATCAGCGGCGGGCTGATGGTTTCGACGAGTTGCGCGAAACCGTCCTTGATTGCCTTCTTGATGCTGCCGTCGATGCGGGCATTTGTCCCGAGCCTGACAAAGTAGACAGGAATGCCGTTGTCCGAGCACACATAGAACTTCTTGGTCTCGGCGGCTTCGGCGCTGTGCAGCAGAAAGGTCAGCGTCTTCTTCGCAAGCTCGTTGGTTTCCGCGTCGCGTGCAACGCGCAAAGCCTGCTTGGTATCCTCGGGGATCTTGCGCAGCGAGCGCTCATAGAGCCCCGCCGTGACGTCGCGAATTGTCTCGTAGGAAATCGACAAGGACGTTACCCCGCTACTTTTTGAATGGGAGGTGGGACAAAGCCTTCAGTCCCATTCACTGGCCTTTTCACCTTTTAGAACGTATAAAACAGCCGCCAGCTTGGCAACCGCCGTTTCTGCTGGCACCCATCCTGTTTCACGGTCCAATCCGTAGACATAAAAACAATCGCGTTAGGGAGCTTGCCGATGTCGTCCGGAACGAAGCCTGAGGTTCTTGTTGTCTCGTTCATTCCTCCGGATCTGCGTGCAGCTCTCGCGGAAGACTTCAATCTCGTCGAGTTCAAACCGGAACAGGGCAAGCGCCCGGGCAGCAAGATCGCTGTCACTATGGCCATTCACGGCGTGACCGATGCCATTGTCGACGCGTTGCCCGACCTCAAGCTCATCGCCAACCAGGGCGCAGGTCTCGACAAGATCGACCTGCCGGCGATGGCGAAGCGCGGCATCAAGGTATCCTACACGCCTGATGTGGTGACGCCCGACACCGCCGACCAGGCCATTGCGCTGATGTATGCTGCAATGCGGCGCACGCCGCAGGCCGACAAGTTCGTGCGTGAAGGAAAGTGGGCCAAGGAGCGCAATGCCCCGACGCGCCGTATCCGCGGCAAGACGGCGGGCATCGTCGGGCTCGGCCGCATCGGCAAGACGATCGCCGACAGCTGCAAGGGCGTCGGCATGACCGTGCTCTATACCGGCCCGAATAAGAAGAACGTCGAATACGGATACGTGCCGACCGTCGCGGAGCTGGCGGAAAAATCCGACGTGCTGATTCTGGCGTGCGCCGTGACGCCGCAGACGCGCGGTATCGTCAATGCCGACGTGCTGAAGAAGATCGGGCCGGACGGCGTGCTGGTCAACATCGCGCGCGGCGCGGTGGTCGTGGAAGAAGACCTGATCAAGGCGCTGCAGAATAATGTGATCTGGGGCGCGGGCCTCGACGTGTTCGAGAACGAGCCAAATCCCGATCCGCGCTTCTTCGCGCTCGACAACGCCGTGCTGCAGCCGCATTGCGCCGCGGTGACGCGGGAAGGGCGCATCGGCATGATCGGGCGTGTGAAGAGCGACATTCACGCCTTCCTCGAAGGCCGCGAATTCACGGACGCAACCAAGCTGTAAGAAGAATCCGAACAACCGGACTGGCAAAATGGTCGATGCGAAGACTTTGGCCGAGGTTGCGGCCCGTGAAGCGGATTTTCTGATCATCGGAGGCGGCTCTGCAGGCTGCACGCTGGCCGCACGGCTCTCCGAAAATCCGGCCGTCAATGTTGTTCTGGTCGAGGTTGGTCCCGATCTGAGCGCGGAGTCGATGCCGCCGGAAATCAAATCGACCTATCCGAGCCGCGCCTTTTTCACACGCGACTTTTTCTTCTCCGATCTGCAAGCCTATCTCGGCGACGTGCCGGGCAATGCGCCGCGTGAGCGCAAGATTGCCCGTTACGAACAGGCGCGCGTACTGGGCGGCGGCTCGAGCATCAACGGGCTGTGTGGCAATCGTGGCGCTCCGGCGGATTATGATGAGTGGGGCGAGCAGGGCGCGGACGGTTGGTCGTGGGATAAGGTCCTGCCTTACTTCCGCAAGCTCGAAAGCGATGCGGATTTCTCCGGCGACAAGCACGGCAATAGCGGCCCGATCGCGATCCACCGCCAGCCTTACAATGAACTGTCCGGGTTTGTGCGTTCGACCGTCGATGTTCTGACCAAGCGCGGCTATCGCTTCGTTGACGACCAGAACGCCGAATGGGGTGACGGCATTACACGCGTCGCAATGACTGCGAGCGAGGAGAATGTCCGATCGTCGGCGGCGGTTTGCTACCTGACCGACGAGGTGCGCCGCCGGCCGAATCTGACCGTGCTGACTAACGCGATGGCGGAGAAGGTCCGGTTCGACGGGACGCGCGCCATCGGCGCCGATATCCGTGTCGATGGCGAGCGCGCAATGGTCAAGGCGCGGCAAACCATCGTGTCGTCCGGCGCGATCAACACGCCTGCGGTGCTGATGCGAAGCGGCGTCGGCGATGCGGAAAAGCTGAAGAAGCTTGGCATTCCCGTGGTTGCGCATGTGCCCGGCGTCGGCAAGCGGTTGCTGGAGCACCCGGCTATCGGCATTAGCATGTTTCTGAAGCCCGCTGTCCGCTTCCCCCCGACGGACCGACATCATACGCAGGCACATTTCCGCTTTTCGTCCGGCGTGGATGGTTGCCCGCCGGCCGACCTCAACATGGCAGTCCTGGCGCGCACGGCCTGGCACGCCGTCGGTGCGCAGCTCGGCACGTTCTATCTGTGGATCAACAAGTCTTATTCCGAAGGCGAGATTACGCTCCGCTCCACCGATCCATCGCAGTCGCCGCTGATCGATTTTCGCCTTCTGTCGGACCGGCGCGATCACGAGCGCATGAAGATCGCCTTCCGTACCATCGCCGAACTGGCGCTCGATCCTGCGCTCGACCCGGTACGTCATGAAGTGTTTCCGACGATCTTCTCGGATCGCGTCCGGGCCGTATCGGCTCCGACAGCGTGGAACGCTTTCCAGACGGCCGTGTTTGCCAAGATGCTCGATACCGGCATTGCACGCAGTCAGCTGATCAAGACCTTCATCGCGCCGAACGATATCCGGGAATTGATCGCAAACGACGCGGCGCTGGATCAATTCCTGCACGAGGCCATTGTCGGTGTCTGGCACGCTTGCGGCAGTTGCCGCATGGGCGCGGACGACGATCCGCTGGCGGTGACGAATTCGTCTGGGGTGGTGAGGGGAGTGACCGGTCTGCGCATTTGCGATGCGTCGCTGATGCCGTCCATTCCGTGCGCGAACACCAATATTCCGACAATCATGCTCAGTGAGCGCATGTCAGACTTGATCAAGGCGGAGGCCTGACGGTCGCGCGTTTTGCTCTCGCTTGGGGCAGCTCTGATGCGACCGGCGCCTGCCTATCTGTCAAGCTCGCGACACAAGCGACGACCTGAGCCTCATTCATGGGCATGCATCGGCGCGTCACCGTCGGCCATTGCAGTGTGTTTGCGCGAGTTGTCTGACGACGTGTAACGCGCGTCGATTTCTTGACCGTGTCAAAAGGTCACGCTATTGGTCTTTCGAGCGTTTGGCGTGAGGCAGCGCATTTGTTGCACTGCATCACATGCTATCATGATCGTGGCCGCGTTTGATGAAAACGCGACCCAATAAATCAGCGAGGTTCGGAAAACCGACCCGCATAGATGGGAGCGCCACACCAGGTTCATTCACAACAAGCGATCGACGTCGGTGGTCACGCAGTGATCGGCGAAAAGAATCGATCGTCTGAATCTCGAAGGGAGAGAAGCAAATGAAGTCAGCGTTGAAGGTTGTTGGTTTTACGTCGTTGATGGTCGCGGGCTACATGGCCAGCGCATCGGCGCAGACCTATCCGGATGTGCGCCTGCGCATGGGCCACACCGTTCCGAAGACGGCGCCTGTTGCCCAGTCCGACGATCTGTTTGCGCAGGACGTGGCCAAGCGTTCCGGCAACAAGGTGCAGATCCAAATTTTCTGGGCGGGCTCCGCCGGTGCACCGGCCGAATTGCTCGATCTGCTGTCCGCCGGTTCGATCGACATGGCTGCCATCACGCCGAGCTACTATCCGGCCAAGGTGCCGCTGCTCGGCGCATTGAGCGCACTTCCGCTCGGCATGCCGACCGTGCCGTCGATCCAGACGATCTGGCCGACGCTGTGGAAGGAAATGCCGTCGCTGCAGGAAGAGGCCAAGGCCAACAATATCCATCCGCAGTGGGAGCACGTGTTCAACGAGTACCACCTGCTTTGCACCACGCCGATCAAGACGCTGGAGGATCTGAAGGGCAAGAAAATCCGCAGCCAGGGCGAATACTTCCCGATCGCGCTGAATGCGCTCGGCGCCACGCCGGTGACCGTGCTGCCGGGTCAGTTCTATGAAGCCATGCAGCGCAAGGTCATCGACTGCATGCTGCTGCCCTGGGACCTGATCGCCACCAACCGTCTCTACGAGATTGCGAAGTACGGTTCGAACATCTCGTTCGGCACTATCGTCTCGCATCTCAACACCTACAATCTGGCGAAGTGGAACTCGCTGACTCCGGAAGTCCGCAAGCTTCTGGACGATGCGGCGGCGGATGCGCGCAAGGTCGATCTCGCACTCATCACCAAGTCGAATACCGACGCCGTCGAACTGATGAAGAAGGCCGGCGTCGAGTTCTCGGACTTCCCGGATCAGAAGAAGATGGAAGCCATGCTTCCGAACTTCATTGACGTCTGGGCCGACAAGCAGAAGGCGGCAGGCCGCGGCGAAGCGGCAGCTGCGATTGCCAAGCGCTGGAAGGAATTGAACGTACAGTTCCAGCCGAAGTCGTAATAGAAGAAACGGCGCGACCCCCAAAGGTCGCGCCGCTTTCGTCCAACCGCGCCACTCTCCCAAAAATCAAGGAATCCGCGACGGCCTCAAACGGTCGAAACGGGGCAGGGGTTCTTCTTGTTCGATCCATCAAGTACCGCACTCCTCATGACGCTCGGCATGGTGATCCTGCTGGGCCTCGGAATCCCGGTTGCGGTTGCCTTGGGCATGGCGGGTCTTGTCGGTCTCGTGATGATCGGCGGACCGAACTTCCTGTTCGGGCAATTGCAGACGATGCCTTATTCGATCACAGCGAACTACGATTTCGCGGTGATGCCGACCTTCCTGCTGATGGGCAATCTGGCCATGAATAGCGGCATGGCGGCCGAGCTCTATACCGCGGCCGACCGCTGGCTCGGTCATTTGCGCGGCGGCCTGTATCTCGCGACGATTTCCGGCGCGACGGCCTTCGCTGCCATTTCCGGCTCGCCGCTCGTCAATGCCACCGTGTTCACGCGCGTGGCGCTGCCGGAAATGCTGCGGCTCGGCTATTCGAAGTCGGTCGCCAGCGCCTGCATTGCCTCGGTCGGCACGCTGGCTGCGATGATCCCGCCATCCATCGGCATGGTCGTGTACGGCATTCTCACCGAGACCTCGATCGGCAAACTGATGATCGCGGGCATCGTTCCCGGCCTGATCACGGCCGGGCTTTATTGCCTTCTGATCGTGGTGTGGGTGCGCTGGGACCCGTCGATCGCACCGAAGCGCCGCGAACGCGCGCCGGCCCATGAGCGCTGGAAAGCGCTCGGCAGCACCTGGTCGATCATTCTCCTGTTCATGTGCCTGATGGTCGGTCTCTATGGCGGGTTCTTCTCGCCATCGGCGGCTGGCGCCATGGGCGCTTTCTTCGCGCTGATCATCATCGCCGCGCGCCGGCTGCTGACATGGCCGATGCTGTCGGAATCGCTGCGCTCCTCGGCGCAGACCACGGCGATGCTATTCATCATCATCATCGGCGGGCTTCTGTATTCCCGCATGCTGGTCGTGAGCGGCCTGGTCGGCGACATCGTCGATTTCACCGGCAGCCTCGGACTGACCCCGCTGCAATTGCTGCTTCTGATATCGGTGCTCTACATTATTCTTGGCTGCTTCATGGACGGCGTGTCCATGCTGCTGGTGACGATGCCGTTCGTCTTTCCCATCATCAAGAACGCCGGAATCGATCCCGTTTTCTTTGGCGTCATGGTGATCGCCTTCATCGAGATCGGCGCCATCACACCGCCCATAGGCCTGAATCTGTTCGCAACAGCGGGCGCGGGCAAGGGCATGATCGTCATGGAAGATCTGCTGCGCGGCATCCTGCCGTTCGTTCTTCTCAATATTCTGGCGCTGACGATCTTCATCTTCTTCCCCGATGTCGTGACGTGGCTGCCAAGCCGCATGCAGTTCTAGCGAGGCACGGCGATGATCGATTTATTTCTGCACAGACTGAACATGGCGCTGCTGTTCGTCAGCGGACTTGCGATCCTTGGAATCGTCGTGCTCGGCGCCGCCGATGTCATCAGCACCATCGTGCTGCGCCAGCCGGTTCACAGCGTATACGAGGGCACGCAGACGCTCATGGTGATCGCGGTCTTTCTCGGTCTCGGCGCCGTCCACCAGAACCGCGCCTACATCGCCGTGGATGTGATCTACACCAGAACGCCGAAGTGGTTTCAGGGTGCGGTCGATGTGCTGACGCTGATTTGCATGATCGTGTTTTTCGGCGTGATGGCATGGCGAAGCTGGGTCGCGGCGATCTCAAGCACTCGGCTCGGCGAATACTCGGTCGGAATCGTGCTGTTTCCGGTCTATCCGGCGAAGATCGCGCTCGCGGCCGGCGTCACGCTCGCACTTCTGTGCTGCCTTGCCGATCTCGTACTGCTGGGCCGTTTCCGCCGTGGCCATGACGGCTCCGATACGCCGCTGACCTGATTTTGCTGCGACTGACTTCTGGAGTCGGGCGCGGCTTGCTATAGATCGCACCTGTCATTTTCCAATCTGCGAGGCTTCCATGATCACCGAAATCGCCCAGCTGATCGTCAAGGACGGCATGAACGCCGAGTTCGAGGCCAATGCCGCCAAGGCTCTGCCGCTGTTCCAGCGCGCCAAGGGTTTCCAGGGTCTGGAAATCAAACGAGCGATGGAAAAGCCGCAGCTTTATTTTCTCGTTATTCAATGGGCGACGCTGGAAAACCACACGGTTGATTTCCGCAACTCCGAGGATTTCAAATCCTGGCGCGCGCTGGTCGGCCATTGCTTCGCCACGCCGCCCGAAGTGGTGCATACGGAAACGGTCGTCAGCGCCAGTTAGGAGTTGATCCGGCGCTGCCCCATCGCGTCGGCGGAAGCGCTGTTACACAGCTGTAATAGAACGTTTCTAGATTGCGCGACCTTAACGGGGAGCGCAGGACATGAAAGACGACAACAAGCCCACTCAGAATCTCACTAATAACAAGAGCATCGAGTTCGGTCATTGAGGATCGGCTTGCGGATCCCTCGCGTCGCGGTCTCTTCGCGGGTGCGGCCGCTGGTGCGGCGATGCTGTTTGTCGGCGTCGGCACGTCCACCCAAGCCCTTGGGCAAGGCGTTGCCCCTGCCACCCCGGCCCCGGTGAAGAAGCGCCCGGCAAAACTCGGCTTCAAGCCTGTCGCCAAGAGTTGGGCTGACGTCCTGACTGTTCCTGAAGGCTACACGGCAAACCCGTTCTACCGGCTGGGCGATCCGATTGCGGCCAATGTGCCGGCCTACAAAAACGACGGCACCGACGCCGCCGCGACCTTCGCCCACCGCGCGGGTGATCACCACGATGCCATTCAGTATTATGGCATTGACGCGTCAGGCCGGTACTCGGGAGATTCCAGCAACCGCGGTCTCCTGGTCATGAACCACGAGGCGATCACGCCATCCTTCTTGCACCAGAGCGGCGTGACCACCACTGGCTCGGGCAGTGCCCAGGTCCGCACTTCGCCGGAGGAAGTCCTGCGCGAGTATTATGTCCATGGCGTCAGCATGGTCGAGATTGAGCGCGGCGCCAATGGCGCCTGGACGTACAAGCAGGACGGGCTGCTGAACCGTCGCATTCACACCCTCACCGAAACCACGATCTCCGGGCCTGCCGGCCGGACACCGGCCATGGTGACCAAATACTCGCCGACTGGCACGCGCACCCGGGGCACGCTGAACAATTGTGCGAGCGGATACACGCCGTGGCACAGCTACCTGACCTGCGAGGAGAACTGGGCGGGTTACTTCCGCCGCATTGTGGCAAACGATGACGCCAAGCGGTCACCGAAGGAAATCGCCTCCTTCAAGCGCTATGGCGTCGCCGGCACCGGCCGCGAGTTGTGGGCGACCGTCACTCCGGATACCCCCGACGACCTCTACGGCCGCTGGAACGCCGAAGTCATCGCTGGTTCGGCCGCCGAGGACTACCGTAACGGACCGAATACCTACGGCTGGGTCGTGGAGATCGACCCGTTCGATCCGAACTCCATCCCGCGCAAGCGGACCGCGATGGGCCGGATGGCCCGCGAGGGCTGCTGGATCGCACCGGTGCGGGCCGGACGGCCGCTGGTCTGGTACAGCGGCGACGATTCACGCGGCGAGTACATTTACAAGTTTGTCTCCGATGCCGTTTGGGATCCGGCTGATGAAACGAGGGGCCTCGCGGCCGGCGACAAATATCTCGACGCCGGAAAACTCTATGTGGCGAAGTTCAACGCCGACGGTAGCGGCGAGTGGTTAGAGCTGAAATTCGGCACCCCGAAAATCAATGCCTCGAACTTCCGGCTACGCCTTCGCCGATCAGGCCGATGTCGTCATCAACGCCCGGATCGCGGCGGACGCCGTGGGCGCCACCAAGATGGATCGTCCGGAATGGGGCGCAGTCGACCCCGAGACCGGTACCGTCTACATGACGCTCACCAACAACAACGCGGCGCTTCGCCCGCTCGCCTCGCTCGATGCAGCCAATCCGCGCCACTACAACGACGCGCGTACCAACAATACGGCGCAGTACGGCAATGCCAACGGCCATATCATCCGTTGGCAGGAAAACGGCAACGATCCGGCCGCGACCGGGTTTCGCTGGGACATCTTCCTGTTCGGCGCTCGCGCCGGCACCGACCCGAAGAACGTCAATATCTCCGGTCTCACAGCGGACAATGACTTCTCGAGCCCGGACGGCCTGTGGTTCTCGGAGGCCACCAACATCTGCTGGATCCAGACCGACGACGGCGCCTTCACCGACGTTACCAACTGCATGATGCTGGCCGCATTGCCGGGTACGGTCGGCGATGGCGGCGCGGAGGGCAAGCGGACCATCACCAACACCGACCGGACGGGTGCTACCAAGGAGGTAGCTACCATCGTCGGCGCACCGCTCGGCGAGAAGCTGGCCCGCTTCCTGGTCGGCCCCTCCCAATGCGAGATCACCGGCATCACCGAGACTCCGGATGGACGGACTCTGTTCGTCAACATCCAGCATCCGGGCGAAGATGTTAAGCCGGCCGATATCGGTAACCCGGCCGCGTTCCCCAGCCACTGGCCCGATGGCGGCATGGCACGCCCTCGCTCGGCCACCGTCGTGATCACCCGCAACGACGGCGGCGTGATCGGGGTATGATGTTGGCGAGGGGAGTGCTGCGCAACAGACGAGTTGCAAACTGCTGACCGCACTCTTCAAGCCTGCCGCGCGGTACAAAACAAAAAAGGCGCCCGTGAGGGCGCCTTTTCCGTTGGAGGTCGAGAGACGATTTAGTTCGAGTAATACATCTCGAACTCGACCGGGTGCGGCGTCATTTCGAAGCGCGCAACTTCGGTCATCTTCAGTTCGATGTAGCTGTCGATGAAATCGTCATCGAACACGCCACCGTTCTTGAGGAAGCCGCGATCCTTGTCGAGGTTCTCGAGCGCTTCGCGCAGCGAACCGCAAACCGTCGGGATCTGCTTCAGCTCTTCCTTCGGCAGGTCATAAAGATCCTTGTCCATCGCCGGACCCGGATCGATCTTGTTCTTGATGCCGTCGAGGCCCGCCATCAGCATCGCGGCGAAGCCGAGATACGGATTGGCCATCGGATCGGGGAAGCGGACTTCCACGCGCTTGGCCTTCGGCGAGGTGGTGTAGGGGATGCGGCACGAGGCCGAACGGTTGCGCGCCGAGTAGGCGAGCAGCACCGGCGCTTCATAACCCGGGACGAGACGCTTGTAGGAGTTCGTCGACGGGTTGGTGAAAGCGTTGATGGCCTTGGCGTGCTTGATGATGCCGCCGATGTAGAAGAGGCAGCTTTCCGACAGGTCGGCATACTTATTGCCGGCGAAGGTCGGCTTGCCGTCTTTCCAGATCGACTGGTGGACGTGCATGCCCGAGCCGTTATCGCCGAAGATCGGCTTCGGCATGAAGGTGGCCGTCTTGCCATAGATGTGCGCGACCTGATGGATGCAATACTTGTAGATCTGCATCTGGTCGGCCATGTGCGTCAGCGTGTCGAACTTCATACCGAGTTCGTGCTGGGCGGAAGCGACTTCGTGGTGATGCTTCTCGACCTTGACGCCCATCTTGGCCATGGCGCCGAGCATTTCCGAGCGCATGTCCTGCACGGAGTCCTGCGGCGGAACCGGGAAGTAGCCGGCCTTGGTGCGGATGCGGTGGCCCATATTGCCGCCTTCATACTCCGTGTCGGAGTTGGTCGGCAGTTCGACCTGGTCCAGCTTGAAGCCGGTGTTGTAGGGGTTTGCCGAATAGCGCACGTCGTCAAACACGAAGAACTCGGCTTCCGGACCGACAAAAATGGTGTCGCCCACGCCCATCGACTTGACCATCGCTTCAGCCTTCTTGGCGATGCCGCGCGGGTCACGGTTGTAGGGCTGGCCGGTGGTCGGCTCGAGAATGTCGCAGGTGATGACCATCGTGGTCTCTGCGAAGAAAGGATCGATCGTGGCCGTTGCCGGATCGGGCATCAGGCACATGTCGGATTCATTGATCGCTTTCCAGCCGGCGATCGACGAGCCGTCGAACATCGTGCCTTCGGAAAAAATCTCTTCGTCGATCATCGAGATGTCGAACGTCACGTGCTGCCACTTGCCGCGCGGATCGGTGAAGCGCAGATCGACATACTTGACATCATTGTCCTTGATGGACTTCAGGACTTCCTTCGCTGTCGTCATGTACTGATAACCCCTGTTTTAACGAGCTTTGCTACTGCGCCTTGATGGATCCGGCGGCCATCGTCGGCATTTTTCTAGATCCGTTTCAGCTTAAATCGCATCCACCCCGGACTCTCCGGTTCTGATCCGGATCGCGCCTTCGATATTGGAGATGAAGATCTTGCCATCGCCGATGCGTCCGGTTTGCGCCGCACGCCGGATGGCATCGACGGCTTTCTCGACCAAATCATCGTTCAGCACAATCTCGATTTTTACCTTCGGCAAAAAGTCGACGATGTACTCTGCGCCACGATATAATTCGGCATGTCCCTTCTGACGGCCAAAGCCTTTCGCTTCAGTGACGGTGATGCCTTGCAGACCGACCTCCTGGAGCGCTTCTTTGACCTCGTCGAGCTTGAACGGCTTGATGATGGCCTCAATTTTCTTCACGAACGTCTCCCGGCATTTTCTTGCGGACCTCGCCATAGCCCTTTGCCATGGATCAAAACCGCGATTGCGCCGCGCCTGAGCGGCGACGTGCAACAAACCACTGCCTTTGCCCATTGCTGAGCAAAGCCAATCCTGCTCTCCCCTAAGCAGGGGTCATGCCAGTTTGTTAATGAGAAGTTTATTTTAGTGTTATCAGGTACTTATCCTAAGTTTGCTTGTTTCGGTGGCGAGGGTCCGCAAAGCGCCTGATTAAATAATATGCAGATTGTATAATTTCTGAGCAAGTGAATTCGCCGGGGCTTTTCCACGTTATCGATCAACGCATCGCGCCCGGCCTCCGGTATGGATGACGCGGCTTCCGGAGATTTCGCCCATGAGATTTTGCCAATGACAGTCGAGCTTCTTACCGCAGCGGAAATGGCCGAGGCCGAACGCCTCGTGATCGAGGGCGGTGTGCCCAGTTTCACCTTGATGGAAGCCGCGGGGCAGGCGATCGCGGAAATCGCCAACGACATGGCGGAAGAGGGGCGTGTCATCGTTGTCGCCGGTCCCGGCAACAATGGCGGCGACGGTTTTGTTGCCGCGCGCGTGCTGGCGGAATTGGGGCGCGACGTCACCGTGGTTCTGCTCGGTGAGCGTAGCGCTCTGAAAGGTGACGCGGCGCGTGCGGCGCAAACCTGGCGCGGCGCGGTGGTGCCGTTTGACCGTGGGCTGTTTGCGTCGGCCGAGCTGATCGTCGATGCCATTTTCGGCGCGGGTCTCAATCGCATTGTCACGGGGGTGGATGCCGAGGCGATCGCCGCAATCAACGCGAGCGGCGTTCCGGTTCTCGCTGTCGATTTGCCGAGCGGCGTCAACGGCACGACTGGCGCCGTTATGGGGGAGGCGGTGCAGGCGACGCAGACGATTACTTTTTTTCGTCGCAAGGTCGGTCACCTGCTTTTGCCTGGACGCATGTATTGCGGTCGCGTGCGCGTCGCGCCGATCGGAATGGAATCCGATGCGCTGAAAAATGTTCGCCCCAACGCCTATGAGAATGTTCCACCGCTTTGGCGCGACGCTTTTCCGATGCCGCGTATCGATGCGCACAAATATGCGCGCGGTCATGTGCTGATCGTGAGCGGCCCTATGGCGCAAACCGGCGCAGCACGTCTCGCCGCGCGCGCAGCGTTGCGCGGTGGAGCAGGGCTCGCGACCATGGCATCGCCGCGCGATGCGCTTGCGGTCAATGCCGCGGCGCTGACGGCAGTGATGTTGCGGGCGATTGACACTCCCGTCGAATTGGCTGCGGCGCTCGCAGATCAGCGGATCAATGCGTGTGTTGCCGGGCCGGGGATGGGCGTCGGTGCGACCACGCGCGACCTGGTGCTGACGGCGCTCGAGGCCGATTGCGGCGTTGTGCTGGATGCCGACGCTCTGACGAGCTTTTCGGGGCAGTCCGAGCTGCTTTTTGCTGCGATCAAATCCCGCCCAGAGAGGCCAGTTATCCTTACCCCCCATACGGGAGAATTTTCACGTCTTTTCAGTGAATTGGAGGAGGACTGGGAGACTTTATCGAAGCTTGAGAAAGTACGGCTAGCTGCCGTTCAATGTGGCGCAGCCGTGGTGCTCAAGGGAGCCGACACGGTGGTCGCTGTTCCCGATGGTCGCGCGTCTGTGGCTGACAACGCGCCGCCATGGCTCGCGACGGCGGGCAGCGGTGACGTTCTCGCCGGTCTTTGCGCGGCAATGCTGGCGCAACGCATGCCGCCGTTTGAAGCTGCGTCAGCGGCGGTGTGGATGCACGGTGAGTGCGGACTTGAAGCTGGCCCCGGCCTGATCGCCGAAGACCTGAGCGACGTCATGCCGGCGGTTCATCGCCGGCTCTACGATGCGTTCGATATTACGTACTGAGTTGCGCGAATAAATTTCACGCTTCGATCTTGAACCAGCGCGCGAGACGCGGCGCCATCCACGCGGTCGCCATTGCATCGATCAGCCACGCACCTTCGGTGTCGGCGAGGAAGGCGATGCGCTGTGTCTGTTGCGCGCCGACGGCGATCGTGTCGAGCCAGAACGGTTTCCATCCGTCGTCGAGCCGGTCGAGCAACCGCGCGTGATGGCCGTGCAGATGAAAGACCGCCGGCGCGTTGGCGCGATTGACGAGCGTGGCGACGATGACGCGACCTCGCTTTGCGGTAAAGACTGGCGGCGTTCCGGCGTTGAGTTCGGCCGGCATCGGCCATGACGAACTTTGCTTGCCGTCGAATGTCAGTTCGACGCGATGCGCGCCTTGCAACTCAAGACGCTCGGGCAATCCGTTCGCAGGCAACGCTCCGGCGGGCGGCAGCGCGTCTTTGCGCAACGGCGCCGCGCCATAGACGAGACGCGCCAGCGGTCGTGGCGCCGTGCCGTCGTGCAGCAGAATGTCTGTGGTCGTTCCGGCGTCTCGCGCCATGCCGTCGATCAGCACATCGACGCGTCCGCCGGGTGCCAGAATGAGGCTGCCGTCGCGCGCGGGAAACGGTTCGGCTGGTTGGCCGTCGATGGCGATGACGGTGACGCTGTGAGCATCGATCTTCAGCGCGATGACACCGCGCTGGGTGCCGCTGACGAGCCGCAGACGCAACCGCTCATTTTGACGGATGGCGATGTCGGTAGTCGCGTGGCCGTTGACCGTGAAGATGGGCGGCGATTGTCCGGGCAGTGCACCGGGCGCAACAGGCTTGAAGTCGTCGCCCAGCCGCCATTCCTCGATCAGCAGGACCTCGTCGCGGTCGGCGATGGCGGGCCCTTCCTCCTCGACAATGAGCGCGCCAACCGGAAGGGGCGGCGAGGCCGGATCGCTCAGCAGGCGCAAATCGAACAACCGGGTACCGGCCTGTCGCAGCGGGAGAGTCCAGCGCGCCTCGCCCATGGGCTGAACCGGCGGCAGGCGCGGCACGCCGTCGAGCCCGTGCCAGGACGGGATCACCGGGACCGGCAACTCGCTGCGGAACTCCACTGTCAGGTCCGAGCCGCGGGGAAACCGGCCGAGCAAGGCGGGCTCAAGGGCAAAAGATGTCGCGCCCGGGCCTCCTGCGACAAAGGGTGCCGGCCGAACGCGCAGCGCCAATCCGCGTTGCTGAGCGGAAGCTTGAGCCGAAACGAGGCCCGCGAGGCCTGAGGCCGCAAGGCCGGCCAGAACGTTGCGACGATGGAGAAAGGTCAAGATTTTGGGTCCTTTGGGCCTGTGCCGGTAAGCCCCCGGAGGAGAGCGCTCCTTCGAGGCATTTTTTTGCTGCACCCGGGCGGGGCCATGCTATACACCGCGCCGCCCGGATGGGAGTTTTCTGCCTTCTGGCCTTCCCTCGATTTTCGGCTGTCTTCGGAAGCAAGCCGCGCATCCGGCGAAGGCCGTGGGAAGTCATCTGAAGGCTCTCGCGGGCGTGGCGGAACTGGTAGACGCGCGGGATTTAGGTTCCCGTGACGAAAGTTGTGGGGGTTCGAGTCCCTCCGCCCGCACCAGGCCCCGGCTGGCGATCCGGTCGGGCGCGCAACGCCCATACGATCTTGAACTGGCGCGCCGCATCGTGGCTGCCGCCGAACAATTCACGGCGACCGGGTCTGGTCGCAAAGACGAAGAAAAGAAAGACGCCATGCAGGTCACCGAAACGCTCGCCGAAGGTCTGAAGCACGAGTTCCGCATCGTCGTTCCGGCGGCCGATCTTGACGCCAAGGTCGATGAACGCCTCAAGGACATGAAGGACCGCGTGCGCATGAACGGCTTCCGTCCGGGCAAAGTGCCTGCGGGCCACCTCAAGAAAATCTATGGCCGTTCGGTCATGGCCGAGACCATCGAGCAGATGGTGCGCGACACCAACACGCAGATCTTCACCGAGCGCGGCTTCAAGCTCGCGAGCGAGCCCAAGGTCACGCTGCCGACCGAGGAAGCTGCCATCGAGAAGATGCTCAGCGGCCAGTCCGATCTCGACTACACCGTCGCGATCGAAGTGGTGCCGCCGATCACGCTCGCCGATTTCAAGTCGTTCAAGATCGAGAAGCTCGTGGCCGATGTCGGTGAGACCGAGATCACCGACGCGCTGACGCGCCTTGGCGAGCAGAACCGCAGCTATACGCCGAAGGGCGAGGGCGCCAAGGTTGAGAAGGGCGATCGCGCCACCGTGTCGTTCAAGGGCACGATCGGCGGCGAGGCGTTCGAAGGCGGCACCGCTTCGGACGTGCCGGTGCCGGTCGGTTCGGGCACTTTCATTCCGGGCTTCGAGGATCAGTTGATCGGCGCCGCGGTGGGCGAGGAGCTCACCATCAAGGTGACGTTCCCGACCAACTACGCCAGCGACACGCTGGCCGGCAAGGACGCCGAGTTCGCGACGACCGTTTCGCTGATCGAGGCTCCGCAGGAGCTCAAGATCGACGACGAAATGGCCAAGGGATTTGGCCTTGAATCGCTCGACAAGCTCAAGGACGCCGTGCGCGAGCGCGTCGCCGCCGAGTTCGGCACCGCAAGCCGCCAGCGCGTGAAGCGCAAGCTGCTCGACCAACTCGACGAGGCCCACAAGTTCGAACCGCCGACCTCGCTGGTCGATCAGGAATTCAACGGTCTGTGGCAGTCGGTGCAGACCGAAATGGCGCAGGCCAAGCGCACCTTCGAGGACGAGAACACCACCGAGGACAAGGCCAAGGAAGACTATCGCAAGATCGCCGACCGCCGCGTCCGCCTCGGCCTCGTGCTCTCCGAGATCGGCGAGAAGAACAAGCTGACCGTGTCGGATGAGGAAGTCGGCCGCGTGCTCGCCGAGCGCGTGCGTCAGTTCCCCGGCCAGGAAAAGCAGGTCTGGGAATACTATCAGCGCAATCCGCAGGCGATGGCCGAGATTCGTGCGCCGCTCTACGAAGACAAGGTCGTGGATTTCATCCTCGAACTGGCACAGGTCTCCGAGAAGAAAGTCTCGCGCGAAGAGTTGCTGAAAGCCGAGGACGAGGACAGCAAGGCGTAAGCTGCGCCGCTGTTTTCAAACCTTAACCGTTAACCGTCGCCGCCAAAAAGGCGGTTCGGGCGGCAAAGTTCGCTTTGCCCTGCGGGTCGAATCGGCTTCAACCTCTCTTGCGGTAAGCCCGCGAGAGAATATCTGTGAAGTCCAATTCTGCGGGGCGTTTGCGGCGGCCGTCTCCGGCTGCCGGGTATTCCAGGATGCCTTCCAACATCAGGTGATTTCATGCGCGATCCGGTTGAGACCTATATGAACCTCGTGCCGATGGTGGTCGAACAGACCAACCGTGGTGAGCGCGCTTACGACATCTTCTCGCGTCTCCTGAAGGAGCGCATCATCTTCATTACCGGCCCGATCGAAGACGGCATGGCCACGCTGGTCGTCGCCCAGCTGCTGTTCCTCGAAGCCGAGAATCCGAAGAAGGAAATCTCGATCTACATCAACTCGCCGGGCGGCGTGGTGACATCGGGCATGGCGATCTACGACACCATGCAGTTCATTCGCCCGGCTGTGTCGACGCTGTGCACCGGACAAGCCGCGTCGATGGGCTCGCTGCTGCTCGCGGCCGGCGCCAAGGACATGCGCTTCGCGCTGCCGAATGCGCGGATCATGGTGCATCAGCCGTCAGGTGGCTTCCAGGGCCAGGCGACCGACATCATGCTGCATGCCCAGGAGATCCTGGCCATGAAGAAGCGCCTCAATGAGATCTACGTGAAGCACACCGGCCAATCGCTGAAGAAGATCGAGGAAGCGCTCGAGCGCGATAACTTCCTCACTTCGGAAATGGCGCGCGACTTCGGTCTCGTCGATAAGGTGATCGAGCGTCGGCCCGAAGATCCCAGCGCCAAACCGGTGTAAGGCCGTCGCAAGAGGGGCGGCCGGGACAATCCCGGCCGGACAGGTGCGGCCGAGCGGGTTCCCTGACCGCTGGGAACCGGCGTGGCATAGCTGCAACGGTGTCCCGAATTCCAGCAAAGCTGTCTCTAAAACCGGCGAAAATCCCCTATCTTTGGTGGGGATGCGACAATTCGCGGGGCCGTGGCACTTGCAATCGGATTAGTGGAATCTTGATGATCGACGCCCTAGAATGCTTCGCTGGGGTTACGGCAGCGAATATGTCTAAATACTGCGGTTAACTTCGATTCGGACATTGGTACCCGCGGGCAGGGCTTTTTTGGTACGAAATTTGCTCTATCTAAACCCCGAGGGTCAGGAGTTGGATCAGCCTGAACTCGAACGATCAGGCTGGGACGGCGGACGGAGAACGGAATGAGCAAGGTAGGCACGAGCGACTCCAAGAACACGCTGTATTGCTCGTTCTGCGGCAAGAGCCAGCATGAAGTGCGCAAGCTTATCGCGGGCCCGACGGTCTTCATTTGCGACGAGTGTGTCGAACTGTGCATGGACATCATTCGCGAGGAGAACAAGTCCTCGCTGGTGAAGTCGCGCGACGGCATTCCGACGCCGAAGGAAATCCGCAAGGTTCTCGATGATTACGTGATCGGTCAGGACCACGCCAAGAAGGTGCTGTCGGTCGCCGTTCACAATCACTACAAGCGGCTCAATCACCAGACCAAGCACAACGACGTCGAACTCGCGAAGTCGAACATCCTGCTGATCGGTCCGACCGGTTCGGGCAAGACGCTGCTCGCGCAGACGCTCGCGCGCATCCTCGACGTGCCGTTCACGATGGCCGATGCGACGACGCTGACCGAAGCCGGCTATGTCGGTGAGGACGTCGAGAACATCATCCTGAAGCTGCTGCAGTCCGCCGACTACAACGTCGAGCGCGCGCAGCGCGGCATCGTCTATATCGACGAAATCGACAAGATCTCGCGCAAGTCCGACAATCCCTCGATCACCCGCGACGTGTCGGGCGAGGGCGTGCAGCAGGCGCTCCTGAAGATCATGGAAGGCACGGTTGCCAGCGTTCCGCCGCAGGGTGGCCGCAAGCATCCGCAGCAGGAATTCCTGCAGGTGGACACCACCAACATCCTGTTCATCTGCGGTGGCGCTTTCGCCGGCCTCGAGAAGATCATCTCGGCGCGCGGTCGCAGCACATCGATCGGCTTCAGTGCGTCCGTCATGGCGCCGGAAGACCGCCGCACCGGCGAAATCTTCCATGAAGTCGAGCCCGAGGATCTGTTGAAGTACGGCCTGATCCCCGAATTCGTCGGCCGCCTGCCGGTGGTCGCGACGCTCGAGGATCTCGACGAGGCTTCGCTCAAGAAGATCCTGATGGAGCCCAAGAACGCGCTGGTGAAGCAGTATCAGCGTCTGTTCGAGATGGAGAATATCGAGCTGACCTTCGCCGACGAGGCGATGGGTGCCATCGCGCGCAAGGCCATCGAGCGCAAGACCGGCGCGCGCGGCCTGCGCTCGATCATGGAAGGCATCCTGCTCGAGACCATGTTCGAACTCCCCGGCCTGGAAGGTGTCGAGGAAGTCGTCATTTCGCGGGAGGTGGTGGAGGGGACGGCGCGTCCGCTCTACATCTACGCCGACCGTTCCAATCGCGTGCCCGAGGCCAGCGCCAGCGCGTAAAGGCCCGGCCCGACGTCGACGTCAGTGGTTCCGCGGGGCGCGTCTTGCGCCCTGCCGCGGGTGTGTGACGCGACGTGTCCTGTTACGAAAAATCCGCCTGTGACAGGGGTTTTCGTTCACTTGACACCCGTCTGTGTGATCTCCACCTATTATCGCAACGAATTTAGTACGAAGATTCGCTCGAACCGGGCAGGATTCGTATCCGCCCTGAGGCGCACGGCTTAAGGAGGCCTGTTCCCTTCCCGGATGACTAGCACCTTGCGGCGGTTGCCCCGTTGGGGATCGCGAGCAGGGGGGCACAAAAAGACTAGAGGAAGAGGACATCGGTCCATGACCACCAAGTCGAAGCCAGTTCCCGTTCCCGGTGAAGTCCGGTCCTATCCCGTTCTGCCGTTGCGCGACATCGTTGTGTTCCCGCACATGATCGTGCCGCTCTTCGTCGGCCGCGAAAAGTCCATTCGCGCGCTCGAAGAGGTGATGAAGAACGACACGTTCATCCTGCTGGCGACGCAGAAGAACGCTTCCGATGACGATCCGACGCCCGGCTCGATCTATGAGATCGGCACGCTCGCGCGCGTCCTGCAATTGCTCAAGCTGCCGGACGGCACCGTGAAGGTGCTGGTCGAGGGCCTTGAGCGCGCCAAGTCCGGCACCTATTCCGACCGCGCCGATTATTTCGAAGTCGAGGCGACCTTGCTCGCCGATACCGACGCTGAGACGCGTCGAGGCGCAGGCGCTCGGCCGCTCCGTCGTGTCGGAGTTCGAGAACTATGTGAAGCTGAACAAGAAGATCTCGGCCGAGGTTGTCGGCGTCGTTCAGCAGATCACCGACTTCGCCAAGCTCGCCGATACGGTTGCGTCGCATCTCGCCGTCAAGATTCCGGATCGCCAGAACATCCTGGAGATGCTGTCGGTCACGCAGCGCCTTGAAAAGGTGCTGGCGCTGATGGAAAGCGAAATCTCGGTCCTTCAGGTCGAGAAGCGTATCCGCACGCGCGTCAAGCGCCAGATGGAGAAGACGCAGCGCGAGTACTATCTCAACGAGCAGATGAAGGCGATCCAGAAGGAACTCGGCGACGAAGACGGTCGCGACGAGCTGTCCGATCTGGAAGAGAAGATCACCAAGACCAAGCTCTCCAAGGAAGCGCGCGAAAAGGCGCAGCATGAATTGAAGAAGCTGCGCCAGATGTCGCCGATGTCGGCGGAAGCCACCGTCGTGCGCAACTATCTGGATTGGTTGCTGTCGATCCCATGGGGCAAGAAGTCCAAGATCAAGAAGGACCTTGTCCTCGCGCAGAGCGTGCTCGACCTCGATCACTACGGTCTCGACAAGGTCAAGGAACGCATCGTCGAGTATCTGGCGGTGCAGACCCGCGCCAACAAGCTGACCGGACCCATCCTGTGCCTGGTCGGCCCTCCGGGTGTCGGCAAGACCTCGCTCGGCAAGTCCATCGCCAAGGCGACGGGACGCGAATTCGTGCGCGTCTCGCTCGGTGGCGTGCGTGACGAAGCCGAGATCCGCGGTCACCGCCGGACCTATATCGGTTCGATGCCGGGCAAGATCATCCAGTCGATGCGGAAGGCGAAGACGTCCAATCCGCTGTTCCTGCTCGACGAGATCGACAAGATGGGCGCCGATTTCCGCGGCGATCCGTCCTCGGCTCTGCTTGAGGTCCTCGATCCGGAACAGAACTCGACGTTCAGCGACCACTACCTCGAGGTCGATTACGATCTGTCGAACGTGATGTTCATCACCACGGCGAACACGCTGAATATCCCTGCGCCCTTGATGGACCGCATGGAGATCATCCGTATCGCCGGCTACACCGAAAACGAGAAGGTCGAGATCGCGCGCAAGCACCTGATCCCGAGCGCGATCGCCAAGCACGGCCTCGACAGCAAGGAATGGTCGATCGACGACGCCGCATTGTTGCTCATGATCCGCCGCTACACCCGCGAGGCGGGCGTGCGAAACCTCGAACGCGAGATTTCGACGCTGGCCCGCAAGGCGGTCAAGGAACTGATGACGTCGAAGAAGAAGACCGTGAAGGTCACCGAGCCCAATCTCGGCGATTATCTCGGCGTGTCGAAGTATCGCTACGGCGAGATCGAGGAAGCGGATCAGGTCGGTGTCGTGACCGGTCTGGCCTGGACCGACGTGGGCGGCGAGTTGCTGACGATCGAAGGTGTCATGATGCCCGGCAAGGGCCGCATGACGGTCACCGGCAATTTGCGCGACGTGATGAAGGAATCGATTTCGGCGGCGGCGTCGTACGTCCGCTCGCGCGCGGTCGCCTTCGGCGTCGAGCCGCCTCTGTTCGATCGCCGCGATATCCACGTCCACGTGCCGGAGGGGGCAACCCCGAAGGATGGCCCCTCGGCCGGCGTGGCCATGGCCACGGCTATCGTGTCGGTGATGACGGGCATCCCGGTGCGTCGTGACCTCGCCATGACCGGCGAAATCACGCTGCGCGGACGGGTGCTGCCGATCGGCGGCCTGAAGGAAAAGCTGCTCGCGGCAGCGCGCGGCGGCATCAAGACGGTGCTGATCCCGGACGAGAACGCCAAGGATCTGTCGGAGATTTCCGACGCCATCAAGGGCGGCCTCGAGATCATTCCGGTCGCGCGCATGGACGAGGTGATTGCCAAGGCGCTGGTGCGTGTTCCGAAGGCCATCGTGTGGGAGGAAGATACCTCCCGCGCGCCGGCAGCGGATACGGACGAAGGATCGGGCCTGACCGCGCATTGAAGCCGATCCGCTAAGTAATCAAAACGGCGGTGCCTCTGGCGCCGCCGTTTTTCTTTGTGCATTTTTCTTTGCAGGACCGGGCTTTCCCGGGCGATACGCAGCGGCTAAACAGAGGGCGAGGGCGGTTAGCTCAGCTGGTAGAGCGCCTGCTTTACACGCAGGATGTCGGCGGTTCGATCCCGTCACCGCCCACCAACCCTTCGGAATCATCAAGACAGCAAAAACCCCGCCGCAGCGTTTGCCGGGCAGGGCTTTCGATGTTCGCTTCGAGTGGCGAGAAAGCTTAGACGGCTTCCTTCAGCTCCTTGGCAGCGCGGAAGGCAACCTTCTTGCTCGCCTTGATTTGAATGGCTTCGCCGGTCGCCGGGTTGCGACCCATGCGTGCCGCACGCTTGCGGACCTGCAGGATGCCGAGGCCGACGATGCGGATGCGCTCGCCCTTCTTGAGGTGCTTGGTGATGCGCGTGACGAGATCGGAGAGAACTGCCTCGGTCTGCTTCTTGGACATCTCGTGCTCTTCGGCAATTGCCGCGGCGAGATGCTTCAGGGTAACGGTCGTCGGTGTCGCTGCTTTTTTCGCCATGTGGCCCTCCTCGTAAAGGTGACAGTTGCAGAACTCGTTGCAAATCAGGGCTTAAATGATTCGGGGGGCAGCTGCCTATGATGTTTCCCCCTGTAAACAGGCCATTTTTTCGCTGCATGCCCTTGGAAACGCCCTTTTCATCGTAACTTCCGCGGCTCCTTGACTTAACGTTTCCACGCCTTTAAGTCGCTGGTGCCCGCGGGGGCGTAGCTCAGTTGGTTAGAGTGCCGGCCTGTCACGCCGGAGGTCGCGGGTTCGAGCCCCGTCGCTCCCGCCAGTGTTTTCAAACACTTGGCATTTTCCCCGCAGGCGCGTTCCTAATCCGGCTTTGAAGTGCTCCGACTCCAGCCACATGCTGTGGCTGTGGCAGGCGATCAATCGCTTTTGTGACAAGCCTGAGGGACCGGCCGGAACCCGCGCGGCCTGGCCACGGCGGCTCGTCCGGATGCAACCCGAGAGGCTTCCGCGTTCTGCAAAACCAGCCGTGGAGCATCGCGGCAGCTTGTCTTGCAACGTTCTAAACAGTGAGCTAAGCCTCGACCAATGCGGCGTTTTCGCGAATCTCACGCGACGCGGCAAAGCCGTTTTGTGCAGCGGCGAACAGCTTCGGGACGGGTCTCATGAACGGCGTGGCCAACGGCATTATTCAGAGCTACCTGCCACTGGTCATTTTTATCGGCGTCGCTTTGGTCATCGGCCTCGCATTGCTGATCGTTCCCTTCATCGTCGCCTACCAGCAGCCCGATCCGGAAAAGCTCTCGGCCTATGAGTGCGGTTTCGAGGCGTTCGACGATGCGCGCATGAAGTTCGACGTGCGCTTCTATCTCGTCGCCATCCTCTTCATCATCTTCGATCTCGAAGTGGCCTTCCTGTTCCCGTGGGCGGTGGCCTTCGGCAAGCTCGGCGCGGCCGGCTTCTGGTCGATGATGGTGTTCCTCGGGGTGCTGACCGTCGGCTTTGCCTATGAATGGAAGAAAGGTGCGCTGGAATGGGATTGACCCCTGCGACCCGCGAGACGGTGGTCGCGCCTGCGGCCACCGGCGTTCTTGATCCGCGTACCGGCAAGCCGGTGGGGGCGGACGATCGCTTTTTCACCGGTCTGAACAACGAACTCGCCGACAAGGGCTTCCTTGTCACCTCGACCGACGAACTCATCACCTGGGCGCGCACCGGCTCGCTGATGTGGATGACGTTCGGCCTGGCGTGCTGCGCCGTCGAGATGATGCAGATGTCGATGCCGCGTTATGACGCCGAGCGTTTCGGCTTCGCACCGCGCGCGTCGCCGCGCCAGTCCGACGTCATGATCGTCGCCGGCACGCTGACCAACAAAATGGCGCCCGCCTTGCGCAAGGTCTACGACCAGATGCCGGAGCCCCGCTACGTCATCTCCATGGGCTCCTGCGCCAATGGCGGCGGCTACTACCACTACAGCTATTCGGTGGTGCGTGGCTGCGATCGCATCGTGCCGGTCGATATCTATGTTCCCGGATGTCCGCCGACCGCCGAAGCGCTGCTGTACGGCGTGATGCTGTTGCAGAAGAAAATTCGCCGTATCGGCACGATCGAACGCTGAGCAAGTGGCCATGGACGACGCCCAACTTCAATCACTTGGCGAGACCATTGCGAAGGCGCTGCCGGGGGCGGTGACGGGCCATGCGGTCGCGTTTAACGAACTCACCCTTCACGCCCGCGCCGAGAACATCGTCGAGGTCGTGACGACGCTGCGCGACGATCCGCGCTTCCGCTTCCTCAGCTTTATCGATGTCACTGCCGTCGACGATCTGGCGCGCGAAATGCGTTTCGAGGTCGTCTATCATTTCCTCTCGCCGGTCCTGAACACGCGCGTGCGCATCAAGGTGCCGGCGTCGGAAACGACGCGCGTGCCGTCGATCATCGGCGTGTTCCCCGGTGCGGACTGGTTCGAGCGCGAGACGTTCGATCTCTATGGCGTGCTCTTTACCGGCCACCCCGACATGCGCCGCATTCTCACGGATTACGGCTTCGACGGCCATCCGCTGCGCAAGGACTTCCCGCTGACCGGCTTCGTCGAGGTGCGTTACGACGACGAGCAGAAGCGCGTGGTCTATGAGCCGGTGAAGCTCAATCAGGAATTCCGCAAGTTCGATTTTCTGTCTCCCTGGGACGGCGCCGACTACGCGCTGCCGGGCGACGAGAAGGCGAAGGGAGCTGAGGGCGCTGATCTATGGCTGAAACTACGCTCCGCAACTTCACGATCAACTTCGGCCCGCAGCATCCGGCCGCGCACGGCGTGCTGCGCCTGGTGCTGGAACTCGACGGCGAAGTCGTCGAGCGCGTCGATCCGCATATCGGCCTTCTGCATCGCGGCACCGAGAAGCTGATCGAGCAGAAGACCTATCTGCAGGCGATCCCGTATTTCGACCGTCTCGACTACGTCGCGCCGATGAACCAGGAGCACGCGTTCTGCCTCGCGGTGGAAAAGCTGCTCGGCATCACCGTGCCGCGCCGCGGCCAGTTGATCCGCGTGCTTTATTCCGAGATCGGCCGCATCCTGTCGCATCTCCTCAACGTCACGACGCAGGCGATGGACGTCGGCGCGCTCACCCCGCCGCTGTGGGGTTTCGAAGAGCGCGAGAAGCTGATGATGTTCTACGAGCGCGCCTCGGGCAGCCGCATGCATGCGGCTTACTTCCGCGTCGGCGGCGTGCATCAGGATCTGCCGCCGCAGCTCATCGAAGACATCTGGAATTTCTGCGATCCGTTCCTGACCGTCTGCGACGATCTCGAAACGCTTTCTGACCGAACAACCGCATCTTCAAGCAGCGCAACGTCGATATCGGCGTCGTGACGCTTGAGCAGGCGTGGGAGTGGGGATTCTCCGGCGTCATGGTGCGCGGCTCCGGTGGTGCGTGGGATTTGCGCAAGTCGCAGCCCTACGAATGCTACGCCGAGATGGATTTCGACGTGCCCGTCGGCAAGAACGGCGATTGCTACGACCGTTATCACCTCCGCATGGAGGAGATGCGCCAGTCGATCCGCATCATGAAGCAGTGCATCGAGAAGCTGCGCGCGCCGGAAGGGCAGGGGCCGATTTCGGTTCTGGACAACAAGGTGGTGCCGCCCAAGCGCGGCGAGATGAAGCGTTCGATGGAAGCGCTGATCCATCACTTCAAACTCTACACCGAAGGCTTCCACGTGCCGGCCGGCGAGGTCTATGCGTGCGTCGAGGCGCCGAAGGGCGAGTTCGGCGTCTATCTCGTCTCCGACGGCACCAACAAGCCTTACAAGTGCAAGATCCGCGCGCCTGGTTTCGCGCATCTGCAGTCCATGGATTTTCTCTGCCGCGGCCATCTGCTGGCCGACGTCTCCGCCGTGCTCGGCTCCCTCGATATCGTGTTCGGAGAGGTCGATCGATGATCCGCACTCTCCGCGCACTCACAGTCTAATCGGATTCCCCTATGTCCGTTCGCCGTCTTGCCCCGAAGGAAGTCCAGCCCGCGAGCTTCGCGTTCAACGCGGAGAATCTTGCCTGGGCCAAAGTCGTGATCGCGCGTTATCCGGAAGGCCGTCAGGCGTCCGCGGTGATCCCGCTGTTGTGGCGCGCGCAGGAGCAGCAGGACAACTGGGTGTCCGAGGCCGACGATCCGCTACATCGCGCGACATGCTCGGCATGCCCTATATCCGCGTGCTGGAAGTCGCGACCTTCTACACGATGTTCCAGCTGCATCCGGTCGGCAAGAAGGCGCATGTGCAGGTCTGCGGCACGACGCCGTGCCTGCTGCGCGGCGCGGGCGATCTCATCAAGGTCTGCCACGACCGCATCCATCACGATCCGCATCATATTTCCGCCGACGGCGATTTCTCGTGGGAAGAGGTCGAGTGCCTCGGGCGCCTGCGTCAACGCGCCGATGATCCAGGTGTTCAAGGACACCTATGAGGATCTCACGGTCGAGAGCTTCAACAAGGTGCTGGATGGGTTTGCTGCCGGCAAACCGCCCAAGCCCGGTCCGCAGAACGGCCGGCAGTTTTCGGCGCCGCTCGGCGGGCCGACGACGCTCAAGGGCGACGGCAACACCGATACCGGCTCCGTGAAGACGCCGGTGCTGTCGGATGCCGAGCCGAAGAAGCCCGGCGCGGCAGCCAATGTGCAGGAGAGGCCCAATCCCAAGCCTCCGGCCGACGACGCAACCCGAAAGGGCAAAAAGTAATGCTCGCCGACAAGGACCGCATTTTCCGCAATCTCTACGGCCTCGATGACTGGGGTCTCGAAGGCGCGCGTCGTCGCGGCGCCTGGGACGGCACCAAGGGCCTCCTCGAAAAGGGCCGCGACTGGATCGTCAACGAGATGAAGGCGTCGGGCCTGCGCGGGCGCGGCGGCGCCGGCTTCCCGACCGGCCTGAAGTGGTCGTTCATGCCCAAGCAGTCCGACGGGCGGCCGCATTATCTCGTCGTCAATGCCGACGAGTCCGAGCCGGGCACCTGCAAGGATCGCGAGATCATGCGGCACGATCCGCATCTGCTCGTGGAAGGCTGCCTGATCGCGAGCTTCGCGATGGGCGCCCATGCTGCCTACATCTATGTGCGCGGCGAATTCATCCGCGAGCGCGAGCATCTGCAGGCCGCCGTCGATCAGGCCTATGAGGCCAAGCTGATCGGCAAGGACAACATTCACGGCTATCCGTTCGATCTCTACGTGCATCACGGCGCCGGCGCCTACATCTGCGGCGAAGAGACCGCGCTGCTCGAAAGCCTGGAAGGCAAGAAGGGCCAGCCGCGTCTGAAGCCGCCGTTCCCGGCCAATGTCGGCCTCTATGGCTGCCCGACCACCGTCAACAACGTCGAGTCCATCGCCGTTGCGCCCGACATTCTGCGTCGCGGCGCGGCGTGGTTCTCCGCCATCGGCCGTCCGAACAATGTCGGCACCAAACTCTTCTGCATCTCCGGCCATGTCGAAAAGCCGTGCAACGTCGAAGAGGAAATGGGCATCACGTTCCGTGAGCTCATCGAGCGTCACGCCGGCGGCATTCGTGGCGGCTGGGACAATCTGCTTGCGGTGATTCCGGGCGGCGCGTCGGTGCCGCTTCTGCCGGCGTCGCAGTGCAACGATCTGATTATGGATTTCGACACGCTGCGCAATCTGAAGTCGGGTCTCGGCACGGCCGCCGTTATCGTCATGGACAAGTCCACCGACGTCGATCGCCGCCATCGCGCGGCTGTCCTATTTCTACAAGCACGAGAGCTGCGGCCAGTGCACGCCCTGCCGCGAAGGCACCGGCTGGATGTGGCGCGTGATGACACGCATGGTCGAGGGCCGCGCGCAGAAGCGCGAGATCGACATGCTGCTGGAAGTCACGACGCAGGTCGAAGGACACACCATCTGCGCGCTGGGCGACGCCGCGGCCTGGCCGATCCAGGGTCTGATCCGTCATTTCCGTCACGAGATCGAAAAGCGCATCGACGATTTCTCGCGTAACGCGGACAATTCGGCGCCGATGGCCATGCAGGCAGCGGAGTGATGGCGATGAAGCTGCATCAGGTGAAGGAACGGCTGGACGTCAATAACTCAGATCTGTCCGGATCTGTGTTTGACGATGTGAACATCTCCGGCACGACCTACGAGAACGTCAACATGTCCGGCGGCGCCTATCACAACATCAACCTGTCGGGCTGCACGTTCGACGATCTCAATATGAGCGGCTGGCGCGTTCACAACGTCAATCTTTCGGGCATGCGGCTGACGAAGGCCAATCTCGCCGGTGCGTCGATCAGCGAATGCCGGCTTGAAGGCATGACCATCGACGGTATTCCCGTCACCGAAATGATCGCCGCATGGCAGTCGCAGAATCAAAGTCGGGCTGGGTGACGATGTATGACCGAGAAGGCCGCATGGTGGCAGCGATTTGGAACGCTTGCGCAGATGGCGCAAGTGGGCATCGCCATATGCGGCTTCATGGCCATTCTCTTCAAGATCAATACGATCCGCGACAACAACCGCACCGCCGGCGCGCGGCAGGTCTATCTCGCCTACACCGACCTGTCGTTCCGCAATCCTCAGTTCTCCGCGCCGGACTACGAGCGGATCAAGGCTTCGGATCGCTACGAACTGGTGAAGTACGAGAACTTCGTGTCGTACTTCCTGTATGCGTGCGAAGAAGCGATCGTCGCGTTCTCTGGCTCGGAATGGCGCCGCTCCTGCGCCTACGATCTCAGGGAGCATCTGCCGTTCCTGTGCGAAAAGAACGCCTCCGAGCCGAACTATCTGGAGACCTACAGCGCGGACACGCGCCAATGGGTGCTGTCATCCCTGCGGGAGCACGGACTGACGCCGCCCGACTGCAAGCTGCGAAAGACCTGACGTCATGACCAAGCTTATCGTCGATGGCAAAGAGATCGAGGTTCCGCCGGAGTACACGCTGCTCCAGGCGTGCGAAGCCGCGGGCGCCGAGATCCCGCGCTTCTGCTATCACGAGCGCCTGTCGATCGCCGGCAATTGCCGCATGTGTCTCGTCGAAGTGAAGGGCTCGCCGAAGCCGGTGGCGTCCTGCGCCTGGGGCGTGCGCGACTGCCGTCCGGGCCCGAACGGCGAGCCGCCGGAAATCAACACCCGCACGCCGATGGTGAAGAAGGCGCGCGAAGGCGTGATGGAATTCCTGCTCATCAACCATCCGCTCGATTGCCCGATCTGCGATCAGGGCGGCGAGTGCGATCTGCAGGACCAGGCCATGGGCTATGGCGTGGACACCAGCCGCTTCCAGGAAAACAAGCGCGCCGTCGAAGACAAGTATCTCGGCGCACTGATCAAGACCTCGATGAACCGCTGCATCCAGTGCACACGCTGCGTGCGCTTCTCGGCGGAAGTCGCGGGCGTGCCGGAAATGGGCGCGACCGGCCGCGGCGAGGACATGGAGATCACGACCTATCTGGAAGGTGCGCTGTCGTCCGAATTGCAGGGCAACCTTGTCGATATCTGCCCGGTCGGCGCGCTGACGTCGAAGCCTTATGCGTTTGCGGCGCGGCCGTGGGAACTGACCAAGACGCAATCGGTCGACGTGATGGATGCGGTCGGCTCGGCCATCCGCGTCGATACGCGCGGTCGCGAAGTCATGCGCATCCTGCCGCGCGTCAACGAGGCGATCAACGAAGAGTGGATTTCCGACAAGACGCGTCATGTGGTGGACGGCCTGCGCGTGCAGCGTCTCGACCGGCCTTATCTGCGCGTCAACGGCAAGCTGAAGCCGGTCAGCTGGCCGGAAGCACTGAACGCTGTTGCCGCGCGCGTGCGCCACGCAGATGGCAAAAAGGTCGGCGCCATCGCCGGCGATCTCGCGTCGGTCGAAGACATGTTCGCGCTGAAGGATCTGCTGACGCGGCTCGGCTCGGCCAATATCGATTGCCGTCAGGACGGCGCGGCGCTCGATCCGTCGCTGGGCCGTGCGTCCTACATCTTCAACCCGACGATTGCCGCCATCGAGCAGGCCGACGGGCTTATGATCATCGGCGCCAACCCGCGCAAGGAAGCCGCCGCTGCTCAATGCGCGTATTCGCAAGCGCTGGCGCGCGGGCAATTTCAAGATCGGCGTCATCGGCGAGCAGGCCGACCTGACGTATGATTACGCCTATCTCGGTGCCGGGCCGGAGACGCTCGCGACCTTCGCCAGCCACCCCAAGGCCGAGCTGAAGAACCAGATCTGGCTGATCGGGCAGGGCGCGCTGGCGCGTCCCGACGGTCGCGCGATCCTGTCGATGGCGGCGAAGGCAGCCGTGTCGGTCGGTGCGCTCAACGGCGACTGGAATGGCTTCGGCGTATTGCACACTGCGGCGGCGCGTGTCGGCGGTCTCGATATCGGTTTCGTGCCGGGCGCGGGCGGGCTGACCGCCAAGCAGATGGCGGGCAGCAGGTGCGCTCGACGTTCTGTTCCTACTGGGCGCCGATGAGATCGACGTCGCCGACGGCGCGTTCGTCGTCTATGTCGGCAGCCATGGCGACCGCGGTGCGCATCGCGCCGATGTTATTTTGCCCGGCGCCGCCTACACCGAGAAATCCGGTCTCTATGTGAATACCGAAGGCCGCGTGCAGATGGCCAATCGCGCCGGCTTCCCGCCGGGCGATGCCCGCGAGGACTGGGCGATCGTGCGCGCACTCGCCGACACGCTCGGCCACAAGACCGGCTATGACTCGCTGACCCAGCTGCGCCAGACGATCTTCAAGGCCCATCCGCATCTGATGCGGATCGACACCATCGAGGCGGGTGTGGCCTCCGACATCGAGAAGCTCGCCGCGCTCGGCGGCAATGTCGACAAGGCACCGTTCAGGAGTCCCGTGACCGACTTCTATTTCACCAACGCAATCGCGCGCGCCTCGGCCGTGATGGCGGAATGTTCGCAGCTGGCCAATGGCCGGATGCTGACGGCGGCGGAGTAACGCTGATGGACTTCGCTGAACTCTGGACCAGCTATCTGTGGCCGCTCATCGTCATCGTGGCGCAGAGCCTGATGCTGCTCGTCCTGTTGCTCGTGGCCATCGCCTATGTGCTGCTCGCCGACCGCAAGATCTGGGCGGCGGTGCAGATGCGGCGCGGCCCGAACGTCGTCGGTCCGTGGGGCCTGTTCCAATCCTTCGCCGACCTTCTGAAGTTCGTCCTGAAGGAGCCGATCATTCCGGCGGGCGCCAACAAGGGCGTATTCCTTCTGGCGCCGCTCGTCTCCTGCGTGCTCGCGCTCGCGGCCTGGGCGGTGATCCCCGTCAACGTCAATTGGGTGATCGCCGACATCAATGTCGGCATTCTGTACATCTTCGCGATCTCCTCGCTCGGCGTGTACGGCATCATCATGGCCGGCTGGGCGTCGAACTCGAAATATCCGTTCCTCGCCGCGCTGCGCTCGGCGGCGCAGATGGTGTCCTACGAAGTCTCCATCGGCTTCGTCATCATCACGGTGCTGCTGTGCGTCGGTTCGCTGAATCTCACCGCGATCGTCGAGGCGCAGAACACGAAATACGGCCTGTTCGGCTGGTACTGGCTGTCGCTCCTGCCGATGTTCGTGATCTTCTTCATCTCGGCGCTGGCCGAAACCAACCGTCCGCCGTTCGATCTCGTGGAAGCGGAGTCCGAGCTCGTCGCCGGCTTCATGGTCGAATACGGCTCGACGCCCTACATGATGTTCATGCTCGGCGAATACGTCGCGATCGCCACAATGTGCGCGTTGGCGACGATCCTGTTTCTCGGCGGCTGGCTGCCGCCCGCGCCGATATGGCCGCTGACGCTCGTGCCGGGCATCGTGTGGTTCGTGCTCAAGGCACTGTTCATGTTTTTCCTGTTCGCGATGGCGAAGGCGATCGTGCCGCGCTACCGCTACGATCAACTGATGCGTCTTGGCTGGAAAGTGTTCCTGCCGCTGTCGCTGGCGATGGTTGTGATCGTGGCGTCGGTGCTGCACTTCGCCGGCCTGGCGCCGAAGTGAGGATGCCATGACGCTTTCGACATACGGCCTGATTGGCGCGGTTGTTGGATTGGTTGCTGCGTTCGCGACCTATTCGGCAATGCAGCCGGCATTGCGGCAGATCGAGGCCAAGTCCGAAGCGAACGGTCAAAACGGTCAAAGGCCGAAGATGTCGCTCGTGCGCATGTTTTTGTTGGCCGACTTCGTGATTCTCGCGGGCGTTGGTTACTTCGTCGGCCAGCAGTTTGAATGATGGGACGTGATGCTATGAGACTGGATCTCGCTGCCCGCTCGCTCTTCCTCACCGAATTCGTTTCGGCGTTTGCGCTGGCCATGAGGTATTTCTTCCGCCCCAAGGCGACCATCAACTATCCGTTCGAGAAGAATCCGATTTCGCCGCGCTTCCGTGGCGAGCATGCGCTGCGCCGCTATCCCAACGGCGAAGAACGCTGCATCGCCTGCAAGCTGTGCGAGGCGATCTGCCCGGCGCAGGCCATCACCATCGAAGCCGGCCCGCGCCGCAACGACGGCACGCGGCGCACGGTGCGGTACGACATCGACATGGTGAAGTGCATCTATTGCGGGCTGTGCCAGGAAGCGTGCCCGGTCGATGCCATCGTCGAGGGGCCGAATTTCGAATTCGCGACCGAAACGCGCGAGGAATTGTTCTATGACAAGGCCAAGTTGCTGGCCAATGGCGACCGCTGGGAGCGCGAGATTGCGAAAAGTATCGCGCTCGACGCGCCGTATCGCTGAGGTGAGGGAATGATCGCCGGGCTTTTCTTCTATCTGTTCGCAGCGCTCTGCGTCGCCTCCGCGGTGATGGTTATCGCTGCGAAGAATCCTGTGCACTCGGTGCTGTATCTGATCTTTGCCTTCGTCAACGCATCGGGCCTGTTCGTGCTGCTCGGTGCCGAGTTCATGGCGATGATCCTGATCGTTGTCTATGTCGGCGCGGTCGCGGTGCTGTTCCTGTTTGTCATCATGATGCTGGATGTGGACTTCGCCGAACTGAAACAGGGCTTCCAGCAATATCTTCCGGTCGGCGCGCTGATCGGCGCGATCTTCCTCGCCGAGCTGTTGATGGTCGGCGGAGCGTGGACCATCAATCCGCAGCTTCTGAAGTCGGTGGCGGCGCCGATTCCGACCAATGTGACGAACACCGAGGCGCTCGGCCTCGTGCTCTACACGAAATACATCCACTACTTCCAGCTGTCCGGTCTTGTGCTGCTGGTGGCCATGATCGGCGCCATCGTGCTGACGCTGCGCCACAAGCCCAATGTCAAGCGTCAGGACATCCCGACCCAGAACGCCCGCACCAAGGCGATGGCGATGGACATCAAGAAAGTCGCTATCGGGCAGGGCATCAGCGACGACACCATGCGCGAGCACGGTGTGAAGGGGAGGTCGCGATGATCATCGGGCTCGGTCACTATCTGTCGGTTGCCGCGATCCTCTTCACGATCGGCATTCTCGGTATCTTCATCAACCGCAAGAACGTCATCGTTATCCTGATGTCGATCGAACTGATCCTGCTTGCCGTCAACATCAACCTCGTGGCGTTTTCGGCCTTCCTGAACGACATCGTCGGTCAGGTCTTTGGCCTGCTCGTCCTCACTGTCGCCGCCGCTGAAGCGGCGATTGGTCTCGCCGTCCTCGTAGTGTTCTTCCGCAACCGCGGTTCTATCGCGGTCGAAGACATCAATCTGATGAAGGGCTAACCCCCATTATGATTCAGGCAATTGTCTTCCTGCCGCTTCTGGGCGCCATTCTCGCGGGCTTGATTGCGCTTGCGGGCGCACGGGCGCGCAATCCCGGCGGCATGATGGAAGGTCACGGCCACGACCATCATGGTCACGCCGCGCACGCTCCGCACGGCCATGACGATCACGGTCACGACGATCATCATGCGCATGAGCCGGCTGCCGCCGGTTCGGGCGTGGCGGAGTGGATCACGACGCTGCTGATGCTGGTTGCGGCGGCGCTGTCTTGGGTGATGTTCGTCGAGGTCGGCCTGCAGCATCACGATTTGCGGATCACGCTGCTGCCGTGGATCAATTCAGGCGACCTCAATCTCGCCTGGGCGCTGCGCGTCGATACGCTGACGGCGGTTATGCTGGTTGTCGTCAACACCGTGTCGTCGCTCGTGCACCTTTATTCCATTGGCTACATGCACGAGGATCCGCACCGTCCGCGCTTCTTCGCCTATCTGTCGCTGTTCACCTTCGCCATGCTGATGCTGGTGACCGCCGACAACCTCGCGCAGCTGTTCTTTGGCTGGGAAGGCGTGGGTCTGGCGAGCTATCTTCTGATCGGCTTCTGGTTCAAGAAGCCGTCGGCGAACGCAGCCGCCATCAAGGCCTTCGTCGTCAACCGCGTCGGCGATTTCGGTTTTGCGCTTGGCATCTTCGCCGTCTTCATGATGGTCGGCTCGATCGATTTCGACACGATCTTCGGCGCGGCTCCTGCGCTGGCCGGCAAGACGATCAACTTCCTCGGCTGGCATGCCGATGCCCTGACGCTGATCTGTCTGTTCCTGTTCATGGGTGCGATGGGCAAGTCGGCGCAGCTCTTCCTGCACACATGGTTGCCGGACGCGATGGAGGGCCCGACGCCCGTCTCGGCGCTGATCCACGCCGCGACCATGGTGACCGCCGGCGTATTCATGGTGGCGCGGCTCTCGCCGTTGTTCGAACTCGCCCCGAACGCGCAGGCCGTGGTGATGTTCATCGGCGCCTCGACGGCGTTCTTCGCCGCGACCGTTGGCCTCGTCCAGAACGACATCAAGCGCATCGTCGCCTATTCGACCTGCTCGCAGCTCGGCTACATGTTCGTGGCGATGGGAGCGGGGGCCTATTCGGTCGGCATGTATCATCTGTTCACGCACGCCTTCTTCAAGGCGTTGCTGTTCCTCGGGTCCGGCTCGGTCATCCATGCGATGCATCACGAGCAGGACATCCGCAACATGGGCGGGTTGTGGAACAAGATTCCCTTCACCTTCGGCGTGATGTGCATCGGCACGCTGGCGCTGACCGGATTCCCGTTCTTCGCCGGGTACTATTCGAAGGACGCGATCATCGAATCCGCCTTCGTCGCTCATAACCCGTTCGGCCTTTACGCGTTCATGCTGACCGTGATCGCCGCGGGCCTGACGTCGTTCTATTCCTGGCGTCTGATTTTCAAGACGTTCTTCGGCGAGCCGCACGATGTGAAGCATTACGAGGCGGCGCACGAAAGCCCGATGACCATGCTGATCCCGCTCGCAGTACTGGCGATGGGCTCGATCGCGGCGGGTCTTCCGTTCACGGAGCTATTTGTCGGCCACGAAACGGCGGAGTTCTTCCGCGAGTCGCTGAAGCTCAAGCCCGGAATTCTCGACGAGATGCATCACGTTCCGGCGGCGGTGAAATACGCGCCCTTCGTCATGATGATCCTTGGCGTCACAGTGTCCTACATCTTCTATATCCGCCGGCCGTACATTCCTTACGACCTCGCGCGGCAGCATCAGCTCCTCTACAAGTTCCTGCTCAACAAGTGGTACTTCGACGAGCTCTACAATCTCATCTTCGTGCGCCCGGCCATGTGGCTCGGCCGCGTGCTGTGGAAGGTCGGCGACGGGCGCATCATCGATGGCCTCGGCCCGGATGGCATTTCCGCCCGTGTGCTTGATGCAACGCGCGGCGTCGTCCGCCTGCAGACCGGTTATCTCTATCACTACGCCTTCGCCATGCTGATCGGGGTCGCCGGTCTCATCACCTGGTTCACGTTCGGCGGTGGGGGACACTGATGACGGCGCTGAATACCACCTGGCCGATCCTGTCGGTCACCACGTTCCTGCCGCTTCTCGGCGCGTTCCTCATTTGGTTGAGCCGCGGCGATGATGAAGCCGCGAAGGGCAATGCGCGCTGGATCGCACTGTGGACGACGCTGATCACCTTCGGCATTTCGGTCATTCTGGTGATGCGTTTCGACGCGTCTTCGAGCGAGTTCCAGTTCGTCGAGAAGTTCTCCTGGCTTGGCCCCGGCGTCTCCTATCACATGGGTGTGGACGGCATTTCGCTGCCCTTCGTGATCCTGACCACGGCCTTGATGCCGTTCTGCATCATCGCCAGCTGGACGTCGGTCACCAACCGCATTCGCGAATACATGATGGCGTTTCTGATCCTGGAAACGCTGATGATCGGCACGTTCTCCGCGCTCGATCTGGTGCTGTTCTACCTGTTCTTCGAAGGCGGCCTCATCCCGATGTTCCTGATCATCGGCGTGTGGGGCGGTCCGCGCCGCGTCTATGCCTCGTTCAAGTTCTTCCTCTACACGCTGCTCGGCTCGGTCCTGATGCTGCTGGCCATCATGGCGCTGTACTGGAATGCCGGAACCACCGACATCCCGACGCTGATGACGACGGCGGTGCCGCGCAACATGCAGACATGGGCATGGCTGGCGTTCTTTGCCTCCTTCGCAGTGAAGATGCCGATGTGGCCGGTGCACACATGGTTGCCGGATGCGCACGTCGAGGCGCCGACGGCCGGTTCAGTCGTGCTTGCGGCGATCTTGCTGAAGATGGGCGGCTACGGCTTCCTGCGGTTCTCGCTGCCGATGTTCCCGCTCGCGTCGCATGATTTTGCGCCGATGGTATTCGTCCTGTCGGCGATCGCCATCACCTACACCTCGCTGGTGGCGCTGGCACAGGAGGACATGAAGAAGCTGATCGCTTATTCCTCCGTGGCGCATATGGGCTTTGTCACCATGGGCATCTTCGCGGGTACGACGCAGGGCGTCGCCGGCGGCGTGTTCCAGATGATCTCGCACGGCATCATTTCCGGCGCGCTGTTCCTCTGCGTCGGCGTTGTCTATGACCGCCTGCATACCCGTGACATCGCGGCCTATGGTGGCCTCGTCAACAAGATGCCGCTCTACGCCTTCGTCTTCATGGTCTTCACCATGGCCAATGTCGGTCTGCCCGGCACCTCCGGCTTTGTTGGTGAGTTCCTGACGCTGCTCGGCACGTTCAAGGTCTCGATTGCGACTGCGACGGTCGCCACCATCGGCGTGATCCTGTCGGCCGCCTATGCGCTTTGGCTTTATCGGCGCGTGGTGTTCGGGGTTCTCGATAAACCGCAACTTGCCGGAATGAAGGATCTCACCTGGCGCGAGATGGTGACGCTTGGGCCATTCGTGGTTCTCACCATCCTGTTCGGTGTCTATCCGAAGCCGATCCTCGATATGTCGGCCGTCTCGGTGCAAAAGCTTGTCGATAATTACGGTCGCGCTGTCTCCGCCATCAAGGCGGCGGCACTGCAATAGGGGCGCGCCATGCCGATGTTTCAAATTGCCGGATACTCGCTGTTGCCCGTCCTGCCGGAGCTGACGCTGGCTGTCGGGGCGATGGCGCTGTTGCTCATCGGCGCCTATCGCGGTCAGGCGGTGACGGGGATGATCACCGGCCTGGCCGTGTTCCTTCTGGTCGTGGTCGGAGCGCTGGTGTGGTGGTTGCCGGCCGGGCGGCATGTTGCCTTCGGGGACAGCTTCATCGTCGACGATTTCGCGCGCTTCCTGAAGACGCTGGTGCTGATCGGCTCCGCGACCGCCATTGTCCTGTCGCTTGAGTTCCTCGCCGATCAGTCCCGGCGCATTTTCGAATACGCCATCCTGATCATGCTCTCGACGGTCGGCATGATGGTGCTGATCTCGGCGGGCGATCTGATCATGCTCTATCTCGGGCTGGAGCTGATGAGTCTTGCGCTCTACGTCATCGCGGCGAGCCATCGCGACAACGCCAAATCGACCGAAGCCGGCCTGAAGTATTTTGTCCTCGGTGCGCTGTCGTCGGGCATGCTGCTGTACGGCGCATCGCTGATTTACGGTTTCACCGGCACGGTGAGCTTCACCGGCATCGCCGCCGCCGCCAAGAACGCGGATGTCGGGCTGATCTTCGGTCTCGTGTTCCTGCTCGCGGGTCTGTGCTTCAAGATTTCGGCAGTCCCGTTCCATATGTGGACGCCGGACGTTTATGAAGGCGCACCGACCCCGGTCACGGCCTTCTTCGCCTCCGCGCCGAAGGTCGCGGCCATCGCTATTTTCGTGCGCGTGACGGTGACGGCGTTCCCGGCGATCGCCTCGCAATGGCAGCAGGTGGTGTTCTTCGTGGCCGTTGCCTCGATGATGCTCGGCTCGTTCGCCGCCATCGGCCAGACCAACATCAAACGGCTGTTGGCCTATTCGTCGATCGGTCACATGGGTTTCGCGCTCGTCGGTCTCGCGGCCGGAACGCCGGAAGGCGCGCAGGGCGTGCTCATCTATATGTCGATCTATGTCGCCATGACGCTCGGCACCTTCGCCATCGTGCTGACGATGAAGCGCAACGGCGTGCCGACCGAGAAGATCAGTGATTTCGCCGGCCTCGCACGCACCAATCCGCTGCTCGCGTTCTTCATGGCCGCGATGATGTTCTCTCTGGCGGGCATTCCGCCGCTCGCAGGCTTCTTTGCGAAGTACTATGTGTTCGTCGCGGCCATCAAGGCGAACATGTTCATTCTCGCCGTGCTTGGCGTGCTCGCCAGCGTTGTCGGTGCGTTCTACTATCTCAACATCGTCAAGCTGATGTATTTTCGACGAGTCGGTCGGGAAGGTGGAGCCGATGCGCCGCGAGTTGCGCGCGGTCCTGGCCGTCTCGGGATTGTTCGTCATCTTCTTTGCGGTTTATCCCGCACCGCTCGTCGCTGCCGCAGGCGCGGCGGCGCGGTCGTTGTTCTGAGATGGCATTTTCCCTCGGGCCCCGCGCGCGCTCCCGCGGCGATGGGTTGACCGAGTTTCCGACCGCCGGATCGACCAATACCGAAGCCATGACACGCGCCCGCGAGGGTCTTCGCGGACCTCACTGGTTTGTCACGCGTGAGCAGACGGCTGGGCGAGGGCGGCGGCAGCGTCCCTGGATTGCGCCGCCGGGGAATCTTGCCGCGAGCGTTCTTGAAACTGTCACCGTCTCGCCGCCCCTGGCCGCGACGCTGGGCTTTGTCGCGGGTCTGTCGCTCGACGCGGCGCTGCGGGCGACTGCAGGCCATCTCGATATCGCCTCGGTGCTCGATGGTGCAGGGCAGGGCGATGCGCGGGTGTTTTCGCTGAAATGGCCGAACGACGTTCTGGCCGATTCCGCCAAACTCGCCGGGATTCTGCTGGAGTCGGAGCCAATCGAGGGCGGATTGGCCGTGGTCGTCGGCATCGGCGTCAATGTGGTTGCGGCGCCGACGGATGTGCCGTATCCGGCCACATCGCTGGCCGCGTTGGGCAAGACCGTCACGGCCGAGGAACTGTTTGCGGCGCTGTCCGACGCCTGGGTGGCCTTTCGTGCCATCTGGAACGACGGGCAGGGCCTCGCCGAGATCCGCAAACTGTGGCTGACTCGTGCGGCCGGGCTGGGCGGTGAAGTCGCCGTGCGCCATTCCGGTGAGGTGCTGCGCGGCACATTCGAGACCATCGACGATGACGGCCGGCTGATCGTGCTGGCCGATGGCGGACGCAGGGTGGCGATTTCCGCCGGCGACGTGCACTTTGGAACAACGGCCTCAGTCCGGGAGAATTGCTAATGCCGCCGCCGGATGAACTGGTTTTCGCACCGCTTGGCGGTGTCGGCGAAATCGGCATGAACCTGTCGATCTACGGACTGGCGCAGGGCAAGCGCCGTCACTGGCTCGTGGTCGATTGCGGCGTGTCGTTCGGCGACGAGGAACGATTGCCGGGCATCGATCTCATCATGCCGGATATCCGCTTCCTGGAAGCCGAGAAGAAGAACCTCGTCGGCATCGTTCTGACCCATGCGCATGAGGATCATTTCGGCGCGCTGATCGACCTGTGGCCGAAATTGCAGGTGCCGGTCTATGCGACGCCGTTCAGCGCCGCGTTGCTGGAAGCCAAGCTCGCTTCCGAGCGCAATCCGCCGGACATCAAAGTGACGAATCGTGCCGGTCGCGGGCCGTGTCGATATCGGCCCGTTCAACGTGGAGTTTGTGCCGGTCGCGCATTCGATCCCGGAGTCGCACGCGCTGGCGATCAAGACGCCGGTCGGCACGGTGCTGCACACCGGCGACTGGAAAATCGATCCGCAGCCCATAGAAGGCCTGCCGACCGATGAGGCGCGGCTGCGTGCGCTCGGCGACGAAGGCATTCTGGCGCTGATCGGCGATTCAACCAATGCCGTGCGCGAAGGCCGTTCGCCGTCGGAGACGGAAGTCGGCGTCAATCTTGCCAAGCTGATCAAGGCCGCGCGCGGGCGTGTTGCCGTCACCACCTTTGCGTCGAACGTCTCGCGCATCTATGCGGTGGCGCAAGCCGCACGCGAGGCGGGCCGTGAAGTGGTGCTGGTCGGCCGCGCCATGGAGCGCGTCGTTCAGGTGGCGCGCGAGACCGGACATCTTCAAGGCGTGCAGGAGTTTCGCAACGCCGATCTGTACAGCCGGTTTCCGCCCGACAAGGTCGTGGCGCTGTGTACCGGCAGTCAGGGTGAGCAGCGCGCCGCGATGGCGCGTATCGCCAATGACGATCATCCGCTCGTCAAGTTGAGCCGGGGCGATACCGTCATCTTCTCCTCGCGCACCATTCCCGGCAATGAAAAGGCGGTTGGGCATATCGTCAACGGCCTCATCACGCAGGGCGTTGAAGTGATCACCGATCGCACGCATCTGGTGCATGTGTCGGGTCATCCGCGCCGCGACGAATTGCGCGACATGATTTCCTGGGTGAAGCCGCAATTGCTGATCCCGGTGCATGGCGAACCGCTGCATCTGTCGGAGCACGCGGCGCTGGCGCGCGTTGCGGGCGTGCCGAACGTGCTGACCTGCCGCAATGGCGATCTCATCAGGCTGGGTCCCGGTCCGGCCGAGATCATCGACGAATTGCCGCATGGGCGGCTCTACAAGGACGGGCTGATCCTCGAACCCGAAAGTGCTCGCGCGGTCTCCGAGCGGCGCAAGCTGGCGTATGCCGGCTGTGTGGTTGTCGCGTTCGCGATGACCGACAAGGGCGAGATGGTCGACACCCCTCAGGTCGAACTTCTTGGCGTTCCGGAAAAGGATATCGCCGGTGAAGACGTCGCGCAGAATGTCTATGATGTCGTCGTGGACACGTTCGCGCAGTTGCCGCGCGCGCGAAAGCGCGATCCTGATTCCGTGGCCGAATCCATCCGTCGTGCGGTGCGCGCTTCGGTTGCTTCGGGGTGGGGCAAGAAGACGATCTGCATCGTGCAGGTTGTGACGGTTTGAACGCTCTGTGAGAGTCGAAACGCGCTATGATCGGACGCCTGAACCATGTTGCGATTGCGGTGCCCGACGCGGAGAAGGCGGCGCGCATCTATCGTGATGCATTCGGCGCCGAGGTGTCGGCCGCTGTCGCGCTGCCGGAGCACGGCGTCATTACCGTGTTCGTGACGCTGCCCAACACCAAGATCGAGTTCATCCAGCCGATCGATGCCGGCTCGCCCATTGCCAAGTTCATCGAGCGCAATCCCGATGGTGGCATCCATCACGTTTGTTACGAAGTTGCCGACATCATCGTGGCTCGCGATAAATTGACGGCAACAGGCGCACGCGTGCTCGGCGATGGCTTGCCGAAGACGGGCGCACACGGCAAGCCGGTATTGTTTTTCCACCCGAAGGACTTCTCGGGAACTTTGGTGGAAATCGAACAGGCGTAAACGCCCAATGGACGGTTTGGCCCATGACGATCTTGTCAGTGATCGCGATCTACTTCGTCATCTGGTGGACGGTGCTGTTTATCGTGCTGCCGTTCGGCATCCGCCGGCCGGCGGATGATGAGGTGATCCTGGGCAATGATCCCGGAGCACCGGCTGTTTCCGGCATGGGCCGCAAGCTGGTATGGAATTCGATCCTGTCCGCCGTGCTGCTCGCGGTCGGCTTGCTGATTTACCGCAGCGGCTACGTCAACATTGACCAGCTCTCGCAGTGGTTGGGCATTCCGTTCTGACGGATTGGCGCCGGCTGCATTCTCAAACATGCATTCAAAAAAAAGAGCAGGGCGCCTTGGCCCTGCTCGACGTAAATCCCGTCCCTGATCCTTCGAATTGGTAAGGTTTATCGGCTCTGCTCGAAGTGGCGCAGCTTATGCGCGCCGGGGAACTCCTCCCGAGACTTGGACCCTCGGTCACAACCTTTGCTGGCTGCGCCGACCAAGATTGGTATGGTAGCCGACTTCAAAACCCGTGTCACTGGATTGTGCAGGGCGGCCCAAACTTTGATCCTGACCTCGAAAGAGGCTGCGACACTGAAACCCTGGGGAATCCCGCTGATTCTAGGCCGTTTTCGAGTGGTTTGCCCGGCCGTCACCCTTGTTTTTTGGTAGCCGATCCGGTTTCACTCGACCAAGCCCGTCCGCAAACGATTCCGAGTACCCCATGCGCCTGTCGCGTTTCTTTCTGCCCATTCTCAAGGAGACGCCGAAGGAGGCCGAGATCGCCTCCCATCGGCTGATGCTGCGCGCGGGCATGATCCGTCAGGAAGCTGCGGGCATCTATGCGCTGCTGCCGCTCGGCCTGCGCGTGCTGAACAAGATTTGCGCCATCGTGCGCGAGGAGCAGAACCGCTCCGGCGCCGTCGAGCTTCTGATGCCGACGCTGCAATCGGCCGATCTGTGGCGAGAGAGCGGTCGCTATGACGACTACGGCAAGGAGATGCTGCGCATCAAGGATCGCCACGAGCGCGATATTCTTTACGGTCCGACCAACGAGGAAATGATCACGGAGATCTTCCGGTCCTACGTGCGCTCGTATCGCGATCTGCCGCTCAATCTCTATCACATCCAGTGGAAATTCCGTGACGAGGTGCGTCCGCGCTTCGGCCTGATGCGTGGCCGCGAATTTCTGATGAAGGACGCGTACTCGTTCGACGTCGATGCTGAGAGCGCGCGCCACGCCTATAACCGCATGTTCGTGGCCTATCTGCGCACGTTCGAGCGCATGGGCCTGAAGGCGATCCCGATGGTCGCCGATACCGGACCGATCGGCGGCAAGCTCAGCCACGAGTTCATCATTCTCGCCAACACCGGCGAGAGCGAAGTGTTTTGCCATAGCGACTACCTCGACTTTCCGGTGCCGGGCAGCGACGTCAATTTCGAGGACATTCCCGGTCTGCAGAAGCACGTGGACAAATGGACGTCGCTGTATGCGGCAACGTCCGAGAAGCACGACGCGGCGGAGTTCGGCACATTGCCCGCCGACAAACAGGTGTCCGCGCGCGGCATCGAGGTCGGCCACATCTTCTATTTCGGCACGAAATATTCCGAGCCGATGCGCGCGGTCGTCGCCGGTCCCGATGGCGTGGAGAAGCCCGTGCATATGGGCTCCTATGGCATCGGTCCCACGCGCCTGATGGGTGCGATCATCGAAGCGTTCCATGACGATGCCGGCATCAAATGGCCCGAGGCTGTGGCGCCGTTCCGCGCCACCATCCTCAACCTCAAGCAAGGCGCGCCCGAGACCGACGCGGCCTGCGAGAGCCTCTATCGCGAACTCGAAGCCAAGGGCATCGACGTACTTTACGACGACACCGACGGCCGGCCCGGCGCGAAATTCGCGACCGCCGACCTGATCGGCATTCCCTGGCAGATCATGGTGGGACCGCGAGGGCTCGCCGAAGGTAAGGTCGAATTGAAGAATCGTTCGACCGGGGAACGTGAGCTTGTCACGCCGGCCGATGCCTTGGCGCGGCTGAGCGCATGACCACTTGTGGATGTCATAACGGGGCGGCGCGAATCCGCCTCAATTCTATGAGATCCGGAGCCGGGATGAGGACATGAGCGAACCGGCTGGCACGCGACCCTTTGCAGCATTCGAGTGGATGCTGTCGCTGCGCTATCTGCGCGCGCGCCGCAAGGAAGGCTTCATTTCCGTCATCGCAGGGTTCTCGTTCCTGGGCATCATGCTTGGCGTCGCCACGCTGATCATCGTCATGGCGGTGATGAACGGCTTCCGCAAAGAGCTGCTCGACAAGATTCTCGGCCTCAACGGCCACATTCTGGTCCAGCCGCTGGAATCCCCGCTGACGGACTGGAAGGACGTCGCCGACCGCATCAATGGCGTCACCGGCGTCAAGCTTGCCGCGCCGACCGTCGAAGGTCAGGCGCTGGCGTCGTCGGCTTTCAACTCGTCCGGTGTGCTGGTGCGCGGCATGCGCGCCGACGATATCGCCAAGCTGCCGTCGATCGCCAACAACATCGTGCAGGGCACGCTGGAAGGATTCGATGATGCGCAGGGCATCGCCATCGGCCGGCGGCTGGCCGATCAGCTGTCCATTCGTGCCGGCGACAATCTGACGCTTGTGGCTCCCAAGGGCGCGATCACGCCGATGGGCACGACGCCGCGCATCAAGTCCTACAAGGTGGGGGCGGTCTTCTCCATCGGCATGTCGGAATACGACTCCGGCTTCGTTTATATGCCGCTGGCGGAATCGCAGATCTATTTCAATCGCAACAACGACGTGACCTCCATCGAGGTCTATGTCGACAAGCCCGATCGCGTCGGCGAATACCGCAAGGCCATCTCCGACGCCGCGGCGCGGCCGATCTTCATGGTGGATTGGCGTCAGCGCAATTCGACGTTCTTCAATGCGCTGCAGGTCGAACGCAACGTCATGTTCCTGATCCTGACGCTGATCGTGCTGGTGGCGGCGCTCAATATCATCTCGGGCCTGATCATGCTGGTGAAGGACAAATCCAGCGACATTGCCATTCTGCGCACCATGGGCGCGGCGCAAGGCTCGATCATGCGCGTGTTCCTGATCACCGGCGCGGCCATCGGCTTCGTCGGAACGCTGGTCGGGCTCGCGGTCGGAATCGTCGTGTGCCTCAATATCGAATCCATTCGCCAGTTCATCTCCTGGCTCGCGGGTACTGAATTGTTTTCGCCCGATATCTATTTCCTGTCGAAGCTGCCGGCGGAAATGGATTTCGGCGAGACGTCCGCCGTGGTGATCATGGCGCTGACGCTGTCGTTCCTGGCGACGCTCTACCCGTCATGGCGCGCGGCGCGTCTCGATCCCGTCGAAGCGCTGCGGTATGAGTGAGGCGGCGATGACGGACAGCAACACGCCGATCATTTATCTTCACGATATCGATCGGCAGTATCGCCAGGGCGATGACGCGCTCGTCATCCTCAAGAACGCCAAGCTCGCGCTGTGGTCAGGACAGATCGGTTGCGCTGGTCGGTCCCTCGGGCGCCGGCAAGTCCACGCTGCTGCACATCGCCGGCCTTCTGGAGCAGCCTGACGACGGCGAAGTCTATGTCGATGGCATGGCGACGTCAGCTTTGTCGGACGCTGAGCGCACACAGATCCGTCGCACCGAGATCGGCTTCATCTATCAGTCGCATCGCCTGCTGCCGGAGTTTTCCGCGCTTGAAAACGTGATGATGCCGCAGATGATCCGCGGCCTGAGCCGTTCCGAGGCGCGCATACGGGCGCTTGAGATATTGTCCTATCTCGGGCTGAAAGAACGCGCCTCGCACCGGCCATCCGAACTTTCCGGCGGCGAGCAGCAGCGCGTCGCCATTTCGCGTGCATTGGCCAACGCCCCGCGCATCCTGCTGGCCGACGAGCCGACGGGCAATCTCGATCCGCATACCGCCGAGCATGTATTCTCGGCGCTTGGGCAGCTCGTGAAGGCAACGCGGGTGGCGGCCCTCATCGCCACGCACAACATGGATCTGGCCGCTCGGATGGACCGCCGCGTGTCGATCCGCAACGGCGAAGTGATCGAACTCGACTAGATCACGCTACCGTGCCGCTTTTTGGGGCGGCTGCGTGCGTTGAACCTGCCTGAAGAATTCAGAATTTTGCTCGCATTGGCCGCCGATGCCTGAAGCTGTCGCCATGCATTGTGCGAAGCTCGTGAAGCTGCAATCGTAAGGTGAGGTGGCACCTTGAGGTCCATATTTCACGAAGCAGAACGGATAGAGACGACGCTCCTGTGCAATCGCTGAGGACGCCGGCGTGAGCAGGGGCAGGATGCCACCAAGGGCGAGTAAGGTGAGCGCGCGAAGCATAATGCGTCTCCTCTGGCGTGGTCGTGAACTTCTGTCATTGCGATGTGCCATCGGGGCAAAACCCCGGCAGGCGTTCGTTGTTCCGCGTTAGCGGGTCGGCTTGCGCTTTGGTTGGTGCTGTTGCTGCTGGGCGGCCATTGCCAGCCATTCCGTATTTTCTTCGCACATCCCGCCAACGCCCGAGGCGCTGGCCATGCACTGCTCGAAGGATGTGAAGCCGCAGATGCGCTGTTGGAAGCTGGCCTCATAGATCTGGTGGCAGAAGCGATAGATGCGGCGCTCCTGGGCGTCGGCCGGAGCGGCCGGGGTCAGCAGGAGCAGAATTCCGCCAAGAGCGAGGAGCGTGAGCGCGCGAAGCATGGTGCGTCTCCGATCTGGCTTTGATCTGGACTGTCTGTGTGGTGCCTGCGCCACAATGGACTAACCCCGTCGACCTTGCGCCATTCCGCCTCAGCGGACCGGCTTGCGCTTCGACTTCTGCTGCTGCGCCAGCGCGATCCATTCCGGATTTTCGTCGCACTGACCGCCAATGCCAGATCGCGTGGCCATGCACTGCGCGAACGTATTGAAAGTGCAGGACTGGTGCGAGTACCGCCCGATGCCTTCGTAGATGACATGGCAAAAGCGATAGATCCGTCGCTCCTGGGCCTCGGCCGGCGTCGAGAGCGTCACGAGAGGCAGGAGAAGGCCGCCGAGAGCGGCAATGGTGAGGGCACGAAGCATGGCGCGTCTCCGATGTTTTTGGTTTTGAATCATCCCTTCAGTCGAGGTAGGCGCAATGCCGGTCTGCGGCAAGGCGCGTTCTTGAAACATTCGCGCCAAACCGGGTGGTAGGACTTCGTTAACCGCCGGCTCAGGTGACTGGCGAGGCCTGGGGTGGCGTACGCTTGACTCCTGGAACAAAATGGGAACAATGTTCTTCATATGTTCCAGAGCAAGACATAAGAGAGCGGGAGAGAGCCATGATCAGGGCGTTTTTCGAAGAAGCAGTCGCGTTGACTTCGGTGGTGCTGTTTGTCGGCATGATCGCCATCTGGGCGCAGCTTTTCGCCCAGCTGTGAGGTGGCCGGGGATAGCGGGAGCAAGGCGTCCATCGCAACCATTGGCGGTGGACAGGGAGCCTCGGGCTACCCACCATGGCATTGCGTGAGTTCGGCCCATGATGCGCTTCTGGCGTGTCGGGCTCCTCCGTCAGCCATTCCAGGCTCCGTTCCTCAAGCCGCCCGCGGGCGGCATTCTGAAAATCGATTGCTTATGCCGGGTCCGACCTTCGTCCACCTTCACGTTCACTCGGCCTATTCGCTGCTTGAGGGCGCGCTGCCGATTGGCAAGCTGGCGGAGCTGGCCAAGGCGGACAAACAACCGGCGCTGGCGCTGACCGACACCGGCAATATGTTCGGCGCGCTGGAATTCTCGGAAAAGATGGCAAGCTCGGGCATCCAGCCGATCGTCGGCTGTGCCCTGGCGGTCGATTTCCGGCGACCGCACCGAGACCCAACGTGGCGTCAATCCGCCGCCGCCCGCGCGTGTCGTGTTCCTGGCCACGCGCGAGGAGGGCTATCGCAGCCTGATGCGGCTCAATTCCCGCGCATTCCTCGAAACACCGACGCAAGAGCTGCCGCACATCAAGGTCGAGTGGCTCGAAGGCGAGACGCGCTGGCGTCATCGCCCTGACGGGCGGCGCGGCAGGTCCGCTCGGGCAGGCGCTGCTGGCGGATCAGGCGCCGCTGGCCGACGCGCGCTGCGAGAGGCTGATGCAGCTGTTCGGCGACCGGCTCTACATCGAATTGCAGCGGCACGGCATGGAGGCTGAGCGCCGTGTCGAAGGCGGCTTGATCGATCTGGCTTACGCCAATGGCTTGCCGCTGGTCGCAACCAACGAGCCGTACTTTGCCACGGCCGACGACTACGAAGCACACGATGCGCTGCTCGCCATCGCGGATAGCCGCCTTGTCGCCGAGTCAGATCGCCGCCAGCTGACGCCGGATCATCGTTTCAAGACCCGCGCGGAAATGGCGGTGCTGTTTGCCGATTTGCCGGAGGCGCTGGCCTCGACGGTCGAAATCGCACAGCGCTGTTCCTTCCGTCCGATGGTGCGCAAGCCGATCCTGCCGCGTTTCACGGTGACGGAACGCAAAGGCAAGACGAAAGCCGGCGCCAAAGCCAAGGCTGACGCGGACGCCAATGCGCAGGCCGCCGAAGCCGAGGAAATGCGGCTTCAGGCCGAGCAGGGGCTCTACGAACGTCTCGCGGCCGACGGCCTCGCGCCCGGTCAAACCGAAGAAGATTATCGCAAGCGGCTCGCCTTCGAGATCGCCGTCATCAACCGCATGAACTATGCGGGCTACTTCCTCATCGTCGCCGACTTCATCAAATGGGCGAAGGCGCAGGGCATTCCGGTGGGGCCGGGCCGTGGTTCGGGCGCGGGCTCGCTCGTCGCATGGGCTCTGACCGTCACCGATCTCGATCCGATCCGCTTCGGTCTGCTGTTCGAACGCTTTCTCAATCCCGAGCGCGTGTCGATGCCGGACTTCGACATCGACTTTTGCCAGGACCGCCGCGATGAGGTGATCCGATATGTGCAGGATCGCTACGGGCGCGATCAGGTGGCGCAGATCATCACCTTCGGTACGCTGCAGGCGCGCGGCGTGCTGCGCGATGTCGGACGCGTGCTGCAAATGCCCTACGGGCAGGTCGACAAGCTCTGCAAGCTCGTGCCGCAGAATCCGGCAGCGCCCGTCACGCTCAGCGCCGCCATCGAAAGCGAACCGAAGCTGCAGGCCGCGACGCGACGAAGATCAGGTGGTGGGCCGCGCCTTCGATATCGCACTGCAGTCTTGAAGGATTGAATCGCCACGCCTCGACGCACGCCGCCGGCATCGTCATCGGCGACCGGCCGCTGAGCGAACTCGTGCCGCTCTACCGCGATCCGAAATCCGACATGCAGGTCACCCAGTTCAACATGAAATGGGTCGAGCAGGCGGGGCTGGTGAAGTTCGACTTCCTCGGCCTGAAGACGCTGACGGTGCTCGATCGTGCCGCCAAGCTCGTGCGCCGGCGCGGCATCGATTTCGACATCGCTCGCCTGCCGCTCGACGACGCGCCGACCTACGAAATGCTGGCGCGCGGCGAAACGGTCGGCGTGTTCCAGGTGGAAAGTCAGGGCATGCGCCGCGCGCTGATCGACATGCGCCCCGACCGCTTCGAGGACATCATCGCGCTCGTCGCGCTCTATCGTCCCGGCCCGATGGCCAACATCCCGACCTATTGCGCGCGCAAGCATGGCGAGGAGCCGGCCGAATACATCCATCCCGAGACTCGAGCCGATCCTGCGCGAAACCTTCGGCGTCATCGTCTATCAGGAGCAGGTGATGCAGGCGGCGCAGACGCTCGCCGGGTTCACGCTCGGCGACGCCGATCTTCTGCGTCGCGCCATGGGTAAGAAAATCCGTTCGGAGATGGAGAAGCAGCGCGAGCGCTTTATTGAAGGCGCCGCCGGCAACGGCATCAATCGCGGTCAGGCCGACGACATCTTCGAATTGCTGGCGAAATTCGCCGACTACGGCTTCAATAAGAGTCACGCCGCGGCTTATGCGCTCGTCGCCTACCAGACCGCCTTCATGAAGGCCCACTATCCGGTGGAGTTCCTGGCCGCGTCGATGACGCTCGACAAGGGCAACACCGACAAGCTCGCGGAATTTCGCGCCGAAGCGCTGCGCCTCGACATCAAGATCGATCCGCCCTCGGTCAACCGCTCATTCGCGGATTTCGAGGTCAGCGACAACACCATTCACTACGCGCTCGCAGCACTCAAGGGTGTCGGCTCGCAGGCCGTGGACATGATCGTCGAGGCGCGCGGGGCAAATCCCTTCACGAGCATCAGTGACTTTGCAACACGCGTCAATCCGCGCGCGATCAACAAGCGTGTCGTCGAAAGCCTGGGCGCAGCCGGTGCGTTCGACGAGTTCGAGCACAACCGCGCGCGCGTCTTCGTCGGCGCTGACCGTATCCTTGCCGAGGCCAACCGCGCCCATAAATCCGCGGAGCTGGGTCAGAACGAATTGTTCGGTGGCATCACCACGAACGGGGCCGGGCTCATGCTTCCGGCGATCGAGGCGTGGTTGCCGGCGGAGCGGTTGCAGCGGGAATATGATGCGATCGGCTTCTTCCTGTCGGGTCATCCGCTCGATGACTATGCGGCGACGCTGAAGCGGCTGAAGGTGCAAAGCTGGTCGGAGTTCTGCCGCGCCATTCGGTCCGGCACGAGCGCCGGGCGGGTTGCGGCGACTGTGATCTCGCGCATGGAACGGCGCACCAAGACCGGCAACAAGATGGGCATCATCGGTCTGTCCGATCCGACCGGGCCAGTTCGAGGCCGTGCTGTTCTCCGAGGGGCTGGCGCAATTCCGCGACATGCTGGAGCCGGGCCGGGCTGTTTTGTTGCAACTCGGTGCCGAGCTGCAGGGCGACGATGTGCGGGCGCGTATTCATGGCGTCGAGGCACTCGATGAGGCCGCTGCCAAGACACAGATGGGCCTGCGCATTTTCCTGCGCGATGAAAAGCCACTCGAGTCGATTGCGAAGCGGTTGGAAGGCGTCGCGATCAAGGGGGCCGGGGGCGCGTCCAACAAGTCGATGTCCGACGTGACGCTGATCATGCCGATCGACATGCAGACAGAGGTCGAATTGTCTCTGCCGGGCCGCTTCAAGATTTCCCCGCAGATTGCAGGCGCCATCAAGGCCGTGCCGGGCGTGACCACGGTCGAGCTGGTCTAGAGCCGGCTTATGACCGCTGTTCACAGCGCGTCGACTGATAATCAGCACAGAAAAATCTATTAATTGACAGGTAGGCAGACTGCGGCACTATATGTGGTGTCACGGTCCGCCAAGTCGTAAGGTTCGGTGGCTAAGAGGGAAGCCGGTGCGCGTCGATCCGCAAGGATCGCGCGCAATGCCGGCGCTGCCCCCGCAACTGTAAGCGGCGAGCCTTCGTCCAAACGCATGTCACTGGGGCATTCGACCCTGGGAAGACCGGACGAAGGCGGCGACCCGCGAGCCAGGAGACCTGCCGCGACATCACAACGTCCACGGGCGGGGTGTCCGGCGGTCGCTTGCAGAGCGTGCGCGCCGTTTATCCGCTCGCGCGGCATTCCTGACAGCGTCGCATCGGCCCGCGCCCCAACATTCGGGGCCACGATGTCTCTGCTGTCACGAACACTCCACCGACCAACAACCGTCCTTCGTCGCTTGTCGTCCCCGTGAACTCGTGCGCACGGCGCCGGCCGTTCTATCAGGTCATCCGCCGCAACGGCGCGGTGACGCCGTTCGACGCCAGCAAGATTTCGGTCGCGCTGACCAAGGCGTTTCTCGCCGTCGAGGGCGGCGCCGCCGCCGCGTCGCGCCGCGTGCACGAAGCGTCGTCGAGCAGTCTGACCGCGCAGGTCGTTCGCGCGCTGACGCGCCGCGATCGAGCGAAGGCCGCACCTTTCACATCGAGGACATCCAGGACCAGGTCGAGCTGGCGCTGATGCGCGGCGAGCACCACAAGGTGGCGCGCGCCTATGTGCTCTATCGCGAGGAGCGCGCCCGACAGCGCGCCGGAGCAGGAAAAGCCGCCGCGCCGCGCAGCCGTCGGCCGTGCCGGCGCTGCGACGTCACGCCGGCGAGCGGCCGCTGCAGTCCCGCTCGATGAGCGCGCGGCTGACGCTGATCGTCGACGAGGCCTGCGCACGGGCTCGACGGCGTCGACGCCGCGCGCGTGCTCGCCGAGACGCGCCGCAATCTCTATGACGGCATCGACCGCGGACGAACTGGCGCTGGCGCCGATCATGGCCGCGCGCACGCTGATCGAGCACGAGCCGAACTACGCCTACGTCAGCGCGCGGCTGCTGCTCGACAAGCTGCGCGCCGAGGCGCTGTCGCTTCGTCGCATGGCGCGCCGAGCAGAGCGCGCGCAGGCCGAGATGGCGGACGCGCTACGCCGAATACTTTCCCGGCCTACGTCAAGACGCGGCATCGAGGCCGAGCTGCTCGATCCCGGAACTGGCGCGCTTCGACCTGACGCAGCTCTGCCGCGGCGCTGAAGCCGGAGCGCGATCTGCAGTTCCAGTTTCTCGGCCTGCAGACGCTGTACGACCGCTACTTCCTGCACGAGCGACGGCAACGCGTATCGAGCTGCCGCAGGCGTTCTTCATGCGCGTCGCCATGGGGCTGGCGCATGCGCGAGATCGACCGCGAGGCGCGCGCCATCGAGTTCTACGATCTGCTGTCGTCGTTCGACTTCATGTCCTCGACGCCGACGCTGTTCAATTCCGGCACGCTGCGGCCGCAGCTGTCGTCCTGCTTCCTGACCACGGTGCCGGACGATCTCGACGGCATCTTCAAGTCGATCAAGGACAACGCGCTGCTGTCGAAATATTCCGGCGGCCTCGGCAACGACTGGACCCGCGTGCGCGGCCTCGGCGCCCACATCAAGGGCACCAACGGCGAGAGCCAGGGCGTCGTGCCGTTCCTGAAGGTCGCCAACGACACCGCGATCGCGGTCAACCAGGGCGGCAAGCGCAAGGGCGCGGTCTGCGCCTATCTCGAGACCTGGCACATCGACATCGAGGAATTCCTCGACCTGCGCAAGAACACCGGCGACGACCGCCGCCGCACCCACGACATGAACACCGCCAACTGGGTGCCGGACCTGTTCATGCAGCGCGTCGAGGCCGACGGCGACTGGACGCTGTTCTCGCCGGACGAGACGCCGGATCTGCACGACCTCTACGGCCCGCCGTTCGCCGAGCGCTATGCGGCCTATGAGGCGAAGGCCGCGCGCGGCGAGATGACGCGTGTTCAAGCAGGTTCGCGCCGTCGATCTGTGGCGCCGCATGCTGACCATGCTGTTCGAGACCGGCCATCCCTGGATCACCTTCAAGGACCCCTGCAACCTGCGCTCGCCGCAGCAGCCATGTCGGCGTCGTGCACTCCTCGAACCTGTGCACCGAGATCACGCTCAACACCTCCGACGACGAAGTCGCGGTCTGCAATCTCGGCTCGGTCAATCTGGTCGACCATGTCACGGCGAAGGCCGGCTCGATCACGAGCAAGCTGCGCGCACCGTGGCGACCGCGATGCGCATGCTCGACAACGTCATCGACATCAATTTCTACACCATCCCGGAAGCGCGCCGCTCCAACCTGCGGCACCGCCCGGTCGGCCTCGGCCTGATGGGCTTCCAGGATGCGCTGCAGATGCTGCGCATCGCCGTATGGCGTCCGACGCGGCGGTCGACCTTCGCCGACGAGAGCATGGAGGCGATCGCCTACTACGCGATCTCGGCCTCGGTCGATCTCGCGGCCGAGCGCGGACGCTATCCGTCGTTCGACGGCTCGCTGTGGAGCCGGGGCATCCTGCCGATCGACTCGATCGCGACTGCTCGACGGAAGCGCGCGGCGGCGCGTCGACGTGGACCGCAGCGTCGACGCTCGACTGGGATGCGCCTGCGCGCAGCGCGTCACGCAGCATCGGCATGCGCAACTCCAACATCATGGCGATCGCGCCGACGGCGACGATCTCCAACATCTGCGGCGTGTCGCAGTCGATCGAGCCGGCCTACCAGAACCTCTACGTCAAATCGAACATGTCCGGCGACTTCACCGTCGTGAACGCGTATCTCGTGCGCGACCTGAAGGCGCGCGGGCTGTGGGACGAGGTGATGGTCTCCGACCTGAAATATTTCGACGGCAGCGTCGGCGCGATCGACCGCGTGCCGGACGACCTCAAGGCGCTCTACGCCACCGCCTTCGAGATCGACGCGGCCTGGCTGATCGAGGCGGCCGCGCGGCGGCAGAAATGGATCGACCAGGCGCAGTCGCTCAACCTCTACATCGCCAATCCCGAGCGGCAAGAAGCTCGACGCGCTCTACCGGCTGGCCTGGGAGCGCGGCCTGAAGACGACCTACTACCTGCGCTCGCGCAGCGCGACGCATGTCGAGAAGTCGACGCTGAAGGGCACCGACGGCAAGCTCAATGCCGTGCGTCGCGCCGCGACGTCGCCGCGCCGGTCATCGCCTGCGCTGTCAGCGCCGGATCGTCGCGAGGCGAAGGCGTGCCTCGATCGACGATCCCGAATGCGAAGCCTGCCAGTAAGCAGCAAGAACAAGGAAACGAACAATGCTCGACTGGTCAGAACTCGAGCCGCGCGCCGAAGCCGCATCCTCCGCGTTGCTCGCAGACCACGCCGCGGCCGATCAAACCGGCCTCGGCGCGATCGACCGCGGCGGCGGCCGCGTCTCGGTCGACGACAAGCGGATGATCAACTGCCGCGCCGACGTCAATCAGCTGCTGCCGCTGAAATACAAATGGGCGTGGGAGAAATATCTCGCCGGCTGCAACAATCACTGGATGCCGACCGAAGTCTCGATGCAGGCCGACATCGCGCTGTGGAAGTCGCGCGACGGCCTGACCGAGGACGAGCGCCGCGCCATCAAGCGCAACCTCGGCTTCTTCGCCGCCTCCGAAATCGCTGGTCGCCAACAACATCGTGCTGGCGATCTACCGCCACCTGACCAATCCGGAATGCCGGCAGTATCTGCTGCGCCAGGCCTTCGAGGAGGCGGTGCACACCCACACCTTCCAGTACATCGTCGAAAGCCTCGGCCTCGACGAGGGCGAGCTGTTCAACATGTACCGCGAGGTGCCGTCGATCACCGACAAGGCGGCGTGGGCGCTGAAGCACACCCAGCATCTCGACGATCCCGACTTCAAGACCGGCACGCCGGAGACCGACCAGGCGTTCCTGCGCGATCTCGTCGCCTTCTACGTCGTCTTCGAGGGCATGTGGTTCTACACCGGCTTCGCGCAGATCCTGTCGCTCGGCCGCCGCAACAAGATGGTCGGCATCGCCGAGCAGTATCAGTACATCCTGCGCGACGAGATCGATTCACCTGAACTTCGGCATCGACGTCATCAACCAGATCAAGATCGAGAATCCGCATCTGTGGACGAAGGCGTTCCAGGACGAGGTGCGCGGCATGATGCGACGACGCCGCCGAGCTGGAGGCCGCCTACGGCCGCGACACCATGCCGCGCGGCTTCCTCGGCCTGAATGCGGCGCTGTGCGAGAGTACATGCACTTCATCGCCAACCGCCGCTGCGCGCAGCTCGGCCTGGCGCCGGTGTTCGCCGAGACCGAAAATCCGTTCCCTGGATGTCGGAGGCGATGGACCTGAAGAAGGAGAAGAACTTCTTCGAGACCCGCGTCATCGAGTACCAGAACGGCGGCGCGCTGAGCTGGGACTGAGGATGATTGGGCAGGGGCCGTCCGGGCCACGAAAATCCATTGTATTAACAATGGGTTGAATAGGCGGCGGCTCCTCCCTTTCTCTGCCTGAATGCTTGCTTTAGCGCGCTCTCGGGATTATAAGCCGCGCATCTCACACGGGAACCATGGCTCACAAGGCCGTCCGGTGGCACCGGGCAGCAAGGCTTTGCTTTAACGGCATTTGCTTTGCAGTCCGACACGCTCACACGGTTCCCGGCGGAACAAACCGGAGAATACCAATGGCGCTTCCTGAATTTTCTATGCGCCAGCTGCTTGAAGCTGGCGTTCACTTTGGCCATCAGGCCCACCGCTGGAATCCGAAGATGGCTGATTTCATCTTCGGCACCCGCAACAACATCCACATCATCGACCTCGCGCAGACCGTGCCGATGCTTCATCTCGCGCTGCAGACGGTGAGCGATACGGTTGCCAAGGGCGGCCGCATTCTCTTCGTCGGCACCAAGCGCCAGGCGCAGGATGCCGTGGCTGACGCTGCCAAGCGTTCGGCACAGTATTTCGTCAATTCGCGCTGGCTCGGCGGCACGCTGACCAACTGGAAGACGATCTCGGGCTCGATCAAGCGTCTGCGTCAGCTCGACGAGATGCTCGCCTCCAATGAGGCCGGCGGCTACACGAAGAAAGAGCGCCTGACGCTCACGCGCGAGCGCGACAAGCTCAACCGTGCGCTCGGTGGCATCAAGGACATGGGCGGTCTGCCCGACCTGATCTTCATCATCGACACCAACAAGGAAGACATCGCGATCCAGGAGGCCCAGCGCCTCAACATTCCGGTCGTCGCGGTCGTCGATACCAACTCCGATCCCAAGGGCATCAACTACGTGATCCCGGGCAATGACGACGCCAGCCGTGCGCTGACGCTGTATTGCGATCTCATCGCCCGTGCGGCGATCGACGGCATCTCTCGTTCTCAGGGCGAGCGCGGCATCGATGTCGGCGCATCCATGGCGCCGATGGTTGAGGAACTTCCTGCCGACAACGCGCCGTTCCAGGGCTTGCCCGGTCCGCGCGGCGTCGCCGACGACCTCAAGAAGCTCACCGGCGTGTCGGGTACGATCGAAAAGAAGCTCAACGATATGGGCATCTTCCACTTCTGGCAGCTGTCCGAGATGGACGCCAAGGCCGCGCATTTCGTCGGCGAAGAAGTCGGACTGCCGGGCCGCGCCGATGGCTGGGTCACCCAGTCCAAGACGCTCGCGGAAGCGGAATAACACGTCGACCGCGCGGTGCATGCGCCGCGCGGCTCTTCTCCTCCCTACATTGGACGTGACACATGGCGAACATCACCGCAGCAATGGTGAAGGATCTGCGCGACAAAACCGGCGCAGGCATGATGGATTGCAAGCAGGCGCTGACTGAGTCCGACGGCGACATGGATGCCGCCGTGGATTGGCTGCGCAAGAAGGGCTTGTCGAAAGCCGCCAAGAAGGCCGGCCGCGTCGCGGCCGAAGGTCTGATCGGTATGGCTTTCGCGGCGGGCAAGGGTGTCGTCGTCGAGGTCAACTCGGAGACGGACTTCGTTGCGCGCAACGAGCAGTTCCAGGGCCTCGTGAAGATGATTGCGCAGGTTGCGCTCACCGCCGGCGACGACGTTGCCGCGATCAACGCGGCCAAGGTCGGCAGCATCACCGTCGAGCGTGCGATCGCCGACGCCATCGCCACCATCGGCGAGAACATGTCGCTGCGCCGCGCCAAGTCCTTGTCTGTCGGCAAGGGTGCGATCGGCAGCTACGTGCATAACGCGGTGATCGACGGCCTCGGCAAGATCGGCGTGCTGGTTGCGCTCGAATCCGCCGGCAAGGCCGATGAACTGGCCGCGCTCGGCCGCCAGCTCGCGATGCATGTCGCCGCCGCCAATCCGCAGGCGCTCGATGCGGCATCGCTCGATCCGACCACTGTGAAGCGTGAAAAGGACGTGCTGGCCGACAAGTATCGCCAGCAGGGCAAGCCCGAGAACGTCATCGAAAAGATCGTCGAGTCCGGCCTGAAGACCTACTACAAGGAAGTCTGCTTCCTGGAGCAGTCCTATATCCACGACGACGGCAAGTCCGTGGCGCAGGCGCTGAAGGAAGCTGAGGGCAAAGTCGGTGCACCGGTGAAGATCACCGGTTTTGTGCGCTATGCTCTCGGCGAGGGAATCGACAAGCAGGAATCCGATTTCGCTGCTGAAGTTGCCAAGGCTTCCGGGCAGGGCTGATCAGCGGCGGCATATTCGGGCAACCCGTTGTAGGGGGACGAACACGCCATGGCTGAGCCGATCTATCGTCGCGTCGTCGTAAAACTGTCCGGCGAAGCTTTCGCCGGACAGCAAAGCGGCGGCGTTGACCAGCCGACCGTCGACCGTATTGCAGGCGATCTGATCGCGGCTCAGGCACTCGGTGTCGAGCTGGGCGTGGTGGTCGGCGGCGGCAATATCTTCCGCGGTGTCGAAGTGTCCTCACGCGGCGTCTCGCGACCGGTCGGCGACAGCATGGGGATGCTGGCCACGGTAATGAATTGCCTCGCGCTCGAAGCAGCCCTCGAACGGCAGGGGCAGCCGGCCCGCACGCTGTCCGGCGTTCTCATGCCGACTATCTGCGAAACCTTTTCGCGTGGCCGCGCGCTCAAGCATCTCGCCAAAGGGCGGATCGTTCTGTTCGCGGGCGGAACCGGCAATCCTTATTTCACCACCGACACCACGGCTGTTTTGCGCGCCGCAGAAATCCAGGCCAAGGCGGTGCTCAAGGCCACCAATGTCGACGGCGTCTACAGCGCCGATCCGAAGAAAGATCCGGCCGCCAAGCGTTTCGAGCGGTTGTCGCATGCGCAGGCCGTTCAGGGCGGTTACAAGGTGATGGACGCCACCGCCTTCGCGCTTGCTCAGGAAACGACGATGCCTATCATTGTGTTCTCGATCGCCGAATCCGGCTCGATTTCGGCCGTTCTGAGCGGCGAAGGACGCGGTACTGTCGTCGGCGGCTGACGCGGCGCAAATCCGAAGAAGGGGACTACGATGTCCGGGACATTCGATATCAACGACATCAAGCGCCGCATGCAGGCTGGCGTTCAATCGCTCAAGCACGAGCTCAACGGTCTGCGCACGGGCCGTGCGTCAGGCTCGATGCTCGATCCGGTGCAGGTGGAGGCCTATGGCAGCCATATGCCGCTCAATCAGGTAGCGACCGTCTCGGTTCCCGAGCCGCGGCTGCTGTCGGTGCAGGTGTGGGACCGCTCGATGGTTCATGCCGTCGAGAAGGCGATCGTCGCCTCCAATCTCGGCCTCACGCCCTCGACCGAAGGGCAGGTAATCCGCCTGCGCATTCCGGAATTGAACGAAGAGCGCCGCAAGGAACTCGTCAAGGTCGCGCATAAATATGCCGAGGCTGCGCGCGTGGCCGTGCGCCATGTGCGTCGCGACGGCCTCGATGTTCTCAAGAAGCTCGAAAAAGACCACGCTATTTCGGAAGATGACGGCAAGCGTCATTCTGCCGAAGTGCAGAAGGTGACCGACAGTTCCATCGCCGAGCTGGATCAGGCGCTCGCGGCGAAGGAAAAGGAAATTATGACGGTCTGAGAGGACGACGTTATGGCGAATGCCAGCGCGCCAGCCACGTCCGCATCCGCTGGCGGACCGCGTCACGTTGCCATCATCATGGATGGCAATGGGCGCTGGGCGTCGGCGCGGAGCCTGCCGCGTGTCGAAGGTCACCGTCGCGGTGTCGAGGCGCTGCGGCGCACCGTTCGTGCGGCTGCTGAACTCGGGATCGAATACGTCACCATTTTCTCGTTCAGCTCCGAGAACTGGTCGCGCCCGCTCCAGGAAATCAACGACCTGTTCGGTCTTCTGCGCCGCTTCATCGGCAACGATCTGGCCGAGTTGCATCGCGATGGCGTGCGCGTGCGCGTGATCGGCGAGCGTGAAGGCTTGGCCGAAGACATCCGCTCGCTGCTCAAGGAAGCCGAAGAACTGACGCGCGACAACAAGCGCATGACGCTTGTCGTGGCGTTCAACTATGGCGCACGGGCCGAAATTGCGCGCGCGGCGCGCCGCCTGGCGCAGGAAGTCGCGGACGGCACGCGCGATCCGTCGTCGATTACGGCCGAAGCGATATCGCAGTCGCTCGACGCGCCTGACATTCCCGATCCCGATCTTGTTATCCGCACCAGCGGCGAACAGCGTCTGTCGAACTTCCTGTTGTGGCAAAGCGCTTACAGCGAATTCGTGTTTGTGCCGATGCATTGGCCGGATTTCGACCGCGCGGCGCTTGAAAGCGCGGTCGCGGAGTTTCGCGGGCGCGAACGCCGCTTCGGCGGGCTTGCCGCCGCGAAGACGGGCTCCTGATGGCTGACCTGCAGCCTGCAAGCCGGCCGCCTTCCAATCTCACGCTTCGCATTCTTGCCGCGCTGGTGCTTGCACCCGCCGCGATTGCCGCCGCCTGGTTCGGCGGCTGGCTCTGGCACTTGCTCGCAACGCTGGTGGCCATCGGCCTCTATGTCGAGTGGGTTTCGGTGATTGGACTGAAGCAAGACCGGCGCATGCTCGGCGTTGGCGGTGTTGCGATCCTCGCATTGTCCGCGGCGTTGGCGTGGCACGCCTTGGGTATGGTTGTGGTCGCCGCACTCGTTGGAATTGTTGCCGTGGCCGCGCTTGCGCCGCCTGCGCTGCGCGTCTGGGCGGCGTCTGGACTCATCTACGCCGTCGCGGCGATGGTCGCTTCGATCGTTTTGCGCGCGGATGTGCAGTTCGGGATTTCCCGCGATCCTTTTCGTGTTCGCGGTGGTGTGGGCGAGCGACATTCTCGGTTATTTTGTCGGCCGCGCTGTCGGCGGCCCGAAATTGTGGGAGCGCGTCAGCCCGAAGAAAACGAGGTCTGGTGCAATCGGCGGATTGGCCGGCGCCGTCGTTGCGGCATTGGGCGTCGCAATCGCAGTCGTTGGCGCTCCATCGCTCTTGGCGCTGGGCGTGCTCGGCGCGGTTTTGTCAGTCATTTCGCAGGCGGGCGATTTGTTCGAGTTCGCCGTGAAGCGTCGCTTTGATGTCAAGGATTTAAGCCAGATCATTCCCGGTCATGGCGGTCTGATGGATCGGCTGGATGGTTTTGTCGCCGTTGTGGTTGCGGCCTGTCTGATCGGCGTTTGGCGCGCAGGGGTGGATGCGGCCGGTCGCGGACTTCTGCTATGGTAAGCGCATGAGTGCAGTTCCGCTTCACCAGATCAGCGATGCCGCGCCCACGGAGCGTGTCGTCACCATTCTGGGTGCGACAGGCTCGGTCGGTTCAAGCACTGTCGATCTCGTCCGCCGCTGGCCCGACCGTTTCCGCGTCGAAGCGCTCACGGCGCATCGCAATGTCGAGGCTGTGGCGAAGCTCGCGCGCGAATTGAACGTGCGGTTTGTCGCGGTCGCCGACGAAACACGGTACGGCGAACTCAAAGAATTGCTCGCGGGTAGCGGCGTTGAAGTTGGCGCCGGTGAATCCGCGCTGATCGAAGCCGGCGAGCGGCCGGCCGATTGGGTGATGGCGGCGATCAGCGGCGCGGCCGGATTGAAGCCCGCATTGGCGGCCGTCGAGCGCGGCGCCATCATCGCGCTCGCCAACAAGGAATGCCTTGTCTGTGCCGGCGAAATCTTCATGGGCAACGCCTTGCGCACCGGCGCGCAGGTTCTGCCGGCGGATTCCGAGCATAACGCGCTGTTTCAGGCGCTGGGCTCCGGCCATCGCGAGAATCTCACGCGCGTCGTGATCACGGCGTCCGGCGGTCCGTTCCGCACATGGAACGTCGCCGACATCGAACGGGCGACTCCCGAACAGGCGCTCCGGCATCCCAACTGGGCGATGGGCCCCAAGATCACGATCGATTCCGCGACGATGATGAACAAGGGGCTCGAGGTCATCGAAGCGAGCTATCTGTTCGATCTGCCGCCGGAAAGCATCGACGTGCTGGTGCATCCGCAATCGGTCATTCACGGCCTCGTCGAATTCTCCGACCGGTCGGTGCTCGCGCAGCTCGGCACCCCGGACATGCGCACGCCGATTGCCCATTGTCTGGCCTGGCCGCAGCGGATGGCCGGCCCGGCCGCGCGGCTCGATCTCGCCGCCATCGGCCAGCTCACATTCGAAGCGCCCGATCTGGAGCGGTTTCCGGCGCTGAGGCTCGCGCAGGAGGCCCTGAGGGCAGGCGGCTTCATGCCCACCGTTCTCAACGCCGCCAATGAAGTGGCGGTCGAGGCCTTCCTCACGCGCAAGCTTGGTTTCGGCGGAATTGCGCGGCTGGTGGAGGCTGTCATGGACCGCGCGGCGCGGGGCGGGGCGGTTCCGCTGGCGACGGTGGATGACATGCTCGCCGTTGACCATAATGCGCGAAATACTGCTCTGGCCCTCTTGCCTGAAATAGCCGCAAAGGCATCCTAGAGCATTGGGGAAGAGGGTCTTTGGCCCACGGTCATGAGGGATGGATGGATCATTTTTTTAGTAGCGTTTTCAGCTGGTTAAACACCGGAATCTTCGGCTACGCCGTTCCGTTCCTGCTTGTCCTCACCGTCGTCGTTTTCTTCCACGAGCTGGGCCATTTCTGGGTCGCGCGCCGCGTTGGCATCAAGGTCTTAACGTTTTCGGTCGGCTTCGGACCAGAGATCGTCGGCTTCAATGACCGCCATGGTACGCGCTGGAAGCTCTCGGCCATTCCGTTGGGCGGCTACGTCAAGTTTTACGGTGACGAAGGCGAGGCCTCGACGCCGGACCAGAAGTCTCTCGCCGCAATGAACGAGAGCGAGCGTTCCGTCAGCTTTCACCACAAGTCGATCGCCGCGCGCGCTGCCGTTGTCGCCGCCGGGCCGATTGCCAATCTTCTGCTCGCCATCGTCATTTTTACCGGCCTTTTCGCGATTTTCGGCAAGCCGAGCACAACCGCGCGCGTCGATGTCATTCAGGCCAATAGCGCAGCCTGCTGCGGCCGGTTTCCGCACCGGCGACGTCGTCCGCTCGATCGACGGTCAGGTGATCGAGACGTTCTCCGACATGCAGCGCTTGGTGGGCACGCGGGCCGGCCAGACCCTGTCGATTGTCGTCGACCGTGGCGGTGCCCCGGTCACGCTGAGCGCGACGCCGGAACTGCGCGAGATCAAGGACCGGTTCAATAACGTCCACCGGCTCGGCGTTCTCGGCATCAGCCGTAACAGCAGCCCCGAGGATGCGGTCAACGATCCGGTCGATCCGGTGACGGCCCTGTCCATGGGCGTGAAGGAAACCTGGTTCGTCGTGGAACGGACGTTCTCCTATATCAGCGGCGTCATCGCAGGACGCGAGGCGGCTGATCAGGTCGGTGGGCCGATTCGCATTGCCCAGATTTCAGGGCAGGTGGCGACCGTCGGCCTCTCGGCCCTGATCCACCTCACAGCCGTTCTGTCGATCTCCATTGGCTTGTTGAACCTGTTCCCGGTTCCTCTGCTGGATGGCGGCCACCTTTTGTTCTATGCGATCGAGGCGATCAGGGGGCGTCCGCTGTCTGAAAAGGCTCAGGAAATGGGGTTCCGGGTGGGGCTGGCGCTGGTGCTGATGCTGATGATCTTCGCCACCTACAACGACATCCTGCATTTGGCCCGTTCCTAGGGCTTTTTTGCCTATCGTGGCTCATCGGCAACTCTCGGGACGAAATGGGTTTTTCGCCACAATTGAGCGTTTGCCTCGTAGATAAAATTGGCTACAAGCGGACCAAGGGTGAGAATCTGCTGGAGCGGCTCCGGTCGCCGGCAGGTTGGGAATGATAAAGGCGCACGGCGTATGAAATTTGGAATGCGGTTGCTTCGGGGGGTCTGCCTGCTGCCCTGATCCTGATCGGTTTGTCCGTGGTGTCCTCGACCCTCGGGCCCGTGTCTTTTGTTGCTGTTGCGAACGCGCAGTCGGCTTCCACCATCGTCGTTGAAGGCAATCGCCGTGTCGAAGCCGAGACGGTGCGCAGCTATTTCCGCCGCAACGGTGGCGGTCTCGGTCCGGCCCAGATCGATGACGCGCTCAAGGCTCTCTACGAGACCGGCCTGTTCCAGGACGTGAAGATCAGCCAGTCCGGCGGCCGTCTCATCGTGACCGTTGTGGAAAACCCGGTCATCGGCCGCGTCGCCTTTGAAGGCAACAAAAAGGTCAAGGACGACCAGCTTTCGATTGAAGTGCAGTCGAAGCCGCGTGGCACGCTGTCGCGCCCGGTTGTTCAGTCCGATACGCAGCGCATCACCGAAATTTATCGCCGCAGCGGTCGCTTCGACGTGACCGTGACGCCGAAGATCATCGATCAGCCCAACAACCGCGTCGATCTCGTTTTCGAAATCAACGAAGGTGCCAAGACCGGCGTCAACAGCGTCGAGTTCATCGGCAACAAGGCTTACTCGGGGACCAGGCTGCAAGGACATCATCAAGACGCGCGAAGTCTCAATATTCTGAGCTTCATCGGCAACGGCGATATCTACGATCCCGATCGCGTTGAATCCGATCGCGACCTGATCCGCCGGTTCTACCTGAAGAACGGCTATGCCGACGTGCGCGTGATCGCTGCACTCACCGAATACGACCCGGCAAGAAGGGGTTCATCGTGACCTTCACGATCGACGAAGGCGCGCAGTATCGCGTTGACTCCGTCGAAGTCGAATCGCGCATTCGCTTCGCTCGCCGCCGACGCGCTTCGCTCGTATTCACGCGTCAGCCGCGGCTCGGTCTACAACGCCGAAGCGGTGGAAAAGTCGATCGAAGAGATGACGATTCAGGCGTCGCGCATGGGTTATCCCTTCGCGACCGTGCGCCCGCGTGGCGACCGCAACCGTGACACGCAGACGGTCTCTCTTGTGTTCGTGGTCGAGGACGGCCCGCGCACCTACATCGAGCGCATCAATGTCCGCGGCAACAACCGCACGCGTGACTATGTTATCCGCCGCGAATTCGATATCGCCGAAGGCGACGCCTACAACCGCGCGCTGGTCGATCGTGCCGAGCGCCGCCTGAAGGGCCTCGACTACTTCAAGACCGTCAAGATCACCAACGAACCGGGCTCGTCGCCTGATCGCATCGTCCTCAACGTCGACGTCGAAGAGAAGTCGACCGGCGATTTCGCAATTCAGGGCGGTTACTCGACCAGCGACGGCTTGCTGGGTGAAGTCAGCGTTTCCGAGCGCAACCTGATGGGGCGCGGCCTGTACGCAAAGGCCAGCGTCAGCTGGGGCACGAGGTCCAAGGGCTACAACCTGTCCTTCGCCGATCCGTATTTCCTCGGTTATCGCATCGCCTGGGGTATCGATCTCTATCAGCGCGAGCAGAAGGCGGCGAATTCGATGTCTTACGACACGAAGACGCTCGGTGGCGGCACGCGTTTGGGCTTCGCTCTGCGTGAAGATCTGACCATGCAGGTGCGTTACTCGCTGTTTCGTCAGGAAGTGACGCTGCCTGTCGCGCTCAACAATTGTATCTACTATCCGCCTCCGACCATTATCCCGGGCACCGTGATCAACTGTTATGGCGATGGCGAAGCGTCGTTGCCGATCCGCATGGCGCTTGCCAACGGACCGGTCTGGACGTCGATGGCCGGCTATTCGCTGATCTACAACACGCTCGACAACAGCCGTAACCCGACCTCGGGTCTGCTCACGGAATTCCGTCAGGATTTCGCCGGTCTCGGTGGCGACGTGAACTACATCAAGTCGACCTTCGACGCGAAGTACTACACCCCGCTGGTGTCCGATATCGTCGCATTGCTGCGCGTACAGGCCGGTAACATTACGGGCTGGGGTAGCAAGGATCTGCGCGTGCTCGACCACTTCCAGATGGGCCCGAACCTGGTGCGCGGCTTCGCGCCGAACGGTATCGGTCCGCGCGATCTGACGCCGGGCACGTTCAACGATGCGCTCGGCGGCACCAACTACTGGGGCGCGACCGCAGAACTGCAGATGCCGTTCTGGTTCATGCCGAAGGAAGTCGGTCTGAAGGGCGCCATCTATGTCGATGCTGGCTCCTTGTGGGATTACAAGGGCCCGACAGGCTGGCCTGTGACTGGCGAGTCGATCTCGAACAACATCGGCGACAGCAATCAGGTCCGCAGCTCGGTCGGTGCCGGCATCATCTGGCAGTCGCCGTTCGGTCCGCTGCGCGTCGATGTCGCTTACCCGATTTCGAAGGCGAGCTACGATCGCACGCAGATCTTCCGCTTCGGCGGCGGCACAAGCTTCTGATTTCGTCCGCGGGCCGGATGACGGCAGGTGGAATGGCGGAACTGGCATTCTTCACGGAACCGGTTGCAACGACGCTTGCCGATATCGCAGCGTTGACGGGCTCGCATTTGGTCGACCCGTCTCGCGCGGCGTTGCGCGTGACGGGCGTTGCGCCGCTTGATCAGGCCGGCCCCTCCGATCTCACCTTTTTTGAGAATCTCAAATACGCCTCGCAGCTTCCGCTGACGCATGCGGCTGCGTGCTTCGTCTCCGAGAAATTTGAAGGTCAGGTCCCCGCGCATGTCGCGGTGCTGCGCTCCAAACATCCCTACGGCGCCTTTGTGGCCGTGCTGCGCCGGTTCTACCCTGAGGCGCTGTCGCCCGGCTCGATGTTCGGGACACAGGGTGTTGCGGCGACAGCCTCCGTTCATCCGACGGCTCGTCTCGAAGACAATGTGACGATCGACCCCGGCGCCAGCATCGGTCCCTATGCAGAGATCGGCTCCGGCACCGTGATCGGACCGGGGGCTGCGATTGGACCGCATGTGCGCATCGGCCGTAATTGCCGGATCGGCGCGGGCACAACCATCATGCATACGCTGATCGGCAACGACGTCCTGATTCATCCGGGTTGCCGTATCGGTCAGGATGGATTCGGCTTTGTGCCGGGACCGAACGGGCACGCCAAGGTGCCGCAGGTCGGCCGTGTCATCATTCAAAACGCCGTTGAGATCGGCGCGGGGACGACCGTCGACCGTGGTGCCATCAAGGACACCATGATCGGTGAGGGCACCAAGATCGACAATCTGGTTCAGATCGGCCACAACGTCTCGATCGGACGGCACTGCATCATCGTTTCACAAACGGGTTTGTCCGGCAGCAGCACGCTCGAAGATGGCGTCATGATGGGCGCGCGCTCCGGCGTCGGCAATCACTACACCATCGGTGCCGGCGCGCAGATTGCGGCGCTCTCCGCTGTCGGCAGCGACGTGCCGCCGGGTGAGCGCTGGGGCGGTGTCCCGTCCAAGCCGATGAGGCTGTGGTTGCGTGAGCTGCGCGCCATAGCGCGATTGACGCGCAAAGGCGGCGCGAAGGACAATTCTAGCGAGGACCAGGAAGGCAGCTGATGGATACGCCTGTTACACTTCAGTCTGCGGACATCCGCACCATCATGAAGATGCTGCCGCACCGTTATCCGTTCCTGCTGGTGGATCGCATCGTCGACATCAACGGCGACGAGAGCTGCGTCGGCATCAAGAACGTGACCGCCAATGAGCCGCAGTTCATGGGCCACTTTCCCTCGGAGCCGGTGTTTCCCGGCGTCCTGATCATCGAGGGCATGGCGCAGACCGCAGGCGTCATCGGCATGCTCGGCCTTCCTGAAGGGAACAAGCCCAGCAAGGTCTATTTCCTGACCATCGACAAGGCGAAGTTTCGCAAGCCCGTCGGGCCGGGCGATACGATGGAATATCACCTGCAGAAGATCAATCGCCGCAAGATGATGTGGTGGTACAAAGGCATTGCCAAGGTCCGCGGCGAAGTTGTCGCCGAAGCGGAAATCGGCGCGATGCTGGTCAGCTGACGGGGCGGCGGATGTCAAAAATCGACCCGACAGCGCGCGTGGAAGATGGCGCCGTTATTGGCGACGATGCCACCATCGGTCCGTATTGCGTCGTCGGCCGCGACGTCACGATCGGCGCACAGTGCAAGCTCGCAGCGCATGTCTTTGTCGAGGGCCACACGACAATCGGCCCGCGCACCGTTGTGTTTCCTTTCGCCTCGCTCGGCACCGCTCCGCAATCGCTCGGCTATAAAGGTGAACCGACAAAGCTTGAAATCGGCGCTGACTGTACCGTCCGCGAAGTCGGTCACGATAAATCGCGGCACGGTTGAGGGCGGCGGCGTCACCAAGGTCGGCGACCGCGGATATTTCATGGCCTACAGCCACATCGCGCATGACTGCCACGTCGGCAACAGCGTGATCTTCGCCAACAGCGCCGCACTCGGCGGTCACTCGGTCATCGGCGATCATGTGTTCATGGGTGGCCTGTCGGCCGTTCACCAGCACACGCGCGTCGGCCCGCAGGTCATGGTGGGCGGCGGAACGGGGGTGTTGGGCGACGTCATTCCCTACGCGCTCGTCAATGGCCGTCGTGGCATGCTTGAGGGCCTCAATGTCGTCGGCATGCGTCGCCGCGGCTTCACGGCTGAACGACTGCGCGTGGTGCGTGCGTTTTACCACGAGCTCTTCTACGGCCCCGGCACATTCGATCAGCGTCTGGCAGACGCCATTACCCAGCCGCCGGAAGATCCGGCCGTCACCGAGATTCTGGATTTCATTCGCGCTGGCACCAAGCGGCGGCTGACGCTGGCGCGTGCCGATATCGATCCTGACGTCGACGGGGCGTGAACCGTAACCGGCGAGGGCGCTCGTCAGTTAGTGCAGCAGACGGGTTTTTAACATGACTGCCTCGCGGGTCGGGATCGTATGTGGCGGAGGGGTGCTGCCCTTTGCTGTCGCCGATGCGGTCATCCGTGGCGGACGCGAGGTTTTCCTCGTCGCGATCAAAGGATTTGCCGATGCCGAGAGCGTCGGCCGCTATCCGCATCAATGGGTCGGTTTTGGTCAATACGGATTGATCCGCAAAAGCTTGCGCGAGCACGGTGTTCGCGATGTCGTTTTTGTCGGCGCGCTGATCCGCCCGTCGCTGCTTGATGTTCGTCTCGATTGGCGCGCGATCATGGCGCTGCCGACAGTTCTGCGTGGCTATCGCGGTGGCGATGATCGCTTGCTCAAAAGCATGGCGGGGCTGTTCGAGGGCGAGGGCTTCCACATCGTCGGGCTCGATACGCTCGCGCCCGACGTGCTGTTTCCGGTCGGTGATCTCGCCAAGCGTACGCCGGACGACAAGGCCCGTGCCGACATCGCTTTGGGGCTGGAGGCGCTGCGGGCAATGAGCCCGTTCGACATCGGCCAGGGCGTCGTCGTGATCGACCATCATGTCGTGGCGGTGGAGGGGATCGAAGGCACCGACGGGCTTCTGGCGCGCATCGCCGAGCTGCGCAGGAGCGGCCGCCTCAAGGCGCCGCTGCACACGGGCGTGCTGGTCAAGGCGCCGAAGGTCGGCCAGGACATGCGGTTCGATCTGCCCTCGCTGGGGCCGCGCACGATCGAAGGTCTGGCTGCCGCCGGTCTTGGCGGCATCGCCGTCATCGCCGGGCACAGCGTTGTCGCCGAGCCTGACACGCTGGTGGCGCTGGCCGACCGTCACGACCTGTTCGTGACGGGGCTGACCGAACCTGACTTTCAGCGCTGACCGCCCATGAAGCGCGTCTTCATCATCGCGACGGAAGCTTCTGGCGACCATCTCGGTGCGGGCGTGATGGAAGCGCTGCGATCCCGGCTCGGCGGCGAGGTGACGTTCTCGGGCCTGGGCGGCGGCGAGATGGCCAGACAAGGCCTCGTCACGATGTTCGCAATCGACGAACTCTCCATCATTGGCATTTCCGCGATCCTGAAAAATCTGCCGGCCTTGCTCGGGCGCATCCGTCAGGTGGCGGACGCCGTGATCGCGCAAAATCCGGATGTCCTGGTGGTGGTCGACGGCCCGGAATTTACCCATCGCGTCGCGCGGCGCGTTCGGCAAGCGGCCCCGCATATCCCGATCGTCGATTATGTCGCGCCGACCGTGTGGGCGTGGCGGCCGTGGCGGGCGCGGTCGATGCGCTCCTATGTCGATCATGTCATGGCGGTGCTGCCGTTCGAACCGAAGGTCATGGAGGAGCTCGGCGGGCCGCCGACGACCTATGTCGGCCACCCGCTGCTCGAGCGGCTCGGCGAACTCACGCCGTCGCAGGCGGATGTGGAGCGCCGTCGAGCCTCGCCGCCGCTTCTGCTGGTGCTGCCGGGCAGCCGCCGCGGCGAACTGCGCCGTCTGATGCCGGTCTTTGGCGAAACGCTGGACCGCGTCAGCCGCAGCTTCGGCCCGCTCGACGTTGTGCTGCCGACGCTGCCGCATCTGCGACCGATGGTGGAGCAGATGGCGTCGTCCTGGACGGTTCCGGTCCGCATCGTCGATGACGTTGAAAGCCGCTGGCAGGCGTTTCGGCAGGCCCGGGCCGCGCTGGTGAAATCCGGCACCGTGACGCTTGAACTGGCGCTGGCCGGCGTTCCGATGGTCGCCGCCTATCAGGTGGCGCTGATCGAGGAGGCGATCGCGCATCTGTTGGTCAACGCGCCGTCGGCCATCCTCGCCAATCTTGTGTTGGGCGAAAATGTCGTCCCGGAGTTCCTGCAGCGGCGCTGCAATCCGGAGCAGCTCTCGGCGGCGCTTCTGACGGTCATGGACGACGGCCCGGCGCGACAGGCGCAGCTTGATGCCTTCACGCGGCTTGGCGCGCTGATGGAAACAGGCCACCGCACGCCGCGCGAGCGCGCAGCCGATGTGGTGATGGCGGCCTTCCGGGCGAGCTGAGCCAAGGCCTGAAAACACGACGGCCTGAAAACACGACCGGAAAAAAAGACCCAATTTCCGCCAAGGATGTGCCGGGCGGCTGCGTCTAACACTTTGGACAGGCTCGGCAGTGCCATGAAGCCGCTCCGGAGTTGGATTTAAAGTTTGCGACAAGCAATTGAATCGACAGTCGAAAAAGTCGCCCCCGTGGAGCCCGAGGGGCCCTCCGAGACCGATGGCGATCTCGTCAGAGGGGCGCTGGCGGGCGAGCGCGCCGCGTTCGAGGCGCTGCTGCGACGGCACTATGATCGCGTTCATCGGCTGGCGTGGCGCATGACAGGCTCGCAGTCCGATGCCGAGGATATCGCGCAGGACGTCTGCTGCGTGCTGGTCGAGAAACTGGGCGGCTTCAAAGGCGAAGCCAAGTTCACGACCTGGCTGACAGGCATCACGCTCAATGCATGTCGCGATCACCACCGGCGCCGCAGCGTGCAAAGCCGCTTTCGCGAAGGGCTGGCGGTGCTGAGCCGGCTGTCTGCAAATCCGGACGGGCGCGATCTTTATCGTCAGGGCTGGCTGGCCAGCGATCTGGGACGGCTCGATCCCGCGTTGCGCGAGACGGTCCTGCTGGTGGCAGGCGAGGATCTCACGCATGCCGAGGCGGCGGATGCGCTGGGCGTGGCCGAGTTGACCGTGTCGTGGCGCTTGTTTGAAGCACGGCGCAGGCTCGCAGCGCCGGCGAGCGTCGATGAAGAGGGACAAGGCCGATGACGCGTCAGGATCACATGCGGGATCGGTTGCCGCAGCCGCCGGCTCCGTCGGAGCAGGCGCGCGGCGATGCGATTGCAACTGCCTTGCAGCGTTTCGATGCGGCAAAGGCCGAGGCTTCCCAAGGAAACGAGGACGACGTGCGTCTCATGGATGAGACGGCCCATGCCCCGCGGCCGTCGCGCAGGAGCATCGTCATGTCTTCATCCGATATGTCTTCACCTGATATGTCTTCACTCAATATGTCCGCTTCCGGTCCCAAGTCGAATTCAAATCACAGGTTTTTCGATTCAACCCGGACTCGCCAGCTGATTGCCGCGAGCGCGGTTGTGCTCGTCGCCGGATCTGCCATGTGGGTTTCGTACGACGCACTGCGTGTGCCGGGAACGGTCGCACCAAACATCAACGAAGCGACGCCGCCTGTCGTAGCGGACATCAAAGCCAAGCCCGAGGCGATTGCTGAGGCACGATCCGACGCGCTTGCGAAAATCAACCGCGCGGAGCGGGATCGTGCGCAGTTGTCCGCCTCGACTGCGGCTGCGCCCGCCGCGCCGTCATCGTCGCGTCTCATGGAAACGCGCCAGCGCCCGGCGCAAGACGGCAGGGTGCTCAGCGGTGTCGTGCGACCCTTGCCACCCGCCCCAATGCCTGACGTCGTCGCACCGGCCGAGCCCGTGGGCCGCGATCAATTCGCTGGCGCACAGCAGAACGGCTTCAAGGACGTGCGCGAGGCGCCGGTCTCGACCTTCTCCATCGATGTCGACACGGCCTCCTATTCCTTCATGCGTGCGTCGCTGAACCGCAACGTGCTGCCGCAGCCTGCGGCCGTGCGCACTGAAGAACTCGTCAATTACTTCCCGTATGACTACGCCGCGCCGACCTCCGCCTCGGAGCCGTTCCGCACGACCGTGTCGGTGTTTCCGTCGCCGTGGTCGCCGGGGCGCAAGATCGTCCAGATCGGCGTCAAGGGTTATGCATTGCCGTCGACAACGCGTCCGCGCGCGAACCTCGTCTTCTTGATCGATACCTCCGGCTCGATGAATGCGCCGAACCGGCTGCCGCTGGTCAAACAGTCGCTCACGCTGCTGCTTGGGCAGCTCGATCCGGACGATCGCGTGTCGATTGTGACCTATGCCGGCAGCGCGGGAACGGTGCTTGAGCCGACGGCGGTCAGCGACAAGACGAAGATCATCGGCGTGCATCGACAATCTGGGGGCGGGCGGCAGCACGGCCGGCGCGGACGGCATCCGGCAGGCCTATTCGCTGGCCGAGCGCAGTTTCGATCCCAAGGGCGTCAATCGCGTCGTGCTTGCGACCGATGGCGACTTCAATGTCGGCATCACCGAGCCGGGACGAGTTGAAGGGCTTCATCGAACGCCAGCGCGGCAAGGGCATCTTCCTGTCGATGCTCGGCTTCGGCATGGGCAACTACAACGACGCGTTGATGCAGACGCTGGCGCAGAACGGCAACGGCGCTGCCGCCTACATCGACACCATCGGCGAGGCGCGCAAGGTGCTGGTCGAGGAGGCCAAGTCCACGCTGTTTCCGATCGCCAAGGACGTCAAAATCCAGGTCGAGTTCAATCCGGCGACGGTCGCGGAGTATCGCCTCGATCGGCTACGAGACGCGCCTGCTCAACAAGGACGACTTCAACAACGACAAGGTCGATGCCGGCGATGTCGGCTCGGGCCAGACCGTCACGGCGCTGTATGAGATCGTGCCTGTCGGCGGTCCGCGCACCGTCGAGGAACAGCGCTATGCACGGCCTGCGGCCGCAGTCGGCGCCGCCGGTCGCGACCGACGCGGAGTATGCGTTCGTCAAGATCCGCTACAAGCTGCCGAACTCCGATGTGTCCTCGCTGATCTCTGCGCCGGTCAGTCGCGCCATGGAGCTGCCGCGCATCGACGACGCATCCACGGATGCGCGCTTCGCCACCGCCGTTGCAGCCTATGGCGAGATCCTGCGCGGCGGCCGCCACACCGGCACGTTCGGCTATGACGATGTGCTGAAACTGGCCACGGCCGCGCGCGGCGACGACCCCTTCGGCTACCGGTCGGAATTCCTGCAACTCGTTCGTGCGGCAAAGACCGCCGGTGCAGCACAGCCGCGCTGACTGCGAGGCTGGTCCTGACAAAACAAAAATGCCCGGCCCTTATGGGGCCGGGCATGATCTTGTGAAGATGAAAGCGTTACTTGCGCTTGTCGGTCGCAACGTAGTCGCGGCGCGGCGCGCCGGTGTAGATCTGGCGCGGACGGCCGATCTCTGGTCCGGATCCTCGATCATCTCGTTCCACTGCGCGATCCAGCCGACCGTGCGGGCGACGGCGAACAGCACCGTGAACATCGAGGTCGGGAAGCCCATCGCCTTCAGCGTGATGCCCGAATAGAAGTCGACGTTCGGGTACAGCTTCTTCTCGACGAAGTAGGGGTCCTTGAGCGCGATCTGCTCGAGCTCCATCGCGACCTGCAGCAGCGGGTCGTTCTGGTCGCCGAGTTCCTTCAGCACCTCGTGGCAGGTCTGCTGCATGATCTTGGCGCGCGGGTCGTAGTTCTTGTAGACGCGATGGCCGAAGCCCATCAGGCGGAACGGATCGTTCTTGTCCTTCGCCTTGTCGACATACATCTGGGATGTGGTCGGGCGTGCCGATTTCCTTCAGCATCTTCAGCGCGGCTTCGTTGGCGCCGCCATGGGCGGGGCCCCACAGGCAGGCGATGCCGGCGGCGATGCAGGCGAACGGATTGGCGCCCGAGGAGCCGGCGAGACGGACGGTCGAGGTCGACGCGTTCTGCTCGTGGTCGGCATGCAGGATGAAGATGCGGTCCATGCGCGTTCGCCAGCACCGGGTTGACCTTGTACTCCTCGGCCGGCACCGCGAAGCACATGTCGCAGGAAGTTCGACGGCGTAATCGAGGATCGTTGCGCGGATACACGAAGGGCTGGCCGACGGAGTACTTGTAGGCCATCGCCGCGATCGTCGGCATCTTGGCGATCAGGCGGATCGACGCGACCATGCGCTGGTGCGGATCGTTGATGTCGGTGGAGTCGTGGTAGAAGGCGGCAGCGCGCCGACGCAGCCGACCATCACGGCCATCGGGTGCGCGTCGCGGCGGAAGCCCCGGAAGAACCGGGCCATCTGCTCATGCACCATGGTGTGGCGGGTGATGTCGATAGTCGAAATCCGCCTTCTGGGCCGTGGTCGGCAGTTCGCCGTACAGCAGCAGGTAGCAGATCTCGAGGAAGTCGCTCTGCTCGGCCAGCTGTTCGATGGGGTAGCCGCGATAGAGCAGTATCGCCCTTGTCGCCGTCGATATAGGTGATCTTGGAATTCGCAGCTGGCCGTCGAGGTGAAGCCGGGGTCGTAGGTGAACATGCCCGATCTGGCCGTAGAGCTTGCGAATATCGATCGACGTCCGGGCCGATGGTGCCGCTCAGCACCGGGAAATCCCAGCTCTTATTGCCGACCGTGAGCTTGGCGGGCGTGGTGTTGTCTGATCTTGTCCATGACGAGCTCCCCGGTAGTGAGCAATGGGCGGGATCTTGTGCGCGAAGCCCGCGGAGGAGGCGGGAGGTCGATCTGCGGCCTCGGGCCTACATCGGGATAATTGCGTAGCGGATTGCTTGGTGCGCTGCAAGATGGAGCAATTTCCAATCGCGAAACGGTGTTGAAGATCCCTCAAAATTAAGGGTTAGCAATGTCCCGCAGGCGCGCCAGGCACTCGTCCTTGCCGAGGACGGCCAGGACGTCGAAAATGCCGGGCGAGGTCGTCCGTCCGGTCAGCGCGGCCCGCAGAGGCTGGGCGATGGAGCCGAGTTTCAGCGCCGGTCGTTTCCGCGTGGTCGCGCACCGCAGCCTCGGTCGCCTCGGCAGTCCAGTGGCGAAACGGCATCGAATGTCTGCACCAGGTCGCCGAGCAGCTTGCGTGCGTCCGGCGTAGATCTGCGCGGCGGCCTTGTCATCGAGCTGCAGTGGACGCTCGGCAAAGAGATAGTTGGCGCTGTCGACCAGTTCGACCAGCGTCTTGGCCCGCTCCTTCAGCCCCGGCATAGCCGTCAGGAGCTGTGCCCGGGTCGCCGGAGTGAGCTTGGCGGCCACGGCCGGACCGTTCGGGATATAGGGCAGGACGGCCTCGAACGCAGCGACAAGCGCGGCGTCATCGGCCGTCTGCGCATATAGTGGCCGTTGAGGTTCTCGAGCTTGGCGAAGTCGAAGCGCGCCGCCGAACGCCCGATGGCGGGCGAGGTCGAAAGCCTCGATCATCTCTTCGGTCGAGAAGATCTCCTGGTCGCCATGGCTCCAGCCGAGCCGCACCAGGTAATTGCGCAGCGCCTCGGGCAGGTAGCCCATGTGCGCGATAGGCATCGACGCCGAGCGCGCCGTGGCGCTTGGAGAGCTTGGCGCCGTCCGGCCCGTGGATCAGCGGGATATGGCGACATCACCGGCACGTCCCAGCCGAGCGCCTCGATAGATCTGCGTCTGGCGGGCGGCGTTGGTCAGGTGGTCGTCGCCGCGGATGACATGCGTGACGCCCATGTCGTGATCGTCGACCACGACGGCGAGCATGTAGGTCGGCGTGCCGTCGGAGCGCAGCAGCACGAGGTCGTCGAGATCCTCGTTCTGCCAGGCGACGCGGCCCTGGACCTGATCGTCGACCACGGTCTCGCCGTCGAGCGGCGCCTTGCAGGCGGATCGACCGGCTTGACGCCGGCCGGCGCCTCGGCGGGATCGCGGTCGCGCCAGCGGCCGTCATAGCGGATCGGCTTGCCCTCGGCGCGCGCCTTGTCGCGCATCTCCTCGAGCTCCTCCGGCGTGGCGTAGCAGCGATAGGCCTTGCCCTGCGCCAGCAGCTGCTCGGCGACCTCGCGCATGGCGCGCGGCGCGGGCGAACTGGTAGATCGACGTCGCCGTCCCAATCGAGGCCGAGCCAGTTCAGGCCGTCGATGATCGCCTCGATGGCCGCATCGGTCGAGCGCTCGCGGTCGGTGTCCTCGATCCGCAGCAGACATCTTGCCGCCGTGTGCCGCGGGCATAGAGCCAGTTGAACAGCGCCGTGCGCGCGCCGCCGATGTGGAGGAAGCCGGTCGGCGAGGGGGCGAAGCGCGTGACGATTTGCGACATAGAGAGTGGGTATCCGGTGCGCCGATGGCGGCAAGGCGCGGCTCGTGTAGCATAGCGTTTCGGCAAGGTGTAGCGGCGTGGGATGCGGCGGGACGGTGAACCGATCCGAAACGGCGGGGCCGGGGCAGAGCGGTCAGCGTTGGCTCCCGCGTCCTCCTGGTCAGGCGCCGATCCGTGGCGCGACCGATGTCCGGCCTTGGTGGTGGAACTTTCCTCTTGGACTTTGTACGCTAAAAGGAGGAATGGTGACGGTGGATATGGTCATGATAAACCTTGCGTTTCTTGCCTTACCGGCAGGCGGCGCCGACACCGACCGGTTCGATAGTGCCGGTCATAGTGCGACGGCGGCGTACCTCGCAACGCAGGCTCGTTTTTTTCGGGCGACAATTCAGGTGAAGCATCCGGCATGATTTTATCTCACCGCGCCGCGGACGACTGGAAGCGATACGGCAAAGAAGACCCCTATTTTGGCGTGCTGTCCGATGCCCGCTATCGAGGCCGTGATCTGAACGACGATCTCCGGAATGAGTTTTTCACGTCCGGTCGTCAGCACGTCGAGACAATCGTTCAGGTTCTGCACGAGACGTTTGGTGATGTTCCCCGGGGGACCGCGCTCGACTTCGGGTGCGGCGTGGGCCGCCTGAGCCAGCCGATGGCTTCGGTCTTCGACCATGTGATTGGCGCGGACGTTTCGGACGGCATGCTCAGTGAGGCCAGAAAAAACGCCTCTCTGGCCGACATCAGGAATGTTGAATATCGCAATTCCAGCAATCTCGATTGGCTGCAACCTCGCAGTTTTGACCTGATCCATAGCTACATTGTCTTCCAGCACATCCCGGTGGAGACAGGTGAGCCGATCATTGCGAAGCTCATCGACGCGGTGAAAGAGGGCGGGATCGGAGCGCTGCACATTACAATTGTGCCGGCACAGAAACGTCTGCGGGCTGCAATTCGAAACGGCATCAAGCGCAACCGGCTGTTGCGCATTGCAGGCAATGTTGCTGTTGGACGACCCTGGAATGCTCCCGCAATGGAAATGAATCTCTACCGGACGGAGCGGATTATCGAAATGCTTGTTCGTTCGGGCATCGAGCGCTTTTCATGCATCCGGGTGGACGACTGGGGTTCCGAGGGATTGTTTTTCCTGTTCAAGCGCCAGCTGGGCGAGGGTTCGAAGTCGCCGTGGTCAAATCCTTCCGAAGCCGCATAGGACGAGCTGCAACACGGCGCGTCGGTGGCACATGAGTGTCGCTGCGCACGGAGAGGATGGTCGGCTGCGCGCGACGCGTGCGGGCAGCCATGCATTCGCGCTGAGAGAATGGCTCGCGGCCGAAGGCGGCCCCGGAAGACTGCTGCCATGGCTGCCGGTGGCGTTCGGCGGCGGCATCGCGGCCTATTTTTCCCTCGATGTGGAACCATCCGTTCTGGCTGGCCTGCCGGTCGCAGCTCTGGCGATGGCGCTGGCGTGGTGGTGGCGCGCGCGGGCGGCGGCTTTCGCCGTGCTGGCGCTTGGCGCGGCGGCGCTCGCCGGCTTCGGCACGGCGACGCTGCGCACATCGCTGGTGGCTCATGAAGTGCTGGAGCGGCCTGCGTTTGGCGCCACGCTCGCGGGCTTCATCGAAACCCGTGAGGAGCGCGAGCGCACCGACCGCTTCATCCTGCGCGTCGAGCGGGCCAGCGGCGCGCCCGAAGGAGTGCCGGAGCGCGTCCGGCTATCGGTGAAAAAGGGCACGGCGCCAGCGGTGGGCAGTTACGTCGAATTGCGGGCGCGGCTTCTGCCGCCGCTCACGCCGTTGCGGCCCGGCGGCTACGATTTCGCCCGCGATCTTTATTTCCACGGCATCGGCGCGTCGGGATTTGTTCTCGGCACGATCCGCACCGTCGAGGCACCGCAGCCACAGGGCGCGTGGCTCAGCTACGCCGCCGGCGTGCAGGGTCTGCGCGACGCCATCGATCAGCGCATTCGGGCGGCCATCGGCGGTGATGCGCGTGCGATTGCGACCGCGATCCTCACCGGCCGCCGCGATGCCGTATCCGAGCCCGTCAACGACGCGCTGTTCATTTCGGGCCTCGGTCACATCCTGTCGATTTCCGGCTATCACATGGCGGTGGTCGCGGGCGTGGTGTTCTTTGCGGTGCGCGCGCTGCTCGCGCTGATCCCGGCACTGGCGCTCGGTTTCCCGATCAAGAAATGGTCGGCCTTCGCAGCACTGCTGGCGGTGACTTTCTATCTGCTGCTCTCGGGTGCGGAGGTGGCGACGCAACGCTCCTTTGTGATGATCGCCATCGTTCTCGTCGGCGTCATGGCCGACCGCCGCGCCATCACCTTCCGCACGCTCGCCATCGCTGCGCTCGCCGTCATGATCATCGCGCCGGAATTGGTGGTGCATCCAAGCTTCCAGATGTCCTTTGCAGCCACGCTCGGTCTGGTGGCACTGATCGAGCAGGGCATGCCACGGCTGTTTGCGACGCCGGACTTTGGCACGGCCGCGCGCATTGCGCTGTGGGGCGGTCGTGAAATCGTCGCGCTCATTCTGGCGTCGCTGATCGCGGGGCTCGCGACCATGCCGTTCGCCGCGTTTCACTTCCATCGCATCACGCCCTATGGGCTGCTCGCCAATCTGGCCGCGATGCCGGTGGTGTCGGCCTTCGTCATGCCTGCGGGAATACTCGGTCTGCTGGCCATGCCGTTCGGGCTCGACGGCGTCTTCTGGCGGCTGATGGAGCTCGGCATCGGCTGGATGATCGCGGTGTCGCAATGGGTCGCGGCGCTGCCCGGCGCGATCGGCCGCGTCCACGCCTTCGGTCCGGGTCCGCTCGCGGTGATGTCGCTCGGCATGATCGCGCTCGCGCTGCTGCGAACCCCTCTGCGGCTCGCAGGCGTCGTGGTCATTGCGGTGGGCGTGATGTGGGCCGCGCTGACGCCGGTGCCGGATATCTTCGTGGCCGCCAATGGCGGCAGCCTCGCCGTGCGCGGGGAGGACGGCAGGCTTCGTTCGCTGCGCGCAGGCGGCGATACGTTCGCGCTCCGGGAATGGCTCGCCGCGGATGCCGATGCGCGCGCCCCCACCGACAAGACGCTGACCGACGGCGTGACCTGCGATTCATCCCGCTGCACGACGAAAGACTCGCGCGGCCGTTCTGTGATGCTGGCGCGCCAGCCGCAGGCGCTCGCGGAGGGCTGCGCCACGGCCGCGTTGATCGTGACGCTGCGGCCGCTGCCCGCCGGATGTCAGGCGACCGTGATCGACCGCGCATGGCTTCAGGCGCGCGGCGCGACGACGGTGCGGATGTCAGGACGGGGGTCTGAGAATGGCTATGTGATCGAGGCCGCGCGCCCTGCGGGGGTCACCCGGCCATGGGCGGGCGCGGCCTTGGAAAACTAGGGCGTGGACTCATCGGCGCGCCCCTCTGCCGAACTCGTAGGTGACATGCGGAAAGTCTCTCGATCTGCTATCGTCTCTGCGCTTGGGAGTTGCAGAGGAGCTAAAATGATTTCGTCCGCATTGCGGGTTTGGCTCTATGCGCTCGCCGTGGGGTACGGCGCGATGGGAGCGATCCTGTTCGCCGCGCCGAACTGGGCTGCCAACAATTTTGCATGGCGCATTTCGCCGTTCGTTGCCATGACCATCGGCGGCTGGTGCATCGGGACGGCATTCGCGTGCCTCGTCGTCGCCAGACGCGGAAACTGGTCGGCGATGATTGGCCCAATCCTGTATCTCGCACTTTTCGGTTTGTTCGAATCCGCGGTGTTGGTCGCATACAGGGATCGTCTGCTGATCGCCAATCCGCTGGCGTGGCTCTATTGCGCGGTGCTGGCGGGCACTTGCCTGTTCGCGATCGCGGCGGCATTCGAGGCTTTGCGCCGCCGGCCGGTGATCGTCGCCGTCGGGCCGCCGCTGGGCGCAACCGCGATCGGCTCGGTCATGGGATTCATCGCCCTGGTTGGATTTTTCGGCATCTATGGATTGACGGCGGTGCAGGGAATGCGCGGGCTCAACGCCGGCATCTTTCCGGAGCAGATTTCCCCGTTCAGCCTGCGCGCCTTCGGCGCCTTCTATTTCGCGCTCGCGCTTGCGGTGATTCCGTTGCTATGGGCGCGCGGGATCGGCAACCTCGTGAGCCACGGCTTCGCGATGTATGCGCTTCTGGTGTTCATCACCGCCGCCGCCGCCGTCTTCATCGACCGCTTCGATTTCGTCGGGCGGCCGACACAAATGATCTATATCGGTATCTATCTGGTGGTCGCGTTTGCCGTTGGCATGTATCTGGTGCGCTATGGCACCGGCGCGAAAATGACGTAGCGCCACGCGGACATCACGACAGGTTCGAAAGAACGTCTGCTTTGGGCGGCATATCGGATATGCCGCCCTGTTTTTATAAGTCCACGCTCTAGTACCGCCGCATCAGGCCGATGAGTTTGCCCTGAATGCGCACGCGGTTGGGCGGCAGGATGCGGACTTCGTAGGCCGCATTGGCGGGTTCGAGCGCGATGGAGGCGCCGCGGCGGCGGAAGCGCTTCAGCGTCGCTTCCTCGTCGTCGATCAGGGCCACGACGATATCGCCGGTATCGGCGGCGTCGGACTTCTGGATCAGCGCGGTGTCGCCATCCAGAATGCCGGCTTCCATCATGGAATCGCCGCGCACTTCGAGCGCGTAATGATCGCCGCTGCCGAGCATCTCGGGCGGCACGTTGATGGTGTGGCTGCGGGTCTGGATCGCCTCGATCGGCGTACCGGCTGCGATCCGGCCCATCATCGGCACGGCGACCGGGCGGCCGCCTTCATCCTCGGAGGAGGTGTTGGTGCGGACACGGCCGAGATTGCCCTCGATGACGCTCGGGGTGAAGCCGCCGCGGCGCGGTCCGCCGAAGCCGCCACCGGTCTGGTCGGGGAGCTTGATGACTTCGATGGCGCGCGCCCGGTTGGGCAGGCGGCGGATGAAGCCGCGCTCCTCCAGCGCCGTAATGAGGCGGTGAATACCGGACTTCGAACGCAGGTCGAGCGCATCCTTCATCTCGTCGAAGGAGGGCGGAACCCCGGCTTCCTTCAGGCGCTCATGAATGAAATCGCAGAAGTTCGTATTGTTTGCGCGTCAGCATCGCGGTGTTTCCCCCGGGGCCGTCCGCTTTTCGTCGCGGTGCGCGCCCAATCCAGTCAGATTGTTCCGCCGGCACGCGTGCCGGGCCGGTTCACTTCAACTCACGTGAATCAGCTGATTTTCAGCCTCTCATATAAATCGAAACAAATCATGAACGGACCCTATATGTTCGGTTTGTGTTCCGCAACCATTTAATTGGAGAACGGCAGATTTCGGGTTCCCTACAATGGCAGCTTAAGGATGCTGCAAATGGAACCTGTGGATGACGCGGGCGCGTGTGGTGAACGCACAATCAATGCTTCACCAGCGGACAAAACCGATGTCAGCGACGAGTCCTGGTTCCGCAACGGTGTCGCTGTAAGCGCGCCGTTCTCCGCCATCGTCAGCGTGGCGCGCAGATAGTCCTCGCGCTCGTCGTTGGCGGGCAGATCGCGCGCCCAGCGTCGCCGGTATGCGCTGGTTTTGTACGTCGCTGCGGCCCGACAGCGCGCGAATGAGCGGCCCCAGAAACAGCGTCGCGCAGACATAGGACGACACCGGGTTGCCGGGCAGGCCGAGCACATGCATCGCCGCAAGCCGTCCCGACATCATCGGCTTGCCGGGCCGCATCGCGATCTTCCAGAACGCCATCGCGACGCCTTCGGCCGTGAGCGCGGCCTGCACCAGATCGTGGTCGCCGACAGACGCCCCGCCCATGGTGACGAGGATGTCGGCTTTCGCCTCGCGCGCGCGGCGGATCGCGGCGACTGTGGCGTCGAGCTGGTCCGGCGCGATGCCGAGGTCGATCACCTCGGCGCCCTCCGCGCGCATCAGCGCGCGCAGCGCGTAGCCGTTCGAATAGACGATCTGGCCGGGGCCGGGCGTTGTGCCCGGCAGCACGAGTTCGTCGCCGGTGGCGAGCAGCGCCAATGCGCGGACGCCGATGCACGGAAAGCGTCGCGTGGTTCATCGCGGCAGCCACGCGCGAGATCGCGGTCGGTGAGACGATGTGCCCTTGCGCAGGATCACGTCGCCCTGGCGGAAATCGATGCCGGCCTTGCGGATGTGACGGCCCTCGCGCCCGGCTTCGTTGATGAGAACGACATCGCCGTCGCGCGCGGTGTCTTCCTGGATCACGACGGCATCGGCGCCGTCGGGCACCACGCCGCCGGTGAAGATGCGCGCGGCTTCGCCTTTGCCGAGTGCGCGGTCGAACGGGCGGCCTGCGGCGACTTCGCCGATGACTTTCAGTTTTGCGCCCAGCGTCGCGTCGCCGGCGCGCACGGCATAGCCGTCCATGGCCGACATCGCCTGCGGCGGCTGCGTGCGAAGCGCCGCGACATCGGCGGCCAGCACGCGATGCCAGGCTTCATCGAGCGCGACGGATTCGGCGGGCAGGGCGGCGACGCCCTTGAGCACGGCATCGAGCGCGTCGGCGACCGGGAGTGAGCGCCATCGTCACTCCTTCGCCTTGTAGTGCCCCGACTTGCCGCCCTTTTTCTCGACCAGATGAATGTCCTCGATGCGGATGCCGCGATCGACCGCCTTCACCATGTCGTAGATCGTGAGACACGCGACCGACACGGCGGTCAGCGCTTCCATCTCGACGCCGGTCGGGCCGGAGACCTTCACCGTCGCGCGCACGCGGCAGCCGGGCAGCTTGCGGTCGGTTTCGATGTCGACCGTGACCTTGGAAATCATCAGCGGATGGCACAGCGGGATCAGTTCGTGCGTGCGCTTGGCCGCCATGATGCCGGCGATGCGGGCCACGCCCAGCACGTCGCCTTTTTCGGCCGCGTTGTCCTCGATGAGCTTGAGCGTTTCCTTGCGCATCGCGACGACGCCCTCGGCCACCGCGACCCGTTCGGTTGCGGCCTTGGCCGAGACATCGACCATGTGCGCTTCGCCTTTGTCTCCGACATGGGTGAGGCTGGCTTTGCGCGACATGATTAAACCGCCTTGCGTGTTTCTCGTGCCAGAAGTGTGCGTGTCGCGGCCGTCACATCCGCCTGCCGCATCAGGCTCTCGCCGACAAGGAAGGTCGACATGCCGAAGCGCGCGAGCCGCGTCAGGTCGGCCGGCGTGAAGATGCCGCTTTCGCCGATGGCGATGCGATCCTTCGGGATCAGCGGTGCCAGCGTCTCGCTGGTCGCCAGCGTTGTTTCGAACGTGCGCAGGTTGCGATTGTTGACGCCGAGCAGCGGCGAACGCAGCCTCAGCGCGCGGTCGAGTTCGTCGCGGTCGTGGACTTCGAGCAGCGCGTCCATGCCGAAGGCGATGGCCGCGTCCTCGAGGTCTTTGGCGAGCGCGTCGTCGACCGAGGCCATGATGATGAGGATGCAATCGGCGCCCCAGGCGCGCGCTTCCGCCACCTGATAGGTGTCGTGCATGAAGTCCTTGCGCAGCACCGGCAGCGAGACCGCCGCGCGCGCGGCGACGAGATAATCGGGGCTGCCCTGGAACGACGGGGCGTCGGTCAGGATCGACAGGCACGTCGCGCCGCCGGCCTCGTAGGCGCGCGCCAATGCGGGCGGATCGAAATCGGCGCGGATCAGGCCGCGCGACGGGCTCGCCTTCTTGATCTCGGCAATCAGTGCGTAGTCGCCGCGCGCAAGCGTCGTGCGGATCGCGTTGGTGAACCCGCGCGGAGCCGGCGCGGCCTTGGCGGCCTGTTCGACTTGGGCCAGCGGACGCAGCGCCTTTGCGGCGGCGATCTCTTCCAGCTTGTAGGCTTCGATCTTTTTGAGAATGTCGGACACCGCGCTCACCCGTTCGAGACGGCGATGAGCCGCGTCAGTTTTTGCAGGGCCGCGCCGGAGTCGAGCACCTTGGTTCCGATCGCCACGCCCTCGCTGAGATCCTTCGCCCGGCCCGCAACGATGAGTGCGGCGGCGGCATTGATCAGCGCGCAGTCGCGGAACGCGCTCGGCTTGCCTTCAAGAACGGCGCGCAGCGCCACGGCGTTGTGGCCGCGTCGCCGCCCTTCAGCGCATCGGTCGGCGCGCGCTTCAGCCCCGCCTGTTCGGGCGTGACCTCGAAGGTCGTGATGACGCCCTTGTCGAGCGAGGCGACGGCCGTCGGTCCCGACAGCGTGATCTCGTCGAGCCCGTCGCTGCCGTGCACGACCCAGACAGTCTCCGCACCGAGATTCTTCAGAACCTGTGCCAGCGGCTCGACCCACTGCTTCGAGTACACGCCAACCATCTGACGCTTGACGCCGGCCGGGTTGGAGAGGGGGCCGAGCAGATTGAAGATCGTGCGGGTGGCGAGTTCGACGCGTGTCGGTCCGACATTCTTCATCGCCGGATGATGCGCGGGCGCGAACATGAAGCCGATGCCGGCCTCGCGGATACATTGGCCGACTTGCTCGGGCGTGAGGTCGATCTTGACGCCGAGCGCCATCAGCACATCGGCCGCGCCGGAGCGTGACGACAGCGCGCGGTTGCCGTGCTTGGCGACCGGTACACCTGCGCCGGCGACAATGAAGGAGGCGCAGGTCGAGACATTGAGCGAGCCCGAACCGTCGCCGCCGGTGCCGACGATATCGACGGCGTCGCTGGGGGCTTCGACACGCAGCATTTTGGCGCGCATCACGGTGACGGCGCCGGTGATTTCATCGACGCTTTCGCCGCGCACGCGCAACGCCATGAGCAGGGCGCCCATCTGCGAGGGCGTGGCATTGCCCGACATCATTTGTTCGAATGCGGTCGCGGCTTCCGCGCGCGTCAGCACCGCGCCGGTTGCGACCTTGGCGATGACAGCGCGGAAGTCGTCCATCGGGGCACGCTAGTTGGTGAGGGGCGCCGCGCCCGTCACCTGATCGAACGCGGTCTGGTTGATCGAGGAGCCGATGTCCGTCTGCAGGCGCTGGATGTACTGGCCGAGCAATTCGTCGGACTGCACGCTCTTCAGCGTGTCGCTCAGCGACTTGGCGTCGGCCGATTCAGGATCGAGCTTGGGTTCGAGCACCTGGTTGACGCGGAACACGATCGTCTGTGTCGCGGTGTCGCCCGGTGCCTGACCGGCTTCGTCCTTCTTGACCTTGAACGCAGCCTCCACCAGAGCCGGCGAAATGCCGGTCATGTTGGTGGTCGAGCGCTTGAACAGCGGACTGAATGCGGGCGACACACCGGCTTCTTTCGCGACCTCGGCGAAATTGCCGCCGGCGTTCAGCTTCGTCACCATCTCCTCGGCTTTGGCCTTGAGGCGCGTGGTGATCTGCTGGTTGCGCCAGCGCTGCGTCACCTGCTCCTTCGCTTCGTCGAAGGTGCGGTCGCGCGAGCGCGTGATGGCGACGACGTCGTACCAGACATAGCCGCCATTGGCCTGAACCGGATCGTTGTCGATCCCGACATCGGCATTGAAGCCCTGCGAGACGACATCCATGCCGGCCGGCAGGCCTTCGACGAGTTTGCCGTCGGGAGCGCGGCCGGAGCGGTCCACTGCTTCGATGATGACCGGCTTCAGGCCGGCCTTGGCGGCGGCCTCCGCGACAGGCGCACCGCCGCCGCGTTCGTCTTCCATCTTGTTGTGGACCTGCTGCAGCGCCAGGCGCGCGCGCTCCTGTGCCATCTCTGCCTTCACGTCGGCGGCCTTCTGTTCGAAGGTCGGCGTCACGCCGGGCTCGATCTTGCGCACTTCGACGATGAGCCCGCCGAAGCGGCCTTGCACCGCCTCGCTGATGTCGCCTTCCTTGAGCGAGAAGGCGGCGTTGGCGGCGGCCGGATCGACGATGCCGGCTTTGGTCTGCAGGCCGAGATCGACGTCGGAGGGGCTGAGGTTGCGCTCCTTCACGAGGTCGGCAAACGACAGGCCCGAACGGATACGCTCGCGCGCGGCCTTTGCTTCGTCGAGGTTCGGGAACACGATCTGCTGCACTTGCCGGCGCTCGGGCGTGGAGTAGCGGTCGCGGCGATCGGTGAAGTATTTTTGCGCTTCTTCGTCCGGCACCACGATGGTCTTGGCGAGTTCGGCCGGCGTTGCGGTGACGAACGCGATCTTGCGATATTCGGGCGCGCGGAACATCGCCTTGTTGTCTTCGAAGAACTTCGTCAGCACTTCTGGCGTCGGCTCCTCGATGGTCCCGGCCTGTTCGGCGTCGAGCCTGACATATTCGACACTGCGCTGTTCGTCGCGAACGCGCAGGAACGCCTCGACCATCGTCTTGGGCAGGGTCAGGTTTTCGGTCAGCGTCTGCGCAATCTGCCGGCGCAGCATCAGTTTGCGCTGCTCGCCAATATAGCGCTGCTCCGTGTAGCCGAACTGGCGGATCGTCGCGGCGAAGCGCTGCGGATCGAATCCGCCGCCGATACCGCGGAAATTCGGGTCGTCCATGATGACCTTCAGGACTTCGGCGTCGCTGATGCCAAGGCCCATGCGCCGGGTCTGCTCGTCGAGGGCGGCTTCCGCCATCACCTGCGACAGCACCTGCTTGTCCATGCCCACGGCGCGCGCCTGTTCCATGGTCAGCGGCTTGCCGATCTGACGGCCGAACTGCTGCAGCCGGTCGTTATAGATCTGCCGGAACTGCTCCACGGTGATTTCGGTGCGGCCGACTGTGAGCACGGTCGAGCGGCCGAAACCTTTGAAAATGTCGGCGATGCCCCAGACGGCGAAGCTCAGGATGAGGAGGCTCATGACGGCCACCAAGATGCCTTTGCCGAGCCAGTTCGATGAGGCGTTGCGGAGTCCTCGAAGCATGTGTCCTGCAATCGGTAGGGAGAAGGGAGCCGGGCCGTCCCTGAAGGGCGTCCCGGAAGGGCCCCTTTATAAGGATTGCGAGTTTTTTCCGCAACATAGCCAGGATTACGATTGATTTAGCGGGATTGACGGGCCGCCCCGCGCCATGGCTCTGCTAGGCCGCATACAAACCCCTTTTAAGAGACCTGCCATGGCCACACCCCGCCGCAAGCTGATCGCCGGCAACTGGAAGATGAACGGCCTCAAGGCCGGGACCGCCGAGTTTCGGCGGATGTTGGAGGGGGCGGGCACTTTGCCGCGCGTCGATTTGCTGGTCTGTCCGCCCGCCACCCTGATTGCGGCTTTTGCCGATCTTGCGAAGGGCTCGGCTCTCGGCATCGGCGGTCAGGATTGCCATGCCAAGGCGAGCGGCGCCCACACCGGGGATCTCTCTGCCGAGATGCTGGCCGATGCCGGCGCGCAGGCGGTCATCGTCGGCCATTCGGAGCGCCGCACCGATCATGGCGAAACCGACGCGGTGGTCCGCGCCAAGGCGCAGGCGGCGTTGCGGGCCTCGCTCGTCGCCATCGTCTGCGTCGGCGAGACTCAAAAAGAGCGCGATGCCGGCCAGACGCTCGATGTCGTTCAGGCCCAGCTCGCCGGCTCGCTGCCGGACGGCGCAACGGCCGCCAATCTCGTCATTGCCTATGAGCCGGTGTGGGCCATCGGCACCGGACGGACCCCCACCACGGCCGATGTTGCCGAGGTCCATGGCGTCATCCGCAAGTTCATCGCATCGCGATTTAAGGCGGAAGGCGAGGCCATGCGCATTCTCTATGGTGGATCGGTGAAGCCCTCCAACGCCGCCGAACTGATGGCGGTCGCGGATGTCGATGGCGCGCTGGTCGGCGGCGCAAGCCTGAAGGCGGACGACTTTTTAGGAATTGCAAAGGCGTCGTGATTGTCATGCTGGCGTCGTGCCGCACCGGATGCCTGGTCGCACTTGCGCTCACGGTCGCGATAATCGGCTTATGCGGGCCTGCGCGGGCGCAACGCGTCGTCACGGACTTCAGCGCGGGGCCGCCGGCTGGCCGCTACGCCTTCGCCAGCTGGTCGCCGAACACGCTGCGCGAACTCATGCGAGGCCGGGGTACCGATCCGGTCCAGAATATCGCGGGCCATCTGTTCCTGCCGCCGGGGCAGGGTAAAGGCCCGGCCATTGTGCTGATGCACGGCTCCGGCGGCCTCAACGATGTGATGCTGAACTATTGGCCGAAGCTTTTTACCGCAGCCGGTTTTGCGGTGTTTTCGGTCGATACGTTCGGACCGCGTGGCTTGAAGCAGACTGTCGACGATCAATCGCGTCTGTCGGCGGCGGCGGATGTCGCCGATGCGTTTGCGGCGCTGAAATTGCTGGCCTCGCACCCGCGGATCGACGCTGGCCGCATTGCCATCATGGGTTTTTCGCGCGGTGGGACGGCGACATGGCGCACCGCGATCGAGCGGGTGATCCGATCACAGGATTCCTCTCTGCGTTTCGCCGCGCATCTGCCGGTCTATAGCGGCGGCTGCCTGAATATCGCGCGGCTCGTGGTCAAACCCACCACCTTCTCGAAGGCGCCGATGCTGTGGATTCACGGCGATGCCGACGACTACACGGCGAGCGCGCCGTGCCAGGATTACGCCTCGCGCATCCGGCAGGCGGGGACTCCGGTCGAGTTTCTCCTGCTCAAGGGCGCGCATCACTCCTTTGACAGAGATTCCGAGAAGCTGATTTTTCTCGCCAAGGCGCAACGCTCGCTGCCGACCTGTCCCATCGAAATCGATTTCGACACCGGCACGATCTACGACCGCTTCATAGGCCAGCGCCTGACGCCCGAGGCTGTTCGTCAGGTGGCGCGGACATCGTGCAACGGCGTGGGCGCGCATATCCAGGGGAACCACGCCGCTCGCAATCAGGCTGGTGCGGCGGCGGTGGACTTCCTGCGCAAGGCGCTGGCGCGCTAGTCCGCGCGACCTTGTGGACCGAAACCGCACTGGAATCATAAAGTTGCGCAGCCCCCCGTGATTTTTGAGGGCTGTTCGCCTATATAGCGTCCGGAAGCGCGGGCCTTGGAAACGCGGGCATTTGCGGGATGGCCATTGGCCACCTGATCGTGTAGAGACCCGCCAACCCTTTTACACCCACGCCGGCTCACTTGGCCGGCATTTATCGTGACGGATCAAGCTGATGCAGACGGTTGTTGTTGCGGTTCATCTGATGCTGGTGCTCGCTATTATTGGCGTGGTGCTGCTTCAGCGCTCCGAAGGCGGCGGTCTCGGGGCCGGTGGCTCCTCCGGCGGCGGCTTCATGAGCACGCGCGGCACGGCCAATCTGTTGACCCGCACGACCGCATTTCTCGCGCTCGGCTTCTTCATCACATCACTCTTTCTGTCGTGGCTCGCTGGCTACAACCGCACGCCGGCTTCGATCATCAATCCGACAGCGATACCGTCGCAGTCCGGTGCCCCGGCGGCGCCTCCGATCAGCGGCAATATCCTCGACAACCTGAAGGCCCGCGAAGCGGCGCCCTCCGGTCCGCAGGTTCCGCAGTCCAAGTGACCGCCGATCCGCTGACAATGCGGATCATGAGGTCGCTGCAAGTTTTTGAAAATTGATGGGAATTCGAAATAGCCGCACAGCGCGGGAGATATGCGTTTGTGCGATTCGAATTTGCTCGTCGAATTGAGTTTCGGTCACTAAAGGTTAGGCCCCATGGCGCGGTACATCTTCATCACCGGCGGCGTGGTGTCCTCCCTTGGCAAAGGTCTCGCTTCGGCAGCGCTTGGCGCGGTGCTGCAAGCGCGTGGCTACAAGGTGCGGCTGCGCAAGCTGGATCCCTATCTCAACGTCGATCCGGGCACGATGTCGCCCTATCAGCACGGCGAGGTGTTCGTCACCGACGATGGCGCGGAGACCGATCTCGATCTCGGTCACTATGAGCGCTTCACCGGCCGGCCGGCGACGAAGAAGGATATCGATCACCACCGGGCGGATCTACCAGGACATCATCACCAAGGAGCGGCGCGGCGATTATCTCGGCGCCACCATCCAGGTCATCCCGCACGTTACCAACGCCATCAAGGACTTCATCCGCGAGGGGAACGACGAATACGACTTCGTGCTGTGCGAAATCGGCGGCACCGTCGGCGATATCGAGGGCCTTCCGTATTTCGAGGCGATCCGTCAGTTCGGCAACGAAGTGCCGCGCGGTCATGCCGTCTACATTCACCTGACGCTTTTGCCGTTCATTCCAAGCGCCGGCGAGCTCAAGACAAAGCCGACGCAGCATTCGGTCAAGGAGCTGCGCTCCATCGGCATCCAGCCCGACATCCTGCTCTGCCGCACCGACCGCGAAATTCCCGCCGAGGAACGCCGCAAGTTCGGGCCTGTTCTGCAACGTGCGCGAAAGCGCCGTGATCGAGGCGCGCGACGTCGACAACATCTACGCCGTGCCGGAGGCCTATCATGCCGCCGGCCTCGACACCGAAGTGCTCGCGGCGTTCGGCCTTGAGGCCAAGGCGGCGCCGAAGCTCGAGCGCTGGCACACCATCAACGAGCGCGTGCGCAATCCGGAAGGCGACGTCACCATCGCCATTGTCGGCAAATACACCGGCATGAAGGACGCCTATAAATCGCTGATCGAGGCGCTCTCCCATGGCGGCATCGCCAACAAGGTGAAGGTGAAGCTCGACTGGATCGAGAGCGAAGTCTTCGAACGTGAAGATCCCGCGCCGTTCCTCGAACACGTCAATGGCATTCTGGTGCCCGGCGGTTTCGGCAAGCGCGGCGCCGAGGGCAAAATTCGCGCGGCGCAATTCGCCCGCGAGCGCAAGGTGCCGTATTTCGGCATCTGCTTCGGCATGCAGATGGCCTGCATCGAGGCCGCTCGGAATCTCTGCGGCATTGCCAAAGCTGATTCGACCGAGTTCGGCGAGACGACCGAGCCCGTCGTCGGCCTGATGACGGAATGGCTGCGCGGCAACGATCTGGAGAAGCGCACGGCAGCGGGCGATCTTGGCGGCACGATGCGGCTTGGTGCGTTCCCGGCCGCGTTGCGGCGCGGCAGCCTGGTCTCCCAGATTTACGGCGCGACTGAAATCTCCGAGCGTCACCGTCATCGCTATGAGGTGAACACCGCCTACAAGGATCGCCTCGAACAGCACGGCCTGCGATTCTCGGGGCTGTCGCCGGACGGCATCCTGCCCGAGATCGTCGAGCATGAGGGCCATCCCTGGTTCATCGGCGTGCAATTCCATCCCGAGCTGAAGTCACGGCCGTTCGAGCCGCATCCGCTGTTCGCTTCCTTCATCGGCGCGGCGATGGTGCAGAGCCGCCTCGTTTAATCCCTGCGCGATTGCTTTCCGCCTGATTCCCGCCGACACTGGTGGGAATTACTTCATACGTTTCAGCCGGGGGGCGACATGTTTCTGAACGCGGTCGGTGCATTCCTTTTGTATTTCGTCGCAGGTGCGGCGGTGATGGTTGGCTTCACCGCACTTTATCTGCGCATCACGACGCATGATGAATTGGGCTTGATCCGCTCCGGCAACGTCGCCGCCGGCATCGCAGTGTCGGGATCGATGGCGGGCTTTGCCATTCCGCTGACGCGCTCGATCACGCAATCGGCGAGTGTTCTGGATATGCTGGCTTGGGCGCTGGTTGCGCTCGTCGTGCAGATCGTCGTCTACCTCGCTGTGCGCTGGCTGCTGCCGGATCTGTCGAGCCGCATCGAACGCAGCGAAATTTCCGCCGCCGCGTTTCTCGCTTCGGTGTCGGTCATCGCCGGCCTGATCAACGCCGCCTCGATGACGCTCTGACCGGAGCTTCGCCATGAAACGCTCCGGAGTGGTCTTCATCGGTGCGGCCGGCGCACTCGCGCTGCTGACCGGTTGCGAAAGGCCCAACAATCCGAATTGCCAGCCGGGCGCGCCGAACCAGGCGCAATGCGCGTCCTCGTCGTCTTCATCGTCGTCCGGCAGCGGCTTTGGCGCCCGGACGGGTTCATCCGCCCGGACGAGCTTTTTCGGCGGGGCCGGCGCGGCCGCCTCAAGTGCCGTGTCCTCTGTCTCGCGCGGCGGCTTCGGTTCGGTTGGCCGTGCCTTCGGGTCGTTCGGTGGCTGAGCCATGAAGCGCGTCGCGCTCCGCGAACGCAGCGATTGGCGGCAGCAGGCTGAGGCAGCCGGCTTCATCTATCATACGCAGCCGGACGGCACGCCCTATTGGAGCGAGAGCGCCGTCTATGAATTCTCTCTGCCGCAGATCGAGGATCACATCGAGAAGGCGGCGGCCGATCTCGAGGCGATGTGTCTGGCTTTCGTCGCCGACGCGGTCGCCGACGAACGCATTCTGAAAAGTCTTGGCGTTCCGGACTTCGCCTGGGATGCGATCCGCGCCAGCTGGAAGCGCGGCGACCGCAATCTCTATGGCCGCTTTGATTTCGCCTATGACGGCCGCTCGCCGCCGAAGCTGCTCGAATACAACGCCGACACGCCGACCGCGCTGTTTGAAACCGGCTACTTCCAATGGAAATGGCTGGAGGATCAGATCGCGGCGGGCGTGCTGCCGCGCGGCGCCGATCAGTTCAACAGCGTGCATGAGCGGCTCGTTGCGGCGTTCGGGCAATTGCGCGGCGGCAAGCCTTACACGCTGCACCTGACCTGCTCATCGGAAGCGCAGGACGATCTCGGCACCATCGGCTATTTGTCCGAGTGCGCGGCGCAGGCCAATCTCTCCACGCGCACCGTCATGATCGAGGAGATCGGCCTGAGCGGGCAGGGTCAGTTCGTCGATCAGCGCAACCAGCCGATCGAGGTGCTGTTCAAGCTCTATCCGTGGGAATGGCTTCTGCAGGAACAGTTCGGTGCGTCGATCCCGGCGAGCAACACGCAGTTCGTCGAACCGATCTGGAAAACGCTGCTCTCGACCAAGGGCCTGCTGCCGCATCTGTATGCGCGCGCACCGGGGCACGACAATCTCCTGGCCGCGTATTTCGAGGGAGATGCCAATGCGGCCAGCCTCGGCTCCGACTACATCCGCAAGCCGCTGCATTCGCGCGAGGGCGCCAATCTGAAACTGGTGCGGTCCGGCGCTACCGTCGAGACCGGCGGCCCCTATGACGGCCCCGCAATCCTGCAGGCGGCTGCCGAAATGCCCGCGTTTGATGGCTGTTATCCGGTGATCGGTGCCTGGGTGGTCGCCAGCGAGCCCGCCGGCATGCTAGTGCGGGAAGCGGACGGTCCGATCACCACGGACACCGCGCGTTTCGTGCCGCATTTTATCGCGCCCTAGCGGCGGCGCCGATCATCCGTTTCGACCGACAACTGGAACCTGAGGCAAGACATGATCCACGAATTGCGTATCTATCGCTGCGTGCCCAAGCGCCTGCCGGCGCTGCTCAAGCGCTTCGAGACCACAACGCTCGACCTCTTCAAGAAACACGGCATGCGTCAGGCCGGGTTCTGGACGGTCGAGGTCGGCCCGCACATGTCGACGGATCTTTATTACCTGCTGGCGTGGGAATCGATGGCCGAGCGCGAGCAGAAGTGGAATGCCTTCCAGGCCGATCCGGAGTGGATCGAGAAGCGCGCGGCCAGCGAAGCGGACGGCGCCATCATCGCCGAATTGCACAATATGTTCCTGAAGCCGACTGCCTTCTCCGCGGTGAAATGACGTCAGGAATGGTGCGCGGTCTCGACCATATCGTTCATGCGGTCCGCGATCTCGATGCGGCGGCCGAATTCTATCGGCGGCTCGGCTTCACGGTCGGCGCGCGCAATCGCCATCCGTGGGGCACGCACAATCATCTCGTGCAACTGCCGGGTTTTTTCATCGAGATACTCACATTCGCCGAGCCCGACAAACTCGGTGCCGACGGCTTCTCGGTGAATTTCGGCGTGCGCAATCGCGACTTTCTGCAAAGCCATCAGGGCTTCTCGTTCCTGATGCTGGAGAGCTTTGACGCGAAGGCCGATGCGCAAGCGTTCAAGGCCGCTGGCATCGCGGCGTCGCCCGCATTGTCGTTCACCCGCGAAGGCAAGCGCGCCGACGGCTCGCCGGTGACGGTCGGATTTTCGCTCGCCTTCGCGCGCGATGCGATGTCGCCCGATGCCAGTTTCGCCACCAGCCTGCAGCACAATCCCGAACTGTTCTGGAGTCCGGCGCTGCAGGCGCATGACAACGGCGTCACGGCCGTGGCCGGCGTCGTGCTCGTCGCCGAGAACCCGACCGACCATCACGTCTTCCTGACGGCGTTCTCTGGCGAGCGCAGCATTCATTCATCGTCGGCCGGCGTGTCGGCGAAGACACCGCGCGGCGATATCCAGATCATCGACCCGACGGCGTTTCGCGATCGCTATGGCATCGCGCTGGAAGCGCAGGAGCAGGGCATGCGGCTTGCGGCCTTGCGCCTGACGCGTCCGCGACAAGGCGGTACTGCAGGCCGCGCTGAGCGCCGCCGGCGTGGCGTGGGCGGAGCGCGGTTCCGTGACAATTGTCGGCCCGCAAGCTGCGTTTGGCGCAACGCTGATATTCGAGGCCAACTGAGTTGACCAAGGCGGCCTGCCTCGTCATGGTCCGCCGCCTGTAGGAACCCTCAAATGACCAAGCCGAATCCCGTTGTCAGCGTTGGGAATGTGAAGTTCGGCAATGCGCTGCCGCTGGCGGTGATGGCCGGACCGTGCGCGCTGGAAAGCCGCGCGCATGCGCTCGAAGTGGCGTCCGCGCTGAAAGAGATCGCGGCTCGTCTCGGCATCGGACTCGTCTATAAATCCTCGTTCGACAAGGCCAATCGCACCAGCGGCGGCAGCGGTCGCGGCATCGGTCTCGATCAGGCGCTGCCGGTGTTCGCGGAAATCCGCAGCACGCTCGGCCTGCCTGTGGTGACCGACGTTCACGAGCCGGAGCAGTGCGCGCGCGTGGCGCAGGCGGTGGACATCCTGCAGATCCCGGCTTTTCTGTCGCGCCAGACCGATCTTCTGGTCGCCGCGGCGAAGACCGGCAAGGTCGTCAACGTCAAGAAGGGCCAGTTCCTCGCGCCGTGGGACATGACCAATGTTGTCGCCAAGGTGACAGATGCCGGAAACGCCAATGTGCTCGTCACCGAGCGCGGCGTGTCGTTCGGCTACAACACGCTCGTCTCCGATATGCGCGCGCTGCCGATTCTGGCGCGCACCGGTGCGCCGGTGATCTTCGATGCCACTCATTCGGTGCAGCAGCCGGGCGGGAAGGGCGGCACGACCGGCGGCGAGCGTGAGTTTGTTCCCGTGCTGGCGCGTGCGGCGGTCGCGGTCGGCGTGGCGGGCGTGTTCATCGAGACGCATCCCGATCCCGACCACGCGCCGTCGGATGGGCCGAACATGGTTCCGCTGAACAAGTTCGAGGCGCTGCTCAGGACATTGATGGCGTTCGACGTCGTCGCCAAAGCAAACATGGCAACGGATTTGTGACCGCACCGGCTTCGATAGCGTCGCGGATATTCAGCCCGCTCAATCTTCTGGCGTGCGTGGCCGTTGTCGGCCCGATCCTGGCGCGCGCGTCCGATCCGGTGATGCCGCAGATCGCGCTGTCGTTCTCGGTCTTGCCCACGACCGCCGCGCTGCTGTCCACGGCCTACACGCTGCCCTTCGCATTGGCCCAACCTGTTCTTGGGCCGCTCAGCGACGTCTTCGGGCGGGCCCGCATCATGTTCATCTGCCTGTCCATTCTGGTGGTGACGACGTTCGTCTGCAGCATCGTGATGAGCTTTCCGCAATTGATGACGGCGCGGATCATCGGCGGCATCGCCGGCGGCGGTCTCATGCCGATCATGCTGGCGCTCGTCTCCGACCGCTTTGCGCTGGCGGAGCGGCGTGTTGCGATCTCCCGCGTGCTCGGCGGCGCGATGATCGGCAATCTGGTCGGCGCGATGATGGCGGGTTTCATCGGCGATCTGTTCGGCTGGCGCGGCGTGTTCATCGCCGGCGGCTTTCTCGGTGTCTTCGCCGTGGCAGCGCTCGCGGCCGTCGTGCGCACCGATCCGCCGCAGCCCGCGAAGCAACTCAATGTGCGCGGCATTCTCGACAATTTCCGCGCGATCTTCGCCGACCGGCGTGCCAAATATTGTTTCGGCGCGGTCTATATCGAAGGGTTGTGCCTGTTTGGGCTGTTTCCGTTTGTCGCGCTGATCCTGCATGAGGCCGGCGAGACCAGGGCGTCCATCGCCGGTATCGTCCTCGGCGCCTATGGCATCGGCTCGCTCGGCTATTCCTTTCTGATCGGCCGCATGATGACGTTGCTCAGCGAAAAGCAGATCATGATCGGCGGCGCCAGCGCCATCTCGATTGCGTTTTGCATCATCAGTCTGGGTCTTGGCTGGCCGACGATGATGGTGGCGATGTTCATCGCCGGGCTGTCGTTCTTCATGGTGCATGGCTGGATTCAAATTCACGTCAGCGAGATTTTACCGGATGCGCGGGGGGCGGCGATTTCGCTCCACGCGTTCTTCCTGTTTCTCGGGTCCGCGTCGGGCCCGGTCGCTTACGGCTTCGCGTTTTCGCATGTCGGCGTCATGCCGACCATGATCGCAAGCGCCGCGCTGTTTTTGGTGATGGGCCTCGTCACCGCGGGCGCGCTGTCGCGATATCCGATCGTGACTGTGAAATGATAGCGTCGCTGCAAAAGCAGTTGCTGGCGATTGCCTTCCTCGGCCTGACGACGAATCTGATGATTCGCTGCTTCGATCCGATGCTGCCGCAGATTTCGTCGGAGATGAGCGTCGATATCCTCACGGCGGCGAGTCTCGGGACCGCCTTTGCCATGCCGTTCGCGCTGGTTCAGCCCTTCCTCGGTGCCATCGCCGACATGTTCGGAAAAATGCGCCTGATCGCCGTGTGCAGCGTCGTGCTTCTCGCAGGCGGCGTCATGGGAGTTTTCGCCGAGTCCTTCACCATGCTGGTGATTTCGCGGGTCATCGCCGGCATCGGCTGCGGCGGCGTGGTGCCGAACGCGATGGCGATGATCGGCGATCTGGTGAAGGTCGAGTTGCGGCAGGTGGCACTGGCGCGGTTTCTCGGCGCGGCGCTGATGGGAAATGTTCTGGGTGCGGTGATTGCCGGTGCGGTCGCCGATCAGTTCAGCTGGCGCGTCGCGCTTGCCGCTCTCGTCATCCTGCTCGCCATTTCGGTCGTGACATCGCTCTTCGTTCTGCGCGAGCGCATCAAGGATATCGGTGCCGGTTTCGACCTGCGCGCCGCGCGCGATGGCTATGCGGCAATCTTCGCCAATCCGAACGCAAAGATCTGTTTCAGCGCTGTCATCGTCGAAGGCGCGCTGATCTTTGGAATCTTTCCCTATGTCGCGCCGCTGTTCACGGGCGGACGGCTCACGCAGGCCGGGCTCGTCATCGCCGGTTTCCCGCTCGGGCGGCGTGGCCTATTCGCTGATCCTGCCATGGCTGATGACGCGTCTGACGCGGCAGCAGATGATCATTGGCGGCATGTGCGTCGTCGCCTCGCAGCTTATTCTTTTATCGTTCGTGCCGCCCTGGCCGGTGCAAAGCCTGGCCTTCCTTGTGCTCGGCATCGGCTTTTATCAATTGCACGCTTTGATCCAGCTTGCCGTGACCGAGCTCGCGCCGGCGGCACGCGGCACCGCCATGGCGCTGCATTCGGCGTTCTATTTCCTCGGCATGGGCGTCGGGCCGATCTTCTACGGCTTCGGCTTTCTTCGCTTCGGCACAACACCGACGCTGGCGCTCTCGGCGGTACTGATCGTGATGCTCGGCCTGTTCTGCGCCCGCTATCTGAAAATCGGTCCGGGACCCAAGCCTGCTTAACCTCTCCCGCGATACGGCGCGACGCCCTGATCGGGCACCCACACATCCTTCGGCAGCGTCCCGGTCTGCCAGAACACGTCGATGGGAATGCCGCCGCGCGGATACCAGTAGCCGCCGATGCGCAGCCAGCGCGGCTTCAGCAGTGCTGCGATGGTCTTGCCGATCTTCACGGTGCAGTCTTCGTGAAAGGCGCCGTGATTGCGGAAACTCGCCAGATACAGCTTCAGCGACTTCGATTCGACGAGAAAGCTTTTCGGCACATAGTCGATGACCAGATGCGCGAAATCAGGCTGGCCGGTGATCGGGCACAGCGCGGTGAATTCCGGCGCGGTGAAGCGCACCAGATAAGCCGTGTCCGGGTGCGGATTGGGCACGCGGTCGAGCGTCGCCTGTTCGGGCGAGGCGGGGACGCCGACGGGCTGGCCGAGTTGAAGCTTGGCGGCCTTGGCGGACGGACGGGTCGATTTTGCGGGCATTCTCAAACTCCTTGGCAATGCTGATAGCCAATTGTGACGCGAGCGTCACGGTCTTCGGGGCTTTCGGCCGTCGCGCCGTTCGGCTAGAAGCACCGCAAATCCATACCCAGCGAGGCCCCATGACTGCCATCGTCGATATCATTGCCCGTGAGATTCTCGACAGCCGCGGCAATCCGACCGTCGAAGTCGATGTCATCCTGGAGGATGGCTCGCTCGGCCGCGCCGCCGTTCCCTCCGGTGCCTCGACCGGCGCCCACGAGGCGGTGGAACTGCGCGACGGCGACAAGAAGCGCTATCTCGGCAAGGGCGTGCGCAAGGCAGTGGTCGCGGTTCAGGGCGAAATCTTCGATGCCATCGGCGGGCTCGACGCCACGGCGCAGGTCCAGATCGACGAGGTGATGATCGCGCTCGACGGCACCAAGAACAAATCGCGTCTCGGCGCCAATGCGCTGCTCGGCGTCTCGCTGGCGGTCGCCAAGGCGGCTGCGGCATCGCTCGGCCTGCCGCTCTATCGCTATGTCGGCGGCACCTCGGCGCGGCTGCTGCCGGTGCCGATGATGAACATCATCAATGGCGGCGCGCATGCTGACAATCCGATCGACTTCCAGGAATTCATGGTGCTGCCGGTTGGCGCCAAGACTTTCGCCGAGGGCCTTCGCACGGGCGCGGAAATCTTCCATACGCTCAAGGCCGAGTTGAAGAAGTCCGGTCACAACACCAATGTCGGCGACGAGGGCGGTTTCGCTCCGAATCTGCCGAACGCCGAAGCCGCGCTGGAGTTCATCGTCGCCGCTGTCGGCAAGGCTGGCTACAAGATCGGCAAGGACGTCGTGCTGGGTCTCGACTGCGCTTCGACCGAATTCTTCAAGAACGGCAAGTATGCCTATGAGGGCGAAGGCAAAACGCGCTCCATATCGCAGCAGGTGAAGTATCTCGCCGATCTCGTCGCCAGGTTCCCCATCGCCACCATCGAAGACGGCATGTCGGAAGACGACATGGAGGGCTGGAAGGAACTCACCGACGCCATCGGCGACAAGTGCCAGCTCGTCGGCGACGATCTCTTCGTCACGAACGTGAAGCGTCTGGCGGAAGGCATTGAAGCCGGGCGTGCAAATTCGATCCTGATCAAGGTCAACCAGATCGGCACGCTCACCGAGACGCTCGCCGCGGTCGAGATGGCCCACAAGGCCGGCTACACCTCGGTGATGTCGCATCGCTCGGGCGAAACCGAGGACTCCACCATCGCCGATCTCGCCGTCGCCACCAATTGCGGACAGATCAAGACGGGTTCGCTGGCGCGCTCCGATCGTACCGCCAAGTACAACCAGTTGCTGCGCATCGAGCAGGAACTCGGCTCGCAGGCGCTCTATGGCGGCAAGAAGGTGCTGAAGGCGCTGCGCTAGGGAACGAATTCGCCAACCCTTCGTTGTCACTCTTTAATAGGCGTCGAAGGATCGCGTTTCATGGCCAGGCAGTACACGGTTGCCGTAATCATCGGCAGCCTGCGGAAAGACGCGTTCTCTCGCAAAACAGCCAATGCGCTGATCAAGCTGGCGCCGCCTGAATTGAAACTTGAGATCGTCGAGATCGGCGATCTCACCTTCTACAATCAGGACCTCGACGCATCGCCGCATCCGAGCTGGGTCAAATTCCGCGACGCTGTCAAAGCGCATGACGCGGTTCTGTTCGTGACTCCGGAATATAATCGCTCGATGCCGGGTGTGTTCAAGAATGCGCTCGATGTCGGCTCGCGGCCCTACGGATCGAGCGTGTGGGACGGCAAGCCGGGCGCCATCGTCAGCGTCTCGCCCGGCGCGATCGGCGGCTTCGGCGCCAATCATCATCTGCGTCAGGTGCTGACCTTCCTCAATGTCACCACGCTGCAACAGCCCGAGGCCTATGTCGGCGGTGCAGGCACCCTGTTCGACGACAAGGGCGAACTCACCAATGACAAGACCCGCGAATTTCTGACGAAGTTCATGCAGGCTTTCGCCGCACTGGTGGGCAAGCTCAAAGCCTGAAACGTGGCTACAGGCGGCCATTAACCGGCTTGTAACCGCCTTGGCCCATCGTCGGCCAATGGTTTCCCGCACGCGACTCAGATCCATCGTCACCGGCATCGCCCTGTACGTTTTGGCAGGGCTGCTTGTCGGCTATTTCTGGATGAACGCTTTCACCGGAAAATACGGCTTGGATGCCCAGCACGAACTCGACGTCGAGATGGGCGCGTTGTCGGCGGAACTCGCCAAGCTCAAGGCCGAGCGGATGAGGTGGGAACGGCAGGTCGCCTTGCTGCGGTCCGACCGTCTTGACCCGGATATCCTCGACGAACGCGCCCGCTCGCAGCTTGAATTCGTGCACCCGCGCGATCTCGTGATGCGCACGAAGCAGGACTGATCCTGCCGTCTGCGGGTTGGGGTGGGTGCTGCGGAACGGCAGCCACCGGTATGTGAATAATCCCGGCCGTTGCCAAAATACAACAGACCAGCCGCGGCATTCTCGCTAGCTTTCCAGTTTGATCCGTCGAGTTGGGGGCAACGTGATGGCCGGAACGATTAAGTGGTTTTGCGCGCTCTCTGCCGCGGCGATGGCCGCCGGTTCCGCGCATGCAGCCGACCTTCCACTGAAAGCACCGGCGCCGATTGCCGTACCGGCATGGCAGGGCTTCTATCTCGGCGGTCACGTCGGCTATGCCTTCTCGACAGCAGGCGCGACATCGCCGAGTGCGCTGCTCAATCTCGCCGCCGGCGGCGTCAACGCCACCTTCACGGATTTCGTCGGAGCGGGAGCAGCCGGGTTCACCGGCGGTGCGCTCGCCGGCTACAACTGGCGCGTCTCGCCGCGCGTCGTCGCAGGCCTCGAGGCCGACGTCACATTCTCCGACTTGAAGTCGACCGGCAACACGCCGTTCGATCAGTTCTTGCCGAACGTCGGCTGGGCATCGGTCAATCTGTCGGCGAAGCAGGACTGGCACGCCTCGCTGCGCGCGCGTCTTGGCTATCTCGTCAGCCCCGAGACACTGCTTTACGGCACGGCGGGCGTGGCCTGGTCGCGTTTGACGGTCGACTATAATCAATTCCTGCCGGCTTTCGGGCCGCAGCAGATCAATCAGTCGTCGTCGGAGAATTCTGGTCGGGCTCGTGCTCGGCGGCGGCATTGAGACAGTCATCGCGCCGAGCTGGACGCTGCGCGCCGAATATCTCCACACATTCTACAACCGCGGCGAGTTCTCCTTTACCGACGTGACCGGACCGATCCCGAACTCGCTGACGCTCCGCCCGAATGTCGGCAATGCGCGCGTCGCGTTGGCATATCAGTTCGGCGATCAGAGAAGTGCGGTGGCGTGGACAGATCCGCGCGTCGCACCGGGCTGGACGGGTCTCTATGTCGGCGCGACCCTTGGTGTGGGCATGGGCAACGTGAAGGTCGCGGGCTCGACCACGCCCACGCCGGGCACCACCTATGCGGCGGCAGCTGACGGCATTGGCGTCACCACGGTCCTTCCCACCTTGCTCGTCGGTTACAACTTCCGGACGTCCGATCGTATCGTCTTCGGCATCGAGGCCGAGGGCACCCCTGCGGTCTCGGCGAGCGACATCGACATCGGTTGGGGTTTCACCGGTCGCGCAAGGATCGGCTATCTCGTGACGCCGGCGACGCTGGCCTATCTCAGCGCCGGCTGGGGTTCCGTGCGGTTCGGCGGCATCTCATTCCAGGATGGGACGGGATCGGCGCTCACGGTCGCGAGCCGCAATCTGAGCGGGTTCCAGATCGGCGGCGGCCTCGAAGGCGCCATCAGCCGCGATTGGTCGTGGCGATTTGACTATCTGTACTCGTTCCTCGGCAGCTTCGACGCCGTGGTCACGAGTGTGGCGTCCAACGCAACGACGGGCACGATCCACATCGATCCGTCCGCACACGCGGCGCGCGTGGGCGTCGTGTACCGGTTCGGCGGATAAAGCGCCGCGCGGTTTTCGCGCTGTCAGCAACTAACATACTAGCCTTCATTGTTGCGCTGCGGCACAGACGCGGCGTTGATACACGTCTGTCTTTCTTTCAGCCTCCAGTAATTTCCGCTAAGGAGAGTCATCCGCCTCCCTCTGACCCGGATGCTTCATGGCCACAACCAAAACATCTTCGACGCGCGAGCAGGCGAACGGCAAACATTCCGTTCCCGATTTCACCAAGGAACAAGAGCTCACCGCGTTCCACGATATGCTTCTTATCCGCCGCTTCGAAGAAAAGGCCGGCCAGTTGTACGGCATGGGTCTCATCGGCGGCTTCTGTCATCTCTACATCGGTCAGGAAGCTGTCGTTGTCGGCATGCAGATGGCGCTGAAGGACGGCGATCAGGTCATCACCGGCTATCGTGATCACGGTCACATGCTCGCCACGGGCATGGAATCGCGCGGCGTCATGGCTGAACTGACGGGCCGTCGCGGCGGCTACTCAAAAGGCAAGGGCGGCTCGATGCACATGTTCAGCGTCGAGAAGCATTTCTACGGCGGCCACGGCATCGTCGGCGCGCAGGTCTCGCTCGGCACGGGTCTGGCTTTCGCCAACCACTATCGCGGCAACGACAATGTCAGCCTGACATACTTCGGCGACGGCGCGGCCAATCAGGGCCAGGTCTATGAGAGCTTCAACATCGCCGAGCTCTGGAAGCTGCCGGTCGTCTACATCATCGAGAACAATCGCTACGCGATGGGCACGGCTGTCAGCCGCTCGTCGGCGCAGACCGACTTCTCCAAGCGTGGCCTGTCGTTCAACATTCCGGGCGAACAGGTCGACGGCATGGACGTGCGCGCGGTGAAGGCCGCGGGCGACAAGGCCGTCAAATGGTGCCGCGAAGGCAACGGTCCCTATATTCTCGAAATGCAGACCTATCGCTATCGCGGACACTCGATGTCCGATCCCGCGAAGTATCGTACGCGTGAAGAAGTCGAGAAGGTGCGTAACGATTCAGATCCGATCGAGCAGGTGCGTACGCGCCTGCTTGCAAAAAAATGGGCGACCGAGGAAACGCTGAAGAAGGTGGACGCCGAAGTGCGCGACATCGTCAACGAAGCGGCCGACTTCGCCTCGCATGACCAGGAGCCCGATCCGTCGGAGCTCTACACTGACATCTATCGCTGAGCATGTTCTGCGAAAAGCGGGGACGCTTTTCGAAAACGATCATGCCACATGTCACGCATAAGGTTGCCTGAGGGCGGTTGGAGTTAAGATGCCGATTCAAGTATTGATGCCCGCGCTGTCGCCCACGATGGAAAAGGGCAATCTCGCCAAGTGGCTCAAGAAGGAAGGCGACAAGGTCAAGAGCGGCGATGTCATCGCCGAGATCGAGACCGACAAAGCCACGATGGAAGTCGAAGCGGTCGATGAGGGCACGCTCGGCCGCATCCTGGTGCCGGAAGGCACCAACGACGTCGCGGTCAACACGCCCATCGCCACGATCCTGTCGAGCGGTGAAGACGCATCCGCCATTCCGGCCTCGACGCCGCCGAATGTCCGTCACGAGGTGGAAGAATCACGCGCTCCCGTCGGCGAAGGCAAGCCGATGATCAATGCGCCGGCCGCGGCTCCGTCCGCGCCAGCGGTTGTTGTCGGCGCCGATCCGGATGTTCCGGCCGGCACCGAGATGGTCACCATGACCGTGCGCGAAGCGTTGCGCGACGCCATGGCCGAGGAAATGCGCCGCGATCCGGACGTCTTCGTCATGGGCGAAGAAGTTGCGGAGTATCAGGGCGCCTACAAGGTCACGCAGGGCCTGTTGCAGGAGTTCGGCGGCAAGCGTGTCATCGATACACCGATCACCGAACATGGATTTACCGGCATCGGCGTCGGTGCGGCGATGGCGGGCCTCAAGCCCATCGTCGAATTCATGACCTTCAACTTCGCCATGCAGGCCATTGATCAGATCATCAACTCGGCCGCCAAGACGCTCTACATGTCCGGCGGCCAGATGGGTTGCCCCATCGTGTTCCGTGGACCGAACGGCGCGGCCTCGCGCGTTGCCGCGCAGCACAGCCAGGATTACTCGTCCTGGTATTCGCACATTCCCGGTCTGACGGTTGTCGCGCCGTTCTCCGCCGCCGACGCCAAGGGGCTGCTCAAGGCCGCGATCCGCAATCCGAACCCGGTTATTTTCCTCGAGCACGAAATTCTCTACGGCAGCTCCGGTCCTGTTCCCAAACTCGACGACTACGTGCTGCCGATCGGCAAGGCGCGCATCGTGCGTCCGGGCCAGCATGTCACCATCGTCTCGTGGTCGAACGGCATGACCTATTCGCTCAAGGCCGCTGAAGCGCTGGCGAGCGAGGGCATTGAGGCCGAAGTCATCGATCTGCGCACGCTGCGTCCGATGGACACCGCGACCATCATCGAGTCCGTCAAGAAGACGAGCCGCCTTGTCACGGTGGAAGAGGGCTGGGCGCAGTCCGGTGTCGGTGCCGAGATCTCCGCGCGCGTCATGGAAGGCGCGTTCGACTATCTCGACGCGCCGGTCACGCGCGTCTCGTGCAAGGACGTGCCGATGCCCTATGCCGCCAATCTCGAAAAGCTTGCATTGCCTACGGTCGCCGACGTCGTCGCGGCCGCCAAAGCCGTTCTGTATCGCTGAGGCGCGCGCAACATGCCGATCAACATTCTGATGCCCGCGCTGTCGCCGACGATGGAAAAGGGCAATCTCGCCAAATGGCTCAAGAAGGAAGGCGACAAGGTCAAGGCCGGCGACGTCATCGCCGAGATCGAGACCGACAAGGCGACGATGGAAGTCGAGGCCGTCGATGAAGGCGTGCTGGCGAAGATCGTCGTGCCCGAAGGCACCAACGACGTGCCGGTCAACAATCTGATCGCCGTGCTCGCGACCGAAGGCGAAGACGTCAAAGCCGCGTCCGCTGGCGCCACCGCATCCGCTGCGGCTCCGAAACCGGCGGCTGCGCCCGCAGCTCCCACGGCAGCACCACCTGCCGCACCGAAGGCGGCAGCTCCGGCTGCGCCAAGTGCGCCTGCCGCCGCAGCTCCTGCCGCGACATCTGCTCCCGGTGGCCGTGTGTTCTCGTCACCGCTCGCCCGCCGTCTCGCCAAGGATGGCGGCATTGATCTGTCGCGCGTCACGGGCTCCGGTCCGCATGGCCGTGTCGTGGCCAGCGATATCGAGCGTGCGAAGTCGGGGCAGGGCCTGCGCGCCCCGTCGGCCGGTGCCGCGCCGTTGCCGCCGGCTACTCCGAGCGACCAGCAGGTCCGTGCGCTGTATGCCGACGGCTCCTACGATTTCGTCCCGCACGACCAGATGCGCAAGATCATCGCGCAGCGCCTCACGCTGTCGAAGCAGACGATTCCGCATTTCTATCTCTCCGTCGATTGCGATCTGACGGCGCTGATGGCGGCGCGCGAGGACATCAACAAGAGCGCGCCCAAGGACAAGGACGGCAAGCCCGCCTACAAGCTGTCGGTCAACGACTTCGTCATCAAGGCGATGGCGGTGGCGCTCCAGCATGTGCCCACGGCCAATGCGACCTGGACCGATGGCGGCATGCTGCTGCACAAGGTCTCCGACATCGGCGTCGCCGTCTCCATTCCGGGCGGTCTGATCACGCCGGTGGTGCGCAATGCCCACGCCAAGACGCTCGCCGCGATTTCCAACGAGATGAAGGATCTCGCCGCGCGCGCCCGCAATCGCAAGCTCAAGCCCGAGGAATATCAGGGCGGCTCGACTGCGATTTCCAATCTCGGCATGTTCGGCATCAAGGATTTCTCCGCGGTGATCAACCCGCCGCACTCATCGATCCTCGCGGTCGGCGCGGGCGAGGAGCGGGCCGTGGTGATCGGTGGCAAGGTCGAGGTGCGCACCATCATGACGGTGACGATGTCGACCGATCATCGCGCCGTCGATGGCGCGCTCGGGGCCGAACTCATCACGGCATTCAGGAAGCTGATCGAAAACCCGGTGATGATGCTCGTCTAACTGCTGGGAGCACGGCACGTGCGACTGTTCGGCATCATTGTCTTCGGCGCGATGCTGTCCTGCTTTGCGGGGCTCGCGTTTGCTATCGCAGTGAACGGCCTCATGATCTGCCGCAGCGATCCTGCGGGCTGCGGTCTGGCTCAGGCCTACAGCGTCTTCGCCGTTCCGATTGGAGCGATCCTGGCGATGATCGTGCTCGGCATCGCGGTGCTGTTCAAAAATCGGCTGACATCGATCCGCAATGCTGCGATCGCTCTCGTTGTGCTGGCGTGGTCCTTGATCGCTGTCGGCCTGGGGTCTGATCTGTCGTCGGGCCGCACCACGCGGCTCGCCGACATCCTCGATTTGATCCAGTTGATCTTGCCCTTCACCGCGGTCGTCGCGACGCAGTGGCTTGTCTTGAAAATGTACCTCAGCCGCAGCGCGCTTGTTGCCGAAGGCAGCCGGACGTGAAGACGCGCTGGCCATGGATCACGATGCTGGCCGCGGCCGTCGCGATCTTCAATCCGCTGGGTCTTGAAATCATCGGGTCGGCGATCCGCTATTCGCCCACTGACTGGTTGCGCGACCTTTGGGTAATTGTCACGCTGGCGGCGTGTTGCGATTATCGCGGCCCTTGCGCTGATCGAATGGTTCGTGCGCGGCCGGCTGATCGCACGGGCTGCCGCGCGCACTGGCACAGAAATTCTATCTTGACGACGAAAGAGCTGAGCAATGGCTGACACATCCTTCGATATCATCATCATCGGCTCGGGCCCCGGCGGCTACGTCACCGCGATCCGCGCCGCCCAGCTCGGCTTCAAGGTCGGCGTCGTCGAGAAATCCTTCCTCGGCGGCATCTGCTCGAACTGGGGCTGCATCCCGACCAAGGCGCTGCTGCGCTCGGCCGAAATCTACCACAACATGAAGCACGCCAAGGATTACGGCCTGTCGGCGGAGAATGTCTCCTTCGACATCAAGGCGGTGGCGCAGCGCTCGCGCGGCGTGGCGCAGCGCATGAACACCGGCGTCGGCTTCCTGCTGAAGAAAAACAAGGTCTCGGTGATCTGGGGCGACGCCGTCATCGACGCGCCCGGCAAGATCACGGTGAAGGCGTCGTCGGTGGAAGCGCCCAAGGGTGCGCTCGGCGCCGGCGCCTATCAGGCCAAGCACATCATCGTCGCCACCGGCGCGCGGCCGCGTGCGTTGCCGGGCTTGGAGCCCGACAAGAAACTGGTGTGGACCTATTTCGAGGCGATGGTGCCCGAGAAGATGCCGAAGTCGCTGCTCGTGGTCGGCTCCGGCGCCATCGGCATCGAGTTCGCCTCGTTCTATCGCAACATGGGCGCCGAGGTGACGGTCGTCGAAGTGCTGCCGCAGATCCTGCCGGTTGAAGACGCCGAGATTTCCGCGTTCGCGCGCAAGGCGTTCGAGAAGCAGGGCATGAAATTCATGACCGGCGCCAAGGTCACCAAGCTCGACAAGAAGACCGACAGCGTCGTCGCCACCATCGAAGTCGGCGGCAAGTCGCAGACGCTTGAGGTCGACCGCGTGATTTCCGCCGTCGGCGTCGTCGGCAACATCGAAAATCTCGGGCTCGAGAAGCTCGGCGTGAAGACCGATCGCGGCACCATCGTCATCGACGGCCTGTGCCGCACCAACGTGCCGGGCATCTACGCCATCGGCGATGTCGCCGGTCCGCCGATGCTGGCCCACAAGGCCGAGCATGAAGGCGTCGTCTGCGTCGAGGCCATCAAGGGGCTGCACCCGCATCCGATGGACAAGTTGCTGATCCCCGGCTGCACCTACTGCGCCCCGCAGGTCGCCTCGGTCGGTCTGACGGAAGCCAAGGCCAAGGAAGCGGGCAAGGATATCCGCGTCGGCCGCTTTCCGTTCATCGGCAACGGCAAGGCCATCGCGCTCGGCGAAGATCAGGGCATGGTCAAGGTGATCTTCGACAAGAAGACCGGCCAGTTGCTCGGCGCCCATCTGGTTGGCGCGGAAGTGACCGAGCTGATCCAGGGCTTCGTCGTCGCCATGAATCTGGAAACGACGGAAGAGGAGCTGATGCACACCATCTTCCCGCATCCGACCATCTCCGAGACCATGAAAGAGGCGGTGCTGGACGCCTATGGCCGCGTGCTGAACATGTAAGGGGCGTCGCGGACGCTCGTGATATGGATGGGGTCGCCGAAGCGGCGAGGGAGAATTGACGATGCAAGGTGGCGCGCAGGCATTTTTCAGCCAGCCGGGGGTTGGCTTTTTCATGATGCTCCTGATCGGGGCGCTGGCCGGCTGGATCGCCGAGCGGGTCACGGCCTCCAACCACGGCATCCTGACCAACATCATCGTCGGCGTGGCCGGAGCCTTTATCGGCGGCAAGCTGGCGGAAGTGGCCGACATTGCCGTGTTCGGATTCTGGCGCACCCTGGTCTCGGCGGTTGTCGGCGCCGTCATCCTGCTGTTTGTCTGGCGGGCGATCCGCGGCCGGTCGATCTAGGGCGGGTGCACCGCACGCAGCCGTCGGGGCGTGTTTTGGCCGCCACAGATGTTGCGGCGGCGCAACAGTTCCGGAACATTTAACCGTCCGGGCACGTGATGCTTGCTTGCGCCGCGATTTAGCCACACCCCTCGCAGAAGCCATGTTCTCGGGCACAACCGGGCAATGACGCCCCGCGTTGGATGCCGGACGGCCTTGAGTTGCTTTCGCGATGGACGCCAAGACCAATATCAAGGCCCGTCTGCCCAGCCGGCATGTGACCGAAGGCCCGTCGCGCGCTCCGCACCGCTCCTACCTCTATGCGATGGGGCTGACCACCGATCAAATTCACCAGCCCTTCGTCGGCGTCGCCTCGTGCTGGAACGAAGCCGCGCCGTGCAACATTTCGCTGATGCGCCAGGCGCAGGCGGTGAAGAAGGGTGTCGCCTCCTCCGGCGGCACGCCCGCGCGAATTCTGCACCATCACCGTCACCGACGGCATCGCCATGGGCCATGAGGGCATGCACTCCTCGCTGCCGTCGCGCGAGGTGATCGCCGACTCCGTCGAACTGACCATGCGCGGCCATTCCTATGACGCCCTCGTCGGTCTCGCCGGCTGCGACAAGTCGCTGCCCGGCATGATGATGGCGATGGTTCGCCTCAACGTGCCGTCGATCTTCATCTATGGCGGCTCGATCCTGCCCGGCAACTTTCGTGGGCAGCAGGTCACCGTGCAGGACATGTTCGAGGCGGTCGGCAAGCATTCGATCGGCGCCATGTCCGACGACGACCTCGATGAAATCGAGCGGTGGCGTGCCCCTCGGCCGGCGCCTGCGGCGCCCAGTTCACCGCCAACACCATGGCGACCGTGTCGGAAGCCATCGGGCTTGCGCTGCCGTATTCGGCCGGCGCGCCGGCGCCTTACGAAATCCGCGACGCGTTCTGCATGACGGCGGGCGAAAAGATCATGGAACTGATCGCGCTCAATATCCGTCCGCGCGACATCGTCACCCGCAAGGCGCTGGAAAACGCCGCCGCCGTGGTCGCCGCCTCCGGTGGGTCGACCAATGCCGCGCTGCATCTGCCGGCCATCGCCCACGAATGCGGCATCAAGTTCGACCTATTCGACGTCGCCGAAATCTTCAAAAAGACACCGTATGTCGCCGATTTGAAACCGGGCGGTCGTTATGTCGCCAAAGACATGTTCGAAGCAGGCGGCATACCGCTTCTGATGAAGACTTTGCTCGATCATGGGTACTTGCACGGTGACTGCATGACCGTCACGGGACGGACCATCGCCGAGAACCTGAAAAGCGTGAAATGGAATCCGCATCAGGATGTCGTGCGCTCGGCCGACAAGCCGATCACCGTCACCGGTGGCGTGGTTGGTCTGAAGGGCAATCTCGCGCCCGACGGCGCCATCGTCAAAGTCGCCGGCATGAGCGAACTGCGTTTTACCGGCCCGGCACGCTGCTTCGACAACGAGGAAGCCTGCTTCGAGGCCGTACAGAAGAAGACTTACAAGGAAGGCGACGTGCTGGTCATCCGCTATGAGGGCCCGCGTGGCGGTCCCGGCATGCGCGAGATGCTGCAGACCACCGCGGCGCTTTACGGTCAGGGCATGGGCGGCAAGGTTGCCCTCATCACCGACGGCCGTTTCTCGGGCGCGACGCGCGGCTTCTGCATCGGCCATGTCGGGCCGGAAGCTGCGATCGGCGGTCCGATCGCTCTCATTCGCGACGGCGACATCATCGAGATCGATGCGGTCGACGGCATACTGAACGTCAAGCTGTCCGATGCAGAATTGTCTGCGCGTCGGAAGGATTGGAAGCCGCGGGTGGGTGCCTTCGGCTCAGGTTATTTGTGGAAATACGCCCAGCAAGTAGGTCCCGCCATTGATGGCGCGGTCACGCACCCCGGTGGTGCGCACGAGACGAAGTGTTATGCGGATATCTAGCGTTGCCTTGCTTGGATCAGTTTGCGCGGTGCTCGCGGCAGCACCGGCCTTTGCGCTCGACGGAACGCCGAGCAAGGATCCCGCTTTGCCGGTCGCGGCCATCCAGCAGGGTGCCGTCGGCCTGAAGAATGCGCTGCCGCCGGCCTCTGCCAACAATACGCTGGCCGCCTTGCAATATGCCGCCGACGGCGGTCATCCGGTCGCCCAGTGGAAGTTCGGGCGCATGTATGCCGACGGTAACGGTGTCGCTCAGGACAAGCTGCGCGCCTTCGAATTCTTCAGCCAGGTTGCCAACACCCATGCCGAGGATAGCCCGCTCGCGCCGCAGGCGCCCGTGGTCGCCAATGCGTTCGTGTCGCTTGGCCAGTATTTTCTCGACGGCATTCCGGGCAGCCGTGTGAAGGCCGATCCCGAACGCGCCCGCGAGATGTTTGCCTATGCGGCATCCTATTTCGGCGATGCCAACGCTCAGTATCAGCTTGGGCGTCTTTATCTGCGCGGCACGGGCACGCGTCAGGATCCGAAATACGCGGCGCGCTGGCTTGGCCTCGCGGCCCAGAAGAACCAGCATCAGGCGCAGGCTCTGCTCGGCCAGATGCTGTTCTACGGCGATAACGTCCAGCGCCAGAGCGCACGCGGTTTGATGATGCTGACACTCGCGCGCGACGGCGCAGGAGCCGAGGAGGTCTGGATCAAGGATCTCTATGCCGGCGCCATCCAGAAGGCCACGGACGACGACCGCGCCATGGCCGTGCGCATGCTGCAGCGCTGGCTGCAGGGTCAACGCGACTAATCGCAGATATTATCTGTGTTTTATATGGCCTCGGCGCGCGCCGGGGCCATTTCAATTTTGGCGGTAGGGTTTTACTTGCTCAACTTGTCGTTGAGACTGATGTCGGCCCACACCGGAACGTGGTCAGAGGCCTTCTCCCAGCTGCGCACATGCTTGTCGATCCCGACCGCCGTCAGGCCGTCGGCGGCCTGCGGCGACAGCAGCAGGTGGTCGATGCGGATGCCGTTGTTCTTTTGCCAGGCGCCCGCCTGATAGTCCCAGAACGTGTAGAGGCCGGCATCGTCGGTGGTGGCGCGCAACGCATCCGTGAGCCCCAGATTGATGAGGGTCTGAAACCGCTCGCGCGTCTGCGGCAGGAACAGCGCGTCGTTCTTCCAGGCCTCGGGGAAGCGCGCGTCGCCGGGCGCGGGAATGACGTTGAAATCGCCGGCCAGAACCAGCTTTTCCTCGAACTTCAGCCGTTCACCTGCGTATTTAATAAGCCGGTTCATCCAGTTGATTTTATAGGGATATTTTTCTGTCTCAACCGGGTTGCCATTGGGCAGATAGAGGCAGGCCACGCGCACCACGCCTTCGGGCGACGACACGATCCCCTCTAGAAAGCGCGCCTGCACGTCGGCGTCGTCGCCGGCCAGTCGCGGCGTGGTCTCGTCGAACGGAAAGCGCGACAGCAGCGCCACGCCGTTGAAGGTCTTCTGGCCGTGGACGGCGACATTGTAGCCCGCCGCCTCGATGGCCTCGCGCGGGAAGGCCTCGTCGACGCATTTGATCTCCTGCAGGCAGACCACGTCCGGCTGGCGTTCCTTGAGCCAGGCCAGCAACTGGTCCAGCCGCTGGCGGACAGAATTCACGTTCCACGTGGCGATACGCATGTCGGAGCCCGAAATATTGCCTAATATTCATAATCCGGCGGTATCCCCGAGGTCGGGAATCCGCCTACACTTTGATAAACTAGCTGGTGGAAGATTGCGCCGCACCTTCAATCTCGGCCGCGTTGGCCAAGGCAATGGGTTCGGCGAAAAGCTTGCCGCGCCGGCGGTACTGAGAAACGCCACCGGCTGACGACTTCAAGCTTCAAGGATACCGGCTATCACCATGCACGCGCCGCACGACAAACAACGAACCGATCACCCCGAACCGGTTGGGCACACCGCGCCCAAGCCGAAGCCCAAGAAGCGCGGCCTGATCGCATTCGTCCTGCTCGCTGCGGTCGCCCTCGCGGGCGGCGCGTACTGGTGGAAGGGCGGTCCCGCCACCAAGGCGCAGATCAAGGGCAAGGGTGCGGTGACGGTGCAGGCCATCCCGGTGGAAACTGCGGTCGCCCGCGCGATGCGCTCCACGACCGACATTCCCTCGGTCGGCAGCTTGCGCTCCGACGAGGCCGTGCAGATCGCTCCTGAAATCCCCGGCCGCATCGCCGAAATTCGTTTCCAGGAAGGCGAGCCGGTGAAGCAGGGCGACGTGCTCGTACGCCTGGATGACTCGCTCGCTCAGGCGGAACTCTCGGACTTCGAAGCGCGGTTCGCGTTCCAGAAAGCGAATTTCGAACGCGCCGACGCGCTCTCGAAAGGGCGCAACATTACCGAGCGCGCGTTCGACGAAGCTCGGCAGAATGTCGATACCTCGCGCGCCGGCCTCGAACTGTCTCGCGTGCGTCTGAGCAAGCACACCATCCGCGCGCCGTTCAACGGCATCGTCGGCATACGGCTGCTGTCGGCGGGCGCGTTCGTCAGCGTCGGTACGGCGATCGTCAATCTGGAAAAGATCGACACCCTGAAACTCGACTTCAAACTGCCCGAGCTGTTCCTCGCCGACGTGCAGGTCGGCCAGACCGTGGACGTGATCGTCGACGCGCTGCCGGGCCGCACGTTCCAGGCGCGGATCTACGCCATCGATCCGCAGGTCGACGTCAACGGGCGCGCGCTTCAGGTGAGGGCGCGCCTGCCGAACACCGACCTCGTGCTGCGGCCGGGCCTGTTCGCGCGCGTGTCGTGCGCGGGCGCAACGAGCGCGAGGTCGTGGTCGTTCCCGAAAGCGCCATCGTGCCGCGCGCGGGCGAGACGTTCGTCTTCCGCATCGAGAACGGCAAGGCGGTCGAGGCCAAGGTCGAGCTCGGCGAGCGCCGCGCCGGCGAGGTCGAGATCATCGAGCGGCCTGGCTGCCAATGCGACAGTCGTCACCGCCGGCCAGTCAGCGTTGCGAAACGGCCTTGCGGTCGAGATCGTTCAGCCTGCGCAGCAACCGCGCAGCTAAGGGGCGGGCATGCCTTTCGAATTCTGCATCCGCCGGCCGGTCTTCGCGACGGTGCTGAGCCTGATCATCGTGCTGCTCGGCATCGTCTCCTACAGCCGCCTGACGGTGCGCGAATATCCCAACATCGACGAGCCGGTCGTCTCGGTGTCGACCACGCTATCCGGGCGCCTCGGCCGCGATCATCGAGAGCCAGGTCACGCAGGTGCTGGAAGGCTCGATCGCCGGCATCGACGGCATCGACGTGCTGGACTCGACCAGCCGCTGCCGAGATGCAGCCGCATCACCGTCCGCTTCCGGCTCGAGCGTCGATCCCGACGTCGCCGCCAGCGACGTGCGCGACCGCGTCAGCCGCGTGCGCGGCCGCCTGCCCGACGAGATCGACGAGCCGATCATCGCCAAGGTCGAGGCCGACGCCCAGCCGATCATGTATCCTCGTCTTCACCAGCGACCGAACATGACCGCGCTGGAGATCACCGACTACGTCGACCGCTACGTCGTCGACCGGCTGAAGAACCTGACGGCGTCGCCGACGTGACGATCTTCGGCGAGCGCCGCTATGCCATGCGCATCTGGATCGACCGCGAGCGGCTGGCCGCCTTACAACCTCACCGTCCAGGACGTCGAGAACGCGCTGCGCGCGCAGAACGTCGAGCTGCCGTCCGGGCCGCATCGAGAGCGCGCGACCGCGAATTCACGGTGCTGTCGCGCACCGGCCTGACGACGCCCGAGCAGTTCCGCAATATCGTCGTCAAGGTCGCCGGCGGCCATCAGGTGCAGCTCGGCGAGGTCGCGCGCGTCGAGCTCGGCGCGCGACGACGAGCGGCGCGACAGCCGCTACAACGGCGCAGCCCGCGATCACCGTCGGCATCATCAAGCAGGCGATCGCCAATCCGCTCGACGTGTCGAAGGCCGTGCGCGCGCGTCCTGCCCGGAGATCAACGCAGTCGCTGCCGCAGGGCATGACCGCCGAGATCGGCAACGACAGCGCCGTGTTCATCGACCGCTCGATCAAGGCCGTCTATCACGACCATCGGCGAAGCGATCGCTGCTCGTCGTGCTGGTGATCTTCTTCTTCCTGCGCTCGTTCCGCGCCTCGCTGCATCCCGATCGTCACCATTCCGGTCTCGCTGATCGGCGCCTTCGCGCTGATGTATGCGTTCGGCTTCACCATCAACACGCTGACGCTGCTGGCCATGGTGCTGGCGATCGGCCTCGTCGTCGACGACGCCATCGTCGTGCTGGAGAACATCTACCGCCACATCGAGGAGGGCATGCAGCCGATGGCGGCCGCGATCAAGGGCATCGCGCGAGATCGGCTTCGCCGTCATCGCCATGACGCTGACGCTGGCCGCCGTCTACGCGCCGATCGCGTTCGCGCCCGGCCGCACCGGCCGGCTGTTCCTCGAATTCGCGCTGACGCTGGCCGGCGCGGTGGTCGTCTCGGGCTTCGTCGCGCTGACGCTGACGCCGATGATGTGCTCGCAAGCTGCTGCGGCACAACGAGCAACCCCGGCCGGATCTTCCCGGCTCATCGAGCGCGGCGTTCGCCGCGTTCGAGCGCGGCTACCGGCGACCTGCTGACGGCGACGCTGCAGGTGCGTCCGCTGATCGGTCCTGGTCGCGCTCGCGGTCGCCGGCATCGGCGGCTTCTATCTTCACGATCCTGCGCTCGGAGCTGGCCCCGATCGAGGATCGCGGCGTCCTCATCGTGCGCGGCACGGCGCCCGAAGGCGTCGACCATCGACTATCACCGAGCCGCTACAGCGCGCAGGTCGAGAGCCATCCTGCGCGAGGTGCCGGAGGTCGCAGCGACGTCTGGTCATCAACGGCGTGCCCGAAGTCACCGACGTTCATCGGCCATCGGGCGGCTGAAGGACTGGGACGAGCGCGAGCGCACGCAGCAGAGCATCGTCGGCCGAGCTCGCGCCGAAGCTGCGCGCGCATCGCCGGCGTCCATGCCTTCGCCAGCAACCCGGCTCGCTTCGGCCAGCGCGGCTGCGTCGCGCCCGATCGAGTTCGTCATCCAGACGCTCGGGCACCTACGAGGAGCTGCAGGAGTACGTCGACCAGATGATCGAGCGGATCGCGCCAGAACCCCGGCCTGCACCGATCGTCGACACCGACCTCAAGCTCAACACGCCGGAGTTCCGCGATCGAGCATCGACCGCGCCAAGGTCGCCGATCTCGGCCTCGACGTCTCGGTCGTCGGCCGCACGCTCGAGACGCTGCTCGGCGGCCGCCAGGTGACGCGCTTCGAGCTGAACGGCGAGCAGTACGACGTCATCGTGCAGCTCGCCGCCGAGGACCGCGCCACGCCCGCAGACGCTGTCGACGCATCTTCGTGCGCGGCCGCAGCGGCGAGATGATCCAGCTGTCCAACATCGTCAACGGTCGGGAGACGGTGGCGCCGAAGGAGCTGAAGCGCTTCAACCAGCTGCGCTCGGTGACGATCTCCGCCAACCTCGCGCCGGGCTACGCGCTGGGCGAGGCCTCGACGTTCCTGGAGACAGGCCGCACGCGAGGTGCTGCCGCAACGGTGCAGACCGATGTTCGCCGGCCAGAGCCGCGAGTTCCGCGTCGCCGGGCAGAGCCTGGTCTTCATCTTCGTGCTGGCGCTCGGCTTCATCTATCTGGTGCTGGCGGCGCAGTTCGAGAGCTTCCTCGATCCCGCTCATCATCATGCTGACGGTGCCGCTGTCGATGACCGGCGCGCTGGCGGCGCTCTATCTCACCGGCGGCACGCTCAACGTCTACTCGCAGATCGGCCTCGTGACGCTGGTCGGCCTGATCACCAAGCACGGCATCCTGATCGTCGAGTTCGCCAACCAGCTGCAGGAAGCAGGGCACGGACCGTGCCGAGGCCGTGATCGAGGCGGCGACGCTGCGCCTGCGGCCGATCCTGATGACGACCGGCGCCATGGTGCTGGGCGCCGTGCCGCTGGCGCTCGCCGAGGGCGCCGGCGCCGAAAGCCGCCAGCAGATCGGCTGGGTGATCGTCGGCGGCATGACGCTCGGCACGCTGCTGACGCTGTTCGTGATTCCGGCGGTCTATACCTATATCGGCTACAAGCGCCAGCATCCGGTCGCGGGCACGCACGCGGTCCCGGCGGAATAACGGGCATCCGAATTTGAAAGCAAGGGCCGGAGTGCGGCCCGCGCAGGTGCTCGCTAGATAAGGGTCACACGCCCATCAGCGAGAGATGACCATGAACATGATCGCACGCGTTGCGGCCCCAAAGGTGCCGACCGAGCAGGACCCGCGCTGGCAGGATGTCGTCGCGCGCAACAAGGATGCCGACGGCCGCTTTTTCTATTCGGTGAAAACCACCGGCGTCTATTGCCGGCCGTCCTGCGCGGCGCGGCAGGCCAGGCCGCAGAATGTCCGCTTTCCATGCGACCGCCGCCGACGCCGAGCGCGCCGGGTTTCGCCCCTGCAAGCGCTGCAAGCCGAACGATGTCGCATTGTCGGAGCGCTGGCGCGTGCTGGTGACCGAAGCCTGCCGCCGCATTGAATCCTCCGAGGAGATGCCGCGCCTCTCGGACATCGCGGCGCGCGCGGGCTTAAGCCAGTCTTATTTTCATCGGCTGTTCAAAACGATCACGGGCGTCACGCCAAAGAACTACGCCGCCGCGCATCGCGGGGCGCGTGTGCGCAACGAGCTGACGCAGGGCGGCAGCGTCACCGGGGCGATCTATGGCGCCGGGCTTCAATTCGAGCGGGCGCTTCTACGAGACCTCGAACGAGCTGCTCGGCATGACGCCGAAAGCGTTCCGCGACGGCGGCGTCAACACCGAGATCAGGTTTGCGGTCGGCGAATGCTCGCTCGGTTCGATCCTGGTGGCGATGACCGGCAAAGGCGTCTGCGCCATCCTGTTCGGCGACGACCCCGACGCGCTGGTGCGCGAGCTGCAGGATCGCTTCCCCAAAGCCACATTGATTGGCGGCGACAAGGCGTTCGAAAAAATCGTCGCGAAAGTCGTCGGCTTCGTCGAAGCGCCCGCCAAGGGTCTCGATCTGCCGCTTGATATTCGCGGCACGGCGTTCCAGCAGCGCGTGTGGCAGGCGCTGCGCAAAATCCCCGCGGGCAAGACGGCGACGCTATGCCGATATCGCCAGGCGCATCGGTTCGCCCAACGCGGTGCGCGCGGTCGGCACCGCCTGCGGCGCCAATCCGATCGGCGTCGCCATTCCGTGCCACCGCGTGGTGCGCAGCAATGGCGAACTCGCCGGCTACTATTGGGGTGTCGAGCGGAAGATGAAGTTGCTGGATCGCGAGGCAAGAAAGAAATAGCTCGTCATGCCCGCGACAAGCGCGGGCATGACGAAAGTGCCTTCAATCATGCAGGCTGTGCTGCGAGCACCGGGTAATCCGTATACCCCTTCGGCCCTGCGGCGTAGAACGTCGCGGTATCAGGTGCGTTCAGGCTTGCGTGCGTTTCCCAGCGCTTGACCAGATCGGGATTGGCAAGGAACGGCTTGCCGACGGCGATCAGGTCACCTTTCTTGGCGGCGAGGTCGCTCTCTGCGCGCGCGGCATCATAACCGCCCGACAGGATCAGTGTGCGCTTGAACACGCGGCGGAACGTGTCCTTGATGGACTGCGGCACGGCTGGCGCACCACCCGCCGAATGATCGACAAGGTGTACATAGACGAAACCGGATTCGTTGAGCTTCTCGGCAAGATAGGCGTACTCCGCCTCGATCGCAGGATACAGCGGCATGTCGTTGTACACGCCGAACGGCGACAGGCGAATGCCGACCTTGTCCTTGCCGATGGCGGCGGTCGTCGCGGCGACAACCTCAAGCACAAAGCGCGCGCGATTTTCGATCGATCCGCCGTAGCTGTCAGTGCGTTGATTTGAATTCGGGCGGATGAACTGCTCAAGCAGATAGCCGTTCGCGCCGTGCAGTTCGATGCCGTCGAATCCTGCCGCCACCGCATTGCGAGCAGCCTCCGCATATTCTTCGATGGTCGACTTGATCTGCGCGTCCGTCATTGCCTGCGGTGTAGCATGCGGCTGCATGCCCTGGCTGTCGGTGAAGATCTCACCGGCCGCGAGCACCGCCGACGGG
>CAVTOO010000020.1:0-16934 GCA_963736355.1 uncultured Alphaproteobacteria bacterium | reverse complement strand
CTTGAGCCGGCTAAAGCTTGATGTCCGCGGCCCTGACCGCCGTGCCCACTGCGCGATGTCGCTCGCAATCGTCTGCACGAATTCGGCCGGTGTCGAACCAATGGGATCGACGCCATAGCTGTCGAGACGCTGCAGGATAACCGGGTCCTTCAGCGCGTTTTTGACCTCGGCCGCCACGAGGTCGACGATCGGCTGCGGCGTCCCTGCCGGCGCAATCAGTCCGTTCCAGGTCTCGGATCTGAAACCCGGAAACCCGCTTTCGGCCACCGTCGGAACATCGGGCAATTTTCCGGCGCGCTTGATGCCGAGACCGCAAGCGCCCGAAGGCCCCGCCCTGCCTGAGGAAGAGCCTCCGACAGATTGCCGAAATAGACCGGGACCTGATTGCCCATGACATCGGAAATGGCCGGGGCGCCGCCTTTATAGGGAACGTGCACCATGTCCAGGCCGGCGCGCTGCAGGAACAACACCATCGTCAGGTGACTGACGCTGCCTGTGCCGCCCGAGGCATAGGCCAGTTTCCCCGGCTGCGCTTTCACGTAAGCGACGAACTCCGGCAACGTCTTGGGCTCGAAGGCCGGGTTCGCCACCAAGCAGAACGGATTGCTGGCGACGTTGCTGATCGGGGTGAAATCCTTGACCGGGTCGTAGTCGGTTTTCTCAAGCGCGGGGAGAATGGCGATTTGCGGCAACGCCACCATCATCATCGTGTATCCGTCCGGTGCTGAACGGGCGACCGCATTCGTCGCAATGAGGCCGCCTGCGCCAACACGGTTTTCAACGACGAAGGTCTCGCCAAACTTGCCGCCGAGGTACTGACCGATCAGCCGCGCAATCCCGTCAGTATTGCCGCCGGGAGCGAAAGGCACGATCAGCTTCACCGGCCGCTTCGGCCAGTCGGCGGCGAAGGCGGGCAACGGCATGGCCGCTGCAACGCCAGCGCCAAACACCTGCTTCATAAACGTCCGTCGTGTCGTCATGTCCCTGCTCCTTCAAAGGCAAATCTGGTGAGATCCTGCCTCCCTCATTCTTTTATTGTTGTCGCGCCGTCAGGCGACCTTCTCGGCCGCCCATAGTCCTTCGAACATCGCCGTCCGCAAAAGGAAGGTCCGCGCCTTGGCGGGGTCCGCCGCGGTTTCCCGCATCTCGTTCATGCGCTCGACCCGCTTCATCGGGTCTTTCTCTTCCAGCACGCGCTTGTTCTGGATCGTCATCGCCTGGAGAAACGTGTTCGCCACATGGCGCCGCTGCCGGTCATACAGGTCAAGCAGATCGTCGCTCTCGCCATTGATGACGCGGGTGAGTTTGTCGGCGAGGCTGACCGCGTCATGGATGCCGAAGTTCATGCCCATGCCGCCGAGCGGATTATTGACGTGCGCGGCGTCGCCGGCGAGCAGGACGCGGCCGCTGCGATAATTGGCGGCGACGCGTTGATGCACCGTGTAGAGATTGGTGTGCACGATCTCGTAGGGCTGTCTGCGCGGGATGAAGCCCTGCAGGCGCTGCTGAGCCGACGCAAAATCGAGCAACTCCTCCGCCGTATGTTCAGGCTTGGTCGGAAACACGACACGCCAGATGCCCGGCGGACCAGCACCGGGAACCTTGAACAGCGCGCACCATTCGGACGGATCGGACACGTAGCAGCTATAGGCGAAGCCCTGCTGCTCGAAATCGGTCGGCGTGGTGATGACCAGGAACCGCTCCTGATAGGTGAAGCCGGCAAACTCGATGTCCTGCGACTTGCGCACGACGCTGCGGCCGCCATCGGCGCCGATGACGTAAGCACCGTGATATTTTGCGCCGTCGGTGGTCATGACCGAAACGCCATCCGCCGTCTGCGTCACCGCCTCGACGGTCGCGCCGTAACGGATGTCGCAGTTGCTGTTATCGGCCAGCATGCCGGCGAGGATCGCCACCAGCTTGTGTTGTTCGCATTGCAGGCGGTACGGATAGGCTGTCACATCGGCGAGAATGCCGAGGTCGAATTCAGCCACCACACCCTCTTCCCGGCCGCGAAACTGCCAGCGCGGACACAGGATGCCCTGCTCATGCAGTTTTTGCGTGACGCCGCTCTCCGCGAACATTTCCATTGTCGGCGGATGAAATGTCGCCGCGCGCGGATCCTCGTAGAGCGCCTCGCGGCTTTCGAGCACCGTGACAGGCACGCCGGCGCGGCTAAGAAACAGCGCAGCCGTCAGCCCGGAAGGGCCCGCTCCGCAAATGATGACGCGCTTGTCAGCCATTCTCTGCCTAAAACTCTTCCAGGATTCGACCGCACCCATAGACGCGGTCATCAATGCCGCAGCGGCGCAACGCGTCCCAATAGGTGACGACGTTCATCGCCAGCACCGGCTTGTTCAACCAGCGCTCGGCTTCCGCCGCCACCGCGGCATTCGCAAGATTTGTGCCGACTTGCAGGATGGCGTCGATGTCGTCGCCATTGATCTCGCTCAATATCTTTCGCAACTGCGCCGGCTGCACCTCGGCAATGGCCAAAGGCGACGCGCATTTCAGGCCAACGAGACGGACAATGTCGAAACCGGCTTCAAGCAGATAGGTACTGACGGTCTCGTCGCCTTTCGGCTGATGCGGCGTCAGCACCGCGATGCGCTTCGCGCCGAATTTGTGAAGCGCGGCGACGCCCGCGGTGGAGCCCATCGACACACCGACGCCGGCGCGCGTCTCGAGTTCCTTCTGCAGCGCATCGCCGCCGGCAACACCGCCGGTGAACGCCTCGATGGCCACGCCCATGATCACGTGATCGGGCGAGCACGTCATCACCTGGTCGATCGCCGGGCCGATGCCGTCGCGCATCGCCTGGACATGCGCCAGAAATCCCTGATCGTTGGCCTGGATCGCCTGCGGCTTGAGCGTCAGCCGCGCCACGTGATTGGTGACGCCGCGCGGGCGAAGCGCCTCGCATTCCGGGCCGACGATCGTGTTGGTCGACGGCACGACGATGCCGATCTTCTTGCGAAATGCCAATGCGTCCATGGAGCGAAGCCTCGTTACGGAATTACGGAATTTTGGGCTGCGGCCGGCTTCCGGACGGCCCATGGCCGGCGCGATAGACCAGCAATGTGCGGCCGAAAGAGATGACGATATCGCCGTCCTGGTTGTAACCGATGGTCTTCACCGTCACGAGGCCGACGTCCGGGCGCGACTTCGACAGACGGATCGCCATGACCTGGCTCTCGCTGTAGATCGTGTCGCCCTCGAACACCGGATGCGGCATCCGCACCTCATCCCAGCCCATATTGGCGAAGACGTTCTGCGAGATGTCCGAGACGGACTGGCCCGTCACCAGCGCCAGTGTCAGGCATGAATTCACCAGCGGCTTCTTGAACGCGGTGTGGCTGGCATAGTGATTGTCGAAGTGAAGCGCCGCCGTGTTCTGCGTCAGCAGGGTGAACCAGGAATTGTCCGTCGCCGTGATCGTGCGTCCGAGCACGTGCTTGTAGACGTCGCCGACGGTGAAATCCTCGAAGAAGCGGCCGGTCCATCCCGATCTTCAATCTCGCTTTCGCTCGCCATTGTCATCCTTTGTAGCTCTGGCCGCCATCGACATCCAACACCGTGCCGCTGACGTAAGAGCCGCGTGGCGAGGCCAGAACCACGGCAAGGTCGGCAATCTCGGCGGCCTCGGCGAGGCGGCCGAACGGCAGATTGCTCAGGCCATCCTGCCAGGTTCTCCAGTCGCCGAATTCGCCTTGGCCTTGGCGCGCAGCAGCGTCTCGATACGATCGGTGCGCGTCGCGGACGGGTTGATGCCGAACACGCGCACGCCCCAGTCGACGCTTTTGCCGCCGGCGGCGCGGGTCATCGCGATCAAGGCGGCGTTGCCCATGGCGCCGCAGACATAATCCCAGCGCGGCTCCTGCCCGGCCATGCCGATAATGTTGACGATGACGCCCGCGCGGCGTTCCTTCATCGCTTCCAGATAAAGCTGCGTCAGATGGATGTAGCCGAACACCTTGAGCTGCCAGACCTCAAGCCAGCGGTCGCAGGTTGATGTCGAACAGGCTGCCGCCGGGAATGGCGCCGGCATTGTTGACCAGAATATCGACGTTTGGATGCGCGGCGAACAGCCGCTCTCGTTCGGCGCCGAGCGCCAGATCGCCGGCGAATGTCGCAACATCGGCGCCATCGACGGCGCCTTTCAGTTGCGCAGCCGCGGCTGATATGCGGCCCTCGTCGCGCCCGGTGATGATGACGCTGGCGCCTTCGCGCGCGAAGCTCTCGGCGCAGGCAAGGCCGATGCCCTTCGATGCGCCGGTCACGAGAACCGACTTGCCCTTGAATTTCATGTCCACGTCAGATTTCCTTTGGGGCGGGAGCCGCTGCCACGTACCAGTCGGCCAGTTCGCTGCCGGTGAAGAAACCGACGTCGGAGGACGCCGGTCAGCATGTCGAGCATGTCTTCGAGCTCGTGGATGCGGTGCGGCACCGAAATCAGGTGCGGATGCAGGCCGAGCGCCAGCACCATGGCGCTGTCGCTTGCACTCGCGCTCGAAGCGCTCGAACGTGTGCTCGAGCGCGCTTCGCACATCTCGCCGGTGGCGTGCCGCTCGATGGCGTAGATGATCGAGTCGTTGATCTCGAGATTGTAGGGCATGGCGATCAGCGGGCCGTGCGTGCGTGCGCATCCAGGACGGCAGGTCGTCGACCACCCAGTCGCAGACATAATCGATGCCGAGTGTCTTGCAGGAGGTCCGGCGTGTCCAGCGTCTCGCGCAGGCCCGGCGACAGCCAGCCGCGCGTCTCTGTGCCGGTGAAGCCGTCGATCTTGTCGAGGCAGGCCTTGATCAAGCGCCTCCTCGCCGCCCTCGACGTGGTTCATCGCCTTCTGGTGCATGCCGTGGCCGATGAACTCCCAGCCGGCCTCGCGCATGGCCTCGCGGCCGGCGGATAGGCGTCGATGACGCCGGCGTTGAAGCTGGTCGAGGCCGGCAGGCTCGCGCGCGGCGAACGCCTCCAGGATGCGCGGCAGGCCGGCGCGCATGCCGTAATCGGCCCAGGAGAAGTTCGGCACGTCCGGCACCGTCTCCTTGCCGTGCGGCGGCGTGATGATCGTGCGCGGCATCGGCTGGTCGAACTGCCAGTTCTCGACGTTGACGACGAGATGAACGAGAATGCGCTTGCCCTTGAGCGGCGGCAGCTTCGGCGCGGTGCGGACGACAGCTGTAGGGAATTCGCGGATTGGCCATGCGCTTCAACTTTCAGTGGTGGTACGCGTAATTCTGCATCTCAGCCATGATCTCGGCCTTGTAGGCGATGAATTCCGGGCTGGTGAGGCTGTCGATCGAGCGCGGCCGCGGCAGTTTGATCGGGATGGTCTCGAATGATGCGGCCGGGCCGCGCCGACATCACGCAGATGCGGTCGGACAGCAGGATCGCCTCGTCGATGTCGTGGGTCACGAACAGGACCGTCGTGTTCAGCGTCTGCCAGACATCGAGCAGCAATTGCTGCATCGACAGCCGCGTCTGCGCGTCGAGCGCGCCGAACGGCTCGTCCATCAGCAGGGCGCGCGGGTTCATCACCAGAACGCGGGCGATGCCGACGCGCTGGCGCATGCCGCCGGACAGCTGCACCGGCAGCGCCTCGCGAAAGCGACTCGAGCCCGACCAGCTCGAGCAATCTCGCGCGCCGCGGCTCGTAGTCGGCTCGCGGCACGCCCTGCACGCTGCGGGCCGAAGACGACGTTCTCCCAGACGGTCAGCCAGGGAAACAGCGCGGCCTCCTGGAAGACGACGCCGCGGTCCGGACCGGGCCGCGTGATCGGCTGTGCCGTCGAACAGCAGCGTCGCCGCTGGTCAGGCTTCTCGAAGCCGGCAAGCAGGTTGAGCAGCGTCGACTTCCCGCAGCCGGACGGCCCGAGCAGCGCGACGAACTCGCCCTCGCCGACGGTCAGGCTGACATCGTCGAGCGCGCGGACATCCTCGGCTGCCGCCGATAGATCTTCGAAACGTGCTTGAAGGTGATCGTGCCCATGTCGCTGCCTCAGGACTGGAAGGATTGCAGGCGGCGCCAGCTCAGCACCCAGTGCTCGATCAGCAGGATGACGCGGTCGCTGACGAAGGCCGAGCAGACCGATCGACACCATGTCGGCGATCACGACGTCCATGCGGCCGACGTAATAGGCGTCCCACAGCACGTAACCGAGGCCGGACTTCACCGCGACCATCTCGGCGACGATGACCGCCGTCCAGCCGATGCCAAGACCGATGCGCAGTCCGGTGAAGATGGAGGGCAGCGACGCCGGCAGCACCACGCGCCGCAACACTGTCCAGCGACCTGCTCCCATCATCAGCGCGGCGCGGATCAGATTGCGCTCGACGTCGCGCGCACCCTGCGCTGGTGTTGATGACGATCGGATAGAACGCGCCGAGCGAAATCAGGAAGATCGCGCCGAAGATCCTGGATGCCGAACACCGCGATCGAGAACGGCAGCCATGCCGTGATCGGGATCGGGCCGCAGCACTTGCACGGTCGGATCGAGCGCGCCGGACGCGAAATACGGTTCCAGCCGATCGCGATGCCGACCGGCACGCCGACCACGATGGCGCAGACGAAGCCCTTTGCCACGCGCTCGGCGGAAAACAGATAGGTTGGCGAGCCAGGTGCCGCTGTAAGGGTTGAGGCCAAGTCCCGGATCGCCGAAAGCCCAGACCAGCCACGCCTGCCAGACACGATCCGGCGTCGGCAGAACGCCGCCGAACAGCGAACCGTCGGTTCCCGACAATTGCCAGATGACGACCACCGCGACAGGCAAGGCACAGCGCCAGCGCGGCCTTGCTCGTGCCGCCCGGCCCGGCGGAAGCGATGCCCCTGGCCGCTTCGAAAGCGGCCGGCGGTCATCGGTAGTCGATGCTTACGCGGCTCGGACGAACGTTGTCATAGTCGCTTACTCGATCATCGCCGTCGTTTCGACGCATGGCCCTCATTTACTTGCCGAGCGCCTTGCTGACGAAAGAGCCGTCCCAGTTCGCTTCGATCTGGCCGGACACATCCTTCTGGATCACGCCGAGATCGGCGAAGGCCTTCGCCTGGCGCTTGATCTGGTCCGGCGAAATCACTTCGCCGAGCTTGATCACCTTCGACGCTTCTGCGGCGATGTTCGGCGTGCATGCCGGACAGCTTGGCATAGGCATCTGGCAAACTTCGCCGGCGACTTGGCCAGTTCGTCCTGCGTCTTGCAGATAAGCCCACACGAAACGCTCGACCGCGCCGCGCTTCTTGCTGTCGGCCGCCGTTTTCGTCGCCATGATCATGCCCAGTTCGGCGCCGACCGCTTTCGACGAGCCGTATTCGAGATTCTTGGCGAAGAAGCCGTAGCCTTCCATCACCGGGATCGACTCGAACGGCTCCCAGGTCACGATGCCATCGACTTCGCCCTTCTTCAGTGCCTGCGTCGAAATTCGCGCCGCCGCCCTGAATGTTGACCGCCTCGAAGCTGTTATAGGGAATGCCCTTCTCGACCAAGCGTTGCGGCGAACTGGAACCACACCGCCGAACCCGGCGCGATCGCGATCTTCTTGCCCTTGAGGTCATTCCAGGAGTCGAACTTCACGCCGTTGCGGCCGATCACGTATTTCGGCGACGACCCGACGCCCATGAGACCGACAACATTGGTCGAACCTTGCGCCAGCGAGATGGCAAGATCGGCCGGACCGACCGACGCAACATCGAGTGAGCCGGCCAGCAGCGCGGTACGCGCATCGGCGTAACGGACGAACTCGACCAGCTTCAGGTCGACGCCGAGCTTCTTCAGTTCGTCGGCAATCAGGATCATCGGCGCGAGATGGCCGACCTTCTGATAGCCGACGGTCGAGTTCGACCGGCGGGGATAGCGGCGCCGGCTGCGGGCTCATCGCCTGCGCCGGCAATGCCGCGCCGGCAAACACAAGTATTGCTATCGCCTTCAAACGCCGAAAACATCGCATGAATTCACCTCTGACCGATATGGACGGCATCCGTTCAATTTCTGTCACATCGATATTCTCAGATACAGCGTTGCTGATCGCTGCAGTTTCTTCAGAACACATTCTCGTCCCGCAGCGCCTGAATTTCGTGTTCCGCGAAACCAAGCTCCTTGAGGATTTCGTCATTATCGGCTCCCGCTTCGGGCAGCAACGATACAATTTCGGCAGGCGTCCGCGACAAATCGACCGGCTGCGCCACCAGCGCGATATTCTTGCCGCTGTCGGTCGTCATCGGCACAGCGATGCCCATGTGTCGGCACCTGCGGATCGGCGAACACTTCATCCATCTTGTAGATCGGGCCCGCCGGCACGCCTGCGGCTTCGAGTGCCGCCAGCCAGTCTTGCCGATGTGCGGGTGATGAAGATCTCCGGCCAGCCGCACGTTCAGTGCCGGCCGATTTTTCGAAAGCGCTCGTCGTGTGTCTGCGTAATCGAGGATGCCGCGCGAGTGTCCGGCATCGCCGATCGCATCGCAGAAGGCGACCCACTGTCCCTGCGCCACCGACCGCGATATTGATGAAGCCGTCCGCGGTCTTCACGACGCCCATCGGCGTCGAATACGGATGATCGTTGCCGGCCTGTTGCGGGCACGACGCCGTCGACGAGATAGCGCGCGGCCTGAAAATCCATCATCGCGATCTGCGCCTGCAGAAGCGATGAGCGCACCCACTGGCCTTCGCCGGAGCGCTCGCGTTCCGACAGCGCCACGAGAATGCCGATCGCAGCATAGAGACCCGCCGACGAATCCGCGACCGCGATGCCGGCGCGCACCGGCCCCTGCCCCGGCAAGCCGGTGACCCACATCAGCCCGCCCATGCCCTGCGCGATCTGGTCGAAGCCGGCGCGGCTGCGATACGGCCCGGTCTCGCCGAAGCCGGAAATCGACGCCAGGATGATGCGCGGATTGATCGCCTTCAGGTCCTCATAGGCGATGCCGAGCCGCGTCCTTCACGTCGGGACGGTAATTCTCGACGACGACATCGGCGCGTGGCGACCAGCCGCTTGAACACGGCAAGACCGGCAGGGCTCTTCAGGTTCAGCGTGATCGAGCGCTTGTTGCGATGAAGGTTCTGCATGTCGGATCCGTCGCGCGCGCCGCTCATGCCTTCGTTCGGATCGACGCCCGGCGGCGCTTCGATTTTGATCACGTCGCACCGAAGTCCGCGAAGACGCGGCAGCACGTCGGCCCCGCACGCACGCGCGTCAGATCGAGAATGCGGAGATTTGCGAGGCGCGCCGGCGGACATCGTCATGCGCCAATCTCCTCCGCAGCGATGTCGGCAGCGATAGCTTTTGGCACGCGCCCATGCCAGTCGGTCACGGACTGGTATTGAAGCGCGATGCGCAAAAGTAGCCCTTCGCTGTTCGGCAGACCAATGATTTGGAGACCTACCGGCAGGCCGTCATCGTCGAAGCCGACAGGAAGCGACAGTGCTGGCAGGCCGAGGTAATTGACGAAGCGGGTCAGCCGGCTCATCGCGTAGAGAGTTCTGCGGGCTGAACGCCATCGATGCCGGATCCGTTTGCGCAGCGCGTGGCGTAGCGATCGGCATCGTCGGCAGAATTGCGATATCGGCATCGCCGAGCTGGTTTTCGACAAAATCGTGAAGCAACCCGGAGCGCGCACTCAGCGCATCTGCGAGTTCACTGTCCGTTATCTTGAGACCCTTGCCGAGCCGCTTTCGCAGAGTCGCATCGATCCGGGCATCGTCGATCAGCGACCGGTGCGCCCGCGCAGCTTCAGCCTGCAGCACCAGGATTTCATTGGCATCGGCAGCTTCCGGGAAGCCCGCGCGTTCGGCAACGTCCATGTAACGCAAGAGAACGCGGGCTGCGCTGTCGCAGATCCTAGCGACTGCCGGCTCGCTTTCTGCGAACGCATCCGTCAGCACCGCCGCTTTCAGGCGCCGCGACCGAAGCTGCTCCACCTCGCCCGTCAACGCGCTCCAGGCGAGCGCAAGATCGGCGGCACCTCGCGCAATCACTCCGACCGTGTCTGAGACTCTGTGCCAGCGGGATCATCCCATCAAGGGGCAGCCGGCCATGACCCGGCTTGAGCGCCGTAACGGCGCAGCAACTCGCCGGAATACGCACCGAGCCACCGGTATCGGAGCCGAGGGCGACGGCACAACAACCGGATGCAACCAAAGCCGCCGCACCGCTGGATGAGCCGCCGGTGACGGCGTCGAAATTCCAGGGATTTAGAACTCGGCCGCGCGACGCATTGTGACCCGACGGCTCATAGGCCAGTTCGGTCATTTCAGCCGCGGCGATCAGCGTACCGCCCGCGGCATCGAGCCGCTCGATCACGCTGGCGCGCTGCCCCGGGACGTCCAGGATCGGAAAGGCAAAGCCGCCAGCTCGGCGCAGCAAGCCCAGTCGCGAACATGTCCTTCACCGCATATGGCATGCCTTGCAGCGGGCCGTCTTTCGCTATGTGCGGCACGATCTCGAAGGCGACGGCATTGCAGCGTTCGTCCGATGCGCGCCGTGCGCGCGACGCAAGTAGCAACGGCCGCTGCCCACTCGCTCATCGGCAGAGCTGCGACCAGTCTGCGAATGCGGCCGTTGCCGTCATACCGTCCTCAATACGACCGTGGAAGCCCAAGCACATGCTCTCCTACATAAGCGAGGATCAGGTTGGTCGATATTGGCGCGACCTGATACAGTCGCGTTTCCCGGAATTTGCGCTCGACATCGTATTCGGCGGCAAAGCCGAAGCCGCCATGCGTCTGCAGGCAGGCATTCGCCGCCTGCCATGAGGCATCGGCGGCAAGCAGCTTTGCCATGTTCGGCTTCGGTACCGCAGGGCTTGCCGTGATCGTGCAACCAGGCCGCCTTGAAGCGCATCAGGCTCGCCGCCTCGATATTCGTGTAAGCCTGCGCGATCGGAAACTGGATCGCCCTGGTTCTGGCCGATCGGACGGCCGAACACCACGCGCTCCTTGCCATAGGCCACCGCCTTGTCGGTGAACCAGTAGCCATCGCCGATACACTCGGCAGCGATCAACGTGCGCTCGGCATTCAGGCCTTCGAGAATGTAGCGAAATCCCTTGCCCTCCTCACCGATCAGGTTTTCCGCCGGGATCTCGAGATCGTCGAAGAACACCTCGTTGGTCTCGTGGTTGACCATATTGCGGATCGGCTTGACCGTCATTCCGCCAGCCAGCGCGTCCTTCACGTCGACGAGGAATACCGAAAGTCCGTCAGACTTCTTCTTGACCTGATCCACCGGCGTGGTGCGCGCCAGCAGGATCATCACTTCGGAATGCTGCAGCCGCGAGGTCCAGACTTTCTGACCGTTGACGACGTAGCGGTCGCCCTTCCGCTGGGCCGTGGTCCGCAATTTCGTCGTGTCCGACCCGGTTGTCGGCTCGGTGACCGCCATCGATTGCATGCGGAGTCTCGCCGCTGGCAATCTTCGGCAGATAGCGCTGCTTCTGCTCATCCGAGCCGGCACGCAGCAGCGTTGACATATTGTACATTTGGCCATGGCAGGCGCCGGAATTGCCGCCTGCCCGGTTGATCTCCTCCAGGATGATCGAGGCTTCCGTGACGCCGAGCCCGGATCCGCCATAGTCTTCTGGAATCAACGCTGCAAGCCAGCCCGCTGATGTCAGCGCGCGCACGAAGGCCTCTGGATAGGCGGTCTGCTCATCGACATTGCGCCAGTATTCAGAAGGAAATTCCGCGCACAGCATGCGGACGGCCGCGCGCAGGTCCTCGTGGTCCTGCCTTGAAGCGGGATCGTGAACGACATGTGCCTCTCGCGTGCGCCCGCGCATTGCTTCCGGTATGTCAGGCTAAAGGCTTAAGCCGGCAGCGCGGAATGAGAAATAACACGACACTGATTTCGCAGTTCGCGAAATCACTAAGGCTCACTTATTTCCGCCGAATCGCTGCCTTCCGCGTCCGACCGCGCGCGATCCCCTTGCCGGCGCGGCAAAGCGCCGCTTGGCGCGATCAGGAAATCGATAAGCCGGCTGCTCGGCGACTTCCAGTTCATCGAACGAGCGCACACAGATCGCATATTCGCGCTTCGGCCCAGGCTTCTGCCGAGCTCGCACGAGGCGGATGCCCATCGCCTTGGCCAGCGGTTGCAGCGCCCGTTCGGGCAGAATGCCGATGCCGAGCCCATGGCTGATCATCAAACACATCACTTCGAAGCTGCGGACCTGCACCCTCACCTTCATCGGCCGTCCGATATTCCGCGCCGCGACGAAAGTAGCCGATGCACCGCCGTGCCGCTTTCCAGCGCGACCAGATCCTGATCAAGGATGTCCGAAAAGCTTAGCGCCTTATGCGACGCGAGTGGATGGCCGAGCGGCACGGCAACCGCAAGCTGGTCGCCGTCGTAATCGACGACAGTCAGCCCCTCGACATCAGTGCCGCGGACAATGACGCCGATATCCGCCTGCTTGTGCAGAACCGCGTCGATCGTCGATTCGCTTGGTCGCTCTTCGAGATCGAGCTTTATACCCGGATTGTTGCCCACGAAACGGGACAAATCATGCGCCAGTCGTTGCACAAGCACAGAACTCGACGCACAGATCCTCACGTAGCCACGCACACCCGATTGATGCTCGTCAAGATTGGCCTCCAGCTTGTCGCCCAGCCGCAGAACGTCGCGCGCGTAATTCATCATGGTGACGCCGGCCGCGGTCGGCTCGATGCCATGCGGGCGACGCACGATCAGCGAAGATTCGGTCTGATTTTCAAGCTGGCTGACGCGCCGGCTCGCCGCCGACAGTGCAATGTTCAGCCGCTCCGCCGCACGGCTCATGCTGCGCAATTCGCAGGCGGCCAGAAAAATACGCAGTCTCTGCAAGTCGTGATACAGCATCGTGCCTCTAGTCCGATCTTCGTCGACGCTAGCACAAGGGAAATGTCGCAAAAAGCCGGCGCCCAAAACTTGGGCCTCGACAACTAGTCTCACCTTCCTCACCGAAATCCAGCTTGCCTGAACTCGGTTTCCTTGACACCCACTTAAGCTAATCCGGCCTACCGCCGACTGAATGCCGGCCCGAAGATGATCCGCGCTCCACGAACTGAGCCATAAGATTGCTCACTATTCGCTCGACTTCCTGGCGGTACGAAGCGTGTGTGGTGGCGAAAGGAGCCATCCGATGCCGCCACTATAATCAACCAATTCAACAAGATCTGACGTTCCGCAGCATGAACTTCTCCACCCTGCCAGTGCCGTTTCGCCTGCGCGGGGCTTCGATGGTGACGGAATATGCCGTCTCGAAGAGCAACAGGAGTTCAATATGACCAAGAGCAAGCCTGTCCAAAAAGCCAAAACAGCGACAGCGAAGAAATCCCGCAAAGCCGCGAGAAGGCAATCCCGCTGAAGCAGCGAGCTAATTCGAAGCAGGCAGACGTCATCGGGATGCTGCGACAACCGCAGGGCACATCGATTTCAGCCATTATGAAAGCGACCGGTTGGCAAAAGCATTCCGTGCGCGGCTTCTTCGCCGGGACCGTGCGCAAAAAACTTGGCCTCACCCTGGAATCCGAAAAGTCCGGCGCTGGCGAGCGAACTTATCGGGTGGTCGCTAGTCCGGCCGGATAAGGCGAGCCCGAAGCCGAAATCCAACCGTCAGGCGGCATGACAATGGCTCGGCGCCTCGTCAAGGCGGCGCGAACTCCCGCCATTCCCCGATCCAAAGATGATCGGCAGGCCGCCAAATGAGCCATAAAATTGCTCACTATCGGCTCGACTTCCCCGTGCGACAGAGCATGTGTGGTGATGAAAGGTGCTCGACAAAAAGATGATCTGACAATTCACAACGTAAACCCCCTCCTCTCCCCGCCAGCGCCGTTGGGCCTCCGCGGGGCTTCGGTGGTGGCGGCATCTGCCGCCGCGACCAGCAAGAGGAGTTCCAGATGACCAAGAGCAAGTCTGCCCGTAAGGCGAAATCGGCGACCGCCACTAAGAAATCACGGAAGGCCGCCAAGGGTGGTGAAGCAATCCCGACGCAACGCGCCAACTCCAAGCAGGCCGACGTCATCGACATGCTGCGCCAACCGCAGGGAGCGACAATTTCAGCCATCATGAAGGCGACCGGCTGGCAGCAGCATTCGGTGCGTGGCTTCTTCGCCGGGGTTGTCCGTAAAAAGCTTGGGCTCACGCTGGCATCGGAAAAGCCCAACGATGGCGACCGAGTCTATCGGATTGCTGCGAGCAAGCCGGACAAACCCAGGCGCAAGGCAGAGACGCCCAGCCGTCAAGCGGCGTGACCATGGCTCGGCGCTCCGTCAGATCGACGACGCCGGCCTCGCAAAAATCGCAGTTCGTTCAGGCTGACCCGAGCCTGGACGAGCTGCGTCGCGAATGGCGGCATCTATATAAGAGTGAGCCACCCAAGATCAGCCGAGACCTCCTGGTTCTCGGTATTGCTTATCGACGCCAGGAAATCGAGCACGGTGGACTGGGCAAGGCGACACTTCGCAAGCTGCAGACGCTTGCGAAGACCTTGCACACCACAGGCCGTGTCGGTCCCTCGCCAAGCCTCAGTCTGAAGCCCGGCGCCCGCCTCATCCGCGAATGGCGTGGTCGAACCCATACCGTGACGGTGACCGAGGACGGCTTCGAATACGGCGGCGCGAGCTACGCCTCCCTGACAAAGATCGCCAACAAGATCACGGGGTCGCACTTGTCGGGGCCGCGCTTTTTCGGACTTCAGCCTCCGGGCAAACAGAAGCCGAACGGAGGTGACCATGCCTGATACCGATAGGCCCCAGCGTCGCCCTCTGAAAAGAGCTCGTTGCGCAATCTACACACGCAAATCCACCGACGAGGGGCTGGACAAGGACTTCAACTCGCTTGAGGCCCAGCGGGAGGCCTGCGCCGCCTTCATCCAGTCGCAGAAACACGAGGGTTGGACTGGTCTAGCGACCGTATATGACGACGGCGGATATTCCGGTGGCACGATGGAGCGCCCTGCCCTTCAGCGGCTACTGGCGGACATCGAGGCCGGGCGGATCGACGTGATCGTCGTCTATAAGGTCGACCGGCTGACGCGGGCGCTTTCCGATTTTGCCAAGCTTGTGGACGTCTTCGACAAACATGGCGTGTCGTTCGTCTCTATCACCCAGCAGTTCAATACGACCACAAGCATGGGTCGGCTGACGCTCAACATCCTGCTCTCCTTCGCCCAGTTCGAGCGTGAGCTGATCGGCGAGCGCGTGCGCGACAAAGTTGCCGCCTCCAAGAAGAAGGGCATGTGGATGGGCGGCACCGTGCCGCTTGGCTACGACGCGAAAGACCGCAAACTCGTTATCAACAAGGCGGACGCACGGACCGTGGTCGACATTTACCGCCGCTATCTCCGGCTCAAGTCGGTTCGGTTGCTGGTGAAAGAGCTCGACGATGCCGGTATCAGGAGTAAGCGGCGGTTGCGGCCCGACGGTACGGAGGCCGGGAACCAGCGGTTCTCGCAGGGACCGCTCTATCACCTGCTTCAGAACCGGACCTACCGTGGAGAGGCGACGCATAAGAGCAACGCATACCCCGGTGAGCATGCTGCAATCGTTGACAAGTCACTCTGGGACGCCGTCCAGGCTGTACTCGCCGAGAACCGCGTGCAGCGGACGACCGGCGCCAACACCAAGGCGCCAAGCCTGCTGACAGGTCTCCTGTTCGACGAGGCCGGGGAGCGGCTGACCCCGACATGGTCGGTCAAGAAGGGCACACGGTACCGGTACTACGTCTCCAAGTCCCTCCTGAAAGGCGACAACAAAACGCACTCGGGCCGTCGTATCCCCGCCGGAAACCTCGACACCATTGTCATGGAGAGGCTCCAAAGGTTGCTTTCCGCCCGAGGAGAATTGCTGGACGCAATCGCCGGCACGAGCATCGGCCGTTCTGGACAAGGTCATTTGATTAAGCGGGGGCGTCAGATCGCAGAAGCGCTTGGTAAATCGGCGGAGCAGCATAGATCCATCGTGACGGCCTTGGTCCGGCGCGTAGAAATCGGACCTGACAGCGTCAAGATCGATGTCGGCCAAGATCGCCTGGCTGCGCTGCTCAGCTCCAACGATCTGGACATCACCCACGACGGGCCGATCAATCCGCAAGAACATGTCGTGACGTTGACGGCGCCTGTCCAACTGAGGCGCGTCGGCCGCGAGATGAAATTGCTGGTCGACGATTTCAAGCGACAATCGGGCACCCGATATGAGCCTCCTGCGGGTCGTCACGCGCGCTCACGACGTCCAGCGGCGCCTAGCCGAAGATACCACCCTGACCGTGCATGACATTGCTCGCGAACAGCGTGTCACACCGAAGTATCTCTATATTCTACTGCGCCTGCGCTGGCTCGCGCCGGACATCACCACCGCGATCGTCAACGGCCGGCAGCCACTACAGCTCAATGCCATGCGCTTGATGCGGCTGACTGCGCAGTTACCGGCCGATTGGTCCGCACAACGCGCCTTGCTCGGCTTTCGCTAGGCAGGTGAGTTCTGGACTGCCGTGCGCCCATACGGGTACGATGTGCTATGGCCGCTTCTGACCCAAAGCGGACATTTAGCATTTGAAGTCGCAGCGGATGAGCCTGGTCACACCTTCGACCGCAGCCGTTCAACTTGGCAATACGATCGATGTTCGGCGGGATGTTGCTAGTCTAGCGAATGCCTACGCCACGGGCGCCGCTGCTCAATCCTGTCCTGTTCGCGATTTTGGACGGCTATATCGCCAACGAGACCTCCACGCAGAAGTTGATGGAGGAAACCCGCAAGCGTGCGACCCGCGATCCGATTCCGGATACGGCGCTGTCCGATCATGTCGTCCTGCTCGGCTGGGCCGGCTAGCGCTCGCGCTGCCAACACTTGTCGAATGCATGCCGCTCATTGCACGCGCCGAGCGGACTCTCTTCGATCATTCGCAACATCCGCGCCAGTGATCGAACTGTCAGGCTTCAGGCCGGGGCGTGCGCATTCTGCTGCAT
>CAVTOO010000019.1:0-7487 GCA_963736355.1 uncultured Alphaproteobacteria bacterium | reverse complement strand
ACGATGACGGGAAGGTTCGGCCGCATCTTCTTGATCCGCGGCAACAGATCGAACGCGTTCTCGTCGGGCATCACCACGTCGGTGATGACGAGATCGCCCTCGCCCTGGCTTACCCAGCGCCACAGCGTCGCGGCGTTCCCGGTCAGGCGCACTTCATATCCGGCGCGCGAAAGAGCCTGGTTCAGAACCGTGCGGATGGCGGTGTCGTCATCGGCAACGAGTATGCTACCTGCGGGCATCGTTATTCCTCATCTTGCGTCCTGTGAGGCAGGCGGCAGCGTACCCGGAACGCCGTCGCGGTTGCTTTGGTCGAACTGTTTGGCGGGATTGAACATCGGCAGCAGCACGCGGAAGGTGGTCTTCCGCGGCTGGGATTCGCATTCGATGATGCCGCCGTGATCGCCGACGATCTTGGCCACCAGCGCCAGGCCGAGCCCGCTGCCGGTTTGCTTCGTCGTCACGAAGGGATCGAACAGGTTCGGCAGCAGGTCTTCCGGCACGCCGGAGCCGTTGTCCTTGACGCAGAATTCGAGCGGCAGCGACACCCGCGATTTCTTGCCCGGCACCGACAGGCGAACGCCGGGACGGAACGCGGTGGTGAGCTGGATTTCCGCGTCGCTGCCGAGATCGACCACCGCTTCGGCGGCGTTCTTCACGAGATTGAGAAACACCTGGATCAGCTGGTCCTGATTGGCCAGCACCGGCGGCAGCGACGGATCGTAGTCCTCGACGAAGCGGATGTTGCGGGCGAAGCCGGACTGCGCCAGCCGCTTGACGTGGTCGAGCACGGAATGGATGTTGACCGGCCCGCGCGCCACCGGCCGGTCGTCGCCGAACACTTCCATGCGGTCGACCAGCGTGACGATGCGGTCGGCCTCGTCGCAGATCAGCCGCGTCAGCATGCGGTCTTCCGACGAGGCCGCCTGCTCCAGCAATTGCGCCGCGCCGCGGATGCCGGACAGCGGATTCTTGATTTCATGCGCCAGCATCGCGGCCAGCGCGATCACCGAACGCGCCGCGCTTCGATGCGTCAATTGCCGGTCCATCTTGTCGGCGATGGTGCGCTCCTGCAGCATCACGACGATATGGCCGGGCCGCTCGGTGAGCGGGGCGACGTGCAGATCGACCTGGCGATCGCCGCCGATCCGCGGCGTGCCGAGATCGACCTTGTATTCGTTGACCGGCGAGCCGCTCGAGCGCACCTGGTCGATCAGCGCCAGCAACGGACTGCCGAACGGCACCAGTTCCTTCAGCGACTGCCGCCGCAGAAACTGCGTCGAAATCTCGAAGAAGGATTCGGCGGCGATGTTGGCGTCGACGATGCGGCCGTCGGGCGCGACCAGCAGCACCGGATTGGGCAGCGCGTTGAGGATGGCCTCGCTGTCGGAGGGCACCGGCCGGCGATGTTCTGCGGCTGACGTCATGCGGCAGCACTCCATGCAAAATCGTCGAACGCATCCTGCAGCGATCGGTGCACGCGGTGCGGATCCTCCGACGTCAGAATCTTCTGCCGCCAGCCCTTCAGCGTCGCCGCCGGCGCGCGGCTGTACTGGGCTGCGATCTCCAGCGCCCAGCCGAGATGCTTGCGCGCGTGCTCGCAGCCCGATGCGCAGGCCGTAATGGCTGCAGACTTCGTCATAGAGCGCGCGGACATAGCCGAGTTGTTCGGCGAGCGACGGCGCCGTCTCCGCCTGTCCGGTTTCGAGCCGGCGGCCGATCTGGCCCGGCAACCAGGGCTGGCCCTGCGCGCCGCGCCCGATCATCACCGCGTCGGCGCCCGACATTTCGAGCGCCGTCGACCGCCTTCTCGAACGAAGTGATGTCGCCGTTGACGACGAGCGGCACGGAGACCGCATCCCTGACCGCGCGCACCGCGGCCCAATCGGCCTCGCCCTTGTAGAACTGGCAGCGCGTGCGGCCATGCACCGTGATCATCTGCACGCCGGCGGCTTCGGCGCGGCGCGCCAGTTCGGGCGCGTTGAGCGAGCGATCGTCCCAGCCGAGCCGCATCTTCAGCGTCACCGGCACTTTCACCGCCGCGATCGTGGCTTCGATCAGCGTCAGCGCATGATCGAGATCGCGCATCAGCGCCGAGCCGGACTGGCCGCCGGTGACATGGCGCGCCGGACAGCCCATGTTGATATCGATGATGTCGGCGCCGGCGGCCTCCGCGATCCGCGCGCCCTCCGCCATCCAGTGGGTCTCGCAGCCCGCGAGCTGAACGACGTGCGGACCGATGCCGGTCGCCTCGCAGCGCAGCAGCGACATCGGCCGGCCGTGCACGAGATCGTCGCTGGCGGTCATCTCGGAGACGACCAGTCCGGCGCCGAGGGCGGCGGCAAGGCGTCGAAAGGGCGCATCGGTGACGCCGGACATCGGCGCCAGGAGAACCCGGTTGGCGACAGCAATATCGCCTATTTTCAACGGCTTAGGGCGTGAACTTTCCGGGCCGGTCACGGACGTTCTCGTGGTTCGGACGGCGGCGTCATTGCAACCGTCGGCGCATATTGTGAGCACAAATCTTGGGCAGTCAAGCTTCTTGCCTACACTTTAGACAGATCTATCATTTGTGCAAGTGCACTGCAACAAAAACTGCTTTTCCCACAGGTGATGGGAATCGCTCTGTTTTCCGCATTCGGCATGGTAAGGGCTGTGCGCCAGCGCGCCCACGCTCCCTCCTCAACCCCGATTCGTCCGTATTTGAGTCCAGATGCCCAGACCTGAGCGTACCGCAGCCATCCTCGTCGCAGCCGGACGCGGGCTTCGCGCCGGCGCCGGCGGACCGAAGCAATATCGCGAGATCGGCGGACAGACCGTGATCTTCCGCGCCATGGAGGCGTTCTGCCGGCATCCGGACGTGTTTGCCGTGCAGCCGGTGGTGAATCCCGATGACGCCGCGATCTTCAACGATGCCGTCGCGGGACTGCGCCACGCAGCCGCCCGCCAATGGCGGCGCGACGCGTCAGGCCTCGGTGCATGCCGGGCTCGAAGCGCTGGCGGCGCGAGAAGCCCGATATCGTCCTGATCCACGACGCCGCGCGGCCCTTCGTAACGGCGGCGGTGATTTCGCGCGCGATCGATGCCGCCGGCCGCACCGGCGCCGCGGTGCCTGCGATCCCGGTCACCGACACGATCAAGCAGGTCGGCGATACCGGCAACGTCGAAGCGACGCCCGAGCGCGCGCGGCTGCGAATCGCGCAGACGCCGCAGGCGTTTCGCTTCGACGTGATTCTCGATGCCCATCGCCGCGCCGCGCGCGACGGCCGCAGCGATTTCACCGACGATGCGGCGCTGGCGGAATGGGCGGGATTGACGGTAGCGACCTTTGAAGGCGATCCTGCGAACATGAAACTGACCACGCCTGAAGATTTCATCCGCGAGGAAGCCCGCCTCGCCGCCCAGCTCGGCGACATCAGGACCGGCACCGGCTACGACGTGCACGCCTTCGGCGACGGCGATCATCTGATGCTCTGCGGCGTGCGCGTGCCGCACACACGCGGCTTTCTCGCCCATTCCGACGGCGACGTCGGCCTGCATGCGCTGGTCGACGCCATCCTCGGCGCGCTGGCGGACGGCGACATCGGTTCGCACTTTCCGCCGAGCGATCCGCAGTGGAAGGGCGCCGCGTCCGACAAGTTCCTCAAATATGCCGTCGATCGCGTCACCGCGCGCGGCGGCCGGATCGCCAATCTCGAAGTCACGATGATCTGCGAGCGTCCGAAAATCGGACCGCTGCGCGATACCATGCGCGCCCGCATCGCCGAGATCACCGGGCTCAACATCTCGCGCGTCGCCGTCAAGGCGACGACCAGCGAACGGCTCGGCTTTACCGGCCGCGAGGAAGGCATCGCCGCGACCGCGAGCGCCACCATCCGCCTGCCCTGGAGCGAAGGTTGAAGCCATGAGCGGCAGCGACGCCCGCGCCCTCTCCCGCTCGCTGCTCGATCTGTGCCGGATGCGCAAGCTGACGATTGCGACGGCGGAATCCTGCACCGGCGGCCTGGTCGCCGGCGCGCTCACCGACATTCCCGGCTCGTCCGACGTGATCGACCGCGGCTTCGTCACCTATTCCAACGACGCCAAGCGCGCGATGCTCGGCGTCAAGGCCACGACGCTTGCGACCTTCGGCGCGGTCAGCAAGGAAACCGCGACCGCGATGGCGATCGGCGCGCTGGAAAAAGCCGGCGTCGATCTCGCGGTCTCCATTACCGGCATCGCCGGCCCCGGCGGCGCCACGCCGGGCAAGCCGGTCGGCCTCGTCCATTTCGCGGTCGCCTCGCGCGACGGCAAGATCCTGCACCGCGAATTCCGCTTCGGCGCCATCGGCCGCACCACCGTGCGCCAGCGCTCCGTGGTGGAGGCGCTGCGCATGCTGATGGAGCTGGCGCGCGGACCGCAGCCGCCCGTCAAGCCGCGGCGCGAAGCCGCGAGCCGGCTGCGCCCGCGCGTCGCCCGCACCCCGCGCCGCAGCGCGGTCAAGCGCAGACGGCCGCCGAGGGGCTAGCCGGCGCGATCGGTTATTCCACGGCCTCTCCGTTGACAAAGGCCGTTCCAGCCTCGCGCTGCAGCCCGTCATCACACAGGAAGTCCAGCGCGGTCATGGCGATCGCTTTCGCGCCATCCACGATCGCAGCATCTCCCGATGGGGAGCGAGCATATTTCGCGAACTCTGGATCGTGCAGCATCACGCCGAATGGGGCACAGGCGATCAGGGGATGCAGGGTCGGGACGCGGACGCTGACATTGCCGATATCGCCGCCGCCCGCGGGAAGGCCGCGATAGTCGACGAACTCCCGTCCAAGCGCGCGCGCATTGCGCTCGTAAGCGTCGGCGAGCAGCATATGACCTTCATTCCGAGATAGTCCGCATCAGACCAGCGGATCGTCACCTCGCAGCCTGCAACAAACTCACCGAGCATGAGACAATCTTCGATTGGCTTTCTTGAAAGCCTTGAGCTGCGCAACCGTGGCAGCGCGGACAAAGTAGTGCGCCTCCGTTTAAGTCGGGAAGACGTTGGGCACGACGCCGCATTTGGACAGCACGCCGTGTATCTGCTCGCCTTGCCCGAACCTGGCGCGGAGTTCCATGATCGCCTGATGCGCTACCACCGCGGCATCGACTGCATACGAAGATGTCCCCGTTCCCAGTGCCGGATGGCCGGACCGCCCGGTGAAGGTGGCAAACACCTCCGAAATGCAGATCGTCCGGATCGCCTTCGTCTCTACGCAGGCAGGATGAAGCATCATCGCAGCATCTACACCGTCAAAGGCGCCGCGACGGGCCATCAATGCCTTTCCGCATCCCCGTTCTTCGCCAGGGGTACCCAAATAGCGCACGCTGCCCGGCATGCGTTGCCCGAGCGCGTGAAGCGCAAGCGTCGCCCCCAATCCAATGGCGGCAATGATGTTGTGACCGCACGCGTGGCCCACTTCCGGCAAAGCGTCATACTCGGACATGATGGCGACGCGCGGGCCCATTGGGGCGGCCGAACTCGGCGCTGAACGCGGTCTGGAACCGAATGCTCCCCGCTCCACGTCAAGCCCGGCAGCCCGCGCCGCTTCGGCGAGCAAGGCAGCCGCCTGGTGTTCGTTGAACGCCAGTTCCGGCGCGGCGTGGATGCGATGGCTGATATCGATCAGTTGCGCCGCTAGTCCATCGACGGTGGCGCAGCATTCATTCTTCAGGTTGCTCAATTCGGGGGGCATCGGTTTTTTCCCACCAGGGTCTGGTGCGCTGGCACGGTTTGCTGCAAGCCGAGATGCTTGAGGAGGATGCCCGCGGTGTCCTCGAAGCGCTCGTGATGCGGCAGATGACGAACATCCGGCAAGATGTGGATGTCTGCCCGGCGCCAACCTGCCTCACCTTTGTCACTCCCGGCATGGGCGTCACGCGGTCGCGATCGCCCCAGATCGCCGTGATCGGAAAGGAGGCGTCCGCCCTGCTGTAGCATTCGCGCAAGTCATGGATCGGCATGTTGCGAACTGAGGAAATCAATGCCTGCTTGAATCCCTTGAATTCCAGTTCCGGCGCATAGCGCGCACGGAGCCAGTCCTTGATCGCATCGTCGGTAGAGTAATCGTCGATCCGTTCGAGCAGCTTGCGCGTCCCGATCAGGTCGAACGGTACGGTCCAAGCAGCGGGATCGTGAAGAGGCGCGCGCCCTTCCCCATCTCACGCCCGAACCCGTCGGGACCGATGAAACACAGAGAACGCACCTGGTCCGGGTGACGGTTGGCGAACATCTGCGCGATAATTGGACACCCGAAGGCCAATCCAACCAGATGCACCTTCTGCGAAATCTGCAGTGCCGACAACGCCAGCAGCTGCCGGTCGAACAGGTCGCTATTGTAGGTGGCCTTTGGCCAATCCGGTCGCCGCGCCCCAGCAGGTCGTACCAGATCACGCGATAGCCGGCGGCTGCGAGCTTCTCCGGGAGATTCCTCCATATCCATAACGGCAGCGTTGCGCCCGGCACCAGGACGACGACTTCACCGCTATCCGGACCGTCAGCGAGCCAGTGCGTCTTGCCAACGCTCAGCTCCGCGAACTGCCCGGGCGCCTTTGCGCGCGCTTTCCTGTCCATAGGGAGCCGCTCCCGCGCGGCATAGCCCAGCCCCAAAAACAGGACGAACAGCCCTGCGGCAACGGCAAGCGCCCCTTCGCCGAGCGCGATTTTTTCGATCACCAGCGCCTCCCTTTGAACTGACTGATGGTCAGTCATAAATAGTGACTGACCGTTAGTCCGATCAGGTGGGTATGAAGAAAATCGGATGGGCCCCCTCAAATACGGTCGAGAAGCAGTGAAGACGAAGACTTCAAAGCGACATGGAAGCCGCACCAAGGACGCTGAAGAGCGGCGAGCCGACATCTTGGAAGCTGCCGCGCAGCTGTTCAACGAAGAGGGCATCACCAATACGTCGATCGAGAGCATCACTGACCGGGCCGGGATCGCCAAGGGCACCTTCTACCTGCATTTCGGATCGAAGGATCAGGTGGTGGCCAAGCTATGGGAACAATACCTGGAGGGCTTTGTCAGCATCGCCGGCGAACGCCTGGACGCGCCGGTTTCCGGGGAAGCCGATTGGCGACAGTTCATTTCCGAGCTGCTCGAACAGCTCATCGTTATGCGCTCGGGCACGCCGAATTGCACCGTACGATCTACCGGACAGCCGACGCGAAGGCGCTGGATCTGTGCCGGGAAATGAACGGGAAGACGATGGCGCTGATTGCGAAGGCCATTACGCGTGGCGTGAAGGCTGGCGCGTTCAGGTGCTCCAACCCCGAACTCACGACATCCCTGCTCTATCACGGCGCCGACGGCCTCCTGCACGACGTGATTCTTCGGCACCCGGCCCATGCGGAAAGCCGACCTCGTACGCACGATCCAGGAATTTGCCGACCGGGCACTACAGCCGACCTGAAGTACCGTCGCCAGGGAACAGTGCGAGGCCGGTGCGCTCCCCTCTTATAGGCCGATCGCGGTCATG
>CAVTOO010000018.1:0-8948 GCA_963736355.1 uncultured Alphaproteobacteria bacterium | reverse complement strand
AAGAACGTTACGGGCCTGATTGCGAAGAACGTCTGTGGATTGGCGCTTTGGGCAGAAGGAATGCTATGCCGAATCGTACCATTTCCGCCCATTGCTCTGTCGATGTTCCCTCTCATTTGCGGCATCGGGAAAGGCCAAGGCAGGGGGAGAGGCTAATCGAACCCGAGATAGGCAGACTTTACCCTTGGGTCCGACAGCAGCGCCGATGCAGGACCTGAATGCACGATCCGACCCGTCTCGATGACGTATCCGCGGTCAGCGATCTCGAGGGCGGCAGCCGCATTCTGTTCGACGAGAAGCACCGTGATGCCTGCCTCGCGGAGCGAGACAATCGCTGCCAGGATCTGATCAACCAGCAGCGGCGACAGTCCGAGCGATGGTTCGTCGAGCAGCAGTAGCTTTGGCTTGCCCATCAAGGCGCGGCCGATCGCAAGCATTTGCTGCTGACCTCCCGATAAACCTCCCGCCAGCTGACTTCGCTTCTCCTCCAAGGTTGGAAACATCCTGAAGATCTTCTCGCGGTCGTCGTCTATTTCCTTGTCGCGCCGCAGATACGCCCCGAGCCGCAAATTATCTTCGACACTGAGAGGATCGAATATCTGCCGACCCTCCGGGGATTGCAGAATGCCGCGCGCGACCCGCCGATGCGATGCTAGTCGGTCTATGCGCTCGCCGAGAAACGTGATCTCGCCACCGGTGATCGGCTGCACACCGGACAGCGCCCTCAGCAACGTCGTCTTTCCCGCGCCGTTCGAGCCGATCAGCGCCACGACCTCACCCGCACGCACCTCCAGGCTCATGCCTTTCAGCACCTCGATGCGGCCATAGGCGCTGCGAAGGTTGGCGATCTCAAGCACGCCCAGCCTCCCGCGCGCCATGCTTGCCGAGATACGCTTCGAGCACAGCTGGACTGTCGCGCACCTCGCGCGGGCTGCCTTCGATCAATGCTCGGCCCCGATCCAACACAAGAATTCTATTCGATATCTTCATCACAAGCTTCATATCATGCTCGACCAGCACGACGGCAATGCCTTTTTCGGCGACGTGACAAATCAGGCGATCGATCTCCTCCGTTTCCACCGAATTGCAGCCGGCCGCCGGCTCATCAAGAAGAAGCACGCGCGGTTCGGCCGCCAGTGCGCGGGCGATTTCAAGCCGCTTGCAGGCGCCATAGGACAGCGAGCCGGCGAGCGTATCGGCGCTGTCGCGCAGGCCAACCTGATCGAGGAAGGTGAGCGCGGCCTCCCGTGTCGCACGATTTTGCCGGGTCACCGATGGCAGACGGAAAAGGTCTGCCAGCAGATTGCAGTTTTCCTGAAGATGCCGCCCAACCATCACGTTCTCGGCGGCCGTCATACGTTGAAATATTTGCAGATTCTGGAACGTGCGTGACATCCCGCGCGCGGCCAGTGCGTCCGGCACAAGGCCGGTGACGTCTTCGCCCGACAGCTCGACGCGCCCGTGATTGGCCCTGTACATGCCGGAGATGACGTTGAACAGCGTCGTCTTACCCGCGCCGTTCGGGCCGATGATGGAAAAAATCTGGCCCGCATCGACGGCGAAGCTGACTTCATCGATCGCCTTGAGGACGCCGAATGCAATCTCGATATCGTTGACCGCGAGGATCGTCATGCGCGCTTCCTCGACATCAATTTCCAGACCATCGGGACGATGCCATCGCGCATGAAAATCATCGATACAATGATGATGAAGCCGAGCAGCAGATTCTCATATTCCTGGAACACGGTCAGAAGCTGCGGCAACATGATCAGGACCGCCGCCCCGACGATGCTGCCCACAACCGACCCGAGCCCGCCCAGCACAACCATGGTGACGAGTTCGACGGAGTGCAGGAAGCCAGCCTGGTCCGGATTGACGAAGCCGTTCATCATCGCCAGTGCGGAGCCGGCGAGCGAGGCGTAGACCGCAGCGATCACGAATGCCTGCAGCTTGAAGCGGTTGACATTGATCCCCGTCACTCTGGCCGCAATCTCGCTGTCGTGCAGCGCGCGAAATGCGCGGCCGGTCGGCGTCTCGTCGAGATTGAGGGCGATCCATGTGCCGGCAAGCAGCAATCCGCCCGTGATCCAGTACCAGGCGCCCGATCCGCTGACGCGCCAGCCGAACAGCGACAGCTTGGCCACGGCCATTCCGTCAGGCCCGCCAGTCCAGCGGCTTTCCGTGGTGATGACCAGCGCCACCAGAATGCCAAAGCCGAGAGTGGCGATGGCCAGGTAGTGTCCCCTCAAGCGCAGGATCGGCCGGCCGACGAGATAGGCTAGCAGGGCTGAAACGCCGGCGCCGATCACAAGCGCCGCCAGCGACGGCAGGCCCAGATGCGCGGGCCCGATAGCGACGGCATAGGCACCGATTCCGAAAAAGCCGGCATGGCCAAGGCTGACCTGCCCGGCCTTGCCCATCAGGATGTTCAGGCCGATTGCCGCGAAGGCCGAGACCCACACCAACGACGCGACGCGAAAATAGTAGCCCGACGGAAACGTCAACGGCAGCAGAGCCATGACGGCAGCGAGCACGATCAATATTCCGTAGCGGTGGCTGAGACCCGCGAGCATCGCTCAGACCCTCTCTACGGAGCGACGGCCAAAAAGTCCCTGCGGTGCGGCGAACAGCACCGCCAGAATGACGATGAAGGCGAACGCGTCCTTGTAGGTCGAACTGATGTAGCCGGCGCCGAAAGCCTCAAGCAGCCCGAGCAGCAGACCACCGGCGACCGCTCCAAGCGGATTTCCTATCCCGCCCAGCATCGCCGCGGCAAATCCCTTCAGCGCCAGCAGCGTCCCGACGTCATAGCTGGTCAGGGTGATCGGCGTGATCAGAATGCCGGCGATCGCGCCGATTGCCGCCGACCCACCAAACGCAAGTGCCATGATGGTAGCCGTGTTGATCCCGACAAGCCTTGCCGCAAGGCGGTTGGCGGCCGTCGCGAGCACGGCCTTGCCGAGCAACGTACGTTCGAGGAAAACATAGAGCAGCAACACGATGACCGCGGCGCCGCCGAGCACCCAGAAGCTCTGCGGTTGCACCGCTGCGCCGAATATATTGAGCGGCGTATCGCCGGAAAACGATGGCAGCTTGTGGAATTGCTTGTCGAAGACAATCTGCGCCGCGCCGCGCAAAAGGATCGATGCGCCGATCGTGATGATGATCAGCGATACCGCCGAAGCGCCGCGCGCAGGTGCAATCGCGAGCCAGTACAGCAGCAGCCCGACTATGATGGAGACTCCGACCGCGATCAATGCCGCGAGCGGAAGCGGCACGCCGGCCGCCGACGCGAACACCGTCACCATGCCGCCGAGCATGACGAACTCGCCTTGCGCGAAGTTCACAACATCGGATGCGTTGTAGACCAGCGTGAAGCCAAGTGCGACCAGCGCATAAACGGCGCCGACTGTCAGGCCGGACACGAGGAACTGGAAGAACTCGGGCATGTCTGCCAGCGGCCTTTCATTGCCAGTGCAGCGACGTGGAGTAATCTAGTGGACGGATCCCGTCCCTGCGAATGCCAACGGCAGTCGCAGGGACACAAGGTTCCAAACTAACTGCCGGGCTTGACCAGGGTCCAGTCGCCGCCCTTGATCTCAAGCATCTTGAATGCCGCGAGATCGAGGCCGAGATGATCGGTGGGAGACATCGTCACGATGCCGCCGGTGCCAACGAAACCCTTGGTTTTCTCGATCTCGTCGCGGACCTTTTTCGCATCGGTCGAATTGGCGCGTTTCATCGCCTCGACCAGGATAAACAGGCCGTCATAGGCGTGTCCGCCGAATGTCGAGACGGGCTGCTTGGCCGTTGCCTCGTAGGTCTGCTTGTAGCCGACCACGACTTTCTTTTGGGGATCATTGTCCGGCAGCTTGTCTCCGACCAGGAGTGCGGCGGCAGGCAGGCGAACGCCTTCAGCTGCGGGGCCTGCGAGCTCAATGTAGCTCTTCGATGCGACCCCGTGGCTTTGATAGAGTGGGATCGCCGACATCCCTAGCTGGGCATAATTTCGTGTGACGATCGCGGGTCCCTGCCCGAAACCCGGGTTGACCACCGCCTGAATACCGGCGACGCCTTTGATCTTGGTCAGTTGCGCCGTCATGTCGCTGTCGCGCGGCCCGTAGGTCTCTTCGGCCACGATCTGAACGCCATAGGTTGGGGCGACCTTGATGCACTGTGCCCGCATCGACGCGCCAAAACCATCGGTGCCGGAGATCATTGCGATCTTTGTGAAGTTGCGCTGCTTCAGATTCTCGAGGATTTTCTGGCACGCCATCTTGTCGGTATGTGGCGTCTTGAAGACATACTTGCGAACGGGATCGATGACCTCGACCGCGCCGGCGAGCGAGATGAACGGCACCTGCGCTTCCTCGAACACTGGGATCATCGCCATCGTCGTACCCGTGGTCGAACCGCCGACCATGGCAACGACCTTGTCGTCTTCGATCAGACGGGTCGCGAAGGTGCGGGCCTTGTTGGCGTCGCCGCCGTCGTCGTAGATCACCAGTTCGATCTTCTTGCCAGCCACTCCGCCAGCGGCGTTGATCTTCTCGATGTACATGCGCAGCGTCTTGTCTTCTGGCTCACCCAGAAAAGACGCCGGTCCCGTCACCGACAACACCGATCCGACCTTGACCGTCTGCTGCGCGAAAGCCGGACTACAAAGCGAGAGCCCGGAGACCGAGAGTGCAAGGGCCCCGGCGGCAACAAGCTGCTTGATATGCGATTGGAACGACATTTCTTCTCCTCCCTGTGGGGGCTGCTCCTTTGCGAGCATGCCTGGCGCATTGCGCGCATCCTAACGGCCTCGCCGTCGCAGATGACGCCTTCTGCTTTCTTCGATTATTATAATTGACCGTCCGGTTGGTCAATAGTAACCTCCGCGTCAGAGTGGCGCTGAGCCAAAAAAGAAGAAGCGGGAGGAAGCGATGGACACGGACCTGGTCACGTCCGATATCCGGGAGGGGTATCGCGTGCTGACGCTCAATAAGCCCGATCGTCTCAACTCCTTCAGTGCGGCCATGCACACGGCCTTGATGACCGCGTTGGTTGATGCGGAGGCCGACAACGCCTGTCGCGCGCTGATCCTGACCGGCGCGGGTCGCGGATTCTGCGCCGGCCAGGATCTTTCGGACGGCGTCTTCACACCGGGCGAAACGCCCGACCTCTCCGTCACCATCGAGAAGTTCTATAGTCCTCTGGTGCGCAAATTGCGCGGCCTGCCGATGCCGGTGATCTGCGCGGTCAACGGCGTCGCGGCGGGCGCCGGCGCCAATGTGGCCTTTGCCTGCGATATCGTGATCGCCGCGCGTTCCGCGAAGTTCATTCAGGCCTTCGCCAAGCTTGGCCTCGTCCCGGATGCGGGCGGCACTTGGATTTTGCCGCGGCTGGTAGGCATCGCGCGGGCGCGGGCACTCGCTTTGCTGGCCGAACCCGTACCGGCCGAACAGGCTGAGGCCTGGGGCATGATCTGGAAGACCGTCGACGATGTCGGCTTGATGAGCGAGGCACATCGCCTCGCAGCATACTTTGCAACCCAACCGACCGCGGGTCTCGCATTGATCAAGCAAGCGCTCGATGCTTCCGAGACCAACAGCCTCGATCAGCAACTTGATCTTGAGCGCGATCTTCAGGGCCAGGCCGGTCGCACGCCGGACTATCTGGAAGGCGTGACGGCGTTCCTGGACAAGCGCGCGCCGCGCTTTGTCGGGAGGCAATGATGGAGACACCTGACACGACGGCCGAGCCCGACGCGCAGGCACTGGCGCAAGCCCGCGCGGACTCGATGTGGCGTGACGACCGGGCGAGCAAGGCGCTCGGCATGATCATCCAGCGCATTGGGGCAGGCGAGGCCGTGCTGGCGATGACGGCAAGACCGGATATGACGAACGGCCACGGGATTTGCCATGGCGGATTTATCTTTACCCCGGCGGATTCGACGTTCGCTCTTGCCTGTAACACCTATGGCCAGCGCGCCGTCGCTCAGCAACGCGCCGTGACGTTCATCCGGCCGGTCCATACGGGCGAAGCACTCACGGCTCATGCGGTCGAGCGCTCGAAAGCGGGCCGCGGCGGCATCTATGACGTCACGGTGCGCGACAGCACAAATGTAGTCATTGCGGAATTTCGCGGACATTCGCGAACCATTGCCGGCGATCTGCGCGCGCCGATTTCTGACAAAGCGTCATAGGCAAAAAATGATCCGGAGGCTTCCTTGCTAAAAATCCCCTTGCGCAAACTTGATCAGCTCGAGCCTCGGGCGGCGGAACTCGACCGCTTTGAGCTGGCCTCGACGGACGAACTTCGCGCCTGGCAACTCGCTCAACTCGCCTGGTCGTTGCGGCATGCCTACGACAACGTGCCGCATTATCGCGCGAAATTCGACGCAGCCGGCGTTCATCCAAGCGATCTCAAGAGCCTCGACGATCTCGCAAAATTTCCGTTCACCAGCAAGGCCGACCTCCGCGACAATTATCCGTTTGGGATGTTTGCCGTTCCCGAGCAGCAGGTTGCCCGAATTCACGCCTCGTCCGGCACCACCGGCAAGCCGACCGTCGTCGGATACACCAAGCGCGACCTGGAGACCTGGAGCGACGTGGTGGCCCGCTCGATCCGCGCTGCGGGTGGACGTGCCGGAATGAAACTGCACAACGCTTACGGCTACGGGCTCTTTACCGGCGGCCTTGGAGCGCATTACGGCGCAGAACGCCTCGGCTGCACGGTAATTCCGATGTCGGGCGGCATGACCGAGCGTCAGGTTCAGCTCATCAGCGATTTCAAGCCCGACATCATCATGGTGACGCCATCCTACATGCTGGCAATCCTCGACGAGTTCAGGAAGCAGGGCCTGGATCCGCGAAAGTCGTCTTTGCGGATCGGCATCTTCGGCGCCGAACCCTGGACCAATGCAATGCGCGAGGAGATCGAAGAATTGTTCGATCTTCATGCCGTCGACATCTACGGCCTGTCGGAGGTGATGGGACCCGGCGTCGCCAGCGAATGCGTCGAGACCAAGGACGGCCTGCACGTCTGGGAGGATCATTTCTATCCCGAGATTATTGATCCCGACACGGGGAAAGTTCTGCCCGACGGCGAACAGGGCGAGATGGTGTTCACCTCTCTGACAAAGGAAGCAATGCCGATCGTGCGCTACCGCACACGCGATCTGACCCGGCTGCTGCCGGGGACCGCGCGCGCACTGCGCCGAATGGAGAAGGTGACCGGCCGCACCGACGACATGATGATCGTTCGCGGCGTGAATATCTTTCCAACGCAGATCGAAGAGAAAATTCTGACAATTCCCGCCTTGTCTCCGCACTTCCAGATCGCCCTCACCCGGGAGGGCCGACTGGACCACATGGAGGTCAGGGTCGAATTGCGTCCCGACGCGCTTGCGCCGCAGGTTCGAAGCGCGGCCGCCGAACGGTTGGAACACGCCATCAAGGCGACCATCGGCATTACAGCCCGGGTCAGCGTACTCGACCCGGACGGCATCGAACGCTCGCTCGGCAAAGCCAGGCGCATCATCGATCACAGACCCAAGGGATAGAAATCAAGATGGCACGTCCTCGCGCCAATAATTACGACGACAAACGCCGGGCTATTCTCGATCGCTCGGCGGAGCTGTTTTCCGAACACGGCTATGACCGCGCGTCAATGAACAAGATCGCGACCGCATGCGGCGTGTCGAAGGCAAATCTCTATCATTATTACAAAGACAAGGATGAACTTCTGTTCGACGTCATTCGCTTTCATCTCGAAGAACTGTTGCAGGTTATCGAGGCTGCGGACCGCCCCAACCTCGCGCCCGAGGCACGATTGCGGGAGTTGGTGGCGGCCCTGCTCGAGGCCTATCGGGACGCGGATGCCCAGCACAGCGTCCAGATCAGCAGTATGCGCTTTTTGTCAGACGAACGTCAGACAGAACTCAAGAACATGGAACGCGATCTGGTCCGCACATTTTCCGACGCGGTGTCGGCAGTCGTGCCGCAAATCAAAGGAACAACACTTTTGAAGCCAGTAACGATGTCACTGTTCGGCATGGTCAACTGGCATTACCTCTGGTTCAAGAGCCCCGGCCCCGTGACCCGCGCCGCCTATGCCGATCTGGTGACTCGATTGATTGTCGATGGCACGCGAGATCTTGTGCCGCAGCCGGTGCCTGCGCCCAAGCGAGTTGCGGCACGTCGAAAATAGCCGCGGGCACAAACATTTTTGACAACCACTAGCAAGAGAGACGTCATGAAACTCGAAAGCTTCGTTCGCGGACAGTAGGTGTCCGGGCGTGATCTGGTCGGTATCCACAGTGCCGTAACAGGTGATGTGGTGGCGCATGCGGTGAGCATGCCGCATGGGTGTGCCGGCTTGGGAGGCGGCCGGTTTTCTTGGCATGTCTGCCGAGGTGCTGCTGGGAACCTATGGCCACCATCATCCCGACTTCCTGCACGGCGCAGCAAATGCCGTTACATCCAAGCACCGGGTTTCGGTGGTTAGCCTTGAAAGCGCTCGGGAAAGAGGGCAAAACGCCCGAAAATAACTGGTCGGAGTGGCAGGATTTGAACCTGCGACCCCTGCGTCCCGAACGCAGTGCTCTACCGGGCTGAGCCACACTCCGACAAGATGGGCGGCTTATAGCCTTGGGTTTCGTGCACCGCAAGAAGCCGATTTGAGGATAATTTTCCCTGTGAATGTAGCCCTGAAAACGCGGATTCTGCCCGCCGGCGAGGCCGCCGTGGCCGCGGCGGCATCCTGCCTCGCCGAAGGCGGCCTGGTAGCGTTCCCGACCGAGACCGTTTACGGCCTGGGCGCAGACGCCGCCAACCCCGCCGCCATTGCCCGGCTCTACCAAGCCAAGGGCCGGCCGGCGTTCAATCCGCTGATTGCGCATGTCGGCGATCTCGCCGCCGCCCGGCGGATTGCCTGTTTTGATGTGACGGCCACCTTGCTGG
>CAVTOO010000017.1:0-5297 GCA_963736355.1 uncultured Alphaproteobacteria bacterium | reverse complement strand
CGCGGGCGAGGCGGAACGTCCCCTTGAAGTTGAGGTCGATCAGCCGGTCGAACTCTTCGTCGGTGTAGTGCACCAGCCGCTTGCGAATGTTGATCGCGGGTGTCGCCAGCAGCACGTCGATCCGGCCGTGGCGCTCGACGGCCGAGCGCACCACGGCATCGACGCTTGGCGTCGAGCGCACATCGATGATCGCAGCCTCGGCATCGCCGCCGTCGTCCTCGATCCGCGAGACCGTTGCCGCGATCCCCTCGGCGTTGACGTCGGCGGCGATGACATGGGCGCCGCATTGCGCCATGCCGATGGCGCAGGCTTCGCCGATTCCGGAGGCCGCGCCGACAACAAGCGCGATCTTGCCGTCGAGGCGGAACAGTTTGGTGGCGTCGAAATCCGGCGCGATCATGGGCTTGTCCGGCCGCGCAGCAGGCGAACGATGCGAATGGACGAATAGGCGACCATGATGCCGCTCGAGAGCGGCATCACGATAAACCACCAGATGCGCGGAATGGCCCATGTCGGCGACGTGTCGGTGATGCGCAGCGCAAAGCGCGTGCCGTACCAGGTCAGGACCGCGAGGAAGATCAGGCTCAGAATTTCGCAGAGCAGGGCGATCCAGTGCTTGAGCGTTTCGTTGGTCAGCGTCTGGTCGAGAAGATCGACGCGAAACTGCTCGCCATTGCGCCAGAGCCCGGCGGCGCCGAGAAAGATCAGCCACGCCAGCATGAACTCGACGATCTCGTCGGTCCATGCGGGCGAGCCGAATTTCAGAAGACGGCCGACGACGATCCAGCAGATCAAAAGGAACAGCGCGCCAAGCAGCACCATGGTCACGAGGTCGATCGTCCGGGCGACAAGAAGATCGACGGTCCGCGCCGTGCCGGTGAACGAGGAGCGGGTGCCCGTGGTCTGGTTGGGGAGGCTGGCGTCGGTCATGGCGTCACCGGAAGAACAGTTTGGGAAGGGCCGTGACGAGCGGCGGGTAGTAGGTGATTGCCACCAGCACGATGACAATGCTGATCATGAACGGCCACAATTCCCTGGTCAGCGCCGCAATCGAGACCTTGGCGACGGACGACATCGCGTAGAGCACCATGCCGACCGGCGGCGTCAGCAGTCCGATCATCAGGTTCAGCGTCATCAGCACGCCGAAATGCACCGGGTCGATGCCGAGCTTGATGATGACCGGAAACAAAATCGGTACCGTCAGCAGCATGACCGCCATCCCCTCCATGAAACAGCCGAGGAACAGCAGGATCAAATTGATAATGGTGAGCAGCACCCATTTGTTGGACGAGAAGGCGGTGAGCCATTCGATCAGCGCGTCCGGCACGCGCTGCATGATCAGGAACCAGCCGAACAGACCGGCGACGCCGACGATCCACATCACCTGCGCGGTCTGCTTCACGGTGTCGAGCAGCAGCGCCGGCATGTCGGCAATTTTCAGTTCGCGATAGACGATCATGCCGAGCGCCAGCGCATAGACGCAGGCGACGACCGAAGCTTCCGTCGGCGTAAAATAGCCGCCGAGAATGCCGCCCATGATGATGGCGGGCGTGACGATGGCGAGCAGCCCGTCGGCGAGGCCATGAAAAGCTTCGCGCAAGGTGGCGCGCGGTTCGCTCGGATAGTTGCGCCTGCGTGCGATGATGGCGACGACGACCATCATGGCCCCGCCCATCAGCAGGCCGGGAACGACACCGCCGAGAAACAGCGCGCCGATGGAGGTGCCGGTCATCGAGCCGAACAGCACCAGCGGGATGGAGGGCGGAATGACGGGGCCGACTGTCGCCGACGCAGCAGAGACGGCGGCGGCGAACGGTGCCTCATAGCCCTTCTCGCGCATCGCCTTCACTTCCACCGCGCCGAGCCCCATGGCGTCGGCGAGCGCGGAGCCGGACATGCCGGCGAACACCATCGAGCCGACCACATTCACCTGGCCGAGCCCGCCCTTCATGTGACCGACGAGCGTATGGGCGAAGCGGAAGATGCGTTTCGTCATGCCGCCGGAATTCATCAGGTTTCCGGCGAGGATGAAGAAGGGAATGGCGAGCAGCGGAAACGACGTGATGCCGCCATAGATGCGTTGCGAAATCACTTCGAACATCACGGGATCGCCGAACAGGGCGATCCCGATCAGTGTGGTCAGCCCCATGGCGACGGCGATCGGCAATCCAAGTCCGATAAAGGTCACCAGGATCGCGAAAATCAGAAGCGTCGTCATGAGGCCGGCCTCTCGTATTCGCCAAGGACGAGGGAAATCACTTCGCGGATACGATCCCCATGAACTTCTTGACGTTGTCCTCGCCGGCATAGCCCGCGATCTTCTTCAACGCCGGCTCCATCAGCGCACGGAACGTGGCGGGATCGGGCGTCGTCACCGCCACGCCCTTGGCTTTGATCTCGGCCAGCTGGCCCGCCTCGCTGTCGGCGACGATCTTGCGCATCAGGTTGCCGGCCGCCTTGCCTTCTTCCTCGAGGATTTTCTTCTGCTCGGCGGAGAGCGTGTTGAACTTGTTGTTGTTGATGACCATGACCGCGCAATTATAGCGAGTGGCCGGTCATCGCCATGAACTTCTGCACTTCCCACAGCTTGAGCGAGTGGATGACCGCGATCGGGTTTTCCTGCCCGTCCACCACCTTCTGCGACAGTGCGAGATAGAGTTCGGGGAATGCGATCTTCGTCACCTGCGCACCGAGCGCTTCCATCGCGGCCTCAAGCTGGATTTCCGGCGGGACACGAATTTTGAGGCCTTTGACGTCGGCCGGCGCATTCACGGGGCGCGTGGTGTTGGTGATGTGGCGGAAGCCCCATTCCCAGTTGCCGAGGATCTTGAAACCCTGCTTCTCCGCGAGCGGGCCGAACCAGGCCATCAGCGGCCCGTCGAGCTTGGCGTGTGCGTCCTTGGCGCTGGCGAAGGCGAACGGGATCATCACGGTGGCGAAGGCCTTGTCGAACTTGTCGAGCTGGCCTTGCGTGGGAATGCCGATATCGACAACACCGGCCTGGATCTGCTGCATCACTGACGGCGGGTCGCCGAGCTGGTTGGCCGGAAAGATCTGGATCTTGATCTGGCCGTTGGTGCGCTTCTCGACATTCTGCGCGAACGAGACCGCCGCCGTGTGCGCGGGGTGGTTGGTTTCCGCGTAGTGGCTGAATTTCAGCGTCAGCTGAGCCGACGCCGGTGCAGGCAGAGTTACGGTCATTCCCACGGCCGCGAGGGCCGCCACAAGCATGCTCTTCATGGTCGTTCTCCCTCCTGCACTTGGCAGGTTTGTTGTGCCGCTTTGTTGCGGCGTTGCTTTTGATTCGGTCAGTTCAACTGATTGGCGTCGAGCAACTCGCCGAGCGCTCGTTCTTCCTCCCTGGTCAAATCGACAAGCGGCGTGCGTACCTGGCCCGCGGGCCGTCCGCGCAGCCGCACGCCGGCCTTCACGATCGACACCGCATAGCCCTTGCGTCGGTTGCGGATCGCGGCATACGGCACAAAGAAATCCTGCATCAGCCGCTGCATCGTCGCTTCATCGCCCTGGTGCAGCGCACGGAAGAAGCTCAGGGCCGTCTCCGGAATGAAATTGAACACGGCCGACGAATAGGTCGGCACGCCTGCGGCCTTGTAGGGCGCGGCGAAGAATTCCGCCGTCGGCAGCCCGCCGAAATAGCCGACGCGGTCGCCTAATCTGGCGCGGATGCCGATGACGAGTTCGAGATCGCCGGTGCCGTCCTTGACGCCGATGAAATTCTGGCAGCGTTCTGCGAGTTGCGACAGGGCTTCGCCGTCGAGGCGGAATGTGCCGCGATTGTAGATGATGACGCCGATACCGACCGCGTCGCAGATCGCCTGCGCATAGGCGAGCATGCCCTCGGTGCAGGCTTCCGTCAGATAGTGCGGGAACAGGAGAAGCCCGGCCGCGCCCGCCTTCTCGACTTCGCGCGCCTGCTCAATCGCATTGGCGAGGATTCCGCCGGCGCTGCCGATGATTGGAAACTTGCCTTCCGTCGCCGCAACCGCCGCGCGCGTCACGTCGCGATGTTCGTTGGCCGTGAGCGAGAAGAACTCGCCTGTGCCGCCGGCGGCGAACAGGGCGGCCGGCGAAAAGCCGCCCATCCAGGCGACGCGTGCGCGATAGGGGGCCTCGGCGAATCCGCCTCTGTCGTCGAAGTCCGTCACCGGAAACGACAAAAGTCCTGAAGCCAGCGTCGCCTTAAGCTCATCGAAATGCATGGGGCAGCCTCGCTCGATGAGGCTGCCTAACACGCGTTAAGTTGTCTGACAACTAGGACAAAAGGTCGAGAAGCGGATGCAATAAGAATCGCAGAATGCCGTAAAATACGGGGCAATCGATTGATATTTATATGCATTCAACTTTTCGACCGCGTCTCACGGCTACGAGATGTCCGTCAACTGCCCTGACAAATTTGTCTGATGTCTTGACGAAGACGCCCTAGTTGTCAGACATAAGGTGCGTCGTCCGAGAGGGCGGCTCTGGTCGCGTCCACCCCCTGCGACCCAAAGGAAATAGCTTTCGCCATGCCACCCGATCTCGCCCAGGACCCGTCTTCGACCCGCCGCGAACCCTTGTCGCAGCGGCTCTATCGTGAAATCGGCGATCGTATCGGCCGTGGCGAATTTTCCGTCGGCGCCAAGCTTCCGACCGAGAAACAACTCGGCCTGTCCTATGGCGTCAGTCGCGCCGTGGTGCGCGAGGCCATCTCAAGCCTGAAAGCAGACGGCGTCGTGCGTGCCCAGCAAGGCATCGGTGTGTTCGTGCTTGGTGCGCGCTCGGTGCCTTATCCGGTCACGCGGCCGAAATTCGAAAGCCTGAAAGAGGCGATCGATCTTCTGGAATTGCGCACCTGCGTTGAGTGCGAGGCGGCAGCGCTCGCCGCGACACGGCGCACGCCGGAGCAACTCGAACTCGCCATGGAGGCGATCGAGGGCATGGACAAGGCGGTGAGCGCGGGCGGCAGCGCGACCGACTGGGATACGAAATTTCACCGCGCCATTGCCGCCATGACCAGCAATCCGCAGTTTCAGATCCTGTTCGATATGTTTGGTGAGCAGTTGCTGCCGCGCACGCGGTTCGGCGTCAGCATCGAGGATGCGGAGGCGATGCGGGCCTATCTGGCGCGCGTCAATGTCGAGCATCGCGCCATTCAGACCGCGATCTCGCGCCGCGATCCGGAGACCGCCCGCGCCGCAATGCGCATGCATCTGTCGAATGTACAGGGCCGTCTGCGCGCGGCGTTCGCCGCAAGCGGCGATCGCGTCTGAGACAAGCTTCGATGCGCTGAAGCGTTT
>CAVTOO010000016.1:0-129757 GCA_963736355.1 uncultured Alphaproteobacteria bacterium | reverse complement strand
GTCTTGATTGCTCTCATTATCAGTGTCCATGACACCTTGATATTGAGTTGGATCTGACGATCCCAAAAACAGCTTGCTTCAATGTCTGTCTTTCGCCGGCCTGGTGGTTGTTGCGAGGAGCCTGAACCCGATCCCATCCCGAACTCGGCCGTTAAACTCCTCAGCGCCAATGGTACTGTGTCTTAAGACCCGGGAGAGTAGGTCGCTGCCAGGCCTGCCAAAGACAGACATTTCCTCATCACGATGACAGTTACGAAAAACGCCGCCTCCTTCGGGAGGCGGCGTTTTTTTTTGTTCTGCGTCGCGTTTTCAAGCGAAGTGGGAACCGGTTCGCGTCAACAAAACGCGCGCAGGTAAATCAGCTCACGCAGCGTTCCTCGGGCTAGCTCGTCTTGCAGACATCGACCCATTGCGCGTCCACGAGGGTAGCCATGCGCTCAGGCGCGATGCGCAGCGCGCTGTTGGGCGACCCTGCCGCCGGCACGACCGTATCGAAAGCCTTCAGGGACACGTCGCAATAGACCTGCAGCGGCGTCGCCAGTCCGAAGGGACACACACCACCGACGGGATGACCGGTCAGGGCTTCCACCTCATGTGTCTCGAGCATCGAGACCTTGCCGCCGAACGTGTCCTTGGACTTGCGGTTGTCGAGCCGGGCGGTGCCCGCTGTCACGACAAGGAACACTTTCGCCCCGATGCGCAGCGACAACGTCTTGGCGATCTGCGCCGGCGCCACCCCGTGCGCGGCCGCAGCCTCGGGAACCGTTGCCGAACTGGCTTCGGTGACGATCACGTCGATGTCGGGCGCGCTGGATGCGAAGAACTGGCGGACGGATTCAAGGCTCATGAATTCAACATAGCCCGATTCGGCGGGTGTTTCTGCGATTTCTCGTCAGAGGCGCGGGGTCGGCTGGTGAAGCGTCTCGAGCCGCGCCTATGCTGGCGCGCAAATCAATTCGCGGGCTTCGATATGAGCCAATCACCTGAGAGCGGCTTCGCCCTGTTCGATACGCCGATCGGCCGCTGCGGCGTCGCCTGGAATGCACGCGGCATCAGCGGGGTGCAATTGCCGCAGCCGAGCGAGGCGCAGACACGTCTGCTGCTCGTGCAACGCAGCCGTGACGACGCCGTGGAGGCGCCGCCGACCGCTGAGGCTGCCATCGCCATCGAAGCGATGACGGCACTGCTGTCCGGGGGCAGGCGCGATCTCTCAGCTATCGTGCTCGATATGTCGCGCCTCGAAAGCTTCCCGCGCTCCGTCTATGACATTGCCCGCACGATTCCGGCCGGCGAGACGCTGACCTATGGCGATGTCGCCAGGCGCATCGGCGGTGTGGAATTGTCGCGCGAAGTCGGGCAGGCGCTGGGCCGCAATCCGTTCCCCATCATCGTGCCGTGCCATCGTGTTCTCGCCGCCGGCGACAAGCCCGGCGGCTTTTCCGCCAATGGCGGCATCAGGACCAAACTGAAATTGCTCGCGATCGAGGGCGCCTACGTCAACTACACGCCGTCATTGTTCGACGACGCGCCGGATGACTGATCAAGCCGGGGGTTTGGTCGCAACGAATGACGGGCGTTGTTCCTGCTCGGCGTAAAACGCGGCCACTTTCGGAAAATCGCCGCGCCACGGATTCTCGGGCATGCGGAAGTCCATGTAACCGATGGCGCAGACAAGGCCGATCTGAGCGACGTTCAACGGTGCCGCAAGCGATTGCGGTCGCGCCTCGAACCAGCCAAGCGCCTGCCAGATGCGCGCGATCTGATCGTCGTCCCAGGTTTTCCAGTAGAATTCCTTCGGCCGCGCGCTGCGCTCGCGTCGTGCCGAGACGATGGAATCCGTCAGCCCCTGAACGATGGCGTGTTCGCTCAGCACCCGCCACCGCGCCGGTCCGCGCGGGATCAGGCGTCCGCCGCCGGCGAGGTCGTCCAGATACTCGGTAATGAGAGCGGAATCGACGAGCGTTGTGCCGTCCTCAAGGATCAACGCGGGCACCTTGCCGAGCGGATTGACGTCGGACGTATAGGGCACGTTCTTGACGCCGATGCCGACCTGCTCCGACATCAGCTCGAACTGTTTGTCGAGCCCGAGTTCGATGGCCGCGACCATGACCTTGCGTGCGAAGGGCGAACGCGGCGAATAGACGAGCTTCATCATGGTGTGGTTGCCTCCCAGCGGAATCGACATACCGCACTGATGAAGCCAAGTCGAATAAAGGCTCGAATGCAGCGTCTAATACAGCGCCGAATTTGGCATTGTCGCCCGGCTGACTTTGATCAGGCGCGCAGTCTCAGGTGAATGGGCGAAAGCCACCGTCCGTGCTCGCGCTCGGCCTGCCACAGTGCGACAAGCCGCCGTCGGAATGCGCGCGGCGTTTCAGCAAGAACGCGGCCCGCGATCCGTTCCGCCTGACGGCGGTGACGTTGCGCACGCGGCGGGATGCGTCGGGTGAGATGTTTGCGCCAGCGCGTCAGCGGCTGACGCGGCCGCAGCAGGGCCTCCAGGACGGCGAGATCGTTGCCCTTGCCGAGCTGCGTTCTCAATTTCTGCAGCTCCGAAGAAAATACCTTCCAGTATCGCGGCCAGAGCGGGGCGACGATTTCAATCTGGTAGCGCAGCGTCACGACGGCCTTGCGCATATCGTGCAGCGCTTCATCGCTGGCATCGTGCCAGGAGGCGGGCCGCCTGCGCCTTGCGCGCCGGTAGGATCGCGCGAGGCCTGCGGCGAGATCCGTGAATGCGATCGATTCAAGGGGCCATGACCGCGCCTGGACGGTCGCGCGCGTCACAGCGGCTTCGAGCTTTTTGAGCAGGGCCTCGTCGAATGTGCCGGCCTCTGTTTTTCCGCGCAGTTCGGAGAGTTTGCTGGTTGCGGCCTCGCGAACGTCCGCTGTCAGATCGTCGAGACCAGCTTGCGACCTGGCAATCTCACCGAGGGCATCGAGCGCTGCCTGCACGTCGCGGCTCGAGCTGAGATTTCGTGTCAGAAGCGTTGCTTCACGACGGAGCAGCCGGGCTTCGTCGCCGACAAAAGGTTCGATCAGGCGCAGCACCGCGCGCCAGCGCTTCATGGTCACGCGGAAATCATGGATGGTTTGCGAGACGCCCGCATGCGCGGCGCCGGACAGAGCTGAATTTGCCTCCAAAAGAATGGAGTCCACCGCGGCTCGAAGCGGCGCTGGCGGCGTTTTTTCGGGGCCTTTGTCCATTCGTGACCGAATCTTGCCTCTATCCCGTGACGGTTTCACGAAAAAAGGCCAATTCGCCTCTTTCCAAGGCAGGGCTCGGTTGCTACATACCCCGCAGACGCAGGGCCTGCCCTGCGTTTTCTTTTCACGGGGTTGCGGCAAATGCCGGCAGCCAAAAGCCGTGATGAATCAAAAGTTAACGCGGGGTGGAGCAGCCCGGTAGCTCGTCAGGCTCATAACCTGAAGGTCATAGGTTCAAATCCTATCCCCGCAACCAAGTAACCTTCTGATTTGAAGGTTTTTTCGAAAGGCCGCCCGAAAGGGCGGCTTTTTGTTTTCTCGAGAATCGCCACCGAGGCGCCACCGCTGGTCTATGCGGGGATAAAAGCCGAACCCATGCCTCAACGCGCAAAATCGTTATCGCGGCAGGCCAAGAGAGGTGCACGCTCGCGGCGCGCGCAATGCATACAGCGAGTTTGGATTCCACTCGGTCCGCCAACTCGTCTGCTCGCATCTGGCAGTTCGGTCCTGAGCGGTCAGTTGGGGCAATAAACGCCGCCGCGATGGCAGACGCTCGGGCACTCGCTGTTCCTGCAGCACGCAAACCAAGGCGCCGTCCGAACGTGCAACGCTTTTCAGCGAACGTCAGCTTGGCACAGACGATAGTACATTGACCTCGGTGCTATTCTTCTCACCGAGGTCCCAGTACAACCCGCTCATGATTGCAAGACCTTCGCGCAAAAGCCGCTTGGGCAGATGCTCGTTTGGTGCATGCTGCGAGCAGCCGGGGTATGAATGAGGAATCCACAGCGTGCGAAGACCCAATACCTCGGTGAAGATGTCGTTGGGAAGCGATCCGCCGATGTTTGGGAGAATCGCCGGTCTTGCGCCGACCGTCTTGCTGATCGAGTTCGGATGCCCAGTGCACCCATGGATCGTCCGGATCAAGCCGGGTCGCGCGAAAGATCTCATCTTTCGCCATCTCGACCTTCACCATGCTTAAGCCGTGACGCGCGAGATGTCGCCGCAGGGCAGGCAATGCCTCTTGATGGTCGACGCCCACGACGAAGCGAAGCTGGCAACGCGCCGAAGCTCGCGGTGGCACTGCATTGACGGGCGTTTCAGGATTTCCCGCCTTGAAAGCCAGAACATCGAAGGAACACCAGCCAAACACCTGCTCGGCACGACTGAGACCCGGCTCGCCCCAATTGGGATCGATCTGCGGATCGTCGGGGCCGGGTTCGAGTACGCAGTCGGACAGTGCCTTTCGGACCGAGGCGGGAATTTCCTTCGGCACCCACTCCGGAATACGTATCTGGCCGGTCGCGGAGACGATGGTGGAGATGGCGTGCGCAAGCTGTATCGCCGGGTCGGACAGCAGCCCGCCCCAATTTCCCGAATGGTGCCCGCCGTTGCGCGCCTCGATTGTCAGGTCGAAGTTGATCGCGCCGCGTGTGCCGAGATATAGAGTGGGGCGTGCAGCCGACAGGCGAGGGCCGTCCGAGCTCAGGAGAATGTCGGCCGACATGGCCGACTTGTGCTCCTCGCACAGTTCGCGCAAGCCGGGCGAGCCCAGTTCCTCGCCCATTTCGATCAGAAATTTCGCGTTGAATCCAAGTTCTGCCGCGCGTCCTGAGGACCGCCTCCAGGGCGTGAAGATTGACGAGATGCTGACCCTTGTTGTCGGCAATGCCGCGGCCATACCAGCGATCGTCGATTTCCGTCAGCGTCCATGGTGACAGGCCGGCGCGCCAATCCTTGTCCAAGCCGCGGATCACGTCGCCATGCGCATAGCCGAACACGGTCGGCAAGGCCTTATCCTCAATGCGTTCCGCCAACAGGAACGGTGTCTTCGCCTTCGGATGTGCGAGCAGCCGTGTGGAAAAGCCAAGCGCCGCAAGACGCGGCATCATTTCCTTCGTCAGATATGAAGCCAGGACCTCGATCCGCTCCGGGTTTTGACTTTCGGTCGGCATGGCGATGAGCCTGGCCAGTTCGTCTTTCAGCCTTCCGCTGCCAAATGAGGCGTCAGCGAACTCAATGGCTTTTGCTCGGCTCATCAGCTTCCTCCGATCAATCGCGCGGCTTCAAAGCAAACACTGCATATCGCAAACCCTGACACGGTCGCGCGCCGGGTGCCATCCCGGCCGCAACGCTGAGCCGCCGCGTCACGCTTTTAAGTGGACAGGGACGCGGCCCGTAATCGGGCGGTGCGGGGGGTCCGATCGGCACATTCCCGGCAGGCTGTTCTTCTCTCCGCTTGCCTCATTAAAGGGCTGGTTATGCTGCCTTATTGGTCGTCTCTGACTGTTGATGGCTGGTTGTCCCGGGGCAGGCCGGATAAAGGCGTCGGCATATTGCGCGCTACAAAAATAGTGTCCAATATTCATGGATGGATTTCGCGGCTTTAGATGCAAGTAGCCCGGGTGCGGCGCGAAGCGCCGTCCCGGCGAAGCATGCTCCGGCCGGCCGCTGCTCCACTCCGGTATTTTCGCTGCTACTCACGTGCCGCTGTAACGGCGGCGGCACCGCATCCGTGACCGTCGAGCCCAGTTGAGGAGTTGCCCCATGTTGCACGCAAAGAAACTTTCGGCGCTTGCCCTGGTCTTGTCGCTCGTCGCGACACCCCTGATGGCCAAGACCCTGCGCGTCAACGTCGCCGCCGATCCTGCCAGATGGATCCGATCACCTACTCCGAGCTCGTTGCCGGACGCATCCTCGACAACATCTACGAGGGCTTCACCGACAAGACACGCGGATGGCAAGGTGACAAAGTGCTGGCGACCGATTGGGAGCCGCTCGCGACCGGCAACGGCTTCCGCTTCTCCCTGCGTCAAGGCGTCAAGTTCCACTCCGGCCGGCCGTTCACCGCCAAGGACGTGAAGTACACCTACGAGACGCTGCTGACGCCCGGCAACAAGGGCGGCCTGAATTCGCAGCTATCTCGACAAGATCGTCGGTGCGGCGGAGGTGAAGTCGGGCGCGGCGAAGGAACTCTCCGGCGTCAAGATCGTCGACGACCACACCGTCGAGGTCAGCTTCACCAAGCCGGACGTGCTGTTTCCGATCTATCCGTTCTACATCATGGATACCGGCATCGTCGCCGAGCATGGCGCAGACTGGGTGACGAAGGTCTCGGCCGGCACCGGTCCGTTCAAGTTCAAGCAATGGAAGCGCGGTGTCGAGGTCGAACTCGAAACGCAACAAGAACTATTGGGACGGCGCGCCGAAGATCGACGGCGTGCGTTTCCTAATCATCGCCAGCGCCGACACGGCGCTGTCGCAGTACGACGCCGGCGAACTCGACTTTCTCGACGTCCATGAAGTCGACATTCCGCCGCGTGCTGCGCGACGAACGCTACAAGGATCAGCTGCAGAAAGTGCCGCGCGCGCAGTCGCGCTATCTCGGCATGAACCAGAACCTCTATGCGCCGTTCAAGGACAAGCGGGTGCGCGAGGCGATCTCGCTGGCCATCAACCGCGACGCGATGATCCGCGGCCTCTACGACGGCGCCGCCTTCCCGCTCAACGGCCAGATCACGCCGGGTGTCGCCGGCTACAAGCCGGACAACGTTCCGCCGCTGAAATACGATCCCGTGCGTGCCAAGCAGCTGCTGGCCGAGGCCGGCTTTCCCGACGGCAAGGACATGCCGCCGATCGACATCTGCTGCACGCCGCCGTTCAAGGACGAGATCACCTACTACGCCAACCCGCTCAGCCAGAGCTCGGCATGAAGGTCAACGTCAACGTCGTCGAGCGCGCGACCTTCATCCGCGCGATGAACGCCGGCGAAGTGGCCTTCTTCCCGTGGGGCTGGACTGCCGACTATCCCGACGCGATCTATTACCTCGCGCAGATGTGGTACGGGCCGAGCCCCTACAACCGGCCGCGCTGGAAGAACGCCGAGTACGACAAGATCATCGACGAGGCGCAGACGCACGGTCGACGACGCCAAGCGCTTCGCGCTCTACCACAAGGCCGAGAAGATCCTGATCGACGACTGGGGCACGGCGCCGCTGCCGATGACGGCCGATCGGTCGGCCTGCGCAAGCCCAACGTGACGCGGCGCCATGCATCACCCCGTTCGGCTTCGGTTCAGCAACGGCAGCTCGTTCAAGGACGTCGAGATCAAGTAGGGTCTCGAGCGGCTGATGCTGCGGTTTGTGCTCCGTCGGCTGATTGGCCTCATCCCGGTCCTGGCAGCGGTTCTGGTCGTGACCTTTCCTGCGATCCAGGCTGCTGCCGGGCGATCCGGTGATGGTGATGCTGAGCGACCACTCGTCCGACGTGGAGATGGCGACGCGGCTGCGGGCGGAGTACGGCCTCGACCGGCCGCTGCTGGTGCAGTTCGTCAACTACGTGGTGAACGCACTGACCGGCGATTTCGGTCTGTCCTTCCGTTACGTCCACACCAAGGTGCGCGACGTCATCTGGGACGCGCTGCTGATCAGTCCCGGTGCTGGCGCTCGCGGCCATCGCCATCGCCTTTCCGCTGGGCACCTTTGCCGGCATCGTTGCCGCCATCCAACGCAACACCGCTGTCGACACCGCCATCATCCTCGTGCTGGTGGCCGGGCTGTCGATCCCGAACTTCGCGGTCGCGACGTTCCTGGTCTACATCTTCTCGATCAAGCTTTCGCTGCTGCCGGTAGCGGGGTGGGGCACGATTGATCGCGCGGTCTTGCCCGTCGTGATCCTGGCCATCCCCAGCGCGGCCTATATCGCCCGGCTGTCGCGCACCTTCATGCTCGAGGTGCTGCAGCAGGACTATATCCGCACCGCGCGCGCCAAGGGCCTGGGCGACCGCGTCATCATCGCGCGCCACGCGTTCCGCAATACGCTGGTGCCGCTGCTCACCTCGGCCGGCATCATCTTCGGCGGGCTGATCAGCAATACCTTTGTCGTCGAGACGATCTTCAACATTCCCGGGCTGGGCCGCATCGCCATCGATTCGATCTTTGCGCGTGACTATCCCGTGGCGATGGCGATCGTCGTGCTGTTCACGCTGTTCTTCATCCTGATCAATCTCGCGGTCGATGTCGCCTATGCCGCTGATCGATCCGCGCATCCGCGCCCGCATGGTGACGCACATGAGCGTCGTCGGCGCTCGATGTCGGCTGCCGGCAGTCACCGTCCAGCGCGAGACGGCACTGGCGTCGCTTCCTGCGCCAGCGCAACGCGGTGATCGGCGGGGTGATCGTCGCTATCGTGGTCTTCGTCGGCGTGCTGGCGCCTTGGCTGGCGCCGCACGCCGATCGACGCAACGGATCTGCTCAACGCCTGGGCGCCGCCCGGCGGCGACAACCTGCTCGGCACCGACAAGCTCGGCCGCGACATCCTCAGCCGGCTGATCGTCGGCGCGCGGACGTCTCTCTTGTAGTTGCATCGGCCGGTGCTCGCGATCACGCTGACCTTCGGCACCATCGTCGGCATGACGGCAGGCTATCTTGGCGGCAGGATCGACGCCATCTTCATGCGCTTCGTCGACGCGACACTGGCGTTTCCTGAGGTCGTCATTGCGATCCTGGTCGCAACCGTGCTCGGCCCGGGCCAGGCGACGGTGATCGTGACGCTGGCGCTCGTGTGGTGGCCCGGCATCGCCCGTCTGACGCGTTCGCTGGTGCTGGTGCTGCGCGAGGAACTTTTCGTCGACGCCGCGATCGGTGGCGGCACGCCGACCTGGGCGATTTTCCTGCGGCACCTGCTGCCGAACATCGTTGCGCCCCTCCTGGTGCGCGCCTCGGTCGGCGTAGGCTTCATCATCATGGCAGAGGCGACGCTGTGCTTCCTCGGTCTCGGCATCCAGGAGCCGCAGGCGAGCTGGGGCGGCATGATCCGCGACGGCCTGCCGGTGCTGCGCACCGATCCCTATCTGGCTCTGTTTGCCTCGACGGCGCTGGGCTTGACGATCATCGGCTTCAATCTTCTCGGCGACGGCTTGCGCGATATGCTCGACCCGCGCCTGCAGGGGCGCTGACGGTGACCGCACGCTGCTCGACATCGCCAATCTGACTGTGTCGTTCGACACCGAATCGGGTCGGCGCGAGGTGTTGCGCGACGTGTCGTTCGCCGTCGACCCTGGAGAGATCGTCGGCGTCGTCGGCGAGAGCGGATCTGGAAAGTCGGTGACCGCGCTCGCGGTGATGCAACTGCTCGGCGCGCAAGGCCGCATCGACCAGGGCACGATCAGCCTGCGTGACGAGAAGCTGACCTCGCTGAGCGAGGCTGCGATGCGCAATGTGCGCGGCAAACGCATCGGCATGATCTTCCAGGAGCCGATGACGAGCCTCAATCCGCTGCTGACTGTCGGTTTTCAGGTTGCGGAGGTGCTGCAGGCGCATCTTGGCCTGAATGCCGGCGCCGCGCGCAGGGAAGTGGTCGCCTGGTTCGAGCGTGTGGGCATTCCCAATGCAACGCAGCGCTTCGACGAGTTTCCGCATTCGCTGTCGGGCGGCATGCGCCAGCGCGTGATGATCGCGATGGCGATGGCGTGCCGGCCGCGATTTGTTGATCGCCGACGAGCCGACGACGGCGCTCGACGTTACGATCCAGGCGCAGATCCTCGAACTGATGAAGACGCTGCGGCGCGAACATGGCGCAGCGATTTTGCTGATCACCCATGACATGGGCGTCATCGCGCGCATGGCCGATCGCGTCGTCGTGATGTATGCAGGCGAAGTTGCCGAAGTCGGGCGCCTGCGCGAAATATTCACGGCGCCGGCGCATCCCTATACGCGGCTGCTGCTGGCGGCGATGCCGACGGCGCGCCGGCGCATGGAGCGGCTGCCCGTGATCCCGGGTCTGATGCCCGCGCCCGGCGCGATGCCGAGCGCTTGCCGCTTCCATCCGCGCTGTCCTGACGCCATTGCCAAATGCAAGATCGAGGCGCCGCCATTGCGCGATCTCGGCGCGGGTCGCCTCGCGCGCTGCTGGCTTGCAGGCGAGCCTCAACTCTCGAAGGCGGCGTCATGAACGCGCCGATTCTGAAAGTCAGCGGCCTGAGCCGCACCTTCAAGACGGCGGATGCCCGGCTGCTCTGGGCTGTCGACGATGTCAGTTTCGAACTCGCAAATGGCGAGACGCTCGGTATCGTCGGCGAGAGCGGCTCCGGAAAATCGACGATCGCGCGTATGATCCTGAAGCTGCTGCCGGCAAGCGCCGGCGTCATCGAGCTTGAGGGCCGCGACGTTACGGCGCTCACGGAGCGAGCGATGCGACCGCTGCGCCGCGCGATGCAGGCGGTGTTCCAGGACCCGATGTCCTCGCTCAATCCGCGCATGAGGGTCGGCGATATCATCGCCGAACCGCTTCGCGTGACCGGCATGAAGGCGTCGGACCGCACCGCGCGGGTACGGGAGATGCTCGGCGTTGTCGGCATGTCTGCGGATTCGGCGGAGCGATATCCGCATGCCTTCTCGGGTGGCCAGCGCCAGCGCATTGCCATCGCCCGCGCGCTGGCGGCATCGTCCCGGCTGATCGTCTGCGACGAGGCGACGTCGGCGCTCGACGTTTCAGTGCAGGCGCAGGTGTTAAATCTGCTTTGCGACCTGCGCGCGCGGTTCGGCCTGAGCATGATCTTCATCTCGCACAATCTCGGCGCGGTGCGGCATGTCAGCGACCGCGTCGCTGTGGTCTATCTCGGACGTATCGTCGAGATCGGGCGCGAGGCCGATATTTTCAGCCATCCGGCGCATCCCTACACCGACGCGTTGATCGCGGCGGTGCCGGAACCGATCCCCGACGAGGCGGCGCCGGCGCCGCTCAAGGGTGAAATCCCGTCGCCGCTCGACCGGCCGAGCGGTTGCCATTTCCACACCAGATGCCCCAAGGTGCAGGAGCGCTGCCGGATCGACGACCCGGCGCTGCTGCCGCGCGGGGACGCGCATATGGTGCGCTGTCACTTTCCCAACTGAGAATATCCCGAAAAATTTACACGCGCTTTTGGACAAGATCGTGCTCAAGGAAACAAGACTGAAATGATCATCGAGCGCACGCAGTATTACGCCAAACCAGGCATGGCGATGGAGGTCCTGGCGAACCGCCGTCGCGCCTGTGCGGTGAGGCGCGAGATCGGGCTCAAGTCAGGTCGCGTTTTCGTGCCAACCAAAGTTTCGGAAGACGGCTCGCCCGACGTAATCTGGGAATGCGCGTTCCACGACGCCGCCGAGCAAAAGGCCGATCTCGATGCGCGCGGGGCAAGCCCGGCATTCGAAGCGGTGCGTGCGCAGATGCGGCAGAGCATCGACAAGTTCAACCGCTATGTGTTCGAGCAGGTCGACGCGCCACCGGCGAGCGGCATGCGCGATGTCGATCTGCGCGGCTGCGAGATCGCGCCGCGAGAACTCACATTCGACAACGCGGGCCGCACGCTGAAAGGCTATTTCTTCGCTCCCCCCGGCGAGGGGCCGTTTCCCTGCATGGTGTGCAACCACGGCAGCGGCATCGCCAAGGGAACGCTCGATGTCAGCCGGCCTGCAGCGGCGGCAATGCTGGCGTCATGGGGCATTGCGTCGTTTCTGCCGCATCGGCGCGGCTACGGCAATTCGCCGGGGCCGGCCTGGCGTGAAGAGGTCTCGGCCGAATACGGCACGAAGGAATACGACGATCAACTGTTCAAGCGGCTAGATGCCGAGAGCGATGACGTGATTGCAGCGCTCGGCTGCGTCAGCGCCTTGCCTCAAGTGAAGAGCGACCACATCGGCGTGATGGGCTCATCCTTCGGCGGCACCAACACGCTGTTCGCGGCTTCGAAGACAGAGAAATGGACCTGCGCGATCGATTTCGCGGGCGCCGCGATGAACTGGGAGCGCGCGCCGGGCCTGCGCGCCGGCATGACGGCGGCGCTGAAGAAGGTCGCGATGCCGATCTTTCTGGTCCAGGCGGCCAACGACTATTCGATCGGTCCGACGCGCGACCTCGCGCAATCTGTCTCCGGCTCCGGCCAGGTGGTATGGTCGAAAATCTACCCGGCCTGGGGCGTCAACAACGATGAAGGTCATCTGTTCGAAAGCCGCGGCATGCAGATCTATGCCGAGGATGTGCACCTTTTCCTGGAGCGCTACCTGTGAGCACGACGCCGGGCCTATGGATCGAGGACCTCACCTGGCCGGAGGTCGGGGAGCGCATCGGGGCTGGCGCGACGGTGGTCATCCCGATCGGCGCACGTTCCAAGGAGCACGGCCATCATCTGCCGATGAAGACCGACTATCTGCTGGCGCGCGCGTTCTGCGACGGCATCGCGCAACGTCTGCCGGTGCTGGTCGCGCCGGTGATCGACTTCGGCTACTACCCGGCCTTCACGGATTATCCCGGTAGCCAGCATCTGCGCGCCGAAACTTTCATCGCGCTGCTTACCGACATCATCGACGGTTTCATCCGTCACAAGGCGCATGATATCGTCATCGTGAACACCGGCGTATCGACCGAAGGCGCGGTGCAGATCGCGGTGCGCGACACGTTGCAGAAGCACGGTATTCGCATCGCGGTAGCCGACATTCGCGCGCTTGGCAAAACCAGACGTCACGCCACGAAGCAGAAGATGGGCGGCCATGCCGACGAATTCGAAACCTCGCTGATCCTCGCCATCGAGCCGCAATCGGTGCACATGGACCGCGCCGTGCAGGATTACGGCCACATGCTTGAGCAGCCCGATACGGTCTATTACCAGCCGGTGATCTTCAAAGGCGATCCGGATTCGGGGCCGGACTACTCCGCACAGCGGCGCGCGCGGCGATCCGACTCTCGGCGACGGCCGAGGACGGCAGAATCAATACTCGCCGGCATGATCGACGAGCTGGTCGAGGGCTTGCAGAAACTGAAAGCGAGCCGCGAGGCAGTAAAACGATGAGCGAGGCCGTCGATGTCATCGTTGTCGGCTACGGCTTTGCCGGCGGCATTGCCGCACTTGCCGCGAGCGATGCCGGCGCGAATGTGCTGATCCTCGAGAAGCAGTCGGATCCCGGCGGCATCTCGGTCTGCTCGGCCGGCGGCGTGCGCATCACCCGCGATGCCGACCAGGCGCTCGCACTATCTCGCCGCGACCAATGCCGGGACGACGCCAGATCCGGTCTTGCGCGTTCTGGCGCAAGGCATGAAGGACCTGCCGGACTATGCGCGAAAAGCTGTGCGCGCGGCGTCGGCGCCAAGCTCGGCGTGCGATCCTCACCCGCCAACTATCCATTGCCGGGCTACGAGAGCTTCGGCTTTGCCTATGTCGACGAACTGCCGGGCTTCGATCCGGTCACCGCATTGCCGCATGTGCGCGGTGCCGCCGCCGGCGCGCGGCTGTTCGAGGTGCTTCGCCGCAACGTCGCAGCGCGGCCCGGCATTGCGCTGCGGCTGGATACGCCAGTCGATCGTCTTCTGATTCGAAACGGCACGGTGTGTCGGCGTGATCGCCGACGGCAAGACCATCGAAGCGCGGCGCGGCGTCGTGCTGGCCTGCGGCGGGTTCGAGGCCGATCCGCGATCTGCAGAGGCAGCACTGGCCGGTGAAGCCGGTGCTGTCGGCGGCGGTGCAATTGCAACACCGGCGACGGCATCCGCATGGCGCAGGACGCGGGCGCCGGCCTCTGGCACATGTGGCACTATCACGGCTCCTACGGCTTCCAACACCCGGATCCGGACTATCCGTTCGGCATCCGCGTGAAACGCCTGCCCGACTGGAGTGCCCGGCGAGGCGACTGCGCGACGATGTGCGCATGAGCTGGATTCTGCTGGACCGTCACGGCCGACGCTTCATGAACGAATACGAGCCCTACATGCAGGACACCGGGCATCGGCCGCTCGAGACCTTCGATCCGGTGCGGCAGGATTTTCCACGCGTGCCGTCGCTGCTGCTTGTCGACAGCGCCGGACATGAGCTTTATCCGCTGTGCGCGCCGACCTGGCACGATCGCGGCGTGGCGAAGCGCTACAGTCAGTTCAACGCACGGCAGTTCGACGAGCAGGTGCTGTTCAAGGCCGACAGCCTCGACGAGATCGCCGTGCATTTCCATATCGACGTAGCTGCTCTGCGCGCCGGCGTCGCCAAGCTGGAACGCGCATTGCGCCGCCAATCGTGATGATGATTTTGCGCGACCGCCGGCCAGCATGATGCCGATCGCCAAGCCGCCCTATTATGCGGGCGCAATCTGGCCGATTGTATCGAACACGCAAGGCGGGCCCGCGCATGACGAAGACCAGCGCGTGCTCGACGCCTTCGGCAAGCCGATCCCCGGCCTGTATGCCGCCGGCGAGCTCGGCAGCGTGTTCGGGCATCTCTACATGTCGGGCGGCAACATCGCCGAATGCTTCGTCGGCGGACGAATCGCCGGCGAGGGCGCGGCGAGTTGGCAACGCGAAGCCATGACGGCGTAGCGCATGATCCCGAAAAGTGGGTACCGGGTTTCGGATTCGATCATGCGCAATCAAGGATAAGGCAATGGCGCTCTCGAGCAATCTTGGCGACTGTTTTGATGCGGTGCGCGATCCGAACAAGGTTGCGCTGGTCGACCTGCGTGAGGCCGACTTTCCACGTGAGGTCACCTACGCACAGCTCGACGCCGAATGCGATGCCGTGGCGCGTGGCCTTGTCAGGCAGGGACTGAAGCGAGGCGACCGCGTCGCAATTCTCTCGCTCAACCGTTTCGAATTGATCGCGGCCTATCTCGGCACCATGCGTGCCGGGATGGTGTCGGTTCCGATTTCCTTCAAGCTGGCACGCGAGACGGTGGACTATATCGTCAAGGATGCCGACCTGCGCGCCGTGTTCTATGATCGCGATCGCGCCAATCTCGTGCCGTCCATGTGATGGGCTTTGGCTTCGACGACGGCGGCTATCAGGCGATGCGCGATCCGGGGTCGTTCAGACGGTGCAGCCGATCGGCCGCGAGCTTGGCACCATCCTCTATACGTCGGGATCCACCGGCAAACCGAAAGGCGTGCTGCTGTCGCACGCCTCGCAACGCTGGTCGCTGGCGACCTCAGACGCGCTCTATGGCGACCGATCGCACCATCGCTACATCGTCGGCGCACCGATGTTCCACATGAACGCCACCATCAGCGTCAAGAATGCGCTGGCAACGCATGCGTCAATCGTGCTGCTGCCGGCTTTCGACGCCAAGCTCTACGCGCGCGGTATCGACCGTTTCAAGGTGACGTGGCTCACGTCGGTGCCGACCATGTTGGCTCTGGTGGCGCGCGAGCGCGAGCTGATCGGCTCACTGGATTTTTCGTCGGTCACTAATGTTACCATGGGCTCGGCGCCACTGACGCAGGCGCTGGTCGACAAGGTGCAGGCAATCTTCCCCAAGGCTACGATCAACAACAGCTACGGCACGACCGAAGCCGGGCCTGCGCCGTTCGGACCGCATCCTGACGGCCTGCCGCGCCCGATGGTGGCTCTCGGCTATCCGGTGCCGGGCTCGCAGGCCGAACTGCGCGAAGGGTCGGGGCCGAACGAGGGCGTGCTCTACATGAAGAGCACGATGCTGATGGAGGGCTACAATAACCTTCCCGAGAAGACCGCTGAGGTGATGCGCGATGGCTGGTATCGTTCGGGCGACATCATGCGGCGCGACGAGCACGGCTTCTTTTACTTCCTCGGCCGCGCCGACGACATGTTTGTGGTCGGCGGCGAAAATGTCTGGCCGGCGGAAGTCGAAAAGCTGATCGAGCGGGCGCCCGGCGTCCATCAGGCGACGGTTGTGCCGGTGCCCGACGAGATCAAGGGCACGCTACCGTTCGCATTCGTGGTGCGCCAGCCAGGTTCACAGGTGTCCGAGGCCGAGATCAAGACCTTCACCATTGCCAACGGGCCGGCCTTTGCGCATCCGCGCTTCATTGAGTTCTGCGAGGCTATTCCTCTGGCGGCGACCAACAAGCCGGACCGGCGCAAGCTACAGCTTGAGGCGGAAGGGCTGGCAAAGGGGCGACGCACATGATTCCGAAAAACGGGAACCGGCTTTCGGACCGCATCATGTGCATGAGGAAAAGCTGATGCGCGCGAATGTGCTTTATGAGCATGGCGGGCTCGATAAACTCGTCTATGAGCCCGCGTATCGTGACCCGGAGGTCGGGCCGGGCGACGCGTTGCTGCGCATGGGCGCCTGTGCGCTGAACTACCACGATGTGTTCACGCGCCGCGGCATGCCGGGCATCACGCTTCCGTTGCCTGTCATCATCGGCAATGACGCTGCGGGCGAGGTCGTCGCTGTCGGCAAGGATGTCAAGGACGTCAAACCTGGCGACCGCGTGCTGGTCGACCCGATTGATCGCGTCAGCGGAAAATTCTTTGGCGAGACGCTCGACGGGGGGTTAAGCGAATTGATCCGCGTGCCCGTGCATATGCTGATCAAGCTCGATCCGTCCGTCAGCTTCGCGGATGCTGCTGCTCTTCCCGTTGCCTATGGTACCGCGCATCGGATGATAGTGAGCCGCGGCAAGATCAAGCCCGGAGAAAAGATTCTGATCCTCGGCGCGTCGGGAGGCGTCGGAACCTGCTGCGTTCAGCTGGCGAAACAGGCCGGCTGCACGGTCATTGTCTGCGCCTCGACAGACGACAAGCTCGCACAGCTCAGGGCCAGCGGCGCTGACGTTGCAATCAACTATGTGACGAGCGACTGGGTCGCCGAGTGCCAGAAGCTGTTCGGGCGCGCCCGCACCAAGCGCGGTGGCCATGACAGCGGCGGTGTCGACGTGGTGGTCAATTTCACAGGTGGCGACACGTGGACTAAGGCGCTCAGGGTTTTGCGGCGCGATGGTCGCATGCTGACTTGCGGCGCGACCGCAGGCTACGACCCCAAGGAAGACATTCGCTATATCTGGACATTCGAGTTGAACATCATCGGTTCAAACGGCTGGACGCGCGAAGACATACTGGCGCTGCTCGATCTGGTGAAGGCCGGCAAGGTCAAGCCGGTGCTGCATCCTACACGCTACGGACTTGCTCAGGGCGCGGAAGCCTTGCGCCAGCTCGAGGATCGGCTCGCAATCGGAAAGGTCATCGTGGAGCCATGAGTACAGCCATTGGCAGCGTTGACCATGTTGTGATCGTAGTGGGGAATCTTGCCGAGGCAGCCGAGACCTATCGCCGGCTCGGCTTTACGCTGTCGCCGCGCGGCGAACATTCTGCCGCGATGGGCACCGCCAATCACACCCTGATGCTCCAGAATGACTATTTCGAACTTCTGTCGGTGCTGGCGCCGACCGAGCGCAATACCTGGTGGGAGCGCACGCTCGGCGAGGGCGGTGGCATCGGAGGCTTCGCGCTGCAAACCGGAGATCCGCAAGGTGCATTCGATATCTGGAGCACGGCCGGGTTCGGTCCGGTCGGGCCTATTGCATTCTCGCGGCCGGTGCCGCGGCCGAACGGCGCCACAATGGAAGCGCGGTTCGAGACAGTGTCGATCGCCGAAGTGCCGGAAACTGGCATGCGGGTGTTCGTGTGCAGTCAGCCGACCCGCGAGGCGGTGTGGCTTCCAGAACTGATGGAGCACGCCAATACGGCCGTCGCGATCAGGCGCCTGATCGTGTCGTCGTCAGACCCCGCGAGTGCGTCGAAGCAGTGGCTGCGGGTCATTCCTCACGCGAAGTCACGAGCGAGTCCGGACGGTGTGACGCTGGATCTCGTTAGCCACATGATCGAGATCGTGCGACCGGACATCGCGCGCGAACGTTACGGCTCGTCCGCGCCGGATGATGCGCCGCGCGGTGTCGGCATTGTATTTGCCGTTCGGAGCCTTGAGTGCTGTCGCGATCAGCTTGTGAAGGGCGGCATCGCACACAAATGTGAGGCAGACCTTCTGTGGGTGTACCCCGGTGCGGCGTGCAATGTCTGTTTGTGCTTCGAATCCGCTTGATCGGCTGCGCTTTCGCTGAGGGCTCAGAGCAGAGCTTTGATGGCCGCCAGGCTGATTGAGGCGATGAAAACACTGGCGAGTGCCGCGAGAAGAAATGGCCGCCAGCCGCGACCGATCAGTTGCCGGATGCACACCTCGAGGCCCATCGCTGCCAATGACACGCAAAACAGGAATGTGGTGAGGACGGGCGCCCAGCTTCGAACGACGGTTGGAACCGCATCCGCGCTGTTCAGCGCTGCAAGCGCAAAGAACCCGAGAATGAAATAGGGGAAGGTGGGGCGCTCCTGCGCCGTACTTGCTGCTGTCCCCGTCACGCGGCGCAGTGCAAAGAAGCCCATCGCGGCGATCATCGGTATTAGCAACATGACGCGCACCAGTTTGGCGATGGTGCCGAGCTCGCCGGCGTCTGGACCAAGCTGGAAGGCGGCGGCGACCACCTGCGCGACCTCGTGAATTGAAGCGCCTGCCCAAAGGCCGAAAGCGCGGGCATCGAGTCCGATGGCAAGGGCAATCAACGGGTAGGCAAAGATCGCAATCGATCCGAACAATGTGATGCAGCCGATGGCATAGCTGACGTCTTCATCTTTCGCGGATGCGACAGTATTTGCGGCCAGAATCGCCGACGCGCCGCAGATCGACGTGCCTGCGGCGATGAGCTGCGCCATCGGGCCGTCGACCTTGAGCAGGCGTCCGAGCCAGATAGTGAAAGCGAACGTCGCGACCATGCTGGCGCAAATGATGGCGACGCCGCCGGCACCGACCTGCACGAGATGCGCAGCGGTGATTTGAAGCCCAAGCAGTACGATCGCGAGTCGAAGCAACTTGCGGGATGCGAAGGTCGTGCCGCACCGAGCCTGCGCCGGCAGGCCCCAGGTCGCACGCACCGCAATTCCAAGCGTCATCGCCAGCGCGATTGGAGACATCATGCCTATGCTGGGAATGTGCCGCGCCATGATCGTTACGCAGGCGATGGCAATGGGGAGCAGCAGGCCCGGGGCAAGTTGCGACAGCCACGACATGGCCGCCGATAAGTGCTGAGGTTTGCCGGTGATGGAGGGTGTCGTGACGCGCGGTGCGTCGGCCGCAAGCGGTGGATCCCCGCGGGAGTTCATCACTCAGTGCTCAACTCGGCGATACTCGCGATGGACTGACGATGCATGCATGCGATGGTCGTATCCATAGATGTGGATCGATACGGCATCCTGCGATCCGGCGTTCTCCATCTGGTGGATGTTCGGTCCCGACGGCATCATCGCGGCGACGTAACCTACGCCACGCAAATGCTCGGCGCTCTTGACGACGTGGACATCGTCAATCGCATTGAACCATACCTCGCGAATGGCTCCGCTCAGCACGGTGAAGCAGCAGGTACAATGGTGGTCATGAATCGATGTACGGGCGCCGGGTGCCCAGACCAATGCCCACACGCTTGTCTTGTTGTCGCCGAACAGGAGGTTGCGTGAATAGCTGCCGGAGATACGCTCGAGCCTGACGGCGCTAAGCAGATCGGGCGCCAAAGCGAGCTGTATCAAGGTCTGGCGTGCCGAAGACAGGTAGCTGTCGACCAGCACCTGATTGGCCTGCCTGAATTTTTCGAGAATGGCGGTGTGCGAGTCCATCAGGTCGAACTCATACGGGGTTGGATTCGCGAGTTGCTGAATGATGGCCCGCAATCGGAGAAAATAGTTTGCGCAGATGAGGCCCAGCTCGAGGGATGTAGAAAAATTTTGCGCCAATGTCCAAAAATTGGAAGGTTTTTGCGTTTGTGCTCAAATGTGCGCTATCCTGATCCTATAGGGCTCGGTCTTGAGAAGGACGAGACGTGATTGACGATATTGACCTGCGCATCCTCGACGCGCTTCAGAAGGACGCCAGTCAGAGCCTGTCCGACATTGCCAAGCATGTCGGCCTGTCGGCGACGCCATGCTGGCGGCGGATCCAGAAGCTGGAAGAAGATGGCATCATCAGCAAGCGCGTCGCCTTGCTGAATCGCGCGGCACTTGACGCCGGCGTCACGGTCTTTATTGCGGTGCGGACAAGTACGCACACCGTCGAATGGCTGGACAAATTTCGTAAGGCGGTGAGGGACATCCCCGAGATCGTCGATTTCTACAGGATGAGCGGCGAAATCGATTACCTGCTCAAGGCCTATGTCCCGGACATCGCAAGTTACGACGCGCTCTATAAGAAACTGATATCGAGAATCGAACTGAGTGACGTCACCTCCATGTTTGCAATGGAGGAACTTAAGTCGACGACCGAGATACCACTCGGTTTCAAACGTCGTGCCAGCCGCACCAAGAGCTAAACGCGGCCATAACTCGAGTGCGATTTTTCTGAGAACGCGCGGCTCACATCGCAGAAATACCGCTCGATCAAGCGTTTGCATCAGCTGCTTGTTCGAAGGCGGATTTAGCTCGGCGCTCTGGGGTGCCGGCGCTCCTTTCTTCACGTGTTGTGTGTTCTCAAAAGAGTAGATATCGGAGTACGTAATCGAACCTCGCTGGATGCCAAAAATTCTTGTGGGGAATCCATTCCCCTAGGCTCCTTGGCCGAGCTTACTTGATCGGTTTGAGCCCGAGCACATCCATCATCGAATAAAGTACGGGCTCGCTACGGCGTACTGCCCATATGGCGGCCTCTACCGCCCCGCGGGCGAGTAGCGAGGACCGGATTCTCGACACCTATCGACCGCAGCCTCGCGAAGGTCACGAGTCCATGACCATCGGCATCGAGCAATTTCGTACGGTCCGGGATTTGTGGCTTGACCGCATGCTCATCCAGCCGTTCCGCGGTCCGGCCAGCGGATATTCGATCAATCGCGAGAAGCAGGAGGAGGAGCGATGATTGTCAGGAACTCGAGACGCTTCCGGCGAGGCGATCAGCTTGCTTTTCGATGGAAGACAACGCAACGTCAAAAGTGGTTCCCACAGCGCTTACGCATTCGGGTTACCGCGTGGGCTGGCTATTGCTGACAGAGGTCTGGTTGTCAGAGGTTCGATGAGCGAGACAGATCTGACAGCCTGGCTTTGGGCCACTCCGAATTCGAACAGGGTCTCGATTCTGTTCGAGGAATTGCAACTCAGCTACGGCGTCGTCGGGGTCAATATTCGCCGGCGCGAACAGTTCGCGCCGGACATTCTGGCGATGAATCCGTACGGCAAGATTCCAATTGTTGCGTGGAATGAAGGCTCAGAGCGACGCGTGCTTTTCGAGTCGGGCGCAATCCTTGTCGATTTCGCAGAACGTCACGGTCGTCTGCTGCCGGTGGCTGGAAAGGCGCGCGGGGAATGCCTGGCGTGGCTGATGGTCGCACTGACGGGACTGGGACCGCTGACAGGGCAGGCGCATCACTGGACCGACCTCGCGCCGGTCAAGCCCGAAGCCGCCATTCAACACAGCGTGAGCATTGTTCGCCGCATCTACAAGCTGTTGGACGAGAGGCTGGAAGGCGCTAGGTTTCTCGCGGGGGACTATTCCATCGCCGATATCGCAGCCTATCCGTGGGTGGCGAGACATGATTGGGCGACATTGTCACTGGATGAATTCCCCCATCTGCGGCGCTGGCTTCTGGAAGTCGGAGCCAGGCCGGCGGTCGGTCGCGGCATGGCCATTCCGGAGGGCGCCAAGCTCGAAGGGTAGTGCTAGACTGAAACAACCGAGCGCTGCGTACAGAACACGGCGTTGATGGCGGAGAGGGCTCTCGCGGCCCGTTGGAGGCAGAATGTACTGGGATCGAAATAGACTGCGCGCGCTCATGGTCGCGGGCGCGCTCATCATGAGCTTGCCGGTTGGCGTCAATGCGCAACAATCCGTGCCCGAAGATCGCGTATTGCGCGTGGTGCCGTTCGCCGATCTTCAGTCCCTCGATCCGATCGTCACGACCGTAGGCATCGTCCAGCGTCATGGAACGATGGTTTACGACAGCTTGTTCGGCCGCGATGACAATCAGATTCCCCGCCCGCAAATGGTCGAGTCGTTTTCGACCAGCCCCGATGGTCTTGTCTGGACCTTTACGTTGCGGAACGGACTTGCGTTTCACGACGGCCCGCCGGTGACTGCCGACGATGTCGTCGCATCGCTCAAGCGCTGGGCTGCGCGCGACGCCAGCGGGCGTCAGATCATGTCCCGCACGGTATCGCTAGAGGCCAAGGATGCGAAGACCCTGGTCTGGACGCTGAACAAGCCATACGGGCTTATGCTGTATGCCTTGTCCAAGCCTTCGGGCGTCATTCCCGCCATCATGCCCAAGCGTTTCGCGGAGACGGACCCGAACAAGCCGGTGACCGAAGCGATTGGGTCCGGACCGTTCGAGTTCGTGCGTGACGAGTGGGTTCCCGGCTCCAAGGTCGTTTACCGAAAGAACGCCAAGTATGTCCCGCGTTCGGAGCCGGCGAGCGGTACCGCCGGCGGCAAGGTGGTGAAGGTCGATCGCGTCGAGTGGATCAATATCCGGGATGCGCAGTCCGCCGTTCTCGCATTGCAGAACGGTGAGGTCGATTATGTCGAGGCGCCGGGAACGGACTTCCTTCCGTTGTTGCGCGGAGCGGGCATAAAGATTGTTCGCACCGACCGACTCGGCTCCCAGGGCATGATCCGGATGAATCACATCCATCCTCCTTTTGACAAGCTGGCCGCGCGGCAGGCGCTGCTCTACCTCGTAAATCAGCAGAACTTCCTGCAGACGATGTTCTCCGACCCTGAACTTTATCAGGCCTGCGGAGCGTTCTTTGTTTGCGGGGCTCCGCTTGAGAGCACTGTCGGCGTGCAGGCCGACTTCGGAAAGAACAAGGAGAAGGCGCGTCAGTTGATGAAGGAGGCGGGTTACAATGGTGAGACCATTGTCATCCTGCACCCGACCGACGTTCAGACAATGAATGTCTCGACGCTGGCGCTCGCGGAGGAACTGAAGTCAATCGGCGTGAAGGTTGACCTGCAGGCGATGGATTTCGCCGCCATGTCCGGCCGCCGCGCCAACAAGGCTGCGCCGGGGCAGGGCGGCTGGCATATCGGCTTGACCTACTGGCCCGGTCTTATCGTCTCCGACCCGATCGGCAACGTTCCGATGCAGGCGTCCTGCGACAAGGCATGGCCGGGTTGGCCTTGCGATGCCCCGCACCAGGCAATGATCGACCGTTTTGCCGATCTGTCCAGCGATGCGGATCGCAAGGCGCTGGCGGCCGATATCCAGAAGTCGGCCTATGAGAAAGTGGTTCCTTACGTGCCGTTCGGACAGTGGTTTGCGCCGGTGGCGCACAGTCCGCGGCTGTCGGGTGTCATCGGAATGCCAGGCACGATGGTGCTCTGGAACATCGCGAAAGCGCCCAAGTAAGTCCCGCAAAATTACGCGAAATGGCAGGCCACTTTGTGGTCTGCCGTTTCCGTATCGTCACGCAGCAACGGCTCCTCGATGGCGCAGCGCGGCTGGGCCACCGGGCATCGCGTTCGAAAGCGACACCCGCTCGGCGGCGACATCGGACTCGGCAGGTCTCCCTTGAGGATGATCCGCGAGCGATGTGAGGAGGGATCGGGCACCGGAACCGCAGACAGCAGCGCCTTGGTGTAAGGGTGAAGCGGGCGGGCAAACAGGCGTCGTTTTTCGCCGATTTCGACGATCTGGCCCAGATACATCACGGCCACGCGGTGGCTGATATGTTCGACCACCGCGAGATCATGGGCGATGAACAGATAGCTCAGACCGAGTTCGTGCTGAAGGTCCATCAGCAGATTGATCACCTGCGCCTGAACCGAAACGTCCAGCGCGGAGACAGGCTCATCGAGCACGATCAGCTTGGGGTTCAGCGCGAGCGCTCGCGCAATCCCGATGCGCTGACGCTGGCCTCCGGAAAATTCGTGTGGGTAGCGGTCGACTTGATCGTCTCTCAATCCGACCCGCTTCATGAGTTCGATGACGCGGCTACGGCGTTCCCGCTTGTCCCGCATGCCGAAATTCAGGAGCGGCTCGCCAATCGAATCGGCGACCGTCATGCGGGGATTGAGCGACGCAAAAGGGTCCTGAAACACGAACTGCATGTTCTGCTTCAATGCATGCAGTCGGCCTGCGTCCACCGACGTGATGTCCTGACCATTCAGCAGAACGGAGCCCGATGTCGGCGGATGCAGGTGAACGATGGCACGTCCAACCGTGGTCTTGCCGCAGCCGGATTCGCCGACGAGACCGAGCGTCTCGCCGGTACCCATCGAGAAGCTCACGCCATCGACGGCCCGGACGATACGCCGCGGTCTGTTGAATACGACGTCGGCGAGAGAACGCCGCACCGGGAAGTGCTTCACAAGCTGCCTGACTTCGAGAAGCGAGGTATCTGTGCTCATGCGCTTGCGGTCTGTGCGATGTTGGAAACCTTGTCGGCGTGCCAGCAGGCGCTGAATTGCCCGCCGCGCGCCTCTCGCCAGGGAGGGACTTGCGCGCGGCAGATATCCGAAGCAATCGGGCAGCGTGGCGCGAAGGCACAGGCGTTTGCGCTGGCGCGCATCAGCGGCACGGTGCCCGGAATTTCCATCAGCCGGCCTGGCCCTGTCCCGAGGAGGCTTGAACCGAGCTTTGGCCGCGCGCCCAGAAGGCCGAGCGTATAGGGATGGGAGGGCATCGCCAGGACGTCGGACACGGGTCCTTCCTCGACCTTGCGTCCCGCATACATGACGGCGACGCGCGACGCCATTTCCGCGACGACACCGAGATCATGGGTAATCAAAAGTGTCGCCATGCCCAGGCGGGCCGAGAGGTCGCGCAGGATGTCCAGAATCTGCGCCTGAATGGTCACGTCGAGGGCAGTGGTGGGTTCGTCTGCGACAAGCAGCTTCGGGCCGCAGGCAAGCGCCATCGCGATCATCACTCTCTGACGCATGCCACCCGACAACTCGTGGGGGTACTGATCGAGCCTGCGGCCGGCCTCCGGTATCTGCACAAGCGAAAGCATGTCGAGCGCGCGCGTTCGAACCTCGTCCGTGTCGAGGTTCTCATGAACCTGTATTGCCTCCATGATCTGCTCGCCGACAGTAAGCACCGGGTTGAGACTGGTCATGGGCTCCTGAAAAATCATCGCGATCTCGCGACCGCGAATACGCCGCATGTCGCGTTCGGAGACGCCTGCGAGGTCGCGACCGGCGAACCGGATCGCGCCGCGCATGATGCGGCCTGCCGGTTCCTGCAAGAGACGCAGAATGGCGAGCGCGGTCACGCTTTTCCCGCATCCGGACTCGCCGACGAGAGCAACGGTCTCGCCCGCTTTGATGCCAAGCGACATGCCGTCCACGGCACGAACTGTTCCACTCCGGGTTCTGAACTCGACGGCAAGATCGTCGATCTCGAGCAGGCTCTCCATTGTCAGCGCCTCTCGAAACGAGGGTCGAGAGCATCGCGCATGCCATCGCCGACAAGGTTGACTGCCAGCACCGTGACCGCGAGCGCTACGCCCGGAAAAAGGACGATGTGCGGGGCGATCTGAAACACGTTCCGTCCTTCGGCGATCATGTTGCCCCAGCTCGGAATGTTCGGCGGGGTGCCTGCACCGATGAAACTGAGCGCGGCCTCGATCAGAACTGCGGAGGCAAAGATATAGCTCGCCTGAACCAGCAGCGGTGCCGTCGTGTTTGGCAGGATGTGCCGCCAGAGCAGCGCGGGCAGGCGCGTGCCCACCACCGACGCCGCCTCGACGAAGGGGCGATGCCTAAGCGAGATAACGACAGACCTCACAATGCGGGCGACGCGCGGTACCTCGGAGATCGTTATGGCAATGATGACGTTGCTCAGGCTTGCGCCGGTCAGGGCAATCATGGCCACAGCCAGCAGAATGGCCGGGATAGCCATCATTCCATCCATGACGCGCATAACGACGTTGTCGAACCAGCGAACAAATCCTGCCAGAAGGCCGACCATGAGGCCGACGGCGGTCGAGAGAATTGCCACGCTCAGTCCGACGACGAGTGACACGCGTGCGCCGTAAATCGTGCGGCTGTACAGGTCGCGGCCGATCATGTCGCCGCCGAACCATGCTGACGCACTCGGACCCTTGAGGCGCATGAGCGGGGTCAACTTCTGCGGGTCCACCGTGCCGATGAAAGGCGCAAGAGCCGCTGCAATTGCCACCAGTGCAATCACCGCGCCACCGACCACGATGGTCGGGTGACGGGTCCATAAATCCCGAAGAGGTGCGAGGTCGATCGTCATTGCCGTATTCTCGGATCGAAGAGCGCATAGGACAGATCGACCGCGAGGTTGATCAGCACATAGACGCCGGAAAACACCAGAACGACGCCTTGAATCACGGGGTAGTCGCGCCGCAGGATTGCATCGACGGTCAGTCGGCCGATGCCGGGGATGTTGAAGACGGTTTCCGTGACAACCACTCCGCTGATCAGCATGCCGAAACCGATGCCGATCACGGTCACAATCGGAACGGCTGCATTTTTCAATGCGTGACGAAAGATTATCCGCCACAGACCGAGGCCCTTGGCGCGGGCGGTGCGCATGTAGTCCTGTCCGAGAACTTCGAGCATCGCCGCGCGTGTGATGCGTGCGATGAGGGCGGCGTAGACGAGGCCCAGAGCAACCGCCGGAAGTATCAAGTGGCGCAGGAACATCCAAAGCCCGTCAGAGAGTGGCCGATAGCCCTGCACCGGTAACCAGCCAAGTCCGACGGAGAAGATGAAAATAAGAAAATACGCAAGCACGAAGACGGGAACGGAAAAGCCGATGACCGCAAATCCCATCGATATCTTGTCGGCCGCGCGGCCTGCACGCCAAGCAGACAGAATTCCAAGGGGAACAGCGATGGCAATCGCCGTCAGCATGGCCGCGACGGAAAGCGCGATCGTCGGGCCGGCGCGCTGCAGGATCAGCTCGCCCACGGTTCGGCCGAAGAAAATGGAGTGTCCAAGATCTCCCTTCATCACGCCGAAAGTCCATTCGAAGAAGCGTTCGAAGAATGGTCGATGCAGCCCGAGGGCGCTGCGAACGCGCTCGACCTCTTCCGATGTGGCGGCCTCTCCGGCGAGTACGTGGGCGGGATCGCCCGGACTGAAATGCAGGAGCGAGAACACAATGATTGCGACAACTGCCATGACAGGCAGCGTGGCGAGGAGACGGCTCAATACATAGTACATTCCGGGTCCGCAGCGCTCCCCAGCCTCAATTGCAGTCAGATTGATACCGGCTTTTGGCCGACGATACATGCAAAACTTTTCGCTAGCCCGATGTCGGGCATGCCGGGTGAAAGGAGCGCTACGGCCTCCCGGCAGTTCTCGTCGGCTGACGCCCATGTGATTGGACGCTCATGACCCGGCTGCATAAGCGAAAGTGAAACTGGAGTGAGCCATGCGCAGACATCTTTTAATTCTTCTGATTTGGCTTTCCTTCAGTCCAGCCGCGCACTCTATAGAGTTTGACAACTCATGGACTTCGCAGGGTTTTCCTGGACGCAAGGCGAACACCTACAGACTGGAAGGAGCGGGGCTCGGTCTTTTTTTGTCGCTGAGGTGGGTCGAAAGTCGCGACGTTGCCCGGCGACCGAGGGCCGCCTTTCGGATCTGGTCTAGCGCGGTGGAAACAGAAAGCGCGGCGCCAAATCGGCCGGCGTCGCAGCGCCCATATGATTCATGATCGTCGCCAGTTCCTTCGTCAAAATCTCGAGGACCTTTGCGACGCCGGGTTGTCCGGCAGCCGTCAGGCCGTACAGCGTCGGTCTGCCGACGAATGTAAAATTTGCACCCAGGCAAAGTGCGGTCGCAATGTCAGAGCCGCGCTGAATGCCGCTGTCGAACAACAGCGTCGTTCGCGAACCGATAGCGTCGCGGATCAGTGGCAGAACGTCGAGTGAGGTCGGAGCACGATCGAGCGCGCGCCCGCCGTGATTGGACACATGAACGCCGTCGGCACCCAGGTCGACAGCAATTCTGGCATCCTCCGGGATGCATGACGCCCTTGGCAATCAACGTGCCAGGCCACAGGCGGCGCATTGTCTCGAAATCTTTCCACGTCTGCCGGTTTGGCGTCTGCGTCTGCGTGTAGGCTGTGACCTCTTCCACATTGGCGCCCGCCGGCGCGTAGGCCTGCCAGGTCTCGAACATCGGAATGCCGCCCGCCTTCAGATATCGATAGATCCAGCCGGGACGCGTCATCGCGTCGAGGAAGACGGACGGTTTCAGCCGCAAAGGTCTTGTGAACCCGTTGCGCCGGTTTCGCTCGCGTTTGCCGTCTCCCGGCGTATCGACCGTCACTTCGAGGCATTTGATGCCGGCATCGCGCGCACGGCCGATCATTGCGGCGGTGACATTGCGATCACGCGCCGCGTAAAGCTGAAACCAGCAATATTCTCCTGCCTCGGCGGCGACCTTCTCAAGCGAGTCGTTGGAGAAGGTCGAAACGACAAAGGGGATTTTCCATTTCCGTGCTTCGCGCGCGAGAATGAGATCGGCATTGGGGCGAAACAGACCAGCGAGGCCGGTGGCGCCGATGCCGACCGGATGGGCGTAGTCTTGCCCAAACAGAGTGACGCCGGTCTGCACGGGTGGAATGTCGGCGTAGTATCGCGGCCATAATTTATGCGCTGAAAACGACTTCAGGTTCGCTTCCAGCGCCAGCTCGTCGTCAACGCCGCCTTCGATGTAGTCGAAGATGATCTTCGGCAGCTTGCGCCTGGAAAGCCGCCGCATGTCTTCGATGTTGATGATCTTGTCGAGGTTCACGTTTGCTCTCTCGCTGCGAATATCGGCGGCATGGCTTCAGTTTGGCGTAAAGACCGTCTGAGCGATGTGGCGGACGCCGCCATTCATCTGGATCGGGTCGTCCTTGCTGTTGAAATAGTAGATGGTCAGGATCTTCCCCGGCTCTTGTTCGATCGCGTTCGGATAGCCGAGATCCCAGCTGCCGCCATCGTCACGAAGGATGATGTCCGGGCCCCATGTCCGACCATCGTCTTCGCTGACCCGCGCGCGAATTCCGTAAGGCGGCAGACGATATCCGTAGACGCAGACAATGCGCCCGTCCTTCATGCGCGTCAGGCTGCCCGGCGCGCCCCAGTCGTTGACGCGGGACACAAAACGCCAGGTCCTGCCGCCATCGCTGCTTTCATAAATTTCCGTCCACATCACGCCGGTTGGATCGCGCTGACAGCGCAGCGAACACAAAATCCGCCCATCCGGGAGCAGGAGGGCGCGGGGATAGAACCAGCGATGCGCGGCAAAGGTGACGCTGCCCGCTCGTTCGCTCGCCGTCGCCCCGTCGTCTCGTCGCGGGGTGATGAAGGAAAGAAATGTCCAGGCGGTGCCGCCATCGAGGCTTGCATAGACAACCGGCCGCCGGGTCCAGCCGTCCGGGCTGACGGTGAAACTGAAAATGAGGGAGCGGCCATCGTGTCGCACGATCGAGGAGTTGGTCCCGGCGAGCGACGGCAGCCCGGCGAGCGGCAGCAACATCGGCTGGGACCATGTCTGGCCGGCATTCTTGGAGACACGGACCCACGCGCGATCTGTCGGCAATCCGTATCGCGGCACGGAATAGCAGCTCACCAAAACGTCGCTGTCGGTGAAATCAATCGGCGCCAGATCGGAGAGCCTGGCCGCGCCATCATGCGATGCCGCCGGGTCCGTTATTGTCGCGTCCCAGACAATACCTGGATTGTCCGAACTCCAGCTGCGCCCGCGATCCGTGGAACGGACGGTGACGATCTGAAAGGAGCTCGTTGACGAGAGAAGTCGTGATTGATTGCGGTTGAGTTGCCATAAGAGGCCTTGTCGCGCCGAAATCCAGCAATGAGATGACCGTCTGCTGTCTCCCAGAATCCGCTCGTGAATGGCCACGCGCAGAATTCATTCTCGTTGCGGTAGATGGTCGTATGGACCGCATCTTTCGCGTGTCGTGGTGCGTCGCGTGCTCCCGTCATATCGCTTGTCGTATCCGTCGGTTCACATCAGGGCATCAATGCATTGTACACGGGGCGACAATGTCTTCTAGTTTTTAGGCAGTGCCCCCAAGCAGCGCACGGAAGAGACGTCGTTGTGCCGCTCGCTGCACTGCACATTGCTATGCGAGACCAATCGCGGAGCATGCCTTCTTCGCAAGGCGCTGGCCATGATCGTTCTCGGATTGCTGCTCGGCCTCACTGGAACGGATCTTTCAAGCGGCGCTCCGCGGTTCGCCTTTGACATGCTCTTCTTCACCCGGCCGTTGAGCGCAATGTTCCTGCTGATCGCAGTTGTGGCGCTTGTGGCGATCTGCCTGCCGGCGCTATCAAAGAAGCGCGACGAAGTCTTCTCTGAGGTAGACTGACTGCGCCGCACGCGATCGCGGACGCCCGAACGGGCAACAAGCAGGGCACTCTCAATGGATCTCTCTTACGCGCAGAACCTCGAAGACTATCATCTGTGGCTGGCGCTGGGCGAACGAGCGACCGGAACCTACATCGATGTCGGCGGCGGGCATCCGATCGCCGACAATGTATCCTTCTGGTTTTACGAGCGCGGCTGGCGCGGCATCATTGTCGAGCCCCAGGCTGACCTGGCGCGGTTGTATGCACGGCTTCGCCCGCGCGATCTTGTGGTGCAAGGGCTGCTCGGATCGGAAGAGGGCACCGCGGAGTTCTACGAAGTCGACCGGTTTCATGGACTCTCGACCATGGTTGCGGAGAACGCCAGGCGCGCCTCCGAGCTTGGGACGGAGTATCGCAAGGTTCGTTTGCCGATCACGACGCTGGCGCGGATGTGCGAACGCAATGGTCTGACCAGCGTGGATTTCCTGAAGATCGATGTCGAAGGCGCGGAAGCCAGCGTTCTGAAGGGTGGAGACTGGCGACGCTTCCGGCCCAAAGTCATTGTCGTCGAAGCCATCGCCCCCAATTCGGGCGAGCCGAACTGGGCCGAGTGGGAAGGCCCGTTGCTCGCGCAGGATTATGAGTTTGTGCTCTTTGACACGCTCAATCGATTCTATGTGGCGAAGGAATGTTCGGATGTCCTGGCTCGCGTGCCGCGCGAGCGGGCCGACTGGCATGCCGTGCGCCATATGTACGAGATCGGCAGGGCGCCGGAGAATTCCCTGCATCCCGATCACCGGCTGGCGAAGGATCTGATCGCGGGATTTCTGGCCGGGCTGCCCGATCTCGACGATGCCGCGTTGAAGGCTTTGCTTGATCGATCCCAGCAAGGTGCCGGCGGCACGGACGGCACTCACGCCTTGCTCAAGGACGAGCGGTTTCGCTTTTCGCTCGGCCGCATCGCCTGCGGCTATGATGGCGGTCAGATCATTGAGGATGCGCCTGGCGCAAAGGACGCCACATAGCCTTGCTGCGGGGCCGGGGCATTGCCACGGCGAAGGCAGCAATCGGAAGCCGCCCGGCGCCATCGGTTCAAAATAACCATTTTTTCCAATAGGTTAATCCAGGAGCTTAAGCGGCGAACCCGTCCGCGGCGGCGCGCGCTTAAACATCGTGCAGGGACCATTGTCCTGTTACGGACCCGCGGCGCATACTGTAATGACAGCATTGAGATGCAGAACGGTTTCTCCGCCCGGTTGGCAGGCGGAGCCTGAGGATCATGGTCGAATGTCTCGGATCGGCAGGGGCGGACTGACGAGGCGCGGCGCGCTTGCGCTGACGGGCGCGCTTGTGGCGTGCCCCGGCGTTCTGCGCGGCCAGACCGCGACGCAATTGCGTCTCGGGCATGGCCTGCCGGCAACACATCCCGTGCATATCGCGATGCAGTTTTTCGCCGATCAACTGCGTGAGAAATCCGGCGGTGCCATCGAGACGACGATTTTCCCCGACGGCGTGATCGGACAGGAGGTCAACCTTCTGTCGCAGGCGCAGGCCGGCAAGCTCGACTTCGTCAAGGCCAGCGCCAGCGTGCTTGAAGCGATCGGCCCGTCCTATCGTGCCTTCAATTTGCCGTTCGTGTTTCGCGACCGCGCGCATTGGCGCGAGATCACGACCAACGCAGTCGGCGAGCGCATTCTGGCCTCGACCGAATCGAAGGGGCTTGTCGGGCTGACATACTATGATGCCGGTTCGCGCAGCTTCTATGCCCGCAAGCCGATCAATCATCCCGACGACCTCAAGGGCATGAAAATCCGCATTCAGCCCTCACCGACCATGACCCGTCTGATGCAGTTGTTTGGCGCCGAAGGCGTCGCGCTCGACTGGGAGCATGTCTACAACGCGTTGCGCACACGTCTTGTCGATGGTGCCGAGAACAGCATCAGCGCGCTGATTGTCGGGCGTCACGCCGAGGCCGTGACGCATTATTCATTCGATGAGCACACCATGGTGCCGGACGTATTTCTCGTCAGCGCCTCACGCTGGGCGACGTTCACACCGGTCCAGCAGGGATTTGTGCGCGAGGCGGCGCGCGCCTCCTATCATCGCATGATCACGCTGTGGGATGCGTTCCAGACGGACATGCAAAAGCGCAGCGAGGCCGCCGGTGTCACTTTCGTCTATCCGGACAAGGCCCCGTTCATTGCGCGTGCGAGCGTACTCAAGAACGAATTCGCCGGCGATGTCGAACTGATGCGGACGGTCGATCAGATCGCGCGGTCCTGAAAAATCGTCGCAGCAAAAAGCCGCCCCGTGAGGGGCGGCTTTGGCATTTCAGAACATTTATTCGAGTTATTTGTCCTGCTTGGCCAGATCGATCAGCGGCTTGAAGCGCGTCTCGATGCCGTCCCAGTGCGTCTTGTACTGATCGGGACCGAGGAAGCGCAGCGTCGAGGCCTGATCCGTCATCAGTTTCTTGATGCTCTCATCCTCGATCGCCTTCTTCAGGGCGTCGGCCAGTCTGGCGACGACTTCGGGCGGCATGCCGGCCGGTCCGACGAGGCCGACATCGACCGCGAGCGTCTCGGCGTTGAAGCCCTGTTCCTTGAAGGTCGGCACGCCCGACATGTGCTTGCCGTCGGCCATGACACCGAGCACGCGCACCTGTCCGGCTTTGGCTTGCGGCAGCACTTCACCGATCGAATTGAACGCAACGTCGATATGGCCGCCGAGCAGAGCGGTCAGCATCGGCGCGCCACCGTTGAAATTGACGGTCGCGAGCTTGATGCCCACCGCGCGCTGGAAGCCGACGCTGGCGAGATGGCTCGTCGACAACAGACCGGCCGTTCCACCTTTGACCTTGGACGGGTTGGCCTTCGCCGCATCGACGAAGTCTTTCAGTGTCTTGTAGGGGCTGTTCGGCAGCACGGCGATGGCCGGCGCCACTTCGAACACCGAACCGATCGGCTGCAGGCTGGCGCGCGTGTAGGTCGATTGTCGATTCGGGTCGAGGTACGCAGCTGCAGTCGGCAGCACGATCCACAGCAGCGTGTAACCGTCAGGACGTGCGGTCGCGACTTCATGCGTGCCGGTCTGCATCGACGCACCCGGCTTGTTGACGACCTGAACGGTGGTGCCGAGTTCCCTGGCCAGCACTGGCGCCATCGCGCGAGCGAACTGGTCGGTGCCGCCGCCGGCCGGAACCGGCACGACGGTGGTGATGGTGCGTCCGGCCGCAGGGAATTGCTGCGTAGCGGCCGGAATGGTTGTCAGGGCAAGCGCACTGAGCGCCGCCACGAGGGTGGCAGTTCTGTTCATCGAATCCTCCCAGTTGTTGGTGCGCCCGGTTGATCCGGGTCGCGGTTATTTTGCCTTCTTCAGATAGCCCACGTCGTCTCGCATGTTCGGGGCCATGATCTGATCGGAAATGCGCACGTCCCAGATCATCGAGGTGTCGCCGGCCTCATACTCTTTCATCAGATCCTTGAACTGATCGAGGCGCGTCACGGTCGCGCCGCGCAGGCCAAAGCCCTTGGCGATCTGCTCGAAGGGCGGAAAGCCGAACACCACGCCCTGATCGTCGATCTTCTCTTCGCGCAGCTTGTGGATCTCGGCGCCGAAGGCGGCATCGTTCAGGCATATGACAAGAACCTTGACCTTTTCGCGCTTCAGCGATTCCAGCTCCTGAATATGCATGATCAGGCCGCCGTCGCCTTCGAACAGCACCACGCGGCCATCCTTGCGTGTGGCCGCAATGCCCATGGCGAAGGGGAAGGCGTTGCCGATCGCGCCGAAGGCGCGCGTGGCATGATAGTTCGACGGATCGGCGCCGCGCATCGACGTGTGCCAGAACGCCGAATGACCGTTGCCGCTAACGAAATCGTAGTCGGTCGGAATAAGTGTTTCGAGTGTGTCGATGACCTGGCGCGGATCGAGCAGGCCATTGTCCGGATAAACCGTGGAATCGGTCGGCGTGTCCTTCAGGCGCTTGGCGAGATCGGCCGAGCGCACATTGGCGCTGGTCTTGGTGTTGCCGAGCTTTTCCAGCAAGGCCGCCGCGGCAAGCTTGGCGTCGCCACGCGCAAACACGCTGATGCCTTCGAGGCCCTCGCGATAACCCTTGGGGTCGAGGTCGATCTGCACGACCTCGGCCTTCGGAAACATCTTGCCGCTGTCGAGCGTGAAGCGACCGAGATTGGCGCCGAATGAAATAACGAGATCGACATCCTTGCCGACGTCGCGGGACGCCTGTCGCGCATAGCCGCCGACAATGCCGAGCGAGTAGGGGTTGTGATCGAACATGCCCTTGGCCATCAGGCTTGTGCCGAGCAGCGCGCCGCTCTTCTCCGCGAGTTGTTCGATCTCACGCCGCGCGTCGGCCCACAGCGCGCCGCGGCCTGCGACCAGCACCGGCGCTTTGGCGTTGACGAGCCTGTGCAGGATGTCGTCGATCTGCTTGGCGTCGGGCGGCACCGGCGGCAACTGCGGAATGATCGACGACGACGGCTGATATTTTCCGTTCGCGGCCGGCAGTTCTGAATTCTGCAGATCGTAGGAGATGCCGACCACCACCGGCTTGCGCTCGGTCCTGGCGGTGTAGAACGCTTCACGCAGCTGATGATGCACCAATTGCGGATTGCGGATCTGGATGTAGGACGCGCCGCAGGCGACGGCCAAGGGTGCCTGCTCCATATTCTGGAGATGCCACTTTGCTGCAGTCGAGGTCTCGCCGGCGAACACCACCAGCGGAAGGCGGTTGCGGCTCGCGGTCGTCAGCGCGGTCATCACCTGGGTGAAGCCCGGACCATGTGTCACCGAGGCGACACCCGGCTTGCCGGTCTTGCTCCAGTAGCCTGCTGCCATCATCACGGCGCAGTGCTCGTGGCGGACGGAGAAGTTCGTGAATTTGCCGAGACGGTCGAGCGCCGCCATCAGATGCATGTTGGCGTCGCCGGCCAATCCGAAATGCGCATCGATGCCTTCGGCCACGATCGCCTGAGCAATCGCCTCGTAGATTTTCATGTTACCGCTCATGGGTACTCCGTCCCGACATGGTTTGTTGCAAGAATGACCGGACGGGCAGGAGACAGACGATGCTGGTATAAGGCACCGACGTCAGGCACCGATCGGCCGTTTCATTGACGGGCCAAATGCCTGAGCGTTCGCGGCTGCTTGTCATCGAGGAACTATCGTGATCCGTGCAAACGTGAGCGCGGTTCTTCGAGACTAAGTGACATGTCCCCGCCCTTGCGGCTATTCTCGTTTTGTTATTTCTGGTCTCTACAAAAGTTATTTTGCAACAGCGAAGCGGCGCGCGCAAGGCAGCATCGAAATGCCTTGCGTTGCGCCGCTTTTTCGCGTTTTGAGGCGGTGAAGGGCAAAGAGCCCCGTTGTTCAGCAATGCCGCCTGCAGCGAGCGGCTCGTTTGGAGACATCATGACCAGCAACGCAACGAACTCAGGCGCACTCAAACTGTCGGTAACGCTTGGCAAGGCGCCGCAAGCGGCTCCGCTCAAGCAGGGCCTCGTGCGCAGCGACAAGCTTGATCTGAGCTTCGTGGAGGTCGATCCGATCCACACCTCGTTCAAGCCGATGGTGCGCGAACTTGCCTATGATGTCTGCGAGATGGCGATCGTCACCTATCTGATGGCCAAGGACAACGGCAAGAAGATCACGCTGATTCCAGCGATGATGCTGGCCTGGGACCAGCATCCGCAGCTGATCTACAATTCCGAGCGCGGCGTGCTCACGCCCAAGGACCTCGAAGGCAAGCGCGTTGGCGTGCGCGCCTTTTCGCAGACGACCGGGACATGGGTGCGCGGCTTCCTGCAGAACGACTTCGGCGTGGATCTGAAGAAGGTCCGCTGGGTGACATTCGAGGATGCTCACGTCGGCGAGTACAAGGATCCCGCCTGGGCGACCCGCGAGTCGTCCGGCAAGAAGATCACCGACATGCTGCTTGCCGGCGAGATCGACGCCTGCATCGCCGAGCCGCCGGCCGATCCGCGCATCAAGACCGTTATTCCCGATGCCAAGAATGTCGCGAAAGCGTGGACCGCAAAGAACGGCTTCCGCCCCATCAACCATCTTGTCGTGGTCAAGAGCGAACTCGCGGCCGCCAATCCCTGGCTGGTCGGCGAACTCTGGCGACTGCTGACGGAATCGCGCGCCGCCGCCAAGCTGACACCGGAACAGTCAGAGGGCGCGCCCTACGGCATCGAGAAGAACCGCGAGGCCTTCAAGCGTATCGCGCTCTACGCGCATCAGCAGGGACTGGTGTCGCGTTTGTTCGATGTCGATGAATTGTTCGACGAGACGGCGCTGAAGGCGTGCCGCTGAGAGGCGTCGTCGCTTTCGGTATCGGGTCGCATTCACGGATTGTGCCAGCATTGATGATCTAGGATCGCACTGTGGACACGCTTCAGCTCTTGTTCGGTGGCTTGCTGACCTGCCTGACGCCGGCCAATTTGCTGTTTGCGTTTACCGGGTGCGTGCTGGGCACGATGATCGGCGTGCTGCCGGGCATCGGGCCTGCGGCCGCGACCGCCATTCTTATTCCTGTGACAACCGGCATGGACCCGACAGGGTCGATCATCATGCTGGCCGCCATCTATTACGGCGCGATGTATGGCGGCACCATCACCTCGGTCCTGATCAGGACACCGGGGGAGGCGGCATCGGTTGTCACCTGCATCGACGGCTACGAGATGGCCAAGCAGGGCCGTGCAGGGCAGGCGCTGGCGATCGCCGCGATCGGTTCCTTCATCGGCGGCATGATCGCGACATTCGGTCTTGTCTTTCTTGCGCTTCCGCTGACGCGCATCGCGCTGACATTCGGCCCGCCGCAGATCTTCGCATTGCTGCTCGTCGGCCTGTCGCTGGTGACCGCCTTGGCCAGCCGCTCGCTGCTGCGCGGCCTGATCGCCGCCGTGCTTGGTCTGCTGCTGTCGCAGATCGGTATCGATCCGGTGATGGGCGCGCCGCGCTTTACGTTCGGCCGGTCCGAATTGCTCGACGGTTTCGGCGTGATCCCGGTCGTCATGGGCCTGTTCGGGATTGCGGAAATTCTGTCCAACCTCGAGTCGCGTGCCAATGTGATCAAGGCGGCCAAGGTCGAGTCGCTGGTCTTGAGCGGTGATGACTGGCGGCGCTCTGGCGGACCGATCGCGCGCGGTTCGGCAATCGGATTTGTGCTGGGGCTTGTGCCGGGCATCGGTTCCATCATCCCGACGTTTCTCTCCTATGCGCTGGAGAAGCGGCTGTCGCCGACGCCCGAACGCTTCGGCAATGGCGCCATTGAAGGTGTCGCCGGACCCGAGACCGCCAACAATGCCTGTGCCAACGCCTCGCTGATCCCGCTGTTCACGCTCGGCATTCCAAGCTCGCCGACGACCGCTATTTTAATGAGCGCTTTCATCGTCAACGGACTGACGCCGGGGCCGACGCTGTTCGTTCAAAATCCGCAATTCGTCTGGGCCGTCATCGCCAGCCTGTGCATCGGCAATGTGATGCTCCTCATTCTCAATCTGCCGTTCATCCCGGTCTGGGTCGCGATCCTGAAGGTGCCCTATGCCGTCATGATCACGGTCATCCTGGGTTTCAGCATCATCGGTGCCTACAGCCTCAGCAACAACGTGTTCGATGTCGGCGCGATGCTGGGCTTCGGTGTGCTCGGCTACATTTTCAGGAAAATAGATATCCCCTCCGGGCCGCTGGTGCTGACGCTGGTGCTGGCGCCGATGATGGAAAGTGCGTTGCGGCAGTCTCTTGAGATGTCGCAAGGCAGCTTCCGCATTTTCTTCGAGAGCCCGCTGACGGCATCGCTGCTTGCGATTGCAGCGCTCTCGGTCATCGTCTCGACGTTCCGCGCCGTCAAGCCGGTCGCGGGCGACAGTGAAACCTGATCGAGGATGATGCTTCCATGACGCAGCAGCGGATGTATCAGATCACGGGTCTCGCGCTGCTGGCGCTCGCGGCGGCGGTGATCTTCGGCGCGCTGCAACTGCGCTACTATACGTCGCTCGGTCCCGGCCCCGGCTTCTTCTCATTCTGGATCGGGCTTGTGCTGGCCGGTCTTGCGCTGTTGATGATCGTGCAAACCCTGTTTGAACCGGCAGAGGCGATTGCCGAAGATTTCGTTCCGCAACGCGACGGATGGATGCGCATGGGCGCGATCGTCCTGTCGCTGCTGGTGACGACGCTGGCGATGGAGCGGCTGGGCTTCAGCATCACCATGTTCGCGGTTTATGTGTTCCTGCTGCGCAGCATCGGCGGCTACGGATTGGCGACCTGCATTGCGGCGTCGGCCGTCGCAAGCTTCGGCATCGACTATATTTTTGTGCGTTGGTTGAGCGTGCCGCTGCCAGCTGGCCTGTTCGGCTTCTGATTGTTACAGCCACGCCAATGTCGCCGCAGCGACGGCGAGATACCGCCCGACCTTGGCGATCGTGACAAGCACGAAGAAGACGCCGAACGGCTCGCGCATCAGCCCGGCCACAACTGTCAGCGGATCGCCGATGATCGGCACCCAGCTCAGCAGAAGCGTCCACTTGCCCCAGCGCCGATACCAGCGGCCGGCGCGATCCAGCGCGGCGTCGCTGACCGGAAACCAGCGCCGGTGGCGAAAGCTCTCGATGCCGCGACCGATCAGCCAGTTGACGCATGAGCCCGCAATATTGCCCGCGCTGGCAATGGCGAGCACCAGCCATGGCGTGTAGCCGCTGAGCAGAAGTCCCGCCAGCGCCGCTTCCGATTGCAGCGGCAGCAATGTCGCCGCACCGAAGGCCACGGCGAACAGGCCGGCATAAACGAGAACGTCGGTCATCGTGTCATGCAGCCGGCCGGCCGATCACGCGATTGCGCCCGGTTTCCTTGGCTTCGTAGAGGCGGCGGTCGGCGATGGCGAACATGTCCTCATAGTTCGACGCATCCTCCAGGCAACTGGCGACGCCGATACTGACGGTTTGTTTTGAGGGCCACCCCGTCTCGATTTCGACGTCGTGGCGAATGCGTTCACCCAGCGTCAACGCCATCTCGGCATTGAGGTTGTCGCAGATGATGACGAATTCCTCGCCGCCATAGCGGAAGACTCGATCGCTGTTGCGCACCGCGGAGGTGAGCTTCATCGCGATGCTGCGCAATGCCGCATCGCCTGCCGCGTGACCGAATTTGCTGTTGAATATCTTGAAGTCGTCGACGTCGATCATCAGCAGGCTGGTGGGGCGTCCTTCAGCGACGGCCTTGTTGACGCGACTGCGACCGTAGGTTTCCAGTTCGCCGCGGTCGAGCATGCCGGTCAATTCGTCGCGCTGCGAGCGGGCCAGCAGTTCTTCGTAGCGTTCACGATACGTCAGCGCGCTGAACACGTCGGCGATGCGCCGCCTGCTTTCCGCCGGGCTGCGCTCGAATCTTCGCAGATAGTTCACAAGCAGAATGCTGTAGATCGCCACCATGACCATTTTGGCGGCCCATCCGCCGACCATAATTCGCCAGTCGGCGCCGAACAGGAATTTGAGCCCGAGAAAGAAACCGATCTGGTCGAACGTCAGCACGATGGCAGCACTGACGCCGATGCGCAGCAGGGTGTTCTCGCCAAACCACGATCGCGAGCGCTCATAGAGAAGAATGATGAGGATGCTGTCGATGAATAACAGCAGCGTGCCCCAGATCATGAGGCTGCCCATCTCGTTGATGAACACAACGTCGACGATGCGTCCCGGGCCGCTGGGGATGAGGGCGTGTTGCCTCACCACAAGCGCCAGCGCCACCATCAGGATATTGCCGATCAGAAGTCCGTAGATCGGCTGGCGAACGACCTCGGCATCTTCGCGGATATAGACCAGCAGGAGCATCATCAGCTTGCCGGTGAACAGCACTGCGGAGCCGGGCGAGGCGATGACGCCAAACGGCAGCGGCACGTAGAACGTGCTGGCCAGATAAGTCTCGATGAAATGCATGACGCCAAGGGTGCAGAAAAAGGCGCCGATTCCGATTTTATGTCGCAGCCCGAAGAGCGTCGCCAGAACGGCGAAGTAGAGGAGTGCATCAGCACCCAGCAGCATCACGTTTTTAAGTTCGGGCATTCCGGGGCGACCCTTGGCTCTCCCTGAGGTCGTACACGACGACCCTGTCAACGTCATGGGCTACGGTACGGGAACTCCAGCAGTTTCAACATACGGCATCCCGCAAGACGATTGGTCTTGCGCCCCGGCGGCGGTCTCCGCCAAGGATAAGCTCAGGATATTCATATTGCTGGCACATTTCCAAGCTTTGTCATGGGCTTGGCTGCTGTTGCGGTGGCGCCATCCTTGCCTGACGTCAGCCGATCTGCAACAATGGCCCACACACCAAAACAGACAGCGCGCCGCCTCGTCTGGCGCCTCCCACGCACATTGGAACATCAGACATGACCTTCCAGCTTCCCGACCTGCCCTATGCCCATGACGCGCTCGCGCCCTTCATGTCGAAGGAGACGCTTGAGTTCCATCATGACAAGCATCACCAAGCTTACGTCACCAACGGCAACAATCTGCTCAAGGGCATCGGGGCTTGAGGACAAGTCGCTTGAAGAGATCGTCAAGGGATCGTTCGGCAAGAACGCGCCGCTCTTCAACAATGCCGGCCAGCACTACAATCACCTGCATTTCTGGAACTGGATGAAGCCCAATGGCGGTGGCGACAAGCTGCCGGGCAAGCTTGCCAAGAAGATCGACGAGGATCTCGGCGGTTTCGCCAAGTTCAAGGAAGACTTCATCGCCGCCGGCGTCGGCCAGTTCGGCTCCGGCTGGGCCTGGCTTTCGGTCAAGAACGGCAAGCTCGAAATTTCCAAGACGCCGAACGGCGAAAGCCCGCTGGTGCATGGCGCGACGCCGATCCTCGGCGCCGATGTGTGGGAGCACTCCTATTACATCGACTATCGCAACCGCCGTCCCGACTACATGAAGGCCTTCGTCGAGAGCCTGGTGAACTGGGACTATGTCGATCAGCTTTTCCAGAAAGCCGGCTGAGGACAGACCAAATTTCGCGCAGCGGCGCGCGTTCCAAATCTGATAGGAAAAGGCTGGCCCTGGCGCCGGCCTTTTTCTTGTGCGGGACTTTTCGATGAATGCTGCGATGACTCCCTGGCTTGTCGTGTTCGTCGGAGGCGGGCTCGGCTCGATGCTGCGCCATGGCGTCAACGTGACGGCCGCGCGCCTGTTCGGCACGGGATTTCCGTTCGGCACGCTGGTCGCGAACGTCACCGGCTGCTTCATCATGGGCTTGCTCGCCGGCTATTTCGCGTTTCGCGGCGACGCCAGCCAGACGTGGCGGCTGTTCCTGATGACCGGCATGCTTGGCGGCTACACGACGTTTTCGGCGTTTTCGCTCGATGCGCTGCTGCTCTACGAGCGCGGGCAGGCGGGCCTGGCGGCTCTCTATGTCGCGGCGTCGGTCGGGCTGTGCGCTGCTGGGCGTCGTGATCGGGATGGCCCTGACGCGCGGGTAGAGCGTTTTTGGGTGTTTTTGGGTACTTGCCCCGGCCGCCGTACTGGACTAAATGTTATAATGTAACATTTACCAGAAGGCCCCATGGCGACAGACCCCCAGCATTCCCACGGCCATACCTCCATGACCGCATGGCACGCCATGACCACGCTCATGGGCACGGCCATAGCCATGACCACCATGATCACCATCACAACCATGATGGTCACAGTCACGACGACCATCACGACCACTCCCACGCGCATCACCACCACGCGCCGGGACAGCCGCATGCGCCGCAGCCGATCGGGCTGTCGCTGCTGCGCCTGTCGATGCCGGCGCGGCTCGGGGTCGCCGCCGTCGCGGTGGCCGTGCTCTGGGCCGGCATCCTCTGGCGATGAGGTGAGGCGATGAACGCGCAACTCCGCCTTCGCGACCTGACGCTCGGCTATGACCGCCACCCGGCCGTGCATCATCTGAGCGGCGATGTTGCCGCGGGCTCGCTGCTCGCCGTCGTCGGCCCCAACGGCGCGGGCAAATCGACGCTGTTCCGCGGCATCGTCGGCATGCTCAAGCCGCTGTCGGGCTCGATCGCGCGCGACGGCCTCAAGCCACGCGACATCGCCTATCTGCCGCAATCCGCCGACATCGACCGCAGCTTTCCGATTTCGGTGTTCGACTTCGTCGCCGCCGGGCTGTGGCGCCGCACCGGCCTGTTCGGCGCGCATCGGCCGCGCCGACCATGCGCGCATCGAAGAGGCGCTCGGCGCTGTCGGCCTGACCGGTTTCGAGAGCCGCGCCATCGGCACGCTGTCGGGCGGCCAGATGCAGCGCATGCTGTTCGCGCGGCTGCTGCTGCAGGACGCGCGCGTCATCGTGCTCGACGAGCCGTTCAACGCCATCGACGCTCAAGACATCGACCGATCTCGTCGATCTGGTGCGCAAGCTGGCACGCCGAGAAGCGCACGGTCATCGCGGCGCTGCACGATCTGCATCTGGTGCGCGACATTTTCCCGAGACGCTGCTGCTGGCGCGCGAGAAGGTCGCCTGGGGCGTGACCGCACGATGTTCTGACGCCCGACAATCTCCTGAAGGCGCGCCGCATGTGCGAAGCGTTCGACGATCAGGCGGATGCCTGCATCGAGGAAATCGCATGATCCCCAAAGTGGAAACCGGTTTCTGGATCGATCATGCGACACATGAGAAAAATCTGATGTTCTACGACACCTGATCGGCCCGTTCGTCGAGTTCGAATTCATGCGCCGCGCGCTTGCGGGCGCGATCGCGCTGGCGCTCGGCCGGTGCGCCCATCGGCGTCTTCCTGATGCTGCGGCGGATGAGCCTCGTCGGCGACGCGATGGCGCATGCGATCCTGCCGGGTGCAGCGCATCGGCTTCCTGCTGTCGGGGCTCAATCTTCTGGCGATGACGCTGGGCGGGCTCATTGCAGGCTTCGCCGTGGCGCTGCTCTCCGGCGTCGTGACGCGCCTGACGCAGATGCGCGAGGATGCGTCGCTCGCCGCGTTCTATCTGATCTCGCTGGCGCTCGGCGTCACCATCGTCTCGGTGCGCGGCACCAATATCGATCTTCTGCACGTGCTGTTCGGCAATGTGCTGGCGCTCGACGACACCGCGCTGCTGGTGATTGCCTTCAACGCCACCGTGACGCTGCTGGTGCTCGCCGTGATCTTCCGGCCGCTGGTGATCGAATGCGTCGATCCGGTGTTCCTGCGCTCGGTCAGCCGCACCGGCGCGCCGGTGCATCTGGCGTTTCTCGCGCTCGTCGTCATCAATCTGGTCAACGGCTTTCATGCGCTCGGCACGCTGCTCGCGGTCGGCCTGATGATTTTGCCGGCCTGCATCGGACGGTTCTGGACGCAGGACCTGACACGCATCATCGCCGTCGCCGTCGTCGCAGCGGTGGTCTCTGCTTACGCAGGTCTCGTGCTGTCGTTCCACACCAGCGTGCCGTCCGGCCCGGCGATCATTCTCGTCGCCTCGGCGTTCTATGTTCTGTCGCTGCTGTTCGGTTCTGTCGGCGGTCTCGTGTGGCAGGCGTTCCCCGGCCGTCATCTCGAAGCGTAAAGGAAAGCGTCATGCTCCGTCGTTCGCTCGTTCTCGGCACCATCGCTGCGATGCTGTCCGTCGCGCCCGCCGCGCAGGCGCAACAGCCGGTGAAGGTGGTCGCGACCTTCTCGATCCTCGGCGACCTCGTGCGCAATGTCGGCGGCGATCGCGTCAACGTCACCAATCTGGTCGGGCCGGGCGGCGATGCGCATGTCTATGCGCCGACACCGGCGGACGCGAAGACCGTTTCCGACGCGAAACTCGTCGTCACCAACGGTCTCGGCTTCGAGGGCTGGATGGCGCGGCTGACCAAGGCCGCCGGCGACAAGGCGACCGTTGTCGTCGCGACCAAAGGCATCACGCCGCGCAAGTCGGCGGAGGCGGGACACGACCACGGCAACGCCGATCCGCACGCCTGGCAATCGGTCGCCAACGCCAAGGTCTATGTGACCAATATCCGCGATGCGCTGATCGCGGCCGATCCGGCGTCGGCGGATATCTACCGCGCCAATGCCACGGCCTATCACGGCCAAGCTCGACGCGCTGGAGCGCGAGGTGCGCGATGCGCTGGCCAAGCTCCCAGCCGACCGGCGCAAGATCATCACCACCCACGACGCCTTCGGCTATTTCGCCGCCGCCTATGGCGTCGCCTTCGTCGCGCCCCGTGGCGTTTCGACGGAATCCGAGGTCACGGCCAAGGACCTTGCGACCATCATCCGCCAGATCCGGGCGGAGAAAATTCCGGCTGTTTTCCTGGAAAATGTGACCGATCCCCGCCTGATGCAGCGGATTGCCGCCGAAACGGGGGCCAAGCTCGGCGGGACGCTCTATTCGGACGCCCTGACCGACGAAAAGGGTTCCGCACCCACTTACATTGACCTCATCCGGCACAATATAAAGGCGCTGACCAGCGCGCTGACGAGCTAGGGCCGCCCCGGAGCATCGCTTCGTGGGCTTCGCGGGCTTCGTTCCGGCGCACCGTAACTATGCCCCGGAGTGGTGAATGCCCGAAGCTTCCGAAAAAATTCCCGTCACCGTGCTGACCGGCTATCTCGGCGCCGGCAAGACGACGCTGCTCAACCGCATCCTGTCGGAAAACCACGGCAAGAAATACGCCGTCATCGTCAACGAATTCGGCGAGATCGGCATCGACAACGACCTCGTCATCGGCGCCGACGAAGAAGTCTTCGAGATGAACAATGGCTGCATCTGCTGCACCGTGCGCGGCGACCTCGTGCGCATCATCGAAGGCCTGATGCGGCGCAAGGGCAAGTTCGACGGCATCATCGTGGAGACCACGGGCCTCGCCGATCCGGCTCCGGTGGCGCAGACCTTCTTCGTCGACGAGGACGTCAAGAACAACGCCAGCCTGGACGCGGTGGTGACGGTGGCCGACGCCAAATGGCTGAGCGACCGGCTGAAGGACGCGCCCGAGGCCAAGAACCAGATCGCCTTTGCCGATGTGATCGTGCTCAACAAGACCGATCTCGTGACGCCCCGCCGAACTCGCCGAAGTCGAGGCGCGCATCCGCGGCATCAACCCTTACGCGCGGCTGCACCGCACCGAGCGTTGCCAGGTCGCGCTCGCCGATGTGCTGGAGCGCAAGGCATTCGATCTGGATCGTATTCTTGAGATCGAGCCGGCCTTCCTCGAAGCCGACGATCATGACCACGACCACGATCATGACCATCATCATCACGGTCATGACCATGGGCACAGTCATGGCGGGCTGAAGCACTATCACGACGAGGACATGCAATCGATTTCGATCAAGAGCGAGAAGCCGCTCGACCCGCAGAAGTTCCTGCCCTGGCTGCAGGCTCTGGTCCAGAAAGAGGGCGCCGCGATCCTGCGCTGCAAGGGCATCCTGTCGTTCAAGGACGACAACGAGCGTTTCGTGTTTCAGGGCGTTCACATGATGCTCGAAGGCGATCATCAGCGCGAATGGAAATCCGGCGAGAAGCGCGAAAGCCGCCTCGTCTTCATCGGCCGCGAATTGCCCGAGAAGCTGATCCGCGACGGGTTTGAGCGTTGCATCGCGGCGTGAGCGCATGATCCCGGAATACGTGGGAACCGGTTTTCCGTCCAGGATCATGCGAAGAACGATAAAGCCATGATGAACACTCTCGCCGACACCCCCGATATCGTCTCGGTCGCCGACCGGGTGAAGCCCATCGCCGCAGGCATGCCGGTGATCGCCGTGCATTACCTCGGCGACACGGTGGCCTTTGTCGGCAGCGAAGAGCAAGCGCTGCTGGTTGCGGCCAGACGGCACCGAGCGCCGCGTCGCGCTGCATGGCGGCGGTATTCTCTCCAGCGCATCCGACGGCAAGCGTCTCGTCACCGGCGGCGACGACGGCAAGGTCATGCTGGTCGAGGCGGCGGGCGAGCCGAAGCTGGTCGCGACCGACGCCAAGCGGCGCTGGATCGACAATGTGGCGCTGCATGACGATGGCGCGGTGGCGTGGTCGGCCGGCAAGACCGCGTTCGTGCAGTCGCCCAAGGGCGAGGTGAAATCCCTGGATGTGCCGTCGACCGTCGGCGGGCTGGCGTTCGCGCCGAAGGGCTTTCGGCTCGCCGTCGCGCACTACAATGGCGTGTCGCTGTGGTTTCCCAACATGACGGGCGTGCCGGAGTTTCGGGAGTGGAAGGGCTCGCATCTCGGCGTGACCTTCAGCCCCGATGCGCGTTTCCTCGTCTCCACCATGCATGAGAGCGCGCTGCATGGCTGGCGGCTCGCGGACGGCAAGGACATGCGCATGACCGGCTATCCGGCGCGCGTGCGGTCCATGAGCTGGAGCGCGGGCGGCAAGTGGCTCGCGACCTCCGGCGCCGACACCGCGATCCTGTGGCCGTTCCAGACCAAGGACGGCCCGATGGGCAAGGAGCCGAAGATGATCGGGCGCTCCAAGTCGCTCGTCACGGCGGTTGCCTGCCATCCCAAGGACCCGGTACTTGCCATCGGCTATGCCGAAGGCACGGTGCTGATGCTGCGCATCGACGACGGCGCGGAAATCGTCGTGCGGCGCGGCGGCGGCGAAGCGCCGGGGATTGCGGGCCTTGCGTGGAATGCGCGCGGCGCGGTGCTGGCGTTCGCGGATGAAGCGGGAAGTGCGGGAACGCTGACGCTGTAGCGGTGGTTGCAGTCATTCCGAGGCAGCGCGGAGCGCTGAACCCGGAATCCGATAGCCCCTGTCGTCATAATGGAACTCGTAAAAATCGCGCCGCTGCGGAGTATCGATTCCGGGTTCGCGCTTTCAGCGCGCCCCGGAATGATCGCGGTTCCAGGAACATTGGTGTGCCCGTGTCGTTCTCCTCCCCAAAGGAGAACCGCGATGCACGAGCACTCTCAACAAACCCACACCCGCATGATGACGGACATCGCGTTCGGCGAAGCGCTGGCGGCTGCGGCGTCGTTCTGTCTGGCGGTGGCGGAAGAACAGTCGCATGAGCGGACTGGTCATACTGATGCGCTGCGCGATGAAGTCCAGCGCGATACGGCGGAGCGGGCTCACTAAAGCAAAATGCCCGGCGCAAGGCCGAGCATGATTTCGCTTGCGATACATTTTAGCTGAAAGGACCCCCACCCCCGACCCCTCCCCACAAGGGGGAGGGGAGATCACGTCATCGCACCAGAATATTCCGGAACTGCCACGGGTCGCTGGTGTCGATGTCTTCGGCGAACAGGCCGGGGCGGCCGTCGAGCGGCGTCCAGTCGGTGTAGTAGCCCTTCACCGGTCCGAGATACGGCAACTGCACTTCGAGGCAGCGGCGGAAATCCATCTCGTCGGCTTCGACGATGCCGGCGGTCGGATTTTCCAGCGCCCACACCATGCCCGCGAGCACGGCCGACGACACCTGCAGGCCGGTGGCGTTCTGGTAGGGCGCGATAGCCCGCGTCTCCTCGATGGAGAGCTGCGAGCCGTACCAGTAGGCGTTCTTGCCGTGGCCGTAGAGCAGCACGCCGAGTTCGTCGATGCCGTCGACGATCTCGTTCTCGTCGAGGATGTGCCAGTCGGCCTGCATCTTGCCTTCGGCGCCGAACATCTCGTGCAGCGACAGCACGGCATCGTTGGCGGGATGATAGGCATAATGGCAGGTCGGCCGGTACACCGGCTTGTCGCCTTCGCGCACCGTGAAGTAGTCGGCAATCGAGATCGACTCGTTGTGGGTGACGAGGAAGCCGTATTGCTGGCCGGGCGTCGGGCACCACGAGCGCACGCGCGTGTTGGCGCCGGGCTGCAACAGATAGATTGCCGCCTTGCAGCCGAAATCGTGCTCGCGGCCGTTCTTCGGGCATCCACTTCTCGTGCGTGCCCCAGCCCAGCTCAGCCGGCTGCAGGCCCTCGGAGACGAAACCCTCGACCGACCATGTGTTGACGAAAATGTTCATCGGCTTGGGCTTCTTCGAGCGCTGCGTGTCGCGCTCGGCGATGTGGATGCCCTTGACGCCGATCTTTTGCGCCAGACGCGCCCACTCGTCGCGGGTCGTCGGCTCCTTCACGTTCAGCTTCAGATCGGCGGCGAGGTTGAGCATCGCCTGCTTGACGAACCACGACACCATGCCGGGGTTGGCGCCGCAGGTGGACACGGCGGTCGGGCCGCCCGGGCTCTTGCGCTTGGCCGCGAGCAGGCTCTCGCGCAGCGCATAGTTGGAGCGCGCGGCCGGTGCCGAGGTTCTTGTCGAAATAGAAGCCGAGCCAGGGCTCGACGACGGTATCGACATAGAGCGCGCCGAGTTCGCGGCACAGGCTCATGATGTCGACCGAGCCGGTATCGACCGAGAGGTTGACGCAGAAGCCCTGGCCGCCGCCTGCGGTCAGGAGCGGGGTCAGCAGCTCGCGATAGTTCTCTTTCGTCACCGCCTGGTTGATGAAGCGGACGCCATGCTTGTCGGCCAGCGGGCGGTCGTCGGCCTCCGGGTCGATGATGACGAGCCGCGACTTGTCATAATCGAAATGCCGCTCGATCAGGGGCAGGGTGCCCTTGCCGATGGAGCCGAAGCCGATCATCACGATCGGGCCCGTGATGCGGCCGTGAACGGGCCAGGATTGTGACGTCATTGGCGGGTCTCCTAAGAAGGTCTGCGAGGGCGTGGAACTGGACCCGCGCCGCTCCGGGCGATTAAGCCCGAGGCGGCGCGGTCTGGAAACATCAAACGTGAGACTGGATCAAGCGGCGCGGGTGGCAGCGTCCGCTTGCGTGGTGTGGCGCGGACGCCGGGCCTTGCCGCCGGTCGGCAGGATCAGGCCGGAGGCGCCGTCGAGCGCGCCCTCGACCAGCTCAACGCCGAGCAGGCGCTCGGTCTCGAACGCGCCGGGCAACGCAAGCGCCGCCGTCTTCTCAGTGGAGAAGCCGAAACGCTCGTAGTAGGCCGCGTCGCCGAGCAGTACGACGGCGCTATGGCCCTTCGCGGCGGCCTTGGTCAGCGCGTGACGGATCAGCGCAGCGCCGATGCCGAGGCTGCGCGCCGAGGCATCGACCGCCAGCGGGCCGAGCAGCAGCGCCTTGCGGCCACCGGCATCCGCCGACCACAGCCGCACGGTGCCGATAACCTGGCCGCGCAGCGTCGCGGTGAACGCCATGCCCTGCGCCGGCACGCGACCGGCGCGCAGACGGTGACAGGTGCGCTCCTCGCGGCCCGAGCCGAAGGCGGCATCGAGCAACGCCTCGCGCGCGGGCACGTCGGCACTACGCTCCTCGCGCACGACGAACGTCGCAGCGCGGGCGCGGGTCTGGTGAAGGCTCTGGATCTGGTTCATGTCGCAGCACTCCACGCCCTTGAGTGGTTCGGCATGATCTGGTCCGAAAAACTCGGGATCCCCGACTTCCGGGATCATGCCACCACAGGACGATGTCATCCGGATGGAAGGTGACGGGATTGGAAGCCGGCAACGCCGGCCTCCGTGCTTAGAGGCTAAGCCTCAAAGGGTGATCGCCGAGGCGATCAGATGTGGCCCGATCGCGGAGCGATCAGATGTGGAACGTCTGCAACGGCGGGATGCCGTTGAAGGCCACCGACGAGTAGGTCGACGTATAGGCGCCCGTACCATCGATCAGCACCTTGTCGCCGATCTCAAGCGTGACGGGCAGCGGATACGGCGTCTTCTCGTACATGACGTCGGCCGAATCGCAGGTCGGGCCGGCGAGCACGCAAGGCACCATTTCCGCGCCGTCATGACGGGTGCGGATCGGGTAGCGGATCGACTCGTCCATCGTCTCGGCGAGACCGCCGAACTTGCCGATGTCGAGATAGACCCAACGCGTCTCGTCCTCGTCGCTCTTCTTCGAGATGAGCACGACTTCGGCTTCGATCACGCCCGCATTGCCGACCATGCCACGACCCGGCTCGATGATCGTCTCCGGGATGGCGTTGCCGAAGTGCTTACGCAGCGCGCGGAAGATCGCGCGGCCGTACTGCACGACAGCAGGCACGTCCTTCAGGTACTTGGTCGGGAATCCACCGCCCATGTTGACCATGGACAGGTTGATGCCGCGCTCGGCGCAATCCCGGAACACCGAGGATGCGGTGGCGAGCGCGCGATCCCACGCCTTCACCTTGCGCTGCTGGGAGCCGACGTGGAAGGAGATGCCATAGGGCTCGAGGCCGAGCTTCTTGGCATGATCCAGCACGTCCACGGCCATGTCCGGGTCGCAGCCGAACTTCCGCGACAGCGGCCACTCGGCGCCGGCGCAGTCGTACAGGATGCGGCAGAACACCTTCGCGCCCGGCGCGGCACGGGAGATCTTCTCGACCTCCGCGACCGAATCGACCGCGAACAGGCGGATGCCCAGCTTGAAGGCGCGCGCGATGTCGCGCTCCTTCTTGATGGTGTTGCCATAGGAGACGCGGTCGGGCGTCGCGCCGGCTGCGAGCGCCATCTCGATTTCATTGACCGAGGCGGTGTCGAAGCACGAGCCGAGCGAGGCCAGCAGCGACAGGACTTCCGGCGCCGGGTTTGCCTTGACGGCATAGAACACACGGCTGTCCGGCAGCGCCTTGGCAAAGGCACCGTAATTGTCGCGCACGACGTCAAGGTCGACGACAAGGCACGGACCTTCGTCCTGACCATTCTCGCGACGCTTGCGCAGGAATTCAGTAATACGTTCAGTCATGGGGGACCCCCACTCAGCTCAGGGGACGGCGTACCGTCCGGTGATGCGGGCTGTGTGCTCCGCCCCAGTCGCGCGATGGAGGCGCGACGTGGAGAGGTCACCTGGACCCGACTGTGCTGCCAAGGATTGGAAGGGGTTTCCCTTCCGCACGCGCGGCAATGATGGACAAGCCTTCTCGGTAGCCCTGGCCAGCGGTTGGAATGCTGGTTGCGACCAAAAAAGCCCGCTCCGTCGTTGCTTTAAGTCGCGTCCCCCGTTGAGCGCGGGGATTGCTGGTTTCGCCTCCAGCTGCCAGTCACGGTTGCAAAACGAAGGAGCTTCTAAGGCGCATCTCTCGAGAGAGATGCTGGGCTCTTCCGCCTTGGCGGCTGTCCGGCCTCTTGTCCGGATACCTACCGACTGACACACGACCACAGGCACGTGCGAAATTGGGCAGGGGTTAAATAGTGGATTTGACTCGGGTGTGCAAGATTTTTTGAATCCGCTCACAACTAATCGTTCACGCGCGCTCGCCGACGCGCGCGCTGAGCTTCGATCATGAACGAATGTTAACCGTGACGCCGCTCACGCGCGGCGGAAGAACGGCTCTGCGAGCTGCGCCTTGCGCAGGAAGGCGATCATGACGAACACGCCGCCGACGATCAGAAGGCCCTGAAGGATGTAGACGCCGGTCGTGTCGAGTCCGAACAGCAGACCGAGCGCCCAGCCGGCGGCGAAGGCGCCACCGAACACCTCGGCGCCGATCAGGATCGCGGCGCTGACGACGGTGATGACGCTCGGCCAGGCGATGGTGCGTGCGGCGGGAGACGGGGAGCTCATGAACGGGTCCTCATTGGTGGCGGCAATCTCTCTGAAAACGCCGGCACGATCAAGGCGAAAAGCCGCTTCTGACGCGGGTTTTATGGGGCTGCGGCGGGCAGGCCGGGGTGGTACGCGGAGGCGCAAATCATGCTACAGGCGGGTGCCAATGAGGAGGCTCCATGACCGCAGTTACGCCGTCCGCCAAGGTGTCGCCGAACCCGCTGCTCAGCGAGTGGCGCACGCCTTTCGAGGCCCCGCCGTTCGACGCGATCGAGACCGGGCACTTCGAAGCGGCCTTCCAGCGCGCCTTCGCCGAGCACACCGCCGAGATCGCCGCCATCGCCTCCGACCCGGCTGCGCCGGACTTCGAGAACACGATCGCGGCGCTCGAGCGCGTCGGCAAATTGCTTAACAAGGTGTCGGCGGTGTTCTACGGGCTCGTCTCCGCCAATTCGACCGAGGCGCTGCTGAAGCTGGAGAGCGATCTGGCGCCGCGCCAGGCCCGGCACTGGAACGCCATTTTGATGAACGGGGCGCTCTACGCCCGCATCGCCGCCATCTGGGACAAGCGCGCGACACTGGGCCTCAATGAGGAACAGGCGCGCCTGCTGGAGCGGACCCGGACCCGCTTTCGCCGCTCCGGCGCCGGCCTCGACGAGGCGGCCAAGGCGCGGCTGTCAGCCATCAACGAGCGTCTGGCCGAACTCGGCACCGACTTCAGCCATCATCTTCTGGCCGACGAGCAGGCCTGGTCGCTGGAACTGGGCGCGGACGACCTCGCCGGGCTGCCCGACGCTTTTGTGGCGGGCCTGCGCGCGGTGGCGGCGGAAAACGGGGCCGGCGGCAAGGCGGCGATCTCGCTGTCGCGGTCCTATGTCGAGCCGTTCCTGCAGCGCTCGTCGCGGCGCGACCTGCGCGAGAAGGTCTGGCGCGCCTTCGTGGCGCGCGGCGACAACGGCAATGACAACGACAACAATGCTGTCATTGCCGAGACGGTGCGGCTGCGCGACGAATATGCGCGCCTCCTCGGCTACGACACCTTCGCCGACTACAAGTTGGAGGACTCCATGGCCAAGACGCCGGCCGCGGTGCGGAGCCTTCTGAAGCGGGTCTGGACCAAGGCGCGCGAGCGGGCTTTGGTCGATCGTGCAGCACTTCAGGGCCTCATCCAGGAAGAGGGCGGCAATTTCGAACTGGCGCCGTGGGACTGGCGCTACTACGCCGAAAAGCTGCGCCAGCGCCGGGCCGATTTCGACGACGGCGCCATCAAGCCGTATCTCTCGCTCGACAACATGATCGCGGCGGCCTTCGACACGGCGGGTCGGCTGTTCGGGCTGAGCTTCACCGAGCGCAAGGATGTTCCGGTGTGGCACCGCGACGTCCGTGTCTGGGAGGTGCAAGGTGCCGACGGCCGCCATGTCGGGCTGTTCTATGGCGACTATTTCGCGCGGCCTTCAAAGCGCTCGGGCGCGTGGATGACGAGCTTCCGCGACCAGGAGCGGCTCGACGGCGAAGTCACCCCGCTCATCATCAATGTCATGAACTTCACCAAGGGCGCCGAGGGCGAGCCCGCGCTGCTGTCGCCCGACGACGCCCGCACGCTGTTCCACGAAATGGGGCACGGCCTGCACGGCCTGTTGTCGCAGGTGACCTATCCGTCGCTCGCCGGCACCAGCGTCTTTACTGACTTTGTCGAACTGCCGTCGCAGATCTACGAGCACTGGCAGGAGCGGCCGGAGGTGCTCAAGCCGTTCGCCCGCCATTACAAGACCGGCGAGGTGCTGCCCGACGATCTGCTCAAGCGCTTCCTCGCCGCGCGGAAGTTCAATCAGGGCTTCGCCACGGTGGAATATGTCGCCTGCGCGCTGATCGACCTGGAATTCCATTCCAAGCCGCCCTCGGCCAGTGCCGATCCGAAGGCCTTCGAGAAGAAGGAAATGGAGCGCATCGGCATGCCGGCCGAAATCGCGCTTCGCCACCGGCCGCAGCAATTTAGCCATATTTTCTCGGGAGACCATTACGCCTCCGGCTACTACAGCTACATGTGGTCGGAGGTCATGGACGCCGACGCTTTCGGTGCCTTCGAGGAGGCCGGCGACGTGTTTGACCAGAAGGTCGCCAGGCGCTTTCACGACAATGTTTTGTCGGTGGGAGGCGCTCGCGACCCCGAACAGGCGTATATTGCCTTTCGCGGGCGCGCGCCGGAGCCGGATGCGCTTCTGCGGCGGCGCGGTCTGGTCGAGGATGTCCGCGGCTGAGGCGTGCAGTCTTTGTTTGAGACGAAGTGGCGAGGTCGGAATGCTGAAACGGATTTCACGGCGCACTCGCGGGTGCGGCACTCTTGTTCTCGGCCGGTGCGGCGCAAGCCCATCCCCATGTCTTCGTGACCGCCAAGAGCGAGATCGTCTATGCCGCCGACGGCACGATCACCGGCGTGCGTCACGCCTGGGCGTTCGATGACTCCTTCTCGGCCTACGCCACGCAGGGCCTCGACCAGAAGACCAAGGGCGTCTTCACCCGCGAGGAACTGGCCGATCTCGCCAAGACCAATGTCGAGTCGCTGAAAGAGTATGACTTCTTCACCAACGCCCAGTCGGCGCGGCGGCAAGGAGCGCTTCGTCGATCCGGTGGATTACTATCTCGACTACAAGGACAGCGTGCTGATCTTGCACTTCATGCTGCCGTTCAAGAAGCCGGTGAGTTCGAAGACACTGACGCTGGAAATCTTCGATCCGACTTACTTCGTCGATTTCACCTTCGCGCAGAAAGACCCGGTGTCGCTCGCGGGCGCGCCTGCGTCCTGCAAGCTCGACCTCGCGCGTCCGGCGCAGAATAACGCGATGCAGAAATTGTCGGAGCAATCCTTCCTGAGCGGCGCCAATCCGAATGTCGGCGCCAACTTCGCCACCAAAGTCGCGGTCAGCTGCTAGTGACATTCCTCCGCAATTTCCGATCTGGAGCCGTCGCGCGGCGTTGTTCGCTGCGCTCGCCATGCTGGTGCTGATCGGCGACAGCCTCATGCATCAGCTTCTGGCGCAGGGCGCGCCGTTCGGCGGGCCGCGTCCGCCGCCGGCAGCCGCGCTGCAGGCAGGCGGCATCATCGGCTGGCTCCTTGAAAAGCAGGCGGAGTTCTACCGCGCCATGTCGGCGGCGATCCGCGCCGCCAAGACCGACGGCAGCGCAGTGACGACGCTGCTCGGGGTGTCGTTTCTCTACGGCATTTTCCACGCCGCAGGCCCCGGCCACGGCAAGGCGGTGATCTCGTCTTATCTTCTGGCGAATGAGGAAACCGCGCGGCGCGGCATTATTCTGTCGTTCGCCTCGGCGCTGATGCAGGCCATCGTCGCTGTGCTGATCGTGGGCATCGGCGCCTTCCTGCTCAACGTCACCAGCCAGACGATGTGCTCGACCGAGCGCGTCGTGGAGATGGCGAGCTACGCGCTGATTGCCGCGCTCGGCGCGCGGCTTGTCTGGGTCAAGGGCCGCGGATTTTTCCGCGCCGCCATGGCAAAGCCCGACGATCACGGGCATCATCATGGCCACGACCATGATCACTCTCATTCTCATCATGACCACGCGCATCACGGTCACGATCACCACCACCATGATCACAATCACGACCATGGTCATGGCCACGATCACGACGACCATAGCGGCCATTCGCATGGGCCAGAGCCGATCGAGCTGGCGGGGCCGGGCGGCTGGCGGCGCGGATTGTCGGCGATCGTCGCGGTGGGTTTGCGGCCGTGCTCGGGCGCGATCCTTGTTCTGGTTTTCGCGCTGGCGCAGGGGATGTTCTGGGCCGGGATCGCCGCAACCTTCGTGATGGGGCTCGGCACCGCGATCACGGTGGCGACCATCGCCGTCATCGCGGTGACCGCCAAGGGCTTCGCGCGCCGGCTCAGCGGTGCAAAGGACGGCAAGGGAACTGTCGTCCTGCGCTTTGTCGAATTCGCCGCTGCCGGGCTGGTTCTGCTGCTGGGCGTCGGGCTGCTGCTGGGTTACGCCGTCGCGGAACGCGCGGTTTGCTTTTAAAACCGCTCGAAACGATATCCAGGGACATTGCGTCAGCTTGACAACACGCCGCGCGGAAGGCCTATCGGCAGCATGAGCGACGCCACGCAAGCCACCAAGCCCTCCGGCCGGATCGGCGTCCTTCTGATCAATCTCGGCACGCCCGATACGGCCGATGCGAGAGGCGTGCGCGTCTATCTGAAAGAGTTCCTCTCGGATCGCCGCGTCATCGAAGATCAGGGGCTGTTGTGGAAGATCATCCTCAACGGCATCATTTTGCGAACGCGCCCGCGCAAAAAAGCGCGCGACTACCAGACGATCTGGAACACCGAGAAAAACGAATCCCCGCTCAAGACGATCACGCGCGCGCAGGCCGAAAAGCTCGCGGCCTCGATTCCCGACACCCATCTCGTGGTCGACTGGGCGATGCGCTACGGCAACCCGTCCATCGAGTTGCGCGTTCAGGCACTTATCGCGCAGGGCTGCGATCGCATTCTGGCCGTGCCGCTGTATCCGCAATATTCGGCGGCGACGTCTGCCAGTGTGTGTGACAAGGTTTTTGAGGTGCTGTCGGGACTGCGGGCCATGCCGACGGTTCGTATCACGCCGCCGTATTATGAAGAGCCGGCCTATATCGACGCGCTGGCGACATCGCTGTTGTCATCGCTGCAGAAGCTGTCCTTCAAGCCCGATCATGATTATTGCGTCGTTTCACGGCATGCCCAGAAAGTATGTCGACAAGGGCGATCCGTATCGCGACCACTGCATCGCGACCACCAATGCGCTGCGCCGCAAGCTCGGATTCGACGAGAACCAGCTGATGCTGACGTTCCAGTCGCGGTTCGGTTTCGACGAATGGTTGCAACCCTACACGGACGAGACCGTGAAGAAGCTGGCCAAGGGCGGCCTGAAAAATCTGGCGATCATCACGCCGGGATTTTCGGCTGATTGCCTGGAGACGATCGAGGAGATCGGCGCGGAAAACGCCGAGTTCTTCCATGAAAATGGCGGCGTGAATTTTGCGGCCATTCCCTGTCTCAACGACAGCGACGAGGGCATGGATGCAATCCGCCAGCTCGTGATGCGCGAGTTGCAGGGCTGGATTTAGAGCTGATCTGCTACGTTTTCGCCTTCAGCGATACCTGCGGCGGCGGCACGGAATCCGCAGGCACGAAGAAATCCGGCATCAGGGGCTGCGTCGGGTCGGCGCGATATTTGTCGAAATCGGTGACACCGGCCTCCGCCAGCAGCGTGTCGTCGATGATGAAATTCCCTGTGAAGGTTTTCGCCTCGCGGTTGAAGATCTCGTAAGCGGCATCCGCCAGAATCTCCGGCGTGCGCGATGCGCGCATGATGGCGTCGCCGCCCAGCAAGTTTTGAATTGCGGATGTGGCGATGGTCGTGCGCGGCCACAGCGCATTGACCGCGATACCCTTGGTGCGCAGTTCTCCCGCAAGCCCCAGCACGACAAGGCTCATGCCGTATTTGGCGATAGAATACGCAGTGTGCGGCGCGAACCATTTCTCGCGGATATCGAGCGGTGGCGACAGCATGAGAATGTGCGGATTGGCAGATTTCTCGAGATAGGGAATGGCGTATTTCGACACCATGAAGGTGCCGCGCGTATTGACCTGATGCATCAGGTCAAAGCGCTTCATGTCGGTCTTGGTGACCGGCGACAGGCTGATGGCGCTGGCATTGTTGACGACGATGTCGATGCCGCCGAAGCGCGCGGCGGTCGCTTCCATCGCAGCGATCACCGCCGCCTCGTCGCGGATATCGACGGCGAGCGGTAATGCATGTCCGCCGGCTTTCTCGATCTCGGCGGCGGCGGAGTGAATCGTGCCCGGCAGCTTCGGGTTGGGCGTGTCCGTTTTGGCGGCGATGGTGATATTGGCGCCGTCGCGCGCGGCGCGCAGCGCGATGGCAAGCCCGATGCCACGCGAGCCGCCGGTGATGAATAATGTACGGCCCTTCAGCGACATCCTGGACTCCAGTGGCTTTTTATTTGGAGCATGATCTTACCCGAAATCCGGTCCCCACTTTGCGCTAACGCGGCCGTTCCGGTCGGGATCATGCTCTGAAATTTACTTCTTGCGCGACAGGAACGCCTTGAATGCCGCGGTGGCCTCCGGCGAGCGCATGCGCTCGGCGAATAATTTAGCTTCGTCGTCGATCCGCGTGCCGATCTCCGCGATCGGGCGGCGCAGCAACTCACGCGACAGCTTCACGGCTTCGGGCGGCAGTGCTGCGATCTCGCGCGCGGCCTTCAACCCTTCGGCGTCGGCATCCTCGGCGATGGTGTTGACGAGACCGCAATCGAGCGCGCCCCTCGGCATCGAGCGGCCGGCCCATCACCAGCAGCGAGAATGCACGGTGATAGCCGATCTGACGCGGCCCCAAGAGGCTCGATCCGCCCTCGGGCACCAGCCCCAACTGCGTGAAGGGGGTCGCGAAGTGCGCGCGCGGTGTGGCAACGACGTGATCGCAATGAAACAGCATGGTGGTGCCGATGCCGACCGCGAGGCCGTCGACGGAGGCCACAATCGGCGTCTCGCAACGCGTCAACGCGTGCAGGAAAGCGATTGCGGCGTTGGCGCCTGCGCCGGCCGCATTCAGGAAATCTCCGATGTCGTTACCGGCCGAGAACGCGCCCGGAACGCCGGTGATCAGGACGCACCGCACCGCGCCGTCGCCGGACGCGGTCTCCAGCGCCGCCGTCATGGCGCGATACATGTCCTGCGTCAGCGCGTTCTTCTTGTCCGCACGGCGCATGGCGACCGTTCGCACATTGTCCGCATCCGTCACCGCAACGTGTTCGCTGACATGCTCGCTCATGGGCGGCAGGTTAGCGCAGGTGCGGGTGGGCGGCTAGCATCGAGCGGACGTCTATCCCCTACATGAAGGGGTGTCATTAACCGGAGCGTGGGCCATGCAACTCACCGGCATTCATCACCTGACGGCGGTCTCGGCGGACGCGCGTGGAAATCATGACTTTTATACGAAAGTCATGGGCCTGCGGTTGGTGAAGAAGAGCGTGAACCAGGACGATGTCGGCGCTTACCATCTGTTCTACGCCGATGGCGAAGCGAACCCCGGAACCGATCTGACGTTCTTCGACTGGCCTGTCGGCGCGCGAGCAGCGCGGCACGCGCGCCATCACGCGCACGGGCCTGCGGGTGAACGGCGAGGCGGCGCTCGGCTATTGGCGCGACCGTCTGGCGTCGTTCGGCATTTCGGGCGATCGTGCGCGAGATCGACGGGCGGCTGACGCTGGCCTTCGACGATCCCGAAGGGCAGACGATCTGGCGCTGATCGACGATGGCGGTGCGGGACCTGCGACGCCCTGGGAGAAGAGCCCGGTACCGGCCGCGCAACAGATTCGCGGGCTTGGGCCGATCACGCTCACCGTCTCGCATCTCGGCCGCATCACGCCGATTCTGACCGAACTCATGGGCATGCGGCTGGCGCGCGACTATGAGTCCGACGGGCAAGCGCATCATGTTTACGAGATGGGTCCGGGCGGTGCGGCCGCGGAACTGCATGTGGTCGAGCGCAAGGATCTGACGCCGACGCATTCCCGGCGCCGGCGGCGTGCATCATGTCGCCTTCCGCACGCCCGATGACGCTCAATATGATGCATGGGCGGCGCGGCTCAGCGAACTTCGCATTCCCAACAGCGGCAAGGTCGATCGCTATTATTTCCGCAGTCTCTATTTCCGTGAGCCGAACGGCATCCTGTTCGAGATCGCGACCGACGGCCCGGGCTTTGCGACGGACGAGCCGATGGACAAGCTCGGCGAGAAGCTGGCGCTGCCGCCGTTCCTTGAAGCGCGCCGCAAGGAAATCGAGGCCGGGCTGAAGCCGCTGTGAGGAAGCAATTTCGCCAGAGCTTTTCCGGCTTTTTGTTTTGACGCGTTTTCTTAACGCGAACCGGTTTCCATCACCGGATCAAGTCCGGTGACATGCTTCGCTTGAAAACGCTACAAGTGCGCGCCGCGTCGCCCGAACAGCATGTGATCGAGCGAGATGCAGCCGGGCCCGCGCGCCATCAGGAACAGCAGGCACGCCGCCCATGTGCCATGCGTCGGCCATGCATCGGGATAGACAAAAATCTGGATGACGAGCGTCATGCCGAGCAGCGCCAGTGCCGAGAAGCGCGTCGCGAGGCCGAGCACAAGCAGAACCGGAAAGACATGCTCGCTGATCGCCGCAAGGTGCGCGCCGAGCGACGGATCGAGCAGCGGCAATTGATATTCGCTGCGAAACAGTTCGACGGCGCTGTCGGTCACGCGAAAGCCGTCGACCTTGGTCTGGCCCGATTGCCAGAACACGCCGGCGATCGACAGCCGTGTGACCAGCGCGATCGCCCAGTGAGGAATGCACTGCATCCACGCGACCGCGGTTTCGACAAGGCCAGCCAATCCCGGGCGTGTCTGCGCATTGGTCATGTCGGTCATGGCATCGATCCTTGGTCGAAAGCGTGAATGTCGATGATTGCGCCCAGTCCGATCAGCATCGCGAGACCGGCGGACAGATCGAATGCGGGAGCCTCGGACAACGCCGCGTTGACGGCCTCGCCGAGAGGACAGCCGGACTGCAAGGCCTCAATCAGGATGGCCTGGCCCGGAAGCAAGGAGCGCACGACGACATCATATCCGACGCGAAGGACGAGAACGTCTTCCGACACGGTCTCATCGACCGGAGCCGGTTCGGCGGCTCCGCTGTTCATCTGCCAGATGGTCGCAACGGGATATCGCGAGCGCAGGATGTGGGCCGAGGGGTGGAGCACGAAGGTTGCGCCGGCGAGTCCTTCCGGAGGGACAGCCGCGAACCGTTCGGGCGCGACGGGATCGGCATCTGCCGCGTGATAGGCGCGGCGCCGCAGGAATTCGAGCCGGGCGACGTCGGCGAGATATCGAAGCTCGGCGGTGGGCTCGAAGCTTTCGATGAAATCGGCGAAATCGTCACCGAAATTCAGCAGCAGCGGCGAGCGCGGCGGATGTGCAACGACATAGCGGCGCACCATCGCCTTGAAGAATTCCTCGCCGACAATGCGTTCCACAGCAGGAAATCCGGAGCGCACGGCTTCCGTGAGCCCGACAATGACATTGTTGCGGTAGACAGAGAAGCGCTTGAACGGCGAACTTGAATTGTGCGAGCCGAGCGAGGACGGCACAGCCCGTTCGGCATCCAGTAGCGCCCTTGCAAATTCAGCTTGTGTCGCTGCGAACATGGGTTCTGGCCTCAGACCGCGACCGCAAGCCGCGAGCGATCGATAATGGAGCGAACGCGCAGTGCCTCGCCGGCGAGCACCGGCCATTCGGGAACGTCATTGTCCCATTCGACCAGCGTCGGCAGCGCCCCTGTGCGGGCGATGACATGCTCGTACAGACTCCACACCGGTTCGGCGACCGGGGTGCCATGGGCGTCGATCAGCAGCGGAGCGCCTTCGTCGTCGCTTTGCTCGTCGTGGCCGCCGAGATGGATTTCGCCGACGCGCGCGAGAGGAAACCTCGCCAGATAGGCGAGCGGATCGGTTGCTGATTGCGTGCCGACACGAAGACATTGTTGACGTCGAGCAGGAGGCCGCAGCCTGTGCGCTGCGCTACGATGTCGAGAAATTCGACCTCGGGAATTTCGCTTTCGGCAAAGACCAGATAGGTGGACGGATTTTCGAGCAGCATCCTGCGCCCAAGCGTCGTCTGGACGAGATCGATATGCTCAACCACGCGATCCAGCGTTTCCTGGGTGTAGGGCAGGGGCAGCAGATCGTTGAGATAGGCCTCGCCATGCGACGACCATGCGAGATGTTCGGAGAAGCTCTCCGGCGCGGTGCGATCGCAAAGCCGCTTCAGGCGCGCGAGATGATCCAGGTCGAGCGGCCGCATCGAGCCGATCGAGAGTCCGACGCCGTGGATCGACAAGGCATAAAGCCCATGCAGCGCGCGCAGCTGCGCATGAGGGATGCCGCCGTCGCCCATATAGTTCTCGGCATGGATCTCGATGAAGCCGATCGGCTGCGTTTGCGCCACGATCGCATCGAAATGCTGCGGCTTGAAACCCACACCGGGTGCGGGCGGAAGCTGGCTTGGCCTGAACATGAGCATCTCGCTGAAAGAAAGGCGGCGGGGCGCGGCTGTGCCGTATGCCCCGCCTGGGTCGTTACGACTTGACCGCTGTCAAGGAGCCCATGCCCTTCGGGGTCTTCATGCTGACGCAGGTGCCCTTGGCGACGTATTTCCAGGCATTGCCCTGATAGTCGACCTTGGACGTTCCGGCGCAGGTCGTGCCGGGGCCGGCGGCGCAGTCGTTCTTGCCGGCGAGCGAAACGCCGTAGCACTTGTCGGCGTTCGCCTGCATGGGAGCCGGCTGGGCGGAGGCCTGCGAAGCGATCAGTGTGAGCGCGGCGGCGAGCGAGCCCGCCAGCGTCGCGGCGGTCAGGGTGGTCTTGGTCATGATGCGGTCCCTTCGATTGAGCGGAGCGTTCAGCCGGCGTGAAGCCAATCCGGCAGCGGACGACATGCCCGCTTACAGACCAGTCGTCGGCCGCGTGCGCTTCGTTACGCGATCACGGCGAAGTTATCGGTGTGACCGATCACTGGCGGATTCGATTGTGCGTTGCGAAAGACGCGCTGTGTCGGCAGGCGTGGTGCTTATGCCGGCGGCAACGCGTCCGTGCCGGTGATCGTGGCGGCATTGTCGATGACGTCGCGCTCCAGCGCATTCGCCTGAACGGCAATGCTCTCGGCGAAGAACCGCGCCAGTGCGACAGAAGCAGCGCCGTTGTCCTTGCCGCGCACGGCAAGCGCCTGTTCGGCGAGGAGACAACCGCCCAGCGCCGAGGCGAATAGCCGGAGATAGGGCGTGGCGCCCGCGAGCGCATCGTTGGGTGCGCTGGTGCCGCGCTCCAGCAGCCATTGACTCGCGCGATCAAGTGCGGCGAGCGCGTCGCGCAACCGCTCCGCGGTATGGCCGAAGGCGGGATCGTTGGAGGCGGCGACGCGGGCGACGATCTCGGACAGTTCGCTCGTGAGAGTGGCCACAGCCGCGCCCTTGTCGGGCATCAGCTTGCGCGTGACGAGATCGATGGCCTGAATGCCGTTGGTGCCTTCATAGATCGCGGTAATGCGCGCGTCGCGAAACAATTGCGCCGCGCCGGTTTCCTCGATGAAGCCCATGCCGCCATGAACCTGCACGCCGAGCGAGGTCACTTCATTGCCGATATCGGTGGAGAATGCTTTCGCAAGGGGTGTGAGCAAGGCGGCGCGCGCGGTTGCGGCCTGACGCGTGCCGGCATCTTTCGCGCGGCGCGAAATGTCGATCTGCACGGCGGTGGAATAGCAGATGGCGCGGGCGGCAGCCGTGAGTGCGCGCATCGTCATCAGCATGCGCCGCACATCGGGATGAACGATGATCGCGTCAGACTGCGACGCCGGTGCCCCGGTGGCGCGGCCCTGGCGACGGTCATGCGCGAACGCCAGCGCCTGCTGTGTGGCACGATCGGCGATGCCGACGCCCTCCAAGCCGACGCCCAGCCGTGCCGGATTCATCATCGTGAACATGCAGGCCATGCCACGGTTTTCCTCGCCGATGAGGAACCCCGTCGCGCCGCCACTGTCGCCCATCACCATGGTGCAGGTCGGCGAGCCATGAATGCCGAGCTTGTGTTCGAGGCCAGAGGCGCGGATATCGTTGCGTGCCCCGAGCGAGCCGTCGGCATTCACGAGATACTTCGGCACCAGAAACAACGAGATGCCGCGCGTGCCGGGCGGCGCGTCGGGCAGGCGCGCCAGCACGAGATGGATGATGTTGTCGGTGAGATCGTGCTCGCCATAGGTGATGAAGATTTTCGAACCGCTGATGCGGTAGCTGCCATCGGGATCCTTCACCGCGCGCGTGCGCAGCGCGCCGACATCCGAACCGGCCTGCGGCTCGGTGAGCTGCATCGCACCGGTCCATTCGCCGGAGACGAGCTTGGCGAGATAGATGCGCTTCAATTCGTCGCTGCCATGGGCCTCAATGGCCTCGATGGCGCTTGCGGTCAGGAGCGGACACAGGCCGAAGGCGAGATTGGCGGCGCTCCACATTTCGTTGCACGCCGCCTGAACGGCGAGCGGCAATCCCTGGCCGCCAAACTCCTCAGGCGAAGCAAGGCCATTCCAGCCGCCATCGACCCAGCGGCGATACGCCTCGCGCCAGCCCGGCGCAGTGGTGACGCGCCATCCTTGATGGTCGCGCCAATTTTGTCGCCGTCGCGATTGAGCGGCGCCAGCACATCGGCGGCGAAGCGCGCGGCTTCGTCGAAAATGGCGGATGTCAGTTCGGGATCGTAGTCGCCCAGATCGCCGCGCGCGGTGGCGGCGCCAAGCCCGGCGCCATGATCGAGTGCGAGGCGGATGTCGTCGAGCGGGGCGCGATAGGACATGGCCAGCGTGATTCCTTGAGAGGGCGCAGAGTCTCACGGATCGGACCGCCGCTCAACCGCGCCCGGGCCCGGCACCCTCGGCGATTGCGCATGGATTTGGCAGGGATTTCAATGGGCTAAATAGTCGGGACGGGCGGTGCGGAGACGTTGCGCGCCGGGCTTGGCGCGGATATCGTCCGCCCGCTTTCGACCGGGGGAGGCTGCTCAGTCATCTTCCCGCCGGCCGGGTTCGGTTCCGCCGGATCGCCTGCCGACGTGCATGGCACATTATATATGTGTGCGAGCGCGCGACGGCCGAGGCGAACGACGAGAGCCCGATCTGCGAAGGCTATTGGGGCGTCGCCAAGTGGTAAGGCAGTGGATTTTGATTCCACCATACGGAGGTTCGAATCCTCCCGCCCCAGCCAGCCATTCAAACATCAGGGAGACGGTATCCCCAGATCCAGCAGCGGTGCGTATTGCTGCGATCCGAAGATATCGCCGTCACCGGCGCTGCCGCTGGGTCGCTCTCGATAAATCGTGAACTTGATGGCAAGCGCAGGGTCGAATTCCACGAAATCCGAAATCCTGCTCGCTGGAATCTGTAGAGTTCGGCAATCGTCTCGCGGGTCAACGCGCGTGATTTTCTGACGCGATCGTAGGACTCCCGATCCTTGAAGATGACATCGAATGTAATCTTGTCGACGCCGGCATTCTTGCTGCGGATCGTCTTGGCGAGCGCGGACAGTGTCTGGATGTTGCGCATGACGAACCTCTAATGTGCGATCGTGATCATGTGAGTGGGAAATAGCTCAATCGGGTCCGATACAGCGACTGTGTGGTTCAGCGTCCATCGGTAGGCCGGCGAGGCATGCAGCACTTCATCGAGAGCAAACGCGACTCCGCCTGCTGTGCCCTTCACTTCAGGCAGACGTGCATAGAACATCTGCCGGGTGCCGATCATGCAGACTTCCTCGGCTTTTTCCTTCGTCGGGGCGACGCCTTGAACAAGCACGCAGAGCTCGTGGCCGGGCTGGGTGACGGTCTCCATCGGGCCCATGACGCCATTCTTGCCGTAGATATTGTAGTGAAGCTCATAGCCGTCCGTTCCCAGGCGATCGACAACCTGCGCCTTTGCCCAGGCGATGACCTTGTCGACATTTGCGATCGTGTACGGGTCACGAATGGCGGCCATGCCGACGTAACGCTCGCCGACCTTTCCTGAGCCTTCGAGTTTCACCCGAAATCTTCTGCGGCCGGAACGATACTCCTGGCCTGTGACGCGTGTCGTGCGGGGATCGATCTGCTCATAGTGGCAGTTGGACATGTCGATATGACCACCTGCGAAGTATTCGTAGAACGGATTTGATCGTTCATACATGGCATGACCGGCGACCGATGCGATTGTGCAGCGCTGGTCAGGATGCATGGCTGTCACATCGACGCCAGACCCTTCGATCGCGCCCAGCACGGTTTCCTTGCCGCCATAGGGTTCCGCGCAGAACGAGGCGCATTCCAGAACCTTGCCGAGATAATAGGAATCGGCATTGTCACATCCGCGGTGGAGAGCCGCCGCGGCGAAGAGGGCGCAATCGCTGGAGCGTCCGCCGATGATGACGTCGGCACCCCCTTCAAGCAGTTTGCGGAAGGGATGGACGCCGGCCATGGCAACGACGCGTTCCGTCGCATCAAGCTCGGACTCCGTCAGAGCCGGGCGCGCATCAAGACCTTCGATCGCATCACCGGATCGAATCTTGTCCCGCAGGAAATCCTTGCTCACCTCAGAATAGAAATAGCCGAGCTTGAACGGAGCGAGATTGTGCTTTTTAGCCAGCTCACGGATGATCTTTACGAAAAGATCGACGCGGCTGTTCGTACCCGTGTCGCCCGCCGAGCCGATGATCATCGGCACGTTCAGCTTTCGCGCAGCCAGCAGCATCATCTCCAGATCGTGCGTCTGCCATGCGAGCGGGCTGGTCGAGGTATCGGAACCCAACGGACCCGGCCCGATATCGTCGCTGCCGGAATCCGCGGCGATGAAGTCGGGAGAAGTGGCAACGCCCCGCGCGAAACTTTCCGGTCTGGACGGTGCAAAGCCGAGGTGGCCGTTGGGGCAGATGATCTTGACTGAAGCCATGTTGTTGCTGCCGATGTTGGTGAGAACTGAAGACTTCAAGCCTCTGATGTCGGCTGACTAGCCGAGCAACGGACTTTGCTTTCTGTTTGGATTGATGCCGAGCCGCACGATGGTCCCCAAAAGCTCGACGATGGAGCGTTGCGCAGCGAGCGGGATTCCATCGACACTCGGCTCGACCCAGCCGGTGACGCCATCGATGAAACCGGCCGCGGCGGCTCGTCTCAGCATCTCTTCCTCTTGGTCGGCGGTGTGAAAGACTTCCATTCGACCCGTGAGCGCTGCAAGGCAGGCTGCAATTCCATAGGCGCCCCAGTTGGACACTGCGGCTGCAACCAGAACGTCGACTTTCTGACTGGGCGCAAATGTCTTGCCGTGTCGCAGCTTTGCCTCGATGTCGTCGCGGATGACGCCCATCCCAAGTTCGTTGCCGCCATCGCCCACGCCAATCGTGGCAATCCCTCGCGCGGTCGCTTCGCGTATGAAGAAATCCGCCTTGCCGTGGGAGTCGGTCGTGTCGGCGCCAAGACTTGTCGAAATCTGGCCGGCGTCGTTCATCCCGCCCTTTTCGATGGAAATCACCGCCGCCGGCGCCAGCGTCGCAAGCATCTGCTTGGCCATTGCCGCCGCTTCTTCCACATCGACGGGAAGGGCGCCCACGGCCGCAGCATGGATAGGTGCGCGATAGCTGGCCGCTCTGCTGCACTCCTCCAGGCTTTGCACCCGAAATCCGGCGGCGAGCATCAGTTCCGCCATCGGACGGATCTGCTTCTCTTCAATCAGCACCAGCGGTACGGCGCCTGTCGCCGCGTGAATGGCACGTGCCAGCGCTGCCGTGCCGACCGGGCCGTCGCTTTCGGCAATTTCCGCGCTGACCCCGGGCCGATCAGGCCACCCGGTTAATAGGATGACCGGCTGGCCCGGCTTGGCTCGCTCCTGGATGGTCCGGGCTGCAGCCAGACTGAGAGGCAGCGCGCTTTGCCGACGTGCCGCAGAATAAAGAGCGTCGATCACGCCGCGCGCGCCAACGTCGGCGCTGATAACCCGGTCGATCTGTTCGCCAATCCTCATGATCTGGCCTTCGAGCGTCATCGCCTGATCCAATCCTGTTGCCAGACATACATTTGTCCGTACATTCATACAACCTAATTTTATACTTGACTTGAGACCGGGGGGCCGGTTTGCTTCGGTAACATGTGCGGCCGCGTCGCATCAGTTTCTCACGCGGAGGGGTCTTTCGAATGTGCCGCAGGCGATCGACGTCCGGCAGTTCAAGGCCGAAGGCAGCAGGGGAGAAATGACAATGAAATCGTATCTGAGGAACGTGGCAAGGTCCGGTTTCATGATTCCGGCCCTGGCTTTCGCAGCGTTCTTGTCCGCTCCAGCTGATGGTGCCGAGATTCGCGTCGGCTTCAGTCAGGATGCCCAGACGCTCGATCCCGCCAACCATCGCAACCGCGAGACCGAGACGATCATCCGCAACATGTACGACGGCCTGCTGACGCGCGATTCGCGATGAAGGTCGTGCCGGAACTCGCCGAGTCCTATCGGCAGGTCGACGACAAGACCTACGAATTCAAGATCCGCGACGGATCTGAAGTCCCACGACGGCGCGGCGTTGACCGCCGAGGACGTCAAGTTCACCCTCGACCGGCTCACCAAGACGAATGCGATGGGCGGCCAGACCAGCCCGCGCAAGAGCCTGCTCGGGCCGCTGAAGGAAACCGAACTGGTCGACTGCCAGGACGGTGCGCCTCAAGCTGTCGGAGCCGTGGGCGATCCTGCCGGCCATGCTGCCGTTCCAGGAGATGGTCTCCAAGGCCTTCGCCGAGAAGGTCGGCGATGCCGGCGCTCGCGACCAGGTCGACTGCATCGGCCCGTTCAAGCTGGTCGAATGGCGCAACGGCGACTCCATCATCATGGAGCGCTATCCCGACTACTATCGGCGGCTCGCCGGCAATTCCTCCGGTCGGCCCGGCCAGCCCGATCGGCTCATCTTCAAGATCATTCCCGGAGAATTCCTCGCGCGTCGCCGCGCTGCTGGCCGGCGAGGTCGACATCATCAACGAACTGCCGGCCTCCGCGATCCGGCAGGTCGAGGCGAGCGAGCGCGCGAAGGTCATGACGGTCAACGGCACGCGCACCTTCTTCATCGCGCTCGAACATGGCCAAGAAGCCGTTCGACGACCCGCGCGTGCGCAAGGCGCTCAACCACGCGGTCGACCGGAAGCTGATCATCGATCGCATCCTGGAAGGCAAGGCGACGTCTCTCAACGGCGTGATGAGCCCGGACGCCTTCGCGTTCAACGACAAGCTGCCCGAGTACAAGTACGACCCGGAGACTGGCGAAGAAGCTGCTCGCCGAGGCCGGCTATCCCGAACGGCATCGACGTCACGATCGACGTCGAAGGCGCGTTCAAGGAGACCGCCGAGGCCATCGCCTCGCTGCTGGCCGAGTCCGACATCCGCACCAAGGTGCAGGTGTGGGAAGGCGCGGTCATCTGCGCCGATGTGGAGCGACGGCCGACAAGCGGGCCGAGCGCGACATCTACCTCACCTCCTGGGGCAACGGCTCGCTCGATCCGTCCGACATCTTCGTGCCGACCCTGCGCACGAAGGGCCGCGGCAACTCTGCCGGCTTCTCCAACCCGCGCGGTCGACACAGCTGCTCGACGCCGCCGAGACGGAGGTCGATCAGGCCAAGCGCGCCGACGATGTACAAGGAGGCGCAGACCATCGTGAACGCCGACGCGCCCTGGGTCTTCCTGTGGCTGCCGCAGGACATCTACGGCGTCTCCAAGCGCCTGAAGGGCTGGCAGCCGCCGCCGACGCACGCATCAACCTGCACGACGCCTGCGTCGACTGACGCGCGATACCTGCGGCGGTGCCGCAATGCCGATGAGCATTGGGCGCCTTGTCGAACGGCTGCTCCAGCTCGTCCCGGTTCTGCTCGGCGTCAGCGTGATCGTCTTCCTGATGATGACGCTGACGCCGGGCGACCCGGTCGAGATCATGCTCGGGCGACTCAGCCGATCACGCCCGAGCAGGAAGCGGCGCTGCGGCACGACATGGGGCTCGACCGGCCGCATCCACGAACGCTTCTTCGTCTTCCTGCGGCAACGCCGTGCACGGCGATTTCGGCCTGTCGCTTCTTCCACCGCCGGCCCGTCATCGACGTCATCGGCGAACGCCTGCCGGCGACCATCGAACTGACGCTGGCGGCGCTGATCCTGTCGCTGGTCATCGCCATTCCGCTCGGCGTGCTGGCCGCCGTCAGGAAGAATCGATCTGCTCGACCGGATCGCCACGGTCGGCTCGCTGTTCGGCGTGTCGCTGCCGGGCTTCTGGTTCGGCATCCTGCTGATCCTGCTGTTCGCCGTGAACCTGCGGCTGGTTTCCCGTGTCCGGGCCGCATCGGCTTCGCCAGCGAGGTGCGCGCCGAGTCACCGGATCTCCTGCTCGTCGACACGCTGCTGCGCGGGCCGGCTCGACAGCTTCCTGGCAGGCGCTGCGCCACATCATCGCTGCCGGCGCTCACGCTGGCGCTGCCGATGGCGGCGGTCCTGATGCGCGTCACCCGCACCTCGATGATCGAGGTGCTGCGCGCGGACTACGTCGCTTTCGCCGAGGCCAAGGGCCTGAGCCGCGCGCGCGTCATCGGCCGCCACGCGCTCGAAGAACGCGCTGATCCCGACCGTCACGGTCGCCGCGATCGAGACCGGCTCGCTGCTCGGCGGCAACATGATCGTCGAGACGGTGTTCGGCTGGCCGGGCCTCGGGCGGCTCGTCGTCGAGAGCATCTTCAGGCGCAACTACCCGCTCGTGCAGGCGGCGGTGCTGCTCTACGCGGTGACCTACGTGCTGCTGAACTTCGTCGCCGACATCCTCTACACCGTCTGAACCCGAGGGTGCAGCTGTGAGCGCGGTCGCCGTCGCTGCCCAGCCGCGCGGCGAATCTCCGTCTTCACGCCGGCCTCGCGCGACTTCCGCGACAACCGGCTGGCGCGTGGCTGGCGCCGCTCGTTGTGCTGCTCTTCGTGCTGCGGCCGCGATCTTCGCGCCGTGGATCGCGCCGCACGATCCCGAACGAGACCGACCTGTTCCGCCGGCTGCAGCCGCCGGCCTGGCTGCGGCGGCGAATGGGCGCTATCCTCTCGGCTGCGACGCGCTCGGGCGCGACATCCTCTCGCGCATCATCTACGGCGCGCGCGTCTCGATCCTCATCGGCGCGCGTCGTCGTGCTGATCGCGACCACCGTCGGCATCCTCGCCGGGCTCGCCGCCGGCTATCTGCGCGGCTGGGTGGACATGGTCATCTCGCGGCTCGTCGATATCCTGCTCGGCTTTCCCTACCTGATCTTCGCCATCGGCCTGATGGCGATGATGGGCGCCGGGCCTCCAGAACATCGTCCTCGCGCTCGTCTACAAGGAATGGGTGATCCCCTGCCGCGTCGTGCGCGGCGAGACGCTGGCCGCGCGCGAGCTCGAATATGTCGAGGCGGCGCGCTCGCTGGGCGCCTCGCGCCGGCACATCATGCTGCGCGAGATCCTGCCCAACATCCTGTCGCCGGTCGATCGTCGTCGCCACCATCCGCATGGCGCACGTCATCATCCTGGAGGCGAGCCTGTCCTTCCTCGGCCTCGGCGTGCAGCCGCCGACCGCCTCCTGGGGCTCGATGGTGGCGGACGGCCGCGCCTTCATGATCGACGCCTGGTGGGTCTCGACCTTCCCCGGCCTCGCCATCCTGCTGCTCGTGCTCGCGATCAACGTCGCCAGCCAGGGCCTGCGCGACGCCTTCGACCCGAGGATCCAGGAATGAGCGCCGCCGCCGAAACGCCGCTGCTCGACGTCGAGGGGCTGCGAACCACCTTCCCCACGCGCGCCGGGCTGGTCACGCGCGGTGGACGACGTGTCGCTGGACGTGTCGAGCGCGGCGAATGCCTCGGCGTCGTCGGCGAATCCGGGCTCGGGCAAGAGCGTCACCTTCCTCAGCGTCATGGGGCTGGTGCGTCCGCCGGGCCGCGTCGACGGCGCGCGAGCTCGTCTTCGACGGGCGCGACCTGCGCGCGCTCGACGACGGCGGATCGGCGCGCCATGCGCGGCAAGCGACATCGCCATGACCATGCAGGACGCGCTGACGGCGCTCAACCCGGCGCTTCACCGTCGGCGAGCAGATCGCCGAGGTGATGCTGGCGCATGACGAGACGCTCGCCCGCGCCGCATGGCCGAGGCGCGCCAGCCAAGGCGCGTCGAGATGCTGCGGCTGGTCGGCATCCCGGCCGCGGCGAGCCGCCTCGACGACTATCCGCACCAGTTCTCGGGCGGCATGCGCCAGCGCATCATGATCGCCATCGCGCTGGCCTGCCGGCCGCGCCTGCTGATCGCCGACGAGCCGACGACCGCGCTCGACGTCACGATCCAGGCGCAGGTGCTCGAGCTGATCGCCGAGCTACGCGCGCGAGCTCGGCATGAGCGTCGTCCTGATCACCCACGACCTCGGCGTCGTCGCCGAGCATGCGACCGGGTGATGGTGATGTATGCCGGCCAGGTCGTGGAGGAGGGGCCGACCGCAGACGTCATCGCGCGGCCAATGCATCCCTATACACGCGGACTGCTCGCATCGATGCCGAGCCTCGACACGATCGACCTGCCGATCCGCGCCGATTCCCGGGTCAGGTTCCGTCCGCCGCGAACCTGCCGGCGTATTGCCGGTTTCTTGCCCGCTGCAGCATGGCGAGCGAGACCTGTCGCGTCCCGGTCGCCCTGGCGGCCTGCGGCGAACATCGCCACGCACGCTGCCTGCGGAGCTCAGGGAGGTGGCCAATGACTGAGCGCGCGCGGCTCTCCGCTCTTCGTCCATCGAGTCCGTCTCGAAGAACTTCCCGTTGCGACCGACGCTTGCTTGACCGGCATCGCGCGCGGACCGCCTTCGCTCGTCCGGGCGCTTCACGGGGTCAATCTCTCCATCGCGCGCGGCGAGACACTCGGCCTGATCGGCGAATCCGGCTGCGGCAAGTCAACGCTCGGGCGGACGCGTTCTGAATCTGCATCGCGCGGACGACGGTTCGACGTCACGTTTCGACGGCATCGAGATATCGCGCCTGCCGGAAGAGCGCGTTCCGGCGCTACCGGCGGCGCATGCAGATCATCTTCCAGGACCCGTACGCCTCGCTCAATCCGCGCCGCTCGGTGGGGGAGATTGTCGGCCTGCCCTTAAGGCTGCACGAGGGGCTGTCGGCGAAGGAGGCCGAAGCAGGTGCCGCCGAATTCTTGCCAAAGGTCGGCCTGTCGCCGGACCATCTGCGTCGCTATCCGCACCAGTTCTCCGGCGGCCAGCGTCAGCGCATCGGCATCGCGCGCGCGCTGATCCTGCAGCCGGAGTTCGTCGTCTGCGACGAGCCCGTGTCGGCGCTGGACGTGTCCATCCAGGCGCAGATCATCGAACTGCTGCTTCAGTTTCGAAAGGAATTCGGCCTCACCTATCTGTTCATCAGCCACGACCTCGCAGTCGTCGGCCGGCTCGCCGACCGTGTCGCGGTGATGTATCTCGGCGAAATCGTTGAAATAGGAACGCGCGAAGACATTCTGAATCGTCCCGCCCACCCATATACAAAGGGATTGATTGCTGCCGCGCCAAGATTGAAGCGCCGCAGCTCCGAAGACCGGATACGGCTCAAGGGCGATATCCCGTCTCCGCTGAATCCGCCGGCGGGCTGCCGGTTTCATACGCGGTGCCCGGTAGCGATGGCGCACTGTTCAACCGTGCCTCCGAAGCAGACGACAATCGGAGGAGGGCACGAGGTTTCCTGCCATCTTCATGGGTCGACATCCGTATGAAGCGGCTTCACCCGATAAGGCTTGTGGGGACCGCATTCCAGCGCGGCCGTGCCCAGGCGAGCGAGGCCGGCGTCGATATCGGAGGGGTGCGAATCACGCTCGAGGATCGATTTAAATCGGCGTTTCCGGTGCTCGGCTCGAACACGGCACAGCGCTATCTCGATCGGCAGATGGCGTTTTCCGAAGAGCACTGCGAGGACGAACTCGCGGAACTGCGTGGTGTGTGCGAGGGATTCCAGGTACCCGAGCGCACGCTGTTTTCTCTCATGCATCTGTCGATCTTGTCCGGTCGTTATGAGACCGACGGCTGCTCGGCGTGGGCGCGTCCGCTACCGGATGGCGGTGCGGTTCTTGCCAAGAATCGCGACCTCAGCGGATTGCATCGGCAAGGACAGGAAGTCTTCCTGCATCTCGGCGACCGGATTCAAGGCGGGGCGCTGCTATGCGTCGGAACACTCGGTATCCCAGGCGCATACTCCTCGGGCATGAACGCAGCGGGATTCGCGCTGGCCGACACGGCGATTTCTGCGCCGCGTTATGGCACAGGATGGCCGCGTTATTTCCTGATGACGAGGCTTCTGAGCACGTGCCGGACAGTCGATGAAGCGTGCAACTTTATCGCAAGCGTGCGGCATGCAGGCGGTGGCAGCCTGATACTGGCCGATGCAACGGGTGCGGTGGCGGCAGTTGAGCTGTTCGCCGATGCCGTTCATGTCGATCGCGCCGGTGCAGTATTCCGTACCAATCATTTTCGACACGAAGGCGTCGATCAGCTCGCAAAACGAATATCGCTCGCGGCGTTGAGTTCGACCCTCGGACGCAGCGCAGCGCTTCAGACCATGATCGATGCCGGCCTTGGACTTCACGGAATTGACGCGGTAATGGCGGCGATGGCCGATCACGGCGACGCCGGTCGTGCGGGTCTTTGCTGCCACGGCAGCGGAGACGGGTCGTATACGGTCTCAGCCGCGATTTACGACACGAAAAGCCTGGCGATGACATTCGCGCGCGGAGCGCCTTGCGCGGCGAACTGGGAAACAGAACATCTTGGAGAGTTGATGAAGGCGAACTTCAATTGAAACCTTCGTCCGGCTGACTTAGTTGATCCGCGTATTGCGCCCCTACGCCGTGTTCTTTCTTCGGAAAAGATCGGTCACCTCGTTGTATCGATCCGGGCGGTAGAAATTCTCGGCGTACTCGATAGGTATATTGTCTGCGCTGAAATATGTTCGCTTGAGTAGCAGAAGAGCGCTGCCGGGTTTCGTATCCAGATACTTCGAAAGTTCTTCATCGGCTGCAACCGCGGAGGCGACTTGTCGGGTGCGCGTTGCGGGAATGCGACACCGCTCTTCCAGCAATTGCACGACGGGCTTTGAAGACAGTTCGTCCCGGCTCAGAAGTTTGCCGAATTCATACGGCATATAGACCCGCGCGATCGCATAAGGACCGGCCGCGATCTGGCGTCGGGTCTTGATAAACAAGAGCGCATCATCCGGCCCGGCGTGCAATTCACGTGCGGCATCCTTGTGGGCTTTTGCGGTCACGCGCTCATGGGAAACGAGTTCGCGCGTGCCTCGAAACGACAGGGAGATCACATCGTCGAGGGACTGAACGGTCCAGCTGTCATCATTGGCCGCGGGCTCGGTGACGAATGTGCCTTTTCCCGCGGTCCTCGAAACCACGCCATCGTTCACCAGCGCCTGCATGGCCGTACGGATAGACTGCCGGCTGACCTGGAATTCCGCGGCAAGCTCGCCTTCCGTCGGCAATTGCGCTCCCGCAGGGTAATCGCCACCGGCGATGCGCCCTCTGATTTCCTGCTGAATTTGGAAGTACTTGGGAATTGGGCTTCTGTTCAAGGAAGGCCTCTGTTCAGGAAAGAGTTCTGTCAGGCGTCGAATCCCGGGGCGTGCCGATACTGAGTTCACCCGCAGTCGGAGTGCAAGGAAAAATGATATTGAACATATGTACGTATATTCGTATGTTAAACGCCTGATCGACTGAAAGCAAGGTGGGACGTGTGACGGGCCAGCAATTTTCAGACAGTGCGACCAAACGCGCTCCCGCCTTCCGCTGGGACGATCCGTTCCTGCTCGAGGATCAGCTGAGCGAAGACGAACGGATGATCCGCGACACCGCGCGCGCCTATGCGCAGGAGAAGCTGCTGCCGCGCGTCATCGAGGCCTATCGCGCACGAGAAGACCGACACCGCGATCTTTCCGCGAGATGGGCGAGCTGGGCCTGCTCGGCGTGACGCTGCCCGAGGGTATGGCTGCGCCGGCGCCTCCTACGTCGCCTACGGCCTGGTCGCGCGCGAGGTCGAGCGCGTCGAATTCCGGCTACCGCTCGATGATGAGCGTGCAGTCCTCGCTGGTGATGTACCCGATCTACGCCTACGGCTCGCGAGGACGCAGCAGCGAGAAGTACCTGCCGAAGCTCGCCACCGGCGAATGGATCGGCTGCTTCGGCCTGACCGAGCCCGACGCCGGCTCCGATCCCGGCGGCATGACGCACGCGCGCCGAAAAGATCGCCGGCGGCTATCGCCTCACCGGCGCGAAGATGTGGATCTCCAATGCGCCGATCGCCGACGTCTTCGTCGTCTGGGCGAAGTCGGACGGCGCATGACGACGCAGATCCGCGGCTTCATGCTCGAGAAGGGCATGAAGGGCCTGTCGGCGCCGAAGATCGACGGCAAGCTGTCGCTGCGCGCCTCCATCACCGGCGAGATCGTCATGGACGGCGTCGTGGTGCCCGAAGACGCGCTGCTGCCGAACGTGTCGGGCCTCGAAGGGCCCGTTCGGCTGCCTCAACCGCGCGCGCTACGGCATCGCCTGGGGCGCGATGGGCGCGGCCGAGGTCTGCTGGCACGCGCGCGCGCAATACACGCTCGACCGCAAGCAGTTCGGCCGGCCGCTGGCCGCGACGCAGCTCGTCCAGAAGAAGCTCGCCGACATGCAGACCGAGATCGCGCTCGGGCTGCAGGCCGCGTTGCGCGTCGGCCGGCTGTTCGACGAGGGCAACGTCGCGCCGGAGATGATCTCGCTGATCAAGCGCAACAATTGCGGCAAGGCGCTCGACATCGCGCGCGCCGCGCGCGACATGCATGGCGGCAACGGCATCCAGCGAAGAGTATCCACGTCATGCGCCACGCGCAGAACCTCGAGACGGTGAACACCTACGAGGGCACGCACGACGTCCACGCCCTCATCCTCGGCCGCGCGCAGACGGGCACTGCAGGCGTTCTTCTGAAGTCGAGCTGCGATGACAAGCGACAAGCCGCTCAAGGCATCCGCGTCCTCGAACTCGCCCGCATTCTCGCGGGTCCCTGGGCCGGGCAGACTGCTGGCCGATCTCGGCGCCGAGGTGGTCAAGGTCGAGCGCCCGCACGTCGGCGACGATACGCGCGGCTGGGGGCCGCCGTTCGTGCGACGTCAAGGGCGAGCATCCGCTTGAGGCGGCCTATTTCCACGCCTGCAATCGCGGCAAGCGATCCATCGCCGTCGATTTCGAAACGGAAGACGGACGCAGCCATCGTTCGTCGCCTGGCCGCGCATGCCGACGTCCTGATCGAGAACTTCAAGGTCGGCGGCCTGACAGAAGTACGGTCTCGACTACGACAGCCTGAAGCGACTCAATCCCGCGTCTGATCTACTGCTCGATCACCGGCTTCGGCCAGAACGGACCCTACGCGCACCGCGCCGGCTACGACTTCATGATCCAGGGCATGGGCGGCATCATGGACCTGACCGGCGCAGCCCGACGGCGAGCCGCAGAAGGCTGGCGTCGCCATCGCCGATATCTTCACCGGCGTCTATGCGACGGTCGCCATTCTGGCAGCGCTGCGCGCGGCGCGATGAGACGGGCGAGGGCGGCCATGTCGACATGGCGCTGCTCGACGCGCAGGCCGGCGTCCTCGCCAATCAGGCGATGAACTTCCTTGTCTCAGGTCAGGCGCCGACGCGGCTCGGCAACGCGCATCCCAACATCGTGCCCTATCAGGTCTTTCCCGTCGCGGATGGCCACGTCATCGTCGCGGTCGGCAACGACCGTCAGTTTGCGAAATTCGCAGCGGTTCTCGGCCGGCCAGATCTTGCCGCGAATGGCAACTATCTCACCAATGCGGATCGGGTCCGTAACCGAAACGAACTGATCCCGCAGCTGACTGCACTGACCGTCAACATGAACTCGCGACGCCTTGCTTGGTGCACTTGAACGTGAGGGTGTGCCGGCCGGACCGATCAATACCATCGCGGATGTTTTCGCTGATCCGCAAGTAATCGCCAGGCGCATGCGGTTGGATTTGCCGGCGTCGCGGACCAACCGGGAAACGATTCCCTTCTGTACGATCACCGATTATCATCGACGGTGCCTTGATGGTCTCCGAGCGTGCCGCGCCTGCGGTCGGTGCAGACACGGATGGCATCCTTGAAGATCCCGACTGGGGATAGGCAAATAATCTGTCAGGGCTTCAATTGGCTGACGATCACTCATTTCGACGAGGAGATCGTAGATGGCCGATTTGTGAGAGGTATGCAGAGCGTCTGAATTGACGCTAACTCCGATTGCCGAATTCTAATCCCTGCTATTGATCTAAAATTCGTTGTTTTAGGCCCGTTCATTCCCTGTTACGTGGGCGGGGAATTCTCTCGGAACGGCTCATTTCAAGAGCATTTCCATGGCTCATTCTCCGCTTCACAGCCCATTCGCGTGGTTGTCCCTGTACAATTCCCTGTTAGCAGGGAAATCGAGCGGAGACCGGCGCGATCAGTACTGCCGCCCCAGCCAGCCGTTCTCGATTTTAGTGAGCTTTCTTTTTTTCGATGAGAAATGCCCGCCGACAGCGGTCTTGTTTTCATCGCCCAAAGTCTCTGTGAAACTTGACAGGCGCGACGCGAAGCATGGCGGTGACGAAGCGCTCAGGCGATTTCATTTTCTATGGAAGTCGCACACACCTCAAGATGTCGAGCCAGCTTCGAGCGCCGCGCCGGAAGCATTCTTGAGGAGAGTGTTGCAATGAACACCGCGGCCACTGGGATCTTGCCCGGAAGGCAAATCACCTTACCCATTGCAGTGATGCCGTCTGCGGCTGTGTTTTCGTCCAGCGAGTAGCCGCGCTTTCTGCAACGCGCGACGTCGTCCGCGATCGATTGCCGTGAAAACTGACGATAGTTCTGAAATCGGGCTTTCGTGGCATTCAAGACAATTTCGATTTCGGAATCGGGGAGTGCGGCAAGGATGGCCTGGCCACCAGCGCCAATCCCCAGAGGGTGTCGGTCTCCAACACCGGACGTCATCGTCTGGACGTGGAAATGACCTGCAATCGCGTCCACGCAAACGGTTTCATAGCCACTGCGAACGAGCAGAAAGGTCATGTCGCCCGTGACTTCTGCGACCTTGCATACGTGTGGGTGAGCAATTTCCTTGATGCTTCTGTTAGGAAGTGCCGCTAGCCCGAATTCATAGAGCAAAGGTCCCAGACGATACCCGCGACCATTGTGGCCGCGAACGAGCATGCGTTCCTCGAGCAAGCACTGCAAAAGGCGATGTGCGGTCGATTTATGCAAACCGCTTCCGGCCGCCAAGTCGTTGAGACGCAGGTCTCGCGTATTGCTCGATGCGATCAACCGTAGAAGACTGATGGCGCGTTGCACCGTTTGTCCGGCCGGCGCTGTATCTCCCATTGCCCCACCTTTTCGGCAAACCACGCAGGTTCGAAAGTCCCATATATTGGTACAAATGTAAACCGGAGCACGGCGGCACCAAATGTTTCTGCGCCCGGATGGGATAATCTCCCCGTAAATGCAGACTAAAATGATCGGATTTCCCGCTCCGCGTATAACTTTCGGAATAGTCGATATTTCATATAATGAGATAAATTTAGACGGATTTCTTTGACTCTGATTGCTTGAGCATCAAAAATTCCCTCGCCACACAACGACGGGGAAATGCGATGTTGTATCGTTGGATGAAAGTTCTTTGCCTCATGCTCGTCGCTTTGACGGGCGTGACGTCTGGTAACGCTCTCGCGCAAACCCTTCACAAGGGTCCGATCAAGATCATCATCCCGTTTCCTCCCGGCGAAGTTGTTGATCTCATCGCGCGGCTTCTGGCCGATGACATGGCCAAGGATCTCGGGCAGCCGATCACGATCGACAATCGTCCAGGTGCATCGGGCCTGATCGGGCTTCAGGCTGCAGCAAGTGCTGAGCCGGATGGGCACACCCTTGTCATGGGCCAGCTAGGCAACATCGTGATAGCGCCGATCGTGAACAAATGGCCGCTTGATGTCAGGGCGCGTTTCGAGCCCGTGGCGCTGGCATACACCAACTTCATAATGCTTGTGGCTGCTCCGGACTTCAAGGCGCGCTCACTCAGGGAACTTATCGACTATTCGAAAGCAAACCCAGGGGTCGTGCGTGTCGGCACGGTGGGTCCTGGCAGCTTCCCGCACCTCATGTTCGAATTGCTTCGGAAGCAGTCCGGCTTTGACTACACGCACGTCCCTTACAAGGGCAGTGCGCAGATCACCCCGGACCTGATGGCTAGCCGTATCGAAGTCAGTTCTCTCGGCTTCTCGAACGGCCTGACATTCTCCAATGACGGCCGCCTCCGAGCTATTGCGATCAGCGGTCGCACGCGCAGCCCTGCAGCGCCGAATATTCCGACCATGTCTGAAACAGTGCCGGGTCTTGAGATGCTGGGCTGGTTTCAGATTTTTGCGCCGAAGGGCACGCCGCCGGCGATGGTCGATCGGCTCAATGCTGCAGTTAAGCGCGCGATGGCCAATCCTGCGATCGAGAAGCAGATTTCTGCTCTGTATATTGAACCAGCCCCCGGCACACCCGCCGATTTCGACCGCATCTGGAAAAGCGACTACGAACGTTTCTCGAACCTCGTTCGCGAGTTCAACATCGTTCCTCAATAGCAAGCGAAGTCGCGCCGGCTCGGGGTCGTCAACGAGCCGGGCTTTAGGCCGCGAAGAGGCATCAAGCGCCCAGAAGAACGGAAGAAAATGGATCGAATTCCCGGTAGCAGTGTTCTCAGTCGCGTTCCTTATAGCTTGATTCAGACTCTCGCCCGCCCTTGGCACTTCCGGGAGAAGCGCGCGTGGCAGTGTGGACGATCGTGAACGTCGAGAGCTGGAGCCCGCTTGGTCCGATGCCGCGAACGGTCCTTCCGCCGCCGATGGGACGGCCATTGTTGCCCGATGTCCCGAATTGGGCGTGGCATGAGTATGGCATGCGCGTCGGGTTCTCGCGTTTTCTCGATGTCCTCAATAGCCGGCAGTTGAAGGCAACGCTTGCCGTCAACGGCACGGCTTGCAGCCAATATGAAGAGGCTTGCCTCGCAGCGCATCGTTGCGGCTGGGAGTTCATGGGGCATGGTTTCGTGCAGCAGCCCATGCATGTGGTGGGAGATCAAAGGGCCGCGATTAGCAATACAATGGAGGCGATCGCGAAAATCACCGGCGCGCCGCCGCGCGGTTGGGAAAGTCCCGGTCTAACCGAAACCGATGACACGCTGGATCTGTTGTCCGAAGCCGGCATCGAGTACGTCGCCGATTGGGTTCTCGACGATCAGCCGGTCGCGCTGAAGACCCGCAGCGGCAGCGTTGTTTCCGTTCCATACACGGTCGAAATCAACGACGTCGTCATCAGCGCAATCCAGCAGCACCCTTCGGATGAGATTTTTCGGCGCGGGCGCGACCATTTCGATCGCCTCTATCTGGACGGTGCAAAGGCGCCCCGCATCATGGCAATTTCCATCCATCCTTACCTGACCGGTGTGCCGCATCGGATCAAGTATCTGGAAATGCTCTATGACCACATTCTGTCGCATCAGAACGTCGTGTTCTGGACGGGTAGTGAGATCCTGGACTGGTATCTGGCCCAGACGCATGCCGAAAGCTCGTCGGCCGGCCATCAACTCCGGGCCCGTTCGATAGAAGGCTCCAGATCCTAGATGCCAATGCGCAGGGCCGCGATGCTTCGCCACGACACGCTGAATGCATTTGTTGAACACGGTCGCTTCGAAGCGAAAGGGAATTGTAAAGGACCGCTGGCTGGATTGGCCTTCGGAATAAAAGACATATTCGATGTGGCGGGCGTGCCGACTGGCGCAGGCAGTCCCGCCTGGCTGGCTACCCATCCGTTACCGACGATCTCATCGCAGATTTATGATCGCTTGCTTCATGCCGGCGCTCACATGGTTGGCAAAACTCACATGGATGAGTTGGCGTGGAGTCTTAACGGAGAGAATGCTCACTACGGTACTCCGACGAACCCTTCAGCGCCTGATCGCATTCCCGGCGGATCGTCGAGCGGATCCGCGGCGGCGGTCGCCGGTAAATTGGTCGATTTTGCCATTGGCACCGATACCGGTGGTTCGGTTCGCCTCCCGGCGAGTTTCTGCGGAGTTTACGGACTTCGAACGACCCACGGCCGGATCTCAATGAAAAATTCTGTAGCGTTGGCGCCCAGCTATGACGCCGCAGGTTGGTTCGCCCGAACGCCGGAACTGATGCTGCAAGTCGCGCGAGTTTTGCTCGAAGACTTCCATGAACCTCGGCGAAGTACAGGAAGGCGTTCGTCGCGACGGATCTTTTCGACCTCTTGGATCCAGGGACGCGCGACGCGTTGCGCCCCTTGTCGATCAGTTCGGTGAACTTGCAGGTGGCGCTCAGCACATCGCGATCGCCGGCGGCCAAAATCGACGAGTGGCGGAACGCTTTTCGTGTACTGCAGTCTGCGGAAGCCTGGGTCGCTCACGGCCAATGGATACAGGAAACCAGTCCGACGCTTGGTTCTGGGTGTCAAGGAGCGGTTTGCAGCTGCCGCGACTGTGAGTGCGTCGAGGTTGAGATTCCGCACAAGAACTACGCGACGCGATAACGAAGTCTCTACAGTCGATTTTGCGCGACGACGCAGTGCTTATTCTGCCGACGACGCCTCGGAATTGCCCCGTTACGCAATACGCCTGCTTCCGAGCTTGATCAATTCCGCGCGCGTTCGATCGAACTCTTGTGCGCGGCCGGGCATGCAGGAACGCCACAATTGTCAATCCCGGTAGGCATGATCGATGGTTGTCCGATTGGGCTTTCGATCATGGGCTGGCGGAATTCCGATGAGCATCTGCTTCACTTTGCTGTGGAGCTGACGCGCCGTCTCCGAAAAACGCCGCGGTTGAGCGGACTACGACAATCACTCAAGAAGGCAACTGGCCATGGCGACTGACGATCACAGGAATACTCCTACATTCGCAGATGTCGAGAACCTCACGCCTGGAGGGGGTGTTGTTCCTTGCGAATGCCGGCTGGCGCGCTGAACTATCTCGACCGCAACCAGTACATTTCAAACATGGAGATCGTCGGATATTTCCCGGATATCGAACTTCAACTTTTCGGCGATGAGTATTCCTGCTTGTGGGCGAAGGGCAAGCGTCGGCTCATCGCTCATAAGAGCGGCTTCATCGACGTCACCGAGCCTACAAAAGCGTCCGAGATCGCCAACCCCTATTTCGGTACGCCGCGCCCTGCGTTCCAGAGCTGCGTCTACAACACTCGCCTGAAAAAGTGGTTGCGTGTGGTCTCGTGGCAGATGCCGTTGACCGGCGGCACTCCGGAGTACCCGCGCGGCAAATATCATGCGGAGTATCGACAGAGATCGATCGATCATCCCGGTTTCCGCGGGATCAAGACATACGACATCACTGATCCAGAAAAGCCCGAGCTTCTGAGCGAATTCGAAACCGGCCGGACTCGGGGCCGGTGTTCACCTGCCGTTCTACGACGGAGGTCAGTACGCATACCTCGCCTGCGGCTGGGACGACCAGTTGCGGATGGAAAGCTCGGAGCGCGTCTTTAGCAACGGGCTCATGATTGTGGACATGACCGACCCGTCCAAAATCAAGGAGGTCTCACGGTGGTGGGTGCCGGGCCAGCGTCTTGACGAAGAGGAGCTCTACAAGGCGACCTATCCGTTCGCAGGCGACCAATGCTCATGGACCTGCAATCGAACGCCTTGCATCGTGCCTACGCGTATCGAAGACGGCGGCACTGTCGGCTACGGCGGCTGGGGACACTTCGGGATGTACGTCCATGATTTGTCGGACATCCGAAATCCGAAGGTTTACGGCAAAGTCACGCACCCGCTGGAAGCGATCGGCGGCATTCCGTATCATCACGTGATGCCGATCACCGCTGACCCAGAGCGGTTCCCGAAGCTGCAAAACCTCGTTATCGCTGTGCCGGAAGCGTTGGAGGTGGACTGCCGGGAGCCGTTCCACACCAGCTACATTATCGACGTCAAAGATCGTTCGAAATCCAAAAATTATCGGCCTCTTCCCGCGGCCGATGCCTCACCCCGATGCGCCTTACAAGGACTTCGCAATGGCGCGCGGTCAATTCAGCTCTCGCGTTTGCCAGAATTGGATTGCGCCGGGTAAGGCGCGTCCCGATGTCGTCGCGTTGTCATATCTCAATGCCGGTGTCCGGCTCTTTGATATTTCAGATCCGACCGACCCGAGGAGGTCGCCTACTTCGTGCCGCCGCGGCACGGTGGCCTAGAGAACTTCCTGAGCTGGAAGATGGGATCGACCTCGGGGGTATTCATTGAGTGGGACCGCAACCTGATCTGGATTTCGACTCTGAAGGGACTTTACTGCTTGTCCGCTCCATTTCTCGGCGCGCCGGTTCTCGAACCGATGGCCGTAACTCGTTGGTCTGTTCCGCACGTCAATGTCGGCTGGGACGGTTAGTTTCCGGTGGCTTCTACCGACGTTGGTCGAACCAGGACCGAACTACGAAGAAGCGCCTTGTTGAGCTTGTGGACCTTCTGCAGACGAAGCGCGTGCTCTTGCAGAAATGATGAGCCCGATGCGCACCAGCAGAGTGAGTATTCAGTAATGACTAACTGCGAAATTTCGGGCGGCGAAGCGATTGCCCGCATGATCAAGGCCTTCGACGGCGGTCCGATGTTCGGAATGGGCGGCTTTCAGCTGCTGCCGTTTTATGACGCCGCGCGCCGTCTGAAATCTCCAGCACTACCTTATCAATGATGAGCGAGCCGGTGTGTTCGCGGCAGACGCATACGCTAAAGTCAGCGGGAAAGTTGGCCTGGTGGATGCGACGCTTGGTCCTGGTGCAACAAATCTCGTGACGGGATTGTTGGAGGCGCTGAATGCCGGCACTCCGATGGTGGCAATCGTTGGCGACACACACCGTGACCATTCCTGGAAGAACATGACGCAGGAAAGCCGGCAGATTGAAGTGCTTCGGCCGGCTTGCAAGGAAGTTATTCGCGTTGAGACCGTGAAGCGCATACCGGAACTGATGAGACGTGCATTCGCCGTAGCAACCAGCGGGCGTCCTGGACCGGTTGTTGTGGATGTGCCGGAAGATGTGTGTCACGGCACGTTCGCCTTCGCGGAAGGCGATTTTGCAGCAAATCCGTCACATCGCGGCATACCGGCCATCAGGTGCAAGCCTGACGACGAGGCAGTCCGGCGCGCTGCTGAGCTGATTGCCCAAGCGAAACGGCCTATGGTGCTCGCTGGCGGCGGCGTCCATTTGAGCGGGGCAGCAGATGCGCTCACGAGCTTCGCAAGCGACCTGAACATTCCGGTTGCTCACACGATGACCGGTAAGGGCGCCATCGCGTGCAGCCATCCCCTCAGTGCGGGGCTCTTCGGCCGGTACGATCGTATCGCCAACAAGCTGATTGAAAAAGCCGATGTGCTGCTGGTCGTTGGATGCAAGCTTGGTGAGATCGCGACCAAGAGATTTACCGTCCCTCCGGCGGGCAAGCGGATTATTCATCTCGACATCGTTGCGGAGGAGTTCGGCCGGACGCTGGAGCCGGAGTTGGCGCTCTGGGGCGATGCGCTCTCGGGAATTCGGGAACTGCGGGCATCACTGAACGATAAGGCGTCAGCCATCAAACAGAGGCTCAGTGCCTACGCCGACGAGATTCCGGTGCTAATGAAGAAGTGGCGCGAAGAGGTCGCGGTCAAACTTCATTCAGATGAAGTACCGATCAGCATGGCGCGATTGATGACCGAGATAAACGCCGTTCTGCCGGCCGATGGTTTTCTCGTGGCGGACGGCGGCTTTGCCGCGCACTGGAGTGGCCTTCTCTTCGACACCAAGCAGGCAGGGCGCAGTTTTGTGCCGGATCGCGGATTTGCGTCAATCGGCTACGGACTGCCGGGCGCTATTGGTGTTGCGATGGCGGCTCCTGGCAAGGCGGTAATCAGCCTTACGGGCGATGGCGGTTTCAACATGATGCTGGGTGAGATCGAAACGGCGCGGCGCCTTGGTCTTACCTTCACTGTTGTCATCGTGAACAATGCGGCTTCCGGCTATGTGAAGGCCTTGCAGCACTTGGTCTATGGCGCAGGTGCATATCACGCGTCGGACCTGGCCGAGACAAATTTCGCGAACGTCGCGACGGCATTGGGTTGCAATGGAATCCGCGTTGAGGATCCCAGCGAGTTGGCCGCGGCCCTTAAACGGTCGCTGACGCTGAAGGGGCCAACCGTGATCGATGTAGTCGTCACTCGCGACCCGGCAAAGATGCTTCCGGGTGTGGATAGCAGAGCCGCGAAGATCGAAAAGGGTGACCGGGTTGCGTGATCGCTTTGCCTTGCCATTCACAGGCGGAGGCAAGCGTTTCTAGGCGGGCGCACGAAGTCTAAATCGGGTGGTAGAGGGAATGCTTAGCGAGACGTTGTTTGAAAAGATCTGGAAGTCCCACGTGTTCCAGAAGCAGCAGGACTGGTTACCGAACGAATTTGGCACTTATTTCTGCACGTGCAGCAAAGACGTCAATCATTCAGAAGCGCAGGTAAGCGATGAGCGATAGCGGACGAGTCTCTGGAAAAGTAGCGGTAGTTACCGGTGCGGGTTCTGTCGGTGAAGGAATTGGCAATGGTCGCGCTGCGGCAATTCTACTGTCACGCGAGGGCGCAAAGGTCGCGTTAATCGACCGCAACTTTACCGCCGCGTCGGATACGTTGAAGATGATCGCAGATGAGGGCGGTACGGGCGTCGCATTTGAGGCGGATGTAAGCAACGCCGGAGATTGCGAGCGGTGCGCACGCGAGACTATTGCGAATTGGGGGCGTCTCGACATTCTGGTGAATAATGTCGGGATCAGCGGTCCTGCAGGCACCGCTATCGATGTCGATCCGGACGACTGGGATCGCGCGATGCGCGTGAACGTCAAGTCGATGATGTTGATGGCAAGGTATGCAATTCCCGAGATGGCTCGCTCGGGGGGCGGGGCTATCGTCAATATCGCTTCGATTGCTGGCTTGCTCGGTGGGCACCCCAAGTTGCTTTATCCGACGTCGAAGGGGCTGTGATCAATCTCACGAGAGCCATGGCGATGCATCACGCGGGTATTGGCGTTCGCGTGAACTGTGTCGCTCCGGGAATGGTGTATACACCGATGGTGTCGGTCAAGGGGATGAGTGCGGAAGAACGGCAGCTTCGCAGCCAGAAGTCGCCTCTGAAGACAGAGGGAACTGCATGGGACATCGGCAATGCAGTGCTTTTTCTGGCTAGTCCCGAAGCTCGTTGGATAACCGGTGTGATTCTCCCCGTCGACGGAGGATCAACGGCGACGCTGTCTTATGAAGGCGTTTCTTTCGCTTCGCCGACTGTTTAACTGCAGGCGACGCAATCAAGTCAGCGATCCGCCAAACGCGGTGCGCTGCCGTGCCGCTGCAGCAGCGAGAGCGAAAATCGCATTCAGTTGATCCTGCTCCGGTACCTGCGTTCTCAAGCCGACGAGCTGCATTATCGTTTGCCGAGGGAACATCCTGAGCGTGTCGGACGACATCACCACTTTTAGGTCGTAATACTTTTTCCGCACCAGTGACGCGTCAGTTTCCCATCCGAAAGCGAGGTCGGCTGTTCCGGCCATGACCTGAATAGCTCCGGCGAGCAAATTCGGAACGGAAACAACTTCATAATCCTTGCCGGCGCGCAGTCGATTTGTCTGATGCGCGACAGCTCCGCTCCATCGGGCGGCTACCTTTGTCAATTGAGCTTTTCTCGCAGTGCAGCGGAATGGTTATAATGACCTCAGCAGGGCGTTACGATATATCCTGATATTTCAATTATTTAGAATTCAAAAAGGCAGCTATTTTTGTAAGTGAAGTGAGAAAAAATCGATTGGACATACAATTACTACTTTGACGGTCATCCCGGCCACGTACATGGATGTGCGAAATAAACAAGGTCCTGGGAGGGCTCATGATGTTTCGCGCACCAAAGATTGCTCTGTCGCTGACGTTACTTTCAAGTGTCCTGGTGTTGGGTGGCACTGCTTCAGCAAATGCTGCATCCGCGGAGTTGATTGCCGCGGCGAAGAAGGAAGGCAAGGTCCTTTGGTACACGAGCCTTATCGTGAACCAGATTGTGCGCCCGATTGCGAAGGGCTTCACCGAGAAATACGGAATTGAAGTCGAGTTCGTCTCGGCGCTCTGGCAAGAGCAGGCCTTGCGCATCATCAATGAAGGCCGCACCGGGCAGCCGCGTGCCGATATGTTTGACGGTCCGCCTACGTTTACGCAAGTTTTCGCCGCCGGTTTCATTCAGCCTTACAAGCCGGAATCCGCCGCAAAATATCTTGACCTGTACAAGGATCCGAACGGCCTCTGGACAGCGCATTCGATCCAGCCGAACGCCGCAGCGGTCAATACAGATCTCGTCAAGGAAGCGGACTATCCCAAAACGTGGGAGGATTTGCTTGATCCGAAGTGGAAGGATCGTATGGCCTGGACCACGAGCACCAGCACGGGCGGGCCTGTGGGTATGATCGGAACCATCCTCAACACGATGGGCGAAGAAAAAGGGATGGCGTTTCTGAAGAGGCTTTCTCAGCAGCGCGTGAAGAACATTCCGTCCAATCAGCGTGTCGTGCTTGATAAAGCCATCGCCGGCGAATTCCCGATTGTTCTTTCGATTTACAACTATCATGTGCCGATCAGCGCCGCCAAAGGCGCGCCGGTGAAGTGGCTCAAGATTGAACCCCTCAGCGGACACTACGGTCTCGTGGCGCTGATCAAGAACAGTCCTCATCCGAATGCCGGCAAGCTGCTGCTTGACTACATTCTCTCAGAGGAAGGACAGAAGATTCACGCGGAGGCTGGCTACATCCCGGCTCATCCCAATGTGCTGCCGGCCGACGCATCGCTGAAGCCGGACGGCAATTACAAGTTTTTCGGTCTCACGCCGCAGATGGAAGAAAAAGACGGCGCGCGCTGGCTGAAGATCTACGAGGAACTGTTCCAATAGCGATCGTTCAGTCGCCGTCGTCGGCAATCTGTCGATCTTTGGAGCCAGCGCATGTCTGTCGAAGTATCACCGCAGCACAAGGGCGCCACGAACGCGTGGCGCCCGCGTCGCAAAGGCTATGAAGAATCTGACTGGCTGGGTATCGCGCTCGTCGCAATCCTTGCGCTACTTGTCTTGCCGCCGTTGTTTGTTCTCGTTCGGACAAGCTTTGTGGAATTCAAGCAGGGCTTCGAAGCGGGTGGGTTAACTTTTCAGCATTATGCCAATCTGCTGAGCGGAAATCGTCTTGCCGCGAGTGCTGTCAACTCGGTGATTTTCGCCTCTGCTGCAACAATTGTGTCGCTTCTGTTTGGCGGGGCGCTCGCATGGCTCGTCGAACGCACGGATGTGCCGTTCAAGTCCTTGGCGTTTCTGACGTCAGTCATTTCGTTGGGCACGCCATATATTCTTTATGTGACGGGCTGGCTTTTTCTGCTCGGAAAATCAGGGCCGTTCAATCGGGCCTGGCTGGATTTAACTGGTCAACAAAACAATCTTATTGAAGTATCGTCTTTGACGGGCATGATCCTGATCGAAGGATTTCTTTGGTCGCCGCTCGTCTTCTTGCTTCTTTCCGCAACTTTTCGTGCGGCGAACGCCGAGATGGAAGAGGCGGCCCGCATGTCGGGCGCATCCATCGCCGATACAATTTTTCGAGTGTCCCTCAAGTTGGCGCAACCCGCCGTCGTGGCGCTCGCTCTTTTTGTATTTATTCGCAACATTGAGGCGTTCGAGGTGCCTGCACTCGTCGGCATTCCGGGCGACGTCACGGTGCTTACAACGGAAATCTACCGTGGCATGAAGAAAATGCCGCCGGACATCGGGTTTGTAAGTGCTTACGCCGTTGTCATGGTCGCGGTCATCGCGGTCTTGCTGCACTTCTACGGGAAACTATCAGAGCGTGCGGAGCGATTTGCCTCGATCACAGGCAAGGGGTATCGGCCGCGTCCATTTCGTCTTGGTTCGGCGCGCTGGATCGGGGCCGCGGTTGTACTTTGCAATTTCTTGATCGTGCTCGTGCTTCCGCTCGCCGCGATCCTTTGGATGGCGATCACGCCATTCATGCAGCCGCTGCGTGTTTCAGCCTTTAAGGGAATTACATTCGAGAATTTCGTGCATGTGTTCTCCGATTCTTACTATCGGGAGCTGGCATTCAATACGGTTATCGTAGCCGGCGCAGTTGCAACTCTCGTCGTGTCACTCACCTTTCTGACGGGGTGGATCGTGGCGCGTCGCAAGTTTGGCTCACGCATCATCGATCAGCTTGTGACGATACCGCTTGTCTTTCCAGGCATTGTCCTGGGCATTGCGATGCTGCAAATCGCTCTCAATGCACCGTTCCCGCTCTATGGAACATTGTGGATCATTATTATCGGCTTCGTGATCCGCTATGTTCCTTATGGAATGCGATACTCATTCTCGGGCGTGCTGCAAATTCACAAGGAACTGGAGCAGGCGGCGTCCGTATCCGGCGCCAGCACAGGGCAGATGCTTCGAAAAGTCATCGCTCCGCTACTTTCCCCGGCACTCGCGTCAGCCTGGATTTTCGTATTTCTGATCGCATCGAAAGAAATGTCGATGCCGCTGCTATTAGCGGGGCCAAAGTCCCAGACAATCCCGGTCGCAATGTTTGAACTTTGGACAAGTGGACAAAGCGGCGAGGTTGCTGCCCTGGGACTCGTATGGGCGGCATTGATGACTCTTCTGTCTGCGTGCTTCTATGCGGTTTCGCGGCGCGCGTCAGCCAACACCTTTGGAAAATAAGCATGAGCGCGTTTCTAAAAGTAAGGGGCCTTACGAAAGTGTATCCCTCTGCGGGCGATGGGCCTAAGGGCGGAGTGCGATCAATTGATGTCGATCTATCGGCGGGTATGTTCTTTACCCTTTTAGGCCCCTCCGGCTGCGGCAAAACGACGACGCTGCGATGCATTGCCGGGTTGGAGACGCCAGACTCAGGGCGGATCGAAGTTGCCGATCAGGCCTTATTCGATCATGAGGACGGCACGATGGTGCCTGCCAATCGCCGCAACTTCGGCATGGTGTTTCAATCCTACGCCATCTGGCCACATCTGACCGTCTTCGAAAACGTGGCGTTCCCGCTGCGCGTTGCGAAGGACCGCAAGTTTTCTCAGGAAGAGAATTCGCTCGCTCGTCCTTCGTGCGCTCGACGTTGTGAGTTTGGGCGGCTACGGCGATCGCTCGGCGACACAACTGTCTGGCGGTCAGCAGCAGCGCGTAGCGCTTGCAAGAGCCATCGTACGACAACCCAAACTTCTGCTACTCGACGAGCCGCTCTCAAACCTCGATGCTGCGTTGCGCGACGAGATGAGAAACGAGCTACGACGGTTACAGCAAGAGATGGGCATCACGACGATCTACGTGACTCATGACCAGACGGAAGCGCTGGAAATGTCCGATCAGATCGCGGTGATGGAACAGGGGCGTATCATCCAATCAGCCGCTCCCCGTGAAATATATCGCACGCCTGCCTCTGCATTCGTCGCCGAGTTCGTTGGTTCGACCAACTGGTTCCAGGGCGAGATGCTTGGGCACGAGGGAAAGAAATCAATACTGAGAATCTCGCAGGACGTAACGATTGCTTGCGAAACGCCACAGACAATCGCCACCGGAACGAGCGTTCGTATCGCCGTGCGTCCTGAGGCGCTGAAAATTCTGCAGCATGATGAGCAGTCGGGAAAGTCGGAGGACAATCGCGTGCCAGGAATTATTGAGGGTGCGGGGTTTCTGGGTTCGATGACCCGTTACATTGTGGCGGTAGCCGGCGGACGTTGCCTGGCCTTCGAGCACGATGATCGGCAGTTTCCGAAGGGTACGCCCGTTTTTCTGAGCTTTGCCGCCAAGGATACGCTGGTGTTCGCGTGAGCGAACGGTGCACACCGAACATGAAATCGGCTTGAGCAATGGACAAGATGACGGCAACTGCTGCAACGCGAGAGTCGGAAAGTGGCTCTGCGGCAAGTCTGAGCCAGCTGACGCTTTATTGGTCGTCGCGCTCGCCTTATGTGCGCAAGGTGCTCGTCGCCGCCCATGAGCTTGAGGTTGTCGATAAGATCAACATCATCCGTGTTGTGGTCGCCATGATCAAACTGTCAGATGAGGTGATGCAGCATAATCCTCTGAATAAGATCCCGACGCTTTTGCGTGCCAATGGGGCGGCACTGTTCGATTCACGGGTCATTTGCGAATATCTGGATTCAACAGCACCGCGACCGCGGCTTTTCCCGAGTGGCGCTGATCGTTGGTCGGTCCTGCAAATGCAGGCGCTGGGCGACGGCATGATGGACCTGGTAACCCAACGCCTTGGCGAACAGAATCGGCCAGCGGAGCGTCGTTCTCACGAGCACATATCTGCGTGGACCAAAAAGCTGTCCGCATCCTACGATTTTGCCGAGCGAACGCTAACCGAACAGCCTCCGACGTCGGAGTCTGTTCATGTTGGCCATATCGCCCTAGGTTGCGCACTTGCGCATATCGACTTTCGCTTCTCTGACGACGCATGGCGTGCGGGGCGGCCCGCGCTTGAGTCGTGGTACGAGAAATTCGCGGCGCGTCCATCGATGATAGCGACCGCCTATCAAGACGTTTACTGATGCGGAAATCGCCATGTCCCGAGTGACGCCCTCGCTAAATGCTCTACGCGCCTTCGAGGCTGCTGCGAGGCTCGGCAGCTTTGCCGCCGCAGCAGCTGAGCTCGGTGTGACGCCAGGTGCCATCAGTCGGCAGATCAACGCATTGGAAGAGACGCTCAATATGCGCCTCTTCGTGCGAGGTTATCGCGAGGCGCGTCTGACCCCTGAGGCGGGGCGATATCGGGAGCAGTTAACGGATGCATTCCGTCGCATCAGTGCCGCCACGACGGAGATTGTGAGCGCCGGGAAAAGGCGGCCTGTGTGTGTGTTGTGCCCGATGAATGTCGGCATGCGCTGGCTTTTGCCCCGCCTGGCGCGGTTTGATATTTCACACCCGTCGATCCCTGTCACCATCACGACGTTTCAGGGTGTGGGCCATGCCGGAACTTATCCAGATGATGTTGACGTTGTCATCCGGCTGCATTCATCCGGCGAAGCGGCGCGCGACAGCATCTTTCTGTTTGCCAACGAGCTTGTTCTTGTTGCAAGCCCGCGTTTGTTGCGAAACGGCCCGCCGCTTCTTAAGCCGGCCGATTTGACGCGGCATACCGTGTTGGTGTCGTCCGCGCGGCCTCAGTTGTGGGACAACTATCTGTCGCTAGTCGGACTGGCCGGGCTTGAGCCGGCGGAAAAAATTGTTCTTGAAAATTCGGCGATGACAACATCGGCGGCAATCGAAGGCATTGGCGTAACGCTCTGCGATCGGGTTGTGCTCGCGGATGAAATAGCGGTGAAGCGGCTCGTTCAGCCCTTACCGCATATCCTTCGCAATCAGGGCGGGTTCTATCTGACGCTCCCACATCCCGTTCCTGCGTCGTCACCTCAACAGCGTTTTGTAAATTGGATTGCTGAGGAGGCGAGGGGCGTGCGCTCGCATCTCGTATCCGAGGAGGCCACTGCAATCGGAGCGTAGTATCGCGTGCTACGTGAGAAAATCTCTGTTTGACACCTACAAAATCGTTTGACGTTCAACGTCGACGTTCGGAAAGCTCTATTGGATCCAATTTGTTCGCCGAAGTGTGGAAACTCCAACGCCGGCGGTGAGGAGAAGAAATGAACAATCTCGGAAAGTCTGTGATCATTACGTGCGCAACGACGGGTTCCGGCCTCACGCCGTCGATGTCGCCTTATCTTCCAATTACACCCGAGCAGATCGCCAGCGAGTCCATTGAGGCAGCCAAAGCAGGCGCATCGATGATTCATCTGCATGCCCGCGATCCGAAGGACGGAAAGCCAACCAATGACGTGGGGGTCTGGAAGGAAATTGTGCCCGCTATCCGTGCCGGCACGAAGGCGATTATCAACATGTCGGCGTCGATGGGATCAACCGCCGAGGACCGGACAGCGGCTGTACTTGCAGTCAGGCCGGAAGTGGCAACGATCGTTGTTGGATCGATGAACTACGGCAGCTTCAAGAAAGCGATCGACCAGGGCATTGATACCTTCAAACATCAGTGGGAGCGCGATAAGTTCGGCCCCGACAGCTACAGCCTCGTGACAGCGAACACGTACGCCAAAATCGATCGCATGATCGACATCCTGGTCGATGCCGACATCGCAATTGAGTTCGAGTGCTATGACATAGGCCACATCTATATTCTGGATTATCACCTCAACCGAAAGCCGAAGGTAAAAAAGCCCATCATTGTGCAGTTTCTGACGGGCATCCTTGGCGGCATTCCGTCCGACATCCAGCATTTGATGCACATGAAACAGACAGCTGAAAGTCTGTTCGGCAGGGATATGAATTTGTTCATTCACGGCACGGGCCCGCACAATATGCGTGCGGCAACCTATGGCGCGTTAATGGGAACCAACATTCGTATCGGTCAGGAAGACAATCTGATTGAGCGTGAGGGCGTGCTGTTCAAGTCAAACGCCGAGCAGGTCAACAAGATCGTCCGCATCCTTGACGAGTTCGATATCAAGCCGGCGTCGATCAGCGAGACCCGCCAGCGGCTCGGACTCCCGGCCTGAGGTGGCGCCATGATGTTTCATCGGCGCATTGGAAGCGCGGACGTCTTTAATATCATTGAGTTTAGCGGTCCGACGCATGATCCCGCACGCGTGTTTGCCGACCTCACGCGAGATCAGCTCAATTCGGCGATCGCCCAACTGGGGCCGCATCAGTATTCGGCACACGTCGATCGGTTCATCATTGCCATCCAGATCTGGGTGGTGCGCTGGAAAGGCAATGTGATCGTCATCGATACCGGCGTCGGGAATCTCAAGAACCGTCCCGTGGAACGTATCAATCGGCTCAATACCAGGGTCATGGAATGGTTTGAGTCGGCCGGAGCCGGGCGCGATGAAGTCACCCACGTCGTTAACACGCATCTTCACGCTGATCATGTGGGCTGGAACACCGTCGAACAGGACGGCGTTATGGTGCCGACGTTTCGCAAGGCAAAGTACTTCCTGCCACGTATCGACTTCGACAGCGTGAATGCCATTTACGCGACCGATAAGATGGCTGGTGTCGGCTCATTCGCGGATAGCGTGCTGCCAGTATTCAGCGCGGGGCAAGGTCTGCTGGTGGATGCCGAGGGTGACATCGCGGGGCTGAAGATTACGCCTGCAGCAGGACACACCCCGGGCATGTTCAAAGTGACGCTCGAGTCCGACGGCGAGACGGGAATCTTCTGCGCGGATATTTTTCATAACCCGATCCAGGTGCTTGAACCTCACGTGAACACGTCTTTCTGCATGGTGCCTGAGCAAGCGCGACAGACCAGACTGGAGTTCCTCAATGAGGTGGCCAACACCGGGGCCATCGTAATGCCGTGTCACTTCGGATTTCCACACGCCGCTAGAATTACCCGAAAAGACAAACGCTTTGGATTCGAGCCAGTGCCAATCGTGTGAGGCTATCAAGTGGAATGGGTAGAAGTTAACGGCACGGTGCTCCGTGTGGCGATTGAAGGAAAGGGGCCACCGCTTGTGCTCGTGCACGAGATTGGCGGCATGATTGAGTCATTTGACGACATTGTGCCCCTGCTGAGAGAAAAACATCAGGTTGTGCGCTTCGACATCCGTGGGAGCGGCCTGTCCGAGTTTGCGATCAAACCGCTGACATTCCAGGTTTTGATCGCTGACTTGCTGGCGCTGTTAGACCATTTTGAATTGCCGCGCGTTTCGATTGCCGGATGTGCTTTGGGCGCCGCTATCGCGATTGCTTTTGCCATCGAACATCCGGAACGAGTAGAGCGCGTCATTGCGATGTCTCCTGCGCTCAGCATTCCGCCTGAGCGCAGAGCGGCGACACTCGCTCGGGCAAGTATTTTTGAGGCCGAAGGCATGCGGCCAACGCACGAAACCAGACTTTCTTCATCCTATCCGGAGGCGCTGCGGGAAGACCAAGACCGGTTCGGACGGGTCTTCCGTCGCCGCCTTAGCGCCAGCCCATATGGCGTGGCGGCGCTTGTACGGCTTCTTGCAGACAGCGATGTCATGGAGCGCCTGCCGCGGCTTACTTGTCCGATGCTTGTCGTGGCAGGGACGTTCGACGGTGATCGGCCGCCGTCTGTGGTGAGGCCAGTCGCAGACGCGGCTCCAGGCGCAAGATTCATCGAGATCGCCTCCGGTCATTTTATGCCGTCGCAGACGCCTGATCTCGTGGCGAAGGTGTTGAACGAGTTTCTCGCTGCACAGCCCGAGACACTGGCGTGACGGCCCATCCACCGACTAGCAGTCAGGAGTTCGCGATGTATGACAATACTCGGCTGTTTATCGCTGGGCAGTGGGTCGATGCGGCAGATAAGAGGCAAATCGAAGTTATCAATCCCGCCACCGAAGAAGCGATCGGTAATGTCGCATGCGCCGGCACGTCGGACCTTGATCAGGCCATTGACGCTGCCACGCGCGGTTTTGACGTCTGGCGGCTGACATCCGCGTTTGATCGCTCGCAGGTTCTCCTGAAGGCGGCGGAACTTTTGCGGCGGCGCGCTCCGGAAATTGGAAAAAAACTCACGCTTGAGCAGGGTAAGCCGTTATCGGAGGCGACGTTTGAACCCGAGAGGGCGGCGGGCGAGCTTGAGTGGGCCGCGGGCGAGGCTCGTCGGACATATGGCCGAACAATCCCGGCTCGCGATCCCGCGACTACAATAACGACGACCAGAAATCCAATCGGGCCTGTTGCACTCTTTTCTCCCTGGAATTTTCCAATGAACCAGCTGGCTCGCAAGCTCGCGCCTGCGCTGGCTGCTGGCTGTTCTGTCGTTGCGAAGGCCGCAGAAGAGACGCCAGCGTCACCGGCGGCGTTGTTGCAGGCGCTCCATGATGCCGGTTTGCCGCCGGGTGTCGCAAATCTGGTTTTTGGCGAGCCCGCGCAAATCTCCAAACATCTGATCTCACATCCGGCCATTCGCAAGATCTCCTTCACGGGGTCGATTGCCGTGGGCAAACAGCTTGCTTCGTTGGCCGGCCAACATATGAAGCGGGCGACTATGGAGCTGGGTGGTCATGCTCCAGTGATCGTTTGCGAGGACGGCGATGCTGAGTTAGCCGCGACGCAACTGATAAAAATGAAGCCGTTCAATGCCGGGCAAACCTGTGCCTCACCCAACCGTATTCTTATTCATGAACGGCACTACGATCGCTTCATGCAGGCGGTGACAACCGGCTTTCAGGCTGTGCATCTGGGCAACGGCCTTGAAGCAGGCACTCAAATGGGACCACTCGCCAATGTGCGGCGGCTGGCCGCCATGGAAGACCTGTGTGCGGACGCATTACACACCGGTGGTCGAATTGTCACCGGCGGCAAACGATACGGCGAGCGGGGTTACTTTTTCCCGCTTACGGTGATCGACGAAGTGCCTGAGACAGCGAAGGTCCGTCGTATCGAAGGGTTCGGACCCGTCATCGTGGTCATCCGATTCCGCGAACTTGAAGAAGCGATAGCGGAGGCCAACAGGCTTCCATACGCACTTGCCGCATATGCATATACGCGCTCGCTTTCGACCGCGAAGGCCCTCGCGCAGCGAGTCGAATGCGGCAATCTCATTGTCAATGACGCAGTGATCGCTCTGCCGGAGATGCCCTTCGGAGGCGTCAAGGAGTCTGGATACGGCATGGAGGGCGGCACCGAGGGGATCGATGCCTATCTGGCGACGAAGCTGTTTTCATATCGATAGAATTTTGGACGAGTAAAGAAGGGGAATACAATGCTTGCAACGAAGAAAGCGCATCTTCTCTTGTTTGCCGCGGTATGGGGTGCCGGTCTCGTTCACGTTGAAACCGCCTTCGCCGCGGCAAGCTGCCCACCGGGATTTCCAAGCAAGCCGATCCGCGTGACAGTCGGATTTGCTGCGGGTGCCGGCACCGACGCGACAGCCCGCGCGGTTTCGGAGAGAATCGCAGAGCAGCAGAAGTGGACAATTGTTGTCGACAACCGTCCGGGTAACGGCGGCGGAGCGATGCTTAATCAGCTCAAGTCCCAGCCAGCCGATGGCTATTTCATCGGTGTCGCAAGCACCGACGCCATCAGTTTCAACCCGGCGGCTGCAGAAGTTGGCTACACTCCCGACGACTTCTCATATCTTGGATCGGCAATGCAGTTGTTGGTCGGCTTGGTAGCACTCAAAACCAAGCCGTTTGACGACCTGGCCAGCTTTTTGGAATTCGCAAAGAAGAACGGCCGCGCCACGATCTCGACTGGCGGCCCGAACCAGGAGCTTCTGGTGAAGCAGCTGAACGAGCAGTATGGCACTAACGTTGTCGCCGTACCGGGCACCGGTGCGGCAGAGGCGATGACGGCCGTTCTTGGCGGCCACGTCGACGCATCGATGCAGGCGTCGCTTCATGTCGCACACATCAAAGCCGGGAAGATGAACCAGTTGGCGTCATTGATCGACAGGCGGGTGCCTTACGCTCCCGATTCAAAAACGCTTCGCGAGAATGGTGCAACTGCCGCTCCGTTGGAGCTATTTACAATTTTTGTCGCGCCAAAAGGTTTGAGTCAGGCGTTGAAGACTTGCCTTGGTGAGGCGCTGGCCAGCGCCGTCACGTCTCCTGAGTTCAAAACAGTGACGGACAAAATCGACAACGAGCCCATTAACTTGGGAGAGGCCAAGCTCACCGACCTCGTGGCATCCCGATACAAATATTACCGTCAGGTTCTCGGACGGTAGCTCGACGAAATTAGAAGTTCCCGAATCAAACAACCCTACGAGGACCTATGCTCGATTTTGATCCTGCTTCAGTCGATGTTCCTTCCGGCCACTTCATTCACGGCAAAGTCGTCGCTGGCGGCAAGGATATTATCGACGTGTCCAGGCCGTCAGATGGGCAGAACTATGCCGGCGTGCCGCTAGGCTCAGCGGACGATGTTGACCGCGCGGTCAGCGATTCTCACAAGGCGTTTCAAACGTCATCCTGGTCCACAATGCCGCCCGGGATCGCGCAAAAATCCTCCGCCGGTGGGCAGATTTGATTGAAGCTGATCGGTCAAATATTGCGCGCCTGGAATCTCTCGGTTCGACGCGGCCCATTACCGAATCAACAAACTGGGACGTGTCGTTTGCGGCCGAAGGCATACGCTTTTTTGCCGAGTTTGCCGACAAGCTCGGTGGTGAAGTCATTTCCACGCGCTCAGATAACCTCGGCATGGTTGTAGCGCAGCCTTATGGCGTCGTGGCAGCAATTACTCCGTGGAATGTTCCGATTGTGAACCTCTCCTGGAAAACCGGGCCGGCGCTGGCTGCCGGTAATGCGATTGTTCTTAAACCGTCGGAGCTACGCCATTCTCAGCGCTGCGGCTCGCGGAACTTGCCGTCGAAGCAGGTATTCCACCTGGCATTTTTAATATCGTTCAAGGCAATGGGGCTATCACCGGCGATGCGCTTTGCCGTCATCACCTCGTGTCCAAAATTACTTTCACGGGCTCTGGTCGCAGCGGCGCGTCGGTGATGGCTGCAGCTGCGGCCAGTGGCACCAAGCCTGTTACTCTCGAACTCGGCGGTAAAAATCCGCAAATCGTTTTCAAGGATGCGCCTGACCTCGGTAAAGCGGCCAATGCGATCGCGCGCTCCATGCTTGGGAACGCGGGCCAGGTTTGCGTCGCCGGATCGCGCGTCATTGTGCACCACAGTGTGGTTGAAGAATTGATAGAGGAAATTCAGAAGATCTGCGCTTCCGTGGTTCCGGGCCCAACCTGGAATGGCAGTTCGACGTTTTCGCCAATTATTTCAACGAGGCAGGCGGATCGTATTGATCATATCGTTCGCGCAGCCTTAGCAAGCGGGGCGGAAGCGGTCATCGGTGGCGGCCGAAATCGCAATATCCAAAATGGCTGCTTTTACGAGCCGACTATTCTGACAAATGTGCGCCCGGAAATGGACGCCATCAAAGAAGAGATTTTCGGCCCCGTGATCACCGTTGAAAAGTTCGACGATGATCAGGAGGCCATTAGCAAGGCGTCGCATCCCGTTTATCGGCTGAGCGCAGGACTCTATACCGCCAATATGAGCAAGGCGCTTACTCATATGCGGGCGCTGGAGGCGGGCACCGTCTGGATCAATCGATATGGACGCACAAATGATTTCATGATTCCAACGGGCGGTTTCAAGCAATCAGGTATCGGCAAGGATCTGGGCCGGCAGGCTGTCGAGCAAAATCTTCGGTTCAAGAGCGTGCTGATCGATCTTCAGTGAAGCAAATTCATGTCGAATAGAGGCCGTCGAGCTCGAATGAAATCTCCGCTAATCGTCAACGCTTAAAGGATCAGAGATCGTGATTGCGCGAAACATTCTGACGGCGATCGCCGTGATGACCCCGCTCTTGTTCGGTCAGGCTGCTTACTCTCAGGAGTATCCTAGCCGAGAGATCAAGCTGGTGGTCGGATTTCCGGCAGGTGGCGGAGCAAGTGTTCAAGCCCGTTTATTTGCGGATCACCTTGCCAAGGTGCTCAATCAAACAGTCTTGGTGGAAAATCGCCCCGGCGCGGGAGCCGCGCTCGCCACGCGACTGGTCGCTGGCGCACCCGCAGACGGGTATACAATTCTCTTCAGTGCTTCAAATATGGTCACCAATCTTCTGGGATTGAAGGAGCCGGGATACAAGCTGGAAGACTTCGTTCTTGTTGGCGGCATCAACTATCTACCCAACGTCCTTATTGTGAGTACGGCATCCAGCAAGGCCAAGACGCTTCAAGAGCTCGTTGAATTTGGGAAAGCCAATCCGGGTGTTCTCACCTTTGGCACCAACGGTCCGCAAAGTTCGCCTAATCTCATGTCACGTCGCTTTGACGCCCTCAGCAAGATCGGGTGGCGAGAAGTTCCCTACAAAGGAGCGGCTCAGGTCATGCAAGATATGCTGGGCGGCCGGATTGATGCTTTCTTCGGTCTGCCGAGCACCGGGATGGGCGTTCTTGGAAATCCAAACATGGCCATTTTTGCAATTACCGATTCAAAGCGATTGGCATCGCTACCCAACGTGCCGACCTTTAAGGAGTTGGGATATCCGGATCTGGACGATATCCAAATCGGTGGAATCTGGGTTCCGGCGGCGACACCTAAGCCGGTCTTGCAAAAACTGCGCGCGGCGTTGGCCGAGATTCTAAAATCCGCTGAGTTCGCGGCTCAACTTGAGAAAATAGGGGCGTTGGTCTACTCAGGCACGCCTGAAGAATTCGAACGCGTCGTGCAGAATATCGAAACTAAGTATCGCGCGGACTTCAAAGCATTCGATATTGCACCCGAGTAGAACAGGTTCGCGGACTCTGTCACAGTGAATTGCGGAGTTCACAACAAAATCCGGCGTTAAATGACACGACAACTCAATAGTGAGCAGTCCCTTGCCCTGCGACTGGGAAAATTCGCGGCCGAGACCAGCAGTCTCTGACATTTCAGCTGAGGCTTTTGACCGAGCGAAGATGAGTCTTTGCAAGCACCATTGCGAGCGCGGCAATGGGTTTCAGCATCCCCTCGGCACGTATCATTCGAGAGCTTGAATGCCGTTCCGGTGGCGCACTTGATTCGACCGTCTGGTTCGACGGCAGCATGTTGCCTTCTGCCGCGGCCGCGCGCGCGAATGCGGTTGCCAGTGATGCAGCCGCAAGCGACGACAGCGATATGCGCAGCATCGCTCATATTGGAACAATTGTATCGACCGTCGCCATTGCATTCGCGGAGAGGTTCAAGGCGCCGGGTGCTGACGTGCTGGCTGCAATGGTCGTCGGCTACGAAGTCGCCGGCCGCATTGACGAAGCCCTGACGCCGGGGCGAATGCAGCGTGGATTTCACGGGTCAGTCTCAACGGTGTTCGGCGGGACGGTGGTTGCAGGCAGAATGCTGCGGCTCACGGCGCAGCAGATGGCGCATGCCATTGCGCTGGCTGCAACTTCAATTGGGGGAATGGCGATTTCCGCCGATACCAGTTGGGGCCGCGAATATCATGCGGGCGCGTCCGCTGCTGCGGGTGTGCAGGCCGCGCTTGCTGCGCAGGCCGGGTTCACAGGTGAATTAAATGTGCTTGAGCATCCACGAGGCTTTCTTGCTGCCTTGGGTGGCCAGGACGTTGAAAGTGTGACGCACGAACTCGGCGCGTCATGGGACATTGTGACGGATATGGCAATCAAGCTCATGCCTGGAGCGCATCCTTTCCACGCGACGGCGGAAGCTGCTTCAGATGCCGCGCGGATCAACAATATCGATGCAAATGACGTCGATGAGATTTTTATCTCGTCCGCAGTTCAATGGACGAAATTCAAGGGTGAGCCGCACCCTCGCAATCTCGTTGATGCTGCTCACAGCCTTTATTATTTTGTCGCAGCGTCGATCGCTGACGGCCAGTTCAGCTGGGAGCACATGAACGAAGATAAAATGGGGGATCCGCTGATCGCTGCCCTTCAAGAGAAGGTCGTGTTCGATCCCAATCCCGCGCCGCTTCCAGATCGCTTTCCGCATCGTCACGGCGCAACCGTGACCATCCGCATGAAGAACGGAGAGAAATTCTCCAGTACCTGCAATGCACCCCGCGGTTCAGGCCCCCGAGGGGTGGAGTGGGCTGATGTCGAGGCAAAGTATCGCGCTTTGGTGCCGACTGCAGGTGTTTCATCTGCCGGGCTCGAAGAAAGCCTGGCGCTGATCCGCTCGTTCGACACCGCTGGATCCGCAGCCAAGCTCACTTCGTTGCTGAACGTGAGCGCCGTCCGATAACGGGTTGTCCCGCACCTAAACAATCAAGCAGAACGAAAGTACTTTGCGGGAGTTGATCGGCCCTTTGCCGGGATCTGCCTTGGCTGTGAAATTGGCTGATGCCGACGGCGCAATTCAGACAATGACTTAAACGTTTGACGTCGCTAGCCAGTTTTCGGTCCTGATCGCGCTGCCGGCAATCGGTCTGACCTCCAGGCGCATCGTCAAGTTGGTCGGCAATTGGCTCCTATTTGGGAATGCGTCACACCGGGGCTTTAATCGCATTCTGGCGCCGGCTTGGTGCGCCTTCGGTCAGCGCGATCTGATTGGGTGGCAGGCTCTTTTTGAGGAATGGCCGCGTTATCGCGTGCGCCATATCGTTTCCTTTGGCCATTTCGCACCGTCCACTAGCTGGACACGACCGCGCCGGGATTTGACCGAGCACGCGCCGGGCCATATAGTAGTGATCACGACTAATTAAAAAATGGGGGAATAGATGATCCGGGCAGCCGTCAGAATGTTAGCTATATTTGCCTTTGCGAGCGCGTTGGGGGTAGCCGGTCCGGCTGCAGCGCAGGCACCGAAAGCCAACGGCGAAACGATGACGATCCGTCACGCCAACGGCTCGCTGGGCAACATGCATGTGTTTATCGCGGCCCAGAAAGGCTTCTGCGAGAAGTACAATTTCAAGTGCCAGATCGTGAACATGAACAATGCGCTGACATCAGTGCAGACCGTGGTCGGCGGCAGCCTCGATGTCGGTCAGGGTAGCGCCGACATGACCGCCGCCGCGATCAACGCGGGTGCCGAAGTCGTCATCGTCGGAACCGCTAGTCCCAATGCCATACTGGCGATGACGGCGCGCGCCGACGTTCCCCTGCCGAACAAAGCGAAGGGATATCCCGCCGTTATGAGGGATCTGAAGGGCCTCAAGATCGGCGTGCCGGCGCGTGGTGCGGCCGGCGAAGTCATTCTGGGTGCGATGCTTCGCGACGCCGGTTTGAATATCAGCGATGTTACGGTCGTCGCCACTGGCGGTCCCGACACCGCCTATAATTCGATGGTGCGTCGGAAAACAGGTCGATGCCGTGATCGCGGTGAGCCCGGCGAAGGAGCTGTGCGAAGTCACCAAGGCCTGCGTCACGGTTGTCGATATGCCGAACGGGCAGGGACCGGAGTTGTTCCGCAAGAAGGATGCCGCGGGCGTGGTCTTCGTCATGCGACGCAAGTTCGCCGACGACAATCCGGCGCTGATGGCGGCATTCTACGCAGCCATGAAGGATGCCGCGAAATGGTTCCAGGACCCGGCCAATCTCGACGAGGTCGTAGGTCTCTACAAACCGGTCATCAGCTTCAAGAACATCGACAATGGCGATGTGTTGCTGCGCAACTGGATCAAGGACGCAGTCAAGACCTATAGTCCGGATCTGTCCGTCAACCGCGACGGCATCAAGGCCGCGATCGATTTCGCCGTCGAGAATAAGATGCTTCCCAAGTCCGTCGATGTCTCGACACTTGTCTGGACTAAGGCGCCGTGACGTCCCTGTGAGGCTGGGTGCGGCGGCGAGATGGCGCTGCATCTCCGCTTGGCGTTGAGTAAAGAGGCTTGAGGAACATGTCGATAGTCGAAGTCAAAACAGAAATCGCGGCGACAGCTGCGCCGGTTTCCGCCGGCTCCGGTTCGATCGCATTCGATCGTGTATCGATTACATTCAACGGCTCGCTTCTCGTCGTCGACGACGTGTCGCTCAGCGTCGCCCAGGGCGAATTCGTCTCGATCGTCGGGCCGAGCGGTTGCGGCAAGACCACCCTTCTCAATCTGGCGGCCGGATTGCTTCCGGCTGATGTCGCGCAGGGTACGGTTCTGGTCGGGAGCAGACCGCCGCGCCGCGGCAATCGCAATATTGCCTATATGCTCGCGCGCGATGCGCTCAGTCCGTGGCGGACGGCACTTGGCAATGCCGAGCTTGGCACCGAAATTCGCGGCCTTCCTAAAAATGAACGCAGGGACCGCGCCCGCGATCTGCTGGAAACAGTCGGCCTCAAGGGTTTCGAGGACGCCTATCCGAAGGCTCTGAGCCAGGGCATGCGGCAGCGCGTGGCGCTGGCGCGGACGTTCGGTCTCGACAGTCCTATCCTGCTGATGGATGAGCCTTTCGGCGCGCTCGATGCGCAAACCAAGCTTCAGCTCGAAGACGTTCTGCTTGATCTGTGGCAACAGCATCGCCGCACCGTCGTGTTCATCACCCACGACCTGAGCGAAGCGGTCTCGATGTCGGATCGCGTTATCGTTATGACGCGACGGCCCGGGCGCATCATCGCCGACATGAAGATCTCGTTGGGTCGGCCGCGTTCGGTGCGCGCTCTGCAAAAAGACCCGGCTTATCATCGTCTTTATGCCGAGGTTTGGACGAAACTGGAAGAAGGACTCACCGCATGACCGGCGTAACCTTGCCGACATCGGTCATCTGGATTCTTCGTCTGGCAGTACTTGCTTTCTTCTTTGGTGCCTGGGAGTGGGGCTCCCGCGCCGGTTATCTCGCGCCCGTCCTGTTCGGCCGGCCAAGCCGGATCGCCGAGTTTCTCTTCACCGAAATTTTTGTCACTCGGAGCCTTCTGAAGGATTTCGGCTATACCATAACCGCGACCTTCCTGGCGTTCTCGATGGGCAGCGTTTCGGGAATTCTGGTCGGCATGCTGTTCGTGACGCGGCCGAACATCGAGGCTGTGCTGGGGCCGATCCTGATGGCGCTCAACTCGATGCCGCGCATCGCGCTCGCACCGCTGTTCCTGATCTGGTTCGGGCTTGGCATCGGCTCCAAGGTCGCCATCGGCTTCACGCTGACGTTCTTTATCGTGCTGACCAATACGGTTGCCGGTGGACGCGGTGTCAACGCGGACCACATCACGCTGGCCGAGACCCTCGGTGCGAGCCGCAGCCAGATATTCCTCAAGTTCACGCTGCCGAGCGCGGTGCCGGTGATTTTCAATGGCTTGCGTCTCGGTCTCGTCTTTGCGCTGCTTGGGGTCATCGGCGGCGAGATCATCGCCTCCGAGCATGGGCTCGGCGGTATGTTGCAATTGCTGGCGGCGAGCTTCGACACTAATGGTGTGCTCGGCGTTATCATGCTGCTGGCGATGGTCGGCGTCTGTCTGACCTGGGGTATGACGACACTGGAGAGCCGGCTGTTGAGGTGGCGCTGATCGAACCCGCTAGACGCGCTCGAAGATCGCCGAAATTCCCTGTCCACCGCCGATGCACATGGTGACCAGTCCATAACGGGTGCGGGTGCGGCGCATTTCGTGCACAATCTTTACGGTATTGATGGCGCCCGTCGCGCCCACAGGATGGCCGATCGAGATGCCGCTGCCGTTCGGATTCACCTTGTCCGGATCGAAAGCCGAGATCCTTCGCCACGGCGCACGCCTGCGCGGCAAAGGCCTCGTTGGCTTCGATCACGTCCATGTCGGCGACCGCAAGGCCGGCGCGTTTCATGACTTCAATCGTCGCGGGAACGGGTCCGATGCCCATATAGGCCGGATCGACGCCGGCATGCGCATAGGCCACGAGCCGCGCCATCGGCTTCAGGTTGTGCTGCTTGATGGCGTTGGCGGTCGCGAGCACGACAGCGGCCGCGCCGTCGTTCATTCCCGAGGCGTTCCCCGCCGTGACGCTGCCGCCTTCCTTGAACACGGTTGCGAGCTTGCGGAAATCCTCGATGGTTGCGTCGGGCCGGACATGTTCGTCACGCGCGAAGTCCACCGTCTGCCGCTTCTGGCGCACGGCTACGGCAACGATCTGCTCCTTGAAGCGATCTTCCGACCATGCGCGCGCCGCGCGCCGATGGCTTTCGACCGCATAGGCGTCCTGCTGCTCGCGCGTGATGCCGTAGCGCGCGGCGACGTTCTCCGCGGTGACGCCCATGAGAATGCGATGAAACGGATCGGTCAGCGCGCCGCTCAGGACATCTGTCAGCGTCGCGTCGCCGAACCGCGTGCCCCAGCGCGTGGTTTGCGATTGATAGGGCGCGCGGCTCATGCTTTCGGCCCCGCCTGCAACCGTGATCTCCGCATCTCCCAGCTTCAGCATCTGCGCGGCCGAGATGATGGCCTGCAGGCCCGAGCCGCACAGCCGGTTGACGGTCAGCGCGGGCGTCTCCTGCGGAAGACCAGCTTCGATGCCTGCGATACGCGCCAGATAGGCGTCGCGGGGTTCGGTCGGAATCACTTGTCCGAACACCACATGCCCGACAGCCTGCGGGTCGACCCCGCTGCGGGCGACGGCTTCGCGCGTGACAGTGCTGGCAAGCGTCGAGGGCGGAATGTCGCGGAGCGACCCGCCGAAAGTGCCGACGGCTGTTCTCACCGCGCTGACGACGAAAACATCATGCATGGGATTTCCTTTCGTTACCGGAGAGGCCGGGCCAACAGAAGCGGTGCGGCTATCGCCCGTTCAGCGACGCAAAGTTGCTTCCCTTGCGGACAAGTGCGGCCAGCAAAGGCGAGGGCGTCCAGGCCCAGCCTTGATGTCCGCGCGCGAAATGCTCGATGCGATCGAGCACCGCAGGGAAGTCCGATGCGGTCGGCGTAGAACATAGGTCCTCCGCGGGTCCGCGGGAAGCCGTAACCGTTGATATAGACCGCATCGATGTCGAGCGGTCTTGCTGCGACGCCTTCCTCGACGATGCGCGCGCCTTCGTTGATCATGGCGAAGACGCAGCGCGCGACGATTTCTTCATCGGCGATGTCGCGGCGCCTCACACCGAGCGAGCTGGAATGTGCCACGATCATTGCATCGATCTCGGGGTCGGATTCGCCTTTGCGATTTCCAGTCTTGTAGAGATAATAGCCCGCGTTGCTCTTCTGACCGAATCGCCCCATCTCGCAGATGAGATCTGGAATGCGCGAGTAGGGCCGTTGCGGTTGTTCAATGGCGCGCCGCTTGCGGATATTCCAGCCGATGTCCTGACCCGCCAGATCCATCACCCGCAGCGGACCCATCGCACAGCCCCAGTTTTCCAGAGCACGGTCGATCTGCGCGGGCAGCGCGCCTTCTTCGAGCAGGAAATAAGCCTGCCGCAAATACTCCTCGAAAATGCGATTGCCGATGAAGCCGTCGCAGTTGCCGGCGACGACGCCGATTTTTCCGATGCGACGGGCGAGGCTGAGCGCATCCGCGACGATATGCGGGTCGGTCCGCGGGCCGCGCACGATCTCCAACAGCTTCATGATATTCGCCGGACTGAAAAAATGCAGGCCGATGACGCGCTCAGGTCGCGTCACGCTGTCGGCGATGCGGTCGACGTCGAGCGTTGAGGTGTTGGTTGCGAGGATTGCATCCGGCTGGGCGATACGTTCGATCTGCTGGAAGACTTGGCGTTTGACCTCGAGGTCCTCGAAGGCGGCCTCGATGAAGAGCTGGGCGTTCCTTGTGTCTTCAAGAGCCGCAGCAAGCGACAAACGCGCGCGTTGGGCGTCGGCCTGCGCGGAGCTGCGGCGCCCTTTCTCGACGGCGGTGGTGATGTTGCGCTCGATGCCGGCGGCGGCGCGGGACAGCGCCTCGGCGTTGCGGTCAGTGAGGATGACCTCAAATCCCGCATCCAGCAGGCTCGTGGCGATGCCGATCCCCATCGTGCCCGCGCCGACAACGGCAACCGACGAGAGTCGATCCGCCGGTCGTGCAGGCGGCAGCCCGGGGATGGAGGATGCCTTGCGCTCGGCGAGAAAGGCATGACGAAGCCCGCGCGACTCTTCCGACAGCATCAGGCGGTCGAAGGCGCGATATTCGAACGCAAGCCCGTCGTCGAAATTCGATATCACCGCCGCTTCGACGCAATCGACGATGTCCTGCGGTGCCCGGCCGAGACCGCGGCGCTCCGCAGCGGTCCGGCGCAGCGCTGCGAAATCGCAGGTCGAACGGATGGGCAGATCCCGCGTGCGCCGAAGCGCGGCGCGGCCCCAACTGAGGTCTCTCGCCCACGCGACGGCCTGTTCGACATGACCGCCTTCGACGGCGCGGTCGACAAGACCAAGCTCCAGGGCTTCTGCGGATGAAACCTTGCGGCCGGACAGCATGATATCGAGTGCAGCGTCGGCGCCGACAAGCCGTGGCAGGCGTTGCGTTCCGCCGCCGCCCGGCAGGAGGCCGAGCGTGATTTCCGGCAACGACAATTGGGTGCCCGCCGCGCAGAGGCGCCAGTGGCAGGCCAGCGCCAGTTCGAGGCCGCCGCCCATTGCGATGCCATGCATCGCGGCGATGACGGGTTTGTCCATTTCGTCGAGCAGAGACAGCAGCAACCGCATCGGGCCGACGTCGAAGTCCGGGTCGTCGCCGAAATCGGCGATGTCGGCGCCGGCCGAGAAATAGCGGCCGCGGCCGCAAATAATGATAGCGCGCACCGCCGCGTCCGATGCGCAAGCCTGTAGGCCATCAGTCAACGCGCCGATCACGTCTGCCTTGCTGGACAAGGTGTTGACTGGCGGATTGTCGATGGCAAATACGGCAATACCGTCATGATCGGTCCGGTTGACGGGTCTTTCGCTCATTGTCCTGCGCCTGATTTACGAGCCGACGGATGTTCGCGCCGTCAGTGCCTCGGTATCGGCTCCGAGACGCGGCGCCGGAGGAAGCGCGAGTTTTTCGCCACCGTTCCAGCGAAACGCGGGACCGAAGGCAAATTTCTCGCCGGACACGCCGATGCCGGGTGTGTCGACATAGAGTTCCGAGAGAAACTCCTGCAGGTCGCGCACGCGTGCCGCCGGAACGCCTTCGGAATTCAGCATCGTCTCAAGCCTGTCGGCCCGCGCGGCTGCAAACGCCTGTGTCAGTTCGCGGCGCAGCGCATCGGTGGCAAGATTGAACAGGAAGGCATCTGGCGCGAGCCCGCCTGGGATATGCGGCGGAGCTGCGAGGTCGGCTCGGCCCAGCACCCGGCACAGTGTTGCGAACTGCTTCATGGTGTTGGCGGCGACCGAGATGTGTCCGTCAGACGTGGCGAAGGTTTCGGCACCCGGGCTGCCGACAAACCCGCGGTTGCCGACCCGTGGCGGCGCTTTGCCCGTGGCCAGCGTGGCCGCAGCTGGGCCGCTCATCAGCGCGAGTGCTGAGTCGATCATCGAGACGTCGATCGAAATCGGCGACGTATCGCCACGCAGCCGCCTGATAACTGCCGCGAGAATTGCTTCGGCCGCGCTGATGCCGGTTGCGATGTCGATGACGGGAAAGCCGACTTTTACTGGGTTCTCGGTTCCGGTTCCGCTTTGCAGATGCATCATCCCGGTCGCAGCCTGAATGACGTGATCGTAAGCGCCACGCGCGCTTTTCGGGCCGCTTTGTCCCCAGCCGGAAATGGAGCAGTAAATAATGTTCGGCTTCACCGCGCGAATGTCTTCGGGACCGAGGCCGAGCCGCGTTGCGACGCCCGGACGGAAATTCTCGACGAAAATGTCGGCGCTCTTCGCAAGATCGAGCAGCGCCGCGTGTCCCGCCTTGGTCGTCAAATCCAGCACCACAGACTTCTTGCCGGAATTGAGGGAGCGGAACCCCGGCGGTACGCCGTCCATCTCGGGCCGCACGGCAAGTTCGCGCATCGGATCGCCGGTCACGGGCCGCTCGACCTTGATGACCTCGGCGCCGAGACAACGCAGGTGGTGCGTGGCGCACGGCCCCGCCAGGACGTGAGTCAGATCGAGCACCCGAAAGCCTTCGAGCGGCTGCATTGCATTCTCCTCGTCATGGACTTCGGGGGAACTGGTTAGCGCGGCGCCGCAGGAGATGAATTCAATCTGACCTGGCGGAAGGCCGCGATTGACTCCAGTTGCTTGCCCGCCGCTCCCTCATCCAATATAGTTGTGATCACTACCGTATGATTTGAAGGCCGCCACGGTCAAGTGCTGACTTGGAATCCTCATATGCGGTTGTTCAGGAGACCGTGAGTGGCGCGCCGGTCGTCTGTTCGACTACGTCTTGCTGCCGTTCTGTGCATCAAGCTCGTCGAGCATCTTCTCGGCTTCGGTCTGAAGTCGGTCGAGGCTTGCGCTGAGTGCGTCGATTGCACTGTCGGACAGCGTCGCCAGAAGTCTGCGTTGCCGTTGCCGGGCGACGGCCATGATTGCGTCGTGCATTTCCCGACCTTGCTTCGTCAGGCTGAGCGGCATGCGGCGAGAATCGTCTTGTCGGAGCCGCGTGTCAGGTAGCCACGCTTGGCCAGGCTTTTAACGGACAGGCCGATCCACGCCTTGTCAGTGGCGAGTACCTTGCTGATATCCCTCGCGGTTGTTCCGTCGCGGGAGGCGATGATCGACATCACGCGCCATTCGGGCAGCGTAATCCCGAATTGCTGGCGATAGCGCCTGCCGCTGTACAGCGCGAGCGTGTTGGAGAGCCGCAGCAGGCGGGTGCTCACCAGGTCGGGGACGAAAGTCGGCTTCTTCATGGACACTTCCTACCACTTGACCGGCTCACGCTCAATCCATATGGTAGTGATCACTCCTTTCAGGCGGGTGACGTCGTGGATATCGTGTGTGTGCCCTGCGTTGCCAGCGATCTTGCCGAATCGCTTCATTGGGACGCCGAAGCCGGCCGTCTTTACTGGGCTGACGCTTGGAAGTCCCGGGTTTTCGCCTTCGATCCCGCAACCGGCAAAACGTCTTTTAAGGATCTCGCTTCGGCGCTAAACGGCCAGCCGATCGGCTCGATCGCGCGTCGCGCAGGCGGTGGGATGATCGGCGGAGTACGGGGCGGCTTCTATGAACTGGATCTCGAGGCCGGTGCGGCGAGGCTGATCGCCCCCGTCGAATCGGATCGGCCGGCGACCAACAGGCTGAACGACGGCAAGTGCGACCGAGCCGGTCGGTTTTGGTGCGCATCGCTGAACACCGATTTCGAGACGCCGTCGGCCGCGCTCTGGCGGCTCGAGGGCAGCGAGGCGGTTCTCATGCAGGATGGTCTCACCGTCGGCAACGGCATCGCCTTCAGCCGCGACGACCGCCTGATGTATCTGGCGGATACCTTCACCGACACCGTGTGGCGTTACGATTTCGACTTGGCGACCGGCGAGATCGCCAACCGTCGTCCGTTCATCTCCACTGCGCACATTCGCGGGTTCGTCGACGGTGCGAGCGTCGACCGCGACGGCTGCTACTGGGCGGCGCTGTTTCGCGGTGGTGCTGTTGCGCAGTTCGATCCGGACGGTCAACTGATCCGCCACATCGCCCTACCGGTCATGAATCCGACGACCTGCGCGTTCGGCGGCAAAGACCTCGATATTCTGTATGTGGCCTCGGCCAGCCGTTTTCTCAACGACGAACAACTCCGCGCGCAACCGGATGCCGGGCGCATCTTCGCCATTCACGGCCTCGCCGCGCGCGGCCTGCCTGAACCGGGATTTCGCGGATGAATGACTTACGAGGACGACCAACAACAACACAAGGGGAGTGGAACACATGAAAATATGGATCGCGGCGGGCGCGCTGTCGCTCGGGCTATTGTCGACGACGGCGCAGGCGCAAAACATCAACGCCAGCGTCGGCTTTTATCCTGGCGCCCTGATTTCGCTGCCGGCGCTGGTCGCCAGCGACCAGAAATTCTTCGATAAAAACGGACTGACGGTCGAGCTCGTTCCGATCCCAAACGGTCCGGCCATGACCGCCGCGGTTTCCAGCGGCAGCGTCACCTTCGTCAACAACTCCTGGGACAACCTGCTGAGCTCGGTCGAGAAGGGGCTTCCCGTTCGCGGCGTCGCCGGATCGACGGTGAAGGTGCCGTTCGCGCTGATCGCCCGCAAGGGCCTCGTACTGCCGAACGCCGCGCAAGGTTATCCGGCCGTCATCAAAGATCTTGTCGGCAAGAACTGGGGCGTGCTTGCGCTCGGCGTGTCCGTTCACTTCATGTCGCAGACCTTGCTGACTGACGCAGGCTTCAAGTCGACTGACGCGACGTTCCTGGCGATCGGTCTTCCGAATACGGCTCGACCGGCGCTGCAGCGGGGCGCCGCCGACGTCTATCTCAGCATCGAGCCGTTGCCCGCCATCGTCGCGGCCAAGAACGAGGGCACGGTGCTCTTCGATCTCGGTGCGAACCAGGGCCCGAAGGTGTTCCAGGACCTCGGCTATAATGGCTGGTGGGCCTCAACATCGACCATCAAGGACAAGCCTGAAGTCGTGTCGCGTTTCGCCAAGGCGCTGGAGGAATCCTATTGCTGGTACAGCAAGCCGGCGAACCTCGATCAGGTGGTCGCAATCATGCAGCGCTTCGCACCGGTGCCGGATCTGTCGGACGACGAATACAAGGCCATGGTGAAGCGCCTGATTCCGACCTTCGGCCCTGAGATCACCGGCCGCACGATCGACGCCTGGTCGAAGCTTTTGGTCGAGAACAAGCAGCTTGCGGCAAACAAGACGCGCGCCGACGTGATCGCCGCGACCGCGCGCGAAAGCTTTGCGTGCCCGAATTAGGACTGAAGCGATGAATATGACCGCAGGGCAGGCGGCGCACGCGGCAACAGCCTGCCATATCAGTGTACGCGGCCTGGCCGTCAATTTCGGCCGCGTACGCAACGCGCTCACCGACGTCGCGCTGGACGTGATGCAGGGCGAGTTCGTTGCGCTTATCGGCGCCAGCGGCTGCGGCAAGACCACCCTCCTGAACGTCGTCGCCGGGCTTGTCCCGGCGGCCGGTGGAACGGTGAACATCGGCGGCACGCCACCGGCCGCCGGCCGTAGCGACATCTGCTATATCCTGGCGCGCGACGCGCTGTTGCCGTGGCGAACCGTCAGGAGCAATGTAGAATATGGGCTTGAGTTATCCGGTGTCGGACGCGAAGAGCGCGAGCGGCGGGCACTGGCCTATGTCGGGAAGGTCGGACTGGAGAACTATCGCGACTTCTATCCATCGAAGCTATCGCAGGGCATGCGGCAGCGCGTCTCGCTGGCGCGCGCCTTCGCGGTCGAGCGCAATATCTATCTCATGGACGAGCCGTTCAGCGCGCTCGAACTCACAGACCAAGCTGATGCTTCACGACCAGCTGCTCGGTCTGTGGGAAAGCAGTCGGCGCGACCGTGGTCTTCGTGACGCACGACATCGGCGAGGCGATTACGCTCGCCGATCGAGGTCGTCGTGATGTCGAAGAAGGGCACCGGCGTCGTCGACGAGATCCACATCGATCTGCCGCGACCACGCTCGGCCGAGGCGCTGCAGGCGGACACGCGCTATCACGATCTCTACCGCAGGACATGGACGTCCCTGAAAGCGAGCACCGAATGAGCAGCCTTGCCAGTTCCGAGGCTACGCTCGGCGCGGCGTCCCGGGCTTCGGAAAGCCGGACCGGCTCAATCATGATCATGCGCGTTCTGTTCCTCGCGCTGCTTCTTGGTGTCTGGGAAGGCGCGGTGGCACTCGATCTGGCGAATGCCGCGTTCGTGTCGACGCCCGTCAGCGTCGGACAATCGCTTTGGCAGCTCTTCAGGGAAGGCGAGATTTTGCCGCATCTCGGCACGACGCTGCTGGAGATCGCAATCGCGTTCTTGCTGTCGGTCGTCTTCGGTGTCGCCTCCGCGGTCTTTCTCGATCGCAACGATTGGCTCTACCGGATTCTCTCGCCGTTCCTGACCGCGCTCAATAGCATGCCGCGCATCGCGCTCGGCCCGCTGTTCATTCTCTGGTTCGGCATCGGCATGGCCTCGAAAATCGTGCTGGCGTTCTCGCTCGGCTACTTCATCATGCTGCTCTCGCACGCTTGGCGGCCTGAAGAATGTCGATCGCGATCTCCTGCTGATGTCGCGTCTGTTCGGCGCATCCGAACTGCGGCTGTTTCGCCACGTTCGTTTGCCGTGGGCGCTGCCGAGCATCTTCGCCGGCCTCAAGCTCACTTTGATCTATTGCAGCGCTGGTGCGGTCATCGGCGAAATGATCGCCGCGAAAAGCGGCCTGGGACTTCTGGTGCAGACCTTCAGCGGCCGTTTCGACGTTGCCGGCGTCATGGCGCTGATCCTCATCGTCGCTCTGATGGTGATGACGCTGACGTCGTTGATGGATCTCGCCGAGCGGCGTCTCCTCGAATGGAGCAAGGGTAGTACGGACGTGCCGGGTTAGCCGCCGCCGGTTTTCCGGGAAGATCATTTTTCGGGCGCGCGTCGCCGCGAGCCCATCAAGTCAGGATTATCAATGAAGCCAGATGTTGCCATCGTGACCGGCGCCGCGCGCGGCATCGGCGCCGCGATCTGTGACCGTCTCGGTCGGGCCGGATGGCGGGTTGTCGGTGTCGATCTATCGTGGGGGAAAAAAGGAGCTGCCGGCAGCCTTGAAGCGGTGATCGATCTCGACATCTCCGTATTCGACGATGTCAGCAAGGCTGTCTCTCAGATCGAGAGGGATGTCGGCGCGGTCGGCATCATCGTCAACAATGCGGGCATTACCCGCGACGGCGTCTGCCACAAGATGGATCCTGCCGATTTCCGCGCCGTCATCGACGTCAACCTGGGCGGCGCATTCAATTTCTGCCGGTCGTTGTTGCCGGCGATGCGGGAGCGGTCGTTCGGTCGCATCGTCAATATCTCCTCGATCAACGCGCTCCGCGGTCAAGCCGGACAAGTCAACTATGCCGCGGCCAAGGCTGGATTGATCGGCCTGACGAAGTCGATTGCGCTTGAGAACGCGGCAAAGGGGATCACCGCCAACTGCATCGCACCCGGTTTTGTCGATACTGCGATGACACAGGCCATGCCGCCGGACATTCTCGGCTCCGAAGTTGCGCGCATTCCGGCGCGCCGGATCGGCAAGCCTGACGATATTGCAGGCGCCGTGGCGTTCCTCGCCTCGGACGACGCCAGCTTTGTCACCGGGCAGGTGCTGTCGGTCAACGGCGGACAATTGATGCCGTGATGACGATGAGCGCTGCCGAACACAGATCGATGCGCATGCGTGCGGTCGGGCGCGGGGAGTAACGCGGTCCGTGTACATCTATCTTCCTATCGCCGACCTTCCGGTCAACATGTTCACGATTCTCGCGATGGGGCTCGCGGTCGGCTTTATCTCGGGCATGTTCGGCGTCGGCGGCGGCTTTCTGATGACGCCGCTTCTGATCTTCACCGGCATCGCCCCGGCCGTGGCGGTGGCGACTGTCGCAAGCCATGTCGCAGCATCGTCATTTTCCGGCGCACTGACCTATTGGCGCAAACGCGCGATCGATCCTTTGCTCGCCGGGATCCTGCTCGTAGGCGGTATTGTCGGAACCGGGCTCGGCGTGTGGCTGTTCACGCTGTTGCGCTCGATCGGCCAGCTCGATCTCACCGTCTCGATCTCCTACGTCATCCTGCTCACCGCCGTCGGCGGACTGATGGTGTGGGAAAGCGTGCGCGCGGTGCTGCGCAGCCGTTACGGACGGCCGGTGACGCTGCGCCGGCCCGGCGCCCATCACTGGGTCCACGGACTGCCGCTGAAGCTGCGCTTCAAGCGCTCGAAGATCTACGTCTCCGTCATTCCGGTCGTCGTCATTGGCCTGCTGATCGGCTTCGTCGGTGCGGTGATGGGCATCGGCGGCGGCTTCCTCTTGGTGCCGCTCCTGATCTACGTGCTGCGCGTGCCGACCGCGACCGTGATCGGTACCTCGATGGTGCTGACGCTCGTGACCATGGCGAGCGCCACGCTGATGCATTCGGTCACCAATCACCTGGTCGACGCCGTGCTGGCGCTGATCCTGATGATCGGCGGCGTCACCGGCGCGCAGTTCGGCGCCCGCGCCGGACAGCGCATCTCGAGCGAGCGGCTGCGCCTGCTGCTCGGGATTGCTCGTTCTCGCCGTCGGCATTCGTTTCGCCATCGACATGGTCGTCACCCCGACCGACATCTACACCATCCGCGAAGTGGAGCGGATGCAATGACGAAGCGCGCGCTGCTGCGGATCCCTGTTCCTCCGATCATATTTCCTGTTCGAAACCATCTTCCTCGGTGGGCTGGGAATGACGCTGAGTGGTTTCGATTTCAACAAACGTACGCTGTCGTTGCCGACAGAAGAATTTCCGAAGGCTTGGGGACCTTACATTCTCGCGGTGATTGAGGCGTTTGACGCAAACGACATTGTGCTCCTGCTGAGAGAGCCAGCAAGCTGACATCATTGCTGAACGTGAGTGCTGTCCGTTAAGCGTGCGCCTTTTCTCGAAGATGATTAAGAGTCGCGACGAGATTTGCGCCCTTAAGCTGGCAGCCGCGCCGAAATCTCCACCGACGCCGATTGCAGCGCACTGACGTATTTTTCGACAAAGGCTTTCTTGTTGAAGTGGACGTCGGTCGATCCAACTCCGATCGCCGCCATGACGTTGCCGCTTCTGCTGCGGATTGGAACCGCCAGCGTGCGAAAACCAGCTTCTAGTTCTTGATCAATAAGCGCATAGCCGGCTTTTCTCGCTTCAAGCACGGCACTGCGCAGCATCTTGGCATCCACGATTGTCGCCTTGGTCAGCTTGACGAGATGGAGCGCGTGCAAGCGCTCGTCGAGTTCGTGGTCGGCAAGCGACGCGAGCAACACGCGTCCCATCGCCGAGGTGCCGAGCGGAATGCGCGTCCCTACCGAGCGGGGAAATGCCTCGAGGCGGCGAGGCTGGGCGTGCGCGACGTAAGTCGGCAAATCCTGATCGATCACGCCGACCGCAACAGGCTGATCGAGCTGCTCGGCAAGTCGAGCGACCACGGCCTGCGCGCTTTCCCACCACGGCTGCGTCGACAGATAGGCATAACCAAGCTCGAGAACGCGCGGCTCTAGCCGGAAGTAGCGCTCGTCGCTCGTGACGTACCCAAGCGAACGAAGGGTCAGCAGGACGCGACGCGCACCCGCCCGCGTCAGCCCTGTCGCACGAGCGATTTCGGTCAGCGTAGAGTCTGGGATTGCTGGCGCTGAATGCTTTGATCACTGCAAAGCCTTTCGCCAGCGTCTGAATTTCCTCGCTGCGTTCCGTTGCAGGCTTTCCCGTTGACATGCCCGTTTGGCCTCTCCTAAAGTTTCAAAATACAAACAATAAGTTCGCTATGCGAACATTACAGGGAGATGATGCTCTTGGCTAGAAAAGAAAACTGGGCCGTGGATCGCATATCGATCCTGGGCGTGGCTCTGAGCCGATTTGGCCTGGTCGCAACGGTGATTGCGGCCCTTAGCTTTCCTCATGACGCGGAGGCAAAGGCTGCGTGCCCCGCCGGCTTCCCGTCAAAACCCATTCGCTTCGTCGTGGGCTTCGCCGCCGGCGGTGGCACGGATGTTATCGCCCGCGCGGTGGCGAAAGGCATGGAGCGGCTGCAAGGTTGGGTCGTGCCGGTCGAAAACATGCCAGGCGCGGGCGGCGGTGTCGTCGCGCAGTGGCTTAAGGCGCAGCCAGCCGATGGCTACACGATCGGAATCACGTCGTCGGTTGCGGTCACGATCAATCCTGCACTCGGCAACGCCGACTATGTATGGAGCGATTTCGACTATCTCGGCTCCGGCATGCAGACCTGGAGTGGCTTCGTTGCGCTCGCGGACAGGCCCTACAACAACATCGCCGAATTTGTAGAATTCGCCCGCAAGAAAGGCAGGGCGACAATCTCTGTCTCCGGCTCGAAATCTGGAAGCAATCGTCAAGCAACTCGCGACGCAATACAACGTCAACCTGGTTGCAGTGCCAGGCCTTGGGGCGTCTGAGGCCTGGGCAACCGCGCTTGGCGGCCACGTCGATGCCACGATGCAGGGTACGCTGCACGTTGAGGCCTTGAAGTCCGGCAAGGTGAAACAGCTCGCGTCGCTGGTCAATCGCCGCGTGCCGTATGCGCCGAATTCGCAGACCATGGAGGAGCAGGGCACCAACGTGCCGGTGCTCAACTCGCACACGATCTTTTTCATTCCGAAAGGTATGACGACCGGCATCCAGAAATGCCTGATCGATGCTGTCGAGGAATCCATCAGGACCCCCGAATATAACGACCTCATGCTCAAGCTCGACAACGAGGCGCTCAACCTTGGACCCGAAGGGATCAAGCCGGTGCTCGATCGCTCTTTCACCACCTACAAGCAAATCTTCGGCAAGAAGTAAGGAAGCGTTGTAATGAAAACCGCAATCAGAACAGCGTTCGTAGCAACTCTCCTGGCTATCTCATTCGCCGTGTTGCCTGCCGCTGCCAAATGGCCCGAAGACAGAACGGTCAGCATTGTCATCAACTTCCCGCCAGGGGGCACGATCGACATGGTCGGCCGCCTTGTCGCTGACGGTCTCGCGCGAAAGTATCCGAAGGCGACATTCATTGTCGAAAACCGATCCGGTGCAAACGGAAACATCGGCCAGGCTTACGTCGGCAGAGCCGCGCCCGACGGCTATACCTTCCTGCTCACGGCGCCGGGCCCCGCCTCGTACAACGCGCTCACATTCAAGTCGCTGCCTTACGATCCGATCCAGGACTTTGAAGGCGTCACGCAGCTGACTTCGGATACGATGGGATTCATCGTCAGCAAGAAGCGCAAGCCGGAGCTTCAGACACTCGGCGGGTTTCTTGCTTACGCCAAGGCCAACAAGGGCAAGTTGAATGTCGGCTATGGCGGTGTCGGTAGCGGCGGGCACATGACCACACTCGCGATTCAGGATCAGGTCGGCGCGGAATTCAATCTCGTGCCGTATCGGGGCGGCGGCGCTCTGACACCCGACCTGCTGTCCGGTAACCTCGATGCCATCGTTAATTTCACCGGCAACTATTTCGCCCAACTCGAGTCGGGCGATTTTACCGTGATTGGCGTGGCTCGCGATGATCGCAGTGCGTTCCTGCCCGATGCTCCGACCCTCAAGGAAGGCGGCGTCGATTTTTCTGCGGCGCCTTGGACGATTATGCAGGTGCGGAAAGGGGTGCCGCGCGAAATCGTCAACGAGATGGCACGGGCCGTGAATGAGATTCTGAAAGATCCGGCGGTCGCGAAAAGGCTTGTCGACGCTCGAATCCAGGCGGCACCGAGTTCGCCTGAAGCTGTCGATGCGCTCGTGCGCGCCGAGCTGGAGAGATGGCGCCCTGTCATCAGGAAATACGACATCACCGTCGAATGACGGTTCGTCGCCGACACCCGTCACAATCTGGAGAATGAAACTTTGCCCGCTCAGAAGGGAGCAACTCCCTATTATCATCGCGCGCTCGATTTTGAAGCGCTATGCCGCGACTATCCCCCGGCGGCCGAATATGAGGAAAAGATCCAGCCCCTGTCGCGGGATGAAATCCGCGCCATCCAGGAGCGGCGTTTCATTTCCCAGATCGCGCGCGCATGGGAAATTCCGTTCTATCAGCGGCATTGGGGCAATGCGGGGTTAGAGCCCGGCGACATCCGTTCGCTTGATGATCTGACTCGCATTCCGACCTATTCAGTAAACGACGTGCGCGAATCGATCGACCGCAAGCCGCCGTTCGGTGACCAGGTCGGAATCGATCTCGAGAATGGCGATCCGGTTTCGCTTCTATTGCAGACGTCCGGCGGCACCACGGGGTTGCCGCGGCCTATGCTTTACACGCCGCAGGATCGCGAAACGATGAACATCACGTCGAGCCGCCGTCTGTGGATGCAGGGTGTTCGGCCATTCGATCGCGTGCAGGTGGCGCTGACGCTCGGTCTTGCCAATGGCGGTCAGCTCGGGCGCGAGGCGTTATGGAAATACTCCGGTGCTATTGCGATCATGACGGGGTCGGGCGTCGTCACGCCGACACGCCAGCAAGTCGAGATCATGAAGGCGTGGGGCACCAACGTGCTGGTCGCCTTTCCGTCGTACCTGCGACATATCGGGCGCGTCGCGCGCGATGAGATGGGCATCGATCCGAAGTCCTTCCGCCTGAAGGCGCTTCTCACCCATCTCGGCATCGAGGACCGTCAGCAACTTGAGGATCTGTGGGGCGCACCGGTCTACGATTGCTACGGCACCAATGAGTGCGGAGCGATCGCGGCCGACTGTCGTGAACGCAACGGCATGCATGTGTTTGAGGACGCACTCATCGTCGAGGTTGCCGATAAGGATACGATGACACCCTGCGCGCCGGGCGAGAGGGGCACCGTCTTTCTGACGACGCTGTTCAAATACGCATCGCCGGTCATCCGCTATGATTCCGGTGACGTGTCCGCGATCATGCCAGGACGCTGCGCCTGCGGTTCCCATCATACAGAGACTTCGAAGGCATCTTTGGCCGCAACGACGGAATGATCAAGCTGCGCGGCGTCAATGTGTTTCCCGAAGCAGTCGGTGCGATCATCGGCCTCGATGTCCGTTGCAACGGCGAATTCGTCTGTGTCGTCGAGCATGTCGGCGACGACAATCGCGAAGAGATGACCGTGCTCGTCGAAACCGTCGATCCGTCGCGTGACGGAAGGCTCGTCGAGGCCGATCTTGCTGCCCGCTTTCGCGAAGCGCTGAGCGTCAAGATCGCCGTCAAGGCGGTGGCAAAGGGAGAAACGGATTCTCTGACCGGTCTCAACACGACTTCGAAAATCAAACGGGTCGTCGACCGCCGCAAGAAAAACGGGAAATCATGATGCGCCTGTTCGACTGTCACTCCCATTGGAGCACCCGCAAGGGCTATATTTTTCGCACGGAGCAAGAACTCGCGCGACAGGTTGAGATCTGGGGTACGACGCCCCAGTACCAGACCGAAGACGAGATGGCGGAATACTTCCGTCAGAACAACGCGCAAGTCATACTCGATCTCGCATGGACCAAATTCCTGCCATTGCCGGAGATGAAAGAGTATCACGACTATGCGTTCGACGTGCAGCGCAGGCATCCCGATGTTATTTTTGGCCATTGGCTGATCTTCGATCCGCGCAAGGGCAAGGAAGCGCTCGCTGAGTTCGAGCGGGCAATATCGGTGGCGCCGGGCTTCGTCGGGATCGCCGTCTCGGGTCAGGGTTGCCGTTGTCCGGCGTCTGATCCGTTGTGGGACCCGTTTTACAAGGCGTCGATTGATGCCGGATTACCGGTCATGATTCTGACCGGCCTTACGGGGATCGGGCAGGGGCTTCCGGGCGGTCTCGGTCAAATTCTCGATCATGGTCATCCGCGTCACATCGACGAGGTCGCCGCGCGTTATCCCGAGCTTCGCATTCTTGCCGGGCGTCCGGCCTATCCATGGCAGGACGAGATGATCGCTATCGTGCTGCACAAGGGGAATGTCAGCTACGAACTGCATGGCTGGTCGCCGCGCCGCTATAGCCCGGCTCTCAAAAAGGAAATCGCCGGTCGGTTGCAGGATCGCGTGATGTTCGGCTGCGACTTCCCTGTCTTGCATTACAAGGATCAGGTCGAGCGATACCGTTCGGAGGGATACAGCGAAGACGTGCTTCAGAAGATCCTGTACGGCAACGCTGCCAGATACTTCAACGTGAAAGCCTGACAACCATGACAGCCGCGAACTCGGAGAAGATCGTCGTTGTCACCGGAGGCAGTCGTGGTCTGGGCCGCGCCGTCTGCCACCTGCTCGCCGAAAAAGGCTACAGCGTTGTCATCAACTATGCTGCGCGTGAGGATGCCGCGGAGTCAGTGAAGAAGGAGATCGAAGCGGGCGGGGGTCGCGCGATTGCGGTGAGAGGCGATATCGGCGTGGAGGCAGATATCGTGGCTCTTTTCAAGACGGCGGATTCGTTCGGTCGACTGTGGGGTCTCGTCAATTCGGCGGGCATCGTCGAGCCCGACTCCCGCGTCGATGCGATGTCGGCCGAGCGGCTGAAGAAGGTTTTTGACGTCAACGTCATCGGTGCTTTCCTGAGCTGCCGCGAGGCGGTCAGGCGGATGTCGACCAAATCCGGTGGGCAGGGAGGCTCGATCGTCAACGTGTCGTCGATGAATTCCGTGCTTGGAGGCAGTGGACGAGCCGTCGACTATGGTGCGAGCAAGGGTGCGATCGACACTCTGACTGTGGGCTTGGCCCGCGAGGTTGCCGGAGAGGGAATTCGTGTCAACTGCGTGCGCCCGGGTCCGGTGCGGACGGACATCCTGCGGCTTGCCGAAAAGCCAGAACGCGAGGATATCATCAACCGTGGCGTACCGATGGGGCGCATCGGGGAACCGGGCGAACTGGCCAGGAGCATCGTCTTTTTGCTATCTGACGAGTCGTCTTTCACAACCGGCGCGATCCTGAACGTTTCGGGCGGCCGTTAGTCCTGATCCCGACAAACGATGATTGAAGTTCCCGGTGGGCAGCCGCCCGCGATACGGCGCGGCGATCGGTGGTTTCGACGCATCTTTCGGCTATCGGAACAGTTTCCTTTTAGGATTGGCGTATCCGGGGTTTCTGGTACCCGCTGCAGTTCATCTTTCCGAATTCCGAAAGCGGGCAATCAAGAAAATGAGCGATTTGAAAGTTTATGGCGTCCATCGCGTGATGGAGAACGCCACCGTGCACATGGCCGTCAATTCGATGAGCGGCGGCAAGAACAAAGTCCACAATGGCGGTGCTGCCTATCTCGTCGGCACTGACGCGTCGATGAACCCGGCCGCGGGCGTCAGTAACGCCCAGGCGCGCGGCCACCAGGGCGTCGTTGAGACGCCGGAAGCGCTGGCCGACATCGCCATGAACGCCGATACGCAGTTGCTGCGCTACTCCTGGAAGCGCCCTGACATGCGGGTGTTGTTCAACGTCACGCGCGGCTACTACGAGATCATCGCGCGCAAGTCGCACGGCATTCTCAAGCCGTCCGACCTCAAGGGCAAAAAGGTCGGCACCTATCCGCGCACGTCGGCCGCCTACTTCCTCGCCAAGGAACTTGAACATTACGGCATGAAGGAAGAAGACGTCACGATCGTGCCGCTCGCGCCCGAACTCGCCATCTCGCAGGCCTTGATCGACAACGAACTCGACGCCGTTGCGATCTGGGAGCCGGCCGCCCAGCACGCCAAGGAAGGCATCACCGACGACGCGATCATCTTCCATCGCAAGGAATCCTATTTCCTTCCGCTCGGCTGCAACACGACGCTGGCTGCGATTTCCGATCCGGAGAAGCGCAAGCAGATCGTCACCTTCATCCAGCACCTCATTCGTGCCTCGAAGCAGATGAAGGAAGATCCGAATCAGGGCATCGATTTCCTGGTCAAGGCCTCCGGTTTCGACCGCGGTCTCGTCGCGCGCTGTCTCCACCCGGCGCTCGACTTCTGCGCGCAGATCGAGCCGAACCAGCTCGATGTCCTCGTCGAGCAGGAAGTGTGGGTTGCCAAGGAGCAGAACCGCGCGCCGCGCAGCCGCGAACAATTGGCGACGCTGATCGATACCAGCGTCTATAACGAGGCCGTCGCTGGAATGAAGTGATGGCCGCCTGAGCCAACTTCGACGCTAATCGGTGCGTCCGCGCGCTTCGACGCTCCAGGGTCCGAGGATGCTGGAGCCGCGCACCGCTATGAATCGATTGGCGAGATTAACCGCGACGCAAACATGGTTCGGCACCACGCGTACCACGTCGCCGATCCCGGGCTTCGCGCCGCACATGGAAAGGTCGAGGAACCCGTGTTCCTCGGCCAGAGCCGAAATGACCGCATCGGGGTAATCCGGCAGAAGGCCAAAACCTTTCAGCTTGCCCACGTCGGACGATAGCGTTTTCGATCCAGCATCCAGAATGCCGCGATTGGGCGCAGCGCGACTCACGACGGTGGTGATGACATGCAGCGCGCAATCGGCGAGCGCGGCCGCACCGCAGTCCAGCATCATGCGGTCGTTGAAGATCGAGGTGCCGGAGCGATGCTCTGTCGTTCCCGGCAATTCGCCCAGATGGACCAGGTTCGGTGTGCCTCCGGTCGAAATCATGGGGCAGGAAATACCGGCCTCGCGCAAGCCTTGGACTGTTTCATCGAAAAAGGTACGTGTGGCCAACCATCCGTCCTCTGGTGGATAGAAGACAAGACCGGCGAAGGTGAGATCCGCACGCGCGTCTACATCCCGCGCCAGGGAGATAGCTTGCGCCGGAGTGTCGACGCCCGCGCGCTTGCGGCCGGTGTCGCATTCGATGGCGACGGGCAAGGCGCGTCCGGCGGCTCTTGCTGCCTCCGGTAAGCCCGCGATGACAAAGGCGTTGTCGGCCGTGACCGTCACGTTGGCGGTCGCAAGCAAGCGGCCGAGCCGGCCGATTTTTTCCGCGCCCAACAGATTGTAGGTAATCAGAATATCGTCGATGCCGGCGGCCGACATGATTTCAGCTTCACCGAGCTTCTGGCAGGTGATGCCCTTCGCACCTGCCGCGATTTGCATGGCGGCCAGCCGCGAATTCTTGTGTGTCTTGACATGCGGACGGTTAGCGACGCCGGCGCGTTCGCAGGTCATCTGCAGGGTCGCGATATTGCGCTCGACGACGTCAAGATCGACGACGAGGCAGGGGGTTCCGTATTCGAGTGCGATCGTTTCGGTAAGAGTTCTGGGTGGTCACGGTACTGCCGCCTCAATGCCAATTCCGAATGATAGCTTCTGTCCGTTCTCAGGCGCAAAGCCGCGAGGCGGGATTTCGAATTCACCCTGTCGTGGCTCATTGAGGATCATGCCACGCACCGTCGATGACGAGGCCGCGCGAGACAAACCGTCTGTCGGCGCGAAGATGCCCGCCTTCCGAATCGACCAGGTCAAAATCGCCTGATTCCAGCGCCAGCACGGAGGCTTCGCCTGGCCCGCCGGGTGTCAACGTGCCGAGGTCCGGTCGCCCGATCGCGCGCGCAGGGTTGACCGTCACGGCGGCAATGACTTTGAGCAGAGGCATTTCGAGCGCCAGCAGCTTTGACATCGTCGTCGGCAGGTCGAAAACGGGGCCGTCAATACAGAGCGTATGGATGTCGCTGGAGATGCAGTCGGGTTCAAAATCCTGCGACAGCATCGCGCGCGCCGTTCGGAAGGAAAATGAGCCCTGACCGTGGCCAATGTCGAAGATGACACCGCGCCGCCGCGCCTCTTGCACTGCAGGCAGAATGCGGCCGTTGTCATCGATCGGTGCGTTCGGCGCGGGACGAAAACTATGCGTGAGAACGTCGCCACGACGCATCAATGCGAGCACCTCCTCATAGGTCGGCGGCGGCTCGTCGATATGCACCATCATCGGCATCCGCAGCTCCTCCGCCGCTTGGCGAGCGATCTCCAGGGGCAGAATTCCGAGGGGCGAGCTGGTGTGATAACCGACGCGCACCTTGATACCGGCAATAAGGTCGCGATTGCGATCGGCGATCTCAACCGTATCCTCGAGCGAAAGCAGGCGTTGATCGCCATTTTCTCCCACATACACGCGTTTAGCGAAACCGAAGATGCCAGCGAAAGAAATATTGAGGTAAGCGACAATGCGCGGCGTGCTTTTCGAGATGACATGGTCGCGGAAGCCGACAAAATTGCCTGGTCCAGCGCTCCCCGTATCTACCAATGTCGTCACCGCGCTGCGGCGCGCATAGGCTTCGGGATCGACGCCCAGCGATGTGCCGCCGTAGTAGACATGAGTGTGCAGATCGATCAGCCCGGGGGTGACGATGAGGCCCTCTGCGCTGCGTTCAGACGCGCCTCTCAGGTTGTCACCGAGCGCGACGAGCTTTCCGCCAGCGAAGGCGACATCGGTGATCCGGTCGATATTTTGCGAGGGATCGATGACACGGCCCCCGCGGAGTACGAGATCGTACGTCAACATTCTACTCCTAACAGTTCACGTCAGGCATGCGACGGGACGAGACATCGCACCTAGTCGCCCAGCGGAGCGTTGGTTTCGCCGCTTCCCAGATTGACCAATGCGTATTTAATCCGCCGCATGTAGTCCTGCGTCGTGCGCGGACTTCGATACGCGGTCGAGGCCGCCAGAAGGTCGATGGCCGCAAGGAAGGCATAGCGGGAGGCGGTTGGCTTCAGCGAGTCCGGTGCTTCGGGAACGTAAAGGCCAAGCGTGATGTCCGCGATGCCGGCGAGGGGGCTGTTCGGCTTTGTAATCGCAATGATCTTGCAGCCATATTGTTTTGCGATGGTGGCCGCGTCGAGAACCTCAGCGGATTTTCCAGTCGTCGAGATCGCCAGAATGACGTCCTGCTTGGTAAGAGTGGCGGCGACCATCCGCATCAATTGTCCGTCGGAATAATTCGCAACCGCGATGCCGAGTCGGAAGAAGCGGTTTTGGGCTTCGCTCGCTGCCATGGTAGAGCCGCCACCGACGCCAATCGTGATGAGCTTGCCGCACGCGATGATTGCCTGCGCGGCCCTTTCGAAGTCCTCAAGGACAAGTTGTCGTTCCGCGGTATTAATCGCGCGGTGGATTTCCTCAAGGATCGATTGCCACAGTGTCGGCTTGGCATGCTCGGAACCGACGTGAGGCGGCTCCTCCAGATATATCCGGCCAACGACCAGGCTTTGCGCCAACTTCAGCTTCAGGTCGCGCAGGCCCGAGCAACCGACCGCGCGACTGAAACGCGTCACAGTTGGCTCGCTGACGCCGGCCCGGTTGGCGATCTCGATACTGTTAGAGTGTAGCGTCTTTTCAACGTCGGCCAGCAATGTCTCTGCAACGCGGCGTTCGGAGGGGCGCAACGACGGCATCGCTTGGCGGATGGTCGAGATGATGTCTTCCGGCACCTTGGCTGGAATAAGCGAAAAACCCGCGCGCTGGCGCGCCTGCTCGTCGGGCGCCGCGCCTTTGGCCTTGCGCTGGGAAACTTTTGCCACGCGAAAATCCTGTTTGTCGTCAGTTCAGAAGGCCACGAATTCGCGGCGCGCCGAAAGACAATCTAACGATCCGGCGCGCCTGATCTGCCAAGATAACAGTATGTAGGAATATTACAAACTCGCCGATAAATGTCGCAGTGCAATACAGAAAGTCAAGAAATAAGCCTGAAAAAGCTTGATATGTCGGAATTGCTGGATGAAGATTTATTACAAGAACAAGGCGATGCTACAGCGGCGCCGGTGGCCAACGTCGTTGGCATGCAAGGGCGGGCATAAGTCAAACATTTCAGGAGGGAAAAATGAAAGCCATCAGGCGGCAATTGTTGCGCAGCTTCATCGTTGTCTCGGCGGGGTTGTTCGTCATGGCCCAGAGCCAGGCAGCCGGCATATTGCGCTATGCGACGATCGGTGAGCCCCGAGCCTTGACGTGCAGATGGGCACCGCCACCATCGCCATTACGATCGGCGAGCACATTTTCGAGACGCTTTACGCATTTGACTCCAACTATAAGGCGCAGCCGCTGCTCGTCACGGGCGAAAAGGTCGAGAACGGCGGCAAGAAGATCACGCTGACGCTTCGTCAGGGCGTGAAGTTTCACAATGGCGCGGAAATGACCGCCGAGGATGTTGCCGCCTCGCTGCGGCGCTGGGGCGAGTTCGGCGCTCGGGGCAGCCTTTTGATGAAGGGCGCGACCGTCAGCACCAACGGCAAATATGAAGTGACGATCAACCTCAGCGAAACCAACGGCGCCTGGAAGAACCTTCTGGCTTACCCGGAAGGTGGCCCGGTCATATATCCGGCAGCGATCGTCACGGCGGCCGGCAATAAGCCGATCGAACCTAAAGACTATATCGGTACCGGCCCTTACAAGTTCAACGAATGGCGCGCAAACCGCTATGTCGAACTGGTCAGGTTCGATGGCTACTCGAAGCTTTCCACCCCGAGCGACGGCTATGCGGGTGCGCGTAACGCAAATTTTGACATCCTGCGCTTCATTCCGGTTCCTGATCTCGCCACGCCGAGTCAGCGGCGTACAGGCCGGCGACTACGACTATGCCGAATATATGTCTGGCGATCTCTACGACACGCTGAGCGCCAACAAATCGGTGGTCGTCCACCGCAATGGCGCGCCTCTCTTCGGCCTGTTCTTCACCAACTCGCAGGCTGGGATACTGAAGGATAACTTCAAGCTCCGGCAGGCGATCCAGATCGCATTGAAGAAAGAGGAAGCGCTGCGTGTGTCCTTCGGACCCAAGGCGCTGTGGGAGGTCAACGGCTCAATATTCGCGAAGGGCAATCCCTGGTTCACGGAAAATGGCGCGGCGACTTACAATGTCGGCGACGCTGCCAAGGCTAAGGCGCTGGCGAAAGAAGCCGGCTATGACGGCACGCCGATCCGGCTTCTCGTCTCGACCAACTATCAGGCGCATTACGACCAGGCGACCGTCTTCACCCGGCAATTGGCCGAAGCCGGCATCAATGTGCAGATGATCGTGGTTGACTGGGCGACGCTTCTGAAGATGCGCGGTCAGCCGGAGCAGTGGGACATGTTTGCTAACTCACCACACCTACGTGCCGGACCCGGCATTGTTCACTCCGCTCAATGACACCTACCCGGGTTGGTGGAAGTCGGCGGAGAAGGACAAGCTGAAAGCAGCGTTGAACGGCACCGACGATCAGGCCGCGCGTCTCAAGGCCTGGGCCGACATTCAGGCGAAGTTCTATGAGGTGGTCCCAGCCATCAAGGTCGGTGATGCCTATTCCTATGACATCGCTTCGCCCAAACTGAAGAACCTCGGCAAGTCCACAGTGTTGTGGCCGCATTTCTGGAACGTCTCGTTCTGACGGTCGCAAAGCCGAGCGCAAAATCCAAGATCAACAGGACCGTCGCCGGTTCACCGGCGGCGGTCTTTCCGAATTGCCCGATTGCGCCCGATTTTCGGGCGGAGCCTTTGATGGGGAACGTACCGGATGTGGTCTTATGCGCTGAGCCGTACCATGGCGACGCTGACTACGCTGGCGGCTGCGTCGATCATCATTTTTTTCTTTATACGCCTGATTCCAGGTGATCCGCTCTACGTTCTGCTCGGTGACACTGCGACACCGGATCAAGTGGAGGCCCTTCGCCAGCGGTTTGGCCTCGACGATCCTGTCATCGTTCAGTATCTGCGATGGCTCGGCGATGTGCTGCGCGGCGATCTCGGCATGTCGATCTTCTTCCGCCAACCCGTAACCTCGGTCATTCGCGACGGCGCGGAGACCAGCATTCTACTCGCCAGCATCACGATGGTCTGGATCACCCTGATAGGCGTTCCGATCGGCGTTATCGCCGCGATGCGCAACGGATCGCTGCTTGACCAGGGGTTGTCTGGTGCCGCCATGCTGTTGGCTTCAGTGCCGACCTTTTGGGTTGGCCTGTACCTGATCCTGATATTCGCCGCGTGGCTCGGTTGGCTGCCGAGTTCGGGCTATCCCTCCATCTTCGAGGAGGGCGGTCTCGCCAATCTGCGCTATCTCCTGCTGCCGAGCTTGGCGCTGGCCGCTCCCAACGCCGCGCTGATCTTGCGGCTGACGCGCGCCAGCATGCTCGATGTCGCACGGGAAGATTATGTGCGCACCGCGCGCGCCAAGGGTATCCACCCAAGGCAGGTCGTGCGTCGTCATATTCTGCGCAACGCACTGCTCGCCGTCGTCTCCGCCTTCGGCTTCACTTTCGCGGCGCTTGTGTCGGAAGCAGTGGTCACAGAGACGGTGTTTGCGCTGCCTGGTATCGGACAACTGGTGGTCCAGTCGATCCTGCGGCGCGACTATCCGGTCATCCAGGGGATCATCCTCGTCATCGTCGTGCTTTATCTTGCAGTTAATCTT
>CAVTOO010000015.1:0-59153 GCA_963736355.1 uncultured Alphaproteobacteria bacterium | reverse complement strand
TTGCGCCGATCGTCGTCGATCAGGTGATCGCGACCATTCGCCAGCTTCAGGATCTGCGCAAGCTGACGATCCTGATGGCGGAGCAGAGCTTCTTTCAGGCCATCAATGTCGCCTCGCGCGCCTATGTGCTGGCGCAGGGGCGGATCATTCGCCAGTTCGATGGCAAGGACAAAATCGACCACGATGAGCTGCGCAGCGCCATGATGGGAGTTGGATGATGTCAGCAACAAAAATTGCCAAGTCTGGGTCGAACGCGGCACCGAGCGCCGGGCTGAACGACGACATCGGCACGCGACAACGCGGCTGGAGCTGTACCGCCTGCAGGTCGAGCTCCGCGATTGCGAGAAGCGCGCCTACGACCTGTTCCTGCAGAACCTGATCAAGGGCACGAGCCATCTGTCGCTCGGCCAGGAAGCGATTGCCGCCGGCTTTCGGCGTCGCGATGCAGCCGGGCGACAGGTCCTTCTGCACCTATCGCGGCCACGCGCACACGCTGGCGCGCGGCGTGCCGATGGAGAGGGTGCTCGGCGAACTGATGGGGCGCGACAACGGCCTGATGCGCGGCAAGGGCGGCTCGATGCACCTGACCTCCGTCGAGCATGGCGTGATGGGCTCCTACGCCATCATCGGCGCGCATCTGCCGATTGCCTGCGGCGCGGCCTGGCGCGCGCAGTATCGCGGCAGCCGAGGATGTGTCCGTCTGCTTCTTCGGCGACGGCACCACCAACATCGGCGCGTTCCACGAAGCGCTGAACTTCGCCGCGATCTGGAAGCTGCCGGTGGTCTTCGTCTGCGAGAACAACCTCTACATGGAATACACGCCGATCGGCGACGTGACCGCGGTGGAGCATCCGGCGGCCGACCGCGCCTCGGCCTACGGCCTCGAGAGGATCGTCATCGACGGCAACGATGCCGACGTCGTCTACCGCACGGCGCAGCACGGCGCATCGCCAAGGCGCGCGCACGGCGGCGGGCCGTCGCTGATCGAGTGCCTGACCTACCGCCATTCCGGCCACTCCCGCGCCGATCCGGCGAAGTACCGCCCGCGAGGGCGAACTGGAGAAGTGGCTGGAGCGCGACCCGATCAAGATCTACCGCGAGCGCCTGCTCGAATTCGGCATCGCCGAGGACGCCATGGCGGCGATCGAGGCCGAAAGCAAGCGCAAGGTCGAAGACGGCGACCGAAGCCTGCAAGGCCTCGCCGCCGACGCCGGACGGACATTCTGATCAGCCGATGTCTATGCCGATGGAGGCTGGGCATGGCGGAACTGACCTATCGCGACGCGGTGGCCGCGGCATCGCGCAGGAAATGGAGCGCGACGAGAACGTCGTGTTCCTCGGCGAGGACGTCGCCAAGGCCGGCGGCGTGTTCAAGGCGACCGTCGGCCTGCTACGAGAAGTTCGGCCCGAAGCGCGTGCGCGACACGCCGATTTCCGAGCAGGCGATCCTCGGCGCGGCGATGGGCGCGGCGATGACGGGCCTGCGGCCCGATCGCCGAAATCATGTTCTCGGATTTCCTCGCGGTGTGCTTCGACTTCATCGCCAACGAGATTCCCAAGATCGCGCTACATGACCAACGGCCAGATGCGGCTGCCCGCTGGTGATGCGCACCGGCAACGGCGGCGGCGTCGCGCTTCGGCGCGCAGCATTCGCAGTCGATCGAGAACTGGGCGATGATGATCCCCGGCCTCAAGGTCGTGGCGCCGTCGTCGCCCGTCGACGTGATCGGCCTGATGGCGGCGGCGGTGCGCGACGACGATCCGGTGATCTTCCTCGAGCACAAGTCGCTGTATGCGATGAAGGGCGAAGTGCCCGACGGCGAAATCGTCGATACGCTCGGCACCGCGAAGATCCTGCGCCCGGGCAAGGACTGCACGATCGTGGCGCTGGCGCTGATGGTGCCCGCGCGCTGGAGGCGGCCGAAGATTCTGGCAGCGCGAGCACGGCATCGACTGCGAGGTGGTCGACGTGCGCTCGCTGGTGCCGCTCGATACGCAGACCATCCTGGGCTCGGTTGCGAAGACCGGCCGCCTGTTCACCGTCGAGGAAAATCCCGCGGCTGCTGCGGCTGGGGCGCGGAAATCGCCTCGATCGTCGCCGACGAAGCGTTCTGGGATCTCGACGGCCCGATCGTGCGCATCACCACGCCGCATATCCCGCTGCCGGCGGCCGATCATCTCGAAGACATCGCCATCCCGAGCGCCGCCGCGCATCGTCGAGACGCATCGTCGCGCGTCATGAACGGATCGCGGCGATGAGCTGAGACCATGGATGTCATCATGCCGCAGCTCGGCGAAACCGTCGCCGAGGGCAAGATCCTCACCTGGTTCAAGAACCGTCGGCGATGACGATCGCGAAGGCGACAAGCTGTTCGAGGTCGAGACCGACAAGGTGACCGTCGAGGTGCAGGCGATTGCCGCCGGCATGCTGACCGAGATCCGCGTCGCGGCGGGCAGTGTCGTCAAGGTCGGCGCCGTTGTGGCCGTGATCGGCGATGCCGGCGGCGGCTGCCGCCAGCCCAACGCACGGCGCCGCCAAAGCGACGCGCCGGCTTCCAGCCTGTCGCGGCGCCTGCGCGGCAAGCCGGACATCGATCCGTTCAATGAAGTGCGAACGCCGCCGGAGCACTTGCGGCCCGCGCGAAGCCGAAGGCGTTCGCGTCACGCCGCTGGCGCGCCGCCTGATGCCGCAGCACGGTGCTCGATCTCGGCGCTCGTCGCGCGCGAGGTCAAGGCGCGCGGGGAGACGCGCGTGCGCGCCGAGCGATGTGCAGGCGGCGTTGCGATCAGCGCCGGCATCGGCGGCTGCGCCGTCGCCACACGCCTGCACCGCGGCTGCGACCGATCGCGGAGTTGCCGCTCAACAACATCCGCCAGCGCACCGGCGAGCGGCTGGCCGAATCTGGCGCACGACTCCCGCATGTGTTCCAGGCCATCGAGCATCGATTTCGGCGCGGTCGAAGCCGTGCGCGCCGTTGCACAAGGACCGTTCAAGAGCCTGCACCGGCGCATCGCTGACCTATCTGCCGTTCATCGCGCGCGCGGCGTGCCTCGCGCTCCGCGAGTTTCCGCAACGTCAATGCGCGCTTCGACGGCGACGGCTGCTGCGTGTCGCGCGACATCAATCTCGGCATCGCCGTCGATCTGTCGCACAAGGGGCTTGTCGTGCCGGTGGTGCGCAGCGCCGAGTGAGTTCACGCTCGAGGGATCTGGCCAAGGCCATTCTGCCGGCAGGTCGAGAAGGCGCGCAGCGGCAAGCTGACGCGCCGACGACATGGGCGGCGGCACCTATTCGATCACCAACAACGGCGCGTTCGGCACGCTGTTCACCGCGCCGATCATCAATGCGCCGCAGGTGGCCATCCTGTCGACCGATGCGATCCGCAAGCGGCCGTGCCGTGGTGGAGACGCCGCAGGGCGACATTCATCGCCGCGCGGCTGATCGGCATGGTCGGCCAGAGCTTCGATCACCGCGCCTTCGACGGCGCCTATTCGCGCCGCCTTCCTGTCGCGCCTGAAGACGATCATCGAGACGCGCGACTGGGCAGTCGAATTTGCCTGACCGGCTGCGCAAGCACTGCGTCAACGAGTCGCAGAGGTATGTCATGAAGTACAACCGCCCACATTCGACCGCCGCCTGGGGCACGATGGCCAAGGACTGGGAGCAGGGCATCGACTACCAGCGCCTGTCCGGGAGCGCCTGGAGCGCGCGCAGGACGCCGATCCGCCATGCCGGCCTCGGCGCCGTGCTGTGCTTCAACTTCGACAACATCCGCTACGTGACCGCGCACCCACATCGGCGAATGGGCGCGCGACAAGTTCATGCGCTATGCGCTGTGCCCGGCCGAGGGCCCGCCCTTCCTGTGGGATCCGGCGCCGCCGGCCAAGCGCATCTCCTCGCCGTGGATCGCCGACAACGTCGCGGCGCCGATCACCACGATGCAGGGCGCCCTGCCGCCCAGATGAACGTCGCAGAACGACTTCGCCCGGCAGATCAAGAAGGCGCTCGTCGCACTACGGCATCGACAAGGAGCCGCTCGGCATCGACATCATGGAGCTCGGCATGATCCGCGCGCTCGAGGCCGAGGGCATCGAGGTGGTCGACGGCCAGCAGGCGATGCTCGACGCGCGCGAGATCAAGACCGCCGGACGAGATCGAGCTGCTGAAGATGGCGGCGGCGATGGTCGATGCGACCTATGTCGACATCGCCCGCGCCATCCGCCCGGGCACGCGCGAGAACGAACTCGTCGCGATCGCCAACGACCGGCTGTTCCGCATGGGCTCGGAGCGCGTCGAATGCGTGAACTCGGTGTCGGGCCGCGCGGCCGGCCGCACTCGCACACCTTCTCCGACCGCATGATCCAGCCGGGCGACATGATCTTCCTCGACATCATGCATTCGTTCAACGGCTACCGCACCTGCTACTACCGCACCTTCATCTGCGGCGAGCCGAACAAGCACCAGATCGACGCCTACGAGACGGCGTCGAAGTGGATCAGCGCGTCGATCGACATGATCCGGCCCGGCGTCACGCCCGACGAGGTGGCGCCGGTGTGGCCCGACGCGCAGGAGTTCGGCTATCGCGACGAGGACGAGGCGTTCCTGCTGCAGTACGGCCACGGCGTCGGCCTGTCGCTGTGGGAGCGGCCGATCTTCTCCAAGCGCTTCCGCGGCCAGAACACGCCGCTGCAAGGAAGGCATGGTGTTCGCGCTCGAGACCTGGAAGGGCGCGGAGGACGGCTCGGGCGCGGCGCGCATCGAGGAAGAGGTCGTCGTCACCAAGGACGGCTGCGAGATCATCACCAACTTCCCGTCCGACCGCCTGATCTCCTGCGGCCTGCCGGGCTGCGAGGTGTTCTGAGCTCGGAGACCGTGCATGCCGTGACCGCAACGGCTGACGCACGTCGAGACGGAGCAGAGCGCGGATTCCGGTGACCCTCGTCACCGGGTTTCTCGGCAGCGGCAAGACGACGCTGATCAACGCCGCGCTGCGCGCGCCGGAGCTGGCGCGAGACGGTCGGTGGTCGTCAACGAGTTCGGCGAGGTCGGCCTCGATCACCGCTCTTCGCCAGCAGCAACGACGCGGTGGTCGTGCTCGAGAACGGCTGCCTGTGCTGCACGGTGCGCAGCGACCTGATCGGCACGCTCAACGAGCTGTATCATTCGCGCCAGGCCGGGCGACATTCCCGACTTCGACAATGTGGTGATCGAGACGTCGGGCCTCGCCGAGCCCGGCCCGGTGCTGCAGGCGTTCCTGTCCGAGCCGACGCTCGACGGGCTCTACCGCGTGGCGCAGCGTGGTGACGCTGGTCGATGCGGTCAACTGGCCGGCAGCACGCTCGACGAGCACGACGAGGCGGTGCGGCAGGTGGCGCTGGCCGACCGCATTCTCATCACCAAGCTCGATCTGCTCGACGATCCGCAGCGCGCCGAGGCGCTGCGCGCGCAGCTGCATCGGATCAATCCGGCGGCGACGATCCTCGATATGCGCGACGTGCTGCCGGACATCGGCAATTTTTTCCGCAACCCGGGCTTCGATCCGGCCGATCCGAACGCCGATCCGCGGCCGTGGCTGAAGCTGGAATCATACCGAGCACGATCATCACTGATCACGACCATGATCACGCGCATCATCATCACTGGGGCGAGCGGCAGATCGAATCCTTCTGCCTGATCCGCGAGGAGCCATTGGGACGCGATGCGCTGCAATTGCTGCTCGACGGCATCTCGCAGAATCTCGGGCCGAGCCTGCTGCGCGTCAAGGGGCTGGTGAATGTCGCCGACGAACCCGGCCGGCCCGCCGTGATCCAGGGCGTGCAGCATCTGCTGCATACCGTGACCTGGCTCGAGAAATGGCCGGATGCGGATCATCGCACGCGTGTTGTCTTTATTACGCGCGGCGTCGCGCGTCAGGCGCTGCAGGAGGTTGTCGAGCTTCTGGAGCGGGTCGCCTCTCGAACATCGAAGGCCCGGCGCCGCGCGGCGTCGCAGGCGGCGAGTGACGGGATTGCGAAGGAGAAGGCCCCGTAACGCAAGTCGGCCTCAATCCAGTGCGGCCATTTCGGATCGCCTTAAATAAGCGGCCTGGGCGATTTGAATGGAGCGGATTGCTCCTGCGCATTGTGTTCCGTCGCGGAGTCGGAGTGAAGGCCGTAGTCGGCCGTTGCAATGACCACCTGCGTACGGTTGCAGACGCCGAGCTTGCGCATGATCTCACGAATATGAAGCTTCACAGTCGTTTCCGTCATGTTGAGTTTGCGGCCGATGACCTTGTTGGGATCGCCGTGGCGCAGACATGAGAGCACGGCGAGTTGCCGCTCGGTCAATCTCGAAATCTTGAGATGGACGGACGTGTGCCGGGCGCCAACAGAACCATCGTCTGGATGGCTGAAGTCCGACCTCTCATCGAAAAGCGAGCCCTGCATCTGGCGTAAGCCGCCGTCATGCCCGTCGATCGACACATCACTTTGCCTCGTGCCTCCGGACTCGAGGCTGGCCAATATGCCCATGGGTGGGAAGTACGTGCCTCCATGCAGAACGAAGGAAAGGGCCTCGAGGACGAGATCCGGCGACATGGAGTTGCTGACGTAAGCCTGGGCTCCGGAATTGATGGCGGATATAACGCTGACAGTACTCTCGTCATCGGCGAGAATCGCCAACGGGGCGTCTGGACACAGAGTGTGCAGCGCGTGGACTTCAGCGAGAGTCTCACAAGCGAAGGGAGGCGCGCCCCCGACATTGTAAATCAGCATGTTGCAATCGTCGCTCTCGACGAGCTTCGCATGTGCGCTCTCGGGTTTCAGAGAAATGAGTGCGACGTTCTCGCTCTTGGCCCACGGAGCAAGGAAGCTCTCGACCCCGGCTCGCCGAAAGGCCATTGCGTCGATGACGATGACAGTCTTCTGTAACAGCACTGACATTGCACGCTCCTGACCCATCCAAAATGAGATCGTTCGGAGGCGACCAACGCTGCGCAATTGCAGCCTTCGATATTTTGAAACTAATGATACGTTAGTATAATAAATTACAATTTTCGAGCAAGTTTGGTCATTTATTGGGCTGCTGTTGCTACGCAAAGCGCACTCATTGCGGCAGCCAAAAATTCCGCGCCGCACTGTCTACATCGTGTAGGTGTACCGTCATCCGAACCAACCTCTGCTGGTATATCTTTTGATATATACGCCCTCCGTCCGGTAACTGGATATGACTGGCCTCAAGGGCCTATCCAGCGGACAAGGGTCGATGTTTGCCAGCAAACTGCCGCCAAAGCCGGACTTCGACATGCTCGCCGCCGCCGCTCCGGCTTCGGCGGACCGCCGCACATTCGTCCTCGCCCTTATCGGAAATCTGATTTGCAGCTGGTCGAACAACGAAAGCCTCTTCATTTATGTTCTGATGATCTTGCTGCGAACCGATGAGGCCTCCGCCGCAGTCGTGTTCGCGACTTTGAACACAACTCGCGCAAGAACTCGATCTGATCCAGCGAATGGCCAAGATCAGGGTCTCGAACAAGGCTCTCGAAAAAGATCTCACTGACGTTGTCGAGCGTTTCGGAGAGCTGACCAAGGTTCGTAACGAACTCAATCATTGCATGTTCATTTACGACGCCTCCGGGGCGATCACTCACACCCAGTCGATGCGGCTGGTGGAGACAAAGTCGAGCCTCAGATTCGGTGAGATGAAGCCGCTGGACGAAGCGCGCCTGCAGGACATGGTTCGGACGACGAATGAAATGACGAAGATCAACCGCGATATCTGGGATCTTCTGCCGCGCCTCGAAGCGCATGTCGGCGGCACCACACAGCCGCAAAGTCGCTCGGCCTAAGAGCACAAGGCAGATTTTCGGACCGTCGCGGCCATCTGCCATCCCGATGCTTCTTCTTCAAACAAAATCCCTGACCTATCCGATGCGCCAATCGACGTATCTATCGGTTGATATCGCAAGATACCGCCGCTGATCGGATGTGCGTATATTTCCCGCACTCTGCTTGCGCCATCGTGAGCGTGCAGGCAGTCGCAATAACGCGAATGCAGGCAGTCGGAAAATCCGACGTTCAAGAGCACCGCCGCGTTCGTGAGATCGCAGACATAGAAGATCAGCGGTCTTGCTTGTTTCGCCCGCGATGCTCCAACCTCAGGAGCTCGTCATGAATAAGTATCAGAAAAAGCACGGCCCACAAGATCAAGCGCAGCTTCAGGGCCAGATCCAGGGTCAGGCCAATCTTCAGGGTCAGCTGCAGGGACAGGGCCAAGGACAGGGCCAAGGTCAGGGCCAGAGTCAGTACGAGACACAGGCCGCCGTGCAGTCGCTTTACAGCGAGAGCGAGAACTATAACGGCAACGGCAACCTGAACGGTAACGGCAACCTGAACGGGAACGGAAACCTGAACGGCAACGGCAACCTGAACGCTAACGGAAACCTGAACGGCAACGCCAACCTCAACGTCAACGACAACGAACTCAACAACAAGGTTGACAACTGCGTCGACAACAACGTCGTGAATAACGTGACGACAAGCGTCAACACGGACGTCAACGTGCATGTCGGTGTAGATCTGTCGTCGTTGCAGCCGAGTGCGCCAGTGATCGATCTGAGCTGTCTGAGCAGCATCAGTGACTCGTTGATCATGCCGGATGTCGTGAACCAGACCATGGGCAACGGCAACCAGTTCAACATCGATCAGGTCAACAATCTCGTCGATAATGATACGCTGGGCAGCCCCTCGGTGACCTTCAATGGCGGCGGCGGTGGATTCTGCTGCGACCCGTCGGCCGGCTTCAACATGGAAGCCAAGATTTTCGGCGGCAATTCCAGCATCGACGGCAATGCGACGATGGGCAACACTGCAGGTGCGGGCGCAGGCATCGCCTCGCATGCGAATTCGGCGCTGACGCAGGAAGCGTTCAACCAGACGATCACCCAGGGTGCGAACATCCAGTTCAACAGCATCACCATGCAGGTGGCCGGAACCGATCTTCACGACGATCACAGCGTTCTCAACTAACTACAAACGTCGGGCCCGCGCGGCTTCTGCCGCGCGGGCTTTCGTTTCCCGTTCTTGTTGAATGTTGCCGATGTGAGGCTGCGTCCGCGGCCGAGCTGACGGCCCTTGCGCTGAGGGAGAGTTCCCATGGCATCAGGTGTTGTGACTGAAGTCATCTGGCACTTCGCGGGATATCTGAAAATTTTCGACGATATCGCGCGCGATCGCATCGAATACATCGATCCCGCCCTGCGCAATTCGTCCGACGACTACACGACGCCGCGCCCCGACTATGACATTAACGTCACGCCGGACGACATTGAGACCAGGGGCGTGCCGATGCCGAGGCTGGCCGCTTTCGATGAGCTAAAGTGGCTCCATGGAATTGCTACCGATCTTCCTCACGAAATGTCGCTTCCAGAGATCGATTTCTTTCCACCCCGTCTCAGCCCCAGCATTGTGCTGCCGATTCCAGCCATAGGTGGCGGCTCGAGTGGCGATGGTGACGTCAACTTCCGCATCAGTGTTGAATACAATTCCGATAGCGAACAGAGCCAGATCGACATCAAGCAATACAATATTCTCTTTGATAACGACTCTCTGCTGCCTGAAAACCTTGAGTTTCCAGCAGGGGCGCTGACCTTGCGCCTGGAGCTCCGACACCATGTCCGCTGTCGATCGATTGGTTGACAACGCCAACGCGCATATTCCGACCGACTGGTGGATTCCGCAAAACGGCACAGGAGCGACAGAATTCCTGACCACGCGCGATGCCGCGTGGGCGGAGCGTGACGGTGCGCCGGATGCGCACTCGGTCGTGCCCGGTTACTACCTGAATGGTGTGTTGCAGGATCCTCCTCCGCTACCGCCCGACCAGACATCGACGACGACGTCCGAGCCATTGCCCGACACAGGCAACGATCTCGGCCAGTGGGCGACACTCGGCAGCAACAGCAGCACCAATGCAGCGCTGATTGTCGATTTGACGCATTCCGCGCGGACCATGGTGGTGATGGGCGATTACTACAAGACCGACGCAATATTCCAGACCAACACCACGGTCGATCATGACCACATCAATGCGTCAGGCGGGCAGGGCACGCCATCGGTCGAGAGTGGCGACAACGTCACCGACAACATCGCCGCCTTCGTGCAGAATCCGAGCGTCTGGTCCACGATCCCGAGCTATCTCGCCGGGCCGCACTGGATCGTCAATGTGGTCGATGGTGACTACTACAACGTCCATGTGGTCGTGCAGACCAATTATCTGTTCGACAACGACGTTATCGCACAGACCAGCGCCGATACGCATTACGACCTCATCGGCGGAGACAACGAACTCGGCAACCTGACTCAGGTGTTCGACGGCAGTATCCATTATGATCTGATTATCGTTCTCGGCGCCTTTCACGGTATGAACGTGATTTTTCAGAACAACATTCTGCTGAACAACGACCAGATCAGAGTGGATGCCGACGGTACCGATCCGTCGCAATCGGTGAGTTCCGGTGCGAACAGACTGCTCAACGAGGCGACCATCGAGAACTATGGCGGCCAGGATTTCAATCCGCTGACCGACGACATCAGGTTGATCGAGGATCTGCTGGGTAGCGGGCAGACCTCGCTCGATCCCGCTCTCGCTGCCGCTATTGCCGGTCACGGCGGTCCCCTGCAGGTGCTCTACATCACGGGCGACTACTACGATGTCAATGCGGTCTGGCAGACTAACGTGACCGCTGACATCAATGTCATCTATCAGCTGCAGGACCAGCCTTCCGACGCCGCGCTGTCATACCATCCGGACGGAACCATCACGCAGTCGGTCAGCACCGGCGGGAATACCCTCTCAAACGACGCTGCGATCATCGACGTCAATCCGGACAGGACTTACGTCGACGGAGATATCTACACGGACTCGATCCTGGTGCAGGTGAACCTTCTCCCGACTGATCAGGATCAGGCTGTCAATGCGGACGCTCAGGCTCTGGTGCCGGAGCTGATTGCCTTCGTCGACGATTGCCAGGATACCGCGAACCAGGCTCCTACAACTGTTCCTCCGGCGGCGCAGGCCGATCCGATCGGAAGCATGCTGCATTAGGTCGGAGAATGTCCCGGCCGAACTTTGCGAAAAAGTGGGAGCGGCTCATGTCGGTGGATGGAGGCGATCGTCAATCGGCCGGAGTGACTCCGGGCGTGACACGGGTGGCAGGACCAGGCCCTCAAAGCGCACAGATCATTCCCCTGCGAACGACGCATGACGTGCCATCCCGGAACGGTGACCCCTCAGCGTCTCCGCGAGAGACCCCTGTTAACACACGCACCGACCAGATCGCGGAGCAGCAGACGGCCCAACCGGACTTGCGCGGGGAGGCGAAGATTGCCGAGAAACCGCGTTCCACGGTGACCATCGAGCAGCCCGGGCCCGGTGTCGTTCCTTCCGATGGCGGTGGTGGCAATGGCGGTGGCGCAAAAAGCGGTGGAGGTGGCGGCGGCGGTCCGCCCTTGCACAAGCGATCCAGCGACGGCGAATTCCGCGATGTGCTGGGCAAGGGTCTCGCGAATGCACGCCGCAATTTAGTAACCGTGGCGATCTTCTCGGTTGCCGTGAATCTGCTGGTGCTGGCGATCCCGATCTACCTTTTCAACATGTCCGATCGCGTTCTGACCAGCCGCAGCACCGACACCCTGGTGATGCTGACGGTGATCGTGGTGATTGCGATCGCGGCTCATGTGCTGATGGATATGATGCGGCGGGTCATCCTGATGCGGGTGGCGGTAGAGACGGAAGCGCGCCTCGGCGGGCCGGTGTTGAGCGCTGCCGCCAAGGCCGCCCAGAGCGGCTCCAGCCGGGAATTCCAGACACTGGCGGACCTGCAGCATTTACGGAATTTCATTACCGGGCCCGTGCTGCTGACGATGTTCGATGCGCCGGTGTCGCCGGTCTACTTCGCCGTCGTATTCCTGATCCATCCGCATCTCGGCTTCATCGTGCTGGGATCAGGCATCGCCTTGATGCTGGTGGCGCTGCTGAATCAGCGGGTGACCGCGATCCCGTTTACCCAGGCCAACAACTATGGCGCACGGGCGAACCTGCAGGCGGAATCGATGGCCCGCAATGCGCAGGTCATCAACGCCATGGGGATGATCCCTGAAGGCGTCCAGGTCTGGGGCCGTGAAACGGTGGAGTCCCTGAAGGCGCAGGTCGCCGGCCAGGACCTCAATATCATGATGACGGGGCTGTCCAAATTCATCCGCCTCTGTACCCAGATCGCCATACTTGGCTGGGGCGCCTGGCTGTCGCTGGAAGGTCAGATGACCAGCGGCATGGTGATCGCTGCATCCATTGTGGCGAGCCGGGCTCTCGCACCGCTGGAAGGCACCATTGAGGGGTGGCGCAGTTTCGTGCAGGCCCGGTCGGCTTACGCGCGGGTGAAGACCCTGCTGTTGAACTCGCCGCTCAATATGGAGCGGCTGCGGCTGCCGCGGCCGGCCGGATATCTCAACGTCGAGCGAATTCTCTACGTGCCGCCGCCGAACAAGAAGGTGATCCTCAACGGCATCAGCTTTCAATTGAAGCCGGGGAAGTCTCTGGCGATCGTCGGGGATTCCGGCACAGGCAAGACCATGCTGGCGCGCATGCTGGTCGGCTCGATCATCCCGACAGCCGGCAGCGTTCGCCTCGACATGATGGATTTGCGCAACTGGGATCCGCGCCAGTTTGGCGAGAGCGTCGGCTATCTGCCGCAGGACGTGCAGCTGTTCCCCGCGTCGATCAAGGCCAATATTGGACGGATGCGCGAGGACGCCCGCGACGAGGATGTGTTCGATGCCGCCGAGATCGCCGACGTGCACGAGATGATTTCGAGCTTTGCGCAAGGGCTACGAAACCATTGTCGGCATGGATGGCGCGCCATTGTCCGGCGGCCAGCGCCAGCGGATCGGGCTCGCGCGCGCGTTCTACGGCAATCCGCGGCTCGTCGTGCTCGACGAGCCGAACTCGAACCTGGATTCCAACGGCGAGCGCGCGCTTTCAAAAGCGCTGCTGCGCGCCAAGGAAAAGCAGATGACCGTGGTGACGATTACGCAGCGAGCGTCGCTTCTTCAAAGTGTCGACAAGATCATGATTCTGCATCAGGGATCGGTGCAGGCGTTCGGCGCGCGCGAGGACATCATTCCGATGCTCACCGGCCAGAAACCAATGACGGGCGGGGGCGAACTGCCACCTTTCGATTCTTAAGGATCACAGAGCGAGAGCGAGGTTCCGATGGCTACCCGCAAGATCGAAGCCCGCACGGCAGCAGCCGAAGGCGCCTGGTATGCGTCCCTGCCGCGTTCCACCAAGCTTCCGACGATGGCCGGCGTTGCGATCATGGCTGCCGTGCTGATGGGATTCGGTGTGTGGGGCAACACTGCGCCCATTGCCGGTGCGGTGGTTGCTTCCGGCGTATTCGTCGCCACCGGCCAGAACAAGATCATCCAGCACCTTGAAGGCGGCGTGATCCGGGAAATCTATGTGCGCGAAGGCGACGTGGTCGAGCCGGGCCAGGTGCTGCTTGAGCTCGACGGCACCGCGCCGAAGGCGGAGCTGCAGCGATTGTTTCTGCGCCGGATTCGACTGTCGGCGATCGATGCCAGGCTGCAGGCGGAGATGCGGGAGGAAGCGGGCATCAGTTGGCCGAATGAAGTCATGGAAGCGCTGTCCAATTCCCCCGAGGTCCGGGAAATCGTCGACAGCCAAAATATGACGTTCGTCGCCCGCCACAACAACGTCATGAGCGATATCAAAGGCATCGGCGACAGCATCAAGGCACTGGAAGAAAGAATTCAGGGATCGCGCGTGCAGCTGGACGCGGTGAAGAAGCAGATCGTGCTGCTCGACGAGGAAATCGAGACCAAGGAACAAATGGTCAAGGCCGGGCTCGTGCGCAAACCCGAATTGATGGTGCTGCAGCGGTCCAAGGCCAATCTGGAGGGCGAAGTCGGCCGCATCATGGGCGACATCGGCGATTCCAAGGAGCGGATTGCGCGCGCGGGCGAACAAATCAACGGCGTGCGCAAGACGGCCATCAAGGCCGCCGTTGAACAGATGCACGAAGTGCGTGGCGAAATCGCGGATGTCCGAGAGCGCATGTTGAGCGCCAAGGGCGTGCTCGACCGCATCCGGATCGTCGCGCCTGTCCGGGGTGTCGTGGTGAAGCTGCGTTACCACACTCAGGGTGGTGTCGTGGAGGCAGGCAAGAGCATCATGGATCTGCTGCCGCTCAAGGACGAACTGATCATCGAAGCGCGGTTGCGGCCGCAGGATATCGACAGCGTCAAGCAGGGCCAGAAGGCGATGGTACGGCTCACGGCGCTCAGCCAGCGCATCACACCCATGGTTTCGGGCGATGTCGTGTATCTCTCGGCGGATACGCTGGCGGACGAGAAGAAGTCGCAGGGAGCGAGCGACATTTACATCGTCCGTGTCAAACTCAACAGCGAAGAGACCAGGGCATCCCGGACTTCAGCCCGACGCCGGGAATGCCGGCGGAGGTCTATATCAAGACGTCGGAACGAACCTTCTTTCAGTACATCGTCAGGCCGATCCAGGACAGCATGTCGCGCGCCTTCCGCGAGCGGTAGGCGGCGGCGCAGAATCGCGCCTCTTATTTCGAGGCAAATCTCCGGCGTTCTGCTAACGTCTCCCGCGCGTCTGCGTCTTCGATGCCGATTTTTGCCGGCAAGAACAATGCGGGGCGGGTCTCTGTAACCGATTTTGTGAACGATGAGCCTGCAAAATTGGCGAGCCCGGGACGGAACTGCGGTCCATGAGGCGCTGATGAGACGGGGATATGAGGGAACCGACTACTTCTTTCGTGCGGTGCCGCGGCGAGCCAGCGCGTCCTTCAGGTTCACGGGAATAAAGTTGCGCTCCACGAGCTCAAGCTCCGACTCGATTTCTTCGAGATGGGACAGCATCACCGCTGCGAACTTCTTTGCGTTTCCCTGTTCGATCAGGTCAATGAGATCCGCATGGCTTTCATGGGAGCAGCGCTGCGGCAGCTTCTTCTCGTAGATCATCGTGATCAAGGCCGACCGCGCCAGAAGTTCCTCAAGAATTTTTACGACGACATCATTGCCTATCGCCTTGCACAGCAGCAGGTGAAAATCCTGAGAGACGACGATCTCGCGACGCTTGTCCGGGCGGGTCTCGGTGATCTTTTCCGTGCGGATGTGATCGCGCAACTTCGCAATGCCGCGCTTGTCGAACGACCTGATGATGTCGGCGGCGAGGGAAGGCTCAAGATATTTTCGTGCCGCGAAGACTTCTTTCGCTTCCTTGACGCTGGGCTCGGCGACGAAAGCCCCGCGGTTGGGATGAAGCGTGACGACCTTGTCGCGGCTGAGCAGCTGCAGGGCTTGACGGACGTGACCGCGTGAGGTTTTCAGGATCGCCGAGAGGCGCTCTTCGGTCAGCTTTGTGCCGGGCGGGATATCGCCGCGAACGATGGCATCGTAGATCGTCTCATAGACCTTGGCTTGTTCGGCGCTGCCGGTGCGCGTCGTCTTCGGGACCCGCGGTGATTTTCCGGCGGTACGTTCGACCTTGTCTGTTTTCTTCAACATGCTGGGATCCGGGCAATCATTTGGCCGACGCGGTCTGGTCGGCATAATAGCGGGCTATCTGGCCGGGGGTTGTAAACCAGACTGAATCCCGCCGGAACATCATATGCTGGAGCGCCCGCCGAAGCGCCCGCAACCGGAATGGCTGACCGGAAATGAACGAATGAACGACAACGCACATCACCAGCGGTTGCTGCTTGGCCTGATCCAGCATCTCGTCGAACTGGTCCACGATCATCGTGGCAAATTCGTTGGCGCCGGCACACCGGCCGATAACAGTGGAACTGTCATTGAGCTCAAGCGCGTAGGGAACGCAGAGCAGGGGCGATGTTCGGGTGTTCAGCCAGACAGGCTGGTCATCCATGCCGAGGTCGAGGATGTATTGAAAGCCCGCCTCCTTGATGAGGTCGATCGTGGTGGGGCTATGCGCCAGCCACGGGCTCGACCAGCCGGCAGGCGGCGTGCCTTCGGCATCGGTCATGCGGGCTACGACCTGACCGAGATAGTCGACTTGCTCGCCCTCGCTCATCGTCGCGAGCGTGTCGGAATTGGCGACACCGTGGGCCACGAATTCGGCATGGCAGCCGCGGGCATGCTCGATCAGATCGGGTGCGCTGTCATAGCAGGCGGTATTGAGAAGCAGCGCGCATTGCAGGTCGAGGCCGGCGAACGCGTCGAGGATCCGGAACGCGCCGACGCGGTTGCCGTAGTCGCGCCAGCTCGTGTTGGTGAGATCGGGACGCGGCGCATTCGGCAGCAGGTCCTCGACCATGCCTTCGCCGTAAGAATATTCCTCGACCCCGAGGCAAAAATAGACCGCGAGGCCGGTGCCATTCGGCCAGCGGAAGAACGGCCTCTTGGTGATCGGCGAGTAGCCATAGCGGCCGTGCGATTTCACAGAAAACCTCCAAGTCGCCGGTTCATGCCGATGTCCTGGCGGGCTGCGCGAAGGACCATTTCGCGGTAGCTCGGCAGCCACGCATCGGCCTGTCGCGCGGCTTCGGCCAGCGCAGGCCGGCGCGCCGCGAAAATCTCGCGCGCCTCCGTGCGCAGCGCCTTTTCGTCGACCGTCGTGATCTTTCCGCTCTCGAAAACAACGGTGCCGTCGACCATCGTCAACGCGACCGACGATCCGTTTTCGCAATAGACCATCTGGCGGCTGATATCGTTCAGCGGCGTGAAGGCGGCGGTGTCGAGATCGAGCAGAACGATATCGGCGTGGTGGCCAGCGGCGATTTCGCCGATCTCGCCGGTCGCGTGCATGGCGCGTGCGCCGCCCGTAAACACGCAGTCGAGGATTTCACCGGCTTTTGGCCAGCGCTGGTAATCCATGTCGGAGAGATTGTGGATCAGCCCGGCCGTCTTGATGACACCCCAGAGATTGGCGCTGTCGTCGGCCGCGCTCTCGTCTGTCCCCAGAGCAGATCGGAATGCCGCGCTCGCGCATGGCGCGGAACGGCATGACGCCGCTGCCGAGCCGAAGATTGCAGACCGGATTATGGGCGACGACGGCGCCGTGGGAGGCGATGAGATCGAGGTCCGCGTCATCGACCCAGATGCAGTGGATCAGGTTCATCCGCTCGCTCAACAGGCCGAGATCGGACACATAGCGCACGAGCGAACAGCCATAGCGGGCTTCGCTGAAGCACGCGCTGGGTCTTCGTCTCCAGCATGTGGACATAAAACGGCGTGTCGTGGCGGCGGCTTAAGTCGTCGAGCGCCTTGAAATAATCGACAGTGACGCGCTGCGGCGCCGAGCATGAGACCGCGGCCTTGATGCGGCCGCCGCAGGCGCCGTGCCATTTGTCGAAAAGATGACGGTAGGCGGCCAGCAATTCGTCCGCGCCGAAGGAAGGAGCGGATCGAGGCCCGTGCCTTGAGGTCGGCAGGAAGCAGATCGGCGAGGTAGGGCAGTTTGTCGATCTCCGCGACATTGGGCTGATCGAGCGCCACGCGCGCGCGAATGCCGGTGTCGGCATAGGCCTGCATGACGGCGTCGACGATGTCGGGCGTGGGAGCGGGCACGAAGAACGCGTCGTCCTGCACGGAGGTGGTGCCGCATCGAAGCATTTCCATGGCGCCGAGCACGGTGCGGACATAGGCCTCGCGCGGGGTCGGCCTCAGTTCGTCCAGTGCCGGCGACTCGTAGAGCATGAAGATTTCGAGCGGAAAGGAGTCCAGCATTCCCTTCATGTGATTCACGGGCGAATGGAAATGCGCGTTGATCAGACCGGGAATGGCGAGTTTCCCCTGGCCGTCGATCACGCGATCCGCAGGCCGGTCGCTTTCGCCACCGGCTTGCACGATGTTCGCGCCATCGATGAAAATGTCGCCGGTCTCAGCGCTGCCGCCGCCGGAGTAGATTTTCACGTTCTTGATCAGGATGGTCATCGACGTTGCGCCGATTAACCGTGGACGCGGTTTGGCAGCCAGTTGACGATTTGCGGAAACGCCATGATCAACGCAGTCAGCAGCAGAATGCAGCCGAGAAACGGCAGCATGCCGACGATGACGGTCGCGATCGAGCCGCGTCCGCGGATGCTCTGCACCACGTAAAGGTTCATGCCGACCGGCGGCGTGATCAGGCCAGTTCGCACATGATGACCAGGAAGATGCCGAACCAGACGCCGTCGAAGCCAAGGTGCTGGACGACCGGCCAGACGATCGGGATCGTCGCGATCATCATCGCGAGCGAGTCGAGGAAGCAGCCGAGGATCAGGTAGAGAACGACGAGCAGAACCATCATCAGCCAGGGCGGCACGTCGAAGCCCGATACGAAGGCCGAGACCTGGGCCGGAACGCCGAGCACGCCGAGAACGAAGTTCAGGTAGAACGCCGCGATCAGGATCAGCAGCGTCATCGCCGTCGTGCCGACCGTGGTCAGCATCGAGTCCTTGAGCAGCTTGACGGTCAGATTGCCGTGGAACCCGACCAGCAGCAGCGCGGCGACGACGCCGACGGCGGCGGCCTCGGTCGGTGTCGCCCAGCCGGCATAGATGCTGCCCATGACGATGGCGAAGACGGCGAGCGGCGGCACGAGATCCTTCAGTCGCTTGCGCCGCTCCGACCAGGGCGCCAGCGGCTCCGGCTTTCCGGCGATCGACTTGTCGAGCACGCTCCAGACGATGATCGTGATCATGAACATCGCCGCCAGCATCAGGCCGGGCACGATGCCGGCGGTGAACAGCTTGCCGATCGAGGTGTTGGTGATCGCGCCGTAGATGATCAGGTTGATGCTCGGCGGGATGAGGATGCCGAGCGTGGCGCCGCTGGCGACCGTGCCGAGCACCCAGCTTTCCTTGTAGTTGCGCTCACGAAAGGCCGGGAAGGCGACCGTGCCGATCGTGGCCGCCGTCGCGACCGACGATCCGGAGATCGCCGCGAAGATCGTCGAGGCGGCGATATTGGTGTGAAGCAGGCCGCCGGGCAGCGGGTTCAGCCAGTCGGCAAGCGCGACATACATCCGTTCGGTGACGCCGCCGCGCACCAGGATCTCGCCCATGAAAACGTAGAGCGGGATCGCGACCAGCAGGAAGTTGTTGAGCGTACCCCACATCATCGTTCCGAACGGATGGAACATGGTGTCGCCGAAGAACCACCATGCACCCAATGCCGCAACGACGAAAATAGAGGTAGCGATGTGCAGGCCGATGAACATCAGCCCGAGCATCAGCAGAAAGCCGAGCATTGCGCCGCCGATTCCCAACATGTCGCGTGCCCTTCAGCGTTTGGTTCTGCGCCGCCGGCTCGGCGACATACTCGTTGACTTCTTCCTCTACCGTAATCGGGCCGTAGAGTTTTCCGATCTGATCGGGGTCGCGCTTGAACAGCCATACGGCGTGCAGGGTGCAGGCCGTCGCGACGGCTGCGAAGAAGACGGTGCCGATGATCCATGCCGATTGCGGAACCCAGAGCGGCGTCTGCAGCGGCGTGTTGGTCACGGTCTTGAAGGCAATCGTTTCGGAGAATTCGGCAAACGCGTAGACGGCCATGAAAGCGGCGAACGCTGCGAGCGTCGCATAGGCGGCAATATCGAGCATTGCACGCGCACGCTTCGGGAAGAACCTGAGAAAGATGTCGATGCGCGGATGCCCTTTCTGGAACAGCGTATAGGCAAATCCGAGCGAGCCGACGATCGCGAGCGTGTACCCGCCGAGTTCGTCGGTGCCCTGCAGCGAATAGCGGAACAGAGACCGCGAGATGATGTCGAATACGATCAGGATTGACAGGATCGGCACTGTGATGCCGGCAACAAGCGCAAGTATCGTGGACAGGAGCCGCAAACGGCCAATGAGCGTGGTCACGGACATGTGCGGCTCCTGCTGATAGGGTCGTCGAGTGTTGTTCGATCCAGGTCTACTTGATGGAAACTCCAAGCGCCTTGCCGATGGTGTCGTTCCAGACCTGCTTGCATTCCGGGAATGTCGTCGAGCAGCGCCCCGCCCATTCGCCGAGAACCTTCTCCTCAGATATCTTTTTCACTGTCGCCTTGTCGGCGTCGCTCACCGGAACGAGCTTCATGTCGTACTTGGTGTAGATGCCGCCCGGACATTTGGCGTCGCCGACGCTGCAGGCCAACGCGTCGTCGTTGGTCTTGTTGGCGAGATCCCAGAGGTCGCTTTCGAGCGTCTTCATTGCCGTTTCGAACGCGGCACGCTTGTCGGCCGGCAGGCTGTTGAGCCAGTTCAAGTTGACGATGTGGGCCTGAACCGAGCCCGAGACCGACAGCGGCATCAGGAACTTCGTCACTTCCGGCCATTTGCCGGTATTGGCGGAGGTCGGCGATGTCACGCCGCACGAGGCAACGCCGCGCTGCAGCGCCGGATAGACCTCGGGAAAGCTGAGCGTCACCGGCGTCGCTCCGAGCTGCGTCAGCAGCGACGACATCGAGGCCGTGAAGGAGCGGACCTTGAGCCCCTTCATGTCGGCCAGCGACTTGATCTCCTGGTTACAGAAAAAGATCTGCGGGCCGAACGGCCAGATCGCGACCGCTTTGACCTGAAAGCGCTTGGCCAGGCGGTCGTTGAATGCATCGCGATAAGCATCGACCGCCTTCTTGAGTTCGGCCATGTTGGTCGAAACGCCGATCAGATCGATGCCTTCGAGAAATGCGTCGTCGCGGGCGACGCTGCCGACCTGCGCGGTCACGAGCTGAAACGTGCCCGATCCGACAAGCCGAAGCGAATCCGCGAGATTCAGTCCGAGCACCTGAAATTCGTTGCGCTCCACGGCAATTCCGCCAGCCTTGACCTTGTCGATTGCTGCGGTCTCGGCAGGAAACTGTGCATTCTGCTGCTGAGTTTGGGTGAGCCAGCGGACACTTTGGGCCCAGCCGGGCGAGGCGGTAAGGACGAGAAGCGACGAGGCAACGAGAGCACGAGATACCATTTTCATGAGGACACCCCTGTTTGACTGAGAGGGGTTCAGCAAGTCCCGTGCCAGCGAGAAACCCTTATTTTTCAAGGGCGCGCGACACCCGGTGCAATTTTTGTGATCAAAGCACAGTCAGATTGCTAACAATTTATGCGTGCCTCCGGGGATGGCTTTGTTGCATCCTCAAGGCACCGGACCGGACTGGTGAGGGGCCATGCGGCTGCTGCTGATCAATGCAAACACCAATGCCGGCGTGACGGAGCTGTGCGCCACCGCCGCACGCGCGGTCGCAGCGCCATCGACTACGATCGTGCCGTTGACCGGACGTTTCGGTGCCAGGATCATCGAAAGCCGGAGCGAGATCGCGATTGCGGCGCATGCGCTGCTGGAGCTGATTGCCGAGCATCGCGAGACGGCAGATGCCGCCCTGATCGCGGTGTCCTATGACCCCGGTCTTGAAGCCGCGCGCGAGCTCGCGGGCTTTCCTGTTCTCGGCATCACGCAGGCAAGCCTGATCGCGGCCGGCATGATCGGCCAGCGGATCGGCATCGCTACCTTGGGCACGCCGTGGCTCTACCGCGAACTCGCGGTCAAATACGGATTTGCCGAACGCCTCGCCGGGATCGAGGTCGTCACGGCCGCGGCGACGGATGCTTACGCAAAGCCGGATGCCGTGCGTGAAGCGTTGTCGCAGGCCGCACGCAAACTCGTCAGCGGCGCGGGAGCCGACGTGGTTGTGCTTTGTGGCGCAGCGTTTTCAGGCATGGCGGAGAAGCTTCAAGGCGTTGTGCCTGTACCGCTTGTCGATGGTGTCAGTTGCGGCGTTCCGCTGTGCGAGATGCTGGTGCGTGCCGGGTTGCGCCGTCCGCCGGTGCCCGGCGGCGGCAATGGCGGCATCGGGCTATCCGACGCGCTGCAAAAGGCGCTTTACGAATAACAGCCTGCGAACGGGTTTCGGTCGCGCCGCTGCAGTGCGGCAAAGCCTTGCGTCGATGAACGCCGGCTCTGATGTCATGTCAATTTTCGTCATGGCGCGCCTGTGGCGCATTGCTTGGGCCGCGGGACGGAGCCTACACTTTCGTCACGCGGCCGTCGGGAGATATCCCCGTGAGCCAGCGCCAATGACAACAACTTCTCTGGGGAGAGAGCCGATGAAACGTCTGATGAAAGGATTGCTGGCTACACTTGCCGCGGTCGCGCTTGTAAGCGGGCCGGCCATGGCCAAGTGGCCGAATGACAGGAATGTTACCATCGTCGTCAACTGGCCGCCGGGTGCCAGTATCGACGCGGTCGCCCGTATCCTTGCCGACGGATTGAGCAAGAAGTGGAACGCGACGGTTGTTGTCGAAAATCGCGCGGGCGCGACCGGCAATATCGGCCAGAACTATGTCTCGAAGGCCGCGCCCGACGGCTACACCTTCCTGATGACGACGCCGGGGCCGGCTGCGAACAACGTGCTGACGTTCAAGTCGCTGCCCTACGATCCGCTCAAGGATTTTGTCGGTGTGTCACAGACGACCCAGGACACGATGGGCCTGATCGTCGGCAAGAAGCCGGAATTCCAGACGCTCAAGGGATTCATCGATTACGTCAAGGCGAACCCCGGCAAGGCGCAGATCGCGCATCCGGGCCACGGCACCTACGCCCACATGATCATGCTGGCGATGCAGGAAGAGCTCAAGACGGAATTCAACATGGTTCCGTACAAGGGCGGCAACGAAATGGTCTCCGATCTCCTGTCCGGCCGCATCGATGCGATCGTCAACTTCGTCGCCCCCTATGCCGGCCAGTTTCGTTCCGGTGACTTCAAGCCTCTCGTCGTGATCAGCGACGAGCGCAACAGCACGCTGCCGAACACGCCGACCTTGAAGGAATCCGGCATCAACTTCTCCGCGGCGCCATGGACGATCATGCAGGCGCCGAAGGGCACGCCGCCCGAGATCGTCAAAGAAATGAGCAAGGGCGTGAACGAGGTGCTGAAGGACCCCGACGTGGTGGCCAAGATCACCGGCATGAACACGATGGCGAAGCCCTCGACGCCGGAGCATGTCGACCAGCTCGTGCGCAGCGAACTGGACAGATGGAAGCCGATCATCACCAAGTACAAGATCACCAACGAATGATCGAAACGCCTATACGGGGCGGCCGCGTGGCCGCCCCGACTATTGTTAATTGTGGCCGGGACTGAGGATTTTCGCATGGCGCAGCCGATTGCGGAAAAATTGAGCATCGGTCTGCTTGCTAATGGGGCATTCGACGGCCGCATCTGCAGCTGTTTACTTAATTAGTCCTTTTGCGCATCTATCCTTTTGAATTGGCGCTATTACGATGGAGACACTGTGTAGGGTTTCCGCGTGCCAATTCTCGTCAATCTGCGTCACAAGACATCTTATAAGTATGACCGTTTGGTGGGGCTTGGGCCCCAGGTCATCCGGTTGCGGCCGGCACCGCATAGCCGGACCGATATTCCGAGCTATTCGCTCAAGATTTTTCCGCAGAAGCACTTCATCAACTGGCAGCAGGATCCTCACGGCAACTGGCTGGCGCGGCTGGTCTTCCCGGAGCCGACGGACGAATTTCGTGTCGAGGTCGATCTCACCGCCAGCATGTCGGTGGTCAATCCGTTCGACTTCTTCGTCGAGGGCTATGCCGAGACATTTCCGTTTTCCTACACCGACGATCTGCGCGCCGATCTCGCAGCCTATCTGACGCCTGAGCCGGTCGGTCCGCTGGTCGAGGCCTTCGTGGCTGCGTTGCCAAAAGGCGAACAGCGCACGATTCCATTTCTCGTCGCACTCAATGAGCGTCTGCAACAGCGGACGAAATATCTGATCCGCATGGAGTCGGGCGTGCAGTCTCCGGAGGAGACGCTGTCGCTGGCCTCCGGCTCGTGCCGCGACTCGGCATGGCTGCTGGTGCAGATTGCGCGGCATCTCGGTCTCGCGGCGCGCTTCGTGTCCGGATATCTGATTCAACTCAAGGCCGACGTCGATCCGATCGACGGGCCGATGGGAACGGACAAGGACTTCTGCGACCTGCACGCATGGACCGAGGTCTACATCCCCGGCGCCGGCTGGATCGGCTTCGATGTGACGTCCGGATTGCTGTGCGGCGAAGGACACATCCCGCTCGCGTCGTCGCCGCATTATCGTTCGGCTGCGCCGATCTCGGGAACATCCGACGCAGCCAACACGACGTTTTCGTTCGACATGGGGGTTGAGCGCATCTTCGAGGCGCCGCGCATCACCAAGCCGTTTTCAGACGAGGCCTGGTCGAAGCTCGACGCGCTCGGCGACGCCATCGACAAGGATCTTGTCGCCAACGACGTGCGCCTGACGATGGGCGGCGAGCCGACCTTCGTGTCGATCGACGATTTTCAAGGCGCCGAATGGAACACCGACGCCGTCGGCCCCAACAAGCGCAAGATGGCCGACGATCTGGCGCGCCGGTTGCGCGAACGCTTTGCGCCCAACGGTCTCATGCATTTCGGCCAGGGCAAATGGTATCCGGGCGAAAGCCTGCCGCGCTGGAATTTCGCGCTGTATTGGCGCAAGGACGGCCAGCCGATCTGGCGCGATGCGACGCTGATTGCGAAAGAGGCCGGGCCGCGCGATGCATCGACCGGCGAGGCCGGACGTTTTGCCGCCGATCTGGCCGAACGCCTCGGCATTCGGACCAGCTATCTGCTGCCGGCTTACGAGGATACGGCCTATTGGCTGCTGAAGGAGGCCGAACTTCCGGCCAATGTCGATCCGGGCAATCCGAAGATCGACGATCCTGAGACGCGTACACGCATGATGCGCGTGTTCGAGCGTGGACTGTCGACGCCTGCAGGTTTCGTTCTGCCGATCCAGCGCTGGAATGCAAACGCCTCGGGCGGGCGATGGCGAAGCGAAAAGTGGCCGTTGCGACGCGACCGGCTGTTTCTTGTGCCGGGCGACAGTCCGGTCGGCCTTCGCCTGCCGCTCGACTCGCTGCCCTGGATCTCGCGATCCGAGTTTCCCTACATTCATGCGCAGGACCCGACCGAGCCGCGCCCGGCGCTGCCGTCTCACGAGACGATGGCACAGCCTTATAATGAGCCCGCCGGCGAGGCAGCGAAGAAAAACCCGAAGCGCCGGCCCGATGCCGATCAGTTCGACACGACCGGCGCTGTGCGCACGGCGCTGACGATCGAACCGCGCGACGGCATTCTCTGCGTGTTCATGCCGCCGACCGAAACGCTGGAAGACTATCTCGAGCTGCTGGCGGCCATCGAAGAAACCGCGCGCTTCACCGGCTGCGCAGTGCATATCGAAGGCTATCCGCCGCCGAACGATCCGCGCATCAGCGTCATCAAGGTGACGCCGGATCCCGGCGTCATCGAAGTCAACGTGCATCCGGCGGCGAGCTGGCGCGAAGCTGTCGACATCACCACGTCGCTGTATGAGGAGGCGCGGCAATCGCGGCTCGGCGCCGAAAAATTCATGATCGACGGACGGCATGTCGGCACCGGCGGCGGCAATCATGTGGTCATCGGCGGCGCCGTGCCGACCGATTCTCCTTTCCTGCGCCGTCCCGATCTGCTGCGCAGCCTCGTGCTCTATTGGCAGCGGCATCCCGCGCTGTCTTATCTCTTCTCCGGACTGTTCATCGGGCCGACGAGCCAGGCGCCGCGCATCGACGAAGCGCGGCACGACGGACTCTACGAGCTTGAAATCGCGCTCGGACAGATGCCGAACGGTCAGGCCGATACGCCGCCATGGCTGGTGGACCGGCTGTTCCGCAACGTCCTCGCCGATGTCACCGGCAATACGCATCGCGCCGAAATCTGCATCGACAAGCTCTACTCGCCGGACTCCGCGACAGGGCGGCTCGGTCTCGTCGAATTCAGGGCATTCGAGATGCCGCCCGACTCGCGCATGAGTCTGGCGCAGCAATTGCTGATCCGCGCCTTGATCTCGTGGTTCTGGCGCGAGCCGCAAATGGGCTCCGCGATGCGCTGGGGTACGACGCTGCACGACCGCTTCATGCTGCCGCATTTTGTCTGGCAGGATTTTCTCGACGTGCTGGGCGATCTCGGCCGCGCCGGCTACGCGTTCGATCCCGAATGGTTCAGGGCGCAGTGGGAATTCCGCTTCCCGTTCTATGGCGCGGTCGATTATTCCGGCATGACGCTTGAACTGCGTCAGGCGCTGGAGCCCTGGCATGTGCTGGCCGAGGAAAACACGACCGGCGGCACCGTTCGTTATGTCGATGCATCGGTCGAGAAATTGCAGGTCCGTGTGAAGAATACGGTGCCCGGACGCTACCTCGTGACCTGCAACGGACGGCGCGTGCCGCTGACGTCGACGGGACAATCGGGCGAAGCCGTCGCCGGTGTCCGTTTCAAGGCCTGGCAGCCGGCTTCAGGCCTGCATCCGACGATTCCGGTGCATGCGCCTCTGACCTTCGATCTGGTCGATACCTGGAGCAAGCGCTCGCTCGGCGGTTGCGTCTACCATGTGGCCCATCCAGGTGGCCGGAGTTACGAGACTTTTCCGGTAAATTCGTATGAGGCCGAAGCCCGGCGACTGGCGCGGTTCCAGGATCACGGCCATACTGGCGGAATCGTCGAGCCCCCAGCGGAGGAGGCTGCGAACGAATTCCCGTTGACCCTCGACCTGCGCCGAAGCGCGGGGCAGAGATCGAACTGAGCGCCGTTCGCGGCGTCTTCGACAGTGATTTGGAATCTTGGATAGGTGATGAAGGCACGCGCTCCCACAGCAGAACCGTCCAGCGCGTGGTATGCCGACTACGCGCCGCTGCCCGGTGTGCCTGACGAACTGATCGGCAAGGACGGCGAGCTGCGCCCGGCGTGGCGCACCTTCCTCAAACATCTCGGCTCGGAAGACAGCGCTCATTCGCTGGCCGCGGCTGAGCGCCACATGCGCGATATCGGCGTGTCCTATCGCGTTCATGGCGAGGCGCGCGAGCGCGCGTGGCCGATGAGCCGCCTGCCGCTGCTGATCGACGAAAGCGAGTGGAAGGGGATCGTGGCCGGCGTGACGCAGCGCGCCAGCGTCATCGAGGCGATGCTCGCCGACGTTTATGGCGCCGGCAAACTTGTCACCGACGGCGTGTTGCCGGCGGCGGTGGTTGCGGGCAGTCCCGATTTTCTGCGTCCGATGGTCGGCATGAAGCCGCCCGGCGGACGCTGGATGCATATTTACGCCGCCGATATCGGCCGCGGACCGGATGGCCGCTGGTGGGTGCTCGGCGATCGCACGCAGGCGCCGTCGGGCGCAGGCTACGCGCTCGAAAATCGTCTGGTGATGGCGCGCGCGATGCCCGCGGGCTATCGCCGCATGAATGTCGAGCGTCTGGCGCCGTTCTTCAGGTCGTTCCGCTCGACCTTGAGCGACGCGGCCGAGCGCTCGCAGCCGCGCATCTGCCTGCTGACGCCCGGTCCCTACAGCGAGACCTATTTCGAGCAGGCCTATCTGGCGCGCTATCTCGGCTTCCTGCTCGTCGAGGGCGACGATCTCGTGGTGCATGACGGGCTCGACGCATGTTCGCACCATTGCGGGACTGAAGCGCGCCGATGTCATCTGGCGCCGCGTCGATTCGGACTTTGTCGATCCGCTGCGAGCTGAACGGCGAGTCGCGGCTCGGCGTGCCCGGCCTGATCTCGGCGATGCGTCAGGGCCGCACGGTGGTTTCCAATGCGCCGGGCTCCGGCTTTGCCGAGGCGCGCGCGCTGATGAGTTTCATGGCGCCGATTGCCCGCCATGTTCTCGGAGAAGATCTGGCGATGCCGAACATCGCGACCTGGTGGTGCGGCGAGGCGGGCGCGCGACGCAACGTGCTCGACCATTTCGACTCCACCGCCGTGTCGAGCGCGTTCACCGGACAATTGCCGGGCTTCACCGGCCAGCAGCAGGTTCTGCCGTCGGCTTTGTCGGCAGAGCAAAAAGCACAGCTGCGCGCGGCCATCGAGCAGCGCGGCCTCGAACATGTCGGGCAGGAGGTCGTGCAACTCTCCACCACACCGGCCTGGATGGATGGCAAGCTTGTGCCGCGGCCGTTCGTGCTGCGTGTCTACGCGACGGCGACCGCCGATGGCTGGCATGTCATGCCGGGCGGATTCTGCCGCATCTCGGCGCAGTCCGACGCGCGTGCCATCACCATGGGCGAGGGCGTGCAATCGGCCGACGTCTGGGTGCTGTCATCGAAGCCGGTCGGCGCAGGTGACGCTGCTGCCGGCTGCCGACGACGTCCGCATCCAGCGCATTCTCGGCAATATTCCGAGCCGCGCCGCCGACAATCTGTTCTGGTATGGCCGCTATCTGGAACGCGCCGAGGCGACCTTGCGCGTGGTGCGCTGCCTGTGCACGCGCAGCCTCGACACGGATCTGTCGGCCGGCGACGTCTCCAAGACCATCGCCAAGCTCGCGCATCAGCTGGTCGCCTGGGGCGCGGTGCAGCCCGAGGACGAAGGACGAATCGACGCTTGTCATTGCGCGCAACGCGCTGCGCGACGAGACCGCCTATGGCTCCGGACTCGCGGGCGTGCGGCTGGCGCGGCACGCGGGCTCGGTCATCCGCGAGCGTATTTCGGTCGAAGCCTCGAAGTTGCTGCGGCGCCTCGACGAGCAATTGTCCGAGCTCCGATGAACTCGGCAGCGAAGCCGATGTGCTCGAAGCCGTGGAACGGGCGTTGCAGACGCTTGCGGCGCTTGCCGGTCTCGCTCAGGAAAACATGAACCGGAATGCCGGCTGGCGGTTCCTCGATATCGGCCGCCGCGCCGAGCGCGCCATCAATACCTGCCGCCTCGCGCGAAGCTTCGCTCCCGAAGGCGCGAACTCCGACGATCTCGATGTGCTGCTCGATCTGATCGATTCCCAGATTACCTACCGTTCGCGCTACATGACGGGCGTTGGCCTCGCCACGGTGCGCGACATGGTGCTGCTCGACCCGTACAATCCGCGCTCGGCCGGATTCCAGATTCAGGTGATGCACGAACATCTGCAGACCCTGCCGTCGCTGCGGCACGACGGCCTGCTCGAAGAGCCTCAGCGTCTGATCGCGCGGCTTGCGACGGAAGTGGAGACGCTGACGGCCAAGGATCTCAACGTGCCGGTCATCCTCGGACTGGAGCAGAAGATTTCCGGTTTCGCCAATGCGGTGGCGTCGCGTTACTTCCTGCGGCGGCCCGAGGCCACGGTCGTCAGCGGCGCGAGCAGGATCACGTGATCTACAAGATTCGGCATCTCACCGCTTATTCATACGAACAACCGGTCGCGTTCGCGACGCTGGCGCTGCGTCTGACGCCGCTCGACACCGCGATCCAGCGCCGGCTCGAAAGCAAGATCACGATTTCGCCCGCGCCCGCCACCGTATCGCGCGATCGGGATTTCTACGGCAATGCCGTGGAGACCGTCGAAGTCAATTCCCCGCATACCGAACTGGTGATCACTGCAACCGCACGCGTCGAGGTGGTCGATCAGCCGCGCTTGCCGGCCTCCGATGCGCCTTGGAAAAATGTCGCCGCCGACGCGCTCGCTTCGCGCGATCTCTCGGGCGCCTCGCCGACACATTTCCTGTTTTCGAGTCCGCGCATTGCTCTCAATGCGGAGGTCACCGACTACGCGCGCGCGAGTTTTCCGCCGGGGCGGGGCGTGATCGAAAGCTGCCGCGATCTGATGACGCGTATCAAAACCGATTTTGTCTATAAGCCGCAGGCGACCGACATCTCGACGCCGCTGGCCGAGGCCTTTGCGCAGCGCCGCGGCGTCTGCCAGGACTTCGCGCACATCATGATCGCGGGTCTGCGCGGCCTCGGCGTGCCGGCGTCTTATGTGTCGGGCTATCTGCGCACCGTGCCTCCCGCAGGCAAGCCGCGATTGCAGGGCGCGGATGCGACGCATGCCTGGGTTTCGGTGTGGACCGGCGCCCATGACGGCTGGACCGGGTTCGACCCGACCAACGGAGTCCAGACCAACACCGATCACATCCGGCTCGCCGTCGGCCGCGATTTCTCGGATGTTTCGCCGGTTTACGGCGTTTTTATCGGCTCCGGCGAGAACAAGCTGCGCGTCGAGGTGGACGTCATTCCCACGCCGGTCAAAACCGCCTAAAAGAACGGCGTGGAACGAACGCGGCGCTGCGTCGTTGTCAGCAATCCGGACAATTCGAGGACTTCATGCGGCTTTTCGAATGCCAGGCTTGCGGCCAGCCGCTCTATTTCGAGAACACGTCATGCGAAAGCTGTGGCCGCAGACTAGGCTATCTGTCATCGCACACGACCATGAGCGCGCTGGAGCCGGACGGTGAGCGCTGGATTGCGCTGGCCGAGCCAAAGACGCGTTATATCTATTGCGCCAATGCGGGGCATGAGAGCTGCAACTGGCTGATCCCGGCTGACAGCAAAGAAGACTTCTGCATCGCCTGCCGGCACAACCGGATGATCCCGGACCTCTCCGACGCACGCAACCTGATGCTATGGCGACGTGTCGAGGTCGCCAAGCATCGGCTGTTCTATTCGCTGTTGCGCCTTCGCTTGCCGCTTGCGACCAAGATGGAAGATTCCGCGGGGCTCGCCTTTGACTTTCTTGCACCGACCGATCAGCCGGTGATGACGGGGCATTCCGAAGGCGTTGTCACCATCAACCTCGCGGAAGCCGACGACTCCGCCCGCGAGGCGCAGCGCGGCACGATGGACGAACCCTATCGGACGCTGCTCGGTCACTTTCGGCACGAGATGGCGCACTATTATTGGGACCGCCTGGTGCGTAACGGCGATATCGAGGGGTTCCGCACCATCTTCGGTGACGAGCGCGTCGACTACTACGAGGCGCTGCAGCGTCACTACCGCGAGGGCCCACCGGCAGACTGGACGCAGAATTTCGTTACCGCCTATGCGAGCACGCATCCATGGGAGGATTTTGCCGAGACCTGGGCGCACTATCTGCACATCGTCGACACGCTCGAGACCGCACGCGATTTCGGGATCCGCATCCGACCGATTGTGGGGAAGAATTCCGGCCTTGCGGCATCGATCAACTTCGATCCTTACGCGGCCAAGCTCGACGAACTGATCGGAAGCTGGCTGCCGCTGACATTCGCCGTCAATTCGATCAATCGCAGCATGGGCCTGAACGATCTCTATCCGTTCGTGCTGACGGCGACGACGCTCGTGAAACTGGATTTCATCTGCTCGCTGGTCCATGGGCTGCCGGGCAAAGTGGAAGTATCCACGCTGCGCGCCATGGTGGCGGCGCTCAAGGCTCCGGTTCCCTCGCCACGATAGGCTGAGGCGATCTCATCAGCGCGGATGCTCCGACATTCCAGGGGCTTTGCGCCGGATCAAACCGCTCGCTTTGGCTGCCCGGCTAAGCATTCCCTGATCGTGTCGGTATTTGCCAATCTGTTCGCAAAATCGCCGACGATTGTGAGATCGAAACAGGTTGAGAGCGATGGCCACCACCGTAATGCGCGCAGAGACACAGGTCGCACTTTTCAGCTATGGCTTCAGGCCGTTCTTTCTGTTCGGCGCGGCCTACGCGGCAATATCCGTGCTGGTGTGGCTGCCGGTCTATTTCGGTACAATGACGCTGCCCACGGCTTTCACGCCGCGCGACTGGCACATCCATGAAATGCTGTACGGCTACATCCCGGCGATTGTCGCGGGGTTTCTGCTGACAGCCATCCCGAACTGGACCGGACGACTGCCGCTGCGCGGCCCGCCCTTGCTGGCGCTGTTGCTGGTGTGGGTTCTGGGACGGATCGCGGTTGCCGTATCGGCCGCGGCCGGGCCTGCGATTCGCGGCCGTTATCGACTCAAGTTTTCTGCTGGTTCTTGCCGCGGCGGTCGCGCGTGAAATTATCGCCGGCCGCAACTGGCGCAATATGATCGTGCTGACGCCGCTCATCGTGCTTGGATGCGGTAACGTCGCCTTTCATCTGGAGGCGTTGTCCTCGGCCGCTGACATTTCGGTCAAGATCGGTGTCGCCGCCGTTCTGACGCTGATCATGGTGATCGGCGGTCGCGTCGTGCCGAGCTTCACGCGCAATTGGCTGGCGCGGCGCGAAGCAGGGCGGTTGCCTCAGCCTTTCGGGCGATACGATGTGGCGTCCATAGCCGTGAGCGTGCTTGCGTTGCTGCTGTGGATCGTCCTTCCGGCGGGCGCTGTTGTGGGCGCAGCGCTGATCGGAGCCGGACTGCTTCAGGCCGTCCGCCTCGCGCGCTGGGCCGGCGACCGCACGGTGGCCGATCGGCTCGTACTGGTGCTGCATGTTGGCTACGCGTTCGTGCCGCTCGGCTTCGTGCTGAACGGCCTGGCGGCGTTCGACCTTCTGCTTCCAAGTGCCGGGTTGCATGCGTGGATGTCCGGTGCTGCGGCCACCATGACATTGGCTATCATGACGCGCGCCACCCTCGGGCATACGGGTCGACCTCTGGTTGCCGGGCCGATGACGCAAGCGATCTACGCATTGGTCCTTGCGGCAGGCCTTGCAAGAATTGCGGCTGCGCTTTTGCCGGCCTTCGACCTGCCGCTCCTGTATGTGGCGGCAGCCGCATGGGTTCTCGCCTTTGGACTGTTTCTCTTATCTTTCGGGCCGATGCTGCTGAAGCCGAAGGTGTAAGGCCGGACGGTGCTCACGCCGACATCTGCGACCGGAAAGCCCAGCGCGTGAAATACTGCTCGATCCAGGCGAACAGCGCGTACATCAGCACGCCCTCGAAGGCGAGCAGCAGCAGCGCCGCATAGACATTGGCCATGCGGAAGCTCGCGCCTTCGAGCGCAATCAGATAGCCGAGCCCCGCATTGGCGCCGAGCGTCTCGGACACGACGGTGCCGACGAAAGCCAGCGTGATCGCGACTTTTAGCGAGCCGAACAGGTAAGGCAGCGCACGGGGGATGCCGACCTTCAGCATGATGTCGAGTTTGCGTGCGCCGAGCGCGCGGAGCACGTCTTCCAGTTCCGGCTCCATGGTCGCAAGCCCGGTGGCGATATTGACGACGATGGGGAAGAACGAAATCAGGAAGGCGGTGATGATCGCCGGCACGGCGCCAATGCCGAACCATAAAATCAGCAGCGGGACGATGGCGACCTTCGGGATTGTATTGAAGCCGACCATCACGGGATAAAGCCCGCGATAGATCGTGCGCGACCATCCGACCACCAGCCCGAGCACGATGCCGAAGACAACGGCGAGGGCGAAGCCGACCATGGTCACCCAGAGCGTGACATAGGAGTGGTAGAGGAACACTTTCCAGTACTGAGCCATCGCCGCAAAGGCGGCCGATGGCGGTTGCAGCACCGATGTGTTGATTTTGAAGACGTGGCAGGCGCCTTCCCAGATCACGAAGATTGCAATCGTGAACAGCCAGGGCGACAATTTTTCGGCGGTGGTGGAATTCATTTCTGGCGCACCTGTGCAATCCGGGCGCGCAATTCGAGAACGATGTCGCTGAAGCCCTTCTCGTAGGTGACCGCCAGATCGCGCGGCCGGGGGAAGTCGACTTCCTTGACCTGCACGATGTGACCGGGCCGGGCGCTCATCACATAAATATTGTCGGCGAGAAACGCGGCCTCGCGCAGATCATGCGTCACCAGGATCACGGTGAAGCCGAGCTTCTGCCAGAGATCGCGCAGCACGCACCAGAGCTCTTCTCGCGTGAAGGCATCGAGCGCGGCGAAAGGCTCGTCCAGCATCAGGAGTGCCGGTTCGTGAATCAGCGACCGGCACAGCGACACGCGTTGCTGCATGCCGCCCGACAATTCCCACGGATAGCGATCGCCGAAGCCGCTCAGGCCGACGGTGGCGAGCAGTTGCTCGGCGCGCTCGCGGAATTCGGCTTTGCGCGACCGGTACTGGGAGCGGTAGGGCTGCACGATCTCGAGCGGCAGCATCACATTGTCGATGACCTTGCGCCAGGGCAGCAGATTGGCGTTCTGGAAGGCCATGCCGGCGATCTTGACCGGCCCTTTGATCTCGCGGCCTTCGATGGCGACGATGCCGGCGGTCGGCATGTGCAAGCCGGTGACGAGCCGCATCAAGGTCGATTTACCGCAGCCCGAAGGCCCGACCACCGCGGCAAACTCGCCGCGGCGGACTTTCAGTGTGGTGTCCTGAAGCGCCAGAACATCGCCGGACGCGCCGCGATATTTCAGCGTGACGCCGCTGATATCGACAAACGCCTCCACGATCGACCTCGCTTTCGGCTTGCCTAGAACTTGCGTTCGGCGGCCGGCGGCAGATATTCCGACGTGAAGATGTCGGAGACCTTGGGCTTGGCGTTCTTGAACTCGTAGGTCACGGCGATCTGCTCGATGGACTTCGCCATGCGGGCATCGTCGATGCCGCCGACGCCATTGGCCTTGACCCAGGGCGAGACGAAATTGTCGTTCAGCGCCATCTTCAGCCGCGCGAGTTCGATTTTCTCATCCGCCGTCTCGGCACGCTTCATGACGGATTTGATGGCGCTGTCGGGGTCCTTGATGGTGTCGATGATGCCCTTGATGGTCGCCTTGACGAAGCCTGCCACCACTTTCGGATTCGCCTTGGCGAATTCAGGGTTCACCATGATGGCGTTGCCGTACATGACGATGCCGTGGTCCGACATCAGCATCACCTTGATGTCTTTTTCGGTGAGGCCCTTGGCGAGCAGATTGAAATAGGACGAGAAGGAGAAGCCGGTGATGGCATCGACCTTGCCGTCGGCGAGCATCGGCTCGCGCACCGGGAAGCCGACGTTCTCGACCTTTACTTTGGAAGCATCGACGCCGTTCTCCTTGGTGAAGGCGGCCCATTGCGCGTAGGCGCCATCCGGCGCGGGTGCGCCGAGCGTTTTGCCTTCCAGATCCTTCGGCTTGTTGATGCCGCTCTTGGTCAGGCTGACAATGGCGAAGGGCGGCTTGTCATAGACCATCAAAACGGCCTTGACGTCCTTGTCGGGATTCTGGTCGCGGAAGCGCGCCAGCGAGTTGACGTCGAAGAAGCCGATCGGGTAGGTGCCCGCCGCAACGCGCGCGATGCCGGCCACCGATCCGGGACCGGAGTCGACGGTGACGTTGAGCCCTTCGGCCTTGTAGTAGCCCTTGTCGATGGCGACGAAATAGGGGGCGGATGGGCCCTCGAATTTCCAGTCGAGCGCAAATTTGAGTTCCGTCTGCGCATTTGCAGGTGCGGCCGACAGCACCACGGTGGCGACGGCAGCGAAGAATGCGGCTTTGCGAAGCATCATGAGAACTCCCCGTTTCATTGTCTTGTCCTAAGATTGTGTCTTGTCCTAAGGATGAAAGTAGCAAGCGCTATGCCACTTTTTCTGCTTGCGTTTGGACTTCGCCGGACAACTCCGTGCCGCAGTCTGCACGTGCGCTAGGCAAAAGTCGTCCGGAAATGCCTATTTTCAAGCCTGACCTTGTCCATTCGGTTGAAAACTCTCGACGAAGCGTAGCAGGACTTGTGCGCCCGCCGCGACGTCGCCGGGTTCGACATGTTCCGCAGGGTTGTGGCTGACGCCTCCGCGGCAGCGCACAAAAACCATGGCGATGTCGGCGATGCTGTGCACGGCCATGCCGTCATGACCGGCCCCGCTCGGCAACTCGATCACGCGCGCGCTGCGGCCTTGCACGGCCCTGGCGATCTGATGCTTCAGCCATGGCGCGCATCCAACGGTGGGTGTTTCGTGTGTCACCGCGACAAGCGCCTTGAGGCGACGACGTTCGGCGATGCTTTCGATCCGCTTGACGATGTCGGCGACCGCGCGGCGGCGATGCTCGTCGGAAACGGCGCGGATGTCGACGGTGAACGACGCCATGCCTGGAATCACGTTCGTCGCACCGGGCTGTACATTGAGATAACCTACGGTTCCCACCAGCGTGTCGTCCATGCGGCAAAACTGCTCGATGGCGAGAACGCATTCGGCTGCTCCCGCCAGCGCGTCGCGGCGCAGCCGCATCGGCACGGTGCCGGCGTGCCCGGCGAGACCCTCGATCTGCACGCTCAGCCGTGTTGCGCCGCTGATCGCGGTGACGACGCCAACCGCTTCGTTTTCGAGCTCAAGGACAGGCCCTTGCTCGATATGCAGTTCGACATAGCCGTGAAACTCGCTGCGAATGCGCGCCGCCGCACCAATATGGTCGGGGTCGAGACCGAAAGCCGTCATCGCCTCGCGCATGCTGATGCCGTCGACGTCGCGGGCGGACAGTGCGCTTTCGGGCAGCGTCCCTGCGAATGCGCGGCTGCCGGTGAGAGCCACCGGAAAGCGCACGCCTTCCTCATCGGCGAATCCAACCACCTCGATTGCGAATGGAAACCGCTGGCCGCGGCGGTTGAACTCGGCGACGCAGGCGATCGCGGTGATGAGCCCGAGCGGACCGTCCCATTTTCCGGCGTTGCGTATCGTGTCGTAATGCGAGCCGAGCAACAGCGCCGGCAGGCCGGGCTTTTGTCCTTCATAGCGGCCGCAGATATTGCCGACGGCATCCATGCGCGCGCTCATGCCGGCGTCGCGCATCCAGCCGAGCAAAAGGTCCGCGGCGACGCGGTGCTGCTCGGAGAGATAAAGGCGCGTCAGAGCGTTCGGCGCGGCGGAAATCGCCGCGAGTGAATCGATGTGGCTGATAATTGCAGCCGCTATCTCGTCGGTGTTCGAAGCCAAACGCGTATCACTCATCAAGCCAGCCGCCGCACCGCTGCGGCGATCCCTCCAACTAGTGCTGCGAGCCGACGAATTGCGCAAGCTCCGGCGTGCCCGGATGCGCAAATAGTTCTTTCGGCGGCCCCTCTTCGTGAACCTTGCCCTGGTGCATGAAGACGAGCTTGGTGCCGACATCGCGGGCGAAGCGCATTTCGTGCGTCACCAGGATCAGCGTCATGCCCTCTTTGGCGAGAGATTCGACCACCCGAAGGACCTCGTTGACGAGTTCGGGGTCGAGTGCCGACGTGATTTCATCGCACAGCAGCACGTTCGGCCGCATCGCCAGCGCACGCGCGATGGCGACGCGCTGTTGCTGGCCGCCCGACAGTTGCGACGGATAATTTTTGGCTTTCTCCGAGAGGCCAACCTTGGCCAGCATCTCGGCCGCGATGGCTTGTGCCCGGTGGTTGTTCTCGCGGTTGACGACCTTCGGCGCGAGCATGACGTTCTCTTCCGCGGTCAAGTGCGGAAACAGATTGAACTGCTGGAACACCATGCCGACATTGCGCCGCAGGTCGCGCAGGTTCTTGCGGGCACCGGCGACGTCGATGCCGTCGACCGTGATGGCGCCGTCGTCATAGGTCTCCAGCCCGTTAATGCAGCGGAGCAGGGTGCTTTTGCCGGAGCCCGATTTGCCGATGATGGCAACGACATCGCCACGCTCGATTTCGGAGGAGACGCCTTTCAGCACCTCGACAGCGCCGAAGCTTTTGCGGACGTTCTGGATGCTAACGAGCGACATGCATTGTCCTTTCGAGCCGGTGTGCATACCAGGACAGCGGGAAGCACAGGGCGAAGTAAATGAGCGCGACAAGGGAATAGACGAGGAAGGGCCGGAAGGTTGCGTTGTTGAGCATCGTGCCGGCTTTGGTCAGATCGACGAAGCCAATGATCGAGGCGAGCGCCGTGCCTTTGACCACCTGAACCGAGAAACCGACCGTCGGTGGAATGGCGATCCGCAGCGCCTGCGGCAGGATCACGTAACGCATCTGCTCGGTGTAGGAGAGCGCGAGCGTCTCGGACGCTTCCCACTGGCCTTTCGGCAGCGACTTCGACGCAGCCGCGCCAGATTTCAGTCAGGAATGCGCTGGTCCAGAGTGTCAGCGCCAGCCATGCGGCGACCCACGGGCTGAGTTCGATGCCGAACAGCGCGAGCCCGAAGAAGAAGAGAAAGAGCTGCATCAGCAGCGGGGTGCCCTGGAAGAATTCGATGTAGTAGCGCGTCAGCCGCTCCAGCCACGGGATGCGCGAGACGCGTGCGAACAACAGCGCCAGCCCGACGAGGCCGCCGCTGACAAAGGCGACGAGAGAGAGTGCGATGGTCCATCGCGTTGCCAGAAGCAAATTGGACAGGATGACCCAGAAGCTGAAATCGTTCATGGCTCACGCTTTCGGAAAAATGACGCGGCCGATGCCGCGCAGGATGGAGCGGGCCGCGATGGCCAGCAGCAAATAGAGGAGAGCGGCGACGAGATAGACTTCGAAGGCGCGGAAGTTGCGCGACTGGATGAGATTGGCGGCGTAGGTGAGGTCTTCGGCGGAAATCTGCGAGACGACGGCGGAGCCGAGCATCACGATGATGATCTGCGACGCCAGCGCCGGATAGACCTTCTGGAACGCCTGTTTGAGCACGACGTAGCGCAGGATCTGGAGCCGCGACATCGCCAGGCTTTCACCCGCCTCGTGATGACCCTTCGGCACGGCTTCGATGCCGGCGCGGATGATCTCGGTCGAATACGCGCCGAGATTGATGGTCATCGCAAGAAACGCTGCGGTCGTCTCGCTGAGCTTGATCCCCGCTGCCGGCAGGCCGAAGAAAATGAAGAAGAGCTGCACGATGAAGGGCGTGTTGCGGATCACTTCGACATAGGCGCCAATGACCCAGTCGAGCCATTTGGGGCCGAATGTGCGCCCCGATGCGCCCGCCGTGCCAAGCGCGATGCCGGCCACCGTCGACACAAGGGTCAGGACGATGGTGAAGATCAGGCCGGACAGCAGAAGGTCCCAGTAGGGCAGGAGTTCGGAGAATTGCAGCTTGTAGGTCATGCCAATTTCTCCGAGCTGTTTCGCTGCTAGGCGTTGGCCGGAACCCAGGGCGCCTTGACGGCGATCCCCGGATAGGCGGTTTCGATAATTTCGTAGTGGAACGAGCGCGGTGTGTTGTCGGCGCCCTGAATGCGCACGATGTCCTGCGGGCAAGCGGAGAGCGCGACGACGCAATCCATCTCCGCACGCAGCGTGATGGCGTCTCCCGGTTTGGAAACCGCCGGTCTTGTCGCGAGGCTGCGCCCGTCGCCTTCGACGGCGATGTTCATGAAGACGTTGAACGACGCCAGGATCGGCGCAGGCGGTGTGAGGCCGATGGCGTGCATCGCCTCCATCATGTTGTCGAGGCAGTTGCGGTGATAACCCTTCACGCCGAGCCGCTCGTAGCGGTGGCGATCGCAGGCCGCCATGAATGTGTCGTGGACGCCCGGCGAGGTGTCCTCGACGATGGTCAGAATCGGATTGCGGTGTGTGGTGACGAAGCTGTCGCCAACCACAGGGTTGAGCCGTTGAGTCCAGACGCGGGTCGCTTCCATGCTCATGTGCTCATCGAGATCGTTGGCGTTCCACGCCCAGCAATCCATGACCTGGGTGCCGTGCGTATTCACGAGCCGCACGGACTGGCCGCGAGACAAGCGAAACGCAGCGCCGTGACTGGCAGGAACTTCAATCGAGTGTTCATCGGGAGGGGCGGCCGGGCACCATGGCCCGGCCCTCATGTTCGTGGACGGATGTGGAGGCGATCAGAGATCTTTCGGCAGCGAGGCCTTCAGCCACTTTTCCGAGATCTTGTTCAACTCGCCCGATGCCTTCGCCTTGGCGATGATGTCGTTGACCTTGGCGAGCAGCGCCGGCTCATTCTTGTTGAGGCCGACATAGCAGGGGCTGTTGTTGATCAGGAACTTCAGCGCCGGTGCGCGCGCCGGGCTCTTCTCGCTGATGGCGGCGGCAATGACGTTGCCGGTGGCGATCAGATCGACCTGACCGGAGATGAAGGCGGAGATCGTCGCGTTGTTGTCTTCATAGCGCTTCACCGTCGTGGTCGAGGGCGCCATCTTGGTGACTTCCTGCTCCTCGATCGCGCCGCGCGTGGCGCCGATGGTCTTGCCGGCGAGGTCTTCCATCTTGGCGAGCGCGATGTCCTTGGTGCCGTAGACACCGGAGAAGAACGGCGCATAGGCGGCCGAGAAATCGATCACCTTCTCGCGGTCGGGATTTTTGCCGAGGCTCGAGATCACGAGGTCGGCTTTCTTGGTCTGCAGATACGGGATGCGGTTGGCGCTGGTGACCGGAATGATCTCGACCTTCACGCCCATCTCCTTGGCGATCAGGGCCGCCATGTCGATGTCATAGCCTTGCGGCTTGAGATCGGTGCCGGCGGAGCCGAACGGAGCAAAATCCTGCGGCACGGCGACCTTCAGGACGCCGGCCTTCATGATGTCGGCCAGCGCGTCGGCGCGGGACAGTGTTGGGAAAGCGAGGGTGGTTACGGCCAAGATCGCCGCAGCAAGGCCGGGCAGTGCGCGTCGCGTCGTCAGCATGGGTTGTTCTCCACAACGGTTGGGCGCGGCCGTGCCCGGCAAGGCGGCTGCGCGATGCGGGAATTGTTGCAAGGCAACAAACCTTGGTCCAATATATTGTTCCTCTCGATCTATATGTGTGGCGTCTCAATGCGTGCGATCGAATTGCGTCATCTGCGATACTTCGTGGTGCTTGCCGAGGAGCTGAGCTTTACGGCGGCGGCGAAGCGGCTGCACATCTCGCAGCCGCCATTGAGTCAGCAGATTCAAGATCTTGAAGAGGCGATGGCAACGCCTCTGCTGCGCCGGACCAGCCGGCGCGTCAGCCTGACGCCTGCGGGTGAATCCTTCCTCGTCTTCGCGCGCTCGATGCTGTCGCAGCTACAGGTTGCACAGAAAGAGGTGCTGGCAATTGCGTCCGGCCAGGTCGGCAAGGTGATGATCGGCGCCACCGGTTCGATCCTGCGGGGCGGGCTCGCCGATCTGCTCGCCGCGCATCGCCACGAATATCCGGAAGTCGCCACCACGCTGATCGAGCAGGCGCCGAATCTGCAGGTGCGGGCGTTGCGGGAAGGCAAGACCGACGTCAGCTTTCTGCGCACGCCGCCTGCGGATGACGACGATCTGATGGCCGAGCTGGCCTGGCGCGAAGACGTGGTGGTGGCGATGTCGAGCATTCATCGTCTGGCGGGGCGCAAGCGCCTGTCGCTGAAGGATCTGCGCGACGAGGAGTTCGTGGCTCTGGCGCCGGAGAGTTCCGACTTTGCACGCGCAATTCGCGACAACTGCGTGGCGGCTGGATTTCTGCCGCGCGTCGCCCATGAGGTGGTCGATGCGCAATCGATCCTCGGACTGATTGCAGCCGGCTTCGGTGTTGGCCTCGTGCCGGCATCGATCGCGCGGTTTACGACCAAAGAGATTCAGTTCAAGCCGCTCATCGCGTCGTCTTTGTCAGCCGACGTCTATATGGTTTGCCGTCAGGACGACCAGACGCCGCCCTTGCAGAACCTGATCGCTTTCGCCCGCCGCTACGCCGGATCGGAGAATTTGCAACGCGTGCAACGCCAGCTTCAACCGTGATTGCGCCATGCACAATTACTGGGCAGAGTGAGCCGCGACATTCGACATGCGCCGCCGGCTATTGTACGGCAAAAGACGGATCAGGACACACAGACAGGCCAATATCGCATGACCAAAATTATCCTCCGCGCCGGCGACTTTACTTTCGAAGCTCGTTTCGAAGAAAAACTCGCGCCCAAGACCTGCGCGGCGTTTCGCCGCGCGATGCCGTTCGAGAGCCAGATGATCCATGTGCGCTGGAGCGGCGAGGGCGGTCTGGCTGCCGCTCGGCGATCTCGATTTCGGCGTCGGCTACGAGAACCACACCAGCTATCCCGCGCCCGGCCAGATCATTCTTTATCCCGGCGGCATCAGCGAGACCGAGATCCTGCTGGCCTATGGCGGCGTGCATTTCGCCAGCAAGATGGGCCAGCTCGCCGGCAACCACTTCATCACCCTGACCTCGGGGCTCGAGCGCCTGCCCGAGCTCGGCAAGACCGTGCTGTGGAAGGGCGCGCAGAAGATCCGCTTCGAGGCGGCTTGAATGGCCGACGCCGCCTATCCGCGCGATCTCCGCGGCTACGGCCGCAACCCGCCCGATCCGCAATGGCCGGGCGACGCGCGCGATCGCGGTGCAGTTCGTCGTCAATTTCGAGGAAGGCGGCGAGAACAACATCCTGCACGGCGATCGCGCCTCGGAAGCCTTCCTGTCCGACGTGCTGGGCGCGCAGCCCTGGCCCGGACAGCGCCACGCCAATATCGAATCGATGTTCGAATATGGCTCGCGCGCCGGCTTCTGGCGGCTGTGGCGGATCTTCACCGAGCGCAAGCTGCCGACCACCGTGTTCGGCGTCGCGACCGCGCTTGCAGCGCAATCCCGAGATCGTCGCGGCCATGAAAGAGGCCGGCTGGGACATCGCCAGCCACAGCCTGAAATGGGTCGAGCACAAGGACATGTCGGAGGCCGAGGAGCGCGGCGACGATCGCGGAGGCGATCCGCATTCACACCGAGGTGACCGGCGCGCGGCCGCTCGGCTGGTACACCGGCCGCGGTCCTCGATCAACACGATGCGGCTGCTGATGGAAGCCGGCGGCTTTCTGTATTCCTGCGATTCCTACGCCGACGATCTGCCGTACTGGGTCAAGGGCGCCGGCGGGCCGCATCTGATCATTCCCTACAGCTCGACGCCAACGACATGCGTTTCGTCAATGCGCAGGGCTTTGGCGGCGGCGATCAGTTCTTCAGCTATCTCAAGGACAGCTTTCGACGTGCTTTATGCCGAGGGCGAGACGTCGCCGAAGATGATGTCGGTCGGGCCTGCATTGCCGGGTCGTCGGCCGTCCCGGCCGCGCGGCGTCGCTGATGCGGTTTCTCGACTACATCAAGACGGTCGAGCGCGTCTGGGTGCCGACGCGGCTTGCAGATCGCGCAGCACTGGCACGCCAATCTGGCGCATCTTGCGGCCGGCGCGCCCGAGATCGGCTAGGGGATGTCATGCCGTCGCTGTCGGAATTGAACACCTGCAGCGAAGCGCAGTTTGTCGCGGCGCTCGGCAATATCTTCGAGCATTCGCCCTGGATCGCGGCGCGCGCGGCGCAGCAGCGCCCGTTCGCCAGCTCTCGCCGATCTGTTCGCGGCGATGACGCGTGCGCTGAATGACGCAAGCGACGACCAGCGTTTGACCCTGATCAAGGCGCATCCCGGATCTCGCCGACAAAGCTCAGCGCGCGGCGGGATTGACCGTCGAATCCAGCGCAGGAGCAGGCGGGGGCGGGCCTCGATCGGCTGTCGGACAGGGAATACGACGCGTTCGATGCACGCGAACACGGCCTACCGTGCGAAATTCGACTTTCCCTATATCGTCTGCGTGCGGCGCCACACCCGCGAATCCATCCTGCGCGAATTCAATCGCCGCCTGCAGAACGACAAGACCGCCGAGATCAAGGTGTCGGTCGCCGAGATCACGCGCATCGCGGCGTTGCGTCTCGATCAACTGGTTGAGGGCGACAGGGCTGCCGGTGCACGGGCGGTTGTCGACCCATGTGCTCGATACGCATGCGGGCCGGCCTGCGCAGGGCGTTGCGGTGGAACTGGTCGAACTCAATGCGCTTGCCGATGAGCGTGTGATCGCGCGGGCGGTGACCAATGCCGATGGCCGCACCGATCAGCCGCTGATTCACGGACGGCCGCTGCCGACCGGGCGCTACGAACTCACATTCAATGTCGGCGCGTATTTCGCCGGACGTGGCGTTGCGACGTCCGATCCGCCGTTTCTCGACAGCATCCCCATCTGCTTTGCGGTGGCGGAGCCGGAGGGCCACTATCACGTGCCCTTGCTGGTGACGCCCTGGAGTTATTCGACGTATCGGGGCAGCTGAACGGCTGCCGAAAAGGAGTATCCGCGTGGCGCTCGTCAAGAATCGATATGGCAAAGGCCGCGTCCGCATCATGCGGGTCCATCGCACCGGCGAGCACTACGATGTGAGCGAGCTCAGCATCAAGGCGATGCTCGAAGGAGACTTCGCGCGGGCCTACACCGACGCCGACAACTCGACATCGACCTCGACCGATACCATCAAGAACATTGCCAATGCGGTGGCGCGCGAGAACATGGCGGCAGGGCCGGAGGAGTTCTGCGATATCCTGGCGAGCCGCTATCTGGAGCTTTATCCGCAGGCGTTATCGGCGACGATCACGGCGCATCAAACCAAGTGGAGCAGGCTGGCCGTCGGCGGCAAACCGCATCCCCACAGTTTCGTGCTCGACAGTAACGGCAAGCCGTTCGTGGAATTGCATGCGACGCGCGACAAGCGCACGCTGTCGTCCGGCATCGACGGCTTCACCTTCATGAAGACGACGCAGTCGGGCTGGTCGAATTTCTTCAAGGATCAGTATTCGACACTCGCCGAGACCGACGACCGCATCTGCGCCACCAGCATGGTGGCGTCGTGGCAGTGGGCGGCGAAGCCCGCTGACTACGCGGCGACCAACCGCAAAATTCTCGATGTGCTGCTTGAGGTGTTTGCGACCACCTACAGCCCGAGCGTACAGAACAGCCTCTATCGGATGGGAGAGGCGGCGCTCGCGGCCGTGCCGGAGATCTCCGAGATCAGCATGGCGTGCCCGAACATCCACTACATCCCGATCAACCTCGCGCCGTTCGGGCTGACCAACGACAATCAGGTGTTTCTGCCGACCGATGCACCGCACGGGCAAATCGAATGCACGGTCGGTCGCGGCTAGAGACATGAGCTTCGGCTACCGTTGGCCTGCTCATTCTCTAGGCAGCGCGTCCGGCCTTTCGACAAGTCCGCGGGCACTGGTTGCAGTGCAACCGGCGGCGGGCTTTGATTCAGCAATGATTTCTCCGGCCGACACAAAAACAAGCAGTCCGCAAAAAATGGCACACCGCTTGCTCCGCTGATGATGGAGGCGGCTGTACCAAGCCAGCCGCGCCTCGCAACGCGGTGCCGTCCATGACCACCCAGATTGTCGCGTCACCATCTGCGCTCGAGATCGATCTCGAGCGTACCGCGTTGCTGATCATCGACATGCAGCGCGACTTCATCGAGCCGGGCGGTTTTGGCGAAACGCTGGGCAACGATGTGACCTTGCTGCGCAGCGCGATTGCGCCGTGCGCCGCGCTGCTGACTGCCGCACGCAAAGTGGGTCTCACGGTCATCCATACGCGTGAAGGTCATTTGCCCGATCTGTCCGACGCGCATGAAGCCAAGATCGAACGCGGCGCGCCGAGTTTGCGGATCGGCGATCCCGGCCCGATGGGGCGCATTCTCATTCGCGGCGAACCGGGCCACGACATCATTCCGGCGCTCTATCCGATCAAGGGCGAAGTTGTCATCGACAAGCCGGGCAAGGGCGCCTTCTACGCAACCGAGCTCGATTCGCTGCTGCGCGCGCGGTACATCGAAAACCTGCTGGTCTGCGGCGTCACGACGGAAGTCTGCGTCAACACCAGCGTGCGCGAGGGCAACGACCGCGGCTATCGCTGCGTCGTCGTCGCCGATGCCTGCGCATCCTATTTCCCCGAATTTCACGAGATGGGCCTTCGGATGATCTCCGCGCAAGGCGGCATCTTCGGCTGGGTCGCGCAATCGGCGGATGTCGTCTTTGCGATGACGGAGAATGCACCAAAAAACTACGCAACAGGGGGCGGACGATGAGTGTGATGGAGAAGTTTGACACCAAGACGATCTGGACGCCGGGCGACTGGAATGCCTTTTTCGGCTTCGGCACCAACATTCTCGTCAATATGCTGGTGCTGACCGGATTGCTGCGCTTCGTCATCAAGATGCCGGACGCCATCGTGTTCGGCCGCATCCTGCCGGCGCTCGGCCTGATGATGTGCCTCTCGACCATGTACTACGCATGGCTCGCCTACCGTCTGGCGCAGACAACCGGGCGCACCGATGTCTGCGCGCTGCCGTCCGGCGTCAGCGTTCCGCACATGTTCATTGTCACCTTCGTTGTCATGCTGCCGATCTCGCTGGCGACGGGCGATCCGATCAAGGGTTGGGAAGCGGGCCTGGTGTGGGTCTTCTTCCAGAGCTTCATTCTGATGATCGGCGGGTTCGTTGCGCCCTATATCCGCAAGATCACGCCCCGCGCCGCGCTGCTCGGGACACTGGCGGGCGTTTCGATCACCTTCATTTCGATGCGCCCGGCGCTTGAAATGTTCATGACGCCGCAGATCGGCCTCGTCTGCTTCGCCATTATCATGGTGAGCTGGTTCGGCGGGGTGGTCTATCCGAAGAAGATTCCGGCCGGACTCGTGGCGATTGCGGTGGGCATGGTGATCGCCTGGGGATCCAATCTGTTCGGACTGAACCTCGGCGGTCTTTCGCTCGGCGGCGTCAAATCGGCGTTTTCGAACTTCGGCTTCTCAATCCCGTTGCCGGCGTTCGATCATGTGTTCTCCGGCTTCCAGTATCTCGGCATCATTCTGGTCACCGCCATTCCCTTCGGCATTTACGATCTGGTCGAGGCGATGGACAATGTGGAGAGCGCCGAAGCGGCGGGCGACCATTATCCGACCACGCGTGTGCTGACGGCCGATGGCATCGTCAGCCTGATCGGATGCCTGATGGGCAACCCCTTCATCAACGCGGTCTATATCGGCCATCCCGGCTGGAAGGCGATGGGCGGGCGCATCGGCTATTCGGCAGCGACCGGACTGATGGTAATCGTGCTGTCGTGGTTCGGCGTCATTTCGCTGATGCTTGCGATCATTCCGGTCGTCGCCATCTCGCCGATCCTTCTCTATATCGGCATGCTGATCTGCGCGCAGGCGTTCCAGACGACGCCGAAGGAGCACGCCCCCGCGGTCGCGCTCGCCTTGACGCCGCATCTCGCGGCCTGGGCGACAACCTTGCTCGGCGGCGCGCTCGGCGCGGCCGGCATGAATTTCGGCGCCATGCACGCGCCGGAGTTCGTCGGCAAAATGGCGCAGAACGGCGTGCTGTTCCACGGTCTCGAAGTGATGGGGGGCGGCGCGATCCTGACCGGCCTGGTTCTGGGCGCGATCGCTGTTTTTGTCATCGACCGCAAATTCATCAACGCGTCGGCATTTGCGCTGGCCGGCGCGGTGCTGACCTATTTCGGCTTCATGCATGGCGAGGCGGTCGGCATCGGCGGCGGATTCGGGGTGACGCCGAGTGTCGCGTTCGCCTATGCGGTGGTCGCCGCAGGATTGTTCGCGCTGGCGAAGAACGAATCGTTGTTTGCGGCACCTGACGCGAAGACCGCCGCGGTGCCCGCGGAGTAGGGCGCTCCACTCAGGTCTCAGCGGGCGGAAGCACGTCGCAACGGCTTCCGTCCCGCCTTTGCGGTGTTTCTTGGCGGCGTTGCCGCGCGTCGATGCGGTGAGTTGACCGACGGCGTCCTCGATCAGGCTGACGTGATGCAGCATGGCCGCGTGCGCGGCGGCTGCATCCCCGCGCAGGATCGCTTTCACGACAGTGTCATGCTCCGCATGCGAACGCGGCAAGCGGCCCGGCGCGCGAAACTGCGCGCGGCGATAGGGCGACAGGCGGCGGCGCAGCCCGAGCGCGATGTCCGCAATGACCGTGTTGTGACTGCCGGCATAGATGGCGCTGTGGAAAGCGACATTGGCTTCGGCGTAGCGCGAATGATCGTTCTTGCGCACATACTCGGCCATCTGCTCGTGCAGCGCGCCCAAGCGACGGCGCTCGATGGGTGTCATGCTGATGGCGGACAGACGCGCGCAGGTGGCTTCGATCTCGCCCATGGCGACGAAGATTTCCTCAAGCCGCTCGGTGGTGATGACCGCGACGGTGGTGCCACGCCGGGGGCGCGTTTCAACCAGTCCGGTCGGGCCAAGCTGCCGCAGCGCCTCGCGGACGGGCGTGCGCGATACCTTGTAGCGATCGGCGAGAGTCTGTTCGTCGAGCTTCGTGCCCGGCTCGAACTCGCCCGCAAGGATGGCGTCGGCGATATCGCTGGCGAGTTTTTCCGCCCGGGTCTGCGTGCTGGAATCGGCCATGGTCTCTCCCGGCGTCCTGCATAGCGCAGGACGGACGCGCGTGCTGCCTAATCAGGGTGCGTTTAAACTGCAAATTTGAGCAGCAAAGGCGAATATTTGAGCATACGGATTTGGCCAATTGTATGCAATTTTTTGTTAGCGCATGCAACATAAGGGGCAAGTCATGGACCGGCGTGGATTTCTGAAATCAGTTGGAGCGACCGTGGCGGTGACGGCGACAGGCGTCGCCGGGCCGAACGTGATTTCATCGGCCAAGGCGCAGGCGCGCGCCGAAACGCTTCTGATCGTCTCGGAGAGCGGCCCGAACAATCTCGACATTCATGGCGTGGGCACCAACGTGCCGGGCTATGAGGCGTCGTGGAACAGCTACGACCGCCTGATCAGCCACGAAATGAAGGCCGGTCCGAACGGCGTTCCTTACTACGACCGCGACAAGTTCAAGCCGGAACTGGCCGAAGACATGAACGTCGGCGATATGTCGGTCACCTTCAAGCTGAAGAAGAACGCGACCTTCCACGACGGCGCGCCGGTCACGGCCAAGGACGTCAAATGGTCGCTCGACCGCGCCGTGAAGGTTGGCGGGTTTCCGACCTTCCAGATGAGCGCAGGCTCGCTCGAAAAGCCGGAGCAGTTCGTGGTCGTGGACGATCACACCGTGCGCGTCGATTTTCTGCGCAAGGACAAGCTGACGATCCCCGATCTTGCAGTGGTCGTGCCCTGCATCGTCAACTCGGAGCTGGTGAAGAAGAACGCGGCGCCGAACGATCCGTGGGGCCTCGAATACACCAAGCAGAACGCGGCCGGATCCGGTGCCTACAAGGTCTCGAAATGGACCGCCGGGCACGGAAGTGATCTTCGACCGCAACGAGGACTGGAAGGGTGGTCCGCTGCCGAAGGTCAAGCGCGTGATCTGGCGCATGGTGCCCTCCGCCGGCAACCGGCGCGCCCTGCTGGAGCGCGGCGATGCCGATATCTCCTACGATCTGCCGAACAAGGATTTCGCCGAACTGAAGTCGAATCCCAAGCTGTCGATCATCTCGACGCCGTACTCGAACGGCATCCAGTACATCGGCATGAATGTGAAGAAGCCGCCCTTCGACAATCCGAAGGTGCGTCAGGCCGTGGCCTATGCGCTGCCGTACCAGAAGATCATGGACGCGGTGCTGTTCGGGCTGGCGAAGCCGATGTTCGGCGCAGCACCCGGCACGAAGCCGGAAGTCGCCTGGCCGCAGGCGCATGCCTACAACACCGATATCGCCAAGGCGAAGCAACTGCTCGCAGAGGCCGGTCATCCGAACGGCTTTGAGACCACGATCTCCTTCGACCTCGGCTTCGCCTCGGTGAACGAGCCGCTCTGTATCCTGGTGCAGGAAGCGCTGGGCCAGATCGGCATCAAGGCCACGATCAACAAGATCCCCGGCGCAAACTGGCGCACCGAGCTGAACAAGAAAGAACTGCCGCTGTTCACCAACGTGTTCTCGGGCTGGCTCGATTACCCGGAATACTTCTTCTACTGGTGCTACGACGGCCAGAACTCGGTGTTCAACACCATGAGCTACCAGAACCCGACGATGGATACGTTTATCAAGAGCGCCCGCACGGCTGCGGCCGCCGGCGATACCGCGACCTACGACAAGGACGTGCGCGGCTTCGTCGATCTCGCCTTTGCCGACGTGCCGCGCATTCCGCTGTTCCAGCCCTACGTGAACGTCGCGATGCAGAAGAATGTGACCGGCTATCAGTACTGGTTCCACCGCCGGCTCGACTACCGCGCCTTCGACAAGGCATGACGTGACGGCCGCCCGGACGTTTCGCGCCCGGGCGGCCCGGTTCTTGCTTTGAAAAACACAGCTTCATTGCGCAGGCGGATGTCATGCTGAAGACCCTCGGCAATCGGCTCATGACCACGCTCCCGGCGCTGATCGGCGTCGTCGTCATCTCGTTTCTGCTGACGCGCGTGCTGCCCGGAGATACGGCTGCTTATTTCGCGGGCCCTGCCGCCACGCCGCAGGCCATCGCGGAGGTCAAAGCCAAGCTCGGCCTCGACCAGCCTTTGACGACGCAATTCGTCCGTTATGTCGGCGATCTCTCAAAGGGCGATCTCGGACAATCGCTCACCACCGGCCAGTCGGTGCTGTCCGACCTTCGCGCCCGCCTGCCGGCGTCGGCCGAGCTGACGCTGTTCGGGCTGATCCTGTCGCTGCTGATCGCCGTGCCGCTGGGCATCACGGCGGCGGTGAAACAAGGATCGCTGATCGATCATGCGTGCCGGATTGTTGCGACCGCAGGCGTCTCGCTGCCGGTGTTCTTTACCGGGCTGCTGCTCGTCTACTTCTTCTACTTCATCCTGCAATGGTCGCCGGCGCCGCTCGGCAGGCTCGACGTCTTTGCCTCAGCGCCGCCGACGGTGACGGGCTTCTATCTCATCGACAGTTTGATTGCGCGCGATTTTACGACTTTCAAGTCGGCGCTGGCGCAGCTGCTCCTGCCCGGAATTACGCTTGCGATCTTCTCGCTCGCGCCCATCGCCCGCATCACCCGCGCGTCGATGCTGGCAGTCTTGTCCTCGGAGTTTATCCGCACAGCGCGGGCATCGGGCCTCAAGAGCCGCACCGTCATCATGACCTACGCGTTTCGCAACGCCATGCTGCCTGTGCTGACGACGCTCGGCATGGTGTTCTCGTTTCTGCTCGGCGCCAATGTGCTGGTGGAGAAAGTATTCGCCTGGCCCGGCATCGGTTCCTACGCGGTCGAAGCGCTGATCGCGTCGGACTACGCGCCGGTGCAGGGCTTCGTCCTGTCGATGGCGATCCTCTACATTATTCTGAATCTCCTGATCGACCTGACTTACGGCCTTGTCGATCCGCGCGTGAGGATGAACGCATGAGAGCGCCTGCGGACCATATCGCGGCAAAGCCGGCGAAACCGCTGATCCCGGCTTCGCTCTCGGCCGCGCTGGCGCACGCGCGCTACGTCATCAAGGATAATCCGGTGACGGGATTGTCCTTCGGTCTGTTCGTGATTCTCGTGATTGCGGCGGTGATTGGTCCGTCGATCGTGCCGCACGATCCGCTGGCGAGCAACACCGCGTCGGCGTTGCAGGCACCGTCCCTGAAGCACTGGTTCGGCACCGATCAGCTGGGCCGCGATATTTTCTCGCGCGTGGTGGTTGCGACACGTCTGGATATGGCTATTGCGGTGTTCTCGGTGGCGCTCGTGTTTGCGTGCGGCGGACTCGCCGGCATTGCGTCCGGCTTCTATGGCGGCTGGACCGACAGGATCATCGGCCGGCTGTCCGACACCATCATGGCGTTTCCGCTGTTCGTGCTGGCGATGGGCATTGTCGCCGCGCTCGGCAACACCGTGACGAATATCGTGATCGCGACCGCGATCATCAATTTTCCGCTCTATGTGCGCATTGCGCGCGCCGAGGTGAATGTCCGGCGCGATGCCGGTTTCGTTCAGGCGGCGCGGCTGACCGGCAACACCGATATCCGGATCGTCCTGACGCAGATCCTGCCGAACATTCTGCCGATCATGATGGTGCAGATGTCGCTCACCATGGGCTACGCCATCCTCAACGCCGCCGGGCTGTCGTTCATCGGGCTTGGCGTGCGTCCGCCGACGCCCGAGTGGGGGATCATGGTCGCGGAGGGTGCGGCCTTCATCGTGTCGGGCGAATGGTGGATCGCGCTGTTTCCGGGGCTCGCGCTGATGACCGCGGTGTTCTGCTTCAACCTGCTGGGCGACGGTCTGCGCGATATCGTCGATCCGCAGCGCAGAACGTGAGGCATGCGATGACAGACCTTCCGCTGCTCGACGTTCGCGATCTGACCGTTGAATTCGCCACGCGGCGCGGCACGGTGCAGGCCGTCCGCAAGGTCGATATCTCGGTCGCCAAGGGCGAGACGCTGGGCATCGTCGGCGAGTTCGGCTCGGGCAAGTCGGTGACGTCCTACGCTGTCATGCGCATTCTCGACCGGGTCGGCCGCATCGCCAATGGCAGCATCTCGTTTTCGGGAATCGATGTTGTCGGTGCCGACGAGCGCGACATGAAGGATCTGCGCGGCCGGGAGATCTCGATGATCTTCCAGAATCCGCGCGCGGCGCTCAATCCGATCCGCAAAGTGGGTCACCAGATCGAAGACGTGATGCGGCGTCACTCACTGGCTGGCTCCGCCGATGCCAGGGACAAGGCCATCGATGCGCTCAAGCAGGTGCGCATCGCCCGCCCCGAGGAGCGCTATCACGCCTATCCGTTCGAACTCTCCGGCGGCATGTGCCAGCGCATCGTCATCGCGCTCGCGCTCGCCTGCCGGCCGCAATTGCTGATCGCCGATGAGCCGACCACCGGCCTCGATGTGACGACGCAGAAGGCGGTGATGGAACTGGTGACCGAGCTGACGCGCGAGCGCGGCATGTCGACGATCCTGATCACGCACGATCTTGGTCTCGCCGCCACCTATTGCGATCGGGTGGTCGTGATGGAAAAGGGACAAGTGGTAGAGGCTGCTGCGTCCGGTACGGTCTTCAAGACACCGCAGCATGCCTATACCCGCAAGCTGATGCGGGCCACCCCGCGGCCAGGCATCAGCTTGCGGGATTTGTTGCCGGAGGCAGAGGCCGCCCCGGCGGTCGCCAGTGTGCCGGCGGGCGAGACGTTGCTCGCGGTCGAAAATCTGGTGAAGGAATACCCGCGCCAGGGCGCGACATCCTCGATGGCGCGCCTGTTCGGGCGCAAGACCGAGGAAGCGCCGTTTCGCGCCGTCGACGGCATTTCGTTCGAGGTGAAGCGCGGCGAAAGCGTCGGGCTGGTCGGCGAATCCGGCTGCGGAAAATCCACCACCTCGACCATCGTGATGCGTCTGCTCGATCCGACATCCGGCCGCATCACCTTCAAGGGCCAGGACATCGGCGCGGTGCCGGCCAATGAATTTGCGCGCAATCCGTTGCGCTCGAAGATTCAGATGGTGTTCCAGGACCCGACCGACAGCCTCAACCCGCGCTATACGGCCGCGCGCGCCATCGCCGATCCCATTCTGCGGATGGGCGGCAGCATGAAAAGCGATGCGGTGAGGGCGCGGACGGAAGAGCTGGCGGGTCTGGTCGGATTGCCGATTGATTTGCTCGACCGTTTTCCGCATCAGCTCTCCGGCGGCCAGAAGGCACGTGTCGGCATCGCCCGTGCCATTGCGCTCAATCCCGATCTGGTCATTCTCGACGAGCCGACGGCAGCGCTCGATGTGTCGGTGCAGGCCGTGGTGCTCAATCTGCTCGCCGACCTCAAATCGACGCTCGGCATGAGCTATCTGTTCGTCAGCCACGATCTGCATGTCGTGCGTCTGTTGTGCGACCGCGTGATCGTCATGAAGACGGGTCAGATCGTGGAGCAGGGCACGGCCGCCGCCGTTCTCGAGAATCCGCAGGCCGAATACACACGCGAGCTGATTGCGGCCATTCCTCATCCGCCGGTATAAATGTCCATGGCCGATCCGACCATCTCTCCGAATGAACTGGCGCTGGCGATGCTGGATGCGATGGCGCCGGTGCTCGGCCTGTCGATCGACGCGGACTGGCGGGACGGGGTCGTTGCCAATCTTGTCACACTCGCAGCGATGGCGAAGCTGGTCGAGGGCGTCCCCCTCGACGAGCATATCGATCCCGCGCCGGTCTACCGCCTATGACGGGCCCGGACGCTTCAGTTGCGACCGCGAGCGAGATCGCAAGTGCGGTCTCGGAGAAGCGCATCAGCGCGCGGGCGGTGATCGAATCCGTTCTCGCGCGCATCAAGCAGGTCGATCCGCAGACCAATGCGTTCACGGATGTCGTCACCGAGCGCGCGCTGGCGAAGGCCAGTGCGCTCGATGAGAAGATCAGTAAGGGCGAAAAAGTCGGCGCGCTCGCAGGCGTGCCCTTCGCGGTCAAGAATTTGTTTCGATATTGCCGGTCTGCCGACCCGCGCAGGTTCGAAGATCAACCGCGAGCGCGCACCGGCTTTGCGCGACGGTGCGCTGGTTCGGCGGCTTGAAGAAGCCGGCGCCGTTCTCGTCGGCGGCCTCAACATGGGCGAATACGCCTACGACTTCACCGGCGAGAACGTGCATGACGGCGCATCGCGCAATCCGCACGACCTTGAGCATATGTCGGGCGGATCGTCAGGCGGATCGGGCAGCGCGCTCGCGGCCGGTCTCGTTCCGCTGACGCTCGGCTCCGATACCAACGGGTCGATCCGGGTGCCGTCCGCCTTTTGCGGCACGTTCGGATTGAAACCGACCTACGGCCGGCTGACGCGCGCGGGCAGCTTTCCGTTCGTGACAAGCCTCGATCATCTCGGCCCGCTGGCGCGGTCCGTCACCGATCTCGCCTTGAGTTACGACGCGATGCAGGGGCCGGATGCTGACGATCCGGCCGTATCCCCGCGTGCGATCGAACCCGTATCGCCAGCGACATCGATCGCGGCATTTCAGGGCTGCGGATCGCCACTGCCGGTGGCTATTTCGCGCGCGGCGGCATGCCGGAGGCGTTTCGCGCGGTGGACGTTGTTGCAAAGGCGCTCGACGCCGACAAGCACATCGAGCTTCCCGAAGTAGCGCGGGCGCGCGCCGCGGCTTTCATCATCACAGCATCCGAAGGCGCCGCGCTGCATCTCGAGCGGTTGCGCACGCGTGCGGCGGATTTCGAACCGGTGGTTCGGGACAGGTTGCTCGCCGGCGCGATGGTTCCCGCCGCCTGGGTTCAGCAAAGTCAGCGCTTCCGCCGGTGGTATCGCGATCGCGTGCTGGCGTTGTTTGACGAGGTTGACGTCATTCTTGCGCCGTCGACGCCGTGCCGCGCGCCGCGCCTCGGACAGAAGACATTCGTGCTCGACGGCCAGGAAATGCTGGTGCGTCCGAATATCGGCATCTATACCCAGCCGATCTCCTTTATCGGTCTGCCCGTCGCGGCCGTGCCGGTGTGGCCGGACGATGGTCTGCCGCTCGGCGTTCAGGTTATTGCGCCGCCATGGCGCGAGGATCTGGCGCTGCGGGTCGCCCGCCATCTTGAGCGCGCCGGGGTTGTGCGCGCGCCTGTCGCAAAGTTGTGAGGAGTTCCCATGCAGATCAACATTCCCGCCGTGAAGGCCGAAATGGAGGCGGAGTTCGCGCGCTACGAAAAAGCGCTCGTCAGCAACGACGTCGAAACGCTGGAAGCGCTGTTCTGGGACTGCAAAAGCACGATCCGCTATGGCGTCGGTGAAAACCTCTACGGCATGGATGCCATCCGCGCGTTCCGTCAGGCGCGCTCGCCCGTTGGGCTGGCCCGCCGGCTTGAGCAGACCGTCATCACCACATTCGGCACCGATTTCGCGACTGCCTCGACGCTGTTCGTGCGCGATTCAGCCGCCGGCAAAATCGGGCGGCAGATGCAAAGCTGGGTTCGCATTGAAGGCGGCTGGAAGGTCGTGGCGGCGCATGTCAGCATCATTGCCGATCCGGCCACCTGACCCTTCCACAATTGCAAGGTTTCTGACGTGCTCACGATCAACGACTATCTGAAAGCCTACCGCTCGGGTGAGACAAAGCCATCGGAGGCCGTCGCGCAGCTTTATGCGCGCATTGCCGCGCATGACGACAAGGCGATGTTCATCACCTTGCGCGCGATGGAGGACGTCGTCGCCGAGGCGCGTGTCCTTGAGGCGCGGGGCGCGCTTGATCTTCCGCTCTATGGCATTCCCGTCGCGGTGAAGGACAATATCGATGTCGCGGGTCTGCCGACTACCGCCGCGTGCCCTGACTTCGCCTATGCGGCTGCACAGGACGCCACCGTTGTGGCGCGGCTGCGCGCCGCGGGTGCGCTCATCATCGGCAAGACGAATCTCGATCAGTTTGCGACCGGTCTTGTCGGCGTGCGTTCGCCCTATGGCGTACCGCGCAACACGTTCAATCCCGAGATCGTACCCGGCGGATCGAGCTCCGGGTCGGCGGTGTCGGTTGCGGCGGGGCTCGTGCCGCTCGCATTGGGCACCGATACGGCAGGGTCCGGCCGCGTGCCGGCGGGGCTCAACAATATTGTCGGGCTGAAGCCGACGCTCGGCGCGCTGTCGACATCCGGGGTCGTTCCCGCATGCCGCAGTCTCGACTGCGTGTCGATCTTTGCGCTGACGGTGGAGGATGCCTACACCGCGCTGCAGGTGACGATGGGTTTCGATCCGACGGATTCCTATTCGCGGCCCGTCAATCTTGATGCGTCGGGCGTGCCGTCGCACCTGTGGGTCGGTGTTCCCGACGCTGCAAGCCGCCGCTTTGGCGGCGATGCGGCATCGGAGGCGGCGTTTGACGCGGCACTTGCCGATCTGAAAAGGCTCGGCGTCGAGATCAAGCCGATCAATATGTCGGCGTTCTTCGATGTCGCGACGCTGTTGTATCAGGGCCCGTGGGTCGCGGAGCGGTATCAAGGCATCCGGAATTTCATCGAGACATCGGCGTCGTCGCTTCATCCGACGACGCGCGCCATTATCGAGAGCGCGTCGAAATTCAGCGCGGCGGATACGTTCGCGGCAATTTACAAGCTGGCGGAACTGCGTCGTGCGTCCAAGTCCGTCTGGCGCGACATCGATGTTCTGATGGTGCCGACATTTCCGCGGCCGCGCAGCCTGCGCGACCTCGCGGCGGACCCGATCGGCCCGAATTCCGAACTGGGCACCTACACGAATTTCGTCAATCTTCTGGACCTTTGCGCGCTCGCGGTGCCGAGCCATTTTCGCGGTGACGGCCTGCCGTCCGGTGTGACGCTGATCGGCCCTGCAAGCACGGACGCTCAACTCGCAACACTTGGTGCAAAGCTGCACGGCGCATCCGGTGTACCGCTCGGCGCGACCGGCAAAACGCTGGAGTCATCATGGGCGGGCCCGCTTGCGAGCGCCGGTGCGGACGACATCGAACTTGTTGTGGTCGGCGCGCATATGTCCGGATTGCCGCTGAACGGCGAATTGTCGTCGCTCGGTGCGCGCTTTATCCGCGAGGCTGAGACGCAGGCGGATTATCGGTTGTTTGCGTTGCCGGGCGGCCCGCCGCATCGGCCGGGTCTTTTGCGTGTTGACGCGGGGCAGGGATCCGCGATCAAGACCGAAGTCTGGGCGCTGAGCGCTGCTTCCTTCGGCGTGTTTGTGTCCAAGGTGCCGTCGCCGCTGTCGATCGGCACGGTGCGGCTCGCTGACGGCACCGCACCCAAAGGATTTCTGGTCGAGCCGCAGGCCACCATCGGCGCGCGCGATATTTCTGACCTCGGCGGATGGCGGGCCTTTGTTCAACAGGCCGCGCGCGCGTAAGGCGGGCCGACGCCCACGATATAAACAGACTTTATGTGTCGCCGAATTGACGGTCCGTGGGCTGTTGCCCATAGTGCGGACGTCGAGGTTCTTCGGGTGATTCATCCGGAGCGAAGAGGGAAGCTGGTGCGTCTTGAGGGAAACTTTGAGGCAATTCCGGCGCTGTCCCCGCAACTGTAAGCGGTGAGCCGACGTCCATCTGCGCCACTGGGAGCGATCCCGGGAAGGCCGGACCGAGGCGACGATCCGCGAGTCCAGGAGACCTGCCCCGACAGATTGAACGTCCGCGGGCGGGGTGTCCCGGCGGTGCGCTTGCGATCCCGTCGGCGGTCTGCCGCGAGGAGACTCTCATGTTGCGTCGCCAACCTCGCTCTCACGTCATGGGTTTGAGATTGGCGAGTTTGAGCGTGTCTGACTTTATTTCTTGGTCTGCAATCTTCGCTGCGCCGCACACGCTTCGCGTATCGAAAGCCACGCTCAAAGCGGCTGGCTGGTGCGACGCGATGTGTGCATGCTGGTCGATGCCGCGACATTGCGGCGTTGAAACAGGACCTGCCCGCACGCGCTACCTCTCACGTCCATAACTCCAGTCGTTCTTCAGCTTTCCAGCAACGAATCTCGTGGAGCACCAATGGTTGTCAGTTCCTGCGCAATGCCCTGGACCAAAATTCCTGTTCCCAAGCAAGCTTTCGCAACGAGCGGGCATGTCGATATCGGGCCGGTGAAGCTGGCCTATTGGGACACCGGCGGGCCGGGCGAAGTCGTGGTGCTCAATCATCCGAATTGTCAGGGCAGCGCGTGCTGGGCTCTACCAGCAGCCGGCGCTTGCAGCCGCCGGCTATCGCGTCATCGCATGGTCACGCCGCGGCACGGACACAACGGCGCGCGGGCCGCAGAATAATTTATCGACCGTGGCGAACGACCTGCGCGACCTGCTGAATGGCTTGAGCATCGATTCGTGTCATCTGCTCGGAGCCGCAGAAAGTGCCGCAGCGGTCGTGGACTTTGCGATCGATCATCCGGCGCGCGTTCGCTCTGCCATTCTTCTCGGAGCCCGCCTCTTCGTGGATGAAGCGGACTATCGGGCGATGAACGAACGGGCGTGCCTTGCGGAAAATCATCACGCCGAGCCGCATTTCTTCGAGCTTGGACCGTCGTATCGCGGCGCCAACCGGGAAGGGCTGGATACATGGATCGCGAATGGCGCGGCGGCGCATCCGGAAGGTGCGTTCGAACTGCAACCGTGGGGCGGACAAAAACTGACATGGACGCGGATGGCGCAGCTCAAGGCCCCGGTGCTGCTGCTCACCGGCGATGCCGATCATTATTCCTCAGCCGCGCATAACCGGTTGTTCGCGCAGCACCTGCCGAACCGCGAACTGGCGGTGATCGACGAGGCCGGCGCGTCCGCCTATTGGGAGCAGCCCGATGCGTTCAATGCTGTCGTGCTGAATTTCCTCGAACGGCATCGGGACGGCAAGGCAACTCCGCCCGATATTGCCGCCCCGCCGGATGTGCCGTGGATCGTGCCGCTGTCATCGCATGCGCCGATGCCGCGTATCGTCAGCGGGCCGGTCAAGGTCTGGGACGTGGTGCCTGTACCGGAGCAGGTTCCGACGACTGAAGCCTATGCGGATACGAAGCCGGTCAAGATCTGGTTCTCGGATACGGGCGGTAGCGGCGAGGCCATTGTCTTTTGCCATCCGTGGTCGCAGAGCAACGAGTGCTGGCAATATCAGCAGCCGGTCTTTGCCGGCGGGCTATCGCGTGATCGGCTGGTCGGCGCGCGGCTTCTTCAAGACGAAAAGGGGCCTGCTGACGATGTCGGCTCCTCCGCAGGCGATCTGCACCAACTCATTGAGGCGCTCCGCCTTGAGCGCTTTCATCTGATCGGCTGCGCCGCAGGCGGCTGCACCGCCATTTCATATGCGCTCAATCACCCGGAGCGGCTGCACTCGCTGATCCTGTCGGGTACGAATTCTGTTGCCGGACGAAGCGGCGTATAAGGAATTCAGAGGCAATCTCGACGCGGCGCCGCCGACGGAGCAATATCAACGAACGCGTCAC
>CAVTOO010000014.1:0-118557 GCA_963736355.1 uncultured Alphaproteobacteria bacterium | reverse complement strand
GCCACCACCAACTTCGTCTGCATCGCCGGTGAAACGCGCGGCCCCAAGACTGTCACCAACGACATGATCGAGCAGGTCACGCGCAACGCCATCAAGGACATCGGGTACGAGCAGGAAGGCTTCCACTGGAAGACCGCCGAGATCAAGATTCTGCTGCATCCGCAGTCGGCCGACATTGCGCAGGGCGTTGACGCGCTGCAGCCCGGCACCAACCAGGAAGAAGGCGCCGGCGACCAGGGCATCATGTTCGGTTACGCCTGCAACGAGACGCCGGACCTCATGCCGGCGCCGCTGTTCTACGCGCACAAGATCCTGCGCCTGATCGCGGAAGCCCGCCACTCCGGCAAGGAGAAGGTGCTCGGCCCCGACTCCAAGAGCCAGGTCACGGTGCAGTACGAGAACGGCAAGCCCGTCGGCGTCACGCAGATCGTCGTGTCGCATCAGCATCTCATCGAGGACCTGACCTCGAAGCAGATCCGCGACATCGTCGAGCCGTATGTGCGCAGCGCGCTGCCCGAGGGCTGGATCACGCCGAAGACCCTGTGGCACATCAATCCGACCGGCAAGTTCTTCATCGGCGGTCCCGATGGCGACTTCGGCCTCACCGGCCGCAAGATCATCGTCGACACCTACGGTGGCGCGGCTCCGCATGGCGGCGGTGCGTTCTCCGGCAAGGATCCGACCAAGGTCGATCGCTCGGCGGCTTACGCGGCGCGCTATCTCGCCAAGAACGTCGTCGCAGCCGGTCTGTCCGACCGCTGCACCATCCAGCTCGCTTACGCCATCGGCGTTGCCAAGCCGCTGTCGATCTATGTCGACACCCACGGCACCGGCAAGGTGACGGAAGCGCAGATCGAGAAGGCTGCCGCCGAGGTCATGGACCTCACGCCGCGCGGCATCCGCAAGCATCTCGATCTGAACAAGCCGATCTACGCGCGCACGTCCGCTTACGGCCACTTCGGCCGCCAGCCGGACAAGGACGGCGGCTTCTCCTGGGAGAAGACCGATATCGCCGACGCGTTCAAGCGCGCCGTCTAAGACTAATCGAAACACGAGCACGATCCGGGAAGGTGGGGAATCCGCTTTTCCGGATCGTGCTCAAACTACATCTAAGGGGCTGAAATGATTCAGTCCCGTTTGAACAGCTCTCAAGGATAGATCATGACCGCAACCAAGCCGCCGGCCGGATTTACGGACTTCATCGTCAAGGACATCAGCCTCGCCGAATTCGGCCGCAAGGAAATCTCGCTGGCCGAAACCGAGATGCCCGGCCTGATGGCGACCCGCGAAGAGTACGGCCCCAAGCAGCCGCTCAAGGGCGCACGCATCGCCGGTTCGCTCCACATGACGATCCAGACCGCTGTCTTGATCGAGACGCTCAAGGTTCTCGGCGCCGATATCCGCTGGGTGTCGTGCAACATCTACTCGACGCAGGACCATGCTGCAGCGGCGATCGCCGCGGCCGGCATTCCGGTGTTCGCCGTCAAGGGCGAGAGCCTGAAGGAATATTGGGATTACACCGCCAAGCTGTTCGAATGGCACGGCGGCGGCACCCCCAACATGATCCTCGACGACGGCGGCGACGCCACCATGCTGGTGCATAACGGCCTGCGCGCCGAGCAGGGCGACACCGCCTTCCTCGACAAGCCGACCTCCGAAGAAGAGGAAGTCTTCTACGCGCTGATCAAGAAGCTCCTGAAGGACAAGCCGAAGGGCTGGTTCGCCGAACTCGCCAAGAACATTCAGGGTGTCTCGGAAGAGACCACCACGGGCGTGCATCGCCTGTACGAAATGCAGAAGGCCGGCAAGCTCCTGTTCCCGGCGATCAACGTCAACGACTCGGTCACCAAGTCGAAGTTCGACAACCTCTATGGTTGCCGTGAGTCGCTCGTGGACGGCATTCGTCGCGGCACCGACGTCATGATGTCGGGCAAGGTCGCGATGGTCGCGGGCTTCGGCGACGTCGGCAAGGGCTCGGCCGCGTCGCTGCGCCAGGCCGGCTGCCGCGTGCTCGTCTCCGAAATCGATCCGATCTGCGCGCTGCAGGCGGCGATGGAAGGCTACGAGGTCGTGACGATGGAAGAGGCGGCGCCGCGCGCCGACATCTTCGTCACCGCGACCGGCAACAAGGACATCATCACCATCGAGCATATGCGAGTGATGAAGGACCGTGCCATCGTCTGCAACATCGGCCACTTCGACAACGAGATCCAGATCGCCTCGCTGAAGAACCTGAAGTGGGACAACATCAAGCCGCAGGTCGACGAGATCACCTTCCCGGACGGTCACCGCATCATCATGCTGTCGGAAGGCCGCCTGGTGAACCTCGGCAACGCGATGGGTCATCCGTCCTTCGTGATGTCGGCGTCCTTCACCAACCAGACGCTGGCGCAGATCGAACTCTTCGCCAACAACAAGGACGGCAAGTACAAGAAGGAAGTGTACGTGCTGCCGAAGTCGCTCGACGAGAAGGTCGCGCGTCTGCATCTCGCCAAGATCGGCGTGAACCTGACCAAGCTGCGTCCCGATCAGGCCGAGTATATCGGCGTGAAGCAGGAAGGCCCCTACAAGCCGGGTCACTACCGCTATTGATTGTTTCTAAACCGGAACATGACGAAGCCCCGGCTGCGGCCGGGGCTTTTTTATTGCCCCGTTCTTTATTGCCCCAATTCTTTATTGCCCAAGGTCGTATTGTAATATCGCAGGCCGCGCGGCATTCTGCGGCCCCATGGACAACCTCGCAGCGATACCTCAGCGCTCCGCCCGCGATCGCCTTGAAGCGGCGCTGGCGCGCATTGTCGATCCGAAGGGCGAGGGCGCGCGCGCCTGCCTGACCGTCTACGCCGACGCTGCGCGCGCTGCGGCCGATGCCTCGGATGCCCGCGCCGCGGGACGGCGCGACATTTGGTCCGCTCGACGGCGCGATCCTCACCATCAAGGATTTGTTCGACGTCGCCGGTGAAGTGACGCGTGCAGGCTCCAAGCAGCTGGCCGCCGAAGGAAAGCCTGCCGCATCGTCAGCGCAGGTGGTGAAGCGGCTTTCGGCGGTCGGCGCGATCATTGTCGCCAAAACCAATATGACCGAGTTCGCCTATTCCGGCGTCGGCGCCAATCCGCATTTCGGCACGCCCGGCAATCCGGCCGACCGCAAGCGCATTCCCGGCGGCTCGACCTGCGGCGGCGCGGTCGCGGTCGCGGACGGCATGTGCGAGATCGCCATCGGCTCCGATACCGGCGGCTCGACGCGCATTCCCGCCTCGCTGTGCGGCATTGTCGGCTTCAAGCCGACGCAGTCGCGCATTCCGCTCGACGGCGCGTTTCCATTGTCCTTCTCGCTCGACTCCATCGGGCCGATGGCGAAGACGGTGGCAGAATGCGCCGCCGCCGACGCGGTGATGGCGGATATCGAGCCGATGCCGCTTGCGGCTGTGTCGCTGCGCGGATTGCAGGCCGGAATCGTGCAGGGCCTGCATTCCGAGGGGATGGATGGCGTCGTTGCGTCGGCTTATTCCCGCGCGCTGCAGAAGCTCGAGGCGGCCGGTCTTGTGCTTCGCGACACGCCGTTTCCGGAGATCGAGACCATCAACCGTGTCAACGGGCGCGGCGGTATCGCTCCGCCGGAAGCGCATGCCATCCATCGTGACCGCGTGGCGGCGCATGGCAATCAGATCGATCCGAATGTGCGCGGCCGCATCGAGCGGGCTGCGCCGGTGACGGCGGCCGATTACATCAGCAACATGCGCGAGCGCGTCGATGCGATTGCGCGCGCCGATGTCGCGCTGTCCGATTTCGATGTTCTGGTGGTGCCGACGACGCCGATCGTCGCGCCGACGCAGCAGGAGGTCTCAACCGCCGACGGCTTCAACCGTCTCAACATGCTGCTGCTGCGCAACCCGTCGGTCGTGAATTTTCTCGACCTGTGCGCGATCTCGCTGCCGATGCGGCTCGGCAACGCGCTGCCCTGCGGCTTGATGCTGGTCGGCCGCCGCCATCACGACAGAACATTGCTGCGGATCGCGGCGGCGGTGGAGCCGTTGCTGGTGGATTAGTCCTCGGTGTCATGCCCGCGAAAGCGGGCAGCCAGTACGTCGCGACTTTCGAGCCTCATGGTGAGGAGGGCAGCTATGCTGCCCGTCTCGAACCATGAAGGCCACGGCGCAACCTCATCCTTCGAGACGCGGCCTGCGGCCGCTCCTCAGGATGAGGGCGCCGTCTCACTTCCCGATGCTCACCTTCAGCGTGCCGACGCCGTCGATGCCGCATTCGAGCTTGTCGCCGGGCTGAACCGCGGCGACGCCGGCGGGCGTGCCGGTCATGATGATGTCGCCGGCGGCGACGTTGACCTGCTGCGACAGCTTGGAAATGATTCCCGCCGTGTTCCAGATCATGTGCGCCAGATCCGCGTCCTGCTTCACGGTGCCGTTGACCGACAGCCAGATGCGGCCCTTCGACGGATGGCCGATCTTGGCGGCCGGTGCGAGCGCGCTGATCGGCGCGGACTGGTCGAAGGACTTCGCGATTTCCCACGGACGCTGCAGCTTCTTCATCTCGTTCTGCTGGTCGCGGCGGGTGAAGTCGATGCCGACGCCGTAGCCATAGACGTGATCGAGCGCATTCGCCTCGGCGATATTGGCGCCGCCGCTCTTCAGCGCGATCACGAACTCCGCCTCGAAATGGAAATCCTTGGTCATGCTCGGATAAGGGATGGTCGCGCCGTCGGCCTCGACCATGTCGGCATGCTTGGAGAAGAAGAACGGCGGCTGCTTCTCGTCGTTACCCAGTTCGCGGATGTGTTCGAGATAGTTGCGGCCGACGCACCAGATGCGGCGGACGGGGAAGGTCTCTGACGTGCCGGCGACGGCGATGATCGGCTGCGGGGCGGCGGGGATGACGTAGCTGGTGCTCATGGGAATTCTCGTGTGTGGGGATGATCAGGCGGAGGCGGCAGCCGGCGTGAGCAGGCCGCCATCGATTTGCTGAAGGCGGAAGAAGGAGGCGTAGCGGCCGCCCTTGCGCAGAAGGTCGTCATGGCGGCCGGATTCGACCACCTCGCCGGCCTCGATCACGAGGATGGCGTCGGCGTGCATGATGGTGTGCAGCCGATGGGCGATGACGATGGTGGTGCGGCCCTGACACAGATGCTCGATGGCTTCTTTCACCTGGCGCTCGGATTCGGAATTGAGCGCGGCGGTGGCTTCATCGAGCAGGATCAGATGCGCGTCCTTGATCAGCGCGCGCGCGACCGCGATGCGCTGGCGCTGGCCGCCGGACAATTGCGTGCCGTGTTCGCCGACCGGCGTGTCGTAGCCTTGCGGAAACGTCATGATGAAGTCATGCGCGCAGGCGGCCTGCGCTGCGGACACGATCTCGGCCTGCGTCGCGTTCGGCCGGCCAAACGCGATGTTGTCGCGGATCGTGCCGCGGAACAGATAGACGTCCTGCCCGACATAGGCGATCTGCCCGCGCAGCGAGCGCCGCGACACGGTGGCGATATCCTGTCCGTCGATCAGAATCTTGTCCGCTCGGCGTCTCATACAGGCGCAGCAGCAGATTGAGCACGGTCGATTTGCCGCCGCCCGACGGTCCGACCAGCGCGACCATCTTGCCGGGCTCGGCGCTGAAGCTCATGCCGTGCAGCACTGGCTCGCCCGCGCGATACTCAAAGCCGACATTGCGCAGTTCGACACGGCCGGGGCCCATGGCCAGCGCCGGCTTGTCGCTGTCGTCGGGCTCGGTCGCCTCGGAGTTCGAGCACGTCGACGAGCATCTTGGCGCCGACGACGGCGGTGGTCAGTTCGAGATTGAGGCGCGCGAGGCGTTTGGCCGGCTCATAGGCAAAGACAAAGGCCGCGATGAAGGAGACGAACTGGCCGGGCTGCGCGCCCTGGATGACGCGATAGCCGCCATAGGTCAGCGCGGCGGCGATGGCGATGCCACCGAGTGTCTCCATCAGCGGGCTGGATCGGTTGACGAGGCGCGCGAGCTTGTCGGCGTCGCGCTGCACGGCAGCGATGTGCTCGTTGAGCCGCGCCGTCATCGTGTCTTCGAGCGTGAACGCCTTCACGGTGCGCAGGCCCTGCAGCGATTCCTGCATCGTCTCCAGAATGCGCGCGCCGCCGGTGAACTGGTTCTGCGCCAGCGGGCGCACGCGGCGCACCAGCTTGCGCAGAACAATGAGCGCGGGCGGGACCACGACGAAGCCGAAAATGGACATCACCGGGTCCTGAATCACCATCACGACCATGAGGCCGATCAGAGTCATCAGGTCGCGGCCGACGGCCGAGATCAGGAGATTGAGGATCTGCGTGACGGCGGTGGCACCTGCCGTCATGCGGGCAAGAAACTCCGACGAATGGCGGTCGGCGAAGAACCCGATATTCTCGCGCATCAGCTTGGCGAACATGCGCCGCTGATTGTCGGCGAGGATGGCGTTCGCCGTTTGCTGCAGCGTGACCTGGAAGCCGTAGGTCGCCAATCCCTTGATCGCGAACAGGCCGACGGCGACGCATGCGAGCACGACGATGCCGGCGAAATTCTTGCGTTCATAGGCGGTGTTGATGAGGTCGCCGAACAGATAGACGGTCAGCGAGGTCGCGGCCGCGGCAACGGCCATCAGCGCAAAGGCGAGCAGATAGCGTCGCCAATGCGTCAGGCCCTTTTCCCTGATCAATCGCTTGATGAAGGCGATTGTACCGGCGTCGGGAATTTTCAGTCTGGCCATCCGGGGTCCGGGTTGAACGGGCGCAACGCCCGTTCAATGCCCGTCTTGGACCCCTAATTCAAGTCAAAATGGCCGTTGAAACCGGCGATATCAGGCCGTTTCGACCTTGCGTTCGCCGTCCGTGCGCATGTTCGCAAGTTTTTCCTCCCACGCCAGCGCGTGGGTCGCGATCATGTCGAGGTTGTCGTATTGCGGCATCCATTCGAGCGCCGCCTGCATGCGGCTGACATCGGCGACCATGGCCATGATGTCACCGGGGCGACGGTCGGTATTCTGCACCGCGAAGTTGCGTCCGGACACGCGCTTGACCGCGTCGATCACTTCGAGGACCGAATAGCCGCGACCGTAGCCGCAGTTGAGCGTCGTCGAATGACCGCCGCCGCGCAGATAGGCGAGCGCGGCGCGATGGGCCTGCACCAGATCCCAGACATGGATGAAGTCGCGGATGCAGGTGCCGTCCGGCGTCGGATAGTCGGTACCGTAGACGTCGATCTTCGGGCGCTGACCGGTTGCGGCTTCCACCGCCATCTTGAACAGATGCGTCGCGTTCGGCGTCGACAGGCCTGTGCGACCGAGCGGATCGGCACCGGCGACGTTGAAGTAGCGCAGCGCGACATAGTTGAAGCTATGTGCCCTCGCGACATCGTGCAGCATGATCTCGCTCATCAGCTTCGATGTGCCGTAGGGCGACATCGGGCGAGTCGGCGCATCCTCGCGCACCGGCGTCTCTTCGGCATTGCCGTAGACGGCCGCGGTGGAGGAGAAGATGAATTTGTCGATGCCGCGCTTCACCGCGACCTGCAGCAGGCTACGCGTCGCCATGGTGTTGTTGCGGTAGTAGCCGAGCGGGTCCTTGAGCGAATCCGGCACGACGACCGAGCCGGCGAAATGGATGATTGCATCGACCTCGTGGCGCGCGATGACGCCGTCGACGAGGTTCTCGTCGGCGATGTCGCCGATGAAGAGCGGAATCTTTTCAGAGAACGCCGAAGACGATCCGGTCGAGAGGTTGTCGATCACGACCACGGGTTCGCCGGCATCCGCCAGCGCGTGGACCATATGGCTTCCGATATAACCGGCTCCGCCGGTAACAAGAACTGTCATCTGCACCTGTACCCTGTCTGCGGCACGGCCTTTGGCCTTGTGCCGTTCTGATGGGTGAGATTTGGTCCGCAAAAGGTGGAATGCAGGTTATAAGCGTCGCATAAACTCCGTGGTTGGCCAGCTGTTTGGGGTCGATTTGTCCCTTATGGTTGCCGAAATCCTAAACAAGCCCGTCCTTGCCCGTTCCCGGTTCCCGTCCCTGGCTACGATGACCCGCATCCTCTTCGTCAAAACCTCGTCGCTCGGCGATGTGGTGCACCAGATGCCCGCGATCGTGGATGCGCGGGCGCATCTGCCGCAGGCGCATTTCGCCTGGGTGGTGGAAGAGAGCTTCGCGCCGCTGGCGCGGCTGCACCCGATGGTCGACGAGGTGATCCCGGTGGCGACGCGGCGCTGGCGCGGCAGTCTTCTGAGCCCAGCGACATGGCGCGAGATCGGCGCGTTTCGCCGCGGCCTGCGCGACACTGCGTTCGATGCCGTGGTGGATACGCAGGGGCTCATTCGTTCCGCGCTGATCGCGCGCATGGCGCAAGGCGTGAAGCATGGCTACGACGCGGACAGCATTCGCGAGCCTCTGGCGTCCCGCTTTTACGATATCCGTCACACCGTCTCGCGCGATCAGCATGCCGTGGCGCGCAACCGCGCGCTCGTCGCGCAGGCGCTGGGCTTTGCGGCCGGCGGACCGCTCGACTACGGCCTGCGGCGCGTCACCGCCGCGTCGGCGCCTTACGCGGTGCTGCTGCATGGCACCTCGCGCGCCGACAAGGAATGGCCGGAAGACAACTGGATCGCGGCCGGCCATGCGCTGCGCGCAAAGGGTTTAGGCGTCATGCTGCCATGGGGCAGTGAGGCCGAGCGCGCCCGCAGCGGACGCCTGTCGCGGGCGATCGAGGGCAGCGTTGTGCCGCCGCGCACGCCGCTCGACGAAACCGCAAAGCTGATCGGCGCGGCCAGTCTCGTTGTCGGCGTCGATACCGGCTTGCTGCATCTCGCCGCGGCGCTCACCGTGCCGCTGGTCGGCATTTTCGTCGCGACCGATCCGGCGAAGCACGGGGCCGGTCGGCACCGGCGCCATCGACATTCTCGGCGGCAAGGCGATGATGCCTATGCCTGACGATGTTGCTGCGGCTGTCGAACGCGTGCTGTGGCGGTAGCTGCGCAACAGTCGGAATGACGGTTGCTAAATTTTCCGCAACACCCCAGCCACAAACGCATCGAGATCGCCGCCGGCAAACAAATGTCCCGGCAGTCCGGCCGCACGCGCGGCTTCGAGATCGATGTCCTTGTCGCCGATGACGAAGCTCTTCGTCTTGTCGATTGGCCAGTGCTGCATCAGATCGAGGATCATGCCGGGCGCGGGCTTGCGCCAGTCAGACACGCGGCGATAGGCATCAACGCTCGCCTCGGGATGGAACGGGCAATAACGCATATCGTCGATGCGCGCGCCTTGCGCGGCCAACTCGCTGCGCATCCAGTCGTGCAACGCTTTCACATCGTCTTCGCTGAACAATCCGCGCGCGACGCCCGACTGATTGGAGACAACGAAAACGAGATAGCCCGCATCGTTCAGCCGCTTGACGGCTTTCGCCGCGCCCGGCATCCAGCGGATGCGGTCCTTGCTGCCGATATAATTGTCGTCGTGGTTGAGCACGCCGTCGCGGTCGAGAAACGCCGCGGGCTTTGCGCCAGCCGTCACGCCAGATCCTGCTCGACGGCGTCGCAGATCGCGTGACCTGCGGCGAGATGGATCTGCTGCACGATCGGCGTGTCCTCGGTCGGTGCGACCAGAAGATGATCGCACAGCGCGCCCATCGACGTGCCCTTGAGGCCGGTGAAGCCGATGGTGACGAGGCCCTGCGCGCGTGCGGTCTTGAGTGCGGCGAGAATATTCGGCGATTGGCCGGACGTGGTGAGGCCGATGAACACGTCGCCCTTGCGTCCCAGTCCTTCGACCTGACGCGCGAAGATCTGCTCGAAGCCGTAATCGTTGCCGATGGCGGTGAGTGCAGAGGTGTCGGTCGTCAGCGCAATCGCGGCCCAGCCCTTGCGTTCGCGCTTGTAGCGGCCGACGAGTTCGGCTGCGATGTGCTGCGCGTCGCCCGCGCTGCCGCCATTGCCGGCGAAGAGGATTTTTCCGCCCGCGCGCAGTGCCGTTGTCATCGCTGCTGCAATCGCTGCGATCTCTTTCACAAGCGCGCCGTCGCGCGCCGCCTCGGCCATCGCCGTCGCGGAACGCTCAAGATGTGCGGTGATGATCTTTTCGCTCACGGCGATCTTTCAAGCTTCAGGAGGTTAACAAGGCCACGATCAGGGCGCAGCGGCAAGCATTTTGAGGTCGGGATTGGTGAGGGCGGTTCGCGCCGCCTCGACCACGTCGTCCGTGCGGAATCTCGCGCATGCAGCGATGATGGCCCATGCGGCACACCGGCTTGTGACACGGCTGGCAGTCGACATAGGTCTTGGTCTTGATCAGTGCCGCGACCGGATTGAGCGGCGCCCAGTGCCACGGATCGGTCGGGCCGAAAATGCCGATGGCGGGCGTGCCCATCGCAGCCGCAATATGCATCAGGCCTGAATCGTTGGAGATCGCCGCGCCCGCCGCGCCGATTGCGAGGATGCCGTTGCGCAAATCGGTACCGGTCAAGTCGCGCGCGCGTCCGCCGGTCGCGGCAACGATCTCGGCGGCTTGCTCCTTTTCGCCGGGACCGCCGATGACCCAGACATCGAGTCCCGGCATCGGCGAGTTGTTTGGCGGCCTCGGGATAATACGTCCATCGCTTCGACGAGCCGACGGAGCCCGGCCCGATGGTGATCGCGGGTTTGTCGCCTAACCCTTGTGCCTTGCGCCATGCGTCGATCTCAGCCCGCGGCACGACGATCTGCGGTGCAGGCCATTCTTTGGGGAGTGGGGCGCCTGCGGGCAAGGCGGGCATCGCGCAGCGATCGATGAAACGCGGCAGCGATTTCTCGCCCCAGCGCCAGTCATTGAGCAGGCCGAAGCGGACTTCGCCGACGAATCCCGTGCGCTCCGGAATGCCGGCGAGTGCCGGGGCAATCGCCGCTTTCCAGGTGCGCGGCAGCACGATGGCGCTGCCGTAGTTCTCTGCCCGGAGGCGGTTTGCCAATTCGCGCTGGAGTTTCAGGGCGAGGCGGCTGCGGGGCAGGTCGAAGACGATGCCCTTCCGCACGCCGGGCATGTAGTCGGTCAGCGGCGCGCACAGCTTTGTGGTCAAAACATCCACCGGCCGGTTGGGCCAGCGGTGCTTCAGGGCGCGCACCACCGTGTGGCAGCGGACGAAATCACCGATCCAGACATAGGGGATCAACAGCACCGGACGCGTATCGTCCGGGTCCACCGCGATCTCATGAAGTGAATCAATATTCATTTCTATATGACGAGGCCTGAAACAGGAGATAAGCCGTTGTTGCGGTTAGCTGCCCGCCGGGTCCGTGTCCAGCGGTAAATCGGCGGCAGTTTTCACCACGTCGCCGGGCGCAAGTTGCCTGCGGCAGGCGGCTGGGGCAATGGTTGCCGCGCCGGGCGCTCGAAAGCCCGGATCGGATGGGATCGGGGTTCGATGATTCTTGTCACCGGCGGCGCCGGCTTTATCGGGTCGAATGTGGTCGCCGCGCTCAACGATGCCGGCCGGTCCGACGTCGCGGTGTGCGATTTCCTCGGCCATGACGGCAAGTGGCGCAATCTCGCCCGCCGCCAGCTGGCCGATATCGTGCCGCCGGCCGAGCTGATGCGCTGGCTCGACGGCCGCAAGCTCGATGCCGTCATTCATCTGGGCGCCATCTCGGAGACGACCGCAACCGATGGCGATCTCGTCATCGAAACCAATTTCCGCCTGTCGATGCGGCTGCTCGACTGGTGCACGGCCAACAAGGTGCCTTTCATCTATGCGTCCTCCGCCTCGACCTATGGCGACGGCGCGCAGGGCTTCGACGACGATTTCAGCCTGACGGCGTTGCGCAAGCTCAAGCCGATCAATCTCTATGGCTGGAGCAAGCACCTGTTCGATCTCGCCGTGGCCGGGCGTGCCGAGAGCGGGGCGGCGATGCCGCCGCACTGGGCGGGGCTGAAGTTCTTCAACGTGTTCGGGCCGAACGAGTATCACAAGGGCTCGATGGTGAACGTGCTGGTGCGCGTCTATGACGACATCAAGGCAGGCCACAGCGTGAAACTCTTCAAGTCGCATCGCGACGGCATCGCCGATGGCGACCAGCGCCGCGACTTCATCTATATCGACGATGTGATCCGCGTCATTCAGTGGTTGCTCGCGTCGCAGCGCGCCAATGGCATCTTCAATGTCGGCACGGGCGAGGCGAGGAGCTTTCGCGAATTGATTCTTGCCGGTTTTGCCGCCGCAGGCACGACGCCGCGAATCGACTATGTGGACATGCCCGAGGCGATGCGCCCCGGATATCAGTATTATACGCGCGCGGAGGTCGGCAGGCTGCGCGCGGCAGGTTACAATGGCCACTTCACCGCGCTCGACGACGCGGTGAAGCAATATGCGACGGGATATCTCGACAAGCCCGACCGCTACCGCTGAGATTTTAGATGCAGGATTTCGAGGCCCTTTCGGCGCGCTTTGCCAGTCAGACGGTGCTTTGCATCGGCGATCTGATGCTGGACGATTTCGTCTATGGCGACGTCTCGCGGATTTCGCCCGAGGCGCCGGCGCCTGTCATTGCCGTGAGCCGCAGCGAGATCGTGGTCGGCGGTGCAGGCAATGTCGCGCGCAATATCGCCGCTCTCGGCGCGCGCTGCATCTTCATCGGCATGATCGGCAGCGACGAGGCCGCACACACGCTGACCTCCGCGCTCTCCCATGAGAAGCTGATCGAGCCGCTTCTGGTGGTGGATGCGACCCGCCCGACGACGCGCAAGGTGCGCTTCGTCTCGGAGCATTTCTCGACGCATCTGCTGCGTGCCGACTGGGAATTCGCGCAGGCCGCCGCCGCCGATGTCGAGCAGCAATTGATCGACAAGGCGCTGCAGGCGTTGCCGCGCGCCGATATCGTCGTGCTGTCGGATTACGCCAAGGGCGTGCTGACCCGCCGCGTGATCGGCGAAGTGATGGCGGCTGCGCGCAAGCTCGGCAAGCCCGTCATCGTCGATCCCAAGAGCGCGGACCTGTCGCTCTATAGCGGCGCGACGCTGCTGACGCCGAACCGCAAGGAACTGGGCGAGGCGACACGTCATCGCGTCGGCAGCGAAGCCGAGATTGTCGAAGCGGTGCGCAGCATCGTCGGGCGAGATCGATGCCGAGGCCGTGCTGGTCACGCGCAGCGAGCAGGGCATGAGCCTCATTCCGCGTGACGGCGAACCGATCCATGTGCCGGCCTATCCGGTGCGGGTGCGCGATGTCTCCGGCGCCGGCGATACGGTTGCGGCGGTGTTCGCGGTCGTCATGGCGGCGGGCGGAAATTTCGAGACCGCGCTGCGTGCCGCGAATGCGGCGGCGGCCGTCGTCGTCGGCAAGCGCGGCACGGCGACGACGAGCGTCGACGAATTGCGCGCACGGCTTCTGCCGCATGCGCTGTTTGTGGCCGAGGAGAAGATCGCCGGCAACGTCGCCGAACTCGACGAACAAGTGCGTGTCTGGCGGCGCGGCGGTCTGCGCATCGGCTTCACCAATGGCGTGTTCGATCTGCTGCATCCGGGGCATGTGAAGGTGCTGACGCAGGCGCGCGCCAACTGCGATCGCCTCATCGTCGGGCTCAATAGCGACGCCTCCGTCAAGCGGCTGAAGGGTGCGGACCGTCCGCTGCAGAACGGTCGCGCGCGGGCGGAAGTACTCGCGGCGCTCGAAGCGGTCGATCTGGTGGTGATGTTCGAAGACGACACGCCGCTGTCGCTGATCGAGCGCATCCGGCCGAGCGTGCTGGTCAAGGGCGGTGACTACACGCGCGACACGGTCGTCGGCGCCGACATCGTCGAAGCCGCGGGCGGCGAAGTGATCGTCGTCGATACGGTTGCCGGCATGAGCACAACCTCGCTGATCGAGCGCTCGCGCAAGGATCGCGCGAAGTGATCCGCTTGACCGGCCTGACCTGGCGAAATTTCCTGATCATGGGGCATGACGCGCTGGCGACGGCGCTTGCGGTGATCGCGGCCTTTCTGCTGCGGTTCGAAGGAGCAGAGTTCGAAGGGCGCCTGCCGTTTCTCGCCGTCGTGCTGCCGTGGTTCGTGCTTTACAGCGTCGCGGTCTGCTACGCCTTCAAGCTGCCGGTCACCAAGTGGCGCTTCACCTCGCTGCCGGATCTCCTCAACATCGTGCGCACCGCGACCGTGCTCGCCGTGGCGATGCTGGTCCTCGATTACATTCTGGTCGCGCCCAACATGCGCGGCAGCTTTTTCTTCGGCAAGACGACCATCATCATCTTCTGGTTCCTCGAGATGTTCTTTCTCGGCGGAATGCGGCTCGTCTACCGTTACTTCCGCTATACGCGCACGCGCAATCAGGCGCGCTCCGGCGAGACCGCGCCGACGCTGTTGATCGGACGCGCGGCCGATGCCGAGGTGCTGCTGCGCGGCATCGAGAGCGGAGCGGTGAAACGGATATGGCCGGTCGGCATCCTGTCGCCGTCGCTGTCGGATCGCGGCCAGTTGATCCGCGACATTCCCGTTCTCGGCGGTGTCGATGACCTCAATGATGTCGTCGCGGATTTCTCCACCCGCAAGCGCCCGATCGAGCGCGTGATCATGACGCCGTCGGCGTTCGAGCCGGAGGCGCAGCCGGAGGTGGTGCTGACGCGGGCGCGCCGGCTTGGTCTTGTCGTCAGCCGCCTGCCGTCGCTCGCCGAGAGCCGCGATACGCCGCGTCTCGCGCCGGTTGCGGTGGAAGACCTGTTGCTGCGGCCGAGTGTGCAGATCGATTACGGCCGGCTTGAATCCTTCATCAAGGGCAAGTCGGTGGTCGTGACCGGCGGCGGCGGCTCGATCGGCTCGGAAATCTGCGAACGCATCGTCACTTTCGGCGCGGCGCGCCTTCTGGTGATCGAGAATTCGGAACCGGCGCTGCATGCTGCGGTCGAGAACTTGCTGGCGAAGAACGCGAGCGCGGAGATCGAGGGCCGCATCGCCGATGTGCGCGACCGCGAACGCATCTTCCGTCTGATGCGCGCGTTCAAGCCCGACATGGTGTTCCACGCCGCCGCGCTCAAGCATGTGCCGATCCTGGAGCGTGACTGGGGCGAAGGCGTCAAGACCAACATCTTCGGATCGATCAACGTCGCCGATGCCGCCGTCGCGGCAGGCGCTGCTGCGATGGTGATGATCTCGACCGACAAGGCCATCGAGCCGGTGTCGATGCTCGGACTGACCAAGCGTTTCGCCGAGATGTATTGCCAGGCGCTCGACCGTGAGCTGTCGCACAAGGCCGGTGCGGAGCCGATGCGCATGATTTCGGTGCGCTTCGGCAATGTGCTGGCGTCGAACGGCTCCGTCGTACCGAAATTCAAGGCGCAGATCGAGGCGGGCGGGCCGGTCACAGTCACGCATCCCGACATGGTCCGTTACTTCATGACCATTCGCGAGGCGTGCGATCTCGTCATCACCGCCGCGAGCCACGCGTCCGCACCGCAGCGGCCGGACGTGTCGGTCTATGTGCTCAACATGGGCCAGCCGGTGAAAATCGTCGATCTCGCCGAGCGCATGATCCGCCTGTCGGGATTGCAGCCCGGCCACGACATCGAGATCGCGTTTACCGGCATCCGTCCGGGCGAGCGGCTCAACGAAATCCTGTTCGCCAAGGAAGAGCCGGCCAACACCATCGGTATTCCGGGCATTGTCGCGGCCAAGCCGAACGAGCCGCCGCTCGAGGCGCTGCGTGCGTGGGTCGGACGGCTGGAGCAGGCGGTCGAGCAGGAAGATCGCGCTGTGATCGAACTGGTGCTCAAGGACGCCGTGCCGGAATTCGGCAACGGTGGGCAGCAAACTGGAGCATGATCCCGACCGCCCAAAGTGGAAACCGGTTTTCGGAAAAGATCATGCTCAACAAGAAATACTAGCTGACGCGCGGGCGCGAGAAGCGCTGCAACGCGAAGCCGACGCCGGCACAACCGATCGCAACACAGATGACGTCGATCATCGGCGAGCGCAGTACGATCGAAATCGCGGCCAGCAAACACAGTGCCACATTCAGCGCCAGCACGCGCGCGACGACCTCAAACACCGAGAAGCCGTGATCGGTGGCGCGCTGATAAAAATGCGAGCGGTGCGCCACCCAGATCTGCTCGCCGTTCAACAGCCGCCGCAGCAGTGTCAGCGTGGCGTCGGCAAGATAATAGAGCGGCAACAGCAGCGCGGCGGCGAGATGGCGCGACGCCAGCAGGATCAGCAGCCAGCCGATCAGCAGGCCGATCGGCAGGCTGCCGACATCGCCGAGAAAGAGTCTGGCGACAGGCCGGTTGAACGGCGCAAAGCCGAGCAGCGCGCCGCCGAGGACAATGGCGACGTACGTCGCTGCCGGCGGCAGGTCGCCGCACAGGCCGATGATCGTCAGCGCGGCGAGAATGGAGCCCGCTTCAACGACGGTCATCCAGTCGAGACCGTCCATGAAATTCACGAGATTGACGAACCACAGAAGTCCGATCAGCAGTAGCGCATCTTCAAGGAGCGCCGGCAGCATCGGCAGGATGCGCAGGTCCGCGGGCAGCGCGAAAAGAACCGCCGCGACGGCGAGCGCCTGCAACAACAGACGCGGCGCCACCGGAATGGGGCGCAGATCGTCGACCGCGCCGACAATGGCAACAAACACGGAAGCGGCGAGAACGATCCAGATGCCGCCGGCAGGTGCGCCGGTTGTCATCAGCGCGCCGGCCGCGCCTGCGGCGGTGACCGCGATCACCGCGATGCCGCCGCCCTGCGGCGTCGGAACCGTGTGCGAGGACCGCGCATTGGGACGCGCCAGCGCATAGCGGGCAAGCAGCGGCTTCAACAGCGCAATCAGCACCGCGCAGCACAGCGCCGCAGCGAGTGCTCCGGCGACCGGCATCAACAGGTGCGTCAGGTCAGGCAAATTCATCAGCTTCAGCGTTTCAATCCGACGGCGCACCAATAAGGGACATGATCGGAAAAAGCGATATCGCCGAATCCGGCCCGCGTCAGCATCTCGGTAATCTGCGTGCGCGTGTAGCGTTTTTCGAGCTGCGTGCAGAAGCGGTCATAGGCATCCGTCCGCATCACATAGAACGCCTTGTCGCGATAGAATTCGAGCGGCCACGAACTGACGTCTGCGCCGCGGCGCTCGGCCAGTTGTGCAAGTCGCGCCAGCGGCCAGTACGCCAGCGCGGCGATGATCTGGCTCGAGACCAGCCGCAACGCATGCGGCAGACGCGAGATGACGATGCGCGCCAGGTTGCTCGCCTGCCACAGCGCGCGATACCACGCCGGGCGATTTTCCATCGCATAATAGAGGTAGATCAGAAACGGCGCATTTGGCTTGAGCTTGCGCGCGATCTCGTCGATGGCGCCTTGCGTATCGGGCACGTGATGCAGAACGCCGAGCGAAAAGGCAAAGTCGAGCGAGCCGTCCGGCAGCGGAATGGCGCTGGCGCTCGCATGATGAAACGTCACATTGCCGGCGTCGCGCAGATTGCCGCGTGCCACGGCAAGCGCCTCAGTGCTGGCGTCGAGCAGATGCAGATGGCCGACGCGCGGGGCGACCTTGACCGACCAGCGTCCTGAGCCGCAGCCGGCGTCGAGGCCGACTGCGTCTTGCGGCAACGAACCCCACGGAAAAATGCGGAAATAGTCGTTGAAGATCGCGTCATGGTCGGCCGCACGGAAACTGTCGCGATCCTGCCGGAACGTGCTCCATTCGTCGCCGAAACCTTCGGCGACACGGCGGTCGACATTCTGCAGCGGAGGCTTGGTCATAAGCTTTGAGGCCGGGTTGAAAGATGCGCCAGTCTTATACGACCGGCGCGGCAAGACCGCGATAGAGTTCGGTCACGCGTTCACCGATGATCGAAGCGGCAAAACGCTCTTCTACCAGCCGCCGGGCGGCGGCGCCGAACTGTGCGCGCAAGGCCGGATCGTCGGCCAGGCGCGTGATCGCGGCGGCGAGCGCTGCGGCATCTTCGATCGGCACGCGAAATCCCGTGACGCCGTCGATCGCGACTTCGCGGCAGCCCGGCGCATCGGTGGCGACAACCGGGCGGCCGCAGGCGGCAGCCTCCAGCAGGCTTTTCGGCAGGCCTTCGCGATGCGACGGCAGGGCCGCGATATGCGAACGTTGCCAGAGCGTCTGGATATCCGGGATCTGGCCGAGCCAGGTGATGCCGGGTTCACGCGTCCAGGCGTTGACCTCGTCGATTGTGACGGAGGCCGGGTTGGCGGGATCGGGCTCACCGGCGATCAGCAGGCGGATGTCGCGGCCGGTGCGGCGCATGATGCGATGGGCCTCGACCAGCGCGCGGATGCCCTTGTCGGTGAGAAGGCGTCCGGCAAAGCCGACGGTGATCGGTCCTTCCGGCTCCGTCATCGGCTTGAGCCTGTCGGTGTCCACGCCCGAACCCGGGATCACCACGATGCGCGCGGGATCGACACCCAGCGCGATCAGCGCGTCACGGTCGTCGGGATTTTGCACCAAGGGCGTGCTGTTCGGATGCGTGAGAACGCTGCGCAGCAACGGCACCACGATCTTTCGCAGGGCCGATGCGTTGTCCGACGTGAAGGTGTAACCGAGTCCGGTCAGCGCATTGACCTGCCGTGCAGGCGTGCCGCGCGCGGCCAGGCCGCCGAGAATGCAGGCCTGCAGGCCGCTGTGGTGGATGATGGCCGGGCGCAGGCGGCGATAGAGCCGGCGCAGGCTCAGCATGGCCTTCAACGACGAAAACGGCGAGCGCGCGCCGCGGCGGTAGGGCAGGGCGTGGAGCGTGAAGCCTTCGCGCACGATCGCATCGCCATAGCTGGTGACGCCGGTCGCGACATGAACGTCGAATCCCAGAGCCCGCGCCGCCCGCGCCATCGGCAGGCGATGGAGGACAAAAGCCTGATCCTCGGAGGCGACATAGAGGAAGGGTCGATTGGCCGGCATCTACAAATTTCAACTTTCATCGCAGTGGTGCCGAGCAGGCGGCATCGCTCCACTGAAGGATATTCGTCACGAAGGCCCGGTTTCGAAGGAGATGAGGGCCGCGCCAGGATGCGTCGCGTCCGCATCCATCTGCGACGGAACGTTGCTTCGAGCAACAGCCCTGAAATCGCAATTTATGCGCGGGTTTAGGGGTATGCCCGGATTGTCGCAGGCACTGTCCCCCTCTAATCTTAACGAATGATAAAGGCGTCGGCTGGGCATTGGGTGCCCGGTTTCTTGACTGGATCATTGGGGGTTACGCCATGATTGGTGCAAGAAGATTCTCTTGGGCAGTGCGGCGGGGCTCGCGAGCCTCACCGGAGCGCAGGCTGCCGACCTTCCAGTCAAGGCCAAGCCGGTTGAATACGTCAAGATCTGCAGCATGTACGGCGTGGGATACTATTTCATCCCCGGCACCGATACCTGCGTCAGGATCGGCGGTTACGTGCGGGCGCAAGGCGAATGGCAGGCGTCCGACAACGGCCGTGTCTATGGCAGCACCTTTGGCGCTGCTGGCGGCGTTGCAAATCCTTCGATCCTGGGCGGCCTCAACAATCGCCTGGCGAATGATTTCGATACGACATCGCGCGCCGCGCTGAGCTTTGATGTGCGCAACGCGACGGAGTACGGACAGTTGCGTGCGTACTCCCGTATTATCGTCAATTTCACCGGGTTCGGGGCGCAAAACGTAATCATGGAGCGCGCCTTTATTCAGTGGGCGGGCTTTACGGCCGGCAAGCAGCAGTCGAACTTCGACATCTTCAGCCCCACCGAGCGGTTCAGCTATTTCGACGCGAAGACGTCGGGGGATACCTACAATAACAGCGTTCAGATGGTGGCCTACACCTTCAATTTCGGGGGCGGCGTGTCAGCCACGCTTGCTGCCGAAGCGCCTGAGAATCATTTCCGAGCCGGTGTTGCCGATGGATCACAGGCCTGCCTTCGCGGTTAACGGCGTGACGACGCTTGATATGGCCGGGAGTTCGTTTCCCGGATGTCGTCGCCAACCTTCGTCTCGACCAGTCCTGGGGCTATATCGGCATCGGTGGTGCCCTGCATCGTGTCGAGGGCGCGTATTTCGGTACGCCAAACCTCGACAACAGCTTCCATCCGAATACGGAGAATGGCTGGGCGGTGACAGCTGGCGGATTGGTCAATCTGTCCGCGAACACCGCCATCGGAGCGAGCGCCGCATGGTCGAAAGGCGCGATCGGATACGTCACCAAGGCTGGCAGCTGGCAGATGTACGGCAGCGAGGGAAACAGCACGTCGGTCGGTGTTGGTTGGGTTGTCGATGGAATCTTTGACGGAACAGCCAATGTCGCCGGTGCGCGCGATATTCAGCTGACGAACGCCTGGGGTGCAAACCTCGCCATTGAACAGAAGTGGAACCAGCGCTGGAAGACCAGCCTGTATGGCGGCTACACGAAGATTTGGTACGACGACGTCGCGACCAACATCATCAACAGTCACTTGCCGGGCGCTGCGGGCACGCGCCCGTGTGTTACGCCGGTCGCCGGCTCGGTCTGGCCGCCGCTTGCCATTCCGGTCGGCGGTGCAGGCAACAGCTGTAGCCCGGACTTCTCCTTCTATCAGGTTGGTTCGCGGACAGAGTGGAATCCGGCGGGCGGGCTCACGATCGGCCTGGATGTGACCTACACCCATCTCAATACGGCGTATGAAGGCACGAGCACGGGCCTGTATCCGGCGAACGGCTCCAAGGTTGCCACCAACTCCATTACCGACCAGGGCATCTGGTCGGCGATCCTGCGGGCCCAGCACAACTTCTAACGCCGATCTTCATCGGCGCGACTAAAGCCAGTCATTAGCCCGGGGCCGTGCGCGAGCAAGGCTCCGGGTTTTTTGTTGGCCATTTCAATGAGTGGCCGAATGCGCCGCCAGATCGGTTTGGCAGGGCTCCGCTCCGGGTCGTTGAGATATTGTTAATATGTAAAATAGCTGAAATAAATCAATAGTTTAACATTGTTCACAGGGTGAACGATGGGCTTGACGTTCATCCTGTGAACGCCTAGAACTCCGCCGTTCAAAAGGGTCTTTTGACGCCTGTTTCGCAGTCAGAGGCCTTTCGGTCCGGGGCAAAGCCCTCGGTTGTGTCTTCAGGGGTATCCATGTCGCGCCTGGCGTCGCCGCAGGAAGACACCGAGAACGAGCGCATTGTGCTCGGCCTCCTCAATTCGGTGGAAACCGACGGCGAGCGATCCCAGCGCCACATCGCGGCCGAACTCGGCATCGCGCTCGGTCTCGTCAACGCCTACCTCAAGCGCTGCGTCAAAAAGGGCTGGGTCAAGGTCAACCAGGCTCCCGCGCGCCGTTATGCCTATTATCTCACGCCGCAGGGTTTCACCGAGAAGTCGCGGCTGACGGTCGATTATCTGTCGAGCTCCTTTTCTTTCTTCCGCCGCGCCAAGGCGGACTGCGCCGACGTTTTTGCCGCCGCGAAGGAGCGGGGCTTCAAACGCGCGGTGCTGGCCGGCAAGTCCGACCTCGCCGAAATCGCCGTGCTGTGCGCGCACCGAGGGCGGCATCGAGATTGTCGCGATCGTCGATCCGCGCGCCGACACGACGCATTTTGTCGGATTGCCTCTGGCGCGTGACTACGCCGCTGTGCCGGTGCCGTTCGACGTCGTCATTGTGACGGATGTCTCGCGCGCGAACGAGACGATGAAGGCGGCGGTGGCTGCGCTCGGGCAGGATCGTGTTCTCGCGCCTGCGTTGCTTGGGTTGCGCAAGGTTTCGGAGAGCGTGTCATGACGCTCGCAGCCGGGCCGCGCTGGTACGTCGCGCAGACGCAGGTCAATGGTGAGACCAAGGCGTCGCACAATCTGATCCGTCAGGGTTTCGAGATCTATCTGCCGCGCTACCTCAAGCGCCGCCGCCACGCCCGCAAGGTCGATGTGGTCGCCGCGCCGCTGTTCCCGCGCTACGTGTTCATCAACATCGACATGGCCACGCAACGCTGGCGCTCAATTCAATCGACATTCGGCGTGTCGCATCTCGTCATGAATGGCGATGAGCCTGCCGCCGTGCCCGATGGCGTTCTCGGCGTGCTGCGCGCGCGCGAGGACGACAAGGGTTTCGTGACGCTCGACCGCCGGCCTTCTTTCGCGCCTGGCGACAAGGTTCGCATTCTGGCCGGCGCCTTCATGGATAGCCTCGGTCTGTTTGAAGGAGTGGGGGAGCGCGAACGCGTGTCCATCCTGCTCGATCTCCTCGGCCGCAAGGTCCGCATCATGCTCGATGCGGATCTCGTGACCGCCGCCTGAAAAGGGTGGACGTCGCGGCGGGCTTTTGCCTGTCGCGACTTTCTGAAATCGCCGTTCGCGGCGCCTCCGGGTGACATCTCGAGTTCACCCGGACTGCGGTAGCGTGCCTTTTTTCGAAACCATGATGCACCATGCAAATTCGCATTTTCGTTCAGGCGCGCATGAGTTCGGCGCGGTTTCCGGGAAAGATGCTCACGCCTTTCCTGGGACGACCGCTGATCGCGAATGTGCTCGATGGCTTGTCGCGCGACAATCTGCGTCCGCAGATCGTCGTGCTGACAAGCACCGAGGCGAGCGATGATGCTTTCGCGGAATTCGTTGAACAAACTTGCCAGGTGCCGGTCTTCCGCGGCGATCTCAACGATGTCGCAGGTCGCTTTCAGGCCGCAGTCAAAGCCCATCCGTGCGACTGGTTCGTGCGGATATCCGGCGACAGTCCGTTGATCGACGGGAAGCTGGTTCGCCGAATGATGGACTTTATCGAGCCCCGATTTGATCTCGTGACCAACGTGAAACGCCGCACATTTCCGCCGGGCCAGAGCGTCGAATGCGTGCGCAGCGCTGCATTCGCTGCGCTCGATACGGCTGCGCTGACGCAAGCGCAGCGCGAACACGTGACGCCGGTGTTCTACGAGGGATCCGATTGGCAGGTGCGCAGCGTTGTGTGCCGCGAGCCGCACTGGGCCGATACGCGGATGGTCGTCGATACCCCTGACGATCTGCGTCAGGTCGAACTCCTTGCCAACACGGAGGCGGTGCGGACGGTGTCATTCGCGTCGCTGTGCGAGGTTGAGGGCGCGTGAGCAACCGGCTCGGCGTTGCGGTGATCGGGCTTGGCATTGGCGAGCAGCATGCGCGCATGTACGCGACGTTGCCGCAATGCGAGGTGAGGGCGCTGACCGATCTGGACGTCACTCGCGCGCAGGCTTTGGCGGCGGAATTTCCCGGAAGCGTCGCGCGCCGAAATTTTGAAGACGTTCTCAAAGACGACACGATCGACATTGTTTCGATTGCGTCATTCGATGACGCGCATTTTGCGCAGGTGATGGCGGCTCTGCGCGCCGGCAAGCACGTGTTCGTCGAAAAGCCGCTGTGCCGGACGGCGGCGGAACTGTCGGATATTCGTGGCGCGCTGGCGGCGCGGCCGGACCTGCATCTGGCCAGCAATCTCCTGCTCCGCGGCGCCGATCTCTATCGCTGGCTCCGAGCGGAGATTGCCTCCGGGGCCTTCGGCGACATCTATGCGTTCGATGGCGATTATCTCTATGGCCGGCTGCACAAGATTACGGACGGCTGGCGCGGAGAAACAGAGTCCTATTCGGTGATGCTGGGCGGCGGAATCCACATGATCGATCTTCTGCTTTGGCTCACCGGCCAGCGCCCCGAGCGTGTGCAGGCGGCCGGCAGCAGACTGGCCACGCGTGACACCCAGTTCCGCTACGACGATTTTACGGCCGCAACCCTGACTTTTTCCTCGGGTCTCGTGGCGAGGATCTCGGCCAATTTCGCCTGCATGCATCCGCACCAGCACGTTGTGCGCATCTTCGGAACGCGCAAGACCTTCATTCTCGACGATGCGGGGCCGCGCGTGCTGGACCATCGCGACCCGACGGAGCGCGGCATGCCGGTTGCCAAGGCGCAACCGTTGCAGCTCGCGACAAAGCCGGACCACAAGGGCGTGCTCATTCCTGATTTCGTCCGCGGCATTGTCGAAGGCGCATCAGCGCAAAGCCGCGAGCGCGAGGCGACCCTAAACGCCATCGCAATAGCCGCCGCTTGCGACGAAGCTGCGGCATCCGCCAATCCCGTCAACATCGCTTATCATTAGAGAACCATGCGAAAAATTCCTTTCGGAAAGCCCTGGATTACCGACGCGGAGCGCAATGCCGTGCTTGGTGTATTGGCAGGCGACGTACTCACCCACGGACCGCAAGCTCACGAATTCGAGAAGGAGTTCGCCGCGGCTGTCGGCGGCGGGCATGCGCTGACGCTCAGCAATGGCACGGCGGCGCTGCATCTGGCCTATTGGCAACTGGGCATCGGAGCCGGCGACGAGGTCATCGTTCCGGCGCAGACCCATGTGGCGACCGTTCACGCCGTTGAAGTCATGGGCGCGCGTCCCGTGTTCTGCGACTGTGATCTCGAAACCGGCAATATGCAGCCCGAGGCGATCGAGGCCCTGATCACGCCGCGCACGCGCGCCATCGGCCTTGTGCATTTCCTCGGCATTCCCTGCGACATGCCGGCCATCATGAAGATCGCCGCCAAGCACAACCTCAAGGTCATCGAGGATTGCGCGCTTGCACTCGGCACCTATGTCGGGGGAGTTCATGCGGGGCTGTTCGGCGACGCCGGCACCTTCTCCTTCTATCCCGTGAAGCACATCACCACCGGCGACGGCGGCATGCTGATTACGCGCCACGCCGATCTGGCGCAGAAAATCAGCAAGGCGCGCGCCTTCGGTGTCGACCGCACGTTCCAGGAGCGCAAGGTGCCGGGCGTGTATGATGTGCTGTCGCTCGGCATCAACTATCGCCTGAGCGATATCAATTCAGCCATCGGTCGTGAGCAGCTGAAGCGGCTCGACCAGATTCTGGAACGCCGTGCGCGCAATTTCTCGCGCCTCAAGGCGGGCTTGAAGGGGCTCGAGCATGTCAGCGTGCTCGATGCCACGTCGACCGGATCACCAGAACAGCCATTACTGCCTCACGGCAGTGCTTGACGGCCCTCTCGCAAGCAAGCGGGTGGATGTGATCGAGCGCCTCGGCGCCGTCGGCGTCGGAACCAGCGTTTACTATCCGCATCCCGTGCCGCGGCTGGCTTACTACCGCGAGAAGTACAAGGAAGACCTGTCGCGCTTCCCCAATGCGGCGCGGATCGCGGATCAGTCCGTCGCTCTGCCGGTCGGTCCGCATATCGGCGAGGACGACATGGATTACATCGCGCAGGAAATGACGAAGATCGTGAAGGAGCTATCGTGTTCGAACAAAAGCTGAAAGGCCGCACCATCGCCCTGATCGGAGGGGCGGGGTTCATCGGTCATAATCTGGCGCTGGAGCTCAAGAAGCACGGTGCCGAGCCTCATGTGATTGACGGGCTGCAGGTCAACAATCTCGGCGCGTTCACGAATTCGGGAGACGATCCGAACAAGAGCCTCTACGTCAACTTCATCTTCGAGCGGCTGCGGTTGCTGCGCGAAGCCAACATTCCGCTTCATGTGCTGGATGCGCGCGATTATCACGCGCTGACGCGCTGTCTCGGCGAGATCAAGGCCGACTGCTTCGTGCAGCTTGCCGCGATCGCGCACGCGAACCGGTCCAACAAGGATCCGTACAGCACGTTCGATCACTCTTTCCGCACGCTCGAGAACGCGCTCGACACGGCGCGTGGCGAGGGTACGCACTTCATCTATTTCTCCTCGTCCATGGTGTACGGGAATTTCGAGGGCGAGGCGGTCAAGGAAGATCGTCATTGCGAGCCGATGGGAATTTATGGTGCGCTGAAGTATGGCGGCGAGAAGCTCGTCATCGCGCACAATCAGGTGTTCAAGACGCCGTATACGATTGTGCGGCCGTCAGCGCTTTATGGCGAGCGCTGCGTCAGCCGCCGCGTCGGACAGGCGTTCATCGAGAACGCGATCCGCGGCAAAAACCTCACTGTCAACGGCGACGGCAGTGACGCGCTCGACTTCACGTACATCGGCGATCTGGTTCAGGGCATCATGCGCTGCATTGCGTTGCCGGAAGCGCGCAACGAGATCTTCAATCTGACCTATGGCAGTGCGCGCACGCTCAACCAGATGAGCGAGATGGTGAAGCGCGAATTCCAGGGCATTACCGTGCAGCATCAGCCGCGTGACGGACTTCATGCCGGAGCGCGGAACGCTCAACATCGAAAAGGCGAGAAGGCTGATCGGCTACGATCCTCAGTACCCGCTGGAGAAGGGTTTCGCGCGCTACATGGATTGGTACCGGCAGATGGAAGCGCAGAATCCCGGGCTTTTCGGCTGAGTGGCGATCTTGTTTCAGCGCGATCAATGGCTGTCGGCGTGCTCGGGATGTCCTGCTTTAATCTGGGCGGGCTTCCGGATATGGCATCGTCCGCCGCGGTCAGGTCCGCGATGCTGGCTGCCGCGCCAAAGGGCCGTGCGTTCTTCGCGGTGAAGCAATCCACCGATGACATCAGTGCTGTCGAGACATTGGTTCAAGCTGGTTTCAATGTTGTCGATGTTGGCGTCATGCTGACGCACAATGGTGAGTTCGTCGAGGCGCGCACGGCCGATGATGTAACGATTGAGGATGCGGGCGACGGTGGCGAAACTGACGTCTCCGATCTTGCCTCTCGGTGCTTCAGCTACTCCCGTTTCCATGCGGATCGCAGGATCGGTGCGGAACGAGCGGATACCGTCAAGCGCGAGTGGGCGCGCAATGCCTGCCGGGGTCGCGCCGCCGCTGTCTATGTGGCGCGGCGTGGCGGTGAAATTGCCGGCTTTCTGGCCGTGCTCAAGCGTGAGGGGCATTCGGGGAGCGAGGCTGTGATCGACCTGGTCGGTGTCGATTCGGAACATCAGGGCAAAGGCATCGGCCGCGCGCTCAGCCAGCGTTTTGTCGGCGAATGGCGGGACCGTGCCGATCGCCTTCGCGTCGGCACGCAGGCGGCCAATATTCCGGCGTTGCGACTCTATGAATCGCTCGGCTTCCGGGTCTCTGAGACGGCCTATGCGCTGCACGCGCACATGATGGATGGCGAGGCGATGGCATGAAAATTGGGCACATCGACCTTGAGACGCGCCCGTTGTTGATTGCTGAAATCGGCAACAATCATGAAGGCAACGCTGACGTTGCGCTTCAACTGGCCGATGCGGCGATCGAGGCTGGCGCGGATGCCGTGAAGGTCCAGATCATCGATCCGGTGCGGCTCGTCAATCGTTCCGAAGAGCAGCGCATCGCTCAGTTGACCCGCTATCGTTTGCCGCGCGATGTATTTTTGAGAATGGCGGAGCGTGTGCGTAGCCGTGGCGGATTGTTCATGGCTTCGGTGTTTGATTGCAATTCGCTCCAGCAATGGGCGCCCGAACTTGACGCCATCAAGATTGCATCCGGGGATCTGGATTTCGACCCGCTGCTGAAGGTCGCAGCGGGTTCGGGAAAGCCGATCGTGCTCTCCACCGGCATGTCGACGCTTGAAGAAATTGAGCGCACCGTGAAGGCCATTCAAGTGGCGTTACCCGAAGGCGCGGCGCTGACCGACCATCTCGCGCTTTTGCACTGCGTCAGCCTCTATCCCACACCGCTCGACAAAGCCAATCTTGCCGCGATGGCGACGCTGCGTAACCGGTTCGGTGTGACCGTCGGCTATTCCGACCATACCCTTGGTATCGCCTCGGCTTTGGTGGCGCTCGGGCTCGGCGCGCGCGTCGTCGAGAAGCATTTTACGCTCGACAAAAATTACTCTGCGTTCCGGGATCACGCGCTTTCTGCCGAACCGGCGGAACTGGCTGCACTGGCGGAAGCTTTCAAGGTGCATGCGGAGATGCTGGGCGACGGCGGGCGCGAGGGCGACCTGCCGGACGCAGCGACGCGTGCGGCCGCACGGCGCGGCATCGTCACCGCGCGCGAAATCGCTGCAGGCGAAACGATTGGCGCCGCCGATCTGGATTATGTGCGGCCTGCCAAGGGCTTTCCGCCGTCGGCGGCGGGTCAGGTGATTGGCCGAAAGGCCCGAGCCGCTCTTCAGGCCCATCACATCATTACGGCGGAGGATCTGGTGTAGGCGATCTGCCTGCATCAGCACGAACATGTGTGGAATTGCCGGATATCAGGGACGGGCGCCGCTGCCGCGAGAGCGGATCGACGCTTGCCTGTCCATCATGAACCGGCGCGGGCCGGATCATCGCGAGGCGCGCGTCTGGCAGACTTCGTCGGGCACGCATACGGCGCTGCTGCACAGCCGGCTCTCGATCATCGATCTCGACCCGCGCGCCAACCAGCCGATGCAGCTCGACCGCAACTGGATCGCACTGAACGGTGAACTTTATAATTTCGTCGAGCGCCGCGAGGACCTGCAGCGCGCGGGTGAAGCGTTGAAGACACGTTCGGACACCGAAGTGCTGCTGGCGTCCATCGTGCGCTTCGGCTGGGATGTGCTTGATCGCTTCGAGGGCATGTGGGCCTTCGCGTTGTACGACGAGGCGAGCGGACGCCTCACGCTGTCGCGTGACCGGTTCGGCGAGAAGCCGCTCTACTTGTTGCGGCGGACGACGGCATCTACTTCGGCTCGGAGATCAAGTTCATTGCGGCGCTGATGGGCCGCAAGCTGAAGATCAATCACGATCACCTCTGGCGCTACCTCGTCAACGGCTACAAGGCGCTCTACAAGGAGCGGCACACCTTCTTCGAAGGACTCGCCGAAGTTCCCACGGGAGCAACCTGCGCGATCGAGAACGGCCGTTGCGGCCGCGCCGCAGCGCTACTGGGCCCCGCGCGCAGCGATCAACGAGGCGATGTCCTTCGACGAGGCCGTGGCCGGGACGCGCGAGCGGCTCACCCGCTCGATGGAATTGCGCCTGCGCGCCGACGTGCCGCTCGCTTTCTGCATGAGCGGCGGCGTCGATTCGAATGCGCTGATCGCGATTGCCAAGCGCCAGTTCGACTACGACGTGCACGGCTTCACCATCGTCAACACCGACGCGCGCTACGAAGAACGCGACATGGTCGAGCATCGCCGTGCGCGAACTGGGCGTGCGCCACACTGCGATCCCGGTCGACGACCGACGGCTTTCTCGACGGCTGCGCGACGCTGATCCGCTATCACGACGCGCCGGTCTACACCATCACCTACTACGCGCACTGGCTGCTGCATGGAGGCGATCTGCCGAGGCAGGCTATCGCATCGCGATCAGCGGCACGGCGGCCGACGAGCTGTTCTCCGGCTACTACGACCACCACCTCGCCTATCTGCAGGAAATGCAGCGGCGACGCTGCCGGCACGCCGCGTCAGCTCGCGGCGTGGCAGCAGCACGTCCAGCCGCTCGTGCGTAACCCGTACCTGTCCGATCCGGATCTGTTCGTCGACAACCGCGATTTCCGCGACCACATCTTCCTCGAACGCCGAGGAGTTCGCGGCCTATCTCGCGTGCGCCGTGGCAGCGAAGCGCTTCGCCGAGACGCACTACACCGGCGATCTGCTGCGCAACCGCATGCTGAACGAGCTGTTCCACGAGGCGGTGCCGGTGATCCTGCACGAGGACGATCTCAACGCCATGTACTACTCGATCGAGAACCGTTCGCCGTTTCTCGACCGCGACCTGTTCGAATTCGCCAACTCGATCCCGACCCGGCACCTGATCCGCGACGGCCAGCGCCAAGGCGGTGCTGCGCGAAGCCGTGCGCGGCATCGCGCCCGACGCGATCCTCGACAACCGCCGCAAGGTCGGCTTCAACGCGCCGATTCTCGACTTTCTCGACGTCGAGGACGCCGAGGTGCGCGGCGTATCTGCTCGACGACAGCCCGATCTTCGATCTTGTGCGCAGCGACCGGATCGAGCGGCTGATCGCGAAGAACGGACCTGCCGAACAGCGAAAGCAAGTTCCTGTTCTATTTCCTCAACTGCAAGATGTTCCTTGAGGAGTTCGCGGCGTGAAGGTACTGCCGCGCCTGCATTCTGCCCGACACGCGCCCGAATCTCGTGATCGGCGCCGACGGCGTGTGCAACGCCTGCGCACGCGCACGCGACCAAGCGCGGGATCGATTGGGCGGCGCGCGAAGACGCGTTCGAGCGACGTGGTCGCGCAAGCCAAGGCGCGCAGCCGCGGCTACGACTGCCTGATCCCGGTGAGCGGCGGCAAGGACAGCACCTGGCAGGTCGTGAAGTGCCTGGAATACGGGCCTGAAGCCGCTTGCGGTCACCTGGAAGACCGCCGGGCCGCACCGCGCATCGGTCAGCGCAATCTCGACAACCTCGATCTCGCTCGGCGTCGATCACATCGACTACAGCATCAGCCCCGAGGTCGAGCGCAAGTTCATGCTCCAGGCGTTCGAACGCTTCGGGTCGACCGCGATTCCGATGCACATGGCGATCTTCAGCATCCCGCTGCGCATCGCGGTGCAGTTCGGCATTCCGCTGGTCGTGTGGGGCGAGAACTCGGCATTCGAGTACGGCGGCGCGCGACGAGGAGCGGACAGGCTTCCGGCTCGACGGCGCCTGGCTCAAGACGTCACGGCGTGACGCACGGCACGACGGCGCGCGGACTGGATTTCGCCGAAGACTCAGCGAGCAGGAACTGACGCCGTACTTCGGCCCGACGGACGAGCGAGCTCGAGGCCGCCGGCGTCTCGCGCGGTGTTCCTCGGCTACTATTTCGATGGGATCCGGAGAAGACGCTGCGCCGTCGCGCGCGGCCCACGGCTTCTCACGCCGACAGCGCCGGCCCGCGGACCGGCTACTACGACTACGCCGACATCGACGACGACTTCATCTCCATCCACCACTGGCTGAAGTGGTACAAGTTCGGCTTCACGCGGCTGTTCGACAACCTGTCGCTCGAAATCCGCAACGGCCGCATGACGCGCGAGCAGGCGATCGCAACGGTAAAGGCGCGCGGCGACGACACGCCGCACAGCGACATCGACAAGCTCTGTGCGTTTCTGCGCATCACGCCGGTTCAGTTCTTCGACATCTGCGAGACGTTCCGGCAATCACGACATCTGGAAACGCAACGGCGATGCGTGGACAATTCCAGGCTTCCTCGTGCCGGACTGGCACTGGTCTGCAAGCAAGGCGGCGTGAACGTGAAGTTCGACGCCAAAAATCCGCCGCGCACCTTTGAGGTCGGCTACGACGTCAAGGGCAGCATTGCCGATTGTGGCACGATGCATCTCGCCGCGGACGAGCAGGTTACCTTCGTGACCGAAGCCGGTGGCGAGTATGACGTCACTCGCAAGGAGTGGGGGTTCTACGCAACGCCCTCGCTCAACGGCCGCCTGGCAGGATTCAATCTGCGCGGCGTACTGGTCAAGAACCGCCACAACCGTTTCTTCGTCATGCTGGTGGAGCGAGGCAAGGAAGACGCGTTCGAAAGCTATGTGCGTCAGGAGCCGCTTGTCATCGTTGCCTGGCTCGACAGCGAAGAGGCCCTCGTGGCGCTGGAAAAGGCCGTGACACGGTGAGCGATCTGCGCCCCGCATCCTGTCCGATTTCCGGCGCAACCGATGCGCATCTGGTCTTCGCCTATGACGCGCCGCCGAGAGGCGAGATCGGGTTCCGCCGCAATGCCGGCGAGGCCTATCGGCGCGAGGTCTGGCAGTTCGCAGGTTCAAATCATTATGTCTCGCGCCACGCCATGTCGGTTTCGACCGACTATGAGGGAGACTATGTCGACGCGACTTACAAGGATGCGGCCGGTCTGAATGCCGCGTTCGAGCGCGTCATTGCGCTTCCCCGGGAACGCTCCGACAATGCCGGGCGCATCGCGCGGGTTGCCGCGTTTGCGCAGGTGCATTTCGGCGGCCGCAGCAACATTCGCCTGCTGGATGTCGGCGCCGGGCTTGGCGTCTTTCCCTATGCCGTCAAGCAGCATGGATGGCACTGCACCGCGTATCGATCCCGATGCGCGCGCCGTGGCGCATATGAACGAGAGGGTCGGCGTCGAGGCGCTGGCCGGCGATTTCATGGGCTTCACCGGCGAGGGCAAATTCGACATCGTGACCTTCAACAAGGTGCTCGAGCATGTCGAGGACCCGGTCGCGATGCTGCGCCACGCATCGGCATTCCTCGCACCCGGCGGATTCGTCTATCTCGAGCTTCCGGACGGCGAGATGGCGGCGCGCGAAGGGGCAGGGCGCGAAGAATTCTTCATCGAACACCTGCATGTGTTCTCGTTCATGTCGATCACCATGCTCGCAGAGCGCGCGGGCTTGACGCCGCTCGCGGTCGAACGATTGCAGGAGCCGAGCACGAAACACACGCTACGGAGTTTCATGACAGCAGAGGTTCCCTTGTGAGTGGGTCAGATCGTGACAAAGTCGAGGACAGCATCAAACGCTGCTATTCGACTTGGGGTACTTCCTACTACAAGGAGTATTACGGCGATGAGGCACCTTACCCTGCCGGTGCATCTGGATCTCGTCCGTCGCTTGGTCGATGAACGTCGGGTAACACGATTGCTCGATGCAGGCTGTGGCCCGGCCTCGATGCTTCGCCATTTACTTGCTCCGGGCCGCGCAGCCTATGGTTTTGACCTACTCCGGAAATGGTGGCCGAGGGCACGCGCGTGCTTGCAGAGTGTGGTGTACCGGTCGCGCATATCTGGAGCGGCAGCGTCGTCGAGGAGAAGGACTACCCTGTGCCGGCCGAGCAACGCGCGGACTACGACTGCGTTGTCTGTAGCGGTGTATTGCCACATATTCCAGAAGCTGCGGATGCAGCGGTGATCACGAATATTCGTGATGCGCTCGTGCCGGGTGGCACCGCCATCGTCGAAGCACGCAACGAGCTTTTCTCAATGTTCACGATGAACCGCTATTCGCACGCATTCTTCCTCGACTTTCTACTTCCGTCGAATCGCTGCGACAAAATGCGGGTGCCGAAGGTTCGGGTTTGGAAACTGCACTTTCTCAGGTGGAATCTATGTTCCGCATCGATCTACCGCCCGTTCGCAAGGGTAAGATCGATGAGCCGGGATATGATGAGGTGCTATCGCGCTCTCACAATCCGTTGTTGTTGCAACAGCAGTTCCTGGACGCGGGATTTCGCGATGCGCGAATTTACTACTATCATTTCCATGCCCTGCCGCCGATGGTGAGTGCGCACGCGCCAAAGCTTTTTCGAGCCGCGAGCCTCGCTATGGAATCCAATCCGCTGGACTGGCGCGGACTGTTCATGGCATCGGCCTTCTTCATCGTGGCGCAACGTTGATGACATCAGGCATTTCGCTCAACGGCTGGGATCGTCACTCGATCTGGAAACATGCTGCCAGCGTGCGCGATCTTTATGCGCGCCGCTGTCGGCGCGATGCAGAGGAGATGACCGCGCATGCGCAAGCTGCGGATCTTCTCGCGCCGCGGGTCGCTGCCGGCGACAGCGTGCTCGATGCTGGTTGCGGTAGCGGATATTTCTATCATGCACTGAAGCAGCGTCGTCTGCCGGTGGAATATTACGGTGTCGACGCCTGTGCGACGCTGCTCGACATCGGCCGCGACATCCTGCCCCGTTTCGGACTGACGGCGGACCGTCTCATCGAAGGCCGGCTTGAAGATCTTGACGGTGCCGTCGATCACGTCGTTTGCCTCAATGTACTGAGCAACATCGACAACTATCATCGGCCGCTGGAGCGTTTTCTGACGATGGCGCGCAAAAGCGTGATCCTGCGCGAGTCCCTCAAGCACGGTGCCGAATATCACTATGTGCGTGACGAATTCCTCGACCCCGGTGTCGAGCTGAATGTCCACGTCAATCACTACGACGTCGACGAGGTCGCGGCTTTTGCGAAAGCGCGTGGCTTTGCAGCCGAGATCGTTGTCGACCGGCGCACCGGCGGCCAGCCGGAAGCCGTGATCGGCCATCCGCATTACTGGACCTTCATGGTTGCGGATCGCATCGCCGGAGCCGGCATCTGATGGCGCGCATCGCGGGCCTTTTCAGCGCCGGTGACACCGAACGCTCATTGCGGGCGATGCTCGGGCTGATGACGGCTGCGGCCGCCAAGCTGCGCGCGGCCCGAGGCGGGACGATGGGTGCGGCGGGCCACGGCGGTTCGACCGCCGCTGAGGCGGACTGCATCGCCGTTGTCGATGGCTTCTTCTACAATTCCGACGAGCTCAAGGGCGAGGCAGGCGAGGCGGCCCGGCAACTGATCGTCGGCTATCGCGCCAGCGGCTTTGCCGAAACGCTCAAGCGCATCAATGGCGATTTCGCGGCCGCATTGTTCGACGCGACGTCCGGCGCATTGTGGCTCGGCCGCGACCGGGTCGGGATCAAGCCGCTTTATTACAGCGAGCTGGGCGACAGCTTTGCTTTCAGCTCGCAACCGCAGCCGCTGCGCGCGCTGCCCTGGGTGCCAAAGGGCATCAACCGCCGCCATGTCGCGGTGTTCGCGGGCAGTCACTATCGCTACATCGACAATACGCCGAACGAGTTGCCGTTTGAAGGCATCGCGCAATTGCCGGCCGGATGCTGCTTCGAATGGAGCGCCCGCGGCAGCCGATTGCATCGATATTGGGAATTAACCGAGCGCGACGAGTGGCGCGAGGACGAGGCGACATTGGCCGATCGCTACCGCGCGCTGCTCCTCGATGCCGTCGGCCGCCGACTCGGGCCCGCTAAGCGGCCGGTGTTTACACTGTCCGGCGGCATGGATTCGTCGTCGGTGCTGGCCTGCGCCGCGCAGCTGACCGGACGGCGGCAGAACGCGGTGTCTTCGGTCTATTCCGACAAGACCTATGACGAGAGCGACGACATTCGCGGTTTCGTCGCCGAGAAGGTGGATCGCTGGCAGGCCATCCCGATCGAGAATTTCGACCTGTTCGACACCGTTGCGCAGATGGTGCGGGCCCATGACGAGCCGGTGGCGACCGCGACCTGGCTCTCCCACTTTCTGCTGACGCGAAAGATCGCCGAGCAGGGACACGACGTGGTGTTCGGCGGGCTCGGCGGCGACGAACTCAATGCCGGCGAATACGAATATTTCGTCTTCAACTTCGCCGACCTGCGGCAGCGCGGGTTGCATGACGACCTGGCGCATGAAATCGATTGTTGGGCGAAGCATCACGACCATCCGATCTACCGTAAGAACGCCGAAGCCGCGGGCGGTCATCTGGCGCGGCTGGCGGGGCAACGCCCCGGCGAGGTGCTGATCGATCGCGAGCGGCTGACACATTATTACCCTGCGGTGGAGCGGGCCTTCTATCAGCTCGATCGTTTCTCACCGGTGACTCGATCACCCGTTCCACAGCTGGCTCAAGAACCGGACCTATCAGGACATTTTCCGCGAGACCGCGCCGTGCTGCCTGCGCGCGGAGGATCGCAATTGCGAGGCTGCCGGGCTCGCGCATGCCGATCCGTTCTTCGACCACCGCCTGATCGAGTTCATGTTTCGCGTGCCCGGCGCCATGAAGATCCGTGACGGCGTGACCAAGCGGCTGCTGCGCGAGGCGATGCGCGGCATCCTGCCCGAGGAAACCCGCACGCGCATCAAGAAGACAGGCTGGAATGCGCCGGCGCATCTGTGGTTCGGCGGACGTACGCTCGATCAGCTTCAGGATCTGGTGCAGTCGCGGGCGTTCCGCGAGCGCGGCATCTACAATGTCGAGCGAGGTCACGCGCATTATCGTCCGAACACCACGCGATCGTCGCCTCCGGCGCCGTGCGTGAGAACCACATGATGTTCCTGTGGCAATTGCTGAATGTCGAGATGTGGGGCCGCGAAGTGGTCGATCGCGTGCCCGAGCTGGTGCTGCAATGACCGCTTTGCGCAGCGCTGCGCCCGCCGGAGAGGGCATTGCCTTTCCGTCGATTCCGCTGCCGGCGGCCGATCCGGCCCTGCATGCGCGCATTTATCAATGGGCGAGCGAGCTGTTTCCGATCTGCCGCAGCCTGACGGGCGAGGGGCGTGCGGCAGACGCTGCGTTACCTGCAAGACATCGTGCCGGGCCTGCAGATTCACGAGGTGCCGACGGGCACGCGGTGCTTCGACTGGGACATCCCCGACGAATGGAACATCCGCGAGGCGTATCTGGTCGGGCCTGATGGCCGGCGGGTCGTCGATTTTCGTGACAACAACCTTCATCTGCTGGGCTATTCCGTTCCGACGGACGTCACGCTGTCGCTCGACGAGCTGCAGGAGCATCTCTATTCGTCCGAGGAGCAGCCCGACGCAATTCCTTATGTCGTCTCCTATTACAAGGCGCGCTGGGGTTTCTGCCTGACGCATCGCCAGACGCCGCGCGCTCAAGCCCGGCAACTACCGCGCCGTGATCGACGCCACGCTGGAGCCGGGCGCCCTGAGCTATGGCGAGCTGCTGCTGCCCGGCGCGTTCCGACGAAGAAATCCTGCTGTCGAGCTATGTCTGTCATCCGTCGATGGCCAACAACGAATTGTCCGGCCCGGTCGTGCTGGCCGCGCTGGCGCAATGGCTCGCTTCGGTCGCCGACCGCCACTACACATATCGTTTCGTGCTGGTACCCGAGACGCTCGGCGCCATCGCCTATCTTTCGAAGAATATTGAAACGATGAAGCAAAACACTAGGGCGGGCTATGTCGTGACTTGCGTTGGCGACGATCGCATTTATTCGTTCCTGCCGTCGCGTCTCGGCAACACGCTGGCGGACCGGGCGGCACTTTGCGTGCTGCGGGGCGAGGGCGTTGCGCTGAAGGAATACACCTTCCTCGATCGCGGCAGCGACGAGCGGCAATATTGCTTTCCGGGTGTCGACCTGCCGGTGGCATCGGTGATGCGGTCGAAATACGGCACCTATCCAGAATACCACACCTCGCTGGACAACCTCTCGCTGATTTCGGCGCAGGGCCTCGGCGGGGCCTTTGAAATGTATCGCAGGATCATCGCGCTGCTCGAGCACAACCATTATTATCGTGTGACGACGGTGTGCGAGCCGCGGCTCGGCACGCGCAATCTCTATCCCGACCTGCAGCGCAAGGAGATTTCGGACGACGTGGTGCCGATCCTCAATTTGATCGCCTATGCCGATGGCACTCGGGACCTGATCGACCTCTGCGACATTACGAAAGTTCCCTTCACACAAGCTCTTGGTCTGCTACGCGCGTTGCAACGGGAAGGGCTGGTGCAGAACTGCGGCCGTGAAGAAAGCTGAAGGAATGCAAGAAAATCATCGACTAAGGAGTATAAAATGATAACGCCGGAACGCGTCTATCAAGTACTGAAGCGCCGGTCTCCGGCGCTGCGCAGTGACTACGACACCGATCTCGTCGCCAATCAATTTTTGGATAGCCTAATGCTGGTGGAGATGTTGTCGGATCTCGAGGCAGAATTTGGAATGGAGCTTCCTGACGAGTTGATGCAAATCGAGAACTTCAGAACGGTTGAAATGATCGCGAAGACATTTCAGTCCGTGCGGGAGCGCGACCTTGGTTAATAGCATTGGCGAGTTGCTTCGTCGCGCGGCGACCGTCAGGCCGGAACATGTCGGGTTGGTTGATGGCGAGGAGCGCCTTAATTGGCGGTCTGTCGCCGCGCGGGCCAGCAACTTGGCAGTCCGTCTCATTAAGGCTGGCGTCGAGCCAGGCGACCGCGTCGCGATCTACGCTGAGCACGGCATTGTGCAGGCCATTTCGTTGTTCGCTATCGCGATGGCCGGTGGTGTCTTCACAATCATCAATCCGCTGCTTAAGAACGACCAAGTCGAACATCAAATTCGAGATGCCGACGCCAGGGTTGTCGTTGGTACGCGATCGCATCTCGATAGGATCGAAGCGTTGATTGCCGATCGCAAATCGCAAGTGGTCGAGCTGTCGTCAAAAGGTGAACTGGTTGACGCGTTTTTAGCGCCAGCAGAGTGTGAGTTTCCACGTATAATTCCGGCTGATGTCGCTTGCCTTATTTACACCTCCGGTTCTACTGGCAAGCCAAAAGGAGTGATCGTACCTCATCGCACTCTACTCGACGGCGCGCGCATTGTGAGCGGCTATTTACCTATCGGACCAGACGACGTGACTTGTTCGATTTGCCGCTGAGCTTCGACTATGGCCTCAATCAGTTGATGACCGCCACGGCGCATGCATCACGCGTCGTGTTCCATCGTTTTCTTTTCCCTGGTGAGTTCTTCGGATTGCTCGAGCGCGAAAAGGTAACTGGTTTCGCCGCTGTGCCAACGCTTTGGCCGAAGTTGCTGGCGCCCCGTTTCGCTGGAGGCAAGCCACGCCTTGGTGCGCTGCGCTATGTGACGACCGCAGGCGGCACCCACGGCCAAGAGTTATTGCGGAGAATTTCCGATTTCCTGCCTGGCGTCGAAGTCATCGTAATGTACGGGCTGACCGAAAGCTTCCGAAGTTGCTATTTGCCGTTTTCGGAGATGTTGAAGCGGCCGGGATCTATCGGAAAACCGGTCCCGGAAGTCGACATTCTGGTGTTAGATCAATCCGGCGCGATGTGCCCAGTTGGCGAGATTGGGGAGCTCTATCACCGAGGAAGTCTTTGTCAATTACGGTTATCTGAATGCGCCTGATTTAACTGAAGCCAAATATGTCGAACGTGCGATCTTCGGGTCGGGCTGCCGCAAGGAAACCATCGTTCGTTCGGGCGATCTGGTTTCAAGAGACGCGGACGGCTTTCTGTACTTTCACGGTCGGATTGACGCGCAAATCAAGTCGATGGGGTTTCGAATCAGCCCAACGGAAGTGGAAGAGGCAGCAATGGCGTTTCCACACGTGCTTGGACTTGCAGCGATTGGTGTGCCCCATAACGAATTCGGAGAGGCAGTAGTGCTGTTCTATACGAAATCGGGCGACGAAGATTTTAATGTCGCAGATCTTAAGACGCATATGGCGCAGCTATTGCCTTACTATGCGGTTCCGGTGGACTTCGTGCATCTAGACCAGCTTCCGCAGACCCCTACGGGGAAGACCGACTATCCACTTCTCAAGGGATTGTGGCGGGATAGCCATCAATCATGAAGTCAACGTCTCGACTTCAGTTACGCCAAGCACTGTTAAATGCTGGTCTTGCAGAAGGCCAGCTGGTCTTGTGCCACAGCTCATTAATTTGTCTGGGGAGGATGGAGGGAGGAGCAGCAGGCGTCGTCTCCTGTTTTCGAGAGTTGTTGGGACCGTCAGGTACGTTGATCACTCCGACATTTACTTACAGTGCGTTCGCCGGCGAAGTTTTCGATATTGCTGAAACGCGCTCTGCGGTCGGTGGACTAGGCGACGCCGTTCGCACACTCGATGGAGCAGTGCGCAGCCACGATCCAAATTTCTCGCATGCTGGCATTGGACCTCACGCATCGGAGTTGCTTGCTTGGCGAGAGGAGCCCAGCATTGGGCCTGGCAGCTTCTACTCGCGCTTTTCCGAGCGCGATGGAAGAGTCGTGCTACTCGGAGTCGACTTCCGTGCGTTGCCATTCTTCATGCATATGGAACGAGTGTTGAACCTGCCATACCGCTACGACAAGCGGTTTCAAGGTCAAATTCGACACGACGGCAAGATCCATGACGTCATCGCGACCCATGCGGTGCGCGATGAAAAAACAGAACCTGTGTCCGATCGCTCGCGCATTGGCGAACTACTGGACAGGGCTCCAGACTGCCGCACGGCTAACGCAGCTTACGGTAAAATCCGCATCATTCCCATCAATACGGTAGAGCGGCTGGTCCGCGAGCAAGTGGGAGCAGATCCGTTGTTTTTGCTCAATGAGAACAAACCGTTCGAAAAGGATTTCTTGACATGACAGACTGGAATGCACGCTCGTTTCACGGCACGTTCAACCGTTATCCGTTTACTGAGATCGTATCGTTCATTCTATCAACCTATGGCGGTCAAGATCGGTCGAAGATTGCCGTTCTTGACCTTGGCTGCGGCGGCGGAGCTCATCTTGGCTTCCTGGCCGCGGAGGGCTTTGATTACTATGGCGTCGACGGAAATCAAGATTCGGTGACGCGGGCCAACGAACGAATGAGAGCGCTTGGCTTTCGCGATGATAGAGCAGTTGCCGCGAATTTTGAGAGGCTGCCGTATAGCAACGGATTCTTCGATGTGGTGCTCGATCGCGGCTCGGTAACCTGTAACAAGAGTAAAGAGATTCCGCCGCTGCTGTCAGAAATCTCACGGGTAATGAAGCCTAACGCCAGGCTATTCAGTATGATGCTTGACGTGCTATCTGCGCCGGCTGCCGGTGGGCGGCATGTCGAAAACGGTGATTTCGTAGACTTTCCCGATCGTCTCGCCGGGGCAGAACTGCTGCATTTTACGTCTCCCGTTGAAGCCATGGATCTGTTCTCGGCGTTCAAAGTCGTCTCGGTGCAGCGACTGACGAGAACGCTCGACTATCCACTCTCCGCTGCCTCGATCGCTGAAATCCTGGGTGATCGTCACAGCCGACAAAGCTGTCTAGTCTTCAGTTCTCGTGAGTAGCATGAGCAGACGGCATACCATTGGTCTCGGCGGTCTCGGCGGTGACAGTCACTCTGTTGGTCTGATTCTGCTGCGCTGGGCGCTCGAAAAAGTCGGATACAACGTTATTTATCTTGGGACGCAGAATGCAATCTCGGCGTTCTTCGATATCGCTCCGTTTTGCAATGTTGTGATGGTCTCCTGCCTCGACGGTCACGCGCGACACTATCTGCACGAATTTCCCGTGTTGCGAAACGAGCGGCAAACCAAGGCGCTATGGTATCTTGGCGGCAATCCCAGTGTCGAGAAGCTTTACGGAGGTGAGCGTGTCTTCTTCGAGATGGGCTTTTCCCAAGTCTTCCTTGAGTTCGTTGACCTGGAGAGGGTGCTAGCAGTTCTGGAGCAGGACCTCGCTGCAGTGCTGCCGATTTCGGAAGTCGATCTCTTGATGATGAACAAGCGTTCGCGCATGCAGATCGTTTCCAGAGTCTGTCGGCGACGAGAAGGTCGGGCTCGGCGATCACGACCGTGATCGCCTTGAAGTTCTTCAACATTGGCCGACCGGTGCAGGCGCGCAGTCGCTCAGCGCGAATGCCGAATACCTCGTGAAGTCGCCCGCGTTGGCAGCTTGGGAAAAGAACGTCCTGGATGGAAGTCGGGACCTGTTGTTGCAACCCAGATCTGGCGTCGCGCTAGTCAATGACCAGATACGCTATTTCGACGCGCTAGCCAAATCTGGCGCATCGGTTCTCTCGTTCCAAATCAACTCGCTAACACGCAACAATAACTATGCTGAAGCTCAACAGGGAATTCGCGAAAGTTCCATTGCTGGTTATTCTACAATCAACGGCTATCCCAGCTGTCAATCACGGTGTCGAACCGTTGCGCATGATTTCGAAGCGGACCGGCCGCCCGATGCAATTCCGACATTCGACGCGCGATCCGCGATTGCTCGGCGAGATTTGTTTCGCCGGAGGCGTGATGGCTTTCGAGGGTGGTTCGATTTGCTATAATATTCCTTATTATCGGGATTATCCAATCGATCGCTCGATCGTTGCCTGGCAATACGTCGACCGTTTGGTCGGGCGATACTTTGAGGAGTTCGGTATTGTCATTCATCGCGAATTCTTCGGTGTCTTGACTGGAACATTGGTTCCGCCTTGCATCGCGATTGCTACAGGAATTCTGGAAGGCCTTCTCGCTGCGGCTCAGGGCGTTCGCGCTGTCGCGATCGGCTTTGCAGAGACCGGATGCCGTGCTCAAGATATTGCGACACTTCGCTCAATTCCCAAACTTGCCAAACGTTACTTCGACGCTTTCGGATTCGGCACCATGCATGTTGGGGCCGTATTTAATCAGTATATGGCAGCTTTTCCTCTCATGAATTCTAAGGCGCGCGAGTTAATCGTGGGTTCGGCCACCACGGCCAAGCTTGGCGGTGCGACCCGCATTTTGACGAAGACCGCTGTTGAAGCAGTAAAAATTCCGAGTCTTGCTGACAATATGGAGGGCATTGCACTCAACCTTCAAGGGTTCGGTGAAGCTGGAGAATCACGCTATCGACGAGGCCGCGGTTGCCGGTGAAATGGAACTGATTGAACGGGAAGTAGCATCGATAGTCGATAACGTAATTGAACTGGGTCGGGGTAATATCGCGTCCGGGATCATTCGGGCCTTTAAGACGGGGGTGATCGATATACCCTTCGCGCCGAGCATCTATAATGCAGGCAAGGTGATGGTTGCGCGCGATATTGATGGCGCACTTCGTTTGCTGACGGCGGGGAATCTACCGTTTAGCGCTGACATCAAAAACTTTCATCGTGAGAAATTGTCGGAGCGTCGGCGCGCTGAAGGCCTGAACGAACAAGAGGACTACAGGTTGGTTGAGAAGGATCTGCTGCGCGTCACACGTGGACAGTTCGATAGGTGGCCGTTCGACCTGAAATCCTTCACGGGCCGTCAATCTGACATTGGATACCAAGGAGCGCGGTTCAGCGCGGGTGGGTGAATCGCGGGGGCTTGACCCGAAGTGAATGTTCTCTGTTTCGCCCCGAACGACGCGGTTTGGGTATGGGCGCGTCCTCAAGCCGAAGTGTTGAAGGCGTTCATGGAGCGTGGCGACAGGGTTTCGTATGTTCACTGCGATCGCACATTGTCGCGGTTCTGTATGTCGATGGCATCAAACGGGGTAAGGTTTACGGATGATGCGCAGACAAAGGAGGCCACTTGCGTAAAGTGTGTCAAGCAATCACATCTAGTGCGCAACTATCTTGGCTGTGAAAATCATGCGCTTCATGCTTTCGTGACAGAAGCGGACATCGAAGAGGCTGAACGCGTTGCCGCTTCTGAGTTCGAATCGCTGCGCGGCTTTACTCTCTCCAACGTGCCGATCGGGATGTTTTGCCACTACGAGGCAGTTATTCAGACCCAGATTGTCGGACCGGAGATCAGCGAGCCGGCGCAGCAGCTCTATCGAATTTTGTTCCGTAACGCCTTTATCGTCGTTAGGGCAACGGAGCGTATGGTATCGGAGCTCAAGCCGGATATCGGGATTACCTATCACTCAGCCTATACCTATAATCGCTGCTTCAGGTATGTCCTTGAACAAAATGGAATTCCAGTCTGGTCGTTGAACGCTAGCCTGAGTATGGCGGAGTTAAGAATCGCACCTGCTGATTGCGAGATCGGAGATGATCTACAAGAAGGCGGCGAAAGATTGGGAGCAGCAGTATTTCGATATTCCGGCCACAGAAGTCGAACATGCGGCTATCGCCGACCATATCCTTGCGCTCATGGCAGGCAGGGGCTTCGCCTATTCGAAGGCCTTAGGACGGGGTGCTGCCGCGAAGGGAGAGTTGCCTTCAAGTAATATCAAGAACCTCACCGCTGTCCTGAGCAGTTATGACGAGCTTTGGGCATCAGAGCTCGCGGGGTTCGAATTATGTGCCACCGGCGGAATTTTCGAAACGCAGATAGATTGGGTGCGCTGGCTATTCGAACTCGCTCGGCGTCGCGAGGATATTCGGCTCACCGTGCGTGTCCATCCTCGCGAATTTATACGTGGCTCCGATGGTGGACAGTCTGTCCACGCTGGGCTGCTTCAGACGCTTTTTCAGGAGAAGCCAGGTAATGTGATCGTCAACCTGCCGGAAGACGGAATCTCGATGTACGAGTTGCTGTTTGAATCCGATGCAGTGCTGGTTGCTTGGTCGTCGGCCGGCTTTGAGGCAGGCTTGTTGGGCATTCCAGTGGTTACCTATTTTCCGGAGGTGCTTCAGTATCCACATTCTCTCACTTATCTAGCAATGAGTGTTGCAGATTATGAGATCAAGATCGATGAAGCGCTTCGCTCCGGCTGGTCTTTGGAAAGATCGCGTAGGTTTTTTAGATGGGCTGCGCTGATTTTTAACTCGAACTCGCGTCGAAATTTGCGATGCTGGTGGTGCTGAGCGGTCGCGGATTGTCAGCTTCTGCATCCGTGCGTTCCGGTATGTCGCGCGACGCGTTGACCCCTTCATTGCTCAGCGCATGTCGTTACGCGAGAAGTCGTCGCATGCCGCGCTTTCGAAGGCGCTTTACGAGTTAATCGACCACAAGCAAGACATGTTATACGAGTTGGGCGACCGATACACGATACGGCCTAGCGTCTCGGAGGAATATAGCTCGGTGGTCACGCAGCTGCGCCAACTCTCCGACTATTTCACGCGCGCAACCGGGCGAACACCGCGCCGTATCCAGGCGCTCTTGGCAAACGGCGCCCCATGACTTCGCTCGCGGTGCAAGTAGAAGGTTTGTCCAAGGTCTATAACCTCGGCGAGACCGGATGGCGCAGCCTGCTAGGGCGCAGTTCGGAGCAATTTTGGGCGCTACGTGACGTTTCGTTTGAAATCCGCGAGCGTGAAGCCATTGGGATCGTTGGCGCCAATGGCGCGGGCAAGAGTACGTTGCTCAAGCTTTTGTCGCGCGTCACTTCGCCGACGGAGGGACGGGCTCGCGTCCGCGGCCGCATGGCCACCATTCTAGAGGTGGGAACCGGCTTTCATCCGGAACTGACCGGGCGTGAGAATATTTATCTCAGCGGAACGATCCTCGGGATGACCAAGGCCGATATCGACCGGCGTTTCGATGAAATCGTCGCGTTTGCGGGCGTTGAGAAGTTCGTTGAGACACCCGTTAAGCGTTACTCCTCCGGCATGTATGTGCGTCTTGCGTTCGCGGTCGCGGCCCATCTCGAGCCCGACATCCTCATTGTCGACGAGGTGCTCGCAGTTGGCGACGTTGCGTTTCAGAAAAAATGCCTCGCCAAGATGGATTTCGAGCATTCATCAGGAAGGACGTACGATCATCTTTGTCAGTCATAATTTGCAGGCAATTCGTAACCTTTGCACGCGTGCGCTGTTGCTCAAGGAAGGACGACTGGTAGCTGATGGCCCGGTATCGAGTATCTTGCAGCGCTACGCATCAGAACAGGCTACTTCGCTTGACCTGCAATTTCGGGCGCTGACCAATCGGCTCAATCGTGCCCGTGGCTACGCGCGCATCAGCAAATTTTCGATCGTGAATAAGTCCGGGCTCAATACCGCGCGCTGGGTGGTGCGGGCAGGCGATTCGGTCGAGTTCCGCATCGCTTATGAGATATATGAACCAGTCAACGCGCTTGCGGTATCCGTGAGCCTGTCACTACCTGGCGGCGGTGAGATGCTAACCAGCATGCGTAAGTTAATTCGTACCAACTTGCGGGTCGGCGATAGCGGGGAGATCGCATTGCAGATACCCAGACTGCCATTGGCGCCAGGCGAATTTGCGATCAATTTGGCCCTGGGAAACGACGATTTTAGTATCATTGATGATCTTGTGGACGCCAATGCTCACTTACCGCATCTCACTGTCGAATCGGCGAACGAGGCCGCAGCGGTCGCGACTGGTCTGTTCTCAGTTGACCATGTTTTTCAACATATCGACCCGGTTGATACCAAATGAGCGCAGAGAAACTGCCAGTCTTGATGAAGCCCGAATACGAAATCACGCCGAATACCCTAAATGCATTTCGGTTTGGAGAACTGTGGCGTTATCGGCATCTTGCGACACTCCTAGCGCTGCGACAGATCCGCGCTCGCTATAAGCAAACCGCGCTTGGCCTGTTGTGGGCAATCATCGTTCCGGTCGCCTTCACGGCGATCTTCGTGATATTTTTTCGGCTGGTACCGGCGCAACCATCTGGCGATCTGCCTTATGTGCCTGTGGCGTTTGCAGGCATGCTGATGTGGCAACTCTTCAGTCGCGGCGTCAGCGATGCCGGCACCAGCCTCACGGCCAACGCCAATCTGATCACCAAGGTCTATTTTCCGCGCACGATCCTGCCACTGGCCGCGATCGTCTCTGCGTTATTCGACGCGGCTATATCGTTCCTGCTCCTGATGGCGGTGCTGATCTGGTACCAAACCGGGTTGTCATGGGAGATGCTGCTGATGCCGCTGTTCGTGCTCCAGCTTGTCGCACTCGTTCTCGCCTCGAGCCTGTGGCTGTCCGCCATCGATGGCATTTTCCGTGACCTGCGCCATGCCTTGCCGCTGCTGCTGCAACTCGGCATGTTCATCAGCCCAGTCGCGTACACGACCTCTGCTATTGTCCCGCAGAAATGGCTTTGGCTCTATGAATTCAATCCGCTTGTCGCGGTGATGGAAGGATTTCGCTGGGCCATGATCAAGGGCGCTCCCGCCATTTCGATGTCCGCCGAAATTAAATCGCTGGCCGTGATCACCGTCATGCTCGTGAGCGGCGCCATCTTCTTTGCGCGGATGGAGCGTACCATCGTGGACAGCGTCTAGATGGGTTCGGCTGCACGCAAGTTCGCCCGCGCGCTGGTTCCGGGTTGGTCGACTGAAGGCATCCGCCGTCTCGTCGAGAAGATCGATCCGTTTGCGCGATTGTCCTATTCGCAGGACGGCGAAGATATGGTGCTGCGCCGGCTGTTCGAGGGCAGAGACGCCGGCTTCTATGTCGATGTCGGCGCCCATCATCCGTTCCGGTTCTCGAACACCTGTTACTTTCATCGCCGCGGCTGGCGCGGCGTCAACATCGATCCGAACCCGGCGACGATTTCCGAATTCCAGCGTCATCGCCCGTCCGACATCAATATCTGTGTCGGCATTGCCGAGACGTCCGGCAGCTTGATGTTCCACCGCTTCAACGAGCCGGCGCTGAATACATTCGATCCCGCACTGGCGAACGAGCGGGCAGCCCTGCCGGGTTATCGGCTGATCGAGCGTTCGGAAGTGGCCGTGCGGCGGCTCGATGAGGTCCTGGCGGAGCATCTTGCCCAAGATCAGAAGATCGATTTTCTGTCCATCGACGTCGAGGGCCTCGACCTGCAGGTGCTGAAGTCAAACGACTGGACACGTTTTCGACCGCACGCCTTGCTGGTTGAGGCGCGGGACGCAGATCTCGCCACCATCGCCACGGACCCGTCCTGCGCTTTCGCGCGATCTGTCGGCTACCGTCCCGTCGCAAAAACCGTCAACACGCTGGTCCTTGTCGACGGCGGCATGGCTGGCGATGCCTGACTACGCGCCGATTATTCTCTTTATCTATAACCGCCCGGATCATACGCGGCGGACGCTTGCCGCGCTGGCGGCAAACCCGCTCGCCGCGGAAAGCGACCTCGTGATCTATGCTGACGGTCCTAAAAAGCCGGAACATCTGCAGCAGGTCATGCACGCGCGCGATGTGGCGCGCACTGCTGCGGGTTTCAAGTCAGTGCGGATTGTCGAGCGTGAGAGCAATCTCGGCCTGGCAAACTCCATTATCGCTGGTGTCACGGAAATCTGCGAAGCGCATGGTCGCGCCATCGTGCTGGAAGACGACCTGGTTGTCGCGCCTGATTTTCTGACATTTCTGAACGAGAAATTCTTGAACGCTACGCCGATGAAGAGCGTGTCTTTCAGGTCTCGGGCTATATGTTTCCCGTCGAACTCCCATCTCCGCGTCACAGTTTGTTCCTGCCGCTCATCAGTTGCTGGGGGTGGGGCACCTGGCGGCGGGCGTGGCGGCAGTTCGACCCATCCGCATCGGGGTATTCGAAACTGCAACGTGATGCGGGTCTGCGCGACCGCTTCAACCTCGATGGCAGCTATGATTATTTCAGCATGCTGAAGGATCAGATCGATGGGCGCATCGATTCATGGGGCGTGCGCTGGCTTCTGTCGGTGTTCTTGAAGGACGGGCTGGTTTTGTATCCGGCGCAGTCGCTGGTGCAGAATGTCGGGGTGGATGGTTCGGGGTCGCATGGTCGTGGCAGTCGCGAATCTGCAGAGGGCGCTTGAAACGCCGGATAACGGGCGGCACGCGGATGTGATGCTGCCCCCACTTTCAGTCGATCAGGATGCGATCAAATCGATCAAGGCGTTGCTTGGCGCTTCGCGGCCGAATCCGCTGCGCCAGTTCATAGGAAGGTTGTTGAGATGAAAGACTATGCGCGCGAGTTGGTGCCGCCGATTGTTTTTCGCGGGCTGCGATATGCGAGGGACCGGCTGGTGACGCTGCGGCCGGTTGCGCGGGACGCCTCGCAGCAGAACCTCGATATCTACTGGGATCCAAAAATGGCGGAAATGCTGGATCGCTGGGGCGAGGGAAATGCGTGGAATGACATTCAGCTGCTGATGGCGGGCCGTCATGGGCGCGTCCTGGATATCGCCTGTGGCACCGGACGGACGATGGAGATGCTGGCCGGCAACCCCGACATCGAAGTCCATGGCTGCGATATTTCCGATCTGCTGATCGACAAGGCCATTGCGCGTGGCATCAGCCGCGATCGGCTGGATATTGTTGACGCCACCGCGATGAACTATCCGGATCAATCCTTCGACTGGGCCTACTCAATCGGTTCGCTCGAGCATTTCACGGCGGACGGAATTCGAGAAGTTTCTGAGCGAATGCCGCCGTGTCGTCCGTCATGGCAGCTTCCACATGATTCCTGTTTCCCGCAGCGACCTGGACGAAGGCTGGATTACGACCTTCCAGAGCTATCACAACAACAGCATGGGCTGGTGGGAGACGAAGTGCCGGACCTCCTATGACAAGGTTGCGATTCTCGACTCGTCCTGGAACGACCGGATGTCGCTCGGCAAATGGCTCGTTTGCCTGTCATCCTGAACGGATCGTCGCGGTGACATGATGCTTGAATCGCTCATCGGTCTGCGCCGGCGATGGCTCGCGTTCAGTGCGTCGATGTGGGATCGCCGCCAGAAACGATATGCCGTGACCGGAAGAAATACGCGCGTGCTGCTGTCTGGCCGGATCTCCAATTCGCGTGAGCCGCAATATGTGACGCTTGGCGAAGGCTGCTGGGTTGCCGGCGAGTTGCTGGTCTATCCGCAAGGCGGACGCATCGACATCGGCGATTACTGTTATGTGGGCGAAGGCACGAGAATCTGGTCAGCGGCGCATGTCAGCGTCGGTCATCGCGTGTTCATCGCGCACGGCGTGAACATTCATGACAACGACGCTCATTCCGTCTCGGCGAAAGAACGGCACCGTCATTTCCGTGAGCTTGTTGTCGACGGCGAGGCAAGCTTTACGGAGTCCGTTGCCAGTGCCGACGTGCATATCGGCGACGACGCCTGGATCGGCTTCAATAGCTCGATCCTGAAAGGCGTGCGCATCGGGGAGGGCGCCATCGTCGGGGCCTGCTCGGTTGTGACCCGTGACGTCGATCCCTTTACAATTGTCGCCGGCAATCCTGCGGCTGAAATCGGCAAATCCCTCCCATAGCGGGAATTTTCGTGAAACTCCTGACATCACTTCTGTCCCGATTGCGCCGCGTCGACGCGATCCACGCGCAGTCCGAGCGTATTCAGCAAGCGCTGGGTCGCATCGAGATGCGTCAGACCGAATCCGCATCGACATTGCGCGCGGCCGAGTTCAGCGTGTTCTCGCAATGGGGCGAGGATGGAATCATCCAGTATCTCATTCGCCACGTGCCGATCGGGAACAAGGTCTTCGTGGAGTTCGGCGTACAGGACTATGTCGAATCAAACACGCGCTTTCTGGTGTCGAACAACCGCTGGTCGGGATTGGTGATCGACGGCAGCTCAGAAAATATTTCCGGATTCGTTCCAGCGAATTGTTCTGGCGCTCCGATATCAAGGCGCTCAATGCCTTTGTGACGCGTGACAATATTAACGAGCTGATCACATCCGCGGGGATCGGCGGCGACATCGGCCTGTTGTCGGTCGATATCGACGGCAATGACTACTGGGTATGGGAGGCGATCACCGCGGTTCAGCCGCAAATCGTGGTGGCCGAATACAATTCCCGTTTCGGTGCCGATCGAGCCGTCACCGTGCCCTACGATCCCGCATTTACGAGGGCGGCGGCACACTACTCCATGATTTATTACGGCGCCTCGCTGGCCGCTCTTGCGGCGTTGGGTGACCGGAAAGGTTATGATCTCGTCGGCTGCAATTCAGCCGGCAACAACGCTTTCTTCGTCAGAAGGGACTGTCGGCCGGCGGCTGTTCCTGGCATGTCGGCTGCGGCGGCGTTCGTGGCCGCGAGTTTCCGCGAAGCGCGGGGCAAGGACGGCGAACTCGCATTCTTGTCGCTTGAGGATGAACGCGCGCTTCTCGACACGCTGCCGCTGGTTGACGTCCGGTCATGATGAATCCGCTTCCGCGGACCGTTCTGGTGACCGGATGCAACGGATTCATCGGTCGCCATGTGGCCCGACACTATGCGTCGCTGGGCAGCCGCGTTGTCGGCATTGGTCGTGGCAATGGAAGCGAGCTTGCCGCGTGCGGCGTGTCGCAGTGGCATGGCGGCGACATTTCCCGCACGGCCTTGTCTTCGCTCGGGGAGCGGCCGGATATCGTCATCCATTGCGCCGGCGGCAGCTCGGTAGGGTCGTCTTTCTCCGATCCCGAGAATGACGTGCGCCGCAACGTCGGCGCGGCCGAAGCCGTCCTGGAGTTTGCGTCCGACATCCCGACACCTCCAAGCATTGTCATGCTCTCCAGCGCTGCGGTCTATGGTGCCGTCAATACGCTTCCGATTGTCGAGGACACGGGCTTGCAGCCGATTTCGCCCTATGGCGAAGGCAAAGTCGGAATTGAAAAGCTGTCCGGCCGTTTTGCTGCACAGGGCATCCCGATAGCCGTCGTCCGGTTTTTTTCCGTTTACGGCCCAGGCTTGCGTAAACAATTATTCTGGGACGCGTGCAAAAAGTTTGCGCAGCAGGATAGTGAGTTCAACGGAACCGGTGAAGAGAGACGTGACTGGATTCACGTTGACGATGCTGTAAGGTTGATTGCGGCCGCCGCAACTCATGCATCGTCGGCGATGCCGATTGTGAACGGCGGCAGCGGCGCATCCCTGACGCTAAGGGACGCGCTTGGGCGACTTCGCACTGCGTGGTCCGATGCCGTGCCGCCGTTGCGGTTCACTGGCATCGCTCGCGTCGGCGATCCGCCCGGTTATGAAGCGGACATTACGAAAGCCGCTGCACTGGGCTGGAATCCGGCCCGCTCCATTTGACCAGGGTATCGTCGAGTACGCCGGCTGGGCGCGCGGCGTCCTGGCATGATGCGCGCAGGTTTCATTATGTTGACGGTCGGCAGCGATTGGCTGGGCGGTGCGAGCTATTATCGAAACCTGCTGTTCGCGTTGCGGGACAGGCACGAAGGCGCTGTTGAGCCCGTCATTCTGACGTCCGCCGATGCCGTCGATCGTTTGCGGACACAGTTTCCGGGTGTGGCTGTGGTCAGCATTTCGACAACGAGTGAACACAGGCTTGTCGGATATGCCCGCCGGGCGCTGCAGTTGGTGTTGGGGCGGGATCTCTTTCGCGAGCGAGTTCTCAGGCAGAACCGTATCGATGTGCTGTCGCATTCGGGCTATCTGGGCGCGCGATCTGCGGTCCCCAGCATCGTCTGGATTCCGGATTTTCAGGAGCGTGCCTTCCCGGAATTTTTCCCAAAACGCGATCTGTCGGCACGAGCGCGCAACCTGCGCAACTCCTGTCTTCATGCCACAACCATTCTCCTGAGCAGTCAGTCGGCAAAACGCGATCTTGAAGCGATTGCCGGCCGCTGCGCCGCCGATGCCGAGGTGCTGTCTTTTGTGGCCGACGTGCCGGCCCCGCGCAATCGCCGTCGCGAGCCCAGCTTGAGGAAAAATACGCGCTGCCGCAGCAGTATTTTCACCTGCCCAATCAGTTCTGGTTGCACAAGAATCATCAGGTGATTCTCAAGGCGCTTGCGCTGCTGCGGGAGCGCGGTCAGCCGGTGTCCGTGATTGCGACGGGAAACACAGCCGATCATCGCCAGCCGGGTCACTTTCAGGCATTGATGGAGATGGCGCGCACTCTGAACGTGCTCGATATATTTCGTCCGCTGGGCATGGTGCCGCTGGGCGATCTGATGGGGCTCATGTATCACAGTGTGGCCGTGATCAATCCGTCGAAATTCGAGGGATGGAGCACGACGGTGGAAGAAGCAAAGTCGATGGGAAAAGCGCTCGTCCTCTCCGATATTGCCGTGCATCGGGAACAGGCGCCGGAGCGCGCAACTTTCTTCGATCCGGACGATGCCGTTGCCGCGGCTGCCGCGCTTGAGAAAATGGTTGACCTCTGGCAGCCGTCTGACGAGATGGCCGCGACGGATCGCGCCGCGCGACTATTGCCGGCGCGGCGGCAAGCTTTTGCTCAACGGTATCAGCAGATTGTCGAGGCGACGCTGGCGCGCCATCGACAGCAGCAGGCGGGGCACGCGCCTCGCTCCGTGACCCGGAATGATTTGATCCGATGCGCATCTCCGTCGTCACGCCGTCCTACAACATGGCGTCCTACCTTGAAGAGACGATTGTCTCCGTGCTCGACAACCTCGCGCCGGGCGACGAATATTTCATTATCGATGGCGGCTCCACCGATGGCAGCATCGACATCATCCGCAAGTATCAGGATCGCATCACCGGCTGGGTCAGCGAGCCTGATCGCGGATATGCCGAAGCGATCGCCAAGGGGTTCGAACGCGCCAGCGGCGATATTCTGTGCTGGATCAATGCGGGCGACGTCTACCTGCGCGGCGCATTCACTGAAGCGCGCGCGCGGATGGGCGCCAACGACATGATTTTCGGCGATGATTTTCATATCGATGAAGCCTCGCGCGTGTTGTCCTACAGCCGCGGGCACGTCAGCGATCTTGCGATCTGCCATGCTGTTTGGGGGCTGGACGCCGCTGCAGGATGCCTGCTTCTGGCGGCGTTCGACCTACGACAAGGCCGGCGGCATCAATCGCGATCTGCAATATGCCGCCGACTATGACTTGTTTTTGAATATGACGCAGATGGGCCGTTGCGCCTACGTGCCGGTCACCTTCAGTGCGTTTCGCCGGCACATGGGACAAAAGTCGGTCTCAGGTGCCGCAGCGTATCGGGACGAACGCGAGGCGGCACGCCGCCGGGCGCAGGCGCGTTCAGTGCCATGGACATGGCGCTCGCTTCTGCGTCTTGCGTGGCGGGTACGCATGAGCTGCGAGAGCGAGGCTTGGCCCGCGCTTGTGGCGGCGTCTCGATCTTGCCGGTGTTGGCGTGGCCACGCTGCCCTGTGCGGTCTATTGGCCGGCACGCGCAGAGGTCAAAAACAACACATGATCAAATTTCTGCAGCGCTGGGCCGCGCTGATCATAGAGCCGCGGCGGCTTTTGTCGCTCCGATACTTGCCGCGTTATGCGGCTGACTGGGTCAGGTTTCGCCGCGCGGCCGGAGCTGGCACCGCGCGTGTCGGTGACAGCTTCCCGATGCTGTCCGACCGGCTGGAGACGACTCCGTTCGATCCTCACTATTTGCATCAGGGCGCATGGCTTGCGCGGCGGCTGGCCGATGCGAAGCCCGAGCAGCATGTCGATATCGGCTCTTCGGTTCTGGCCATGAGCGTTCTTGTCGGGCCACGTGCCGACCGTCTTCGTCGATTATCGGCCGCTCAAACGCATCACGACGGGCCTGTTTTGCGTTGCGGGAGATATCGGCCGGCTGCCATTCGCCGATACATCGATTGCCAGTTTATCCTGCCTTCATGTGATTGAGCACATCGGACTTGGCCGATATGGCGATCCGATTGATCCCGGCGGCGCGCAAAAAGCCGCAAAGGAATTGCAACGTATCGTTCGAATCAATGGTAGGCTTTATTTGTCGACGCCGATCGGGCGAGAACGCGTCTGCTTCAATGCTCACAGGGTGTTTGAACCCGCGACGATCGTCGCTTGGTTCGATCAGCTTCACCTGACGCAGTTCTCTTTTGTTTCTGACGACGGTCAGTTTCATCGCGACGTTTCCATCTCTCACATTCCAGATCTTGAATACGGCTGTGGCTTTTTCGAGTTTCAACGAATTATTCGCTAGAGTCCTCTATCTGAGGGCGCATCTGCGCGAGATGAGCTGGGTCGTCGTTGCCCAGTCCGCTGGCGTCATCGGCGCTTTGGCGAGCGTCAAGGCTGCCACCACCGCGCTTGGGCCCGGTGATTACGGGCGCCTTGCCGCTGCGCTGGCAGTCGCCGGCATGGTTCAGGTTTGTCTGTACGGCGCCATTTCCCAGGGCGCTTCGCGGTTTTTGTTCTTCTCAACCGCGACACGGTCGCTTGAGGACTATCTGCGCGCGCTGGTCATGCTGCTTGCTCTGGCCGTCGGAGCGGTCATTGCGATTTGGACCGTTGCTTATATCGCGGGTATCGACGGCAAGTTTTTGGGCGCCAACTGGCTTCTCGCGCTTTTTGTCGTCGCGAGTGGATCGCAAATGGTCCTGCTGGGCATTTTGAATGCCGCGCGGGCCAGAAGGTCGGTCGCCGCTCTCCAGGTGCTGGAAGCGATTGGCCGTCCCGCTCTGATTTTTGCGTCAACCGGCTGGTTGATGACAAGTCCTGACGCGGTCCTGGTGGCTTATGTCATTTCGGCCACTGTGATTTCCGGGATCGCGCTCACGATTCCGTTCGGCCTTCGCTCGAAGCTGCTGACGGCCGGCGAGATGACGGGCATGGCATCGGATAAATCGCTCTTTCATCAGATGCTTCTCTACATCCTGCCGTTTGTCATCTTTGGAGTTGCAGGCGCCCTTGGCAGCCACGGCGAACGCCTTCTCCTCGCGGCGTGGGTTTCGTGGGAGGAGGTGGGTGTGTATGCGCTGATGTCCCAGATTGCAGTCACCCCTGCGCTGCTGCTCACGGGCCTGATCAATCAGTTCTATCTTCCGGTCATTTTTCATCAGGACCCCGGAGGCACGGCGGATTTTGGTCCGTCCTTTCGGCGCTATCTGCTGGTGAGTGCGGGGGGAATTGCGGTTCTCGCCTTTGTCGTTTTGATTGCCGGTCCTTATTTGATCCCGCTGATTTCGACAAAGGCATTTCTCGGGCACGAGCATTTGCTGGCGCTGCTGGTCGTTTCCGCCGGTTTCTTCGGCATGGGTCAGCAACTGGTGTTGCCGGGGCTGCGAGCGCTACGGTCCTACATCTACATCGGGCCGAAAATCATCCATTCCGCCGCGCTGCTGGTGGGCGCGATGCTGTTGGTGCCCGGCTACGGTCTTGACGGAATGGCGGTCGCGTCGGTTTCGGCGGCTGCTCTGTATGCTATGGCCATCACCCTGGCGAACAAGTACGGCGGCGTCAGGATATGAACGGTTTGACGGCCCGCGATGTGGGTGTCTGGCGTCCCGCGATCAACATCGTTTTGCTGTCGCTGGTTGCTGCGACTGTTGTAGCGATTGCGGCCGGCTTCGCGATCTACGACGGCAATCTTGTTATTTTCGTCGCCTTCTCGCTGGTCTTCTTCACGATCGCCGCGATTGCTGTCTGTTATCCGCGCGACTATGCGCATCTGTTTCTGGCGTTGATGTGGTTCGTCGGCTTCTGGCTGAAGTTCGTTCTGCATGAAGTGTGGGAGTGGCCATTTGTAGAACCGATTGGTGATTTTGCGGCGACGCCTGCGAATTGGAACCATGTTCTGATCGTCTGCAGTATTGGTGGCGCGGGCTTCATCGTCGGCCGCCTTGCGACGTTGCCGTTGTCTGTCCGGCTCAAAAGCCGGTGGCAGCGACGAGCTCAATCCGGCTTGGTATCCTCAATGGCGCAGCGTGCTGTGGGCTGGCGCCGCGGCGCTGATCGTGCTCGCGGTCGTCATCAACTGGCGTTTCGGCATTCATGTGCGCGGCGTGGTTGCACAGACGCCGTTGCCGTGGCCGCTTGGCGGCTTGTTCGCGTGGTCGACCGACATCGGTCTCGCGCTCGCTCTATCGATCCTGACGGCTTGGGATCGGCAATGTGGATTTGGCGTTGTCCGTGGGTTTGTATCGTTGTGCGTGGAGGGCGCATTGATGTCGCTGTCCACGTCGAGCCGCGGTCTCTTTGTCTTTCATACGCTGCCATTCTTCGTGTCGGAGATACCGCGGCGGCGCGCTCTCGGAATGCGCCGAGCGCCGCATTCTGGTGATTCGTCGCAATCTGGCTGGTGAGCGCGGCCGCAGTTCCCGCCGTGACGACTTTTGTACGGCTGTTCGGCTGCGGCCCCGGTTCCGACCGGACAGCAGCAACTCGATGCAGCCAGGAGGCTACGTTCCCCGGCAGGACTGTCGATCGAGCATCTCGATCTTGGTCAAATCAGGGACCGATGCTCGTTCGCATGCTTCTCATCGAGCGCTGGAGCGGCCTTGAGGGGGTCATGTCGGCATCGGCTTACGCCGGCAAAAGTTACGATCTTCTGTGGCGGGCCGCATTAGAGCGGCGAAGTTACGGGACGGTCGATGTCTATACGCGCGACATCAGCAAAGTCCGGCTTCTCCGAGCGGCATGCGCAGCAAATTTCACTACGCGTCGCCGGCCGGACCTATTGCGTTTCTTGTATTTTTCCGGCGCGCTGTGGGTGGTCTTCGCAGGCATGGCGGCTGATCGCCATGCTGGTCACGGCGGTCGAACTGGTGTGGACGTGGCTGATCCGCGACCCGCTACCTCTTGCCATCGCCGGGTGGTATCTGGCGTTCGTTGTCCTCCAGCTGGGCGGGGGACTGCAGCAGGTCATCACCGGCCCGGCGATGGTAACGCTCTTGTTTGCTGTCGCGCGGCTTGTGTCTGTCGTTTCACCGTCGCCTGCTGCTGCGACGCGCACTTGAGGGGCCTGTTGGTTATTGCGATGAACCCTGTGAGAAATCTCCTGGCCACGAGCGATCTCTTCGCCTTTAACCTGCGCAACCGCGATCGCTGGATCGCGACACAGGCGGAAAAGCTGCCATCCGGAACGCGCGTGATTGATGTCGGTGCGGGGTCGGCGCCTTACAGGTCGCTGTTCGCTCATTGCGACTACAAAACACAGGATTTCGCCCAGCTTCAGAATTCGCAGCTCCGCCATGGCGGCTATACGGCGATCGATATTATCGGCGATGCCAAGGCGATTCCGGTCGCCGACGCCAGCTTCGACGCCGTCTTGTGCACCGAGGTGCTTGAGCATCACCCTGAGCCCATCGCGGTCGTGCGTGAGCTCGGCCGCATCCTCGCACCGGGCGGTCGATTGATCCTCACTGCGCCGCTCGGCTCCGGCATTCATCAGGCGCCGTTCCATTTCTATGGCGGCTACACGCCGTTTTGGTACCAGCGCTTTCTCGGCAGAAGCCGGGTTTTCTGACATCGTCATTGAAGGCAATGAAGGCTCGTTCCGCCATTTCGCCCAGGAAGCCATTCGGTTCGTGCGCATGACGGCACCGGGACGCCTCGGGATGCCATGGTATGGTGAGGCGCTGTGGCTGCCCGTATGGCTTTTGCTTGCGCCGGTCCTGGCCGTCGCCGTTCCGCTGGCCGCAAAAGTGCTCGACCGCTTCGACCGCGACCGGGATTTCACGGTCGGCTATCACGTGACGGCCACCCGCAAATGAAAATCCTCTGCGTTCTCAGCCGCTACGCCTACGGTCAACCGGATCGTGGCGAGAACTATGACTATGCGCATTTCGTTCCGGCATTCGCGCGGCTCGGTCACGAGGTCGAGGTGTTCGATTGCGGCGCGCGCGATCCCTATGCCGACTTCGCCGAAATGAACGCTGCGCTCCTCGCCAAGGTCAATGCATTCCGGCCGGATGTGATGTTCTGCGTGCTGATGCATTATGAAATCTGGATGGAGACTCTGGATCTCATCCGCGCGCGTACGCCGATCCGCGTCATCAATTGGGGCACCGACGATTCCTGGAAGTTCATGCAGGCCTCGCGCTTCTTTGCGCGCCATGTCGATTGGCATGTGACGACCGATGCCGTGGCGACGGAGCGCGCCGACGCGCTCGGTCTCGACAATGTCGTCGCTTCGCAGTGGGCGGCGTCAGACGAAAATCTGTCACACTCATTGCCCGCCGATCAGTGTGAGTATGATGTCAGTTTCGTTGGTAGTCTATATGGCGAACGCGCCTCGCTGATTGGGGCTCTGCGCAAGGCCGGCATCGCGGTCACGTGCTTTGGTCACGGTTCGGAGAAAGGCGTCGTCGCGGCCAATGAGATCCCGGGCATCTATCGCCGCTCGCGGATCTCGCTGAATTTCTCCGGCGCGGGCGACAGGCCGCTGTTCGGTGGATCGTCGCCGCGTCAGATCAAGGCGCGCGTGTTCGAGGTGACGGGCTCAGGCGGTTTTCTTCTCACCGAAGACGCCCGCGGGCTCGATCGCTATTTCCAACCGGGTGAGGATATCGCGGTGTTCCGCTCCGCCGACGAGCTTGTCGAGCGCGCGCGGTACTATCTGGCCAACCCGCAGGCGCGCGATCGCGTCGCGCGTGCGGGACAGCGCCAGACGGCCGAGCGGCACACTTACGAGCGGCGCTTTGAAGACATTCTGCAGAAGACCCAGTCGCGACTGCGTCCGGCGACTGCGAATTGGACGCTCGATCCCATCGATCTCTCCGAGGCCACGACACTTCACCGCGCTTCGTCGCCATGTCGTGCGGCGGCCAAGGTGTTGACGTCTGTCATGAGTCTCGTATTCGGTCGCGAACGTGGGCAGCGCGCCGCGCGGCGGATCGTGTACGAGTTGGCCTGGCGGTGGCAGGGCGACGCGGCGTTCGGCGCGGCAAGCTGGCCCGGCCGCCTGTTCTATCGCGAGAGCTGAGCGTGCCTGAACCGCTCGTCTCGGTCATCATGTCGATGCAGGATAGCGCCGCGACGCTCGCGCCCGCCATTCGTTCGATTCAGGCGCAGACCCTCACGGATTGGGAGCTGATCCTGCTCGACGATGGATCGCGCGACGACAGCGCGGAAATCGCCGCATCTTTCAATGAACCACGCCTGCGGCTCGTTTCGGATTCGCGACGGCTCGGTCTCGCAGCGCGTCTCAATCAGGGGGTGGCGCTTGCGCGCGGTCGCTTTGTCGCACGCATGGATGCCGACGATGTGTGCTTTCCCGAGCGGCTGGCGCGTCAGGCGCTTCTGTTTCAACATGATGAGGCGCTCGATCTTGTCGGATGTCGTGCCCTGGTGTTCTCCGGCGCGCAGGCGCTCGGCATCATGGATGTCGGCGGCGATCACCATGCCATCGTCGCCCGTCCGTTCGATCATTTCGCGCTGCCGCACCCGACTTGGTTCGGCCGGGTCGCGTGGTTTAAAGCCAATCCTTACGATGTGCGGATGACCAAGGCGCAGGATCAGGAGCTGCTGCTGCGGACTTATCGTCACAGCCGCTTCGGCGCGACGGGCGAGGTCCTGGTCGGCTACCGGCAAGATCGCTTGAGTCTCGCCAAATCGCTGAAGGGCCGGCGTCTGTTCGCCGCCGCACTGCTGCGCAACGCGCGCGTCAGCGGCGACTATTCTGGCGCATTGCAGGGCCTTCTGCGCCACGGCGTCAAGGCAGCCGCCGATGTTGCGGCGGCGGGTCTGGGACTGCAGGGCGCGCGTCAGCGTAACCGCTTGCTGCCGGTGTCGGCGGACACGCTTCAGGCCTGGACACAGCTGGCAGCCGATCTTGGTCTGTCGAAAGTGAATGAGCCATGTGCGGCATAACCGGATTGCTGCGCATCGGCGGCGGCGATACGGACGCCTTGTCCGGTCTTGCGCGCGAGATGGCGCTGCGGCTGGCCTATCGCGGGCCGGATGCCGCGGGTGCCTTCGCCGATGGCGAATCTGGCGTCGCGTTCGGCCATCGCCGCCTGTCGATCATCGATCTGACGGAAGCGGGCGCCCAGCCGATGCATTCGGAGTGCGGGCGGCTGACGATCACCTTCAACGGTGAGATCTACAATCATCTCGATATTCGCAAGGCGCTGGAGGCGGCCGGCGCCGCGCCGAACTGGCGCGGCCATTCCGACACCGAGACGCTGCTGCATGCGATCCGTCACTGGGGCGTCGAGGAGTCGCTGCGCCGCTTCAGCGGCATGTTCGCCTTTGCGCTATGGGATCGCCGCGACCGCACGCTGACACTGTGCCGCGATCGCTTCGGCGAGAAACCTTTGTTCTACGGCTGGTGCGGCGCGGATCTGGTGTTCGCATCGGAATTGAAGGCGTTCGCCGCGCATCCGGCGTGGAAGCCGGAGCTGGATCGCTCCGCGCTGACATCCTTCATGCGCAGTTCCTATGTGCCCGCGCCATGGTCGATCTGGCAGGGCGTGCGCAAATTGCCCGCCGGCAGCCTCGTGACATTTTCGATATCGGCGCCCGCTGGCGATTGGCCGCAGCCGCGGTCCTGGTGGTCGCTTGCGCACACCGCGAACGAAGGCCGCAAGGCGTGGCTGACAAACGAGCGCGAGGCCACGGACGAACTGGAGCAGCGTCTTTCCACCGCCGTGCAGCGCCAGTGTCTGTCGGATGTGCCGCTCGGCGCGTTCCTGTCCGGCGGCATCGATTCCTCCACCATTGTCGCGCTGATGCAGAAGCAATCCGCGCGGCCGGTGCGCACCTTCACCATCGGCTTCGGCGAGGGTGAATATAATGAAGCCAACGATGCGCGCCGCGTCGCCGCCCATCTCGGCACCGATCACACCGAACTGACCGTCGATCCGCAGACCGCGCGCGATGTCATTCCCAGGCTGCCGGATATCTACGACGAGCCCTTCGCCAATTCGTCGCAGATCCCGACGCATCTGGTCTCGGCGCTGGCGCGCCAGCATGTGACGGTCGCGTTGTCCGGCGATGCGGGCGACGAATTGTTCGGCGGCTATAATCGCCATGTCTGGGGCGGGGCGCTGCATCGCAGGTTCGGGCATTGGCCTGCGCCGCTGCGCGCAACGCTGGCAACGGCGTTGTCTGCGATTTCGCCGCAGCCGGCCGGTGTCGTCGCCGATCTGCTGCAACCCTTGCTGCCCGGCCGCCTGCGGGTGCGCCGTGCCGGCGATCAACTGGCGAAGTTTGCACGCATTCTGAAAGCGCAGTCGCTCGATGAGATGTACACGCTGCTGGCGTCTATCGAGCCCGATCCGTCGTCGGTGGTGATCGGCGGAGCGGAGCGCGACAACTGGGCGGGCGCGCAATTGGCGACCATCGCGCCGGACTCCGGGCCCCTCGAGCGCATGACGCTGGCCGATGCGTTCGGCTATCTCTCGGATGATATTCTGCAGAAGGTCGATCGCGCGGCGATGGCTGTGAGCCTGGAGACGCGCGTGCCGTTCCTCGATGCGGATGTCGTCGATCTCGCCTGCCGCACGCCGCCGTCGATGAAAGTGCGCGACGGGCGCGGCAAGTGGCTGGTGCGCGAAGTGCTCTATCGTCATGTGCCGCGCGAGATGATCGATCGGCCCAAGACCGGCTTCAGCATCCCGCTCGACGACTGGCTGCGCGGTCCGCTCAAGGAATGGGCGTCGGATTTGCTGGCGCCGGATCGCTTGCGCCGGCAGGGACTGTTTGATGTAAGCCGGGTGTCAGCCGTGCTCGACGAGCATCGGCGCGGGCACAATCGGGGTTATTGGCTGTGGAATGTGTTGATGGCGCAAGCCTGGCACGATCGTTGGGTAAAAGCATGAGCTTGTCGCCGCGTAAGACTGAAATCCTCGCGCATTCGGAGCGCTATGCGCAAAGCCGCGCCGATTGGCGGCAGAAGTCGCAAGGCCTTCACCGCGAGGACAATATCTATCTGCGCTTCCTGATCCCTGAAGGCGCGCGTGTTCTGGAGGTCGGTTGCGGCATTGGCGATACGCTGGCGGCACTCAAGCCGTCGCGCGGCGTCGGTATCGATTTCAGCCCGGCGATGGTCGCGCAGGCAAGCACCCGCCATCCGCATTTGTCGTTTGTCGTCGCCGATGCCGAAGACCCGGCGGCGCTGGCCGCGCTCGAAGGCCCGTTCGATTATATTCTGGTGATGGATACGATCGGCAGTCTTGAAGACTGTCAGGCGTTCTTCGCCTCGCTGCACACGCTCTGCACGCGCGAGACCCGGCTCGTCGTCGGTTACTTTTCGCATCTGTGGTATCCGCTGCTCAAACTGGCCGAGGTCGCCGGCTGGCGCATGCCGTATCCGGCGCAGAACGTGCTCGCGCCCGCCGATGTCATCGGGTTGGCGCGGCTCGCGGATTTCGACGCGGTGAAATCCGAACAGCGCGTGCTGATGCCGGTGCAGGCGCTCGGTATCGGGCGTCTCGTCAACCGCTTCATCAGCGTCCTGCCGGGCATTCGCGCGCTGGCGCTACGTCATTTTGTGGTGTGCCGCTCCGCGCTGTTCGGCCGCGACGACGTCAAATCCGTGACGATCGTCATTCCCGCGCGCAACGAGCGCGGCAATATCGAACCCGCCGTCCAGCGCATTTCAGCCTTCTGCGACGATATCGAAATCATCTTCATCGAGGGCCACAGCCGCGACGGCACCGCCGAGGAGATGGAGCGCGTCAAGGCCGCCTATCCTGGCAAGGACATCAAGACGATGATCCAGCCGGGCAAGGGCAAGGCCGACGCGGTGTTCACCGCCTTCGATGTGGCGCGCGGCGATGTGCTGATGATCCTCGACGCTGACCTGACCATGCCGCCGGAGCAATTGCCGAAGTTCTGGCATGCGATCCGCGACGGCAAGGGCGAGTTCATCAACGGCTCGCGGCTGGTCTATCCGATGGACGACGACGCGATGCGCTTCCTCAATCTCATCGCCAACAAGATATTCTCGTATCTGTTCTCGTGGCTGCTCAACCAGCGCTACACCGACACGCTGTGCGGCACCAAGGTAATGCGGCGCAGCGATTATCTGCGGCTCAAGGCCGGCAAGGCGTATTTCGGCGACTTCGATCCGTTCGGTGATTTCGATCTGATCTTCGGCGCCTCGAAGCTCAACCTGAAGTCAGTCGATCTTCCGATCCGCTATGCCGCGCGCAGCTACGGCGAGACCCAGATCTCGCGCTTCACCCACGGCTGGATGCTGCTGCGCATGGTGGTGTTCGCGTTCTTCAGGATCAAGGCGCAGTAATTTACGCGGTTCTTCGTCCTCGTGCGGCGTATCCGGCGGCGTTGCGCGCTCAGACTTGTCGCCGGTGAGAATCCATACCAGCCCGCCGATGGCGCCAACGGCGACCATCGCGATGCCGAAGACGAGCGATACGAGAAAGCCGTCGCTTGAGGCGAGGCCTGCATAGCTGAAGGCGACCATCATCGCCGCTTCGCGCAATCCCCAACCGGCAATCGAGACCGGCAGCATCGTCACCAGCATCACCGGCGGCAACAGCAGCACAGCCTGCGACAGGCCGAACGGCGCAGAGACGGCGCGCGCGGCGCAATAGCCGATCAGCACCGCGAGCAGGTGGATCGACAGCGAGACCGCCACGAGAATCGGCCCGCTGCGTTTGCTGAACAGCGCGCGGCTCGCAATCATCGCGCAGGCATGGATGTCGCGCGTCGCCCACCAGGTCCGCAGCCAGGGCCAGTCGACGCGCCCGAGCGCGAGAAACACCGCGCCGCCGCCAAGCGCAATCACGTTGAGCACGATCAGCGTGATCTGACCGTGCGGATCGGAAATCAGCGCCATGCTCCACGGCAGGCCCAGCAGAATGACCGTGGACAGGGCCAGGAGCCCGATGCCGCGATCGATCAGCACGGAATAGGTCGCCGCACGCCACCCGGCGCTGCGCGACAACAGCCAGAGCCGCACGGCATCGCCACCGATGCTCGACGGCAAAGTCTGGTTGAAGAAGGCGCCGATCAGACTGAATCTCAAGGCGCGTGCCGCCGGCAGCGCGGCATGGCAGTAGAAGGCGATCTCGCGCCAGCGCAACGCGCCGAATCCGATCTGGACGAGGGCGGCGATCACGGCGAGGGCGAACCAGCCCCAGTGCATGCCCGCCAGCCGCGAGGCGGCCGATTGCAGGTCGATGCCCCGCAGCGCCAGGAACAGCAGCGTCGCCGAAATGGCGATCTTGGCGATCAGCAGCAGGGTCCGGCGCATGGCTAAAGTCGGTCTCAGTGGGTCCTGGGCCGCAGCCTTGCCGGCGCGGACAATGCCGTTTGGTAGGGGCATGACGGGCGTCTTGCAAGGGTTGCAGCGTTTACCCTCGATTTCGTCGCCAAAAGCAGCCGCCGGGCCCGCACTTGCCGCGGGCCCATGGCGACCGCTAAACAGACACCCAACAGAACGGTAAAATGGAAGCTGGCTTAAGGGGTTTATCGAGCGTGTCGCACGGACGTCATATCGCGGTGATCGGGCTCGGCTATGTCGGCCTGCCGGTGGCCGTCGCCTTTGCGCGCGCGGGCGCGCCCGTCGTCGGCTTCGATATCGAGCACGAAGCGCGTCGGCGAGCTTGCGGCCGGCCATGACCGCACCGCGCGAGGTCGAAGCCGCCGATCTGAAGCATGCCGGCGCTGACGCTGACCGGCGATCCGGTCGCGCTCAAGCGCGCCGACTTCTTCATCGTCACCGTGCCGACCCCGATCGACGACGCGCGTCGCCCGGATCTCGGCGCGATGCTCGCCGCCTCGAAGACGGTCGGCGCAGCGCTGCAAGCGCGGGCGACATCGTCGTCTATGAATCGACGGTCTATCCCGGCGCGATCGAGGAAGATTGCGTGCCGGTGCTGGAGCAAAGCGTCGGGCCTCAAGGCGGGCACGGATTTCACGTCGGCTATTCGCCCGAGCGCATCAATCCGGGCGACAAGCTGCATCGCTTCGAGACCATCACCAAGGTCGTCTCCGGGCAGGATGCCGCGACGCTCGACATCGTCGCCGAGCGTCTACGGCTCGGTGGTCACGGCCGGCGTTCACCGCGCGCCGTCGATCAAGGTCGCCGAAGCGGCCAAGGTCATCGAGAACACCCAGCGCGATCTCAACATCGCCTTCATGAACGAACTGTCGCTGATCTTCCAGTCGCTCGGCATCGACACCGGCGACGTGCTGGCCGCCGCCGGCACCAAATGGAATTTCCTGCCGTTTCAGCCCGGCCTCGTCGGCGGTCACTGCATCGGCGTCGATCCCTATTACCTGACGCTACCGCGCCGAGAAGGCCGGCTATCATCCCGAGGTCATTCTCGCCGGCCGCCGCATCAATGACGGCATGGGCGCGCGCGTGGCGCAGGAATGCATTCGCTCGCTGCTGCAAGCGCGGCGTCAACAAGCGGCGCGTCACCGTGCTGGGCCTGACCTTCAAGGAGAACGTGCCCGACACCCGCAACTCCAAGGTCGTCGATATCGTGCGCGAACTGCAATCCTTCGGTCTCACGGTGCAGGTCCACGATCCGCTGCGCCGATGTCGAAGACGCCGCGCACGAATACGGCATCGCGCTGACCGCGCTCGATGCGCTCAAAGCCGGCCGACGCGGTCATCATCGCTGTGCCGCATCAGGAATATGTCGAGGGCGGCTGGCCGCTCGTTCAGAAGCTCCTTGCCGGCGGGCAGGGGCTTGTCATGGACATCAAGGGCCGGCTGGACCGCGCCGCGACGCCGACCGGCGTAGAATTGTGGCGACTGTAATGACGACAAAAGACGAACCGATCCTCGTCACCGGCGCCGCCGGCTTCATCGGCTTTCATCTGGCGCAGCGCCTGATGCAGGCCGGCCGCACGGTGGTCGGTCTCGACAATATCAATGACTATTACGACCCGAAGCTGAAGGAAGCGCGCCTCTCGATCCTGCGCAACGATCCGCGCTTCTCCTTCGTCAAACTCGATCTCACCGACCGCGTCGGTATGAAGACGCTGTTTTCCGAGCGCGGTTTCCCGGTGGTGGTGCATCTCGCAGCCCAGGCCGGCGTGCGCTATTCGATCGATCATCCGCATGCCTATGCGGACGCCAATCTCGAAGGCTTCACCAACATCCTCGAAGGCTGCCCGCCACGGCGGCTGCAAGCATCTGCTGTTCGCGTCGTCATCGTCGGTCTACGGCAACAACGCCAAGCTGCCGTTCTCGGTGCACGACAATGTCGATCATCCGATCAGCCTCTATGCGCGCGTCGAAGAAGGCCAATGAGCTGATGGCGCATGCCTACAGCCATCTCTATCGGCTGCCGACCACGGGTCTTCGATTCTTCACGGTCTATGGTCCGTGGGGTCGCCCAGACATGGCGCTGTATATTTTCGCCAAGGCGATCACGGAAGGCACGCCGATCAAGCTGTTCAATCACGGCAAGATGCAGCGCGACTTCACGTTCGTCGATGACATCACCGAAGCGATGACGCGCCTCGTCGATCGTCCGCCGCAGGGCGATCCGAACTGGTCGGCGCTGACACCCGATCCCGCGACCAGCGCCGCGCCCTGGCGCATCTACAATATCGGCAACAACCATCCCGAAGAGTTATTGCGCGTCGTCGAACTGATGGAGCAGGAGTTCGGCCGCAAGGCGATCCGCGAATTGCTGCCGATGCAGCCGGGCGATGTGCCCGCGACCTATGCCGATGTCGATGATCTCATGCGCGAGGTCAACTTTCGTCCCTCCACTTCCATTGAGGAGGGGGTCCGCAGGTTCGCCGCGTGGTACCGTGACTATCACGGCCTCGGAGCGCGCAAGTGACCAAACCTGTGAATGAGCGTATCACGCCGCTGATCTTGAGTGGCGGCGCCGGCACGCGGTTGTGGCCGGCTTCGCGCGAGGGGCGGCCCAAGCAGTTCCTGCGCCTGTTCGGTTCGCGTTCGACATTCCAGGAAACAGTTCTGCGCGTGTCCGATCCGGCCGTCTTCACCACGCCGATCGTGCTGACCAACGCGGCCTATCGTTTTCTGGTGCTCGAGGAATTGCAGGAGATCGGGCTTGAGGCCGACATCGTGCTGGAGCCGATGCGCCGCGATTCCGGTCCTGCTATCGCGGCCGGTGCCGCGTTTGCCGCGGCGCGCGATCCGAACGCCATCGTGCTGGCGCTGGCCGCCGATCATCTTGTCACTGAGCCCGATGCCTTCGTCGCCACCTGCCGCGACGGGCTCGCCGCCGCCATCGCTGGCCGCATCGTCACCTTCGGCATCACGCCCGATCATCCGGCGACAGGCTATGGCTATATCCGCCCCGGCGCGTCGCTCGGCGGGCGCGTGCATGCGGTGGAGCGTTTCGTCGAGAAGCCGGATGTCGAGACCGCGACGCGCTATCTCACTGACGGTTATCTGTGGAACAGCGGCAACTTCATGTTCCGCGCCAGCATGCTGCTCGACGAATACCGCAGCGTCGATGCGCCCAGCGTCGCCGCCGTCAGCGATGCAGTCGCCAAAGCCGGTCGCGATCTCGCCTTCATCACGCTCGATGAAGAGAGCTTCGGCCGCGCGCGTCCCATCTCCATCGATTACGCCGTGATGGAAAAGACCAAAATGGCGGCCGTGATCCCCGCCAGCTATGGCTGGTCGGATGTCGGATCGTGGCAATCGGTGTGGGAATTGTCCGGCAAGGACGAGAACGGCAACACCGCGCGCGGCACGGCGGTCTTTCAGGACGCGCGCAATAATCACGTCTCCACCGACCGTGCGCTGGTGGCGCTGTCGGGCGTCGAGAAATCTTGTGGTGGTCGCCACGCAGGACGCTATTCTGGTGGCGAGCCAGGACAACGCCGCCGGCATGAAGGATCTCATCGCGCGGCTGAAACAGGTGGCGCCCGACGTGACCGAGGAACATCTGCGCGTGCATCGCCCATGGGGCGCTTATCAGTCGCTCGACATCAGCGAACGGCATCAGGTCAAGCGCATCACGGTGAAGGCGGGCGGGCGGCTGTCGTTGCAGAAGCACAAATTCCGCTCGGAGCACTGGATCGTGGTGCGCGGCGTCGCCCGCGTGACGATCGACGACACCATCAAGACGGTCAACGAGAACGAGTCCGTCTATATTCCGCTCGGTGCGGTGCACCGGCTGGAGAATCAGGGCCCGGCGCTTGCTGGAACTGATCGAGGTCCAGACGGGAACCTATTTCGGCGAGGACGACATCATCCGTCTTGAGGACGATTATCGCCGTTCTTAAGCGGGGGAGCGCGGGGCTACGCCCCTTGCAGCGTGCCCCAGCGGCGCGTAATTGGAAGACCTTCCCACTGACTAGTATTTCGGACCGGAGAACCGCCATGGCGCCGACCCTGAACCAGCTTCGCGTCAAGATGTACACCGACGGCGCCGACAAGGCGCAGATCGTCGAGATGGCGAAGCACGCCTGGATCGCCGGCTTCACCACCAATCCGTCGCTGCTGAAGAAAGCCGGCGTCACCGACTACGATCGCCTTCGCGCGCGATCTTGTCGCCGCCGTGCCCGACCGGCACATCTCGTTCGAGGTGATCTCCGACGACATTCCGGAGATGCTGGCGCAGGCGCGGCTGATCGCGACGTTGGGCAAGAACGTCTACGCCAAGCTGCCGGTGACGACGACGCAAGCGGCGAGCCGCTGTACGACGCCGTCCGCACGCTGTCGCGCGAAGGCGTCAAGGTCAATTTCACGGCGATCTTCACGTCCGAGCAGGTCGAGAAGCGCCGTCGAGGCGCTCGACGGCGGTGCGCCGGCCATGCATCTCGGTGTTCGCCGGACGGCTCGCCGATCTCGGCATCGACTACCGCCCGATCATGCGGGACGCCATCGCGCGCGCGCGCGCAGACCAAGAATATCGAGATCATCTGGGCCTCGACCCGCGAGGTCTTCAACGTGATCGAGGCCGACGAGATGGGCTGCCACATCATCACGGCGCCGGCCGACGTGCTGAAGAAGCTGCCGGCCATCGGCACCAAGACCGGGGCGGAACTTGCCCTGGGCGCGGTGAAGGCGTTCCGCGACGACGCGCTGGCGGCCGGCCTGACGCTCGCCCACCTCGGGCAGCGTCCGGGCCGCCGAATTGGGCACTCTCGGCACCTGTAATCCTTTGACTTCAAAACGTGTTTAATGGGCTTTCGGGCCGGCTTCGCATTGCGGCGGTGCCATGCTAGTTATTGGGCGCTGAAGGGGCGGGGGAACACGGCGGCCGGTTTGCAGCCGGAAATATGCCTGATCGGGGCCGAATTCGGCCGGTCAGAGCGTCGCCGGGTTCGGGTTATCAGTTTTAGGGGTGTTATGGCCAAAGTCGTGGGTTTGTCATCGGGCAGCGCTGCCGCGGCCGAAAAGCCGCTGCGCATCGGCGTCATCGGCGTGGGCGTCATGGGCTCCAACCATGCCCGGGTGTCTGGCCGGGATGTCCGGCATCCAGCTCGTCGGAGTCGCCGATCCCGACCGCGCGCAGCGCGAGCTCGTCGACCCGCGTGCTCGGCTGTCCGCACCGTCGACGAACTAGAGAGCTGCTGCACCTCGGCGTCGACGCGATCACGATCGCGGCGCCGACGCATCTGCATCACGACATCGCGCTCGCCTGCATCGCGCGCGGCATCCACGTGCTGGTCGAGAAGCCGATCGCCTCCATCGGTGGAAGAGGGCGCGCGAGCATCATCGATGCGGCGAAGAAGGCCGGCGTCACCCTCATGGTCGGCCATGTCGAGCGCTTCAATCCGGCGGTGATCGCCATCAAGGAGGCGATCCGCGGCGAAGACATTCTTTCGATCGCGATCACGCGCGTCGGCCCGTTTCCGCCGCGCATGTCGAATGTCGGCGTGGTCATCGATCTCGCGGTCCACGACATCGATCTGATCCGCTGGTTCACCGATTCCGACATCGTCGAAGTGCAGCCGCAGCTCTCCAGCGCGATCGCCGAACGCGAAGACATCGCGCTGTTGCAGTTTCGCACCGCGTCCGGCGTGCTGGCGCACATCAACACCAACTGGCTCACGCCGTTCAAGGCGAGCAGCGTCACCGTCGCGACGCGCGGCAAGTACCTGACCGGCGATCTGCTCACCCGCCAGGTCACCGAATGCTTCGGCTTCCAGCCGGACGGCGCCTATTCGATGCGGCACGTCTCGGTTGGCCATGACGAGCCGCTGCGCGCCGAACTGATCGCATTCGTCGCCGCGCGTTCGTGGCGAGAAGCCTCCCGCGGTGACCGGCGAAGAGGGCGTCGCCAGCCTCGAGGTCGCGATGCGGTGTCTCGAGGGCCGATCGACGGCGCATGGCGCCCTCGTCCCGGAAGAGCGCCGCGCCGGGTCGCGGGCTGACGCCGCCGTGATCGCTGTCCTTCAAGCTGAAGATCTCAATGAACCAGAGCGTCCGCGTCTCAACGCCTCCGATCCCGTTCATCGACGTCGTCGCCCAGCGCCGCCGGCTCGGCCGAGCCATCGACGACGCGATCGACGCGCGTCACCACGCATTGTCAGTTCATTCAGGGGCCGGAGGTCGCGCGCTTGAGAGCGAGCTGGCCGCGTTCTGCGGCGCGCGCCATGTGGTCGGCTGCGCCAGCGGCACCGATGCGCTGATGCTGGTGCTGATGGCGAAGGGCGATCGGTCCGGGCGATGCGGTGATGTGCCCGTCCTTCACCTTCTGCGCCACGGCCGAAGTTGTCGTTCTGCTCGGGCGCCACGCCGGTGTTTGCCGATGTCGATGCCGCGACGTTCAATCTCGATCCGGCCAGCGCTGAAGCGCGGGTCGCGACCGCCAGGCGCTCGGGCTCAAGCCGAAGGCGTTGATCCGGTCGATCTGTTCGGCCTGCCGGCCGACCACGATGCGATCCGCGCCGTCGCCCAGTCGGAAGGCCTGTTCGTTCTCGACGATGCCGCGCAGGCCTTCGGTGCGGACTACAAGGGCCGCAAGATTGGCACGCTCGCGCTCGGCCACCGCGACGAGCTTCTTTCCGGCCAAGCCGCTCGGCTGTTACGGCGACGGCGGCGCGATGATCACCGACGATCGCCGAACTCGTCGAAATCCTCAGAGCCTTCGCGTGCACGGGCAGGGCAGCCGACAAATACGACAACGTCCGCATCGGCATGACCAGCCGTCTCGACACCATTCAGGCCGCGGTGCTGATCGAGAAGCTGAAAATCTTCGCCGACGAGATTGCCGCCCGGAACGAGGTGGCGCGCCGCTACGCCGAGGGGTTGAACGACGTCGCGGTCGTGCCGGCCGTGCCGCGACGGCCTGCACGTCGGTGTGGGCGCAATACACGATCCGGCTCAAGCCGGATGCGCGCGACGGTTTTGCCGCCGCGCTGAAGGCCCAGGGCATTCCGACCGCGATCTACTACCCGAAGCCGCTGCATCGGCTCGAGGCCTACCGCCGATTTCCGGTGGTCGACGGCGGTATTGCCGGTCACGGATCAGCTGGCCGAGGAGGTCATCAGCCTGCCGATGCACGCCTATCTCGACGACGACGCCCAGGATCGCGTGATCAAGGCTGTTGCGCAGCGCCGTTGCTGGCTGATTTCGCCGTTTTGCCGCGGCTTTTCATGGACTAGAACCAGCCCATGCTTGGGCGCTTTTTCACCGTCGGCGGCTTCACCCTTCTGTCGCGGCTGACGGGGTTTCTTCGCGACATCGTTCTTGCGGCGGTCTTAGGCGCCGGCCCTCTCGCCGACGCCTTTTTTGTTGCCTTGCGCCTGCCCAATCATTTCCGGGCGATCTTCGCCGAAGGCGCGTTCAATGCCGCCTTCGTCCCGGCCTATGGCCAGGTGCTCGGCCACGGCGGGCCGGCATCGGCATCTCTTTTCGCCAACCGCATCTTCACGCTGCTGTTCGCGGTGCAGGCGGTGCTGCTGGTCGTGGCACTGCTGTTCATGCCGCAACTGATCGCGCTGTTGGCGCCGGGCTTCGCCGGCGATCCGGCACAGGCCGAACTCGCGACGACGCTGACGCGCATCACCTTCCCCTATCTTCTGCTCGTGACGCTGGTCACGCTCTATGGCGGCATGCTCAACGTGCTGCAGCGTTTCGCCAGCGCGGCCGCCGCGTCCATCCTGCTCAATCTGTCGATGATCATGACGCTGGCGCTGGCCGCGTTCTTTCCCACCGCCGGTCATGCGGCCGCCTGGGGCGTTCTGCTCGCGGGCGTCCTCGAATATCTGTTGCTGGCGTGGGACGTCAGGCGCAACAGCACGCTGCCGCGCTTCACGGTGTTTCACCTCGACGACGATGTGCGAAAATTCTTCCGCGCACTGGGGCCCGCGACGCTCGGCTCGATGGGTACGCAGGTGGCGCTGTTCGCCGACACCATCATTGCCACATTCCTGCCGGTGGGGGCGTTGTCGGCACTGTATTATGCCGACCGTCTCAATCAGTTGCCGATCGGCGTCATCGGCATTGCGGTCGGCACTGTGCTGCTGCCGGAGATGACGCGCCTTCTGGCGTCGGGCCGCGACGACGACGCGCAAACCGCTCAGCGCCGCGCTTTTGAATTTACGTTGCTGCTGTCGCTGCCATTTGTCGTGGCGTTCCTGGCCGTGCCCGAGATCATCGTGAGCGCCTTGTTCCAGCGCGGCGCGTTTTCCGCCACTGACGCGGCCAACGCCGCCGCGACGCTGTCGGCCTATGCGCTGGGGCTCGTGCCGTTCGTGCTGATCCGCAGTGCGTCGGCGAGCTTCTATGCGCGGCAGGACACGGCGACGCCGGTCAAGGCGGCGCTCGCGGGTGTCGCCGTCAATGTCGCGCTCAAGATCGCCCTCGCAGGCTCGCTGGCGCAGGTCGGGTTGGCGCTGGGCACGGCCGCCGGGGCCTGGGTCAATCTCGTCCTGGTGGGGGCCTTCGCCGTCTCGGCCGGCCACCTGCAGTTCGACCGCGAGATGCGTCTGGCATCGGTCAAATTCGTGACAGCGGGCGTTGCACTGGCCGCAGGACTGCTGCTCGCCACCCGCATTTTCAGCCCCATTCTGGCTCAATTGCCGGCGTTGCGCGCCGAGACCATGCTTGCCATATTGGTTCTGGTCGGGGCCGTCACTTACGCGGCTGCGATCCTCCTTTTGTTCGGCCGCCGCTGGCTGGTCGCTCTCGTCCGCTAGCTCCTCGACCTAACTTCGGCAAAATTCAAACCTCGACAAAAAGTATCGGAATCGATCGATGGCTCCTGTGAAATTCGGTATGGGTCAGAGCGTGGCCCGCAAGGAAGATGACGCTTTGCTGCGCGGCCATGGCCGCTACACCTCCGATTTTCATCCCACAGGCGCGCTGCATGCGCTGGTGCTGCGCTCGCCGCACGCCCATGCGCGCTTCAAGCTGGATATCAAACGCGCGCTCGGCATGCCGGGCGTCGCCGCCATCATCACCGCCGAGGACACCGGCAATCTCGGCACGCTGCCGTGCCTGCCGCCCTATCCGGGCCGCGACAAGCTGCCGCCGCCGCTCTATCCGGTTCTGCCGAAAGACACCGTGCGCCATGTCGGCGATTCCATCGCCTTCGTCGTCGCCGAAACTGTCGAGCAGGTCCGCGACGCGATCGAGGCCATCGACATCGAGTGGGAGACGCTGCCGGCCGCCATCGGCTACGAAGCCGCCATCGCCAACGGCGCGCCGCAGATCTGGCCGACGCATCCGAACAATCTGTTGTATGACGGTCACCTTGGCGACGAGGCCAAGACCCGCGCGGCGTTCGAGAAGGCGCATGCGGTGGCCGAGATCGAGATCATCAATCCGCGCGTCATCGCCAACTACATGGAGCCGCGCGCCGCGGTGTGCGAATACGATGCCGCACGCGATCACTTCACGCTGACCATCGGCAGCCAGGGCGCGCATCGCCAGCGCGATATCCTGCACCAGGACATTCTCAAGATCGAAAAGAACCAGGTCCGCGTCATCACGCCGGATGTCGGCGGCGGGTTCGGCACCAAGATCTTCTTCTATCGTGAATATGCGCTCGCGGCCGTTGCCGCGCGCAAGCTCAAGCGCCCGGTCAAGTGGGTCGCCGATCGCGCCGATCACTTCCTCGCCGACAGTCATGGCCGCGCCAATCTCACCAAGGCGCGCATGGCGATGGACAAGGACGGCAAGTTCCTCGCGCTCGACACCGACACCATCGCCGATATCGGCGCCTATGTGTCGATGTTCGGGCCCTACGTGCCGTTTGGCGGCGCAAGCATGCTGCCGGGTGTCTATGACATTCCGGCGTTCCACGGTCGCGTGCGTGCGATTTTCACCAACACCGTGCCGGTCGACGCCTATCGCGGCGCGGGCCGTCCCGAAGCGGCCTATGTCATCGAGCGTCTGGTCGATGCGGCCGCGCGCAAAATGGGCATGACGACGGACGCGATCCGCCGCAAGAACTTCATCCCGCCGAAGGCGATGCCGTACACGACGCAAAGCGGCAAGGTGTACGATTCGGGCGAATTCGCCGGACACCTGAAGCGCGCGCAGGACATCGCCGACTGGAAGGATTTCTCCAAGCGCGCCAAGGCCGCCAAGAAGGCCGGCCGCATTCGCGGCATCGGGCTTGCGAGCTATATCGAGATCTGCGGCGGCGTCGGTCCGGAGACGGCCAATATCCGTCTCGATCAGAACGGCGACTTCACCGTGCTCATCGGTTCGCAGTCGAACGGGCAGGGCCACATCACGGCCTATGCGCAATTGGTGTCCGATCAGTTCGGCATTCCGATGGAGCGCATCAAGGTGTTCCAGGGCGATACCGATTTGATTCCGACCGGTCGCGGCACCGGCGGTTCAAGTTCGATTCCCGTCGGTGGTGTCAGCGTTCAGCGCGCCACGCGCACGCTCGGCAACAATCTCAAGGAGCTTGCCGCCGATGCGCTCGAGGCCAGCGTCGGCGATCTTGAGATTTCCGATGGCAACATCCGCGTCGCCGGCACTGACAAGGTGATTTCCTTCGTCGATCTGGCGCGTCGTCCCGGCACCGATCCGAAGAAACTCGCGTCGTCGGAAACCTTCGCGCCGGAGACCGGCACCTATCCCAACGGCACGCATCTCGTCGAAGTCGAGATCGATCCCGACACCGGCGTCACCCATATCGTGAACTATGTCGTGGTCGACGATTTCGGCGTGACGTTGAACCCGATGCTGCTCGAAGGGCAGATCCATGGCGGCGCGGTGCAGGGCATCGGTCAGGCGCTGATGGAGCAGGCGGTCTATGGCGCCGATGACGGGCAGCTGGTGTCCGGCACGCTGATGGATTACGCGCTGCCGCATGCCGACGAGATGCCGTCCTTCACCTTCGAGACGCGCAACGTGCCGTGCGTAACCAATCCGCTCGGCGTCAAGGGCGCGGGCGAGGCGGGCTCCATCGGAGCATGTCCGGCGGTGATGAATGCCATCGTCGATGCGCTGTATCGCGAATATCATATCGACCACATCGATATGCCTGCGACTCCTCTGAGGGTCTGGCAGACGATCCGTCAGCACCGGCGCGAGCACAGTTTGTAAAGAGCATGATCCCGAAAAGTGGAAGCCGGTTTTCGGGAAAGGCTCGTCCCCGGACTTGATCCGGGGATCTGCTCAAGCTGAAACCCCGGCTGCGGCAGCCTGCCGCAGCCGCCTCAATTCATCACATCATCATCTGACGCGATTGTGACCGGAGCCCGCGCTCGCGGGCCTCCGTGGCGTGCGGAATATTGGCATCGTAGCGGTGTTGATGAGCCGTGGCGCGGTTTGCGTGAAGCGGGCCATGACAGTACGCGGCCGCAGGCCGCCCATAAGGAGGGAAGAGGGAATGATTCGTGGTTTGACGATTGCCGCAGCCATTATTGGGCTCGGTATTTCAGCGGTCAGCGCACAGCAAAATGCGGCGACCGAGCGCCAGGCTCTGATGAAGGCCAACGGCAAGAGCGTCTATTCGGACATGTCGAAAATGGTGAAGGGCGACAATCCCTACAATCAGGCCACGGTCGACGCCGCGATGACTCAGCTTGAGGACGCAGCCAAGAAGATTCCCGCTCTCTATGCCGCCTCGCCCAAGGTTTCGGCGCAGGGCAATTTCAAGGGCGCGGACAAGATCTGGGAAACCCCGGCCGACTTCAATGCCAAGGCCGCAGCGATGGCCAAGGCCGTCTCGGACCTCAAGGGCAAGATCATCGATCTTGATACGCTGAAGGCTGGCGCGGCTGCGATCAATGGCTCTTGCAACGGTTGTCATGAAACCTACCGGCAGCGCAGCAGCTAAGCCGCGACCGGCACTCTCGCGTGATATTCAAAGGCGGGCCCGGAAGGGTCCGCCTTTACCTTATCGCGGCTCTTGTGCATCGTAGCCGTCACATCTGGAGAAACGCATGATGCGCAAGCTTGTGATGCTTCTGGTCGCGGCCGCGATCGTCGGCGCCGGCGTCTTCTGGGTGATCACCGAACCGTCGACCATCTCCGCAAGCGCCTTGCCGGCCTATGCGCCGAATGCCGCCAACGGCAAGACCATCTTCTATGCCGGAGGATGCGCCTCCTGCCACGCAACGCCCGGACAGAAAGACCTGACGCAGCTTGGCGGCGGGCTCGGCCTGAAATCGCCCTTCGGCACGTTCTACGTTCCGAATGTTTCCTCCGATCCGAATGACGGCATCGGCCGCTGGACAGAAGCGCAGTTTGCGACCGCCGTTATCAAGGGAACGTCGCCACAAGGCACGCACTACTTTCCTGCGTTTCCCTACGCCTCCTATCAGCGCATGAAGCTTGAGGACGTGCGCGATCTGTTCGCGTTCATGAAGACGCTGCCGGCGGTGCAGGGCAAGGTGCGCGATCACGACGTGCCGTTCCCGTTCAATGTGCGCCGCAGCCTCGGCGGCTGGAAATTCCTCTATGCCAATGGCCGCACCTTCCGGCCTGATCCCGCGCGTTCGGAACAATGGAACAGGGGCGCCTATCTCGTGAACGCGCTCAGCCATTGCGCCGAATGCCATTCGCCGCGCAACGTGCTGGGCGGCATCATTTCGACGCGCCGCTTTGCCGGAGGTCCCGATCCCGAGGGTGACGGCTTCATTCCCAACATCACCCAGAAGAGCCTCGGCGATTGGACGGAGAAGGACTTCGCCGATTTCCTCGAAAGCGGGCAGACGCCGGGATTTGATTCCGTGTCCGGCTCGATGGCGTTGGTCATTCGCAACACGGCGCAGCTTCCGGCATCTGATCGCGCCGCAATGGCGGCCTATCTGAAATCGCTGCCGGCGGTGGATTTGCTGCCGCGCCCCGGAAAATCGTAGCAACGGGGCGCATGATCCGGACCGGTACGGCCGCGTCAGCGCAAAGTGGATACCGGTTTTCCGACAAGATCATGCGCAAGAAATAAGGCGCTGCATGCCGCCATGCGCCGGGCGCGCTTTGCGGGCCCGCTCATCCGTGCTTTGGTCTGGTCTGTCCCTTCATTCCTGAGAGCGGTCCGGCCGCCGCGATTGCTTTCCTTCGATGAACAATTTCAAGGCGATTTCCTTCAAGCTCTCCAGCATGTTCATGTTCACCGTGCTGGCGCTGTTCGTGCGTCACCTCAGCCAGACCTTTCCCTGGGGCCAGATCGCCTTCGTCCGCGCCTTTCTCGGTCTCGTCCCGATCCTGATCTTCTATGCGTTTCGCCGCCAGCTGTCGGGCGCGATGCGGACGAAGCGGCTCGGTGGTCATATCCTGCGCGGCAGCATCGCCGCCTTCGGGACGTTCTGTTTCATCGGCGCCTATTCGCGGCTGCCGGTGGTCGATGTCACGGCCATCACCTTTCTGTCGCCACTGATCACCGTCGTCTTCGCTGCGCTGTTCCTGAAGGAGCGTGTTCACATCTATCGCTGGACCGCCGTCATCGTCGGCTTCTCCGGCGTGCTCCTGATGCTGGTGCCGCATCTCGAAACCACCACGCAGGATCTCACCACCGGCGCGCTCATCGGTATCGGCCTTGCCTTGCTCAACGCGGTCTGCGCCGCCGGCGCCACCACGCAGATCCGCCGTCTGCAGGAGACGGAATCCACCGTCGCCATCGTCATCTATTTCTCGCTGTTCGTGTCGGGGATCGGGCTTCTGACGTTGCCGTTCGGCTGGCGCATCCCGCAGGACAGCCACGAGGTCATGATGCTGTTCGGTCTCGGGCTGGTCGGCGGCATCGGCCAGATTCTTCATACCGCCGGCTATCGTTACGCGCCGCCCTCGCTGCTCGCACCGTTTGAATATTCGGCGATGGTTTGGGCGCTGATCCTGGGTTACGCCATCTTCGGCGAAGTGCCGACCTCATGGGTCGTGGCAGGCGCGCTCGTCGTGATCGCGGCGGGATTGTTCGTGATTTTCCGCGAGCGCCAGCTGGGCTTGAAGGAAATGCGCGAGTCGCCGTTCGCGCCTGCGCCGTCTGAGGCCGATACGCCGCAAGTCCAGAATATGCCGGTCAGAAAGCCTTGAAGGTGATGATCGTATAGGTGTCCTGCACGCCCGAGAGCGTCTGCACCTTCTCGTTGACGAAATGGCCGATATCCGTGCCGGGCTCGACATAGAATTTCACCAGCAGGTCGTAGCCGCCCGCGGTGGAGTAGATTTCCGAGGCGATCTCGGCTTCCGCGAGCGCGTCGGCAACCTGGTACGATTTGCCGAGCTGGCATTTGATCTGGACGAAAAAAGGGACCATTTGCAAACGATCTCCGGGGCACTCAAAAAAGAAGCTATCTCAATCCAGCAAAATTGAGCGGCTGTGGCAAGCGCTTGCGAAGCCGGCGGGCCGGGTGCCATATGCTGGCCTGTATGACGCCGTTATCGAGGCGTCGGCATGTAAATTGTTCTGGAGGTGGCCATGGCTGCTGGCGCGTCTGGTCTGGTGGCGGATGTCGCCAATTGCGCGGCGTCGATCATGACGCGCCTGAAAGAGCGCGCGCCGCGCGTTCACGCCATCACCAATTCGGTGGCGCAGAGCTTTACCGCCAACATGCTGCTCGCCGCCGGCGCCATTCCCTCGATGACCACGTCGGCCGAGGAGATCGGCGATTTTGTCGGGTCGTCCGCGAGCCTGCTGATCAATATCGGTACGCTCGACGACGAGCGGCGGCAGGCGATCGGATTGACGCTGGTCGCGGCCAAGTCGCACAAGCTGCGCTTCGTGGTCGATCCTGTTTTCGTCGATCGTTCGCCGTCGCGTCTGGCGCTCGCGCGCACGCTGATGCAGCACAGCCCCGCCGTCGTGCGGCTCAACCGGGCTGAGTTCCAGGCGCTGTCGGGCGGAGCCTGCGATATCGCCCGCGCGCAGAAATTCGCCACGCAGCATTCGGGCGTCGTGGCGCTGACCGGCGCTGAGGATCTCGATCACCGACGGCGTGCGCGTCGTGCGCATCAACAATGGCGATCCGTTGATGGCCAAGGTCACGGCGATGGGCTGCGCCGGTTCGGCGCTGGTTGCCGCCGCGCTCGCGGTCGAACAGGAACTCGTTCATGGCGGCCTGCGGCGCGCTGACGCTTTTGGGCATCGCCGGTGAAGTCGCGGCGAAGCGCAGCAAGGGGCCGGGTACGTTCGCTGCGTCCATTCTCGATGCCGTCCACGACATGACGGCCGACATCATCACGAAGCGCGCACGGATCGCTACATGACGCCGCCGATTGCATTGACGATTGCCGGCTCGAACTCCGGCGGCGGCGCGGGGATCCAGGCCGACCTGAAGACGTTTTCCGCGCTCGGCGTCTATGGCGCCTCGGTCATCACCGCGCTGACCGCGCAGAACACGCAAGGCGTCAGCGCCATTCACGATGTGCCCGCCGAATTTGTGACGGCGCAGATGGACGCGGTGTTTTCCGATCTCGCCGTCAAGGCGGTGAAGATCGGCATGGTGTCGCAACCGCCGATCATTCGCGCCATCGCCGCCGGGCTCGATCGCTGGTCGGTGAAGAATGTCGTGCTCGACCCCGTCATGGTCGCGACCTCGGGCGATGCACTGCTGGTGCCGGAAGCGGTCGAGCTGTTGCGGCGCGAACTGATGCCGCGTGCACTCGTCGTCACGCCCAATCTGCCTGAAGCAGCGCGTCTGCTCGACACGGCGATGGCCAGGACCGACGCCGACATTCGCAAGCAGGGCGAGCGCATTCTGGCGCTGGGCGCGCAGGCGGTTTTGATCAAGGGCGGCCACGGTGAGGGCGCGGAGAGCGTCGACTATCTCGTGACGCGGGAGGGCGTCGAGCGTCTGGCCGCGCCGCGCGTTGCAACGCGCAACACCCATGGAACGGGTTGCACGCTATCGTCGGCGATCGCGGCGGGCCTGGCGCGGGGCGAGGATCTCGCCGGTTCCGTGCGTCAGGCCAAGGCCTATGTCAGCGCGGCTATCGCTGCTGCGAAAGATTTCGAGATCGGCCACGGTCACGGCCCGGTGCACCATTTCCATCAATGGTTTGCGCCTGCGCGCTGAAGTTGCGTCGCGCAATTTCGGGAATTCGTCGCAAAGGTCAGTATTTCTGACTTATCCTTTCGAACTGTTGCCGCCTTGCAATGGCTGCGGCGGAATCGCGCGCAAGGCTTTGGTTCGATCCCCTTTTTATTTGCATTGAAAATGCGTGCGCGCATCATTCGCGCAGGCATCCAATTGCCAATAACAATTATTTTCGGGGGACGTCGATGAAAGGGTCAGTGGTCCGCACGCGCAGCCTCGCCTCGGCGGCGACAATTGTGGCGGTGATGTGCGGAATGAGCTCGGCGCAGGCCGGCGGTTTCGCCGTGCGCGAGCAAAGTGCTTATGGGCAGGGGGCATCTTTCGCAGGCATCGCGGCCGGCGGCGCGCCGTCGGCGATGTTCTGGAATCCGGCAACGATGACGCAGACGACCGGCCTCACACTTGAAGGGACGGCTGCGGTTATTTTGCCGAACTCGGTCAACACGCCGTCGCCGGGATCGACGCTGCTGGGACTCGGCGGCAGCGGCAATATCGGCGACACCGCCTTCGTTCCATCGACCTACGCCATCTGGCAGGCGATGCCGAACATGTGGCTCGGCCTGTCGGTCAACGCGCCGTTCGGGCTGTCGGTCAGTCCGCCGGCGCAATGGGCGGGCTTGTCCTACGCGCGCGATACAGATGCCAAGACCTATAACTTCACGCCGTCGCTTGCGATCCGCATCAACGAGATGCTGAGTGTCGGCTTCGGCGTGCAGGTCCAGTACATGACGGTGGATTTCAACTCCGGCGTTGCGGCGCTACCGGCGGGCAACAATAACGTGCAGCTCGAAGGCAACGGCTTTGGCTACGGCGTCACGGCGGGTCTCACATTCACACCGACGCCGACCACGCAGATCGGTCTCGGCTGGCGATCGGCCATCAATCAGGACATCTCAGGGACGATGAATGTACCGACCGCGCTTGTTCCGGTTTCGACACCGGGCGCGATCGACACCACGGCGCGGCTGCCCGACATCGTCACACTCAGTCTGCGTCAGCGCCTCGGGGCCACGCCATGGACACTGCTCGGCACCATCGAATGGTCGAACTGGAGCCGCATCGGCACATCGAACATCCTGAGGCCGGGCGGGGCGCCGGCGCTCGTCGCCGGAAACCCGGTGCGGTCTGCCGTTCGAATACGAAGATGGCTGGTTCTATTCGGTTGGCGCCGAATACAACTGGAGTCCGGCGCTCACGTTGCGCGCGGGCGTCGGCTACGAATCCTCGCCGCTCACCGACCGCGAGCGCACGCCGCGCATCCCGGACAATGATCGTACCTGGCTGTCGATCGGTGCGAGCTACAACTGGAGCGACAAGCTCTCGTTCGACGTCGCCTATACCCACATCTGGGTGAAGGATGCCAACATCGCCATCACCGCCGCCTCGGGCAATCCGTGGTTCGCGGGCGTGAACTATATCGGCACCGCCGAGAGCCATCTCGACATCTTCGCCGTCGGCCTGCGCTACAAGTGGTTCGACACGCCGAAGCCGCTCGTTACCAAGGGGTAGGGTCACTAAGGGGTAGGGTCTGGAAACTCGTTGACGTGCCATCGTCACAAAAGGCCGGCGCAAGCCGGCCTCTTTTTTTGTGCGCGGGCGCGAGTTGTCGGGCGCAACCGCGCGCGGTATGGATTTGTCATGACGAAAGCTGTTGCTCAGATTCCCGTCGCCGCCGATGTCGATCGCGCCGCAGGTGTTCTCGCACCCGTCGCGGTCCGCACGCCGCTGCTCAGTTTCCCCGTTCTCGACGAGCGCGTGGGCGGGCGCATCCTGCTCAAGCCGGAGTTGTTCCAGCGCACGGGCTCGTTCAAGTTTCGCGGCGCCTACAACAAGCTCTCCTCGATTGCGCCGGAGAAGCGTGGGTCGGGCGTCGTGGCGTTCTCCTCGGGCAATCACGCCCAGGGTGTCGCCCATGCCGCGCAGCTGTTCGGCATGCGCGCGACCATCGTGATGCCGGCCGACGCGCCGCAGACCAAGCAGGCGCGCACGCGCGCCTATGGTGCGGAGGTCGTGCTTTATGATCGTCTGCGCGAGGATCGCGAGGCGATTGCGCGAGGCATTGCCGATGAGCGCGGTGCGACGCTGGTTCCGCCCTATGACGATCCGATGGTGATTGCGGGGCAGGGCACCGTCGGCCGCGAGATCGCCGAAGACATGGCCGCGCGCAACCTTGCGCCCGATATCGTCATGGCGCCTGCCTCGGGCGGCGGTTTGATCGCCGGCATTAGCCTCGCTGTAAAGGCGCGTTTCCCGTCAGCGACAATCATGACAGCGGAGCCGGAGCACTATAACGACCACGCCCGGTCGCTGCAGGCGCATCAACGCCTGCACAATGAAAGCCACGTGCCGACAATCTGCGATGCGTTGATGGCGTCTATGCCCGGCGAAATTACCTTCGCCGTCAACAGCAAGCTGGTGTCGGCCGGCGTCGTTGCGAGCGACGCCGAAGTCGGCGCGGCGATGGGCTTTGCCTTCCGCGAGTTGAAGCTTGTGGTCGAGCCCGGCGGCGCTGTTGGCCTTGCCGCGCTGCTGGCCGGGCGTTTCGATGCGCGCGGCAAGACCGTCGTCATCGTGCTGTCGGGCGGCAATGTCGATGCCGAGCTCTTCAGCAAATTAATCAGGTAAACAGCGCGACTTTTTCCGCCTGGCTCATCCGCCGCAGCGGTGCGAGCGCGTCGCCGCCGCGGGGTGGCGCGATAATCCCTTGTGCCAGAAGCGCGGCCCCGAGCGATTGCGACGACATCACGGGCTTGGGCGACCGAATCGGGGCGGGTTGTTCCGGAGGTGCGGATGTCGCGACAGGCGTCGCTGCAGGCTCTGAGATCGGCGGCACGTCAGCGGGCAAGACCTTTGTCGCCAAGACTTTTGCCGCCAAGACGTCAACGGATACAACTGCTTCAACGGGCGCAGCTGCTTCAACGGGCAGGACTTCAGGAGGCGAAGCAGCCTCAACAGGCGCAGCTTCCGCAACCGGAACGACCTCGGTCACCGCAGCAGGGGCCGCCGGTTCAGCGCGGCTCTCGGCGATGCGGAGCGGGGCGTTGGCGTCCCATTCGTCGAGCAGCGCCAGCAGGCGTTGTTGCGGCGTCGCCGCTTGCTCGCAGCCGTCGACGATCCCGGTGGCCAGCGCATCGAGTTCGTCGCAAAGATCGGTATCGGTGCCCCATTCGCGCAAGGTCCAGGCGACGTCGCGCATTTTCTGCGCTTTGCGGCGGACGGTCTCGAGCGTTGCGCCGCCCTCGGCGGCAATCTGCCCGGCGCGGGCGCGCAGGTCGCTGATGCTCTGAACCAGCGCTGCCGGGATATTGGCGGGGTTTGAAGGAACCTGTCGCGCCACCGCGCGTTCAATTTGCTTGATCGCCTCGATCACCATGGTGGTGTCGGCGTTGCGGTTCCGCTTGGCGTATTGGGCAAGAAACCAGCGGCCGCGCTCGGTTTCCGCGAAGGCCGTGCACATGGCCTCGTATTCCGTCTCGCTTGGCACGCGGGACTGCTGGAAAGTCATCAGGGCGTTGGCGTCGTCGGCCATGGCGGACTGCGGGTTCCGGAACATATGAGGATGTATCTGATTCGCGAGGCAAAAGTGCCTCGACAGCCCTCTATACGTGGGGCAAATATGGCGTCTGACACGCCTTGTGCCGGAGCATGATCCCGAAAAGTGGGAACCGGTTTTCGGGCAAGATCATGCTCCTTGCTAAAAGGCCTTGAGGGAACTGGGTTTGGACGCCGAGCCGACATTGCAGCGGAGTGACGACGCCGGAACCGTGCGCTTGCGCGCGGCCGGTGACTGGACGGCCGTGCATGCCGATGCGCTCGAGGACCTGGTCGCCGACATTGAGAAGAAGCCGGCCCGCACCGCCGTCGAAATCGACGTGTCGGCGGTCTCCCGCCTCGATACGTTCGGAGCCTGGCTGATCGAACGCCTGCGGCGGGGTGCGGCGCAGCCGGGAGTTGTCGAGCCCACGCTTCGCGGCCTGCCCGAAGATCGCGCCCGACTGGTTGAGGTCATCCATCAGGTCGGGCGGGGCGATGCCTCGGAGCCGGAGCCCAAGCGCTCGGTCGCGACCTTGCTGGAAACCGTCGGCCGCAGCATCGCCGATGTCGGCGGCACGCTGCTCGGCCTTGCCAACATGACCGGCGCCATCATTGCCGCCGCCGGGCGCGTCGCCTTCATCCCTCGCGCATCCGCTTCACATCGACAGTGCATCATCTCGAGCAGGTCGGCTGGCGCGCGGTGCCGATCGTCGTTCTCATCACCTTCCTGATCGGCTGCATCATCGCGCAGCAGGGCATCTTCCATTTCCGCAAGTTCGGTGCCGATGTCTTCGTCGTCGATATGGTCGGCGTGCTGGTTCTGCGCGAGATCGGCGTGCTGCTCGTCTGCATCATGGTCGCCGGACGTTCGGGCAGCGCCTTCACGGCGGAACTCGGCTCGATGAAAATGCGCGAGGAAGTCGATGCGCTGCAGACCATGGGCATGGACCCGGTCGAGGTGCTGATCCTGCCGCGCATGGTCGCGTTGCTGATCGCGGTGCCGACGCTGACTTTCCTCGGCTCGATGGCGGCGCTCTATGGCGGCGGTCTGGTGTCGTGGCTCTATGGCGGAATGCAGCCGGACATCTTCCTGTCGCGCCTGCGCGAGGCGATCTCCATCGACCATTTCCAGGTCGGCATGATCAAGGCGCCATTCATGGCACTGGTGATCGGCGTCGTCGCCTGCGTCGAAGGGCTTGCGGTGCGCGGCAGCGCCGAATCGCTCGGCCAGCACACCACCGCCTCGGTGGTGAAATCGATCTTCTTCGTGATCGTGCTCGACGGCGCGTTTGCCATCTTCTTTGCCGCGATCGGGAAGTGACAATGGTCGAAGTTCCCGATCCCATCATTCGCGTCCGCGATCTGCGCGTCGGTTTCGGCGAGCGCCTCGTGCTCGACGGGCTCGATCTCGATGTCCGTCGCGGCGAGATTCTCGGCTTCGTCGGCGCGTCGGGCTCCGGCAAGTCGGTTCTGATGCGCACCATCATCGGGCTTCTGCCCAAGCGCTCGGGGACGATCGAGGTGCTCGGCGTCGATCTCGACCGTGCCGACCCGAATACCAAGCGCGGCGTGGAACAGCGCTGGGGCGTGCTGTTCCAGCATGGCGCGCTGTTCTCCTCGCTGACCGTGCGCCAGAACATCCAGTTTCCGGTGCGTGAATACCTCAAGGTCTCCGAGCGGCTGATGGATGAGATCACCATCGCGCGTCTGGCCATGGTGGGCCTGAAGCCGGAGGTCGCCGAGCGTTACCCGTCGGAACTGTCGGGCGGCATGATCAAGCGCGTGGCGTTGGCCCGTGCGCTGGCGCTCGATCCCGATATCGTCTTCCTGGACGAGCCGACATCGGGTCTGGACCCGATCGGTGCAGGCGATTTTGACGAATTGGTTCAAACACTTCAGCGTACTTTGGGCTTGACGGTTTTCATGGTAACCCATGACCTCGACAGTCTGCACACGGTCTGCAATCGCATTGCCGTACTGGGTGAAGGCAAGGTGATTGCTGTGGGGTCGATCCAGGACATGCTCGCGTCCGATCACCCGTGGCTGAAGGCGTATTTCCATGGCAAGCGGGCGCGGGCCGTGATGGCCTGACGCTAAAAAGTCCGGCGAAGCCGGAAGGGATGTTGGGAATATGGAGACAAGGGCGCGTTTCGTCCTGATCGGGTTGTTCACGCTGGCGGTCATCGCGGCGGGGTTCGGCTTCGTCTATTGGTTCCAGAATCTCGGTTCGGCGTCCGACCGCATGCCCTATCGGCTTGTGTTCGAAGGCCCGGTTGCGGGTCTGCGCACCGGCGGCAACGTCACCTTCAACGGCATTCGCGTCGGCGAGATCACGGCCGTCAGCGTCGCCGATCCGCGCCATGTGGTGGCGACCGTCAGCGTCGATCGCAGTGCGCCGATGCGCGCCGACACCCAGGTCGGCCTCGAATTTCAGGGCCTCACCGGCATCGCCTCGGTCTCGCTGCGCGGCGGAGCGGTAGATGCACCGGCGCTGGCGCCGGGCCCGGACGGTGTTCCGACGCTGCGCGCCAACGGTCCGATCCTCGACGTCACCGAAGCGGTGCGCTCGACCCTGCAGAAGGTCGATCAGGTCATTATCGACAATCAGCAGTCGCTGAAGGCGGCGCTGGCGAGCATCGAGGCCTTCACCAAGACACTCGAGCGGAATTCCGATCGCGTCGACAACGTCATGATCGGCATGGAGCGGTTGTCCGGCACCAAGGACAAGGACGGCGAGATCCTCAAGGCCGTCCAGTCGATCCGCGAACTGTCCGAGAACCTCGACAAGCGCACCGACGAGATTGCCACCAACGCCAATCGCTTTCTGGATGCCGGCGTCGGTCTTGTGGGGACAGGACGCCGCACGCTTCAGGACATCAGCCGCACGGTCAACAATTTCGACCGCAACCCGTCGCGCGTGATCTGGGGCGCATCGAACAGCGATGCTCCGGCGCCGCCGTCGCCTCAACAAGTGCAGCCGCAACAACCGCAAACACAACCGAAGCCGCTGCCTGGTCCGCGACGCGTCAAGCACGCCGGCCAAGTAAGAGCGGGCGGAGACGAGGCAGGGAGGCGGAACGCCTTCATCCCGGTTCGTTGGTCGCGGCGACGCTCAGTTCAATCCAGATAAAAAGCCCATAAAAAAAAAAGCGGAGGCATCAGCCTCCGCTTTTTCTTGTCGTGCCACCTGTGTTGCCGGGTTGCCCCGGCGGGCATCTGACGCCTTGGTGTTACGCCACGCGGCCTGATGCGTGAGCGAGGAGCGTATAGACGAGGCCGGTCTCCGAGGTGAGATAGCCGCGCAGCGCCTGCGGGCCGCGGCCGTCGCGCGCCACGTCGTCGAGCAGGCGCTCGAACTCGGTGACGTAGCGATCGACCGTCTGCTTGAAGGCGCGGTCGGCGCGGTAACGCTTGCCGACTTCGTCGAACGTCTTCTGACCAGTCGCCGTGTAGAGGCGCTTGGTGAACGCCTTGCGCTCGCCGCGCTGGTAGCGGTCCCACATCTCGCCGGCCATTTCGCGGTCGACGAGGCGGGCGATGTCGAGCGACAGCGAGTCGATCGGGCTCTGGTTGTTGCGCGGGGCGGCGGGCTTGGCCCGGCCGTCATCGGGCGAGCCATCGGCGCGGTTGAGGAGGTCGGACAGCCAGCCGTCGCGGCCGGCATCCTCACCCTGAACCGGCGCGGACGGCGGTGCGGCCGCAGGAGCGCCCAGATCGGGCGGCGGCAAATTGGCCGCGCTGCCGCGCTGCGGGGCGCGCGGAGCCGGGGCGGGTGCGGGCGCCGGCGCACATAAGCCTGCGGCGCGGGAGCGCGCATCGCTTCCGCGCGGCCGGCGGAGGCCACGGCCGGCTCGGCCATGATCTCGGCGCGGCTATAGGCGTCAGCGCGCGGCTGCGTCTCGACACGCTGCACGTCGAGGCCACGGCCATGACGCGCCACGATGCGGTTGAGCTCGGCCAGCGCCTCGATCTGATCGACGACGACCTTGCGCATCTGCGCGGTGCTCTCGGCCGCTTCCTGCGGCAGTTCGAGCACGCCACGGCGCATTTCGGTGCGGGTGGATTCCAGCTCGTGCTGCATCTCGGACGCCATCTGCTTCATGCTCTGCACGATGCCGGCGAAACGGTCGGCGGCCTGGCGGAACATGGCGTCGGCTTCCGAGGTGCCTTGCTCGTAGATTTCCTGCATGGCCTCCGAGGTCATGCGGCGTTCTTCTTCAACCGACGCACGCACCGCCTCGAACTGGCGGCTGATCGCGGTGGTTCCGGCATTGGCGGAATTGGCCACGATGCGGGCGATGTCGCGGGCACGGCTCTCGGCCGCGTGCATCGACTCGTCGAGCAGGGCGGTGAAGCGGCCGAGGCGCTGCTCCAGATCCTGCGAGCGCTGGTCGAGCGAGGAGACCATGATCTCCAGCGCCGCGTTGCGCTCGGTGACCACTTCCGAGGTCGAGCGGTTGCTGCTCTCGATCAGGGCGGCGGCATCGGCGATGGCGTGGCCGTGGCTGTCGAACTGGCCGGACAGCGAAGCGAGGTCGTCGAGCGCGGCGCGCGTCTTGGTGTTGAACACCATGAGCTGCTGCTCGACCTTCTCGCTGACGTTGCCGTTGCGGGTGGTGAGGTCGTTCATCGCAGTGGTGAACTCGGACACGCGGGTCACCATGGCCTGTTCGAGCGACGACAGGTTGGTGTGGGCGCCCGAGAGCACTTCCTGCAGCAGGATGTTGCCTTCGCGCAGGCGTTCGAACAGTGCGACCGTGTCGTTGCGCAGGATCTTGCTGGTTTCCTGCATCTCGCTGACGGCCGAGGTGGCGACGGTGCGCGACTGCTCGATCGCGGAACGTGTCGTCTCCTGCATGTCCTTGAGCGATTTGTGCACGGCGGCGGTGGCGATCTCGCTCGCGCCGTTGATCATGCGGGCCATTTCGCCCGACTTCGAGAGCATCGTGTCGGTGAAGGCGTAGCCCTTCGAACTCGATGGCCTTGAGCGTGTCGTCGGTGACGCGGCCGATTTCGCTAGCCAGCATCTGGCCCTTGGCGCCGAGAGCGTCGACCAGAACGCCCCGCTTGTCGTCGATGAGGCGCGCAAGTTCTTCGATGCGCTCGCGGATGCCTTGCGTGACTTCGTCGGCCTTGCCGTGGATGCTGCGCTGGAGATCGTCCGTCGTGGCCGAGATGCTGCGCTGCAGCTCGGTGGCATCGTTGCGCAGCGCGGCTGCGACATCCGTGGACGTCGAGGTGAGGGCGTTGCGCAGCTCGCCGGCCGTGGCCGCGATGTTGCGTTGCAGGTCGGCGGCATCGCCGCGCAATGCGGAAGCCACTTCCGTCGAGGTCGAGGTGAGTGCGGCGCGCGCTTCTTCGGAGGAACGACGCACGGAGTTGCGAGCGCCGTCGGCAGCCGCGACGATGGCGGCGGTCACATCATCGGTGTTGCGGCGAACGGTGTCGCGAGCACCCTCAGCTGCGGCCGAAAGAGCGGCCGTCGCTTCGTCGGTGTTGCGGCGGACAGATTCCAGCACATCGATGGACACACCGGAGAGCGCCTTGCTGGCGTCGCCGGCTGAGTTACGGATCTGTTCGGCGACATTGTTGGAGGTGCCGAGCAGGTTGAGGGAAGCGTCTTCCGCGTTCTTCTTGAGCGCAGCGGCGACCTGTTCCGACAGCGAGACGAGAAGCTGCGACATTTCCGAGGTGTTGCGCTTGAGCAAGCTCTCGACATCGCCCGAGAGTGCGGTGATCGAGCCGGTCATGTCGCTGGTGTCCTGGCGCAGCGACAGGCTGACATCCGTGGACGCGGACTTCATGCGCGACGACAGGTCGTCGGCAGTGGAATTTATACGCATGGAGATATCGTCGGTCGCGGTGTTAAGGCGCGAGGTGACATCGTCGGTTGCGGCGGTGAGGCGCGCGGTGACGTCGCCGGAGACGGTCATGAGCGTCTCTTGCGCTTCGCGGGCGTTGTTCTGGATGGCCTGCGTGCTGTTCGACGACAGCGACAGCAGGATGCGCTCGGCATCTGCCGCCTCGGTCTTGATGGCGTTGGCGAGTTCGTCGGCGCGGGAGATCAGCGTCTCGCTGACATCGCGGCCGGCATTCTCGAGGCGAGCGGTCACAGCGGTGATGCGGCCGTCGAGCAGGTTCTCGAACTGGCCGACGCGCTGTTCGACTTCGCGCAGCAGGCCGTCGGCGCGCTGCTCCAGGCTCGAATGCACGTCCTGGAAGCGGGCGGTGACCGTGTCAGTCAGGTTCTGGCTGCGGCTGTCGATCAGCTGCGTCACCTCGGTGATGCGCTGGTCGAACATCGTCGATGCGTTGGCGCTGCCTTCGGTCAATGTCGTGGTGATCTGGCCGAGGCGGGACTCGAGCGTGTCATGCAGCGAGCGGGCGCGGGTATCGAAGGACTGCTCCAGCGCCGACACGCGCGAGCCGACCGACTCGTCGAGCGTCTTGATGCGCGCATCGAGCGTCTGGTCGATGCCGGTGGTGCGGCCTTCGAGCGTCTCCTGGAACTGCACAAGACGGGTTTCGAGCGTGGTCGAAATCTCGGTGCCCTTGGCGGAGAGGCGCTGGTTGAAGGTGTCGATATAGGTCTTGAGGTTGTTCGACACGGCCTGGGTGTGTGCGCCCATCCGCTCGACGATCTCGCCGCCATAGGTCTTCACCGTGCGGTCGAATTCCGAGATGTGGCGGGTGATGAGGGCGCCGAGCGTGCCGGAGTCGCGGGCAAACTTCTCGGTCAGTTCCGTGCCGCGGTCGCCGATCAGTTCCTCGAAGGCTTCGAGGCGCAGGTTGAGGGCGTCGTGGACGTTCTGGGTGCGGTCGACGACCTTGCTGATCAGCATCGTTGACGCTGGCGTCGAGCGACTTGTTGGTCTTTTCGCCGGTCGATACGACGCGCTCGGACAGGCGGGCACCGGCTTCGTCGATCTTGCTGACGAGATCGCTGGAGCGCAGTTCCATTTCCACCAGCAGCGAGTCGCCGGTGACCTTGAGCGAGTTGTGGACTTGCTCGGTGCGGGCGGCGATATCGGACACGATGTTGCCGGAACGGTCCTGGAAATTGATGATGATCTGATCGAGGCGATCGGTCATCATTTCCTCGACCTTGCCGGCGAGTTCGATGAACTCGTCATGGACGCGGCCGGTCTTGAAGTTGAGGCTGGCGGTCAGCGATTCCGAGGCATCGAGCACCGTGCGCGCGGTTTCGGCAGAAGCCTGCTCGAGGCGGTCGAGCAGGTCGCCGCCGCGCTCGCCGAGCGACAGGATCATGTTCTCGCCGATATTGCCGAGCGTGCGGGTGATGTGCTCGCCGCGCTCTTCCAGCGTCGAGGTGATGTTGGTGGGCGACTTCGTCGACGCGGGCGGCGATGGCGTCGGAGATCACGGCGATGTCCTGACGCAGATCGATCTGCACGCCGGAGATGGCGTTGCGGACCTGCTCGGCCTGGCCGACGAGGTTGTCGCGCTGATGGGCGATGTCCTGCAGCAACGCGCGCATGCGCACTTCGTTGTCGCTATAGGCGCGCTCGAGCGCGGAGACTTCGTTGGCGACGAGGGTTTCCAGTTCGCCGGCGCGCGCGATGGCGCGCTCGACGCCGTCGCCCATGGCGGCGACTTCGCGGCGGATCGCCTGGCCGACGGTGACCATGCTGTCGCGCGCCACGGATTTCGGCTCGGTCATGCGCACGGCGACATGGGCCATCGACTGCGCGATCATGCGCAGTTCCTGGCCGCGCGACGACACGTTGGCGAGGAAGTAGAACAACAGGATCGGCGCGGTGAACGATGGCGCCGAGGCCGGCGATGGCGAGCAGGCCGGCGTGCCCTGCGCGAGCATCGCGCGCAGCGACGGCAGTCGGTGCCGATGGTCAACGAGAAGCGCGCCGACGATCCACAGCGCCGACAGAGCGTGGCGATGACATAGGCGTTGCGGCTCGGGCGGCCGTGCTGAATGGCCTGCAGGATCTGGCCGATCGTCTCGCGATCGTCGTTGGCCGGCAATCGCGGAAATCGTTATCGTCGTGCGGCTGATGCTGCTGCACAGGAGCCGGTGCCGGCTCTTCGACGCTCGGTCCGCGTGCGGCTTGCGCGCGGCGCGCGATCCGCTCGGCGCGCGATGGCGCTTCGACAGGTGGTGTCGGAGCAGGCGCTTCGCTGACGTTCAGCGCTTCCTGAATTGCCGACAACGCTGCTTCGGTCGGATCTTTGCTTTTGGGGGTCTGTTCGCCATGCCCGTCACGCCTCACTCAATACTCGGGTAAATCGACAAATCGCGTTGAACTGCAGACTGCGTCCACGCCGGTCCATGTTCCCCAACGGGCCCTCCCCGGATGAGCCACATGAGACCGCGCTGCTTGTCACTTACCTTCAGCAAACATCCTATTGGCTTGTCCTGGCGAATGAAATGGTCGCCGTTAATAACCTTTTAATCATCGTTAACCGCCGTAAACCCTTCCCGATACGAGGCCTGAAACTGCGGGGATCGGCGGCAGATCGTGGCAAAAAAGTGGCAATTGCGGCCGCCGGGCAAACGCTAACAAAGCGTTAACCAAGCCATGGTCAGGTGCGGGTCAGAGGTCGGGCGGCGTGCGCCGTCCGTACCCGGCCGAGGGTCCGATGCAATTGCAGATTGAAGGGATCGAATGGATGCCGTCACCGCCGCTCGTGCCCGACGATACGCCGATCGATATGGGGCATCTGTCGCGGGCGACGCTGGGTCAGCGCACGCTTGAGCGCGAGGTGCTGGCGCTGTTCGATCGCCAGGCCGCCGACATCGTCACCAAACTGACGCATCGCGTGCCCGAGAGCCGCATGCTGGCGCATACGCTGAAGGGGTCGGCGCAGGGCATCGGTGCCTTCGGCGTCGTCACCGCCGCCCAGCAATCCGAAGCCGCGCTCGCCGACGGCATCTTCATCGACGATGCGCTGTACGCCCTGCAGCAGGCCGTGACCGAGGCCCGCGGCGCGATCTTCGGGCTGCTGCGACTTCCTTAAGTCCGCTGGCGTAACCGGGCGGCCAAGCGGCTATAGGCGGCTTTATCAGAGCCGCCGTCACGGTTCCTCTCCCGCCCATGGCCAAGATCACCTTCATCGACTTCACCGGCGTTGCGCGCACGGTCGAAGCCGAGACCGGCTCGACCGTGATGGAAACGGCGATCCGCAACTCCATTCCCGGCATCGAGGCCGAGTGCGGCGGCGCCTGCGCCTGCGCGACCTGCCATGTCTATGTCGACGAAGCCTGGCGCGAGAAGATCGGCGAGCCCTCGCCGATGGAAGAGGACATGCTCGACTTCGCCTTCGACGTGAAGCCGAATTCGCGGCTGTCCTGCCAGATCAAGGTCACGCCCGAACTCGACGGGCTGGTGGTCACGACGCCGGAGCGGCAGGCTTAAGCCTCCGGCCGAAAAACCTCTGAAACAGCCTTGTCGTCCGGTGCGCCTGTTGAGGCATTCTGTTCTCTCGAACAGGCTGCAAGGCGTCAATTTCGTCGTTTCTTGCGCTTTATAACGGATCAACTTGCGCTCACGCGCCTAAATTGGCACATCACCTGCGCCTTTATCGGGGCAGGCGGCGCGGACGATCCGGCGGCCTTTGAAATTTTAAGCCGCGCTAGTCAACGGACACTTCATGAGCGAAACGATCAAGACCGACGTCGTCATCATCGGCGCAGGCCCGGCCGGTCTGTTCGCCGTGTTCGAACTCGGCCTGCTCGACATCAAGGCGCATCTCATCGACATCCTGCCCAAGCTCGGCGGGCAGTGCGCCGAGCTCTATCCCGAGAAGCCGATCTACGACATTCCCGGCTTTCCGATCGTCACCGGCCAGGGCCTGGTCGACAATCTGATGAAGCAGATCGAGCCGTTCACCCGACCTTCCATCTCAACGAGATGGTCGAGTCGCTCGAGACGATCGGCACGCCGGGCTCCGCTTCCGCGTCACGCACCGACGCCGGCAAGATGTTCGAGTCCAAGGTCGTCGTGATCGCGGCCGGCGGCGGCTCGTTCCAGCCCAAGAAGCCGCCGATGCCGGGCATCGAAGCCTATCGAAGGCAAGTCGGTCTTCTACGCCGTGCGCAAGATGGAGGAGTTCCGCGACAAGAACATCCTGATCGTCGGCGGCGGCGATTCCGCGCTCGACTGGACGCTCAACCTGCAGCCGATGGCCAAGCGCATCACGCTCGTGCATCGCCGCGACGATTTCCGCGCCGCGCCGCACTCGGTCGAACAGATGCGCGACGCTGGTCGCCGACGGCAAGATGGATCTCCTGCTCGGTCAGGTCACCGAGTTGCAAGGCGAGGACGGCGAGCTGTCGGGCGCCGTGATCAAGGCCACCGACAATTCGATGTCGACCGTCGCCTGCGACCGCATGATGCCGTTCTTCGGCCTGACGATGAAGCTCGGCCCGATCGCCGACTGGGGCCTCAACCTCGAACGAAAATCTCATTCCGGTGGACACCGAGAAGTTCGAGACCATCGACGCCGGGCATCTTCGCCATCGGCGACATCAACACCTATCCGGGCAAGCTGAAGCTGATCCTGTCGGGCTTCCACGAAGGCGCGCTCGCGGCGCAGAAGGTGCATCGCTACGTCTATCCGGACAAGAAGCTGATGTTCCAGTACACGACGTCGTCCACCAACCTGCAGAAGAAGCTCGGCGTCAGCTGAGCGATATCCGCGCGTCATTCCGGGGCGCGAGCACCAGCGAGCGAGCCCGGAAAGTCGCATACTCCGCAGCAGTGCAATGTTTGCAGCCTCATCCTGAGGAGCCGCGAAGCGGCGTCTCGAAGGACGAGATGACGTGTCGCGTCCTTCGAACGCGCCTCTCAGGCGCTCCTCAGGACGAGGCCGTTCGGTTGATAAATCAGAAATATTCAGCGCGGCGGCTGCGTCGCCACGCTGCGCGCGCTGGCCAGCTTTTGCTTGCGCCGCTGCAGCATGGGCTCGACCACATTGTACCAGATCTCGCGCGAGCCCATCACGGTCAGCGAAATCGCGAACGGCATCACGAAATAGAGCAGGCGGAAAATCAGGATCGAAGCCACCACATGCGCGGTCGCGAATTGCGGCAGCGCCAGCAGCATCGCCGTATCGAACACGCCGAGGCTGCCGGGCGCGTGGCTGGCGAAGCCGAGCAGCGTCGCCATGATGAAGATGACCGCCAGCGCCATGAAGCTGATGTGCGGCGTATCCGGCATCAGGATGTACATCGCGAGCGCGCAGAAGCCGAGATCGACGACGCCGATCACGATCTGCAGGAACGTCAGCTTGGCCGAGGGCAGGGCGATCATCCAGCCGTTGCGGCCGAGCTGGCGCGGACCCATCGCCAGCCAGACGAGATAGACGACGATGCTGGCGAGCAGAGCCGAGCGCGATCAGCCGGTTGAGGATCTCCGGCAGATAGTTCATGGCGCTGGCCGCGTCCGGATACAGCGCCATGCCGATGCCGAGCACGGTGGCGTTGCCGAGCCAGAATGTGAGGCCTGAGATAAAGCAGATCTTGGCCACGTCGATTGGCGTCAGACCCCATTCCGAATAGATGCGGAAGCGGATCGCGCCGCCGCTGAACACGGTGGCGCCGAGATTGTGACCGATGGTGTAGCTCGTGAAGCTCGCCAATGAGGCGATGCGATAGGGCACGTCGCGGCGGCCGATCGTGCGCAGCGCGAACAGGTCGTAGAAGGTCAGCGTAAAGAAGGCGCATGCGACGCACAGCGCAGCGAAGCCGATACGGCTATAGGACATCTGGCGGATCGCCTCGATGACCGTCGCGAAATCGATGCCCGCGAGCATGCGGATCAACGTCACCACGGCGATGGTAATAATGATCAGGCTCGCGGCGATACCGACGCGTTTCCAGCCGACATGTTTGTAGAAGCCGCTACGGAGCGACGCGAAGAATTCGGTCATTGGCCCTCCCGGCGGGCAACGCCGGATATAGGGACCAATTGAGGCAACTTCGCGCTTGGGTAGCGAGGTGTCATGTTTCCGGCCGGCTGGTCAGAGCACAGCCCTTTCAAAGCGGTTTGGAGGCTCAACTGTCAAGACCACCTGCCTGCGTCGTCATGTCGAGACTGTGACAGGCTTAATTCCCGCCGCAACGAGGCAGATTTGCCACTATTTCTTGTCGTCGCGCCGGAGCGCGAAATGCGCTCCGCAAAACGCCATCACGCCGCCGGCGAGGAGGGCGACGAGGCCGGTCAGCAGGCCTGCGATGGAGGCCGAGCCGCTTGGCACGGCCGCGGCCTGACCGGCAGCGGCCAGGAAAATCACCAGCACGACGATCAGGAAGTTGCGCAGCGGCGCCGGCAATTGCCCGCTGGCGGCGGAGTTCATCAGCGATGCCGTGAGGTAGCCGCCGACAAACGCCATGCTCGACATGATCCACCAGGCGATCGCGGCTGCCGTGGCGTTGCCGCTGTCGTTGCGCCACAGCCCGCCGAGGTTGAGGCCGAATTGCTGGCCGATCATGTGGCAGGCCAGCGCCAGCAGCATGCCGATGATCAGCGCGCCGCCGAGGATCAGCCGCGGGGGGAAATGAATCTGGTCCTGGTGGGCCGCCGCCATGGTGTTATCCGAACGCTTGCCTCAAGCGGGCAGGTAAGCCATGGCTGGTCGGCAATGCAAGCCCCCGCCGGGAGACGTCCGCAAGGATGAGCGACATCGCGACCCGCGACTACGTCTATCGCCCTTCATTGCTGGGGGCGGCATGGCAATTCAGCCTGACCGACGACGGTCTGGCCTGGAGCGTTGGCCGCAAGCAAGGCGTGTGGGCTTACGCCGATATCGTGCATGTGCAGTTGAGTTATCGCCCGGTGTCGATGCAGCGCCGCCGGTTTCGCGCCGATATCACCTCGCGCGATGGCCGCACGCTGCCGGTGGTCTCGGCGACATGGCAGAGCATGATCGCGGTGGCGCCGCAGGACGACGCTTATCGCGCGTTCGTTCTCGACTTGCATCGTCGTGTCGCGGCGGCGGGGCAGGCGACCTTCGGCGCCGGCCAGCGGCGCGCGGCCTATGTCATCGGTCTTGTGCTTCTCGCGTTCATCGGTGTGGCGCTGGCCGGTTTGTTTGTGCGCGCGTTGACGACATCGTCGTGGAGCGGCGCGTTCTTCATCGTCGCCTGCGGCGCGGTGTTCGGGTGGCAGATGATCTCGTTCATGCGCCGCAACCGCCCGCGCACTTACGTGCCGGGCGACGTGCCGCAAGATTTGCTGCCGGGAGCATGATCCCGACCGGTACGGCCGCGTTAGCGCAAAGTGGAAACCGGTTTTCGGATAAGGCTTGCCCCCGGACTTGATCCGGGGGTCATGCTCCGGAAAAAGTTTACCTGACGACCAGCACCGAGCATTTGGCGTAACGCACGACATGCCCGGCATTGGAGCCGAGAAAATAGGTGCGCATTGCCGGGCGGTGCGATGTCATCACGATCAGGTCGGCCTTGATGCGTTCGGCCTCTTCCAGCAGTTCGTGATAGATGCCGCCCTGACGCACCACCGAGGAAACGCGTGACGCATCGAGCCCGGATTCACGGGCAATGATGACGAGCGCTTCTTCCGCCGATGTGCGTTGCTGCGTGTCGAAATCGGCCGGAACATATTCGGCCAGCATCACGGGCGTCGTCGGCAGCACATTGACGAGCCGCAGCGTCCCGGTATCTCCCACCAATGTCACCGCCGTCTTGATCGCTGGCTTGGCGAGATCGGTGTCCGACAAATCGATCGGAACGAGTATGGTCTTGAACATGGGGCCCTCCTCCTCATGCACAATTGCGTGACCATGCTGTCACACTCCGCAGCGAAAGGCGAACGCTGCCTGTGGGCATCTTGCGTGCCGTGCGTCAGGTGGCGCCGTCGGCCAGCATGCGCGGGGTGATAAAATGTGCAAGCCGGCCTCGGCCGGGCCGCACCATCGCCCACTCGTTCGCCGTGAAATCGAACACCGCGAGCGCGCCGGGCGGGAACGACTCGACCGGATTGCGATCCATCGCAAGCATCAGCGCCAGTTCGTGCAGGCCGGGATTGTGCGCAATAATCGAGGGCGCTTGTTGCGGTCGCGGGTGCCTCCTCATGCAGCACGCGCAAAAGATCGCCAGGATCGGCGCCGTAGAGGTCAGCGACTTCCGTAACAGCTGGCTGTGGCGTCAATTCGCCGCCGAGCAGCATGGCCGTTTCGCGGGTACGCATCGCGGGCGAGATCAGGGCGATGTCGGGCGTCAGTCCGTGGCGCGCCATATAGCGTCCGATCTGCGGGGCGTCCGTGCGACCGCGCGCATCGAGCTTGCGGTCGCGGTCGAGCCCGGTCGGACTCTCTTTTTCTGTCTTGGCGTGGCGCAGAAGCATCAGGCGGAGCATGGCGGGGATTTCATTCGCTGAAAGTGAAACTTTGGGCCGATTCCGGAGGCGGGGATAGTTGCGCGATCCATCGCAACGACCGCGTGACAAGGATTGCCGCGGTCGCGTAAGTAGGACCGATGAAAACGCCCGACGCAAGCGACAATGCAGGCTCGTGGTACGAGACCGGCGCCGTCGAGCACGCGCTGCGGCCGCGCCTGAACTTCGACCTCGACGCCGATATCGTCGTGGTCGGCGGCGGGCTTGCGGGCCTGACGATCGCCTATGAGGCGGCGCTGCGTGGCGAGGATGTCGTGCTGCTCGAAAGCCGCCGCATCGCCTGGAACGCTTCGGGCCGCAATAGTGGCGTGGTCATGCCGGGCTTTGCCGCCGATACCGGCGACGTCATCGAGCGCGTCGGCTTCGACCATGCGCGTTCGCTGTGGCAGCTGGCGCAGTTCGGCCTCGATTATGTTCGCGACCTGATCGACACCACGGCGATGCCGGGTGTCACGCCGGCGCCGGGCTGGCTGCAGGTGTCGCGCGTGGAGACCGGCGACGAACTGATCCGCCGCCTGCAGGTCCTGGGCGAGGACTTCGCCGTCGATGTCGAAGGCTGGCAGGCCGATCGCGTGCGCGATGCATTGCGCACGCGCCAATATTTCCACGGCGTGCATTACCCCAAGGCGTTTCATATCCATCCGCTCAACTACGCGCTGGGTCTGGCCGCGCTCGCGGAGCAGGCGGGCGTGCGCATCTTCGAGGATACGCCCGTCGTCAGCGTCGATCCCGCCGGCGTGCGCAAGCGCATCGTCACGCCGTCGGCGAATTCTGCGCGCGTCGCATATCGTGCTCGCGGGCAATGTGCATCTCGGCGCGCCGTCGCAACGGCTCGCCGAAACATTGATGCCGGTGTGGGCCTACACGGCCGTGACGGACCCGCTCGGCGACAGGCTCGCTGAGGCCGTGACCTATCGCGGGGCCATCAGCGACACCAACGACATCGACCGCTTCCGCATCGTCGGCGACAACCAGTTGATGTGGACGAGCCCGCAGACGACATGGGAAGCGGACCCGAAGCGTTTTGCCGGCGCGATCCAGCGCCGCATCCGCAAGATTTTTCCGCAGCTCGGCAGGGTTGCCATCGCCGCGATCTGGAGCGGCGTCTACGGCCAGACGATTCATGGCATGCCGCAGATCGGCCAGTGGCGGCCGGGCCTGTGGGTGGCCTCCGGCTTCGGCCGCCAGGGCCTCAACACGTCGGCCATGGCTGGGCATCTCATTGCCTCTGCCATCACTGACAAGACGACCGCTGGCGGCTGTTCGCGCCCTTCGAACTCGTCTGGGCGGGCGGTCCGGCGGGCCGTATCGTGCAGCAGGCTTTCTTCGGCTGGCAGCGGCAGCGCGTCGGCATCGAAGCTGCGGTATCAAGATACCATGAGGTCGCTCAGGTTCGTGCGAAGCGCCGGGAAACGCGTGCCGCCGCTGCCAAGGCCGCCGCACGCCAGGCCGCGCAGGCGGCGCGTGCGAACGATCCCCATCTGCGCTGATCTCGCGTGAAAGTGAGGCAGCTCGCGTGGATCGCCTGTAACGTGGCGGCCGGCCGCTCCGTATCTTGTTGCAGGATACCCCTGAGGAGACCTCCATCATGGATCGCCGCATGTTGCTCACTACCGCTGCCGGAATCGGGCTTATTGGCGCGCTGAAGTTCCTCCGCGGAACCAGCGCCGACGCCGCATCGCCCGGCAAATTCGAAATCGAAAAGACCGACGCCGAGTGGCAGAAGATTTTGACGGCCGCGCAATATCAGGTGCTGCGCAAGCACGGCACCGAGCCGCCGGGATCGCACCCGCTCAACCACGAAAAGCGCAAGGGCACGTTCTCCTGCGCCGGTTGCGATCTGCCTTTGTTCGCCTCGGAGACGAAGTTCGAGAGCGGCACGGGCTGGCCGAGCTTCTGGAAGCCGCTCGATAACGCCATCGGCACGACCGAGGACAATTCCTTTTTCATGAAGCGCGTCGAAGTGCATTGCCGTCGCTGCGGCGGCCATGGCGGCCACGTCTTCGACGACGGGCCGAAGCCCACCGGTCTGCGCTATTGCATGAACGGCTGTCGCTGAAGTTCACCCGGCCGCGGCCGTCGGCGACTGACCTAAGCGCAATTCCCACGGCAAATCTTGCCCGCCCGGCAATTCCCGCCCGCCTTTTGGCGGGCGGCTTTTTTTTAAAACACTGAAATCACTCAATAATTTTTCTGGCACGCCGCTTGCGAGGGATGTCGCGAATGGCGGCCATAGCCTGACGACTCCGATTGGGCCGCGCGGAGCGAAGTTGGAGACAACGTCATGGGTATCTTCGGAGCGCTCGTTACCTCGGTCGCCGGAATGCGAGCGCAGTCTTTCGCGCTGGAAAACATTTCCGGCAACATCGCCAATTCTCAGACGACCGCCTTCAAGCGCGTCGACTCGAGCTTCCTCGATCTGGTGCCCGACGCGGTGACCACCCGCCAGCTCGCTGGCTCCGTCACATCGTCGTCGCGCCTCACCAACACGGTGCAGGGCGACGTGCAGTCGGCCTCGATCTCCACCTTCATGGCGATCAACGGCGAGGGCTTCTTCGCCGTGCAGAAGCCCGACTCCTACACCGACAACACGCCGTCATTCGATGGTGTTGACCGCTACACCCGCCGCGGCGATTTCCAGCTCGACAAGAATGGCTATCTCGTCAACGGCGCCGGCTACTTCCTGGAAGGCATTCCGGTCGATCCGTCGACCGGCAACCTGACCGGCAGCGTGCCGCAGGTGCTGCGCTTCCAGAATGACTTCCTGCCCGCGCAGTCGACCACGACGGTCAGCTACCGCGCCAACCTCGCCACCTATCCGAAGACTTCAGAACGCCGACACGCTCGTGGCCGGCTCCGAACTGTTGCAACCGCTGGACTTCACCACCGGCTACAACCCGGTCGTGCTCGGCACCGCGCCGCCGCCGCTGGGTTCCGGTTCGTTCAACGGCAACACCATGAACAACAAGCTCGGCAACCAGATCACGGGCGCGACCCTGCTCAATGGCGCCGCCGGCACCGACTCGCTGACGTCGAACTTCGTCGCCGGCGACACCATCACCGTCAACGGCAACGTCTTCACCTTCGTCAACGCCGGCGCGACCGCGACCCAGCTCAACATCACCGACGACATCGACGACCTGCTGGCCAAGATCAACGGCATCACATCATCGACGCCGGCTTCCAGCGCGGCCGCGGGCGTCATCAATCTGCAGTCAGGCACGGGCTCGACGTTTACAATGACGAGCACCAACGCCGCGGCCTTCGCCGCGCTCGGCTTCTCCGGCACGGTCACCGTGCTGCGGACCGGCGGCGGCACGATCGGCACCGGCCAGGTGATCGGCTCCGACAACCAGACCTTCCTGGATTCGACGATCTCCGGCGGCGCAGTCACCGCCTACGACGTGTCCGGTGCGCCGGTGAACCTGCAGTTCCGCTGGGCGAAGATCGACTCCGCGTCTCTCGGCGCCGGTCACACCGACAAGTGGAACCTGTTCTATCAGACGAACCCGAATGCCTCCGGCACGCAGGTCGCGTGGCAGAACGCGCAGCAGGATTTCAGCTTCCTGCCGAACGGCCAGATGAATCCGCCGGTCGCCGCGCTCAATCTCAGCAACGTCACCGTCAACGGCATCGCGCTTGGCGCGGTCACGATGAACTTCGGCTCCGGCGGCATCACGCAGTTCGCCGATGCCAACGGCAACGTGCAGGTCAACCAGATCCAGCAGAACGGCTTCCCCGCCGGTCAGTTGCAGTCTGTGTCGGTGTCCGATCGCGGCCGCATCGTCGGCAACTATTCGAACGGCCGCAACATCGATCTCGCCGAGATCACGCTTGCGACGTTCAACGGCGCCAACTTCCTCAAGCGCATCGACGGCGGCGCGTTCGAGGCGACCGACGAATCCGGTCTGGCGCTGTATGGCTCCGGCGGTCGCATCGTCGGCTCCTCGCTCGAAGGCTCCAACACCGATATCGCCGACGAGTTCACCAAGCTCATCGTCACGCAGCAGGCCTATTCGGCCAACACCCGCGTCATCACCACCACGAACACGATGGTGCAGGACCTTCTGAACATGCTGCGCTGACGCATGATCCGAAAAGTGGAACCGGTTTTTCGACAAGATCATGCGCAACTAACGAGCCGCGCGGCGACAGCGCCATGTGTCGTTCTAATCCAGGCGCTTCGTCATGAGTTTGAGCCAGGCGTTATCGACTGCACTCTCGGGTCTGCGTACCACGCAGGCCGGGCTGTCGCTCGTGTCGTCGAACGTCGCGAACTCCGAGACGACCGGCTACGTTCGCAAGACTCTCAATCAGGTCCAGACCAACGCCGGACAATATGCGTCCGGCGTGCGCATCGAGGGCGTCAATCGCGAACTCGATGTGTATCATGCAGAAGCAGTTGTGGACCGAAACATCCGGTCTCGGCTTCGCCGGCATGCGCGCGCAATATCTCGGCCGCCTGCAGTCGATCTATGGCGTGCCCGGATCGCAGGCGACGCTCGAAAACGTCTTCGCCCAGCTCACATCGACGGTGCAGGCGCTGGCCACGAGCCCGGATTCGCCGTCCGCCCGGATCAATGTCGTCAATGCGGCGCAGTCCATGGCGTCGCAGCTCAATCAGACGACGCGCTCCATCCAGCAACTGCGCAGCGATTGCGAGCAGGGGCTCGCCGGTTCCGTCAATGCCGTGAACACGGCCTTGCAGCAGATCGCCAAGATCAACAATCAATTGCAGTCCGGCGGCAACGACGCGACCAAGGCGGCGATGCTCGATCAGCGCGATAATTACGTGACGCAGCTGACGCAGCTGATGGACATTCGAACCAGCATCAACGAAGCGGGCCAGATGCTGGTGTTCAGCGCTGGCGGCGCGCAACTGGCGGGCGCGGAAGCCGCGACGCTGTCCTTCAATCCGCAAGGCACGTTGACGCCGACCACGCTGTGGAACGCGGATCCGGCGTTGAACGGCGTCGGTACGATCTCGCTCAATTATCCGCGCGGCGGCAGCCTCGATCTTGTGGCCATGGGCTCTTTCCGCTCCGGCCAGATCGCGGCCTATCTCGACCTGCGCGACAATGTACTCGTTCAGGCGCAAAATCAGATCGATCAGCTCGCCTCCGTCATGGCGAGTGCGCTGTCGAACACGACGACCGATGGCACGGCTGCGACCGTCGGTGCGCAGACCGGGTTCGATGCCGATCTCGCGGGCATGGTCGATGGCAACACGCTGCAGCTGACCTACACCGACAACAACGGCCCGGTGCAGCACACCGTCACGATCGTGCGCGTTGACGATCCGTCGGTGCTGCCTCTGGCGGACAACCTGACGATCAATCCGGGCGATCGGGTCATCGGCATCGACTTCTCGGGCGGCATGGCGTCCGTCGTCAATCAGCTCAACACGGCGCTGGGCTCCGCCAACATTCAATTCTCGAATCCGGCGGGACAGACGCTGCGCGTTCTCGACGATGGCGCGCCCAATCTGTCGGACATCAACTCGCTGTCGGTGACCAAGACATCGACGGCGCTGACCGGCAACGGCGTGACGGTGCCGCTGTTTACCGATGGCGGGTTTCCGTTCTCGGGCACCGTCGATGCCACCGGTTCGCAGGTCACGGGCTTCGCCGGGCGCATCACCGTCAATGCCGGCCTGATCGGCGACCCGTCGCGGCTTGTGGTCTTCAACACGTCGCCGCAGACGCCGGCCGGCGACACCACGCGGCCCGATTTCATCTATCAGCAGCTCACATCGTCATCGTTCTTCTTTTCGTCGAACACCGGCATCGGCACCGCGTCGCAGCCCTACAAGGGCACGCTGCTCGGATTTCACGCAGCAGATTCTCAGCCAGCAGGGCGAGCAGGCGAGCGCCGCCGACCAGCTGGCGCAAGGTCAGGAAGTCGTCGTCAACACGCTGGAGGAACGCTTTCACGCGACCTCGGGCGTCAACATCGACGAGGAGATGGCGCATTTGCTGTCGCTGCAGAATGCCTACGCGGCGAATGCGCGCGTCATGAGCACGGTGCGCGAGATGTTCGACGCGCTGTTACGAATTTAATACGAGCATGATCCTTCGGAAAAGATCGTGCTTGCAGAATATCAAGTGAGGGCTCGCTATGTCGATGAGCGGTGTCGGTGTTCGTACTTCGCATCTGGGCTTGTCGCTGCTCAGGATGCGCGAGAAGCTCGACGATCTTCAGGCGCAACTCGCGACTGGCAAGATCTCGGACACCTATGCCGGCATGGGCGTCAGCCGCGGTCTCGGCGTCGGGCTGCGCACGCAGCTCAATGAACTCGCCGGCTATGCCGACACCATCGACAACACCAATCTGCGCATCAATACCGCCAGCACCGTTCTCTCCGGCCTGTACAAGATCGGCACCGAAACGCGCAGCGGCGCGCTGAAAGGTCCGGTCGATCTCGACGCCAACGGTCAGACCACGGCGCAGCGCGGCGCCTCGTCCGCGTTCGTCGAAGTGCTGCAGATGTTCAACACGCGCGCCGGCGATCGCTATCTGTTTTCCGGCCGCGCTGTCGATCAGCCGGCCGTCGCCTCGCCGGACGACATCATGTACGGCGTCGGTTCGCAGGCCGGCCTCAAGCAGGTCATCTCCGAGCGATTGCAGGCCGATCAGGGTGTCGGCGGCCTCGGCCGCGTTGCCATCTCGTCGCCGAGCGTGACCTCTGTCCAGGTTGCCGAAGATGTCGCGGGCTCGCCGTTCGGCTTCAAGCTTGTCGGTGCGACGACGACGCTCACTGGCGCGACGGTCACCGGACCCGCGGGCGCGCCGCCGGCCGTGTCTGTCGATCTTGGCGCGGTCAATCCGAACAACGGCGAGAAAGTCCGCTTCTCGTTCACGCTGCCGGACGGCACGACCGAGACCATCGAGCTGACGGCGACGACAACCAATCCGCCGCCGGCTGACAGTTTCCTGATCGGCGTCGACACGACAGCAACCGCGGCCAATCTCAATGCGGCCTTGACGACGTCGGTCGGCAAGCTCGCCAGCACCGCCTTGGTGGCCGCGTCCGCAATGCAGGCGTCCGATAATTTCTTCGGATCGCCGCCCATGCGTGTCTCCGGAGCGCCGTTCAACACCGCGACCGCGCTCGTTGCCGGCACAACGGCCAACACCGTGTCCTGGTATATCGGCGAAGATGGCCCCGATCCTGCGCGCGGCACGGCCGTGTCGCGTGTCGATCAGGCCATCACCGTGCAATACGGCATGCGCGCCAACGAAGAAGGCCTGCGCTGGCAATTGCAGAACATCGCAGTCTATGCCGCTGTCACAACGACAGCCGGCGCCAACGCGACCGGACAGGTCGTCGCGCTCAACACGCGCATGGTGCAGAATCTGTCGACGCAATCGGGGCAGCAGAGCATCGAGAATATCCAGGCGGAACTCGCCGGCGCGCAGAACGCGATCAAGTCTGCCGAAGATCGTCAGACGCAAACCAAATCCATGGTCGCGACGATGCTCGATCAGGTCGAAGGCGTGACGAACGAAGAAGTCGCCACCAAGATCCTGGCGCTGCAGACAAACCTGCAGGCGTCGTATCAGACCACTGCGATGCTCTATCAATTGAGCTTGGTGAATTATGTCTGATGAACGGCCCGCGTCGGCGCGGTTCGTTTTCGTATCCGGCATGAGGCAAGAGCGCTTTTAATATGAGCGCTTTAGGTGGCTTTGCCGCCGTTTGATCGTCCGGCCATTCGTTCGAATGCGCGCGATTATCGTCGCTGCGGATTCACCATGTTCCCTAACTCGCTGTTAGAAACACCGTCCTAGCCTGTAGGTTGGGAATTGGGGAGTGTTGTCTTTTCGTCAGCGAGGCTGCGACGATGAGTACAGATTTCGCAATCAGGCCGGTCAGCGCTCCGGCGCCTGCGGTTATGGTGCGCGATGTCGCTCAATCGCGACAAAGCCCACCGACCGAGGCAATGACTGAGTTAGCAAAGACGCAGGCTCCGGCGCCTCATGCCGATTCTGCGCCTGTGCACCAGGAGGCGGAAGCCGCGTTCTCGCGCGAGACCGTCTTCGACAAGGATGCCGGCGAACTCATCTTCCGTGTCGTTGATACGCGAAGCGATCGTGTCGTGCGTCAGATGCCCGAGCAGGCGATGCTGCGCCTTCGCGCCTATACACGCGCGCGCTCGATGAGCTCACGGCGCAGATACCGCTTTCCGTCAAAGCTACGATCTGATCGCGCGTGACGTGATGCGCTGACGCGCATCGGCTTCACGCGTTGTTTCTTATCCGTGCGCTTATGGTTAGCGCGAGCTTAACAATGCGCGCAGCCCGCATCGCATCGTGCTTCTTTATATATAGCGGTTGCGCTCTTCGCGTTTCGCCTGCGGCGCAAGCATTTCATTAACCGTCTTTCTTAGGTTCCCGTTGAAACCCGCATGGCATGAAAGCGTGCGGTCAAATGACCGTGCGTAAATAGCCTTAGCCGCCAGAAGAGCGGCGTGAGGCGGTCAACCAGAAAGGTTTGTCCCATGGCTTCCGGTATCATTCTCTCGGCTGGCGTTCGCCAGAACCTTCTCTCGCTCCAGAGCACTGCAGATCTCTCGTCGCTCACGCAGAACCGCCTTGCCACCGGCAAGAAGGTCAACTCCGCGCTCGACAATCCCGCCAACTTCTTCACCTCCCAGGGCCTGCAGAACCGTGCCGGCGATCTGAACGACCTGCTCGACTCGATCGGCCAGGCCCAGAAGACGCTCGCTGCGGCCGATCAGGGTCTCTCCTCGCTGACCAAGCTGGTGCAGTCCGCCAAGTCGCTGGCTCAGCAGGCGCGTCAGGTTGCCGAACCGCAGACGTCCTACGCGGTCGCGTCCGCGCAGGGTAACGTCAACCTGAACGAAACGGCCGGCACCTTCACGTCGGGCACCGACTATGCGGCCACGACGGTTGCGGGCAATATCGACCTCGACGTCACCATCGACGGCGCCACCACGACGGTCTCTTATGCCGTTGGCCTGAACGAAGCCGGCGCCTCGATCGAAGCCGGCCTTAAGGCGGCGATTGCCGGCTCCGCGGTCGCGGGTCGCGTCAATGTCGACTTCGGCACGACGACTGCCGCTCGCTTCACGATCTCTGCGGCCGATAGCGATGTTGATATCGTTGTTCAGTCGAACGCCACGACCGAAGATCTGTTCCTGACCGCCGACAACGTCGCCGATCGCACCATCGCGTCCACGAACCTGCTCGACGCTTCCGCCCTCTCTGGCGACGTCCTGACGGTTCAGGCCAATGGCGGCACTGCGAAGTCGATCACGTTCGGCACGAGCGCGGGTCAGGTCTCGACCTTCTCCGAGTTGACGACGGCTCTGGCCGGTTCCAACGTCACCGCGACGCGGAACGCCGGTACGGGCTTCCTGACGCTGTCTGCTCCGGCCACGCTTGGCACGCAGAACGCGCTGGTGATCTCCGGCACGGCTGCTGGCGCTGGCGCCGGCAACATCGGCATCGCGGCTGGCACGACCAATGGTCTCGCCACCCCGCCGGCGGCCGATACCAGCCGTTCGAACCTCCAGACCCAGTACAACAACCTGCTCACGCAGATTGACTCGCTGGCGAAGGATGCCTCGTACAACGGTATCAACCTGCTCAACGGCGATAACCTCAAGGTCGTGTTCAACGAAAAGGGCACGTCCTCGCTGACCATCACCGGCGTGAAGTTCGACTCGGCCGGCCTGGGCCTCGGCGCCATCTCCGGCACGGGCTTCCAGACCAACGCCAACATCGACGCGACCATCTCGACCGTCGACACGGCGCTGAACACGCTCCGCACCCAGGCTTCGAGCTTCGGTTCGGCGCTGACCACGGTGCAGACCCGTCAGGACTTCACCAAGAACCTGGTCACGACCCTGCAGACCGGCGCCGATGCGCTCGTCCTCGCCGATACCAACGAGGAAGGCGCGAACTTGCTGGCCCTGCAGACCCGTCAGCAGCTGTCGACCACGGCCCTCTCGCTCGCCAACCAGGCCAGCCAGGCCGTTCTGCGTCTCTTCTAATAGACGCACGACCAAGTCGAATAAGACGGCGGGGCCAAAAGCCCCGCCGTTTTTCTTTGTCTGTATGCCGGACAGGCGAGGGCGCTTCGTCATGCTCCGCCGTCATCGTCAGCCGAAGCGGTTCGTTATACTCTGCCGTCATCACCGGGCTTGACCCGGTGATCCCGCTTATTCGAGGCACGGCGTCCCCGATTGAAATGGCCGGACGCCGAAATCGTTTTGAAAATGAATCGCTTACCGACTCGCGTTGAATCAATCTGCGAAGCGTTTGCGTCTCTGGTTGAGCGCCTTCAACCTGATGCGAAGGCGACAGCGCAGTCGCCTCATCGCCATCTCTGACATGTCAGTGTTACCGGGCGGACGCCGAAGATATTCGATCCGACGAAAAGCGTGCGTGGCGAATCTGTTGCCGGCGTTTTTTGATTCTGTTCGCGAAGTGCCTGCTGTTTTGATTCAGGCGCCGCTTTTCGCGCCAAAATGTTCCGGCCATAACAATGTGAGTACCGAATTCGGCAGGCGCGGGGATTCAGGTTCCATCTTTTTCTGCTTAGTTTGCCCGATTCATCGATTTTAACCTTTTGTTAAGAGGTTGTTTACCGGGCATTAGGGTTACCCAATCATTATCATCCTCGCTGTGGATCGTAGCGCGACGCTACTCAACGAGGACCACGTACTATGAGTGACATCGTCTTATCGGCCGGCGTCCGCCAGAATCTTCTCTCCCTCCAGAAGACTGCGGATCTCTCCGCCCTGACGCAGAACCGCCTTGCCACTGGTAAGAAGGTCAACTCTGCGCTCGACAATCCCACCAATTTCTTCACGTCCCAGGCGCTGCAGAATCGCGCCGGCGACCTGAGCGCGCTGCTCGACTCGATCGGGCAGGCCCAGAAAACCATCGAGGCAGCCGATCAGGGCCTCACGGCGCTGGCCAAACTGGTCGCCTCGGCCAAGTCGATCGCGCTTCAGGCGCGCCAGAGCGCAGAGCCGCAGACCACTTACGCACTCGCCCAGGCGACCGGCAACGTCGCCTTCGCCCAGACAATCGGCACGTCGACCTCTTCGGCGAACTACCTTGGCGCGACTGTCGCAGGCAACGTCGACCTCGACGTTACCATCGGCGGTGTCACGACTACGGTCTCTGCGGCCATCGGCCTCAACGCCACCGGCCAGCAGGTGCAGGATGCCATCCGCGCCGCGATTGCCGCATCGCCGGTTGCAGGCCGCGTCAACGTGGACTTCAACACCACGACCGCCAACCGCTTCACGATCACCGCGGCGGACTCCGATGTCGACATCGTGGTCCAGTCCAATGCGACGACCGAGGATCTGTTCCTCACCGCCGACAACGTCACCGATACCACGATCAGCTCGTCCAACATGCTCGATCTGTCGGTCGGCCTCAACGGCAAGAGCCTGACGGTTCAGGCCAACGGCAGTGCGGCCAAGACGATCGTCTTCGGCTATGGCGCCGGACAGGTTTCGACCGTCGCCGAATTGCAGACCGCGCTCGCAGGCACCAACGTCACGGCCACGATCGGCGCGGGTAACTTCCTGTCGCTGTCGGCTCCGCCGACCACCGGCACGCAGAATGCGCTCGTCATCTCCGGCACGGCTGCCGGTGCAGGCGCCGGCTTCATCGGCATCCCGCCCGGCACGACCAACGGTCTCGCCACGCCGCCGGCAACCGATCCGACCCGCGCCAATCTGCAGACCCAGTATAACAACCTGCTGTCGCAGATCGACGCGCTGGCGAAGGATGCGTCCTACAACGGCATCAACCTGCTGTATGGCGACAACCTCAAGGTCGTGTTCAACGAAAAGGGCACGTCGTCGCTCACCATCACCGGTGTGAAGTTCGACATCACAGGCCTCGGCCTGTCGCTGCTCAGCGCAACCGAATTCCAGAGCAACGCGTCCATCGACACGGCGATGGGCACGGTCGATGCCGCCTTGGCGGCGCTGCGGACCCAGGGCGCGAATTACGGCTCGACGCTCTCCACGGTGCAGACCCGCCAGGACTTCACCCGCAACCTGATCACGACCCTGCAGACCGGCGCCGATGCGCTCGTCCTCGCCGATACCAACGAGGAAGGTGCCAACATGCTGGCCCTGCAGACCCGTCAACAGCTCTCCACCACGGCTCTCTCGCTCGCCAACCAGGCGGCGCAGGCAGTGTTGCGACTCTTCGGCTGACGCCGCGAACTCCTCGGCCACAGCAAGCGGCGGGGCAGAAGCCCCGCCGTTTTTTTGTTTACCGGGTGTTAACTCTGTTGCCCAAGGATCGCCCCAGACTCGTGTCAAACAGGCGCGAGGGTCGATTCGCTTCAAATTGAATCGCCGCGCAGGCGAACTTTTAGGCAGCGCAATCTATCCTTCGGATCGGTCGCCTAAGTCGGGTGGCCGCTCCGGGCTCAAGCCGCACCCTCGCAGCCAGATCGGAGATTGTAGTCATGGCGCTCAAGGTCGAACTGAAGCCTCACGAGAGAATCATCATTGGCTCCTGCGTGATCACCAACACCGAGCAGCGCGCGCGTCTGTTGATCGAAGGCGAGCGCGTCCCCATCCTGCGCGAAAGGGACATCCTCACGGCGACGACCGCCGATACACCTGCAAAGCGTATCTATCTCGCAGTGCAACTTATGTACACGAGCGAGGATCAGCAGTCCTATCACGACACCTACTTCAAGCTGGTCCGCGATATCGTCGAGGCGGCGCCCTCCACATGGCCGATCGTCGAGGCCATCAATAACAATATCTTAAAAGGCGATCTGTATAAGGCTTTGAAGGATGCACGTAGGCTAATCGAATACGAACAGGAGCTTCTTGGTAATGCAAAGTCCGGCCCAAGCGTATCGTACGGTGGCGACGCAGACCGCAAGTCCGCGTGAACTCGAAGCTGACCTGTTGTTGAAAGCAGCCGCACGGCTGCAGGCGATCAAGGATAATTGGGAGCGTGACGCTTCCAAACTCGACGATGCTCTGCTCTACAATCGCAAGCTCTGGACGGTGTTCATGAGCTCGGTCACGGAAAACACCAATCCGCTGCCGGCACCGATCCGCCAGAACATCGCCAATCTCGGTATCTTCGTTCTCAAGCGTACGCTCGACACGCAAACGACACCCGCGCCGGAGCAGCTCGCCGCGCTGATCCGTATCAATCGCGAATTGGCGCAGGGCCTGCGCGGCGCCTGATCGCTCCGCTCTCATCCATTCTGAAGAAGCCCCCGCAAGGGGGCTTTTTTATTGGTTGCTGTCAGTTGCCCAGCCCCGCTGTCATTCCGGGGCGCGAGCGCAGCTCGCGAGCCCGGAATCCATAGCCCCTGTCTTTCAATATTGTCGCCGGGAGTATGGATTCCGGATAGCCGCTGCGCGGCTTCCGGAATGACGGCAGAATGTTGAGAGGCGCAGTATCGCTCACCTCTGCCCCGACACCATCGCCAGATGACGGATCGGCCGTCCGGGCGCGATTGCCTGCGCGGCCGCGATAATCGATTGCGTATCGATGCCGTGGTGGCGATAGAGATCCTGGATGCTTCCCGTCTGGCCGAAATGCTCGACGCCGAGCGAGCGCGTGCGATGGCCGCCGACGGAGCCGAGCCAGCCGAGCGTCGCCGGGTGCGCCATCGCATGACGGTCACAAGCCGGCAATGCGGCGGCAGCGCGTGCATCAGTCGCTCGATATGCGAGAGCGCATCGGGCCTGCCGCTCTTCGCGTGCGCGCTGCGCCGCCGTCCAGCCGGCATTGAGCCGATCCGCCGAGGTGATCGCCAGCAGTCCCACGTCGCGCCGGTCTTCCGCCATCAGGCCCACGGCTTCGATGGCTTCCGGCGCGAGGACACCGGTATAGGCCACGACGATTTCGGCGTTGGCGCCGGGCGGCCGCATCCAGTACGCGCCGTTGATGATGCTCTCTTCCAGCTCCGCGGTCATCGTCGCGCTGCGGCTGATCGATCGGTCGCGTGGTGAGCCGCAGATACACCGAGCCGCCGGTCTCGTCGCGCAGCCAGGTCGTCTCGTTCGGCTTGTCGGAGGGGCCATCGCCGTCGCGCTGCATGTAGTCGAACGCAAAGCGCATCATCACCGCGAGTTCGTCGACGAAGGCGGGCTCGAAGGCGCACAGCCCGTCCTGCGCCAATCCAATCAAAGGCGACGAGATCGACTGGTGCGCGCCACCCTCCGGCGCCAGCGTCACGCCCGACGGCGTCGCCACCAGCAGAAAGCGCGCGTCCTGATAGCAGGCATAGTTCAGCGCATCGAGGCCGCGCGCAGATGAACGGATCGTACAGCGTGCCGATCGGCAGCAGGCGCTCGCCGAACAACGCATGCGACAGGCCGAGCGCGGAGAGCAGGATGAAGAGGTTGTTTTCGGCGATGCCGAGTTCGATGTGCTGGCCCTGCGGCGTGAATTCCCAGGTGTAGGTCGAAGGGATGCGCTCGCGCTTGAACACATCGGCCATGGATTGCCGCGCGTAGAGCTGGCGGCGATTGACCCACGCGCCCAGATTTGTCGACACCGTCACGTCGGGCGACGTCGTCACCACGCGGCTTGCGAAATCGTCATCGCCGCGCGCGAGTTCGTTGAGCATCAGCCCGAACCCGGCCTGCGTCGAGAGCGAGGCTTGCGTTCGGCGCCGGCGAGGGCAGGGGGCACATGGCAATGCGCGGCGCGGTGGTGCGCCTGCGGCCTTTGCGAGAAGAACGCCACCTTGTCGATGAAATCCTGCAACACCTGCGGCGAAAGCTTCGAGCCCTTCAAACGCATCCCATTCGTGGCCCGCGCGCACGCCGATAGCGTCGCGATAGGTCTCCAGTTGCGTTGGCGTCAGCAGGCCCGAATGATTGTCCTTATGGCCCTGCAGCGGCAGGCCCTTGCCCTTGATCGTGTAGGCGATGAAGCAGACACAGCGGTCATGCGCGCGCGCCGTCTCGAACGCCTCGCACAGCGAGGGCAGATCGTGCCCGCCGAGATTGGTCATCAGGTCGGCAAGTTCTGCGTCGCTGCGCCTCTCGATGAGCTGCGTCACCGCGCCCTGATCGCCGAGGTCGTCGATGAGGCGCTTGCGCCATGCCGCGCCTCCCTGGATAGGTCAGCGCCGCGTAGAGCTGGTTGGGGCAGCGCGTCGATCCAGTCGCGCAGTTGCTCGCCTCCCGGCTCGGCGAAGGCCGCCTTCTGCAGCGTGCCGTGCTTGAGAATGACCACATCCCAGCCGAAGGCGCGGAACATCGCCTCGAACTTTTCCCATAGCCCTTCGCGGATCACGGCATCGAGGCTCTGGCGGTTGTAGTCGACCACCCACCAGGTGTTGCGCACGCCGTGCTTCCAGCCTTCCAGCAGCGCCTCGAAGATATTGCCTTCGTCCATCTCGGCGTCGCCGACCAGCGCGACCATCTTGCCGTCGGCGCGTTCCCTGGCCCAGCCATGCGCCTTGACGTAGTCCTGCACGAGACTCGCGAACAGCGTTTGCGCGCACGCCGAGGCCGACCGATCCGGTCGGAGAAGTCGACATCGTCGATGTCCTTGGTGCGCGACGGGTAGCTCTGCGCGCCCTTGTAGCCGCGGAAGTTCTCGAGCTTCTCGCGGCGTCTGCAGTCCGGCGAGATACTTGATCGCGTGAAAGATCGGGCGAGGCGTGCGGCTTCACCGCGACACGGTCTTCGGGGCGCAGCGCCGAGAAATACAGCGCCGTCATGATGGTGGCGAGCGAGGCCGACGACGCCTGATGCCCGCCGATCTTGATGCCGTCGTCCGATCGTGCGGATGTGATTGGCGTGATGGATCGTCCATGTCGACAGCCAGAGCAGCTTGCGCTCCAGCTCGGCGAGAATGGCGGCCTTGGTTGCAGTGTTGCGGAACAGTGTCTGGACGGCAACGCGGTGCTCCTGCGCCTTAAGAATTGCTCAGGGTGTCACGCTAGGCTTCTCAGCCTCGCGGTGAATTATGCCATGTTCTGTCCAATCCCGTCACCGATATTGGCAGAATCAATCAACATCATGGCCCGTAACGCAAAATCCTCCCGATCCGATCTGGACGACATCGACCGTCGCCTGTTGCTGGCCTTGCAGCAGGACGGCCGTCTGACGGTGGCGGAGTTGTCGGAGAAGGTCGGGCTTTCGGCGTCGCCCTGTCATCGCCGCGTCAAGCTCCTGGAAGATCGCGGCATCATCGAGCGTTACGTCGCCGTCATCAACCAGCGCTCGGTCGGGCTGCCGGTCAGCGTGTTCGTCTCGATCAAGCTGGAAAGCCAGCGCGAGGATGCGCTGGCGAAATTTGCCGAAAGCCATCGCGCCATGGCCGGAGATTCTCGGAATGCTATCTGATGACCGGCCCGCGCGACTACCTGATGCGCGTCGTCGTCGCCGATCTCGCGGCCTACGAGAAGTTTCTCAAGACCGAAGCTGACGCGGCTTGCCGGCATCAGCTCGATCGAATCGAGCTTCGCGCTGGAACAGGTCAAATACACCAACCGCTTGCCGCTGGAATTGGTGTGAAGGCGTTCTACGCCGCGCAGCACGCCTGCGCTTGTGTCGCCGTGCCGCAGCACGAAGATGTTTCCTGCTCCTGGCCAGCCAGCGGTCGCGCGGTTTGCAGCTCGCAGCCCGCCGCGCGAGCTGGCACCGTGATACGGGTGTCGTCGGCGTCCACGCCGGCAGCCTGATAGAGCCGCATCGCCTGCACGCCGTCGCTGACTTCGAAGGTCAGCTTCGTGCCGGCGTCGAACGGCGACAGCTGCGCGACCTTGTCGATGATCGCGGCGAATTTCCCCGCCGTCATATGCGTGCGGTCGCCTTCGGTCACATCCCAGAGCTGGATGAATGTCTCGGTCCAGGCTTCGAAATTCGCGCCGCAATCGAGCGCGGTGAAGCGGCCGGTCTTCACCTCGGTGACATGGTAGCCGGGCCGGATGGTCGCGCCGTCATACGTGAAGACCAGCGGTTTTGCGGGATCGCGTGCGAGCGCGGCGAGCAGGTCGCGCGCGGTCATGTCATGCGCTGCGGACGTGCCGGGCAAAGCACCGGATGACGGTCCGCAACAGGATTGAGAAGACGTCTTGCCAATTGCGGTCCATGGCCGATAATCTCCATTTCAATGATTCAAGGATTATTGAAATATGGATGAAAGTCAAGCCATCGAAGCCTTTGGCGCGCTGGCGCAGGAGACACGCCTGCGTGTCTTGCGGCTTCTGGTGCAGGCCGGGCCGCAGGGCCGCGCGGCCGGAGACATCGCGCTGGCGATGAAGGTGTCGCCGTCCAATGTGTCGTTCCACCTGAAGGAGCTTGAGCGGGCCGGGCTCATCGCGCAGCGCCGCGAGGCGCGCTCGATCATCTACGCGGCGGCCTATCCCGTGATCGGCGATCTCGTGCGCTTCCTCATGCAGGATTGCTGCTCGGGTCATCCGGAAGTTTGCGCGCCTGCGCTGGCCGTGACGAATTGCTGCACGGACGACGCGTGCATGCCCAATCAGAAAGCTACCAGGGAATCTCTCGATGGCTAAGTCGCACTACAATGTTCTGTTTCTTTGCACCGGCAACACGGCGCGTTCGATTCTCGCGGAATCCATTCTGACCAAGGAAGGTGGCGGACGCTTCCGCGCGTTCTCGGCCGGCAGCCAGCCCAAGGGCCAGGTCAATCCGTTCGCGCTGAAGGTGCTGGCGCACGAAGGCTATCCGACCGAGGGGTTCCGCTCGAAAAGCTGGCTTGAGTTTGCAGGTCCCGATGCACCGGTGATGGATTTCGTTTTCACCGTCTGCGACAGCGCGGCCGGAGAGGCCTGTCCGATCTGGCCGGGCCAGCCGATGACGGCGCATTGGGGCATCGAGGATCCGGCGGCGGTCGAAGGCACCGATATCCAGAAGGAAGCGGCCTTCGTCGCGGCCATGCGTTTCATGAAAAATCGCATTGTCGCCTTCACCAGCCTGCCGCTGCAAAGCATCGACCGGATGGCGACGGAGCGCGAATTGCGGCTCATTGGTCGTCAGGCCGGTGCCACTGCCGCCAGCGATAAAGTCACCTGATGCCGCCGGTGAATTTGTCCCGCCGTCTGGTCGCCGAGGCGCTGGGAACTGCGCTGCTGGTCGCAACCGTTGTCGGCTCGGGTATCATGGCCGAGACGCTGACGCGCGACGTGGCGCTGGCGCTGCTGGCCAATGCGCTCGCAACCGGCGCGGCGCTGGTCGTTCTCATCTCGATCCTGGGTCCATTGTCCGGCGCGCATTTCAATCCGGCCGTTTCGCTGGTGTTCGGATTGCGCGGCGAATTGCCGGCGTCCGAGGTTGCACTCTATGTTGCGGTCCAGATCGCGGGCGGTATTGTCGGTGTCATGGCCGCGCATGCGATGTTCGATCTGCCGCTGGTGACATTGTCGCTGAAAGCGCGCACCGGCGGTGCGCAATGGTTTTCGGAAATCGTCGCCGCGTTTGGATTGCTCATGACCATTCTCGGCGGCATTCGTTTTCAGAAATCGTCGGTGCCATGGCTGGTCGGGCTTTATATCGTTGCGGCGTACTGGTTCACGGCCTCGACATCGTTCGCCAATCCTGCGGTCGCGGTCGCGCGCAGCCTGACCAACACCTTCTCGGGGATTCGCCCGATGGATGTGCCGGTCTTCGTCATTGCCGAACTCGTCGGTGCCGTCCTCGCCTGGCTGCTGGCGCGCTGGCTGTTCGAGGATCGCCGTGCCGCCTGACAGGCACCGCCTCAGCGTCGTTATTCCGCTCGGCATCACACAGACCGTCGCATGGGCGTCGAGTTACTATCTGCCGGCCATACTGGCGCGGCCGATTGCCGACGATCTCGGCGTGCCTGCAAGCTATGTCTATGGCGCGCTGACAGGGGCCTTGATCGTTGCGGGCCTGCTCGGGCCGCGTGTCGGACGCGCGATCGATCGTTTCGGCGGACGCGAGATGTTGTGCGCATCCAACATCGTGTTTGCGCTGGGTCTCATCGTGCTGGCGTCCGCTCATGGGCTTTATGCGCTTGCCGTGGCGTGGCTGTTGCTCGGCATCGGCATGGGCGCGGGCCTCTACGAGGCGGCCTTTGCGACACTCACGCGCCTCTATGGCGCACAGGCACGCGCGCCGATCACCGGCATCACATTGTTAGCCGGTCTGGCAAGCACGGTCGGATGGCCGCTGACATCGGTGCTGGAGGCGTCTTACGGCTGGCGCGTGGCTTGTCTGGTCTGGGCGGCTTTGCATCTGTTGCTCGCGCTGCCGCTGAATGTGTGGTTGCCGCGACCGGTGCAATCCGTGTTGACGCCATCCGCCACGGCCCCAGCCAGTGCAGCCGAACGACGCAACGAAACGCGCGCGATGTTTCTGGTCGCTTACATTTTTGCCGCGACCGGCTTCGTCAGCATGGGTCTGTCCGCCCTGCTGCCGACACTGCTTCTTGAGTTGGGTGCGACGCAAGCCATGGCGCTTGTGGCGGCAATGCTCGTCGGCCCGGCGCAAGTCGCCGCGCGCATTATCGAGGCCAGTGCCCTGCGGCGCGTGCATCCGATTGCGTCGACGCAACTGGCGACATTGATGCATCCGCTGGGCTGGCTGGCGGTTCTGGTCGGCGGACCGGTGCTGGCGCCTGTCTTTGCCGTGCTCTACGGCGCGGGGAACGGCGTCCTCACCATCGCGCGTGGCACACTGCCTCTGGCGGTGTTCGGCCCGGATGGCTTCGGTCACAGGGTTGGATTGCTCGCAATGCCCGCGCGCATGATCGGTGCGCTCGCGCCGCTGGCGCTGGGTGTCGCGATGCAGGGCATCGGGGCGCATGTGTTGTGGATCACCAGCGTGCTGTCGTTATCGGCGCTGATGGCATTGGTGATGCTTCGATCATCGAGGCGTCATGAGCCTCGATGATCTCTCGTGCTGCGGCGAATGAAAGGTTCTGCGATCTCAGCCGAGGCTGGACCGCCCCCTGCCGTTGAACATGGCCCAGATCACGAGAACGATGACGGCGCCGACGACGGCACCGATCAAGTCCCGCGCCTTCGCCGGCGCGATACCAGCCGATGGCCTGACCCAGATAGGTCGCGAGGAAAGCGCCTGCGATGCCGAGTAGCGTCGTCAGGATAAATCCAGACGGCTCATTGTCGCCGGGCGTCAGAAACTTGGCGAGAAGGCCGGCGATGAAACCGATAATGATGGTGCCGATGATGCCCATGGGATGATGTCCTAGCGCGTGCTGGTGTTGGCGGGAGCGTCGTCCGGGTCGGGCAGGCGGCCGTCCGGTGTGTATTTGTCGACAGCGTTTGGCAGTTCGCGCGACAGCCGCTTCAGCAGCTCGTCTTCGGACAAACCGGTCTGCTGCGAGAGCTGCGACAGCACATCGGGACCGATTGCCGATTTCAGCTTGTCGTTCGGCAGTTCTTTGTTGGGGCCGGGCGAAACCCATGAATCGGCCACGTCGCCCTGGCCGTTTTGCTTGAAGCTTTCGAGCAGTTCACCCAGGCCGCCGCTCAGCAGACCGCCGACGCCGCCTCGTGCGCCCGTTCCGCCGAGACCTCCGAGCAGACCACCGAGCCCGCCGGCGAGGCCGCCGCCAGCGCCGCCACCCTGACCGCCTGCGCTAGCAGACTTGAGAAGCTCCGCGAGCTTGTCGCGGTTTTGATATCCGGCAATGGCCAGAAGACCGAGTAACGCCGTCATCGACGGAAAACCACGAGCCATGTCTTTTACTCCCTTGCCGCGTTGATCAGTGAACGCGAAGGCGGCAAACAGGTTCCATGCGCTGCGGTCGGGAGGCGCGGAGTTCGGCGTCAGTCGCCGGGGTGCGATTTAATGTCCATGTTGATTGTGACTGTGCCGACGCGTCGCTTGTCGTTGCGGACATGAATTTCAA
>CAVTOO010000013.1:0-16957 GCA_963736355.1 uncultured Alphaproteobacteria bacterium | reverse complement strand
ATTGTGCAGGCGTGGCGATTGATGCCTGACCCCCGACCGGTGACGCAGGCAGCAGCGGTCACCCGCTGACGGCGGATTCCAGCGCCGGGGAGCGGCTGGTGATGGTCGGAACGAAACCGCGTTCGGCAAATGTCAGTACCCGGCTCGCCGTCCGCTCCGCGAGCATCGGGTCATGGGTCACAAGCAGGATTGCGGTGCCGTCGCGGCGGGCGGCTTCCGTGAGCATGTCGATGACGTTGCGCTGACCGATTGGATCAAGACGCGAGGTGGCCTCGTCGGCGAAGAGGAATACGGGGTCGAGCAGCATTGCGCGCAACAGCGCGAAGCGCTGCAGTTCGCCGCCGGAGACTTCGCCGGGTAGCCGGTCGAGCAGATCCGGACCCAATCGCAGCTTGTCCATCCATTCTATCATGCGCGACCGTTCGATGCGATGGCGGCGGGCAAGATCGTCGATAGCGGCGCGAATGAACTGATGCGGGGCAAAGGCCGAGGGCGGGTCCTGATAGAGCTTCTGTGCGCGTAGCGTGTTCTGCCCGTACCGCCGTGTCACGATACCGGCATCGGCATGTGTCAGACCGAGCAGGACATTACCGAGGGTTGTCTTGCCGCAACCCGAGGGGCCGACAATGGCAACGATCTCGCCGGCACTGATATCGATATCGACATTCTCGAACACGGTGCGCGCGCCATAGCGCTTGGCAAGCCCGCGCGCCTCGATGACGACGTCGCCGGTCGGGCCTGGCGCGGTGTGGGGCCAGCTTTCGGGGTCGGCGCCGACGAATTGGCGCGTATAGGCGTGTTGCGGGCGCTGGAGGATCTCGCTGACCACGCCTGTTTCGATGAAGTCGCCATCGCGCATGATCGCAACCGTGCCACCAAGGCCCCGCGCCACCGCGATGTCATGCGTCACGGTTACCAACAGGCGGTTGCGTTCAAGTTCCGCGCGAAGTCTCGCGACCGTGGCGTCGCGCATCGGCCGGTCGATGCTTTTTGTCGGTTCGTCGCAGAGCATCAGCTGGCTGTCGCCCGCATGCGCAATCGCGATGATGGCGCGTTGGCACATGCCACCCGACATCTGAAACGGCCTCAGCTCTGCGGCGCCGGCGAGGTTGACCGCTGCGAGATTGGATTGCGCTGCCGTCGCAGAATCCGCCGCGCCGACGTTGCGCACATGGCGATGGACTTCGGCGATCTGCGGCAGCAGGCGCATGGTCGGATCGAGCGCAAGCCACGGCTCCTGCGGCAGCAGCGACAGCGTCCGGCCCCATAGCGCGCGTCTCTCCTGAGCGGTCAGTTGAAGCAGGTCGCGATCGCCGAGCGTGATCATTCCGCTGGCGTGCAATTCCGGCGCCAGCGTACCCATGATGGCATGCAATATCAGTGATTTTCCCGAGCCGGAATCGCCCAGGATCGTCAGCGGTGATCCGCGCGATACCTCGAAGGAGACTCCGCGTACGATCGGCCCCTTCGCAGAGGTGATGACGAGGTTCTTGACGGTGAGTGCGTCGCTCATGAACGTTCATCCGCGGTGACGAGATGCAGCCCGAGCATCAGCAGGAAGATCAGGACGCCGGGCAACAGCACGAGCAGCGGCGCCTCGGCGTAGTAGGGCAGAAGTTCCACAATCATGCTGCCCAGCTCTGGCGTCGGTGGTTGCAGGCCGACGCTGATCGCGCTGAGCGTCGAGACCGCGATAATAGCCGTGCCGACGGCGAAGGTCGCGAGCGTCAGCATGATGGGTGCGATCGTCGGCAGCACGAGCTTGGCGAAGATGTAACGTGGGCCGAAGCCGAGCAGTTGCGCCGCCTCGATATAGGGTTCCACCAGCAACCGCGCAGTGGTGGCTCGGCTGACCCGAAAGAATTCGACCCACAGATAGAGCGAAAGGCCAAGATAGAGCGGCACGTAATGTCCCGGCGCGAAGGCGAGCAGCAGCAGAACGAGCAGAAGCCCGGGCAGGGCGAGGACCATGTCCGAGAGCATGACCAGCGCCCGCTCGACGAAACCGCCGCGCCAGGCTGCGAGCGCGCCGAGCAGAAGCCCGGGGATTGCGGCCGTTAGCATGGTGAGGACCGCAAGCCCGAATGACAGCCGCGCGCCATGGGCAAGGCGGGCCAGCATGCTGCGACCGTAGTGATCTGCGCCGAGAAAATAATCACCGCCGATCGGTGCAAGGCCGTCCGACAGATTTTGTTGCGAAGGATCGGTTGGAATCGTGAGCGGCCCAACCAGCGCGAATGCGCCGAGCAGGGCGAGGATCGCCCAGCCGACACGACGTTGCGTCGCCGACAAATCGCGCGTCGCGCCTGCGACTTCGAGCGTCGTCATCGGGCCACCGCAAGACGCGGATCGAGCAGCCGGCTCCCGGCATCCACTCCGAGGTTGATGAGCACGAACATCAGTCCCATCACCAGGGCCGTTCCCTGCACCATGGTGACGTCACGCGCGACGACCGCGTGCACCAGCGCGTGCCCGATGCCGGGCCAGGCGAACAGGGATTCGACGACGACAACGCCTTCGATCAGGTACACCGATTGCAGCCCGAGATAGGCAACGACGGGGATTGCGGCATTGCGCAGGGCATGGCGCCGCACCGTGACGCCTTCGGGCAGGCCCTTGTTGCGCGCGAAGGCAACATGAGGCGATGCCATCGCCTGCTTCATCGAATTGGCCGCGACACGGGACGATACGGCGGCAAGACCCAGCGCCAGAGTCTAGCGCCGGCAGGATCATATCGCGCGGCGATCCGAACCCGGCCGGCGGCAACCAGCCGAGCTTGATGCTGAAGACCAGCATGAGGAGCAGAGCGATGACGAAAGGCGGCAATGCGCGCAGCGCAATGGAGAGCGTCGCGCTGATACGGTCCGCAGCCCCGTCGGGCCTCAGCCCGGCGAGAAGCCCGATCGGAAGCGCAAGAACGAGCGACATGGCGACCGCCACGGCCGCGAGCGCAAGGCTGTAGCCCAGTTGCACCTTGAGTTCCTCGATCACCGGCTGTCCGCTGACGAGCGAGCGGCCGAGGTCGAACTTCGCGAGATCTGCCATCCATGCGGCAAAGCGCTGAGGCCATGGGCGGTCAAGACCGAGTTCATGCCGTACGGCGTCGGCAGCGAAGCCCGACAACGCGTCCGGACCATAACGGTCCGCGGCGATGCGCAGCGCCGCATCGCCCGGCAACGCATGCACCAGCGCGAAAGAGACCGCTCCGACAATGATGGCAACGAGCGCGGCCTGCGCTAGCCGCGATAGCAGCATGGCTTTCATTACGGCTTGGCCGCTTCGTTTGCCCAGCGCACGCTGGAAAGATGATAGGACAGTTCGAACGGATCGAGCTTGACGCCGGTGACGCGCTTGTTGGCCGCGAGCGCCAGTTCCACCCATGACACAGGGATCACCGGAAGTTCGTCGCGCAGGATCTGCGCGATGCGCTGTTGTGCCGGCCCGCGAATTTCCGGGTCGGCCGAGGTCGACAACTTTTGGAAGAGGGTCTGCATCTCGTCGTTCGACCAGCCCATTGCACCCGAGTCGCCGCCTTTCGGGCCATAGTCCTCGAGCATCGTACCGAACGGGTCGGGCACCAGCGAGAAGTTGCGCGAGGAGAGGCCGAGGTCGAGCGAACCGTCGCGATGGCCGGCAACGATCTCCGAGGAGTTACCCACCGAAACCTTGAGATCGATCCCGATATCCTTGAGCTGCGCCTGGATTGCGGTAGCCAGCGGCGGCAGTTCAGGCCAGCTTGAGAAGGTGCGCACGGTGACGCTGAACCTGCGGCCGTCCTTTTCGAGGATGCCGTCGCTGCCGGGATTCCAGCCTGCTTCCGCGAGCAGGCGCTTTGCTGCGGCGACATCGCGCGCGGGCGCGGCAAGTCCGCCGACATGCCAGTTGGTCAGTGTCGGCGGGAAGAGCTGGTTCGCCGCCATGTCCGGATTGCGCAGGATGGCGCGTGCCATGCCGGTGCGGTCGAGCGCGAGATCGAGAGCACGCCGCACGCGGACGTCCGAGAAGAAGGGGCCTCCCGCATTGAGTTTCATCATGCGCGTGCGCGGCACCGTCGTCACCTTGATGTCGAGATTGGGATTGCGCTTGAGCCGATCCACCGACACCGGCAGGATGGAAATGACGATATCTGCTTCGCCGCTGTCCGCCATCAGCGCGCGCGTCTCGCCCTGGCCGGCGGCGAGGTAGCTCGCCGCGCCGATGGCGACCTTGCCGCCCCACCATCCGTCGTTGCGCGCGACTTCGAGTTTCAGCGGCGGCGTCAGCGATGTTATTTTGAACGGCCCTGTGCCGACGATCGCCACCGTCTTGCCGGCGGCATCGTAGGAGGAGGGAGCGAGAATGATCGTCGTATAGTTGGCGACGAATGCAGGCAGGGAGGCGAATGGCGTCTTCAGTTTGAAGACCACCGCACGCTCGCCATCGGCCGTGATGGTCTCGATCGGCACCCGCGACAGCACGCCCGCGCCCTGGCGCGCGGAGGCGAACTCTTCGCGGCAGCCTCCGCCGTCACCGGCGTATTGTCATGGAAGCGCACGCCTTCGCGCAATTCGAAGCGCCATGTCAGCCCATCGGAAGAGACGGTCCACGCCTTCGCCAGATGCGGAACGATCTGGCCCCTCTCGTCGACGGTGGCGAGCGTTTCGGCGACCTGCATGCGGCCGAAGACGTAACCCGATTGCGTGCTCTCGAGGCCCGCGATCTCCCACGGGCCGACCACGCGCAGTGTTCGTTCCTGCGCCGTCGCGACGCCGGATGTGAGCGCGGCGATTGCCGTGGCAAGCGCGAGGCCTTGCCGACAACGGTGGACGTAGCTGCGGACATATTCTGCAAAGGTCATGGTCGCCTCGGTTCGTTCACTCAGGGTTTTGCACTGCCTGCCACGACGCGTCGGCGCGGCTTGCCAAGTCATGTTATGTTATATTATAACATTCTTCAGTAATGCAACTCTCTGTACCGCCGCACTTTGCCTGCCGGCCGCCATTCCCGAGGTGATACGCATGATCCATCCGTTGACGAGACCATTCCTCCTGTCGCTGGCCGCCACGGTCGCCTTTACCGGGATCGGCTTAGGCACGACCGCCACGGCCCAACATCATGAATCCTCGCGCGGGCGTCTCGTGTTCACCGATCACGAGAAGCCCGTGGTGCGCATCCTCGATCTCGACACCGGCGCCATCACGCATTCCTTCGATATGCCGAAGCCGAAGGCGAGCCTCACCACCACCGAGGACGGCCGCTTCGTGGTGATCAAGGCGGGCGACGACGCCGGCACCATCCGCATTCTCGACAACGGCCTCATCCGCGAGTCGCATGGCGATCACGACGACATCGAGAAGGCCGCGCCGAAATTGCTCGACCTGACGTTGACCGGCGACAAGCCCGCGCATGTCGTCTCGGAAAACGGCTGGCTCGCGCTGTTCTATGACGGCCAGCGTCCGTGGGAACGCAAGAGTGAGCCGAAGGCGGTGCTGTTCGAACTCAAGACTCTCTCTGGCAAGAAGCCGTCCGCGATCACCTGGACGAGTCCCGCTCCGCAGCACGGCATCGTCGTGCCGCTCGGTCGCAAGCAGTGGCTGATGTCGGTGCCGAACCCGGCCTATGCCAAGGGCGACGACAAGAGCGCGTCCTCGCGTCCGAACGGCTTCGAAATTCTCGAACACGGCAAGGCGTGGAAGGTTCTCGCCTCGTTCAACGATCAGACCAACCCGCAGGCCTCCTGCAAAGCGTATCACGGCCACGCCTCGTTGAAGAACGTGCATGTGCTGGGCTGCAACGACGGCGAGGGCGGCGGCATGCTGGTTATCGCGAAGGACCGCGGCGGCAAATGGACCGCGCGCAAGATCGCCTATGCCGACGAGCGCCGCACCGCGCACGCTGAAGTCGCGCGAAGGCGGGCGCTACATGGTCGGCAATTACGGGCTGAAGTCGCCTTACGATGCACTCGTCCGCGTCGATCCGGCCGCGAAGGCGCTTGTGGCTGCGGACATCCTGCAGGTGCCGGGCAACCAGTCGGCCTGCCAGTTTGAAGTGAGCAGCGACGGCAAGCGTGTCGCCAATCTCACGCCGGACGGCAAGCTGCGCGTCTACGAGATGGCGCCAGTCTGGAAGGAAGTCGCCTCGTTCGATGCCGTGCCGTCGTTCGATTGCGCTTTCGACGCGAAGGAGCCGCAACCGAACCTTGCCGTCATTGGCGGCAGCGCGTTCATCAGCGATCCCGCGAACAAGCGCATCCGCGAATATCATCTCGACACGCTGAAGCAGGGTCTCGACATGCCGGTGGACGGCAGTCCTGCGACGATCGCGAGCGGAGGGTAACTCGAACTCCCGCTCAGCCAGCCGTCGCGGCGGTCAGGTTCCCGGGCCGCCGCGACGGACTTTCCCTGCAGTTCTTACGGAGCGTCATCATGGATCGTCTTCCGGTCACGGTCCTGTCCGGCTTTCTCGGCGCGGGCAAGACCACGCTGCTCAACCACGTGCTGAACAATCGCGAGGGCCGCCGCGTCGCGGTCATCGTCAACGACATGAGCGAGGTCAACATCGACGCCGACGCTGTCCGCGACGGCGGCGCCGACGCTGAGCCGCAACGACGAGAAACTCGTCGAGATGTCGAACGGCTGCATCTGCTGCACGCTGCGCGAGGATCTCCTGAAGGAGGTCGACGCGCTCGGCGCGCGAGGATCGCTTCGACTATCTGCTGATCGAGTCGACCGGCATCTCCGAGCCGATGCCGGTCGCCGCCACCTTCGAGTTCGAGGACGAGAACGGTCAGTCGCTGTCGCGACGTCGCGCGCCTCGACACGATGGTGACCGTGGTCGATGCGTTCAACTTCCTGCGCGACTACGGCTCGACCGACCTGCTGCAGCAGCGCGGCGAGTCGCTGGGAGAGGACGACTTTCGCGCGGTGGTCGATCTGCTGGTCGAGCAGGTCGAATTCGCCGACGTCATCGTCGTCAACAAGATCGACATCGATCGCGCCGCGCAGAGGGAGTTTCTCATGGCGCGCTGAAGAAGCTCAATCCGGCCGCCGACATCGTCACCAGCGAATTCGGCCGCGTCCCGCTCGATCGATCTGCTGAACACCGGCAGTTTCTCCTACGAGAAGGCCAGCCGCTCGGCCGGCTGGCTCAAGGAATTGCAGGGCCGGCACACGCCGGAGACCGAGGAATACGGCTTCTGGAGTTTCGTCTATCGCTCGCGCAAGCCGTTTCATCCGGGACGGCTGCATCGGCTGTTCGCCGAGCCGATCGAAGGCGTGATGCGCGCCAAGGGCTTCTTCTGGCTCGCCTCGCGCATGGATTTCGCAGGCTCGCTGTCGCAGGCCGGCGGCATGCTGCGTCACGAAGCGGCGGGGCTGTGGTGGGCGGCGGTGCCGAAAGAGCGCTGGCCCGACGATCCCGTGTGGCGGAAATCCGTGCTGGAGAGCTGGAACCCGAACTACGGCGACCGGCGGCAGGAGATCGTCTTCATCGGCACGCCGGATATGGATCGCGAGCAGCTCACCGCCGAACTCGATGCGTGCCTTCTCACTGGCGAAGAAATGGCGTTCGGCGCGAAGATGTGGACGCGGCTGCGCGATCCGTTTCCGATCTGGCGAAAGGTCGCGTGATGGAGGCCGCGAGGCCGGACACCCAGGCCTTTGTCAGCCTCACTTCGGACGGAAGCGCCGTCGCGGGCTCGTGGAACAGCGTGTTGCGCGAGATCGACAACCCTTCCGTCGCGCTGGCCTGCTGGAGCCGAAGCATGAAGCAAGCCGTGGGCGAGGCATTCGATGCCTGGCTGGCCGCCGACATGCCGCATGTTTCTCTTGTGGCGACGTCCGACAACATCGCGACACGGGTGGCAGATGTGCTGGCGACCTGCACGCGGGCGCCGCCGCTCGCGCGCGATGTGCTTGCGTCTGATCTCACGATGCTGGGCCAGATATTCAGCCGCACCATGAATTTGTCGCGCTTCGAGGTCCGTATCGAGGCCGTCAGCGACAACGCCTGTTCGCGGTTTCATCGCGATAACGTCACGGCGCGATTGTTGGCGACCTATCGCGGTCCCGGCACGCAATGGGTGCCGCATGCCCATGCCGAGGAAGCGCTGCGCGATCAGGAATCCTATCCGCGGGCCGCTCTATGAGTTGCCGCGCTTTGCGGTTGCGCTCGCAAAGGGAAGCGCGCGCGGCGACCGCAGCCTCGTGCATCGCTCGCCGCCCATCGAAGGCAGTGGCGTCACGCGGCTGTTCGTCGCCATGAATGCGCCGTTTCATCTTCACGATGACGATTGCGACTGTCATGCGCGCGGCGGTGGGCTGAATTATCGCAAGTAGAAATCCGCAGGCAAAAGCCGGGCGGCGGGCGTCATCCCGAAGGCTGCATGTTCTCGTCTTCGGGGTCGTCCGGCAGCATGCCGCTTCCCGGTGTGGCCTCGGTGTTTGTAAGTTCAGGTTTCGAATGAGGGCCGGCCGGCAAGGGTTTGTCGTCCTTCGTCGGCGTGGGACCGTCGGGTTTGGAAGGCTTGGGGGTGCTGCGGCTGGGATTGTCCATGACGTATCAACGGCGCGCGCCGCTCATTGTTCCGTCGCAGAGTTCCGTCGCAGACAACCGCACCGCTCAGTGAGCCCGATTGTCCCGCTGGCATGTGTGCTGCAGTAACCGCTCGATGCGCGCGATTGCGTCGTCGCAGCGATAGGGCTTGGGGATGAATTCGGGCGGGCCTTGCAGGCGCGAGCGCAAGCCGGCGTTCAGTTCGCAGGCGCTGGTGTACAGCACGGGAACCTCAGGCTTCAGCTGCGCGATCATCTCGCCGATCTTGATGCCGCCGTCCGACACGTCGCGCAGGTTGATGTCGGTGAAGACGAGATCGAAGCTGGCGCCGGACTCGATGATGTCCCGGGCTTCCGGCAGGGACGCGGCCGACAAGGGTCTCGTAGCCCGCGTCCTGGATCACGGACTCCGCCAGCATCAGGATCGCCGCCTCGTCTTCCACAATCAGCACTGAAGCCATGTCCACGCCCTCCGTTCGAGGGGACAAGGGAACTGGCGCTAGATCGTTCCAATTTGAATTGATTGGTCGGGGAAGGGGTTAATCAACGCTAAAAGGGAACTTCGGCAGCGGCGGCGTGCGTCGCTGCCACAATTCGCTCAGGTCATCGCCTTGTCGAGATCGGCGATAACCGTGCTTCTAGTATTTTGGATACCACCATTCCGCCGGGTCAGCGCCCTCGTGAAAGGGCAAAGCGGCGCGAGAAACGGAAATCAAGCCACCGTCTTGATAGGCGACAATGAGAAACTGATCGTCTGCTGCGCTGGATTCGATTTGAGACACAGCTTCCTTCAGCGTGCGCGGTTTCGTTTCTTCATGCTTCGATATGAGCAGATATGTCGGCAGCGCCGTGCCCCACAGGGTGTCTGACTCCTTCAACATGTTTTTGACCTCATCCGCCGGCGCAAGTGCCGGCGGAGTCAGTCCGTCATTGGAGCACTGGGAGACGGCGAGATTATTGGACGCAATATAATCTTCGATCTCGGAATGCGTATGGTGGATGTGTTTCATATTGAAGTCGAAGAATTGGCCGGCTTACATCTTCGCGGATTAAGCCGGCTCACGTGAGCATTTGAACTTGGAAAACAACGCATCGGCGCTTTTTATCTTGGCTGCATCCGACGAATGAAAAAAAATGTTTCCTTCCCAGAACTCGATACGATCGGTTGTGGCGTCGGAGATAAGCCACGCGTCCCATCCGCCGCAAATAACGAGGCAAAGTAGGCCCAGCAAAAGGCTGATCTCCCGGGCCTGATCATCTGATAGCTCAAGCGGATCCTGCTGATTGTAGTTCAGCGGCTCGAACAAGTGGCCTGGCGCGTCATAGATTGATCTTGCTTCCCCTGCGCCTCGTCGGGCCGCGCTTGCCAAGCCGCCGATATCGTGGGGCGCGGTTTCCTGAAATTCGATCCAGAGCAATCGATTGCTTTTGTCGGGCAACCAAAGATTGATCGCATTGACAAACTGGGTAAGTGAGCTGGCTTCCGGCGGCTGCGCGCCGATACGCTTTTGGCGTTGCGCCAAGTTTTCATTTAAATGCAGCGGTGCGCGTTGCGAAGCGGAGGCTTCAAGTGCTTTGAAACCTACAGCGCCAAAAATCGCGTCAACGTCGTTTTGAGCAATACACTTCACGCCGAATGCACTCCGTAGCAAATGCGCTTTCGTAAGGCGTGCCGGGTGAGCGAATATTTGCGGTAGCTATTAGCCGGTTACTCGTCGAACATTCTCGCTGATCGATAGCGCCAGAATAACGAGGAAGAAGTCATACAACTCACTGTCGTAACATGAAAAAGAAGCCATCCTTTCTTCAAAGGATGCGAACGCGAGCCATGATCTGCTTTCAGAGACGATGACGAATTCCGTGCCTGTCGTCCAGTAATCGAAAACACGATCAAGTTCGGTGCCATTGGCCTTGAACATGTCATCGACAGTATCGGTCTTTAAGAATTCGAATGCCGGATACCCGCCATTCCCGTCACGCTTTCGAAGCTCTGGGTCGCAAACAACCAGATAGCACCGATCTTCTTCGATCCGCTGGAGATATTCGGTAAAATGCGACATCGAAGGCAGGTGCTGAAGAAACAGATAATCAAAATCGCATCGGAACTTGTGCATCTCCGCACTTATTAAATTCCACGGACGAGCATCGGTCAACAGGGCAGAAGGTATGAGTTCGATTATGCCATTGAGCTCGTGCTCGTCCGTGATTTGACGCATTTTTTCCTCGATCAAAAACTACGGAAGAAGTCTAATCCGCACGGTTTCTCTGCGGCTTCCCGCAGGAGTAAACGCTGCTGTCGGTTCGCCTGTCGAGTTAGCATTAGGATAGATGCTATACTTGTTTCCGCTTTGATTGATGTAGTTTGTAACATTTGGGCTGCTGCGAGATATGCTCGGCGAATATCCGCTCTGATGTAAATTGTTGGTAAAGTCTGCGACGCAAACATTTGTATACCTGTTCGAAACTGACTTTCCAACTGTGCCGTACAAATATTGAGAGCTGTTCGGAACGGCTCGCTCAAGGGCTGCGCGAGCATTTAGTACGTCTTGTTGAGTTGCGTTCCGACCGGGAGTTGTAAGGCTCTCATAGCGCTGGCCTGTTGCTTGATAATACGCTTCCGTCGCACTTCGATAGAGCGTGTTGTTTATGGCTTGAGCAGGCGTTGCGGAGAAATGTGCTCCACGTCGCTGTGCTCCGATTTCATCAGAATACATCGTCGGCGCGTTGGTGACGTAGTTGTAGATGTTCGGCCCATCGATGAACCCGAGCGGATCGGCTTGCAGGTATCTCCCGAGCGTCGGGTCGTAGTGACGATGCCAGTTGTAGGCGAGGCCGGACTCGACGAGGAAAAACTGCCCGGGGAAGCGCATGTTGTTGGTCGCGGTTCCGGTGACCGCGCGCGCCTCGCCGAACGGGAAGTACCAGGCATCCCACACCACGGCGCCGGTCGAGTCGGTCATGACGGTCGGCCGGTCGAGATGGTCGGCGTGGACGTACCAGAGCTTCGGCGTCATCGTGTCGACATCGGCCACGACTGCAAGCGGCATGTCGTCGAGCCAGATGTATTCCGTCACGGTCGCGCCGGCCTGGTCGCTTCCGCGATCAGCCGTCCCGCGCGGTCGTAGACGTAGTGCGTGGTCGAAGCCGGCACCATGTTCTGCGTGGTGCGGATCGCCATGCGCTCGACGTGCTGTCGAACGTATAGTCGGCGGCGTCTGACGGCGCCCTGCCAGTTATTTCGACTGATAAAACAATAGTGGAAACAATTGCGTGACCTAGCGCATACGCGCGGATTGATTCACTGGACGCGACCGCCTGATACATGTTTTGTCGGCAATATGGCTGCTCGCTATAGCGTCGCGAGCCATCCCAGCAGATTCTGCCGTTAGATGCGTCTGGTCCGTCTTTTCCCGTTGAAATTGTGCGCCCAAGTTCAATTAACAATGCAATCCAGCCCGCTTCGGTCCACGGGCGCATTTCCAGTTCATCGAACGAATCGCTGAATTCCTGCTTTTTGAGTTCAAAGTTTCAGCACTATTGCCCTCCCATCGGGTAGTCGTTCCGGGACTCAAAGATATCTCTTGCTCCGCGTGGCTCGGTAAACATCCACAGAGGTCCCATCTTTTGGCATCGGCATGATTCTGGAATCAATATGATATGGCCGTCCAGTTTTTTCCATTTGCATATGCGCCGAGATCCGCAGCAGGATCTGGTCCTTTTGGAGCATAGCCTTTGCCCTACAGCAGTTCGGCAACTTCTTTCGCCGTTTTGTTTTTCACAATTGGTTTTCTCCAAGATTGGCTACTTGACCAAAGATTTTTTGATCGCTATGTTGCTTCCGCACGCGGTTCTACCGTGCTGAACGGCCAACAAGCCCATCGCTACAGTTGATCGCATAGTCGTGACCGCAGCCATCCAAAATCGGACACTTACTGCCAATTTGCTGGGTCCGCATACATGGTCGGCGCGTTGGTGACGTAGTTGTAGACATTCGGCCCATCGATGAACCCGAGCGGATCGGCTTGCAGATATCTCCCGAGTGTCGGGTCGTAGTGACGATGCCAGTTGTAGGCGAGGCCGGACTCGACCAGGAAATACTGCCCCGGAAACCGCATGTTGTTGGTCGCGGTTCCGGTGATCGAGCGTGCCTCGCCGAACGGGAAGTACCAGGCATCCCAGACGACGCCTTCGTGCCGTCGGTCATGACGGTCGGTCGGTCGAGATGGTCGGCGTGCACGAACCACAGCTTCGGCGTCATCGTGTCGACATCGGCCACGACAGCCAGCGGCATGTCGTCGAGCCAGATGTATTCCGTCACGGTCGCGCCGGCCGAGGTCGCTTCCGCGATCAGCCGTCCCGCGCGGTCGTAGACGTAGTGCGTGGTCGCAGCCGGCACCATGTTCTGCGTGGTGCGGATCGCCATGCGCTCGAGGCCGTCGAACGTGTAGTCGGCCGTCACCGTCGAGCCGATGGTGAGCCGGTCCATCCGGCCGCGCTTGTTGTAGCGGTAGTTGTAGATCGTGCCGTTCCGGTCGTCGGTGGTCACATTGCCCGCGCCGTCATGGCCGAAGGTCCGCAAGGTCGTTGCGCCTTGCGTCACCGTGTCGAGCAGGTTGTCGGTCGAGGTGGTGGCGTAGGTCCGTGGTCGTGACCGTCGAGGTGTCGTCATAGAGCTCCTGCGTGCGGTTGCCGGTGTTGTCCATGCTGAAGGTCAGCGAGCCCCAGCTTCCGGTCGCGGATGCGAGCCAGTGATTGGCGGTGTAGGTATAGGTCTCGGAACGTCCGGCATTCACCGCATCGGTGATGCCGGTGAGGTCGAAGTCGCCGTAACCGTAGGCGTAGCTGCGATCGACGATGGCCGTGCCGCCGTCCATCACCGCAAGCGCGGTGAGGTTGTAGTCCGCGTTGAAGGTCTTCGTCAGCGTCAGCGTGTTGCCGTAGGTGAGGGACGTCAGCCCGCCGAACGGCAGGTAGGCCACGCCGGATGCCAGCGTCACCGGAGATGACAGTGCATCCTTCTTGGTGGTGACGCCGGTGATCTGGCCGACCGCATCGCGCGCATAGGTGACGATGCGGCCGGACGGATAGACCATCCCGGTCACATTGCCATCGAGGTCGTACGAATAGTCGACCGGATAGACCTGCGAGGCGGTGGTCTTCTTCTCCTGCGTCGCCTGGCCCAGCACATTGTAGGTCCATTCGATGGAGCCGGAGGCATCGTCGATCCGGGTGATGCGTCCGATGCCCTTGTTGCCGCCCGTCACGGAGTCCCAGGTGTAGGTGATGTTCTCGGCGGTGTCGGCCGGATATTCCTTGGTCAGCATGCGGCCGGCATTGTCGTAGGTGAGATTGGTCACCACGCCGCGCCCGTCGGTGACCTGCGTCGGCTTGCCGAGCGCATTGTAGACATAGTCGGTCGTCCCGGTGTCCGGGCTGGTGCGGCGGATGATGTCGCCGAAGCCATTGCGGACATAGGTCGTGTTGTTGGAACGCGGATCGGTATACTGCGTGACGAGATCGCGCCCGTTGCGCGTCACCGTCACATTCTTCGACGCCTCGTCCGTCTCGCTGACGAGCCGGTTGATGCTGTCGAAGGCCCGCTGGAAGGTGTTCGTGCGCGGGTCGGTGACCGTCTTGAGATTGTCGGTCTTGTCGTAGGCATGCGTCCAGGTCTGGCTGGATGCGCCGACGAATGTCAGAAGGCGGCCGAGTTCGTCATAGGTCGCATTCTGCGTCGAGATCAGCGTCGCGCCGGAGTCCTTGATGCGACGCTGCGTGACGCCGCCGAGATTGTCGTATGTCATATTCGATCGAGGCGCCGGTATTGTCCTCGACCTTGGTGATGCGGCGGGCATCGTTGCGGGTGTATTGCAGATAGGCGCCGTTCGGCCGCGTGACCTTGGTGATGTCGCCGAGTTCGTTGTACAGCAGACGCGGTGATCGGCATTGAGCGCCGCCGGGATCGACGGCGGTCGTCAGCACGCGGCCTTCGGAGTCGTAGGTGAGGTCGATCGTCACGCCGTTCGGGTCGGTCAGCGATGTCGGCTGGCCGCGACCGTTGCGGCTGACCACTGTCAGCACATGGCCGACCTCGTTCGTCACCGACGTCAGATAGCCGCTGGCATTGTAGGCATAGGTCACGGTGTCGCCGCTGCCGGCGAGTGGGCCGTTGACGGTCAGCACCTGCCCGTAGCTGTCATACGTGTAGGTCCAGGTCCGCGTCTGGCCGTTGGTCGAATAGGGCACCGTGTGCGAGGTGGTGTCCGTCTGGGTGACCTGCGTCAGCTGGCCCGAGGTCCAGGTGAAGTCCGTGGTCAGGCCCGGCTCCGCGATCTGCGTCGGCTGGCGCAGCGTCGAATGCCACGTCATATTCACGGTGCGGGCGATGCCCGTACCGAAGCCGCTGATGATCTGCGTCGGGAAGCCGCGCGCGTCGCGCGTGTATTTGGTGACGCGGCCTTCCTCGTCGGTGGTCGTCTCGACAAACTTCGTCGAGCTGTTCACCGTGTCGGTGAACGTGCTGGCAGGACAGTTGGTGCTGGCCACGCCGTTTTTCGACGTCATGTAGGTGTCACCACTCACCCACCTGAAGTTATAGGTCGTCTGCTTGCCGAGCGCGTTCGTGACCGTCCGCGACAGGGCGTTACTGGCAATCGTGCCATAAGACACCTGTGTCTTGTCGGCGTCGCTCGGTCCCTTGCTGGTGATCGCGCGGCCGCGATTGTCGTACTCGACGGTCCAGCGCCGGTGTTGGACGAATCCTTGACGCCGGTGACGTGATAAACAAAGTCGGCGTTTTCGTAGAGATAGGTGGTCGAATCCAGCAGGTTGTTGGATGCGTCGCGGTGCTCGACCGTCGTCAGGCGGTCATTGATCGGAATGGCTGTGCCGTTCACGGAGTCCGCGATGTACTTGAACACCGTGCCATCGGGCAGCGTGGCGGACGCAATTCCCACCGGCGTCGGCGTTGCCGTGCTGCCGAGCGCAGTCTGATCGTTCATGTACCAGGTGAACGTGATCGACTTGCCGTAGCTGTCGGTGATCGAGGTCAGCTCGTGGTAGGTGCCATAGGTGAAGGTCCACACCAGGCCGCCACGGAAGGTAACGCTCACCGGAAGCGCGGTGAAGTACTTGCCGGAAGGAGCCTCCTGATACGTCTGCATCAGCCAGACATTGTCGTCCGAATCGGTGATCTTCCATTGGCTCGACGACGCGAGAACGGCCGACCACGAGCCCGGATAGGTCCCGACAAACTCTAGCTTGTAATCGGTCTGCTGGGGTGAGGCGTATCCACCTTGATAAGGCGAGAACACGCCGGAGCTTCGCCGGAACCGGAGAGCGCTGCCTTGCGGCGTCGCCAGTTCGGCGTACTCAATGTATTCGTACAGATGCAGTTCATGCTGGAATGTGAAGCGCCATCCTTGGCCGACGCCCCACGGCGCACGGCGCAGGATATCGTGCTGATTGCCGTAACTGATGCTGTTGTAGAAGCGATCGAGCGACAACGAGCCGTCCGCTGTCGCGAAGTCTCTGACTTCGAGCAGCTTGGACCCGGTCATGATGTCGATCGGATGCGAGGTTGTCGGCGCTCGGCTGCCGCCATTGTTCGCGCCCAGACCGCAGCTTTGAGGTCCGGGCTTGGAATTGGGTGCAGAACCGCCGCCAAGTTTAATGACCCGGTTCTCGACGTACTCGTCGGTCTTGATGCAGTCGTAGGGAACTCGGGTGTAGCCGGAATTGCAGTCAAACCAGACAATCGTGGCGATGCGATCCCGGCGGCGAACCCCAGCTGACATTTCCTGCTGTACAAACTGTAGTCGGAACGTAGCCGTAGAACGGCGCCGTCGGATTGAAAGACGCGTGCTGTGTCGCGCACGCGTCCATCGGCGACCCATGACAACTCATGGCGCCGCCTGAAACAGCGGTACACCATCCCTTTACGCCAACGCCGAACGCGTAGGCGGGGACGCTTGAATCTGCGTGCCGGGAATGCCGCCCGCGAGCAGCATCAGCGCGGCGATCAACGTGAGCGCCATCGATTGAACGCGCGAGAGAACGGAGAAATTTGCTTGCGGGAGTTTGCGAGAAGAGTGCTGTGATGTGACAAACATATTTTTGCACCTGCTGAAATTGAGAACGTGCTGAAAATTGAAATATGAAGCGCGCGAACTCAAACGCTACGCCGTGTTCTTGAACAGGCTGTCACCGGAAATCCAAGGCGCGTTGCGAGCTCGCGAGAAAATTGTTCGCAGCCTGTCGATAAATCGAAATTTGATTGACGTGAACTCGTCGTTTGCGCGGGTAGGCAGTGCTTCGAAAAAAAAAAAACGGCGCCATCAGGCGCCGTGAGATGAATTCTGGAATATTTTGAGAAATACGGCGATGCCCGAAAGCGCCGCCGCTGTTGTCCTTACGTCATCGCCTTA
>CAVTOO010000012.1:0-6423 GCA_963736355.1 uncultured Alphaproteobacteria bacterium | reverse complement strand
TACGCAATCTTCGACCATATGGATGGGGCCGGAACGCCGCTTCACCAGCAATACGAAGACCGGTTGCGCTTCATCGCGCTCTGCGACCAGCTCGGCTTTTACTGCTACCATCTGGCCGAACATCACGGCACGCCGCTCGGCTTCGCGCCGTCGCCGAGCGTGTTTCTCGCCTCGGCCATCCAGCGCACCAAGCGCATGCGCGTCGGGCCGCTGCTGTTCGTGCTCCCGATCTATCATCCGATCCGGGCCTATGAGGAAATCTGCATGCTCGACCAACTGAGCGGCGGACGGCTCGAACTCGGACTTGGCCGCGGCTCCATGCCATACGAGATCGCGATGTATGGCGACGATCCGGCGACTGCGCAGACCCGCTATCTGGAGAATTTCGAAATCATCCGGCAGGCCTTCACGCAGGACGAAGTGAATTTCGCGGGCAAACACATCACCATCGAGCGCTTTCCCGTCCGCATCCATCCGTTCCAGCGGCCGCATCCGCCGATGTGGTATGCGACGACAAAACCGGACAGCGCGAATTGGGCCGCGCAGAACGGAGCCAATGTGATGACGCTGGGTTCGATCGACAATGCGCGCGCGGTTTCGGATCGCTACCGCCAGGAATGGAACCGGCTTGGGCGCGATCCGGCCGCATTGCCGAATATAGGGATCACGCGCCATGTGGTGTTGGCGGACACCGACGCCGAGGCGGTCGCCATCGGGCGCCGGGCCTACAAACCCTGGCGCGCGGGCATGGAAATGCTGTGGCAGGAGGCGGGAACGCCGTTTCCGATCTCCCATGTCTATCCGGAAACCTTCGACGAACTGCTCAGGCTCGGCAATGGTTTCGCCGGGTCGCCCCGCACCGTTCGGGATATCCTGACCCGGCAGATGGCCGATGGCGGCCTGAACTATCTTGCCTGCCAGCTCTATTTCGGGGACATGACGCCGGACGAGGCATCGCGTTCGGCATCGCTGTTCGCCGAGCATATCGCCGGCTCCGATCGCGCCCCGAACGCGTCGCAGTCCTGCAACCTCGAACTGGCGTCTTCGCATTGACGCCGACAGGCATCCGATGATCATCCAGCTTTCGTCCGGACAACATGAACTTCTCGAAAGGGACGATTACCAGCGGCTGAAACTGCGCGTGCCGTCCGGTTGGACCGCAACCGACATCGAACGTGGTCTGCCGTTCAGCGCGACCTGCACGCCCGAGCATATCTGGATGAAGGAATCCGATCTGCGCGCCCTTGCGATGGCCGACACCATCACACCGGATCCGATCACCGCCATGCTCGATAAGGCCAGGAAATACGGCTTCTACGACGAGGCTAACGGCACCGTTCGCGTTCACATTGAGTATTATTGACACTGCTCCCGCGATGCTGCGCGACCAAAAGTCCCACCGTTTACCAAGCCAAATCGAGTGGGCATCCCAATTGCCGCATCAAAGGCAGGATTCATTGACCGGCTGAGCGGCTGCCGATAGTGTCCGCCCAACGCGAGATTAAGCGTGAAAGATCAATGGCTTTGAGGAGGAATAAGCGATGAAGAAAAGTGCAATTGGACTCGCGGCATTGGCCGCGACCGCGTTGTTCGCGGGCGCCGCAACGGCGCAGCAGGGCCCGGTCAAGATCGGCCTGATCATGCCGTATTCCGGCCCGTTCGCCGATGCGGCGACGCAGATGGACAACGCCATCAAGCTGTTCGTGAAGGAAAACGGCGACACCGTCGCCGGCCGCAAGGTCGAATTCATCCGCAAGGATACCGGCGGTATCGCGCCCGATGTCGCCAAGCGCCTGGCGCAGGAACTGGTCGTGCGCGACGGCGTCGACATTCTCGCCGGTTTCGTGCTGACCCCGAATGCGATGGCTGCCGGCGACGTGTCGGATCAGGCCAAGAAGTTCATGGTCGTGATGAATGCCGCGACCTCGATCATCACCACCAAGTCGCCCTATATGGCGCGCGTTTCGCTCACCACGCCGCAGCTCAACCAGGCGCTCGGCGACTGGGCGGCCAAAAAGGGCGGTGTGAAGAAGGCCTACACCATGGTCTCCGACTACGGTCCGGGCCTCGATGCCGGCGGCGCGTTCGTCCAAGGCTTCAAGGATGCCGGTGGCGAAATCGTCGGCGAGGTCAAGATGGCCGTCGCCAACCCCGACTTCTCCGCTTACGTGCAGCGCGCCAAGGATCTCAACCCGGAAGGCATCTATATCTTCGTTCCGGGCGGCTCCCAGCCGGGCGCACTCGGCAAGGCGCTGGCCGAACGCGGCATCGACGCCCGCAAGACCAAGGTCATGGGCCAGCTCGAAGTCACCGACGACAATGCGCTGAAGACGCTCGGCGATGCCGGCCTCGGCATCATTACCGCCGGACATTACGACTGGGCCCACAAGTCGGCCAAGAACGATGCCTTCGTGAAGGCCTATAACGCTGCTTACGGCCGCAACCCCGATTACTTCTCGATCGGCGGCTGGGACGGCATGCAGCTGATCTACGACACGCTGAAGAAGACCGGTGGCAAGACCGACGCGCAGGCGATGATCGATGCCGCCAAGGGTTCGAAGTGGGAGAGCCCGCGCGGACCGATCTCCATCGATCCGGAGACCCGCGATATCATCCAGACCGTGTACATCCGTCGCGTCGAGAAGGTCGACGGCAAGCTGCAGAATGTCGAGGTCGACAAGATCCTGGAAGTCAAGGATCCGGTCAAAGAGCGGATGAAGACCAAGAAATAAGCTTTCCTGTTGGAACATCTAACGCCCGGGGCCTCCCGCTCCGGGCGTTGCCTTGTGTGATATAGTTTCAGTAAGAAGAGCATCCATCCGCCGCATCCCGAAATCGGTGGACGGCCCCTCCTTCAATGACGCGGGACGCCCCGCTCCCTGAAGGCGAGGCTTAAGGACCGGGGTGAGGCGTCAGGCTGAGGGTACGACTTTGGGGCCTATCATCGGCGTTCTGTTCGACGGCTTTGCCTATGGCATGCTGCTGTTCCTGCTGTCGGTGGGGCTGTCGGTCACGCTCGGCATGATGAATTTCGTCAATCTCGCGCATTGCGCGTTCGCGATGCTCGGCGCCTATGTGACAGTGACACTGGTTCACAGCCTCGGCTGGCCGTTCCTCGCAACGCTGCCAATGGCATTTCTGGCCGCGGCCATGGTGAGCGTGGTTCTCGAGCGCACGCTGTACCGCCGGCTTTATAACGCGAGCGAACTCGATCAGGTGCTTCTCACCATCGGGCTTGCGTTCATGGCGATCGCGAGCGCGGCCTATATCTTCGGCACCGTGTTGCAGCCGGCGGTGACGCCCACCTGGTTGCGCGGCTCCATCGTCTATTTCGGCATTAATTTCGGTGTCTATCGTCTGTTCCTCGTCACCGTCGGCCTCGCTGTCACGCTGGTGCTGGTGCTGACACTGGAATACACGCGCTTCGGCCAGCAGGTCCGCGCCGCGGTCGATAACCAGCGCATGGCGCGCGGTCTGGGCATCAATGTCGACGGCACGTTCGCGGTTGCGTTCGCGCTTGGATCCGGACTCGCGGGTCTCGGCGGGTCGCTGGCGATCGAAATCGTCGGGCTCGACCCGTCTTTTGCACTGACCTATCTCGTCTACGTTCTGATCGTGGTGTCGGTCGGCGGTCTGGGCTCGATCTGGGGTTCGTTCGTCGCCGCCGTATTGATCGGCATCAGCGACATCGCCAGCAAGTATTATGTGCCGCAGGTCGGCGCCTTCATGATCTATTTTGTGATGGTCGTTCTTTTGATGTGGCGGCCGCAGGGCCTGTTCGGCAAGCGGTAGCGCGATGAGCACACCATCCCCCACCCCGTACGGCTATCTGCGCGCCCAGGTTCGCTGGCATCCGCTGGAATATCTGTTCTGGCTTGCCACCATCCTGCCGTTCTTCGTATTTCCGAATTATCTGTCGCTCGCGAGCCAGATCGCGATCACCGCGCTGTTCGCGCTGTCGCTCGATTTGATCCTTGGCTATGCCGGCATCGTGTCGCTCGGTCACGCGGCCTTCTTCGGGATCGGCGCCTATACCGCCGGCATCATCTCGAAACACGGCTATGGCGATCCGACCTTCGGGCTGCTGGCGGCTGCCGTGGTGACCGGATTGTTCGGCTTCGCCACCAGCTTCATCGTTTCGCGCTTCAAACATCTGGCGCTGATCATGATCACGCTGGGATTGGGCTTCCTGGTGCATGAGCTCGCCAACAGCGCGCATTGGCTCACCGGCGGCGCCGATGGCCTTCAGGGCATCCGGATCAGCAAGCTGCTTGGCATGTTCGAGTTCGACCTGTGGGGCCGCACCGCCTATGCCTATTCGCTGGTGGTATTGTTTCTGATCTTCCTGGTGGCGCGGCGCCTGACCAATTCGCCGTTCGGGCTGGCGCTGCGCGGCATCCGCGAAAACTCCGTGCGCATGCCCGCGATCGGGGCGCCGAGCGACGCGCATATCCGCAAGATCTACACGATGTCAGCCGCGATCGCCGGCATTGCAGGCGCGCTGCTGGCGCAAACCACCTCCACGGTGTCGCTCGGCTCGATCGATTTCCAGCGTTCCGCCGACGTGCTGGTCATGCTCGTGCTCGGCGGCGCCGGCATGCTCTATGGCGGGCTGATCGGCGCTGTCATCTTCATGGTGGCGCGCGATCAGTTCTCCGGCATCAACCCGCAATACTGGTATTTCTGGATTGGTCTCTTGCTCGTCGCAACTGTCATGCTGCTGCCGAACGGCATCCTCGGTGGGCTGTCGCATCTCTATCGCGTGATCACGGGGCGGCGCAGCACATGACCACCCCCGCGCTCTCCACCCGCAACCTCAACAAAAGCTTCGGCCAATTGCAGGTCGCGCGCGATATCTCGATCGCGATCCCGAAGGGCGAGCGCTATGCGCTGATCGGCCCGAACGGCGCCGGCAAGACCACGCTGATCAACCTCATGACCGGCATGATCAGACCCGATTCAGGGCAGATCCTGCTCGGCAACGACGACATCACCGCGCTGCATCCGGACGCGCGGGTGAAGCGCGGGCTGGTGCGGACCTTCCAGATCAACACGCTGTTTCCGAACCTGTCCGCGCTCGAGGCCGTGACGCTTGCGATCTGCGAGCGCACCGGCGATGCCGGCACCTGGTGGAAGGCGCTGCCGTCCTATCGCGACAATGCCGACGAGGCCTATGCGATCCTGAATTCGCTGCGGCTCGGCGACCACGCTTATCGCACCACGCGCGAACTGGCCTACGGCCAGCAACGGCTGCTCGAAATCGCGTTGGCGCTCGCGACCCGCCCGCAAGTGTTGCTGCTCGACGAGCCCGCCGCCGGCGTCCCGCCGGAGGAAAGCTCCGAGTTGTTCTCGGTGATCGCCGATCTGTCGCAGGACATCACCGTGCTGTTCATCGAACACGACATGAACGTCGTGTTCCGCTTCGCCAGCCGCATCATCGTGATGGTGGGCGGCGCGATCCTGCTCGAAGGCACGCCGAAGGAGATTTCCTCCGATCCGCGCGTGCGCGAGGTCTATCTTGGCGGAGCGCATCATGGCTGAGACGCTGCTTTCGCTCAAAGACGTGCGTGCCGGCTATGGCGACGCCGTGGTGCTGAACGACATCTCGTTCGATCTCGCCGACAAGGGCAGCCTTGCGGTGCTCGGCCGCAACGGCGTTGGCAAGTCGACGCTGCTTCTCACCATCATGGGCTTCACGCGCATGACGCGCGGCAGCATCCACTGGCGCGGCGAGGACATCACCCGGGTCGCGCCGTACAAGCGCGCCGCGGCGGCATCGGCTGGGTGGCGCAGGAGCGCGAAATCTTTCCGTCGCTAACGGTTGCGGAAAATCTGACGGTCACCGCGCGGCCGGGGCATTGGACCATCGAGCGGATTTACGAATTGCTGCCGCGTCTGAATGAGCGGCGCGGCAACAAGGGCAATCAGTTGTCCGGCGGCGAACAGCAGATGCTGGCTCTGGCGCGCGCCTTGCTGACCAATCCGTCGCTGCTGCTGCTGGACGAACCGTTCGAGGGCCTGGCCCCGATCATCGTCGAGGAGCTGACCGCCGCCATCCGCAAGATGCTGGCCGAACAGGGCACGGCCTTCATCCTGGTCGAGCAGCATGCCGAAATCGCGCTGTCGCTGACCCAGAATGCGATCGTGCTGGAGCGCGGAAGCGTCGCGCATCGCGCGACATCGGCGGACCTCAGCAAGGACGAGGCCACGCTGGAACGCCTGATCGGGCTGAAGGTGGAGTGATCTTTCTTATCCCTCCCCCGTTTACGGGGGAGGGTGGCGAGCGTTGGCGAGACCGGGTGGGGGTCTGAACCGCACCTGCGTGGCGTACCCGCACCCCGATCTTCTCGCTTCGCTCAGTCGATCGACCCCTCCCCCGCAAGCGGGGGAGGGATCAGAGCTACATCGCGCTGACAGTCGCAT
>CAVTOO010000011.1:0-6440 GCA_963736355.1 uncultured Alphaproteobacteria bacterium | reverse complement strand
ACAGCCATTCCGACCGAGACCTGGAACAGGGACAGACGCACCAACCGGCCGAGAGGAAGCTCGCGGCTGCCGACATCGGCAAATGGCAGGAAGCGCGGCCCGAGCGCCACGATCCCGCGAACAGCGATGTCGCTGATGCGTCTCATTGCTTGCGGATCTCCACCGCCTGCGAGGTGTAGAAGCCATTGACGATGCGCTCGGTGTGCGTCACCGACCAGCCGTGGAACGCCGGCTCGCTGGCAAGGCGCTTGAGAAGGTCATCCTGGCGAACCGGCTCTATCGCGGGTGCGCGTTCCTTACGCGGAAACAGCCGACGCCGACCGCATGCATCGCGGCCAGCGCCGGCGTGCGCGGCGCGAAGGTGAACAGGATCGATCCGCCGGTGCGTGCGGACAGGCTAGCGACCGCATTCACGCAATCGGTGCGCGCGATAGTGAATGAGCGAATCCATCGCGACCACGAAGTCGAATGTGCCGAGCGCCGGATCGAGCATATCGCCCGCCCGGAAATCGATCCGCCCATTGCCAAGGTCGGCAGGCGTGCGCTCCTGAGCCAACTGGATCAGAGTCGGCGCCACATCGATGGCGGTGACGAATGCGCCGCGTTTCGCTGCCTCAATCGAAAGCGCGCCGGTGCCGCAGCCGGCATCGAGAAGGCGGGCGCCGCGCATGTCTTGCGGCAACCAGGAGAGCAGGGTTGCGCGCATCCGGTCGCGACCGGCGCGCACCGTGGCGCGGATGCGGCTGACCGGAGCATCGGTCGTCAGGCGTGCCCAGGCCTCCACAGCCGTGCGATCGAAATAGGTCTCAAGCTGCGAGCGGCGCTCGATATAGGTTGCGGTCTGCATCAGTCGAACCCCAGCAAGTCGAAGATGTCGCGATCCTTGAGCGGCGTGCAGGCCAGCGGCTCCGTGCCCTCCCACAGCGATGTCGCCAGTCGGAGATACTCCTGCTGCACGGCCTCGAGTTCAGCAGTCAGATCCATCTCGAACAGAGTCGATTTCTTCAACCGGCTCTTGCGGATCAGATCGAGGTCCGGAAAATGCGCGAGCGACTTCAGCCCGGTCGCATTGTTGTACTTGTCGATCTGGTCGGTGCCGGCGCTGCGATTGACGATCACGCCGCCGAGCCGCACCTCGTAGTTCTTGGACTTCGCCTGGATCGCCGCGACGATCCGGTTCATCGCGAAGATCGAGTTGAAGTCGTTGGCGGCGACGATCAGCCCGCGGTCGGAATGCTGCAGCGGGGAGGCAAATCCTCCGCACACGACGTCGCCCAGAACATCGAAGATCACCACGTCGGTGTCGTCGAGCAACCGATGTTCTTTCAGCAGTTTGACGGTTTGGCCGACGACGTAGCCGCCGCAGCCCGTGCCGGCCGGCGGACCGCCCGCTTCCACACACATCACGCCATTGTAACCCTCGTAGACGAAGTCCTCGACGCGCAGTTCTTCGGAGTGGAAGTCGACGCTCTCGAGAACGTCGATGACCGTGGGCACCAGCCTCTTGGTCAGGGTAAATGTCGAATCGTGTTTAGGGTCGCAGCCGATCTGCAGAACACGCTTGCCGATCTTCGAGAACGCCACCGACAGGTTCGACGACGTCGTGCTCTTGCCGATACCGCCTTTACCGTAGACCGAGAACACCTTGGCCTTGCCGATCGTCACGGCAGGATCGAGCTGGACCTGTACGCTGCCGGCGCCGTCCGGGCGCAACGAGCGCTCCCGGGCCACCGATGGATTTGTGTAAATGTTCATGCCGCGACTCCCTGTCCGAGACCGGCCGGTCCGATCCCTTCCAGTCGATCCTCGAGTTCGTCGCCGGCGCGCCGCAGCGCATCCAGCATCGAGGGCTCCGGCGTCCAGTAGTTGCGCTGATGTGCTTCGATCAGTCGGTTCGCCATTTTCGCGGACGCCACCGGGTTGAGGGTGGCAAGGCGATTGCGCATGTTGTCATCGAGCACGAAGGTCTCGGTAAACTGCTTGTAGACCCAGGGCGCGACTTCGCCGGTGGTCGCAGACCATCCGACCGTGTTGGTGACGTGCGCTTCGATCTGGCGCACGCCCTCGTAGCCATGCGACAGCAGCGCCTCGTACCATTTCGGGTTAAGCGCGCGGGTGCGGGTCTCGAGCGTGACCTGTTCCGACAAGGTGCGCACGGTTCCCTCACCGCGCGTCTGATCTCCGATATAGACATTGGCTGCGCTGCCGCGGGCGCGCCGCACGGCGCGGCTGATGCCGCCCAGCGTGTCGAAGTAATGATCGACCGTGGTGACGCCGAGTTCGATGGAGTCGAGGTTCTGGTAGGCAACGTCGACATGCTTGAGCATGTGGGCCAACACGACCTCCTGACGGGAGGCACGACCGTCGACGCCATAGGCGAAGCCCTTGCGGCGCACGAACGCCTCGGCCAGTTCGTCCTCGTCGCTCCATCCGCCGCTGTCGACAAGCTGATTGACGTTTGCGCCATAGGCGCCGTCGGCGTTGCCGAACACGCGCAGCGCAGCCTGCGCGATGTCGCATCCATGCGCGTCCTGGCAGGCCAGCGCATGCTTGCGGATGAAGTTCATCTCGACCGGTTCTTCGGCTTGCGCAGCGAACAGGGCCGCTTCCGCGATCAGCTTGGTCTGCAGTGGCAGCAGATCGCGGAAAATCCCCGACAGCGTCACGATCACGTCGATGCGCGGCCGGCCGAGCGTTTCCAGCGGAATCAGCTTTGCGCCCACGACGCGGCCATAGCTGTCATGGCGCGGTTCGGCGCCCATCAGCCACAGCACCTGCGCGATCGGTCCGCCTTCGGTCTTTAGATTGTCGGTGCCCCACAACACCATCGCGATGGTTTCGGGAAGGGCGTGGCCATCCTTGCTATGCCGGGCAAGAAGCGTATCGGCCTGCCGGGCGCCGTCACGAACGGCGAAGGCGCTCGGGATGCGGAACGGATCGAAGCCGTGCAGATTGCGCCCGGTCGGCAGGATGTCGGGCGTGCGCAGCAGATCGCCGCCCGGCGCCGGAGCGATGTAGCGGGCGTCCAGCGCGCGTCCGATCGCCGGAGTTTCGTGATCGGTCGCAAGAAGTGCATCAAGCGCTGCGCGGCGTACCGGTTCCTCGACCCCCGCTGCCTCCAGCATTTCGGCGCGTGCAGCGGCGGAGGGGACCTGGCCGAGTACGTGAAGGCCGTGCGGGATCAGCGTGTATTCGAGCTCGAGAACCTCGCGGTGCAATCGTGCGACCTCGGATTCCGCCATCGCGTCCCAAGCCGGCTCGCTGGCGGCGAGTTCGATTGCCGAGGCCTGCGCCTGGATCATGGTCGCGAGCGTGGTGCGCTGGCTCGCATCCGTATCAGGATCCATCGTCCGCCAGCGATCGATCGAGGTCTTGAGATCGACCAGGCCGCGATACAATCCCGCTTTCGTCACCGATGGCGTCAGATAGCTGATCAGCGTCGCGCCGGTGCGGCGTTTGGCCAGCGCACCTTCGGACGGATTGTTCGAGGCATAGAGATAGAAATTCGGCAGGTCGGAAATCAGCCGGTCCGGCCAGCATTCGGCGGACAGTCCGGCCTGCTTGCCAGGCATGAATTCGAGCGCGCCGTGGGTGCCGAAATGCAGAACCGCGTGTGCACCGAAATCCTCGCGGAGGTAGCGGTAGAAGGCGCAGAAGGCGTGGGTCGGCGCGAAGCTCTTCTCGAACAGCAGCCGCATCGGGTCGCCTTCGTAGCCGAAGGCGGGCTGCACGCCGACGAAGACGTTACCGAAGTGAGCGCCGAGAACGAAGATGTTGCGCCCGTCGGTCTGGAGACGGCCGGGGGCCGGGCCCCATTGCGCTTCAATTTCGGACAGCCAGCGCTGCTTGCGGACATGCTCGTCGGCGGACATGCGGTGCGCGACATTGGCATCGGCACCAAAGCGTTTCGCATTGCCCTCAAGAATGCGCGTTCGCAGGTCGTCGACATCGGCGGGAACGTCGATGGCGTAGCCGCTCGCCTTGAGCGAAATCAGGGTGTGGTGCAGCGATTCGAACACCGAGAGATAGGCAGCGGTGCCGGTGGCGCCGGAATTGGGCGGGAAATTGAACAGCACGATCGCGAGCTTGCGCTCGGCGCGCTCGGAGCGACGCAGGGCAACGAGCTTGGCCACCCGTGCGGCCAGCATCGCGGCGCGCTCGCCGTGCACACTCATGGCGCGGCGCGAATTGGGGCTGGCTTCGGACCGGCCGCCGAAGGTCATCGGCATGATGGCGCCGTCCAGTTCGGGGATCGCGACCATCATCGTGGCTTCGACCGGTGAGAGGCCGCGGGCATCGCCCTGCCATTGTTCCAGCGTCTGGAATTCGACCGGATGCGCTGCGATATAGGGCACGTCGAGTTGGGCGAGGATGGTTGCGGCTGCGGCGGCGTCGTTATAGGCGGGGCCACCGACCAGCGAGAAACCGGTCAGGGAGACGAGCGCGTCGATCTGCGATTGGCCGTCTTTCAGGAAATAGCGTTCGACCGCCGGGCGGGAATCGAGTCCGCTGGCGAAGGCCGGAATGACGTTCAGTCCCTTGGCTTCGAGTGCCGCGATGACGCCGTCGTAATGCGCCGAATTGCCCGCCAGCACATAGGACCGCATCACGAGAACGCCGACGGTGCCGTTGGCGCGGCGGTTGCGCGGCAGTTCGCTCAGCTTCTCGACGATTCGCGTCTTGGCCTTGGGATGGTACAGACCGACATCCGGATAATGCAGCGGCGCGCCGGTGCGCAGATGCGCGCCGAGCGCCTTGCGCGGACCCTGGCCGTAGCGCTGGACCAGCAGCCTGACCATGTTGGCCAGATTTTCTTCCGAGCCGGCGAGCCAATATTGAAGCGTCAGGAAATAAGCGCGCACATCCTGCGCGGTGCCGGGGATGAAGCGCAGGAGCTTCGGCAATTGCCGCAGCATCTTCATCTGGCCTTTGCCGCTCGATTGCGCAGCTTTTCCGCTCCCGCGCAGCCGCTTCAGCATGGCGAGCACGCCGTTCGCCTGTGCCGACATATCGAAGCGTCCGATGCGGGTCAGCCGCACCACTTCACCGGCGGACAGGCAGCAGACCATGGCGTCGCAGGAATTGCGGCGTGCTTCGAGCGCGGGCAACACGGCACGGATGTGATCTTCAAGAAACAGCATCGTCGCAATCACGATATCGCCACGCGCGATATCGTCATGGCATCTCGCCAGCGCTTCGGAATCGCCATCCCATTCGTCGGCGGAATGGACCACCAGGTCGAGGCCGGGAAGTTCCCTGCGCAGCGTTTCGTGCGCACGCTCGACAGCGCCGGCCAGATGGCCGTCCATTGTTACGATCACGACGCGAACCGGCGTCGTCTCAGCGTCCGAAATGCGCTTTCGCATCATAGAGCGTCTCGAGTGTGATCTGTTCAAGCCCGTGGGTCTGCGCGAAGCTCTCCGTGTTGCGGCGGGCCTTGCCGCGCACGAAGAAGGGAATTTTCTTCAGTTCTTTCTCGGCATCCGCAGTCCAAAGGATTGGGGCGCCGGGCGTGTCGGCTTTCGGTGCGATCGGCGTGTCGGAATCCTGCGTCGGCTGATGACCGAGATGCGACGCGCCAGCATCGTCGTGGAATTCGTGATCGTCGCGGAACATCGCGAGCAAATGTTCTTCGAGGCCCATCATCAGCGGATGAACCCAGGTGTCGAAAATGACGTTGGCGCCTTCGAACCCCATCTGCGGCGAATAGCGCGCCGGGAAATCCTGCACATGCACCGGCGCCGAGATCACCGCGCACGGAATGCCGAGGCGCTTGGCGATATGCCGCTCCATCTGCGTCCCGAGCACGAGTTCGGGTTGGAGCTGCGCGATCCGGGCTTCGACCTCGAGATAGTCATCGGTGATGAGTGCTTCGACGCCGAGCTCGGCCGCGAGTGCGCGGACCTCGCGTGCGTATTCGCGGGTATAGGTGCCGATCCCGGCGACGGTGAAAGCCAACTCGCCGGAGGCGACGCGGGCGGCGGCCATCACATGCGTCGCATCACCAAAGATGAAGACGCGCTTGCCGGTGAGATAGGTCGAATTGACCGAACGCGAATACCAGGGCAGGCGGGATTGCTCGGACGCGAGACGACCGCTGACATCAATTCCGGAGAGCGCGCCGACTTCCTCAATGAAGGCCCGGGTGGCCGCGACGCCAATGGGAATGGTCCTGGTGAAGGGTTGCTTGAAGGTCTTCTGCAGCCATTGTGCGGTGGGACCGGCGATCTCCGGGTAAAGGACGACGTTAAAGTCGGCATCGCCAATCCGTGCGATATCCGCCGGTGTCGCTCCGAGCGGCGCGCAGACATTGATCTCGACGCCCATATCGGTGAGCAATCTGGTGATCTCGGTGACATCGTCGCGATGGCGGAACCCAAGCGCCGTTGCGCCGAGAATATTGCAGCGAGGCGGACCTGCACGTCGCTCCGCCTCGGGTG
>CAVTOO010000010.1:0-44749 GCA_963736355.1 uncultured Alphaproteobacteria bacterium | reverse complement strand
TCGCCTCGCATGGAACCAAACTCCCGATGTTCCGTTGGGGGACGTCGGATTGTTCCATGAGGAGCCAGCCAGTGTCCGTTCCGCAGCAAGGCAACCGGTCTTTCGGAGCCGACGACCATCCCATCTGCCCTGAGTGCGGAGGCGCCATGAGCCTCATCCGGCGCGGCCCCCATCCCGAGCATGGGAACGGCTTCGAGAGTCTAAGATCTTCGAATGCCGCATCTGCCAGCACGAGATCACGCGCAGCGCCGACAAGGCGGGCGATCCGTACAGCCCATAGAACCGCCCGTGCCGAAACGCCTTGCGACCGACACGGTCACTCTCTAACCCACCCACCCCCACCTTTCTTCCATGAGACTGCCTCCCATATTCATGCAAGGTTCGCGGCGTGACGATTCCCCCCCCCGTGAACGCGACGATTGTGCCCATGGACGAAAAACGCATCGCTCCTCGCAGCCGTGTCCTGAAGGGTGGGACCATTGGGCTTGTCGGCGGCGGTGCGATCAGCTGCACGGTGCGCAACATCTCGTCGACCGGAGCGGCTCTGGAGGTCGGGAGCCAGATCGGCGTTCCCGACGACTTCAAGCTCGTCATCGATGTCGATCATTTCAGCCGCAGCTGCCACGTCCAGTGGCGCAAAGGCCAACGCCTCGGCGTGACATTTAACTAGGGAACGAATAACCAGGCGTCCAAGGCTTGTATCAAGGCTTGTATCAAAGCTTGCAGCTATCGCCCAGGTTTCAACCGCGCGACGCTGCAATTGCGGAAGAGTTTATTAACAATAGGTCCACGCGTTTAGTCGTCATGTTTACTTGGCAAAAAGTTCCGCCGTGTATGCTGGCCCTATTGAACGCTGGGGTTTTGAGATGCGGATCGCCAAGTTTTGCGCCGACGAGACGGGCACGACATCGATTGAATACGCGCTGATTGCGTCGATCGTTTCCGTTTGCATCGTTGCCGGCGCTACAGCGATCGGCGGCAATCTGACCGCGATATTCATGAACCTGGTTCCCGCTTTCAAATAAGCGCGCGCTTCGCCGTCACGGCGAATGAGGCCTTACCCGGATCGCGATTTCATCGCACCGATTTGTCTCTCCGGCCATCTCACGATTCTCCACAAGACATGCGGCTGTTGCGGCAAACGCCGCGCGTCGGCCGATGAGGCATGCCGCCTGACGCCACAGCGTCAATGAATCCTCACCGCGATCGTCGAAACCCGGACCAACACATTGAACGATCGACAACCCGCAGCCCGATACATTTACGCATTATATGCAGCAATTTTTTGGGCTTATATGCCGAAAATTCTCAAACATGTTTTCAATCGGCGCCACCGGCGACTCGATTTCAACAGGACGGTCTTCATCCTGTACGATCTCGCCTCGCCGCTGTTCGAGTGCACGTTATTGGATATTTCCGAAGGCGGCGCCCGGCTCGATGTCGGCACGCTCAACCTGCCGAAGACGTTCATCCTGCTGCTGACGCCCGATGCCGATGTCCGCCGCTTCTGCCGGCAGGCGTGGCGCCGCGGCGCGGAGGTCGGCGTGAAGTTCGTTAAGCCGAAACGGGCCGAGGCACCGCTCGAGATTGAGAAGGCCCGTTCCTGATGCTGCGGCGCGAATAAAAACTGTTCAAATCGTTGATAGGTTCTTAAAAACCCATTCATCGCATGCGTTTTCAATCGAGCGCATGAAACCCACGGTGGTCGTCGCCGTCGTGATCTCAGCTCTGCTGATATTCGACGGGCAGGTTTACAACGGACGCTTCTCGCGCGGCGCCACTTCGATGCTGACGCAGATCGCGTACGCCGTCGGCCTGCGCTGAAATTAGCGTCTTCGCTGATCGTGCCTGCGCGGCAATCGATGACGCCTGCCTCATTTTCCCGAAAGAAACCTCGCCCAGAAATCAACATCGGATGGCCGTATTTTACAGGCCTAATGCGTCACGACTCAGTCAGGTGTTCCGCGCAAATTGTTCCATGACGTGCGCGAAAAAGTATGGGGATCCTTGCTATGGGCCAGGGATATCCGGGGCGCGACCGCCTCACGCTTCCGAGCCGCGACGGCACGCGCCTCGACAATTTCGACACGCCGTCATCGTCCCCGCAGTCGCCGCATCATCACGACGATGACGACATGACCGCGTTGCGCGCAGAGAATGCGCAGCTGCGCGATCTCGTCGTGCGCCTGTCGTGCATCGTCGCGCGCAACGCGCTCGATCGCAAATAAGCGCATCACCACGCATGGTGAATAACGCGTTAAGCGAGCCGCTCTGGATTCTCCGCTTAGTCGAACGATCTCTTTCAGCCTATGCGATAGGTTGCCGGACATCCGGTTCAATGCACGACGCACAGGCAGCGTGTATCCGGCATCCAGATGTGTGTGACTATGCAGCAGGCTGCGGCAAAACCTCTCGGCGATGAAGCGCCCTTTGCAACGGGTCAAGTTGCGTCGCAGGCGCCTGCGCCGGTCCTGGCGGGCCTGATGCCGCTCGCCGAAGTTCCCGTGCAGGCGTGGCACAGCCTCGGTGCACGCACGATCGAACCGAACGGTTACTATCTGCCCGACTGGGCGCGCGCGGTGGACGCGACGGCGCATGGCCGCACCGGGCTCTGCGCTCTTGCGGCATCCCGCAGCGACAAGCAGAACGACAGCCACGCCCTGATCGGGCTCATTCCCGTGATCTCCGCGCGCCGCGCCTATGGCTTGCCGCTGCGCGCGCTGGTGTCGGCGGAAGCCTATGGCGTGCTCGGCACACCTCTGATCGCCGCCGACGGCGCCGACGAGGCCGTGGCGAAACTGATGACGCAGGCGCGCGATGCCGGTTACCGCGCGCTCGTGCTGCGCGACATTCCCCTCGACGGTCCCGTGGCAAGGTCGTTCACGCGTGTGCTCGGCTGGAACGATCTCGCGCCGCGCATCGTCGGCCCTTATGACCGCGCCGTGCTCGAGACCCATTCCGACGCCGACGAATTGCTGCGCGATGCGCTCGGCGCCAAGAAGCTCAAGGAACTGCGCCGTCAGCGCAATCGCCTGGCCGAACATCGGCACGCTGCGTTTCTCGGTCGCGCAGACGCCGCCCGACGTTCGCGACGCGCTCGAAGATTTCCTGACGCTGGAAGCCTCCGGCTGGAAAGGCCAGCGCGGCACCGCGCTCGCCAGCAACGACGGCGATGCGGCCTTCGTCCGCCGCGCCTGCGTTGCGCTCGCCGCAACCGGTCAGTGCGAGATCGTGACGCTCGACGCCGGCGACACGCCGGTGGCGTCCGGCATCGTGCTGCGCCATCAGGACCGCGCCTTCTACTTCAAGCTCGGCGTCGACGAGACGCTTTGCAAATTCTCGCCCGGCGTGCAGCTGACGCTGGACCTGACGCGGCATCTCTGCGCCGACCCGGCGATCGCGCTGGTCGATTCCACCGCCGCGCCCGATCATCCGATGATCAACCCGATCTGGCGCGGGCGCCTGCCGATCGGCGACGTGCTGATCCCGCTGCGCCGCGCGATCCCGTCGTCTCGCCGTTTCCGCAGCGCTGCGCCTGCGTCACGGTTTCCGTGAAGCCGCGTCCGCTGCCTCGCTTTATTCGCTCGATCAAGGAGAAACGACAATGAATACGACGCCGCGCGCCGGTGATTACGGCCGACAACGACGCGCTGAGCCGCGACTTTCCGCTCAAGCCGTTCGCGATCCGCCACAAGCTCGCCGGCCATCCGCTGCTCAGCCTGCCGCGCATCGCGCAGCTCGCGCCGGAACTGCCGCGCGACCTGATCGAATACAATTCCGGCAAGGTCGCGATCAGCCAGGATCCCGACTGCGATTCCGTCCGTCGATCTCGATCCGGTCGAAGTGGTGAAGCGCATCGAGACCGCCGGCGCCTGGATGGTGCTCAAGCGCGTCGAGAATTCGCCGGAATATCGGCGGCTGCTGGAGGACACGCTGCTGTCGGTCGCGCGTGCGCGCGGCTTCAACAGCCTGCTCGACGCCGGCTTCGAGCAGCTCGAAGGCTTTCTGTTCGTGTCGTCGCCGAACTCGACCACGCCGTTCCATCTCGACAGCGAGGACAATTTCTTCGTCCAGATCCACGGCGAAAAATTCTTCACGATCTTCGACAATACCGACCGCTCGATCGTCAGCGACGACGAGATCGAGCGCTCGATGACCAAGCACCGCAACCTGAAATACGACGACAGCTTTGCGACGCGCGCAGCGCAGATTCCATCTGTTCGCGGGCGACGGCTGCTACGTGCCGTATCAATGGCCGCACTGGGTGCGCACCGCCAGGCACTTCTCGATCTCGATGGCGATCACCTGGAAGACGCGCGAAGGTGCGGCGCATCAACGACCTGCACTTCTTCAATTCGATGCTGCGCGGCATCGGCCTGCCGCAGCAGCCGCCCGGCAAACAGCCGGTGCGCGATGCGCTGAAGCTGGCGTTCTATCGCACGCGTAACGGCGGCCATCAAGCCGCTGCGCGCCTCGATGGCGATGCGCCGCGTGCTGCGCCGCATCGCGCTCGGCAAGAGGGCGAATTACTATCTGAAGGACGCGTAAGCGAGCTTACAAACGGGCATTTGCAGGCAGGTAATTTATCTGCCTTGATTGAGACACAGACTCAGCCGATGTTTTTTTGTTCCACAGAAGGAACATCGCAATGGCTACCAACCCACCGAAAGGCGACGACCATCGCAAGGGCGCTGTTCGTGACCGTTCACAAGTCCACAACCCGAAGACCGATCAATGGGTTAAGCGCGATTCAGATACCGGGCGCTTTATGGATGTGAAGCAGGACGGAGAGAAATTTAAAGGCGTGAGACGCGAGAAGTAACGCCCAAGCGCGCTTAAGTGACATTGCCCGTGGCGACCTTGCGGATGGCCTCGGCCAGTTGCTCGGACGGATACGCACCGGACAGCGCGTATTTGCCGTCGAGGATGAAGGTCGGCACGCCCTGAATGCCGGCCTGCGAGGCCTCATCGGCCTCGGCCGTGACGGCCTCGACATCGTCGTCGGTCGCGAGCTTCTTCAGGATCGCATCGCGATCAAGCCCGATTTGAGCTGCGGCATCCGCCAGCACGTCATGACGCGTCAGATCGGCGCCATCGCGAAAATACAGATCCATCAGCGTCTGCTTCATCGCAGGCGCCGCGCCTTGCGCCTCCGCCCAGCGGATGAGGCGATGGCAATCGATGGTGTTGGGCTGCCGGCTGATCGCCTTTGAATTGTACTGCAGACCTTCGGACGCAGCCGCCTCGGCCACGCGCGCGGCCATGCCATGATATTTTTCGACAGAGCCGAACTTCGCCTCCAGATAGGCGTCGCGCGCCATGCCCTCGCGCGGTACCCACGGATTGAGGAAGAACGGCCGGAAGTGAATCTCGACGGCGACGTCACCGACGCTTTCGAGCGCCCGCTCAAGCCGCCGCTTACCGATATAGCACCACGGACAGACGACGTCGGAGACGACATCGATACGAAGGGGAACCGCGCCGGCCATGTGCTTAACTCCTCAAATGCGGAGCAAAAATGGGGGCAATAACCGCCGTTCGCAAGAGTGACGCGGCAAGCCTCCGTTCACGATGTTCGGCAGCGAACGCCCCTTCCGGACGCGGCTCAGGCAGCGCGACGCAGCTCGGGCGCGGCCACGGCTTGCTGTAAAGCCGTTTTGGGCAGCGGTGCCTTTGTCTTGGCCTTCACCTTGACGACCTTGACCTTGGCAACACTTGCCTTTGTCTTTGCCTTGGCGGCCTTCGTCTTGGCGCGTGCCTTTTTGCGCTTGGCGGCCGCTCGCGCGGCTTCCTTCAGCTTCTCGGCCTGACGTTCTTTGCGCGCCTTGGCACGCTTGGCCTTGAGGCGCAGCTCGGCACGCTCAGCCTTGCGCTTGGCGATGCATTTGTCGCACAGGCAGCCAAGCGGCTTGATAAACGCCTTGAAGTAATCCGAGCCGTAATCGTAGGTGATCTCCTGGCCCGCCTCGATGTTCTTGGTGGCGCGGATGAAGATGGTGTGGCCGCGCGTATCGGACTCCGCATTGGGACGGCAGGAATGATTGCCGTAGCGGGCGATATTGCTGCGCGACGCACCGTCCACCGACCAGCGCGAATTGATCTCGTAGACATATTTGGTGTCGAGTTCGTCGGCCTTCTCGGCGCGCATCTTGCGCCCCTTGTACTCGATGATGAGCGTGCCCTTCTTGATGGGCTTGAGCGCAAACAGACCGAGTCCGGTGCGGGATTTTCCGACGCGATAATAGCTGCGGGGCAGGAATTTCATGGCCAAGGCTTCACACTGACTGTCAGTTGTCCAAAGTTCTCAATGTTCTAAAGCGATTCTTGGGTCGGAGTCATGGCGCGCGAACTGACGCAAGCCGCCCACAGGCCATCATCCACGGCTTTGATGCCGTTCCACAGTCCTTCCCATCGGCTCAGCGCCGGATGCTCCGCCTTTGAGCGGCGAGAAGCCTACCATACAACCTGCAGGATCGACGCTGCGCTCAGCCCAGATTGAGCTCCTTGAAGAAGTCGTTGCCCTTGTCGTCGATGACGATGAAGGCCGGAAAATCGACCACTTCGATACGCCAGATCGCTTCCATGCCAAGCTCGGGGTATTCGAGAACCTCGACCTTCTTGATGCAGTGCTCGGCGAGATTGGCCGCCGCGCCGCCGATGGAACCGAGATAGAAGCCGCCGTGCTTCTTGCAGGCTTCGCGCACTGCGCTGGCGCGGTTGCCCTTGGCGACCATGACCATGGAGCCGCCCGCGGCCTGCAACTGATCGACGAAGGAATCCATGCGGCCGGCGGTGGTCGGCCCGAACGCGCCCGAGGCATAGCCTGTCGGCGTCTTGGCGGGACCCGCGTAATACACCGGATGGTTCTTGATGTAGTCCGGCAGCCCCTCGCCGCGATCCAGTCGTTCGCGCAGCTTGGAATGGGCGAGATCGCGCGCGACGATCATGGTGCCGCTCAGCGACAGACGCGTCTTGATCGGGTGCTGCGACAGCGTCGCCAGAATATCCTTCATCGGCCGGTTGAGGTCGATCTTGACGACCTCGCCACCCATCGCGCTCTCCGCCGGGCCATCGACCTGCGGCAGATACTGCGCCGGATTATGCTCAAGCTCCTCGAGATAGACGCCGTCCCGGGTGATCTTGCCCAGCACCTGACGGTCGGCCGAGCAGGACACGCCAAGACCGATCGGCAGCGAGGCGCCGTGGCGCGGCAGACGGATGACGCGCACGTCATGGCAGAAATACTTGCCGCCGAACTGCGCGCCGACGCCGATCGACTGCGTCATCTTGTGAATCTCTTTTTCCATCTCGAGATCGCGGAAGGCGTTGCCGTCTTCCGAGCCTTGCGTCGGCAGTTCGTCGAGATAGCGTGCCGACGCCAGCTTCACCGTCTTCATCGTCAATTCGGCCGAGGTGCCGCCGATGACGATGGCCAGATGATACGGCGGACACGCGGACGTGCCGAGCGTGAGGATTTTCTCTTTCAGAAACGCCAGCAGACGATCGCGCGTCAGGATCGACGGCGTGCCCTGAAACAGGAACGACTTGTTGGCCGAGCCGCCGCCCTTGGCCATGAACATGAATTTGTAAGAGTCATCGCCCTCGGCGTAGATCTCGCACTGCGCCGGCATGTTGTTCTTGGTGTTCTTCTCTTCGAACATCGACAGCGCTGCAAGCTGCGAATAACGCAGATTACGGCGCAGATAGGCGTCACGTGCACCCTCGGCCAAGGCGGCTTCATCGTCGCCGTCGGTCCAGATGCGGTTGCCCTTCTTGCCCATGATGATCGCGGTGCCGGTGTCCTGGCACATCGGCAACACGCCGCCGGACGCAATATTGGCGTTCTTCAGAAAATCGTAGGCGACGAACTTGTCGTTGTCGCTCGCTTCCTTGTCGTCGAGGATGTTGCGCAGCTGCTGCAGATGGCCCGGCCGCAGATAGTGATTGATGTCGCCGAACGCCGCTTCACTCAACGCACGCAACGCCTCGCGCGACACCACGACCATTTCCTTGCCGAGCACCGTCTCGACGCGCACGCCTTCGGACGTGATCTTCTTGTAGGGGGTCTGATCCTTGCCGAGTGGAAACAGCGGCGTGTGCTTGTAGGGCGGAACAGGTGTCGGCGGCGGCGGAACGGGAACGTTCATGGATGGCCTCGAACAGCGATGTTTGCTTGATTTTGAATGGTTCTAAGCGGTTTTCCCGGGCTTGGAAAGATGGCAAGAAGGCTGACCGCCGCGCGCTTTGTGCATGCCCACGCCTCGCCTAAAGTGCCGCCCCGCCTCTCCTCCCGAACGAACGGCTCCCATGATCGCAGCCCTGCCCGAACATCAGATCCCCGGCGTCTACCACCGCCGCATTGGCGATATCACCGTCACCGCCATCAGCGATGGCTATCTGACGACCGACCGAGAAATGATGCGCAACATGACGCGCGCGGAGATCGAACCGACGCTGAAAGCCAATTTCCGCGACGATCTTGTCTTCTCGATCAACACCTTTCTGATCCGTTCGGGCGGCCGCACGATCCTGATCGATACCGGCTCGGGCACTTATTTGGGACCGACCGCAGGCCATGTAATCGCCAATCTGAAGGCGTGCGGCGTCGAACCGTCGCAGATCGACGCAGTGCTTCTGACGCACATGCACCCAGACCACTCGGCCGGGCTGACGCATCGCGAGACCGGCGAGCGTTTCTTTCCCAATGCAGAACTGGTCACGCATGAAAACGAGCCGAAGCACTGGTTCGACGACGCGCAGATGGCGAAAGCCTCCGACCTCTACAAGGTGCTGCATTTCCAGATGACGCGCGACCAAGTGGCGCCCTATCGCGACCGCCTGCGCACGTTTACCGGCGGCGAAGTGCTGCCCGGCATCACCGCCATGCCGTTGCACGGCCACACGCCCGGCCATACCGGCTACGTCATCGGCACGGGCCGTGAACGCTTGCTGATTTGGGGCGACATCATTCACGTTCCGGAAATCCAGTTCTCGCGACCGGAGATCGTGATGGTCCCGGATCTCGATCCGACCGCTGCCGAGGCGTCGCGCCGAAAAATCCTCGACATGGCTGCAGCGGAAGGTTTTCTTGTCACCGGCATGCACTTGCATTTTCCCGGCTTCGGCCACGTCGCCCGCGAGGGCAAGGCCTTCAAGCTTTATCCGGAGGCGTGGCGGCTGACGATGTGACCGTCTCGACCTGTGCCCTATCGCTGCGCTGAGACTGCGCGGCTCTCCTCCATCATTTGCGCGATCACGCCCGCCAAACGTTCGATGCCGTCGTCGATCTCCGCATGGCTCGCAATCGAGTATGACAGTCGCAGCGTATTTTTCCCCGCGCCGTCGGCATGGAACGAAGCGCCGGGCACAAAGATGATCTTCGCTTTTTCGAAGGCGACGCGTTGCAAGTCATCAGCGTCCATCGACGGCGGCAGTTCGACCCAAACGAATAGTCCGCCGTCAGGCTCGGTCCACTTCACGCCCTTCGGCATGTGCCGCGCCAGCGCCGCCAGCATCCTGTCGCGCCGCGCGCGATAACCATCGCGCAGCACGGGAACATGCGTGTCGAGAATTTTCCGCGCCACCGCGTTGACGACCATCTGGTTGAGCATGCCGGAATTCAGGTCCGAGGCCTGCTTCACCGACACCAGTTTCGAGATGACCGCTTCCGGCGCGACGATCCAGCCCACTCGCAATCCGGGCGTCAACGACTTCGAGAACGTGCCGAGATAGATGACAACGGGTGCATCGCCGGGCGCGGAACGGTCGCAGGCAATGAGAGTTGGCTGCTGCTCGCCCGACAGCTGCAACTGATCGTAAGCCTGATCCTCGATCAGCGGCACGTTGTAGCGTCGCGCCAGCCGCACGATCTCGTGCCGCTGCGCCAGTGGAATCGTCGTGCCGGTCGGATTGCCGTGATCCGGCATGATGTAGAAGAACTTGGCCCCCTGCCGAAACTCGTTTTCCAGACGCTCGAGGTCCAGCCCATTCGCCGCGAGCGGAACGCTGACGTAGGTGGGACGGAACAAACCGAACGCCTGCAACGCACCGGAATAAGTCGGCGACGACACGATGACGCGGTCGCCGTCGTCGATGAAGGCCTTGCCGATGAATTCCAATGCCTGCTGCGATCCGCTCGTCACGATCACCTCATTCGCGGACACCGCAGCCCCATTGCGTGACAAAAGCTCAGCGATGAACTGGCGCAGCGGCGGATAACCTTCCGACGGCCCGTATTGAAGCGCCTGACGCGCCAGTGCCGGATCGGCAAGGATCTCCTGCGTCACTGAGGCAATCGCATCGAAGGGGAAAAGTTCGGCATTGGGCGAGCCCGACGCAAACGAGATGACACCGGGTTTTCCAAGATGACCCGCCATGGCGCGGATGGCCGAGGGCTTGATCTCGTGAATTCGTCGCGCGAACACATCCATCCAGGATACAGTCATGGCTGCCCCACCTTCAGCTTGAAATCGACGCGCACGACATCGCCACGATAGATGCCGTCGCCGATGTAAACGAGGCATCCGTCCTTATCGACCGCCGTGCGGCGCACGAACCCGACCGGCGAGTTGATCGACACCTTGAGCAGCTCCGCCGTCTCCATGTCGGCGAGGCCGATCGTCATCGTCTGGCGCACATCGACGATCTCAAGCCCCGGCAATTCGTGCATCAGACGGATCGCCGATTTCGTCTCGATGTCCTTTTGCGAAATACGCGCGCTTAGTTTTTCGTCGATAAACGTATCGGCCACCAGGAACGGAGCATTGCGGCGCCAGTGGCGACGCCGCAGATGGCGATAGGACTGCGCCACATCGCCGATCGCATGCTCGACATGCGCTGGAATGGCGCCGGCTTCGTCCGACAGCAATTCGATGGTCGCGCCCGGGGTCGCGGTCAGAAGTCCCGACCAATCGGTGGCGACTTCAGCCCAAAGTTCGCTGCGCGGCTTGCCGATGACGAACGTGCCCTTGGCGCGATAGCGCTCGATCAGCTTTTCATCTTCGAGCACACCCAGCGCCTGCCGGATGGTGGCACGCGCGACACCGCATTCGAGCGCCAGCGCCTCGACGGTGGGGATCTGCTGATCCACAGGCCACTGCCCGGATTTGATTCGGCGGCGAAACAGCGTCGTCAGCTGGATGTAGCGCGACACGGCACTGCGGCCGAAATCGAGCGTTTGTTTCTGTTTAGCCAAAGACTTGCGCATGATCAGCGCTCTCCGTGAGGTCGTTGCGGACGCGGGGCATCCACGATGATTTCAAGCGCGAAAGTGCGGTAATCGTGCTTCTGCAAATTTGATAAGCTATTGAAATCATAGCAAAGTTGACAGACAAAAACCATATTACTAGTCTAACAAACATTAGAAAAGATCGTCCAATAAAAATGGGGAGGACATGATGAAACTGCGGACAATCCACACGCTGGCAATCGCGGCCGCGCTCGCGACGTTGCAGATCGGCAGCGCCCTTGCGCAGGCCTATCCGACCAAGCCCGTCCGGATGATCGTGCCGTTCGCGCCGGGTGGCCGCGTCGAAGTCGTCGCACGCATCATCGCCGATGCGCTCAGCAAGGATCTTGGACAGCCCTTCCTGGTCGAAAGCCGCGCGGGCGCAGGCGGCAGCATCGGCGCCGATTTCGTCGCGAAGTCAGCCCCTGATGGTTACACGCTGCTGCTGTCGTCGGCCGGCGTGCTGTCGATCCTGCCGAATGTCGACAAGAAGCTGCCCTACGACTCGGTGAAAAACTTCACGCCGATTGCCAAGCTGATGGACGGCTTCACCTATATCGGCGCGTATCCCGGCCACGGCTTCAAGACGATTGCCGATCTGGTCACCGCCGCCAAAGCCAAGCCTGACCAGTTCGGCTATGCGTCGTCCGGCGTCGGCACCTACAGCCATCTCGCCGGCGAGCTGGTGAAGATCGCCTCCGGCGCGCCGATCAAGCACATCCCTTACAAGGGCTCGGGCCCGGCGCTGAACGACATCGTCGCGGGCCATGTCGCGCTGATGATCGGCGGCGAACTCGGCGAGCTTGCCAAGACCGGCAAGATCACCATCCTCGCCACCACCAACGAGAAGCGCTCGCCCGACTTCCCGAACGTGCCGACCATGAAGGAGAGCGGCTTCCCGCAATTCACCGCGCATTCCTGGATCGGCCTCGTCGGGCCGGCCGGCATGGACAAGGCCATCGTCGACAAGCTCAACGTCACGCTGGCGAAGGTGATCGCCGATCCGGCCGCGCAGAAGAAGCTGATCGAGCAAGGCGGCGAGCCGAACTATCAGTCGGCCCCGGTGTTCGCCAAGCAGATCAAGGACGACATCGACATCTACGCCAACATCATCAGCAAGGCCGGCTTGAAGTTCGACTAAGCCAGGCCGACAATTGCGGCCGCGGCAGCCACTGCCGCGGCCGTTTATTTTTATGCGATACGGAAGGGGAACCGTATGAGCAGCCACGACAGCGCACCCGAGCCTGCGGACGGCGAACAGGACTTCGGCCTCACCGAGTTGCTGGCGGGAGTCATGTTCATCGCCATCGGCGGCCTCGCGCTGTTTCTCGGGCGCGGCTATCCGATGGGTTCGGCGCTCGACATGGGGCCGGGCTACATTCCGCGCATCGTCGCCTTCGGCCTGATCGGTATGGGCGCCATCGGCGTGGTGCGCGGCGTACTGCGCGTGACTGGCGCTGGTTCGGCCTGCCGCTCTGGCCGATGATCTGGGTCGGCGCTGCGATCATCGCCGTTTGCGCTGCTGATCGGTCGCGCAGGTCTCTTTATCTCCGTCGTCGTTGCAGTATTGCTGTCGGCATTGGCCGCACCGACCATTCGCTGGCGCGAGGCACCCGTGGTCGCGCTGGCGCTCGCTGTGTTCTGCACGCTGCTGTTCGGCTACGCCCTGCGGCTACCCTTGCCGGTGTGGCCGCAATGATCGACGTGTTGCAGAATTTCGGCGCCGGCTTCGCGGTTGCGCTGCAGCCGGTCAATCTCTGGTACTGCTTTCTCGGCGCATTGATCGGCACGCTGATCGGCGTGCTGCCCGGCCTCGGCCCCATCGCCACCATGGCGATGCTGCTGCCGCTGACCTACTACCTCGAGCCGACCTCGGCGCTGATCATGCTCGCCGGCATCTATTACGGCTCGCAGTATGGCGGCTCGACCACTGCGATCCTGATGAAGGTGCCGGGCGAATCGTCCTCAGTTGTCACCTGCCTCGACGGTTACGAGATGGCGCGACGCGGACGCGCGGGCACCGCGCTGGCGACCGCCGCCCTCGCCTCGTTCTTTGCCGGCACCGTGACGACGCTGCTGATCGCCTTCTTCAGCCCGCCGCTGACGGCGGTGGCGCAGAAATTCGGCCCGGCCGAATATTTTTCGCTGATGGTGCTCGGCCTCATCGCCGCCGTCGTATTTGCGCACGGCTCGCTGTGGCGCTCGATTGCGATGATCCTGCTCGGCCTGCTGTTCGGCCTCGTGGGCGCCGACGTCAACACCGGCGCTTGATCGCTTCACTTTCGGCTTCAACGAACTGCGCGACGGCATCGGCGTCGCGGTGACCTCGATGGGACTGTTCGGCATTGCGGAGATCGCCGTCAACTTGCGCAACGCCGAGCGCACCGGCGGCAAGCAATTTGCCGTCGGCGGCTTGCGTCTGACCGCGCGAGGATTTTCGCAGCGCCTGGCCTGCAGCGGTGCGCGGCACGGGCCTCGGCGCGCTGCTCGGCATCCTGCCGGGCGGCAGCGCGATGATGGGCTCCTTCGCCGCCTATTCGATTGAAAAGAAGATCGCCAAGGACCCGTCGCGATTTGGCCAGGGCGCCATCGAAGGCGTCGCCGGCCCCGAAGCCGCCAACAATGCCGGCGCACAATCGTCGTTCATTCCGATGCTGGCGCTCGGCATTCCGAGCAATTCCGTGATGGCGCTGATGGCCGGCGCCATGCTCATTCACGGCATCGCACCGAGCCCCAATCTCGCCAACACGCGCCCCGGCCTGTTCTGGGGCCTGATCGCCTCGATGTGGGTCGGCAATCTGATGCTGCTCGTCATCAACCTGCCGATGATCAATCTCTGGGTCCGGCTGCTCGCGGTGCCCTATCGCTTCCTGTTTCCCGCGATCCTCGTGTTCTGCTGCATCGGCATCTACACGGTGAATAACTCGTCCTTCGAGGTGATGCTGCTGGCGCTGTTCGGACTCGCAGGCGTCCTGTTCGCGGTGCTGAAATGCCCGGTCGCGCCGTTCATCCTGGCGTTCATCCTCGGCCCGCTGATGGAAGAGAATCTGCGCCGCGCGATGCTGCTGTCGAACGGCAGCCCGAAAATCTTCCTGAGCCCGATCAGTCTCACATTGCTGATCGGCTCGGTGATCCTGCTGGCGCTGATCGTGCTGCCATCGTTCCGCCGCGTGCGGGCGCACGCGGCGGAAGAATAGCCCGTCAGGATTCCGGCTTCGCCGTGTACTGCGCGTCGGTGACAGGCTCCATCCAGTCGGCGACCTGACCGTTGAGCGCTTCCTGCGTCGCGATGTGGCACATCGCCGTCTCGGGAGCCGCGCCATGCCAATGCTTCTCGCCGGGCGGAAACCAGATGGTGTCGCCGGGCTTGATCTCGCGCACCGGACCGCCAAAGACCTGCACGCGGCCGACGCCGGAGATCACATAGAGAGTCTGGCCGAAAGGATGCGTGTGCCAGTTGGTGCGCGCGCCGGGCAGGAACGTGACGCGCACCTGACGCACGCGCGCCGGCTCAGGCGCCTCGTTGATCGGGTCCTGCAGCACTTCGCCGACGAAATACTCGGCGGGCGCGCGCTTGGTCGGCCGCGAACCGGCCTTGAAGATATCCATGTCGTTTCTTCTCCCTGACGAAAATAAAACCCGCCTCGACCTTAGCAGAGCGCCGGCCCTGATGAAATCAAGGCCGGCGCTTTCATTTTTAATCGTGACGCGTTTTCTTCACGCGAACCGGTCCCCACTTCGCTTGAAAACGCTACGCGGGGAGCGGGCTTGAAGTGCGAACGGTTCGCGAGACGAAATCAGTTGGTGGCGAAGCAATACAGCAGGCCGGCGCCGCCGACACGCTGCAGATTTGCTGGCGCACAGCCAGGCGTCTTGTGCGAGTGGTTCCAGAAATTGATGTTCTGGGAATTGCCGATCAGATCGGTGTGACCGACGAACGCACCGCCTTGTCCGTCCGTGCTGCTGGTCCAGTTGCCGCAGGTTGCGTCGTCGGTGCCGGCAATCACGGTGCCGTCCTGCTGCGAGCCGGTAAGGATGTCGTGCTGGTTCGGCGTGTCGCCACGGCCCGGAACGACGTCGCCCTTTTCGGTCAGCGCCGTTGTCTTGTTGATTTTGTAAGTGAGCGTGTGAAGCTCCTGAAGGTTGCTCGCGATCACGAAGCCCTTGGCATTGCTCCACGGACCGGCGCCGATGCGGTCCTTGGCGTTGATCGCGGCCTTGCCGTCCTTGGCCTGCGCCGACAGATAGGCGCGCCAGGTTTTCGCACCCGCGCCGGCCGCCTGTGCCAGCGCCTGACAATGGCGGTCCGCGCCTTCAAGACCGCCGAGATCGCCGCCCTTGCCCAGACCCACGCTGGTGACGAAAAAGCTCATCTGCGGCTGCTGCGCCTGCGCGAGTGTCGCCACCGCCAGCCCACCGAAGGCGGCGGCTGTGACCGCGCCTGCCGCCAAAATCCTGATATTTCTGGTCTTCATCGTCTCTCTCCCTTGTTTGCGCGTTCCATACGCAGAACTCGACAAACCCTGTAAGACAACCGGAACGGTGCAATATTCCGCACACACCCGGCCTTGGCGTACGGAACTGGCACATTCGAACAAAAAAACGCCCGCCGGATGGCGGGCGTTTTGTCGTTTGTATTCAGGTCACGCTTACGACGTCTGCTGGATCGCCGAGAGCGTCCACTCGCCGCCGGCATCGCGGCGGAAGGTCCACAGCTCAGTGGCTTCCTGCGGCTCATCGCTGCCCTCGACGACACTTCCGCTGGCGCGGTCGATCGTCTTGTCGGTCAGCGCAAAGCGCATCGCGACGGTGGCGTAATCGGCGCTGCCCTCGCTCCAGGCTTCGGCCAGATCGCCCTGCAGCAACTTGACGTCGCCGACCTTGTTGACGACGCCGCGGCTCTGATTGGCCGCGAGATCGTCGGCGAGATAGCCGGCCATCTCCGGCGTCGCAATACGACGCAGCGTCACGAGGTCTTCCTGGGTCCAGGCATGCTGAACCTGACCGAGCAGTCGCTCGAAGGCGTCGAAGTCTTCCTTCACGACCTGCAGCGGCGGCGCGGCCGCGGCACGGCCACCACCGAACATGCCACCAAGACCCGAGCCGAAGCCGGAACCCTGCGGAGCGGGAGCTGCCTGCTCGCGGGAGGTGTTGTTATAGGCATCCATGCCACCCGGAACGCCGCCGGCAAACGCCGTCGCGTTACGACGACGCCACCAGCCCAGCGCGAGCTTGACGGCGAGGAAGACGAGGCCGATCTGCAGCACGAAGCCGAGGAAGCCCGCGAGGCTGCCCAGACCGCTGAAGAAGCCGGAGCCTGCGAGCATGCCGAACAGGCCGGCACCGAGGAAGCCCATGGCGAGACCGCCGAGCAAACCCGGACGGTTGAAGAAGCCACCGGTGTTCGTCGCGGTGTTGCCCATGGTCGAAGACGGCGCGCCCGGTTGCGTGGTGGTGCGCTGCATCGGCTGCGCCGTGGAAGGCGCGGTGCTGGTGGACGGCGGCGCGGAGAATGTCCGCGTGCCGCGCGAGCCGACGCTCGAACGGCCGCCGACGCGTGCGTCGGCAATCGACGACGCCACGATCGCGACCGGCAGGCCCACGGCAATCAGCACGGCGAAAAGCCTGACAAGGCGACGCGTGCGATTGAAAAACGTCATGTGTTCACTCCCAAAGAGTCGTTGTTGGAGCGTGTCTCACGCTTGTTGGCGCATGACCACACTCGTCATTCCCGGCAAGGGAATGCGCTTGGTAGATGGTGATAGATTACCAGAAGTGAAGCGGCGCAGGTGTGACAACGCTGCGGCTCTCGGTCGCGGCCCAGCTTTGAACCGAATGGCAAGCGGCTGATTTCACCCGGCTTTTAGGGCTTCATCGTGTCCTTCACGGCGCCGACGAGCTGGCTGAGCGTGAAGGGCTTGGCCAGGAATGCGAACTGGCCGTGATCGGGCAGACTCTTGGCGAAGGCTTCTTCGGCATAGCCGGAGACGAAAATGATCTTCAATTCGGGATTCCGCTCGCGCATGGCGCGCAACAGCATTGGCCCGTCCATTTCCGGCATCACCACATCCGACACCACGAGATCGATGGCGCCGTCGCGTTCGTCGATCGCCTCCATGGCCTCAAGACCGTTGCCGGCCTCAACGACGGTGTAGCCGCGCGAGCGCAGACCGCGCGCGTTGAGAGAGCGCAAGCCCTCCTCATCCTCGACCAGAAGAATGGTGCCGTGGCCGGTAAGATCCGCGGGCTTCTGCGCGACCAGTGCGACCTTGCTGTTAGCGGCAGCAGTGGCAGCCTCCGTCTCAGTCTCTTTCTCCGGAATATGACGCGGCAGGAAAATGCGGAAGACGGTGCCGTTACCCGGCTCGGACTCGACATAGATGAACCCGCCGGTCTGCTTGACGATGCCGTAAACGGTCGAGAGCCCGAGGCCGGTGCCCTTGCCGACTTCCTTGGTCGAGAAGAACGGATCGAAAATCTTGTCGACGATCTCCGCCGGAATGCCGGTGCCGGTGTCGGAGACTTCGACCAGCACATAATCCGCCGCCGGCATGCCCCGGTTGGCGAAGCGCGCGGCGTCCGACGCGGTGATGTTCGAGGTCCGTACCGAGAGCTTGCCACCCTCCGGCATGGCGTCGCGCGCATTGACGGCGAGATTGACGACAACCTGCTCGAACTGGGAGATGTCGACCTTGACGGGCCACAGCTCGCGGCCATGCGCCACGTCGAGCTTGACCTTCTCGCCGATCAGCCGGCGCAGCAGCATGGTGAGATCGGACAGCGAGTCCCCGAGATCCAGCACCTGCGGACGCAACGTCTGACGGCGCGAGAACGCCAGCAATTGCCGCACGAGACTCGCCGCGCGGTTGGCGTTCTGCTTGATCTGCATGATGTCCTGGAAGGACGGATCGGTCGGCTTGTGCGCGTTGAGCAGAAAGTCGGTCGCCATCATGATGGCGGACAGCACGTTGTTGAAGTCGTGCGCGATGCCGCCCGCCAGCTGGCCCACGGCCTGCATCTTCTGCGACTGCGCAAATTGATTTTCGAGCGACCGCTTCTCGGTGGTCTCCAGCAGATAGACGATGGCGGCCTCAGTATCGCGCAAGCCGTCTTCCACGGCGGCGACGAAGAACTGACCCCAGCGTTCGGCGCTGCCCGCCAACGCGGCGTCCACCGCCGTGATCTCGCTCTGATTGCTGGAGGCACGTCCGATCGCGGCTTCGAGCTCGGCGCGGTCGCGCGTGCTGACCGCGGTCAGGATCGAGCGATGGTCCTCGCCGCCCGCCGGCGCCAGCGATTGAACGAGCCTGGCGAAGCGCGCGTTGGAGCGCACGATCTGGCCGGATTTGTCGACCGTCGCAATCGCCATCGGCGCGTTGTTGAAGAACCGCATGAAGCGGATTTCGGCGGCGCGTTGCGGGTCGGCCCCCTCGTCGCGGGCGCGATTGAGCACCAGCGTGCGCGAAGCGCCCGCCGTGCCGTCGGCACTGAACGCGACGCGATGATAAAGGCGCGCGGGAATTGTCTTGCCGGTGCGGGCCTTCAGGTCGATGTCGAGTACATCGGTGCGGACCTCGCCCGGCGAAGGCGGCATGGCCGTGAGCAGCGCCGCGCCATCACCGGCAACGATATCGGCGAGCTTGAGCCCGCCCGAACCGACCTGCGCCAGATCATGATCGAGCCATCCGGCGAGCGTGGCATTGAGATAGCCGATCTCGCCATCGGCACCGACGGAGAAGAACCCGGCCGGCGCATGGTCGAGATATTCGACGGCATGCTGCAATTCCTGGAATACGTTTTCCTGACGCTCGCGGTCGCGCGTGACGTCGGCAATCGTCCATGCGGCAAGCCCGGCTTCCTGCCGCGACGCCCCGAGCGGCCGCACGCGCATGCGCATCCAGCGCGCCGGCACACCAGCCTGCCCCGCGACGCGAACCTCTTCCTGCAGCCGGCGCCCCTCGCGCGCCGCCTTGGAGAGACGGAACACAGCCTCGGCCGCATCGGGATTGGCGCTGAAAACGCTTTCGACCGGCTGCACATCCTGCGCGGAGGACGCGCCCGTCAGAGCACGATAGGCGGCGTTGGAATAGACGACATGGCCGTGGACGTCGGTCACCGCGATGCCGTCGAAGGCATTGTCGGCGAGCGAGCGCGCCACAGGATCTTCGGCCTTGCTGTCGCCGAGCCGCAACACGCCGGCGGCGAGCGCGAACAGGGAAAACAGCCCGATCATGGCCAAAAGCGCGAGAAGGATCAGAATGAAGGGCTGGGACTGATTGCGTCCCATCAGCATGAAAGTGGCCGCAATGGCGACAACGGCCAGCGCCAGCAGCAAAACAAGGGTGATGCTTCCCCGCCGCCGCGGAGCAGCGTTCCCGCCGCCCACCACGCGCTCACCGCTCTTGTCTGAGACGCCCGTCATCACGTCCGCGCTCGCCACTCTGCCCTCCGGGCCACTATATCGGTTTCAGTGCCTGAATCGGACCGCAGGGCGCAAGAGTTTGCGATCAAAAAAGCACCGCTTTACGGTCATTACCGGGAAAATCCGCGCTTCAGCCGCATGACGTAGCCGATCACCTCGGCGACCGCCTGATAGTGCTCGACCGGGATTTCGTCGTCGATATTGACGGTCGCATGGAGCGCCCGCGCCAGCGGCGGGTTTTCGACGATCGGAATGGCGTTCGCCTTCGCCACTTCCCTGATCTTCAAGGCGATCAGATCGAAACCCTTGGCGACGCAGATCGGCGCCGGCATGCCGCGTTCGAATTTCAGCGCGACCGCGTAGTGGGTCGGGTTGGTGATGATGACAGACGCGGTGGGCACCGCCGCCATCATGCGCTTGCGCATTCTGTTGTAACGAAGCTGACGCAGGCGGCCCTTGATGTGCGGATCGCCCTCGGTCTGCTTGAACTCTTCCTTCATCTCGCGCAGCGACATCTTCTGCTTTTCGAACCAGCGACGGTACTGGAAGAAATAGTCTGCCGCCGCGACAATCGCGAGAATGGCGACGACGGTTCCGAGCAGGCTGAGCGACAGCGAACGGATCGCAGTGATAATGGAGGCCGGCTCGATGCGCACCATGGCGTCGAGGCGATGGCGCTCCGGCCACAGCACCATTACCATGACCACGCCGATCAGCGTCAGCTTCACCAGCCCCTTGAGGAAATTGGCCACCGCTTCCTTGGAAAACAGGCGCTTCGCGCCGGCCAGCGGCGAGACCTTGCTGAACTTCGGCTTGAGCCCTTCCGTGGACCAGACCAGCCGATGCTGGATGATGTTGCCGGCGATGGCTGCAATCATCAAAAGCACGAATGGAATGCCGAGCGCTGCGAGCAGCGCGTATTCAATATTCTGCAACAGCCTGATAAGGGCATGCCCGTCAGTGGGAATACGATGGGCGTTGGCCAGAAGATTGCTGAGCGCGTTCTGAATTCCAGAACCGATCGAGCCTGAAAAGGACGACAGGCACAGCGTCGCGCCCGCGATCACGAACCAGGTGTTGACCTCCTGGCTTTTCGCGACGTCGCCACGTTCGAGGGCTTCGTCGAGACGTTTCTGGGTCGGGTCTTCCGACTTCTCGCTGTCGTCATGTTCGTCAGCCACGGCTAGTTCATCTCCGTGGCGTGAGGTCCATCATGACGCCGCCGAAATAGTCCAGAAAGGTCCCCATCATGGTGGCGATCACCACAGCGAGGATCAGGAAGCCGGCGAGAATCGACAGCGGCACGCCGACAAAAAACACCTGCATCTGCGGCATCAGCCGCGACAATACGCCGAGCCCGACATTGAAGATGATGCCGAAGACGAGAAACGGCCCCGACAACTGAATGCCGATCTTGAAGGCCGTGGCGAAAGCATTGGTCATCAGCGCGGCGACGTCGCCCGACGGCATCAGCTCGCCCGGCTTGAACAACGTGTAGCTGTCGTTGAGGGCGGCGATGACGAGATGATGCAAGTCGGTCGCGAACAGAAGCGCCAGACCGAGGATGGTGAGAAAGTTGCCGACGAGAAGCCCCTGCTGCCCTTGCGTCGGATCGATCGCAGTGACGAAGCCGAGGCCCAATTGCTGGGCGATGACCGAACCTGCCACTTGCAGCGCCGAGATCGTGACGCGCGCCGTCATGCCAAGCACGAGCCCGATGGCAATCTCCTGAACGACCAGCACGCCCATGGCATTGACCGAGGTCAGGTCGATCGTGAAGGCGTTGCGGTGCAGCGGCACGAGCAAGAGCGTCAGCAGAAGTGCAATGGCGAGCCGCACACGCACCGGCACGGTCATTTCGCCGAAACCGGGCAGCAGCATCACCATCGCGCCGATCCGTGCGAAGACCAGAATGAGGGTCGCCGCAAACACGGGCAGCATGGAGACGTCGATGCGCATTATGGGTCATTGTTTGCGCATGACCTGATCCGAAAACCGGATTCCACTTTTCGGGGTCATACGACACGGTTTGCGCATGACCTCGTCCGAAAACCGGCTTTTGCCCTTCGGAGCCGTGCGCAGCGGGATCATGCGCTATCCGCCGATGATTCGCGATGACACTCGCAGCATGTGACTGTGCAGCAGGTCGGCCATGAAGGGCAGCGCCAGGAGCAGCGTTGCGAACATGGCGAGGATCTTCGGCACGAACACCAGCGTCATTTCCTGAATCTGCGTCAATGCCTGAACAAGCGAAATCAGCACGCCGACGATCAGGCCCACCAGCATCAGCGGGCTTGAGACCAGCACGATGGTCCAGATGGCGTCACGCGCGACGTCGAGTACTTCATTACCGGTCATTTCGTCATTTCCCCTTGTCGCCCCCTCCCCCTACAAGGGGGAGGGTCGGGGTGGGGGTCACGACCCTCACCCGGATTGCTTCGCAATCCAACCTCTCCCTTTCGGGAGAGGTAAAAATCAGATCGGCATCCGCATGATTTCTTCGTAGGCCTGAATGACCTTGTCGCGCACGGAGACAAGCGTCTCGACCGCGACCTCGGTTTCGGCAACCGCCGTCACGACATCGACGACGTTGGCCTTGCCGCTGGCCATCGCAAGCGCCTGCGTGTCCGATTTCCGTCCGGTCTCCATCACTGAACCGAGCTGATCCTTGAGCAGCGACCCGAAGGACGTCCCCGCGCCCTCGGACGGCTTGCCCTGTCCACCCGACTCGACCGCGCGTGCGAGCGCGGCATACGCATTGGCTGCAATCGATGGTGATGTCATGGTTCGTTGCTCCCCGTGACAGGCCCGGATCAGGCCTTCAGGATTTCAATCGTGCGCTGGATCATCCGGCGCGTTGCACTGATCAGGTTGATATTGGCTTCGTAGGATCGCTGCGCCTCACGCATGTCGGTCATCTCAACAATGGAATTGACGTTGGGATATTTCACATTGCCGGCGGCGTCGGCCGCAGGATGGCCGGGCTCATGCCGAATGCGAAAATCGGTACTGTCCGGGCGAATGCGACCCAACGAGACGACCCGCGCATCGAGCGTGCGATCGAGTTCGGAGGCGAAGGTCGGCACCTTGCGGCGATAGGGATCGCCGCCGGGACGCATCGAGGTCGAGTCGGCGTTGGCGATGTTTTCCGAGATGACGCGCATGCGTCCGGCCTGCGCCCGAAGCCCCGAGGCGGCAATGGCCATTGATTTGAGAAAATCCACGATGCCCTCCTAACTTCTTTGCTTGATCATGATCTTGTCCGAAAACCGGTTCCCACTTTTCGGGATCATGCTCAGCGTTTGCCGATGGCGGTCTTGAGCAGGCCGAGGCTGCGGCTGTAGAGCGTCGTGGCGGCCTGGTAGTCCATCTGATTGGCGGCGACCTTCAGCATCTCGTCTTCGAGATTGACGGCGTTGCCGGCCGGGCGGATTTCATGCGCGCCTTCGCGCGACTGCTGAAACTGCGCCGAACCTCCCGAGATCGTCAGATGCGCGACGTTGGTGCGCGCCAGCCCCACGCTGCCGTTCTGCGCCGCTTCGAATTTCGGCGGAGCCAGGTCGCGCGGTTTGAATCGCGGCGTGTCGGCATTGGACACATTCTCCGCCAGAACGCGCTGACGCTCCTGATGCCATTGCATCTTGGTGCGAAGCGCCGACAGGATCGGCAGGTCTGAAATCGCCATGGCAGCCTCCGCACGGGTCTGGAGTCGCCCGCTAGGCAGAATTTGCCGCCTCCATGGTTAATAACGGGTTAATTCCGGCGTCGGCTCAATTTGGCCACGATGGTCCCCTTATCACTTAAGTGGTTGGAAAAACGGGGGTTTGACCGGATTCGGCTTGTGATCACAGGCCAAACTATCGGGATGCGGGCGCAGTCGCGTGCCATCGGTTATCGCTGGCATAAAGCAGACAATGCACCCTGCCGGACGCCGGATGGCGCCGACCTGATCGGGATTGCCGCACGGCAAAGGCTCACGCCCTGCGTCGGATGGCTTCTGGATGACTGTGATCGTTCACGAAAACCGGCTCCCACCTTTCGAGATGATGTTCTAAGTTGACGGCGAATCGCCGGCGGGGACTGCCAAATGTCGGATACCTTTCTGAAGTTCTTTTTCGCCATCGTCATCGTGCTGGCGCTGATGGGCCTGCTTGCGTGGGCGCTCAGGCGCTTTGCTGCGAGCCGCGTCGGCACGTCGAGCGGACGCGGGCGCGTCCCGCGCCTTGCGGTGATCGACGCGACGAAGGTCGACAATCGCCGTCTGCTCGTTCTGGTCCGTCGCGACAATGTCGAACATCTTCTGATGATCGGCGGCCCGACGGACTTCGTCGTAGAGGCCAATATCGCGCGCGCCGCCACGCAGGGCCGCGAAGCGCCGCGCCAGCCTGCGCCGGATCAGGCGTGGATCGAGCCGGAGACGCATGCCGAACCGATGCCCGAGCCGCCGCCGCGCCCGCAGCGCTCGCCGCTCGGCTCAGACGAGCGTCGCCCCCCGACCATGCCGATGCCGCCGATGCCGACGCCGCCGGCCATGCCGATGGCACCGCCGATGCCCGAGCGCCGTCCCGATCCGATCACCGGCTTTGCGCCGGAATCGATGACGCGTCCGCCGCAGCAGGCGCCGCGTGTCGAACCGCCACCGATGCGCCGCGCCGAGAAGCCCGCCGCTCCGCCGATGCCGGCGCCGCCTGTTCGCCCGCCGCAGCCGCCACGCGCCGAAGCGCCGCCGATTGCCTCGCCCGCAGCCGATGCAATGTCACAGGCCGACAAAAATCTCGCCGAGATGGCGCAGCGGCTTGAAGCCGCCTTGCGCGCGCCCGGCGCGGCGCCGCAGCGCGCCGAGACGCCGCCGATCATGCCGAGCAAGATCGATCGTGTCGGTGCGCCGCCGGTCGCGCCAGACGTCGCGCCCGCACGCCCCGCGGCTGCCGCGCCCGAGGTGACGGTCGATCCGCCCGCCACCGCGCCCGCGGACGACGCAAAGCCCGCGACCGGATTTGAATCGCTTGAAGCCGAGATGGCGAGTTTGTTGGGCCGTCCAAAGACTCCCTCGTGAGATCTGCCGCAGCCGCACGACGCACACTCGCTCTCGGGGCTTGCCGCCCTCTTCGTGATGGCGGCGCCTGCGGCTGCGCAGGACATCAGCATCAATCTCGGTCAGGGCGGCGTCACCGAACGCGCGATTCAGCTCATCGCGCTGCTGACGATCCTGTCCGTCGCGCCTTCCGTCCTCATCATGATGACGTCGTTCACGCGCATCGTCGTCGTGCTGTCGCTGCTGCGGACCGCGCTCGGCACCGCCACCGCACCGCCCAACGCAGTCATCATGGCGCTGGCGCTGTTCCTGACGGCGTTCGTGATGGGACCGGTTCTGCAGCGATCCTACGACGACGGCATCCGCCCCCTGATCGCCAACCAGATCACCGTCGAGCAGGCGCTTGAACGCGGCGTCGCGCCGCTGCGCGGCTTCATGCAGCAGAATGTGCGGGAGAAAGACCTGCAGCTCTTCATGGATCTGGCGAAGGAGCCGCCGGCGGCGACGCCGGAGCAGATGTCGCTGCGCATCCTCGTTCCCGCCTTCATGATCTCGGAACTGAAGCGCGCCTTCGAGATCGGCTTTCTCCTGTTCCTGCCGTTTCTCATCATCGACCTCGTCGTCGCCTCGGTCTTGATGTCGATGGGCATGATGATGCTGCCACCGGTCGTCGTCTCGCTGCCGTTCAAGCTGATTTTCTTTGTGCTGGTCGATGGCTGGACGCTGGTCGCCGGCAGCCTCGTGCAAAGTTACAGCGGCACGTAGCGCCCGCGTCGCCCTGATCGACGGCGGGTTTAGTGCCCCGCGCCTTTGCGTACATTCAGGATGGCGGGCAGCGAACCGGTGGTCAGCGGATCGGGCGGCGGCCGCGATGCGCGTGTCGCATTGTCGGAGAAACGCGCCCGGATCTCGCGCAGGAAGCCGTCCAGCGTATCGATCGAAGCGGCAATCTTGGCGAGTTGGGCGACTTCGGCGCTGTTGCCGCCGCCAGGCTTCACCGCGATCTCGAACATCGTGCGCTCCGCCCCGGAGTCGAACTTCCCGGCATACTTCTCGCGCAACCGGCTTGAGCCGAGCATGTCGTCGGAGAGCGCGTAACCGACGGCCGCGCGCAGGATGTCGGACTTCTCGCTTGAGTTCAGCGGCTGGAATTCGCGCCAGCGCTCGCCATAGAGCACTTCGATCTGTTCGGCTGCCTCGCGCCACCGACGCGCCGCCCAATAGATATCCGACCGCAGCCGCACCGCTTCGCGCCCGCTGATATTGGCGATGATGTCGAGCGCGAGATCGTGACGGCCGACATCGCTTTGCGCGCGCGCTTCCAGCAGCAGGCGCTGCAACCGCAATTCGCCGGCAAGGTCGTTGATGCGCGAGCCGCGCAAGGCGGCAATGGCGCGCTCGGGCTTGTGGTTCATGAGATAGATCATCGCCAGGCGCGCGGCGACCTGCGCACGCGCAGACCCCTCAAGCCGGTGGTCGATCTGATACTGCAGAAGTTCGCTGGCCTGATCGAGCAGATCGACACCGACCAGCCGGTCGGACAGTTTGCGGATCAGCTCGTCGCCGCGCCGGCCGATCGGCGTCAGCTCGCGAAACTCGTAGAACATCGAGAGCACGTCGATGGGCGAAATGTCGTCGCCCTTGGGCCCGGTGAAGATATCGAGAAACAGCGCGGCGACATCGTCCTGCATCTGCCGCGACAGTTCATCGTTGGGCCGTTGCCGTGTGGCGGCGCGCGAGGCCAGGAAAACGTCCCGATAGCGCTTCAACTCGGCATATTGCCGCGTGAGAATGCGAAGCGTCTCGATCTCGATGCGATTGCCGCGCCATGTGATCGACAAGGTTTCGAGCCGCGACAGCAATTCCTCGACGTCGATTTCGTTGCGGCGCTGGCGCAGCGATATCTCGCGCAGCGTTCCCTCCGCCGCGGCCGCCCGATCGCTGGATTGAACCGCCTCGGCGTAGCTTGCCAGCGCATCGGTCTCGCGACCGAGCGCCTCGGACAACTGGCCCGTCAATACGGCGACGGCCGGCGCCAGCTCCGGCGGCACACCGATGACGTTCAGCTCGTTCAGCCTTTCTGCGGCGCCGCTATAGTCGCGCGTCGCCAGCGCGGCATTGACAGATGCGATCAGAACGGCGCGCTGCAACTCCATGGGCAGCAGGGCCACCGCCGCCTCGGCGTTCTTGAACTTCTCGCGCGCCACCGGCCATCGTTCTTCGGCGGCGTGGCCGAGGCCGCGCCACATTTCGGAATCGTGACCGGTACCGAGGATGGGATTGTCGAGCAGCTTGAGACCTTCGTCGGCGCGTCCGGACAGAATGGATGCGACAGCCTGGGTGACGATCATGACCGGATCGGGCATGTCGTTTTTTATGTCCACGGCCGCCACCTCCATCACGCCCTTGGCTTCGGCATAGAACCCGCGCGCCATATAGAACCGCGCAACCTCCAGACGCGCCGACATGCGGTTCTCAGGCGTTGCGGCGGCAGCCGTCTGAACCAGGGCATTGAGCCGCTCGTCGAAGCGCCCCTGCTGATAGCCGCGCCACGTGATCGGGTCGAAGATCGGCCGGATGCCTGACAGACGACGGTCGGTGCCGATTTCGGCTTCAGAGACCATCAGGCCCGACGGGCGTGTGATGTGAACCATGCCCGACACGATCGACGCCGTGATGTCGTCGGCCAGCGGCTGGATCACGACACCGTGGAGGGAATCGAGCACGCGCAGTTCGACGAAATCCTGGCGCTTGAGGAAGGCACGATTGGGCGCGGTGGTCGTCACCACGATGAAATTATCGCCCGCATCCGGATCTGAGATTTTGTGAATGCGGCCGGGATTGTCGAGCGCGATGGCGATGCCGGATTTCGGCGTTCCGGTGTTCTCGCGCAGAAGCGTCAAGGGCGTCGGCATCTGCGCGGTATCGGAGACGGTCACGATCCATGACTTTTCGTCGGTGGTCAGGCTGACCAGTTGCGGCCGGTCGAGCTTCAACCGGATCACGGTGCCGTCGCGCGTCGGCGTGAGCGAGCGCTCACGGATCGGCGATCCATTGACGCCGTTGAGCGCGTCCATGTTGATCGGCATGGTCGTATCCAGGACCAGCCAGATCGTATCGGCACGGCGGAACATGGCCGCACTCACGGGCGCGTCAAACGGGAAGGTCATGCGCAAGCCGTCGGTGGCCCGCCGCGCATCCATCAGAATGATACCTTGGGCCCGCGCCGCTTCCGATTGTCCCGGAGACGCGGCCGCCACAGTCGGCGGCGGCGGCGGCGGCGCGTCGGTTGGCCGCGTCGCGGCAATAACCGCGCTTGCGGGATTGTTCAATTCAACCCGTTTGCGGTTTGGATCGACCGCCTGAACCTCCGGTACAGGCTGCGCGTCGGCCGTCACCTCGGCCGGCGGTTGCTTGGTGTCGATCGCAGGTGCTTGAGCAGCGACCTGCGGCGCTTCCGCATGCGGCACGGCCGGCGGCGGCGCGGACGCGGCCGGCGCCGGCGTTGCCGCCGGCGGAGTTTCGGCCGCGGGCCGCAACATGCGCGGCGTGTCGGGCGACGGCGGTGCGTCGCCCGTGCTGATATCGACGGTGAATGTCTTGCCGTCGCGGAACGATTTGACCTCGAGCGTATCCTTGTAGGCGATGTCGATCGCTGAACTGACAGCATCGTTGCGCTGGCTGATCGACACGATCTGCGGTGGCGACACAATCTTTGCGTCGGCAAGATCGAAGCTGAGCGCGCTGCTGAACGACAATCGCAACTGCCCCGGCGCCAGATCGGAGGTCGCATCCACACCGTCGGGAAGATCGACGGAGAGCCTGACAAAGGTCGGCTGCACCGACGCGCGGACGCGGATCGGCGGGCGCTGCGTGAACTGCTCCGCCGCACGTTGCTTGATGAGGAGCTGTTCGGCGGCGCGCGCACGATCCGCCAGTTCCTGCACAACCTCCTGCGGCAGAGGCGGCGGCATGCCGCGCCAGCTCGCCGGCAGCATGTCGACGAACAATTGCTCGCCGGCCATCATGGTGTTGACGGAGATCTTCTGATTGAGCGCGAAACGGATCGCGGTGCCGTCTGGATCGCGCCTCACGACGGAAATGTATTCCGTCATGCCTTCGGCGAGCTTGCTGACGGAAATATCGACCGGCTTCTTGAACCTGACAATCAGCACCGGCCCCGCCAGCGTCACTTCGGGGGCGACCAGTTCATTCGTCTTGATGATCAGGCGCGCGAAGTTGTCGCGCTTGCTCAGCGTCGCGGTGCCCTTCACGCCGTCTTCGGCCCATGCCGCACTGACGACGACGGACGCAAGAAACGGGACGGCGAACGCAAGCAGAAGCACGCGGCCAATCGCCGCCGCCCCTACTCGCCGATCGTTCGACGTCATGGCCAATCTCATTGCCCTGCTTGACCGGCGTTAGCGCGCCGGTGGTTTTCCCTCGATCTTTGGAAGCTCGGCGACCGCTCCCCTATCCGCGCCGCGTCGCGCCAGTTCGACCGTGAGCTTTTCGGCCGCCTCCGGCTGCATCTGTGCGAGGATGTCGGCCATCTTGGCCGGCTTGATCTGTGATGAAATTTCATAAAGGACCGACATTTCGAGGCGGTCGAAAATCTTGGCGGCGTCGCGCGGCTTCATGTTCTCGTACATCGTGACGAGACCTTTGACGCGGGCGTTTTGAGCTTCTTCGCGACGCTGTCCGGCATCGACGTTCTTTTGCTCGATCGACTTCAGATCTTCGGATTTCGCCTCGATCCGCTTTTCGGTGGCCTTCAGAAGATTTTCGCGGATTTCGAGTTCACGGGAACGCGCATCGAGTTCCTGACGGCGCGCCTGCAGGCGTTCGAGGAGCGCGCGCTCCGCCGGCAGAACCGGCTGCGGGCCCGCATCCATCTGCACTGGCGTGCCTTCGAGCGGCTGCTTGACCTCTTCCTTCTTGGTCTCTTTTGGCTTCTCCGCGACCGTGCCGGTCACTTCCGGCGAGTCACTGCGGCCGGCGGCGCCCGGAAAATTGAACGTGCGCTGCGCCCAGGACATCGGCGCCTCTGTGGCGGCTTCCTGCTTGAGGATATAGCCGCCATCGATCAGAAGGCCGGAGATTTTGAGCAGCGCAAGGCCCAAAGCGGCGGCAAGTACCACCGGAATAATTCGGATGTTGCGCAACGCGTTCATGCAGCCTGGCCAATGATCCGGTTGCGCGCGCGTTCATCGAACGCCTGCGCGGCTGCAAGAACGGAGTGAACGTCCAGTTCCGGAGCGGGCGCTGGCACGACTTCGGCGCGCGGCCTTGCGGCCGCGGTGATGCGCGAAATGCGCGTGAGCACGCTTTCGCCCTGCTCGGTCTGCGCTTTGAGGCGCTCGCATAATTCGCCGGCCATCGACAACTGTCCGCCAAGATTGGCGTCGCAGTCGCGCACAGTCGCCTTCAACCCGCCAATGGCACGCTCGGCGATTTCGGTCGCTGTGATCAATTCGGAAATCATCGCCTTGAGCGAGTGCTCGTCGGAGCGCAGGTGCTTCAGGCGCTTGTTGAGCAGCATGCAGTAGCAGATCGTGAGGATCAGCAGCACCGCGACCAGGCTCTCGATGATCATCCCAAAGAAATTACTCACGACGCCTCCATCATTTTGCTTGTCTCGTCGGCCTTCTCGAACATCGCAAGCGTGGTGCGCGGCTTGCGCAACGGCTTCATGACGCGGATCGCGACGCGATCCCCGACGCGGCCCATGCGACCTTCGGTCAAGGTGACATCGCCGCAGCGCACCGCGACCAGAGCGTCGGGACGCACGTCGAGCGGCAACGTGTCGCCGACCCTCAGTTCCATCAGCCGGCGCAACGGAATTCGGCCTCGTACAGCACCGCATCGACGCCGATCTGCGCAGCGCCGATTTCAGTTGCGAGATGGCCTTCCCAGATCGGGTCACGGCCGAATTTCTCGCCCATGAACATCTGCAGAAGCACATCGCGGATCGGCTCGATGGTCGCATAGGGCAGCAGCAGCTCGACATTGCCGCCGCGGTCTTCCATGTCGATGCGCAGGCGCACCAGGATCGCGGCATTGGCGGGGCGCGTGATCGCGGCGAAACGCGGGTTGGTCTCAAGCCGATCGATGGTGAAGCTTACAGGCGACAACGGTTTGAAGGCCTGCTCGGCATCCGCCAGGATGACTTCGACGAGACGCTTGACGAGATTGGTCTCGATCGTGGTGTAGGGCCGGCCCTCGATACGGATCGCGGTCTGGCCGCGCCGGCCGCCGAGCAGCACGTCGATGATCGAATAGATCAGACTGGAATCGACCGTCACGAGGCCGAAATTGTCCCACTCCTCTGCCTTGAAGACGGAGAGGATCGCCGGCAACGGGATCGAGTTGAGATAGTCGCCGAAGCGCGCCGAGGTGATGCGATCAAGCGACACTTCGACGTTGTCGGATGTGAAATTGCGCAGGCTCGTCGTCATCAACCGCACGAGACGGTCGAACACGACTTCCAGCATCGGCAAGCGCTCGTAGGAGACCATCGCCGAGTTGATGATCGCGCGGATGCCGGAGTTATTGTCGAGATTGACCTCGGCCAGGCTGAAGCCGAGCAGATTGTCGATTTCTTCCTGCGTGAGAACACGTTCCGCGCCGCCCTTGGCCGAAGACAGATAGCGACTGCCATCCTCGACCATCGCCGCCCACTGCTCGGCCATCGGGTCAGCCGAACCGGTCGCCGCAGCCGGCGCCTCAGTCGACGCCCCTGCTCCGGTGACGGATGGATCGTTGTTTTCAGTTTCGTTGGCCATGTCCCCGCCCAATCACTGCACTACGACTTCCCGAAACAGAACGGCGTTGACCTGATGAGGCGCAATCGCAGCGTTGACGCGGCGCGTCAGTTCCTCGCGCAATCGATAGAGTCCCGCGGACCCGGCAAGATCCGCCGGACGCAATTCGCGCATATAGGTCTGGAAGGTGTCCGTCACACGCGGCATCAGCGGCTGGATCTGAATAACGATCGGCTGCTCTTTCACCTCGAGAACGACTCGCGCCTTGACGTATTGAGTGCGTTCGCCGGGCGCCTGCGAAAGATTGACCAGCACCTCCGGCACTTCCATGAAGACCGGCGGCTTGGCCGGCGGAGGCGCTTCGGCGTGCTTGTCCTTGCCTTTGGCGAAGAAGAAGAAATATCCGCCACCGCCACCGCCGCCGAGCACGAGGAGCGCCGCGGCCACCATGATGATGAGCTTCTTTTTGCTTTTTGCCGGGGCAGCTTCGCCCCCTTCGGCAGCGCCTTCGGCTGCTACGTCTTCTTCGTCAGCCATCACTAGCCCCGCCGGTCCGAATATCCTGGACGTCGCCTGACGGTACCCACGCAAAACAAAGCCGCCGACGCATCTGCGTCCTCAAGGCGACGCTAGGTTTGAATGGTTAACGGTTCCTTTATTTCGGCCGGACCTAGGAAAAATTTGCCGGGCAATATGGTCAACGCGCGTTAATTGCCGGGTCGAAAATGCGACCTGAAAATTGCCAACCATTTGAAATAACTAATTTTTCCTACTTGGCACGGTTCTCGCTGAGATCTCTGCGAGCCACCCGCTTGGGAGAGTGGGCGCTCGCCGAACGAAACCTCAAGGCCCTGGGAAGCCCGGTTCCGTTCATTCAGGGGAGATCACCGATGGAGAACCCGTATCTCGTCGGACTGTCGCGACAGGTTGCTCTTGAACGCCAGATGGCGGTCATCGCCAACAACGTCGCGAACATGAACACGACCGGTTTCAAGGCCGACAAGCCTCTGTTTGAGGAATTCCTCATGCCGGAGGCCCGCACCAATGATTTTCAGGGCCGCGACCGCCTCGTCAGCTTCGTGCAGGACCGCGCCACCTATCACGACTTCAGCAAGGGACCGATTGAGCAGACCGGCAATCCGCTCGACGTCGCCATCGACGGCGATGCGTTCCTCGTCGTGCAGACGCAGAACGGTGAACGCTACACCCGAAACGGCGGTCTCAAGATCAACCCTCAGGGCCAACTCGTCACCAATGATGGCTATGCAGTCATCGGCGAGAGCGGCCCGATCACGTTTCAACCGCAGGATCAGGCGATCAACATCGCCCGCGACGGTTCGGTGACGGTGCGCGAAGGGGAAAACGCTCAGACCGAAGCCACGCGCGGAAAGATCCGCCTCGTTTCCTTCGAGGCCGCGGCAAGGCTGAAGAAGCAGGGTGCGAGCCTGTACTCCGCGCCGGACGGCGTCGCCCCGCAGCCCGCCCCTCTCGCCGGATTGCGTCAGGGCGTGATCGAGAAATCCAACGTCAACGCCGTCGTGGAAATGGGCCGCATGATCGAAGTCATGCGGACCTATCAAAGCGTTTCATCGATGCTTCAACAACAAGGCGACCTTCGTCGGACCGCGATCGAGCGGCTGGCGGACGTCCCTGCTTGATAGATTGAGAGACACCCATGCGTGCACTTCACACCGCCGCAACCGGCATGATGGCCCAGGAACTCAATGTTCAGGTCATCTCCAACAACATCGCCAACATGCGCACGACTGGCTACAAGCGCCAGCGCGCGGAATTCCAGGATCTGCTGTACGAACAGGTTAAGCGCGTCGGCGCGCAATCCTCCGATCAGGGCACGGTGGTGCCGGTCGGCGTCGAGCTTGGCTCCGGTGTGCGAACGGCCGGAACGCCGCGCGTCATGACGCAAGGCAGCCTGCTGCCGACACAGAAGTCGCTCGACGTTGCCGTGCGCGGCGAAGGCTTCTTCCGAATCCAGATGCCGGACGGCCGCACCGCCTATACGCGCGACGGCTCGTTCGAAATGGACGCACAGGGACGCCTGGTCACGGTGCAGGGCTATGTGGTGCAGCCGGGCATAACCATCCCGCCGAACTCAACGGGCATTGCGATCAATGCGCAGGGTCAGGTTTCGGTGACGCCAGCCGGCACCAACACATCGACGCAGGTCGGACAGATCGAGCTGTCGCTGTTCGTCAACAAATCCGGTCTGCAGGCGATCGGCGACAACATGTTCCTGGAAACGCCGGCCTCCGGCAATGCGCAGAACGGCGTGCCCAACGCGGCCGGCTACGGCGATCTGATGCAAGGCAATCTGGAACAGGCCAACGTCGAAGCCGTCTCCGAGATTTCAGATCTGATCGCCGCCCAGCGCGCCTACGAGATGAACGCCAAGGTCATCAGCGCGGCCGATCAGATGATGCAATCCACCTCCAACATGTTCCGCTAAGGGGTCGCTGCCATGATGACACGGTTCGCACTGATCGCCGCGTTCCTGGTCGCGCTGCCGGCGCAGACCATCGCTCAAAACAGCAATGCGCCGACGTTCCCGGTGCTGCGCTCCAGCGTGACGGTGTCCGACGACATCGTGCGCGTCGGCGATTTCGTCAGCAACGCCGGCGAAGCGGCGCAAATTCCTCTGTTTCGTGCGCCCGATCCCGGTACGGTCGGCATCCTTCAGGCGTCTCAAATCATCGCGGCGCTGCGCAATCATCACGTGATCGGCGTCGATACGCAGGACATCCGCGAAGTCGAAGTGTCCCGCGCATCCCGCCCAATCGCCGCGCCGGAGATTCGTGACCGGATTGCGCGCGCGCTCGCCAACCGCAACGGGCTTGGCAATGCCGCAGATATCGGCATCACATTCGACCGTGACATCCCGACACTGCAGCTCAATCCAGCGAAAACCGGCGCCATCGAAGTTGCCAGCGCTCGTTACAACCAGATCTCCCGCCGCTTCGATGTCACACTGGAGATCGCAGGCGAGAGCGCGACACCGATGCGCCTGCGCTATACCGGCACGGCCATCGAGACCGTCGAGACGGCCGTGCTGACGCGCTCGCTCGAACGCAGCGAAGTGATCAAGGCAACCGACATTACGGTGGAGCGCCGTCCGAAATCCGACGTGCAGGGCGATGTGGCTTTGGCGGGCGAGGTGATTGGTCTTGCGGCGAAGCGTCCGATGCGCAACGGCCAGCTGCTGCGCGCCGCCGATCTCATCAAGCCCGAACTCGTGCAGCGCGACCAGAACGTGACGCTCGTGTTCAACACACCGGGCGTGCATCTGACGATTGCCGGCAAGGCGGCTGAATCCGGTTCTGCCGGTGACCTCATCAGCGTCATGAACCTTCAATCCAAGCGCGTGATCCAGGGCACTGTGATCGGCCCGGGTCAGGTGCGCGTCTCGTCGCCGACCTCACGCTTGACCACCGCATCCCTCCCCGTTCAGCCCACGGCTTCGCGCCGCAACGTTGAGTAAGTCGCATGCCACGCAACATGACGTCACGTTCAGAAAATCGTCTGCCACGCCATCTGGCACTCGCGGCGGCGCTGACACTGGCCGGATTCGCAGGCGGATGTTCTTCGCTCGACAGAATTAAAAACATCGGCGAGCAGCCGCCCTTGTCGTCGATCGACAATCCGACGGCAGCGGCCGGCTACAAGCCGGTCCAGATGCCGATGCCCGCGCCGCAGATGGCGTCGTACAATCCCAACTCGCTGTGGCGAAACGGCTCGCGTGCCTTCTTCAAGGATCAGCGCGCGCATCAAGTCGGCGACATCCTGACGGTGAAGGTCAACTTCACCGACCGGGCGGCTATCGACAACGAGACCAAACGCAGCCGCGAAAACAAGGAAGATTCCGGCGTCGATGATTTCTTCGGCAAAAAGAAGCTGCCGTTGACCGGGGTCGCGATCCCCGGACGCCTGCTCACCGCCGATTTATCGGCTTCGAGCGAAGGCAAGGGCTCGGTCAATCGCTCGGAAGCGCTGCAGACCAGCGTCGCCGGCGTCGTGACGCAGGTTCTGCCCAACGGCAATCTCGTCATCGAGGGCCGCCAGGAAGTTCGCGTCAATTTCGAGGTTCGCGAATTGATCGTCGCCGGCATCGTGCGTCCGGAAGACATCGAGAGCGACAACACCATCGAGTCCACCAAGATCGCGCAAGCGCGCATCGCCTATGGCGGCCGCGGCCAGATCACCGACGTCCAGCAGCCGCGTTACGGACAGCAGGTGCTCGACATCGTCCTGCCGTTCTAGCTCGCGGCATCTTCAGCTCCCACGCCGTTTGCGGGCTTAAGACCGCTTCACGGCGACGCGACACGACCTCCGACAGCTCCCCTGTCGGAGGTCGTGTCATGTCCGGTATAGCTCGAAGGATCTGGTGTTATTCGTCGCGATAGACTTTTTCGCGCTTCTCGTGGCGCTCCTGCGCCTCGACCGACAATGTCGCGATCGGCCGCGCCTCAAGGCGCTTCAGCGAGATCGGCTCGCCGGTCTCCTCGCAATAACCGTAGGTGCCGTCTTCGATCCGCGCCAGCGCCTCGTCGATCTTGGAGATCAGCTTGCGCTGACGATCGCGCGCGCGAAGTTCAATCGCCCGATCGGTCTCCGATGACGCACGATCTGCGAGGTCCGGATGATTGACGTTTTCGTCCTGAAGCTGCTGAAGCGTGGATTTCGCTTCCTTCAGGATGTCGTCCTTCCAGGTGAGGAGCTTGACGCGAAAATACTCGCGCTGCCGCTCACTCATGAAGGGCTCTTTTTCGGTCGGCTTGTAAGTTTTCGTCTTGTCCAAAGCCATTAACGGGTCCGCACAAGTCCAGCGGGGCCGCCCCCAATTGCGCGGCGCTTATATAATGGCGGGGTGTGACAAACAATATCGCGCCGAGGAAAATCCCCTTTTGGCGGTATAACTGGCGCGGAGCGGTAAATCAGGCTGCGGCAACCTTGGCGAGTTCGACCTCCACCCGCAGCTCGATTTCGGCCAAAACCTGATCGAGACCGGCCTCCCCGCTGACCGATTTGAGCTCGGCGGCGGCATTTCGGAGGCGCTGGACCATGGTTTGATCCAGAGAACCGACCAAAAGGCCGATCTTGAGCTCGTCGAGGACGTCGAGCGCGGACCGGCCGCGGCTGATCGCCCTTTTGCGGCGTTCAGTGACGTCTTCGACACCCTGGAGCGCCATGAGCGCATCGATTCCGGCGACGCCCCGGGGGGCGGACGCTGACTTGGTATCGCTGGCCGAACCTGAGTCCGGCAGCGAAAAAGCCGTGGAATTGGCGCGGCGTGCGGGTCCTGAGGGGCCGGCACCGGCGGTTCCGTTGGGTCCATAGATTCGCATCGACGTCTCCTTAACGAAACCTCGCCGTTTATGGTTAACCGGCCGTTAACGCGGCAAGAATTGCCGGTCCGGCAAATATGGGCGCTTTTTGGTAACATCCCGCAAAACGGTTCCATAAAAATATACATATTTTTCAATGCCTTAAAAGAAAAGACGATCTGGCACGGGTTTCGCAAAGCTGAAGATGGCCAAGCCGCATGGGGAGCATGCAGCAGCGGCCGACAGCGGCGACGGATCCGGCCAGAGCGAGATGGCCCGCCCGACGCCCGCAGACGACGTGTGGGAGCACGGCATGATGAAACGAACCATTGCAGCCGCCATCGCGGCCATCGCCCTGATCGTCGGGACGCTCGCGCTGGCGCCGGTGGCGCAGGCCACCTCGCGCATCAAGGACCTCGCCAGCTTCGAGGGCGTGCGCCAGAACCAGCTGATCGGCTACGGTCTGGTCGTCGGCCTCAACGGCACCGGCGACACCCTCAACAACATCCCCTTCACCAAGCAGTCGCTGCAGGCGATGCTGGAGCGCCTCGGCGTCAACATCCGCGGCGCCTCGATCCGCACCGGCAATATCGCCGCCGTCATGGTGACGGCCAACCTGCCCGCCTTCTCGACGCAGGGCACCCGCATCGACGTCACGGTCTCCGCGCTCGGCGATTCCAAGAACCTGCAGGGCGGCACCCTGCTCGTCACCCCGCTGCTCGGCGCCGACGGCAATGTCTACGCGGTGGCGCAGGGCTCGCTCGCCATCGGCGGCTTCCAGGCCGAGGGCGACGCCGCCAAGATCACGCGCGGCGTGCCGACCGTCGGACGCATCGCCAACGGCGCCATCGTCGAACGCGAAATCGAATTCGCGCTGAACCGCATGCCGGTGATGCGCATCGCCCTGCGCAACCCGGATTTCACCACCGCCAAGCGCATCGCCGAAGCGGTGAATGACTTCCTCGGCGGCCGCGTCGCCGAGCCGATGGACCCCTCGACGGTTCAGCTGACCATCCCCAAGGATTTCCGCGCCAATGTCGTGGCGATGCTGACCGAGATCGAACAGCTGCAGGTCGAGCCGGATCTCGCCGCCAAGATCATCATCGACGAGCGCTCCGGCATCATCGTGATGGGCCGCGACGTGCGCGTGGCGACGGTCGCGGTCGCGCAAGGCAATCTCACGGTGACGATCTCGGAAGCGCCGCAAGTCAGCCAGCCCGCGCCGCTGTCGCGCGGCGAGACGGTGGTGGTGCCGCGCACCCGCGTCGGCGTGCGAGGAGGACGGCAAACAGCTCGCCGTCGTCAAGGCCGGCGTCTCGCTTCAGGAACTGGTCGACGGACTGAACTCACTCGGCATCGGGCCGCGCGACATGATCTCCATTCTTCAGGCGATCAAGGCCGCCGGCGCCATCCAGGCCGACATCGAGGTGATGTGATGAGCGCACCGACCGCACTGCCGACGATCAACGGACGCATCGACAACGCGCTCCTCGACGCGCTGAAGAAGGTTTCTCCGCAGGCGCGCGACAAGGCCAAGGCCAATGCGCAGGAATTCGAGGGGACGTTCCTCAACTCGATGTTCCAGCAGATGCTCACCGGGCTCGAGGGCGAAGGCCCGTTCGGCTCGACGCCGGGCACCGGCGTGTGGCGCTCGATGCTGGCCGACGAATACGCCAAGACCTTCTCGAAATCAGGCGGCGTCGGCGTGTCCAACGATGTGTTCCGGACGCTGATCATGCAGCAGGCCGCCAAGGCCGGTTAGTTCTTCGCTCGAAAACGCTACGGGAAACTTCATCATGACCGCATCCAACGCCTCCCCGCGCAACCCCGCCCCGGCTGTGACCACGCCGATCCAGGCGACGCAGGTCGCCAACCGGCTGATCGACGCGATGAACGCGCTTCTGCAGATCGTCGAGGATGAAACCGCGCTGGTCCGCAAGGGCAAGGTGACACAGGCGATGGAGCTCGAACCGCACAAGACGGAGCTGTCGCAGGCCTATTCCCGCGCCATCGGCGATCTGCGCGCCAATCAACCCTATATGACCAAATCGACGCCGGAGATCCTCAAGACGCTGCGCCGGCACCACGAGCAGTTCCGCGCGATCCTGCAGATCAATCTCACGGTGCTTGCGACCGCGCATGCGGTGTCCGAGGGCATCGTGCGCGGGGTCAACAGCGAGATGCAGAAGAAGAGCGCGCCGCAGACCTACACCGCGGGCGGCTATCATTCGGCTGCTGGACAGCGTCATGCGGCACCGTTGACGGTCAGCCGGACGCTGTAGGCTGAACTCAATTCCGGTAGATTAAGGCTGGATCGAAACCCGTCGGCAAGCGTTAATTCCGCGACGCAATCGGGAGTACGTCCATGAAGGTCTCAGCCCTGATGATCGGTGCGATGCTCGTCGGAATGACGTGCACGACAGCCTCGGCGGCACCCGCGAAGCCGGATTGGAGCCGGTACGCAACCATGCATGAGAGCGGCGTGCAGGTGAAACACCGCCCCCGCCATCAACGACACTGGGATCGCCGTCGCGCCCGCAAGCCGGCGGCTTCCGTGTCTGGCGGCCTCGCTCCAAGTGAAATCCGCGTAGCACCGCTTTCCAACTCGCAGACGCGGGCAATCCGGAATGATCGAGAGTGTACGTGGCGCCACTACTCGTATGACCGTTCATCCGGCACTTATATGGGCCGCAATGGATTCCGGCATCTCTGTCCCTGACGCGTTTCACGAAATTCAGAATACCGAAGAAGAGCGCGCCGCAGCGCTTACTTCGCCTCGATGATCTCGCGAACCTTGTTGGCCAGGGCCGACATCGCGAACGGCTTGGCGAGCACGGCCATGCCGGGATCGAGATGGTTTGAAAGCGCGGCATTCTCCGCATAGCCGGTGATGAACAGCACCTTGAGGTCCTTGCGCAGCAATCGTGCGCGATCCGCGATCTGCCGCCCGTTCAAGCCGCCCGGCAGCCCGACATCCGTGACCAAGAGATCAATGCGCTTGTCGCTCTCCAGAATCGCCAGCGCACTCGGTGCGTCCCTGGCCTCGAGAATATTGTAGTGCTGCTCGGTCAGAATTTCGACGACCAGCATGCGCACCATGGCCTCGTCGTCCACGACAAGAACGGTTTCGCCGAAGCCGGCCTCAACCGTATCCTTTTCTTCCTCGGATGGGTCCTGCACCTCGCCGTAATATCGCGGGAGATAAAGGCACATCGTGGTGCCCTTGCCGATTTCCGAGTAGATGCGGACCTGACCGCCCGACTGCCGGACGAAGCCATAGATCATCGACAAGCCCAGGCCTGTCCCCTGACCGATCGGCTTGGTCGTGAAGAAGGGATCGAACGCCTGCGAAATAACATCGGGCGTCATGCCGGTGCCGGTATCGGTGACGCATAACGAGATATACTGGCCGGGCGGCAATTGGCGCTCTCGCGCCGTGCGCTCATCGAGCCACTTATTCGCGGTCTCAATCGTCAGTCGTCCACCGTCCGGCATGGCATCGCGAGCGTTGATGCACAGATTGAGAAGCGCGCTTTCAAGCTGGGGCGCATCGATTTTTGTCGGCCACAAGCCCGCAGCGCCAATGACCTCAACCTCGATCTGCGGCCCCATCGTCCGCCGGATCAGCTCTTCCATTCCGCCGATCAGCCGATTGGTGTCGGTGGGTTTGGCATCGAGAGTCTGGCGTCGCGAGAACGCCAGCAGCCGGTGCGTCAACGACGCGGCGCGCTGGGTCGAACTCCGTCGCGGCCTTGATGAACCTGTCGATATCGTTGAGACGGCCTTCTTCGATACGCTTCTGAATTCTTTCCAGGGCGCCGCCGATACCCTGCAGCAGATTGTTGAAGTCGTGCGCGATGCCGCCGGTCAGCTGTCCGACCGCCTCCATCTTCTGAGCCTGACGCAGCTGCTCGCCCGCCTCACGCAGAGCAACTTCCTGCTCGCGCTGCTCGGTAATATCCCGCGCGGTGCAGTACAGAAGTTCTTCCACCGGCGTCACCGACCACAGGAGAATGCGATACGATCCATCCCGCGACATCAGGCGATTTGTAAAGGTGACGGTGGATGCGCCGCTGAACAGGCTCGCGATCGCCGCGCGCGTCTGCTCCCTGTCCTCGGGATGCTCGATCCACTCGCTGTCACGGCCGAGAAATTCCCGATCGGTCCAGCCGAGAATTCGGGTCCAGGCGGGGTTGATACTGATCCAGACGCCGTGCGCATTGGCGACGCCCAGCATGTCCTGACTGACACGCCAGATGCGATCGCGCTCTTCGGTCTGTTCGCGAGACGCCGTTCCAGAAGCCCTTCGGCATTCTTGCGATCATCGACATCGGTGTTGGTGCCGATCCATCGATAAATCGTACCGTTGCGATCATGCAGCGCGACCGCGCGGGCGAGATGCCAGCGATAGACGCCGTCGTAACGGCGCAGGCGAAACTCGGTTTCGTAGTCTTCCCCGGACACCAATGACTGGCCCCAGCGCTGCGCGGCGCCTGATACATCGTCCGGATGAACCATTTTGATCCAGCCATCGCCGATCAATGTCTCCCTCACGTTCACCGCTGTAGATGTGAACCTGATCGTTGAACCAATCGAGACTGCCATCCGGCGTTGCGGTCCAGACATGGTTCGGCATCGCCTCGGCCAATGTGCGGAACTGCTCATCCTGCACCTTGATTTCGGCTTCCGCGCTGACGCGCTCGATATGCGCCCAGGAACGCTCCGTCACCTCCCGCAGCAGCGCCAGCTCCGGCTCGCCCCATGTGCGCGGCGACTTGTCGTGAATGGCCATCAATGCCGTCAATCTGCCGGCCATGACAAGCGGCATGCAGATCGTGGCCGCGATGCCGATACCGTGAAACGCGGCGGCCGCGTCCGGCGGCAACTCGCGCAGATTGTCTTCGATTACCAACGGCTGTCCGGCGCGCAGCTTCTCGACCGCCAGCTCGCCGAAAGCGGCCAGACTGTAGTGACCGACGATGCTCTGAGCGCCGGCATCGTTCCAGTCGCCGCGGATGGTGAAGCCGTCCTGGTCGTCATCCATGTCGGCATAGGCGCAGTTCGATACGCCGAGATACTCGCCCACCATGCGAGTCGTGACGGCCAGAATCTGATCGGCGCTGCGACTCTTCGCCGTTTCCCTGCCGAGCTCATCAAGAAACTTGAGCCGAAACTCGCCGTGACGCGCCTCGGTGACATCGATGCCCTCGGCGAAGATGCCTGTGACGGCGCCGGTCTTGTCTTTCATCGGCTGGTAGACAAGATCGAGCAGCCGCTCTTCCAGCGAACCATTGCCGGCGCGCTTCAGCTTCACTTTCACCGATGAGAACTTGTACAACTCGCCGGTCTTGAAAAGCTTGTCGAGCAACTCGATGAAGCCCTGGCCTTCGATTTCAGGAATGGCCTGCACCAGCGGCTTGCCGATGACGTCCCGATGTCCGATCAGCTGCTGATAGGCGTCGTTGGTGAAAGCAAAAGTGTGGTTCGGGCCATCCAGCAGCGCCATGAAGCTTGGCGCCTCGCGGAACATCTGCGTCAGCTTTTCCCGTTCGCCGGTGGCCGCACGCTCCGCCATGACACGCGCGGTCGTCTCGATAACGATGGCCATCACGCCGGCCGGCTTGCCGCTTTCGTCGAACACCGGCGAGTAGTCCAGATTCAGCCAAGCCGTGTCCGGTCGCCCGGACCGGTGCAGCGTCAATTCCTGATCGGCGTAGGACAGGGTCTTGCCCGCCAGACCCACCTTCATGACGTTGTCGTTGAAATCGGCGACTTCCGGCCAGCCCTCCCGGACCTTCTTTCCGAGCAGGCCGGGATGCCGGGCGCCCGCGAAGACGGCATAGCCATCGTTGTAAATCATGATGCCATCGGCGCCCCACAGAAGCACGATGGGTACCGGCGAATGAATGAGAATGCCGACTGCGGTTTTGAGGCTTTGGGGCCACTGCGCGATGGGGCCCAATGATTGCGACCAGTCGAAGCCAGCAATCAGCGCAGCCATCTCGCCTGTATGCTTGAGGAATCGTGCCCCCTCGTCATTTTCCCTGTGAGACGGCAATCGTTCCCCCGACTTTCCACGCAATGCGACCACAGGAAACGCCGGAAACCTCAATAAGTTCCCGCGGAACTTCTTGGCAATACGCAGGTTTAACTTCCAACAACCCGCATGCCGACGTGACTAACCTTCATTCATCAGGCGGGGCACGTTGGGCCTTCGATGGAGGACGCCTTGTCAAACAACAACAAGAATCGCAGTCAGGCCGAACGCCCCCAACGTGACGAATTGCGCTACCTGCTGAAAACCTGTCGCAGCTTGCGTCAAAAGCTGGCGGGCGCGCGACGTGCGGTGGACCTGTCCCGAGCCAGGATCGACGCGTATCTCAGGGAGCAGCCGCCGTATCTGCGGCATGAGCCGGTGCCGGCAAAGGCGATCCGTATCAAACCGCAAAATCGGTATGCATGACCTCGCCATGCCATTGACGGTCACACGAGGCGTCAAAAGACGAATGTATCACGCGAGCCTCTGACGGTCAGCCGGTCGTTCTGACACTGACGCGCGCCATAACCGGCATGCAAAACGCAATGGCCGCCATGCGCGCAACGGTGCGTGCCCAAAGCTTCCTCTGCGCAACTTAACATAGGTTATGGAACCCGCGAATGGCGCGCGTAAGCAAAGGGCTGCGTGGTCAGCAGCCGGTTGCAAAGGCCATCGCGACGGGGACGCAGCGTGGCGGACATTTTCAAGCTCTTTAACGACGCCGTTTTTGGCCCGGAGGAGCTTCAGATCATGGGTCGCGTTTTCGATCGGGTGAAAGCAGAGATGCCCGAGGTCGATCCCTACCACATCGCCGCCTCCATCCTCCGCCACGCGAAAAGCGGCACCCTCCAGGAGCCGATGCTCGCCACCGAAACCCTCAATGACCTCAGGGCACCCCCACGCCGCTGATGCGCGCCGCTCTGCAGATTACAAAAAGGTTCCATCGCAGTTCACCCATGCCCATGGAACCGCTCCCCCTGCGAAATTCTTGTTCCCCGTCGCAGCCAGACTGCTTCCAACGTCCACTTTTCGTGACAGGTTTGAATGTCTCAACTCGAATTCCTGATCCGCAAGCTGCGGCATACGACGGAGCTGGATGACGCCGACATCGAGGCCGTCATGCGCCTTCCCGTGGTCGTCAGGGAGATCGACGCCGATACGCCGATCGCGCGCGAGGGCGACAAGCCGTTCAATTGCTGCTTTTTGATCAAGGGTTTTTGTGTTCGTGCAAAAACCACGGAACAAGGCAAGCGGCAAATTCTGTCCGTTCATATTCCCGGCGACCTGCCGGACCTGCAGAGCCTGCATCTGCCGGTGATGGATCACGAACTCAGGACGCTATCGGCAAGCACGATCGGCTTCGTATCGCATGTCGCCGTCCGGCAACTGGCGCGTTCCCGCCCGCTGATTGCAGAAGCGCTGTGGCGACAGACATTGCTCGACGCCGTTTTGTTTCGAGACTGGATCGTCAACATCGGCCGACGTCCGGCGGGACAACGCCTGCTGCATCTTTTTATCGAACTGCAGCAGCGACTATCCGTTGTCGGTCTGGTGACAAACGAAACTTACGACCTGCCGATGACTCAAACCGACCTGGCTGATGCAACCGGACTGACACCGGTACACGTCAGCCGCGTGTTGAAGTCCCTGCGCGAGCATGGTTTGATTCAAATGCGCCGCTCGGTCGTCACCATCGGGAACACAGGCCGCCTGTCAGAGTTGGCTCAAATCATGCAGGCCTAACTGACTGTCAACTCCCGAGCGGCAAGGAAATTTTATGCGATACTTTTTTGATATTACAGCCGGCGAAAGCCTGACCGACGACGTTGGTGTGGAACATAATTCTCCGCAAGACGCATTGCAGGAGGCAGCTCGTGCTGCCATCGACATCGCGAAAGAAATTCTTGTTCCCCGCGACGGCGGCACGC
>CAVTOO010000009.1:0-241786 GCA_963736355.1 uncultured Alphaproteobacteria bacterium | reverse complement strand
AGGGCTACTTCATCGACGTCGAGGCGCAGTGTGGCCTCGTTCCGTCCCGAACCGGCACCGTCGCGCTTTGTGACTCCTGCAGTTGTGCGATCAACACCTGGCATCGCTCCTCATTGATTTGCGCTCTATCTCGCCAATCAAGTGGCCCCCAAGTGGCCCGGAGGACGATTGCCGAAGACGGCGACGATGCAACGCTAACGCTGTTGAGAGTGCCATGCGTACGAGGAACTAAGGTTTAAGCGCTTTCCAATTGAACTATTGGAAAGCGCAAGAATTGGCGCAAACAAAGGTAACGACAACGCTACCCCGGGACACGCATCTACCGAAGATTGTAGTCGCTACCCAAGCCCGGATCGTACCGGTAAGGCGAACCGTAATAGCCGTAGGCGCGATATGGCGCGCTGTAATAACCGTAATTCCGATACCGCGGGGCGTAATAACCGTAGGTCCGATACCGCGGGCCGTAATAGCCGTAGGGCTGATACGGCGAACCGTAATAGTAACCGGCGCCGTAATAGGCGTGCTGCTGGCTTACGACCGCTCCACCGATCAGCGCGCCCGCCACGAAGCCGATGCCCGCGGCCGCGGCGGCGTTACGGCCGTACCACTGAGCCTCCGCCGGCGTCGAAATCGCAACCATCGAAGCGCCGGCAAGAGCAAGCGCCATCATCCGTTTCGAATTAAAACCAGTCATTTGGGTTCCTCCTCAAATCTCCAGCTTCCTTAGGCGTTCGTCTTATTTACGGTTCTCGCTAGGTGTGGCGGGTGTCGTCACGATCTCTACAGATACCGATTGCATGCAGCCGATGCCGAAATGCTTTTACCGAGTGAGTTGCGAGTTGGTTGCGGAAACGATCACCGAAGCGCCAGCCTTCACGACGGGGCCGTGAATGTTGACGTTGACCGTTTGAGACAAGCTATCCGCGAGACTGAAGCGTGCGGTGATCGCGCCAATAACGACAGCGGTCGCTGCAACAAGCGCCAGCGCGACGATCTTCAGATGGGTCAAGCGGTCGGCGGAGATCAGGGAGCCATTCATATTGGCATCCTCCAAAGCCTGCCGTGAATTTGGCGGTTGTCGTGGATGCCGACAATTCAGAACAACTCCCTAAGTAATTGCCCTTAGCCATGGCTTGACCTGGATCAAGCCATGGGCTTACCGGCTATGCCACTTTTTCCCGAAATGGCGGCGCTGAAGGGCTTCGGCTCCACTTAAGGCAAAAGCGCATCATACGAACGCTTATCGATCAGCACCTTCGCTGTTCGCAGCGATCGCCATCACCGGGATGTGGTTGCCGGCATGGCGTTATCGGGCACTGCCACGACGACATCTGCCCAAGGCGGAGTTCACAGCATGAGTGACATAGCTGCCAAGGTTTACGTGGTCCACGATGACGCGCCGTTTCGCCGTTCAATCGTCAGGCTGCTTCGGGAGTTCTGGATATCAGGTCGAGGTTTGCGAATCCGGCCGAGCACTTTTGAAGAACTGCTCGAACGACACACCGGGTTGCATCCTGCTCGATATGGAAATGTCCATGATGAATGGATTGGTATTACAGAAGCAGCTTCGAAAGTCAGGCAACACGTTGCCAGTCATTTTTTTGACGGCACGTTGCAACATCCTGGCAAGCGTTCAGGCGATCAAGGCGGGTGCCGAAGACGTTTTGTCCATGCCGGTCGCAAGGAAAGCATTGATTGAAGCGGTCGAACGCGCGGTATTGCGCGACAGCGAGCTGCGTCGCCGGAACGATCGAATCAACGCAATGCGTACTGTGGTGGCTACCCTCACGCGACGTGAGAGCCAGGTTCTCAAACTGATGGCCCGCGGGAAGCTCAATAAGCAGACCGCTTACGAATTGGGGACGTCGGAGCGCACGATTAAGGCCCACCGGCATGCGATTATGCAAAAGTTGCGCATAGGATCTCTTCCTGAAGCGGTCGTAATAGCTGAGCGCTTAGGCCTGCTGAACCAAGGCAGCGATCCTGAGATTGAGCGACGGCCCACTAGCGATGCAGAAATGTGCCATTAGGGTGAGATAGAGACGCCGGGTGCTTTTGCTTATGGAAACATGGGAAAGAAGATGAAAAGCAAGGCGGATGAAAATTCTACGGATGCTCCGCCGCAAGCAGCCAGTCGATTGGTTGAGAATGTAGCTCACGCAATAGAAGACCTTTCGTCAAACATTCATTTGCTGCATTGGCACCCGATTTCAACGGCACCCTTTAATCAGGATCTCGAACTCCGTGTAAATGAAGATGGTGGAGGCATAACGCTTCCATTTCCGTGCCGGCAGATAAATGCCGACAGTTGGATCAATGTGGATATTGGCTCAACACTGCAAATCCGGCCCGTCGAGTGGCGTGTTTGGCAACACAGCCGATCTCCGCATCCTCATCATTCCGCTTTAAAGCTCAACGGCAAGGAGGACCTCATCCATACCCATGGACGACAACTCAAGCCGCATATCGACTGAAGGAAGAGCCGATGCGTGACCACATCGGTGCCGCTTCGCCAACATTACAATGACAACAAGCTAACCCGTCGTCGCCCGCATTGACGCCAGCGGGCGCTCGTTGCCGGCGTCGTACACACTGGCATCGCGGTCGAACGCGCCGAGCTCGGTCGACAGCGCGCGCCAGGGTGCGATGTGCGGCGCGTCGAGATGCTTCACCAGCGTCTCGGCATCCGGCCACAGCTCCGAAAAGCGCACGGTGCCGGGGACGCTGACGTCCTCCGCGGCCGTATAAAAGATGCAGCCGTCATGCGTGTTGGTCTCGATGACCATGTGGCGGAGCATGGTGCGAACCCTGTCCATGTGTTCCGGCGGAAAGCGGACAGAGGCGATGACGATGAGGGGCATTGCTTATTGGCTCTCTCTTACTTGCACGCCGGATAGCCGAAACGCGAGATGATGTCGCGGCCGGAAATTGTGTGGAACGCAAACGTGTTCATGTAGCCGCCCTCGCTCAGATATTGCCGCAGCCTGGAATTATAGGTGCTCATCATCTCCTGCGTGCGGGCCGGATTCATGCGGCCTTCGCGCATGTTTCCGCCGGCGTGAAACAAGAGTTTCGCATTTGGCGTCACGCAGACATTGCGGATCGACAGAAACATCGTGCAGGCCGACTGACAGTGGCTGTCGATGCGGAAGCGTTCGCCCGACGCATTGTATTGCGCGGCGACGGCCTGGAACCGCTGGAAGATTTCATAATTCCGCGCGCCCATGCCCATGCCGAGTGACGACACCGAGCCGTCGGCCAGCGCGGAAGTGCAAGGGAGGGCGAACAACAACCCGATAATAGCGAGTTTGTTCATTGGCTTTTTGAAGTGCTGCCAGATCATCTCTGTCATCTCCCGACTTAATGTGTCGAATGAACTTATCATCGTCGGCTGTCCGAAGCACAGTGTCGCACGTAGATGCGGCCGTTAAGATCACGCGGCCTTTATCCAAAACCACAAACGCGAAAGGATGTAGCCAAACAGCATGGCAAGAAGCCCGGCGGTCATTGTGAAAGTGGACCATGCAGGCGCACTGTAAGAGCTGGCGACTGGGCAAGCTGAAAGCAGCAACAAGCGTGCCCATCACTGTAATGAAGATACCGACACGATTTCCTTTGCGGCGCAGTCGAAGTGTTTCGGAATCGACAGGGACACGGTTTGATCTCGACGACGGGGCTAGATAGCGGAATGCACCGTCGGCCGTTTTGGCGGCGCTGATTGGCATCGGAATGCCATAGAAAGTCGCCTTAACGCGCTTTGAAATAAGCATGTAGGGTACCCACACGCACGCTGTGACAACTGATTTTGCAATCTCTTTGCTCGTTTCGAAATCTATCGGCACGTTGTATGCGCTGTAGGCGATCGCTATTGCGATCATCGGGATCACGATCGAAAGAACCGTCATCGTTATATAGAAGATCGGAAACTGACGGTTGAACGTCCACGCGTGGTACGCGGCTAGTAGCCAACCGGCAGCGAGGCCGAGAATCTGGCAAAACGTCGGTGATGTGAACGGATAAATCGAAACCAAGGCGATTCCAAATATAAAACGCCAGGTTTGATCCACCAAACATTCTGGAAAAGCCATCCTATGTCTTCGTTGTCCTCGAAGGCATACTTGGCGAGAAGATAGGCGGCCGGAAAAAGCGCGCTGCCCACGAACATGGGCACAAATAGATGATCAGATAGTCTGTGATGTGAGACCACACGGCGTCGTTCCGCGCGAAATACGAAAATAAACGAAAATCAGAAACTGGCGACCCCTGCTGGATTCGAACCAGCGACCTACAGCTTAGAAGGCTGTTGCTCTATCCAGCTGAGCTAAGGGGTCGTTGCCTCACGCTATACCCGGAAGGGGTGAAAAAACCCCAACCGACCGCGCGGGCGGACGGCAGTCTGGATACCCGCCCGGCGATTTGAACCTTGTACCGTCCCGAAACGACTGACCCAAGCGGTAGTTAGCCGGTCGTCCCCGATTGCGTTTCGCGGGGTTGCCCTGCACATTGCCGCGCGTCACGTCGCGGATGCCATGAACAGGTCACGTTCCGGGCATTTGCTGGGGCTTCGGCGGCCCATGGCCGCCGAATTGAAGCGTGGTCCTGCCTTTCGGCCGGAATCGCGCTCGGTATTTAGGGCAGGGAGCTACCCACATGACTGGTCTCGTTCGCGCCGCGCTGCTGGCAGTCGCGCTGGCGGCGCATTCCGTTTCCGCAATGGCCGCCGACAAGGCCTTCCGCCGCGACGACCTCGGCGACTCCGCCATCCGGCTGGAAGCCCAGATCAAGAGCGAGGCGGGCGCCATCGGCAAGGCGCTGCCCGTGCTGCGCGACCGATGTCGATGCCGCCCTGCGGCGCAACGATTTGCGCGGCGGCCTCCAGATCATGGGTCAGATCGTGACACTGGCCCCGCAGGATTCGCCGAGCTGGCTGCGTCTGGCCCGCACCATCCTGCAGGTGCGCCCGGCCGACAATCGCGAAAAGACGCTGTTACTCGAGCGGGCCTCCACGGCCTCCTATCTCGCCTATCAGCGCGCGACCACCCCCGGCGACGAATCCGAGGCTCTCGCCACGCTCGGCAACGCGCTCGGCGAGCGCAAGCTGTGGCGCCCGGCCATCGATGCGTTGCGCCTGGCGCTCGACCTGCGCGAGACCGCCGACGTTCGCAGCCAGTACGAGAAGCTGCGCGCAGATCACGGCTTCCGCCTGCTCGACTACACCGTCGATTCCGATTCCGCTTCGCCCCGCGTCTGTTTCCAGTTCTCCGAGGAACTCGCCAAGCGCGCCGATTTTGCGCCCTTCGTGGCGCAGGGCGGCACCGACAAGCCGGCCATCACGTCTGAAGAAAAACAGCTCTGCGTCGAAGGCCTGAAGCACGGCGAGCGCTATGCGTTCGGCATCCGCGCCGGACTGCCCGCGAGCGTGCGCGAGACGCTGCCGAAGTCGGCCGATTTCAATGTCTATGTCCGCGACCGCAAGCCGCTGGTGCGCTTCACCAGCCGCGCCTATGTGCTGCCGCGCACGGGCCAGCGCGGCATTCCGGTCGTCAGCGTCAACACCACGGCTGTCTCCGCGCAGATCTACCGCATCGGCGACCGCAACCTGATCAACACCGTGCTGGGCAGCGACTTCCAGCGCAGCATGTCCGGCTACGAACTGCGCGACCTCGGCAACGAGAAGGGCGTCAAGGTCTGGTCGGGCGATCTGGCCGTCGCCAACACGCTGAACGAGGACGTCACCACGGCGTTCCCGGTCGATCAGGCGGTCGGCGATCTGCAGCCCGGCGTCTATGTGATGACGGCGATGGCCAAGGGGCCGGGTTCGTCCTCGGCCGAGGAGCAGGATTCGCTGGCGACGCAGTGGTTCATCGTCTCGGACATGGGCCTGACCGCGTTCTCCGGCAATGACGGCATCCACGTGTTCGTCAATTCGCTGGCCTCGACAGCGCCGCAGCGCAACGTCGAGGTGCGCCTTGTCGCGCGCAACAACGAAATTCTCGCGACGCGCAAGACCGACGAAGCGGGCACGTGCTGTTCGAAGCCGGTCTCGCGCGCGGCGAAGGCGGGCTGTCGCCGGCGCTGCTGACGGTGATGGCGGAGAAGGGCGACTATGCGTTTCTCAGCCTGAAGACCTCGGCGTTCGATCTGAGCGACCGCGGCGTCTCGGGCCGTCCGGTGCCGGCCGGGCTCGATGCGTTCGTCTATGCCGAACGCGGCGTCTATCGCTCCGGCGAGACGGTTTATCTGACGTCGCTGTTGCGCGACGGCAAAGGCAATGCGGCGACCGGCGCGCCACTCACGCTCGTCGTCGAGCGCCCCGATGGCGTCGAATATCGCCGCGCCGTGCTGCCGGATCAGGGCGCCGGCGGACGCTCGCTGACACTGCCGCTCAATGCGGTTGCGCCGACCGGAACCTGGCGCGTGCGCGCCTTCACCGATCCGAAGGCGCCGGCCGTCGGCGAAACCACCTTCATGGTGGAAGACTATGTTGCGGATCGTATCGAGTTCACGGCCACCAGCGCCGCGAAATTCATCGAGGGCGACAAGCCGATCTCGATGAAGGTCGACGGCCACTTCCTTTACGGTGCGCCCGCATCCGCGCTGCAGCTCGAAGGCGAGATCGCAATCGGTCAGGCCGTCGAGCGTCCGGGCTATGCCGGATATGTGTTCGGCGCGAATAGCCCGGACGAGGAATCCTCCACCGAACGCCAGCAGCTCGAAGGCTTGCCGCAGACCGACGCCAATGGTCGCGCCACGTTCGATGTCGCGCTCGCCAAGGTGCCGAACTCCGTCGCGTCCGCAGGAAGCGAAGATCTTCATCCGCATGGCGGAATCCGGCGGCCGCGCGGTCGAGCGCAACGTCGTGCTGCCGATTGCGCCGAAAGCGGCGATGATCGGCATCAAGCCGTTGTTCATTGGCCGCAGCGTCGGCGAAGGCGAGAACGCCAATTTCGATGTCGTGTTCGTCGCACCGGACGGGACCTCGCTGGCCCGCGAAGGATTGCGTTACGAACTGCTCAAGATGGAGTCGCGCTATCAATGGTATCGCCGCGGCTCCTATTGGGATTATGAGCCGGTCAAATCGACCAAGCGCATCGCCGACGGCAGTCTTGCCGTTATCGCCAGCCAGCCGACGCGCGTGGCCACGACGCCGCCGCCGGGCCGCTATCGCCTCGACGTCAAGAGCGCGGATGCTCGACGGCCCGCTGACATCGATCACCTTCGATGTCGGCTGGTATTCGGACGGCAGCGCCGACACGCCCGATCTGCTGGAGACCTCCATCGACAAGCCGGATTATCTCTCCGGCGAGACGATGACCGTCACGGTGAATGCACGCAGCGCCGGCAAGCTGACGGTCCACGTCGTCGGCGACCGCCTGCTGGCGACGCAGACGCTCGACGTCAAGGAAGGCCAGGTTCAGGTGAAATTGCCGGTCGGCCGCGACTGGGGCACCGGCGCCTATGCCGTGGCCACGCTGCGCCGTCCGCTCGATGAAGCCGCGGGCCGCATGCCCGGCCGTGCCATCGGCCTGAAATGGTTCGGCATCGACCGCCGTCCGCGCACGCTTGCGGTCACCATGACGCCGCCGCAACTGGCGCGTCCCTCGACGGCGCTCAAGCTGCCAATTCGAGTAGCGGGATTGACGCCCGGTGAAGACGCCAAGATCGTCGTCACCGCCGTCGATGTCGGCATTCTCAACCTCACCAACTACAAGCCGCCGCAGCCCGACGAGTATTATTTCGGCCAGCGCCGGCTCACCGCGGAAATCCGCGACATCTATGGACAACTGATCGACGGCATGCGCGGCGCGCGCGGCCAGATCCGAACCGGCGGCGACGTTGCTGCCGGCGGGATCGAGGGTTCGCCGCCGACACAGAAGCCGCTCGCGCTCTATTCCGGCATCATCACGGTCGGGCCGAACGGAACTGCGGAAGTGTCGTTCGACCTGCCGGAGTTCGCCGGAACCGCGCGCGTCATGGCCGTGGCCTGGACCGCGACCAAACTCGGCCGCGCCACGACCGATGTCACGATCCGCGACCCTGTCGTGATGACGGCAACGCTGCCGCGTTTCCTTCTGACCGGCGATCGCGGCACGCTGCATCTCGACCTCGACAATGTCGAAGGTCCGGCAGGCGACTACACCGTCGCCATGCGCCTGCGCGGTCCTATCGCCGTGCCGGGCAATGCCTCGACCGTGCTGCGCCTCGCTGAGAAGCAGCGCAATACGCTGGCTGTCGCCATCCAGACGACGGCGGCCGGCATCGCCGAGGTCGATATCGACGTCAGCGGCCCGAACGGCCTGACGCTGACGCGCCACTATGCGCTGCAGGTCAAGCCGGCGACGCAGATCCTGGCGCGCCGCACGGTGCGCACGCTGGCCAAGGGCGAGAGCCTCACGCTGTCCAGCGATATGTTCAGCGATCTCATTCGCGGCACCGGCGGTGTCTCGGTCTCCGTCAGCCAGTCGTCGGCGCTCGATGCGGCGGCGATCCTGCAGGCGCTCGACCGCTATCCGTTCGGATGCTCCGAACAGATCACGAGCCGGGCGATGCCGTTGCTGTACGTCAACGAACTCGCTGCCGAGGCGCGGCTGGCCATCGACAACGCCGCGGATCAACGCATCCGCGACGCCATCGACCGGCTGCTGGCACGGCAGGGCTCGAACGGCTCCTTCGGCCTGTGGTCGGCCGGCGGCGACGATAACTGGCTCGATGCCTATGTCACCGACTTCCTGACGCGGGCGCGCGAAAAGGGCTTCACCGTGCCGGACATCGCGTTCCGGCAGGCGGTCGATAATTTGCGCAACTTCGTCAACAATGCCGACGAGCCCGACAAGGACGGCGGCTCCGATCTCGCCTATGCGCTCTACGTGCTGGCGCGCAACGGCGCGGCACCGATTGGCGATCTGCGTTATCTCGCCGACACCAAGTTCGGCCAGATCAAGACGCCCATCGCCAAGGCCCAATTGGCCGCGGCGCTGGCGCTGGTCGGCGACCGGGCGAGGGCGGAACGTGCCTATAGCGGTGCAGTCGAGAGCCTGTCGCCGAACCCGACCTTCGAGTTCGGACGTCAGGACTACGGCTCCGCACTGCGCGACGGCGCGGCACTCATTTCGCTCGCGTCGGAAGGCAACGCCTCGCGTCCGATCGTGACGGCGGCGGTGCAGCGTGTCGAAGCCGCTCGCGGCCTCTCGGCATTCACCTCGACGCAGGAGAATGCCTGGCTGGTGCTCGCCGCACGCGCCATGGCCAAGGATGCGACCTCGGTCTCGCTCGACGTCAACGGCGAAGCGGTCAAGACCGCGCTCTATCGCGGCTACAAGGCCGGCGATGTGGCGCAGCCGGTTCGCATCGCCAATACCGGCGACGCTCCGCTGCAGGCGGTTGTCTCCGTCACCGGCGCACCGATCACGCCGGAGCCCTCGGCGTCCAATGGCTTCAGCATCGCGCGCAGCTATTTCACGCTCGACGGCAAGCCGGTGGATGTCACCAAGGCCAAGCAGAACGACCGCCTTGTGGTTCTGCTCAAGATCACCGAAGCCAAGCCGGTGTTCGGCCGCATCATGGTCGCCGACTATCTCCCGGCCGGTTTCGAGATCGACAATCCGCGGCTGGTGTCGTCCGGCAATACCGGCACGCTCGACTGGATCGAGGATGCCGAGGAGCCGGTGAATTCGGAGTTCCGCGACGATCGCTTCAGTGCGGCGTTCGACCGGGCGTCCGATGATACCGCGGTGTTTACGGTGGCCTACGTCGTGCGGGCCGTTTCGCCCGGCCGCTATGTGCTGCCGCAGGCCTACGTCGAGGATATGTACAATCCCTCTCGGTATGGCCGAACCTCGACCAGCATGATCGAGATCCAGGCCGCGCGATGAGCGAACTTGCGCCAGCGGTACCGCCGACAGCGGGACGCCATTGCGGCGTCTGATGCGTCGCGCGCTCGTTGGCGCGGGAGCGTTTGTGGGTTTGGCGGCGGCCGGCGCCGGCATGTGGATTGCCTCACTGCCGCCATTGCCGATCGATGCGGCCCGTGAGGTCTCGACAAGTGTTGTCGACCGCAACGGCCGCGTGCTGCGTGCGTTTGCGCTGGCAGACGGACGCTGGCGGCTTCCGGTCTCCTCACTGGCGGAGGTCGATCCGCGTTACGTCGAGCTGCTGCTGGCCTACGAAGACCGGCGCTTCCGGACCCACCACGGCGTCGATCCGGGGGCGCTTGCGCGGGCCGCGTGGCAGTTCGTCCGGGAAGGGCGGATCGTGTCCGGCGGCTCCACCATCAGCATGCAGGTGGCGCGGCTGATGGAGCCACGGCGCGAGCGGTCGATGGAATCCAAATTCCGGCAAATGGTGCGTGCCGTTCAACTCGAACGACGCTTTTCGAAAAACGAGATCCTGAGCCTGTACCTGACGCTGGCGCCGTTCGGCGGCAACATCGAGGGCGTGCGCGCGGCGTCGATGACGTATTTCGGCAAGGAGCCGAAACGGCTGACGCTGGCGGAAGCGGCGCTGCTGGTTGCGATCCCGCAATCGCCCGAAGTCCGGCGTCCGGATCGTCAGCCGCAAGCGGCCAAGGCGGCGCGTGATCGTGTCATCGAACGTATGGCCGGGGTCGGCACATTCTTCGATGAGGACGGACAGCATGCGATGGAGGCTTCGGTTTCTGCGATACGACTGGCGCTGCCGTCGCTGGCACCGCATGCGACCGAGCAGACGCGCGCTGAGAATCCAAAAAGTGCAGTGATTAAAACGACACCTAGACGCATCTTTTCAGAAGAAGCTTGAGGAGCTGGCGCGCGACCGTGCCAACGCGCAGGGCGCTGATATTTCGGTTGCGATTGTCGCCGTTGATCATTCAACCGGCGAGATTTTGGCGCGTGTCGGCTCGGCGGGCTATTTCGATGTCCGTCGCGCGGGGCAGGTCGATATGACCCGCGCGCTGCGTTCGCCAGGCTCGACCTTGAAGCCGTTCATCTACGGGCTCGCCTTCGAGGATGGGCTGGTTCATCCCGAAAGCCTGATCGACGACCGGCCGCAACGCTTCGGTGCGTATGCGCCGGAAAATTTCGACATGACCTTCCAGGGCACGGTGACGGTGCGTAAAGCACTGCAGCTGTCGCTGAACGTGCCAGCGGTGCGCGCTGCTCGACCGCGTCGGTCCGGCGCGATTGTCGGCGCGGCTGCGACAAGCCGGCGGCCTGCTGGTGCTGCCCAAGGACGAAACGCCGGGTCTGGCGATGGGCCTTGGCGGCGTCGGTGTCACGTTGACCGATCTCGTCGGGCTTTATGCGGGTCTGGCGCGGCAAGGTGAAACCGTGAAGTTGCGCGAGATCGCCGACGGTGCGCCCGGCCGATCCGAGACGCGCCGTCTGATGGATCCCGTCGCCGCCTGGCATGTCGGTAATGTCCTGATGGGCGCGCCGCCGCCGGACAACGCCGTCCATAACCGCCTCGCGTTCAAGACGGGCACGAGCTACGGCTACCGTGACGCCTGGGCCGTGGGATTTGACGGACGCATGACGGTCGGCGTCTGGGTCGGCCGGCCCGATGGCGCGCCGGTTCCCGGCCTTGTCGGCCGCAATGTCGCAGCACCGATCCTGTTCGATGCTTTCGCCCGGTCGGGTCAGTTGCCCGCGCCGCTGGCCAAGGCACCGCGCGGCACGCTGGTGGCGGCAACCGCCAAGCTGCCCCAGCCGCTGCAGCGTTTTCGCCCGGCCGGAGAAGCTGTCCGCGCCGAGGGCGAGGCCCCGCCACGCATCCAGTTTCCACTCAACGGTTCGCGCCTCGAACTGACCGCCGCACCGGGCGGAGGGGCGGAGCCGCTGACCCTCAAATTGTCGGGCGGGGTGGGCGCCCTGACCGTGCTGGTCAACGGCCTGCCGGCCGGGGAGGCCGGTCCGAGCCGCCAGCGCCTGATCGACGCGCCGGGGCCGGGCTTCGTGCGGCTGACGGTGATCGATTCCCGCGGCACGGCGGACACAGTGGTCGTACGAATTCAGTAGAACAACCGCTAACCTGTTGTCCGGCCCCCGTTTTCAGCGTATGGGCTGCCGCGATGGACGGGACCTTCGGACCAAGCAAATTCGGCCGCAAAAACGACCCCAGCCAGGGCTTCGACCCCGGCCGGACGCTCGTGAGCGCGTTGGATTATGCGGTCGCGACCCATCGCCGCGCTGTCGCGCTTTTGATCCTGTGTGGTCTCCTGTTTTTCCTGCCGGGCTTCTTCAGCATTCCTCCTGTCGATCGCGACGAAGCCAGGTTCGCGCAGGCGACGCGGCAGATGCTGGAGAGCAAGGATTTCGTCGATATCCGGTTCCAGGACGAGGTCCGGTACAAGAAGCCGGTCGGCATCTACTGGATGCAGGCGGCTGCGGTCAGTGTCGCCGAAACGCTCGGCGTGCCGCGCGCCAAAACGCGGATTGCGCTGTATCGCATCCCGTCGCTGATCGGCGCCATCGGCGCTGTCCTTCTGACATATTGGGCGGCGCTCGCTTTCGTGACGCGACGCGGCGCCATCATCGCCGCACTGTTGATGTGCAGTTCCGTTCTGCTCGGCGTCGAGGCGCGTCTGGCCAAGACCGACGCGATGTTGCTTCTGGTGAGTGTCGCGGCACTCGGTGCGATGGCGCGGGTTTATCTCTCCTGGCAACGCGGTGAGGAGAGCGTCACATCGTCGTGGCTTGTGCCCGGCATATTCTGGACCGCGCTCGCCGTTGGAATCCTCGTCAAGGGTCCGCTGATCCTGATGCTCGTGATCCTGCCGACCATCGCGCTGGCGTTTCTCGACCGCTCGATTGCGTGGTGGTGGCGGCTCAAGCCGCTTCCCGGATTGCTGTGGATGGTGCTGCTCGCGGCGCCCTGGTTCGTGCTGATCCTGATGCGCTCGGGCGACAGCTTCCTCGCCGGATCGCTCGGCCAGGATATGTTCAGCAAAGTCGTCGGCGGACAGGAATCGCATGGCGCGCCTCCCGGCCTTTATTTCATTTTGTTCTGGGTCACGTTCTGGCCGGGCGCGGTGCTGGCCGGCATGGCCGCGCCGGCGGTGTGGCAGGCGAGACGCGAGCCGGGCGCGCAGTTCCTGCTCGCATGGCTTGTTCCGTCGTGGATCGTGTTCGAACTCGTCATGACCAAGCTGCCGCACTACGTGCTGCCGCTCTATCCGGCCATCGCGATCCTGATCGTCGGGGTTCTCGAGCGCCGCACATTGTCCGACAAGCGCTGGCTGACGCTGGGCGCGATGTCATGGTTCGTGTTGCCGGTCGTGCTGGCTTTGCTCGGCGTTGTCGGCGCGGTGGCGCTGGTCGGGCATCCGGTGTTTGCGGCATGGCCCTTCATTGCGGGTGCCCTCGTGCTCGGGCTGTTCGCGTGGCTCCTGTTCGACGAACGCCGCGCGGAACGCTCGGTGCTCACCGCCGTTGCGGCGAGTTTCTTCATCGCGCTCGGGCTCTACCAGATCGTTCTGCCAACCTTGCGGCCGGTGTTTCCGAGCGTGACGATGGCGCGGGTGTTGCGTGACTCGCCTTGCAACGCCCCGCGCGCTACAGCCGCCGGATACCATGAGCCGAGCCTCATTTTCCTGACGGAAACATCCACGCATCTGACCGACGGATCCGGCGCGGCCGACTTCTTGCGGCAAGGCTTTTGCCGCTACGCTTTCGTCGAAGCGCGTCATGAGCGATCATTCGCGCAGCGTGCCCAGGCCATCGGGTTGCGATACGCCGCCGCAGGTCGCATCGAAGGGTATAATTATTCGCAAGGGCGCGAGATCTCGGTGGCGATCTACCGCTCGGACACGCAGCCATGAATGAACCGACTGTTTCCGTCGTCGTGCCCGTGCGCAACGAGGCCGACAATGTCGCGCCGTTGATTGCGGAAATCACCGCTGCTCTCGACGGCCGCTATGCGCATGAAATCATCTACGTCAATGACGGCTCGACCGACGAGACCGCCACGCGCCTGAAAACGCTGATGCGCGAATTGGTCAATCTGCGCCAGTTGCGGCACGCGCACTCCTGCGGCCAGTCGGCTGCCGTGCGCAGCGGCGTGCGCGCCGCCCGTGGCGCGATTGTCGTCACACTCGATGGCGACGGCCAGAACAATCCGTCATTCGTGCCGGCAATGGTGGACACGCTGATCGGCAACGAGCGCCTCGGTCTGGTCGCGGGGCAGCGCGTTGGCCGCAAGGATACGTTCTCCAAGCGCATGCAGTCGCGGATCGCCAACAAGGTGCGCAGTTTTGTGCTGCGCGATTCAACGCGCGACACCGGATGCGGCCTCAAGGCTTTTCGTCGCGATGTGTTTCTGGCGCTGCCGTATTTCGACGGCCTGCATCGTTTTCTGCCGGCGCTGGTGCGGCGCGAAGGCTATGAGATCGGCTATGTCGATGTCATCGACCGTCCGCGTCATGCGGGCGTGTCGAACTATGGAATGTGGGATCGCCTGTGGGTCGGCATCATGGACCTGTTGGGCGTGTGGTGGCTGATCCGGCGCAAGAAGAGTGTGCCGGACGTATCCGAGGTCGGGTCCAATGCTGATTGATTTGTCGCGCACGCTCGGAAGCTATTTTCACGAGGTGTTCATCGTCAATTTCGACGGCTGGGTCATTCTCGGTTTTGTCGCTCAGGCGTTCTTCACGATGCGCTTCGTGGTGCAGTGGCTTGCGTCGGAGAAGGCGCGCGCCAGCGTCGTGCCGGTTTCGTTCTGGTTTTTCTCGATCGGCGGCGGCATCCTGCTGCTGGTCTATGCCCTTTACCGCAAAGACCCGGTTTTCATTGCCGGGCAGGCGTTCGGCCTGTTCGTCTATGCCCGCAATCTTTATTTCGTATTGGCCAAAGGTAGTGGCACGCGCGTCGAGTAAAAGCGCGCCATTTGTGGAATTCAGGAAAGCCCGCCGCCATTGGGCGGAAGCGGTCGCAATGTCGCACTGTGCACGTCGCGGCAGCACGATCGCCTGCCAATCAAGCATAAAGATTGACGCAGGGGACACGCAGCCCCTTGACCGCCTTCTTGAACCGGACTGAGATGGGTCAGTTCATCGGGTTCCAAGGAGAGCTGCGACGTGCCGAGAGGGGACGTCCCGCGACCGAGGAGCCCTGTCATAGCGAAAGGCGTTATCAATGAAACGCGTATCTCTGGTTCTTTCTCTCGCTTTTGCCGTCGCCCTCCCGGCGACCGCCGCAATGTCGCAGACACTTAAAACGGTCAAGGATCGAGGCACTCTGAATTGCGGCTCCAACCCCGGTCTCGCCGGATTTGGTCTCGCCGACGCCCAGGGCAACTGGCAAGGCCTCGACATCGAATTCTGCCGTGCGATGGCGGCAGCGATCTTCAACGACCCGACCAAGGTGAAGTTCGTGCCGCTGACGGCACAACAGACGCTTCACGGCGTTGCAGTCGGGTGAAATCGACGTTCTCGCGCGCAACACGACCTGGACTTCGTCGCGCGACACGTCACTCGGCCTGAACTTCGGACCGATCAATTACTTCGACGGTCAGGGCTTCATCGTGCGCCGCTCGCTCAAGGTGAATTCGGCGCTCGAACTCAACGACGCGGCGATCTGCGTGCAGCAGGGCACCACGACCGAACTCAACCTGGCCGACTACTTCCGCGCCAACAAGATGCGCCTGAAGACGGTCACCTTCCAGAACTCGGACGAGACGGTGAAGGCCTATGACGCCGGCCGTTGCGATGCGTTCACGACCGACGCATCCGCGCTCTATGCCGAGCGCCTGCGCACCGCCAAGCCGGACGACCACATCGTTCTGCCGGAGATCATCTCCAAGGAGCCGCTCGGACCGGCCGTTCGCCACGGCGACGACCAGTGGCTCGACGTCATGAAGTGGACTCACTTCGCGATGCTCAACGCCGAAGAACTCGGCGTCACCAAGGCCAATGTCGACGACATGTTGAAGTCCGACAATCCGGACATCAAGCGCCTTCTCGGCACCGAAGGTTCGTTCGGTGAGCAGTTCGGCCTGACGAAGGACTGGGCCTATCGCATCATCAAGCACGTCGGCAATTACGGCGAATCCTTCGACAGGAACGTCGGCCAGGGCTCGCAGATGAAAATCAATCGAGGCCTGAACAATCTGTGGACCAAAGGCGGTCTGCAATACGGACCGCCGGTTCGCTAACACCCAGAGGCCGGACATCATGACGATGTCCGGCCTTTTTCCTTTTGGGGTAAAGGCGGGGCGGGGATGAGCGTTACCAGCGGAAGCGAGCGGCCGAAAGTTTCGCTGCTCTACGACCCGAGGGTTCGCAGTATTGCCTATCAGGTACTGCTGTGCGCCATCATCGGCTTTCTGGTCTATGCCGCGATCGACAACGCGGCGACGAACCTCGCCAAAGCTCGCATCGCATCGGGCTTCGGATTCTGGAACGACGTTGCCGGCTTCGACATCAGCCAGACGCTGATCGAATACACCGTGGCCGCCTCCACCTATGGCCGCGCCTTCTGGGTCGGTCTTCTCAATACGCTGCTGGTTGCGGTCCTCGGCATCATCCTGGCGACAGTCATCGGATTTACCATCGGCATCGCTGCGGCTGTCGAAGAACTGGCTCGTGGCGAAGCTGGCCGCGGCTTATGTCGAACTGTTCCGCAACATCCCGCTGCTGCTGCAATTGCTGTTCTGGTACAACGCGGTGCTGAAGGCGTTGCCGGAATTCCGCGACAGCATTCAGTTTTGGGGCGGCATTTATCTCAACAATCGCGGCGTCTTCGTGCCGGAGCCGATTCCGGCGCAGGATTTCGCTATGTCGTGATCGCGTTTTTCGCGGCATCGTCGGCGCGATCGCCTATCGCATTTATGCGAACGCAGAAGCAGGAGAAAACCGGACAGGCCTCGCCGGTCTGGCTGGTGGCGCTCGGCCTCGTGATCGCGCTGCCGCTCGTGATTTTCCTCGCGCTCGGCGCGCCTTTGACTTTTGCCTATCCCGACCTCGGTCGCTTCAACATTCGCGGCGGCATGAAGTGCTGCCCGAATTCGTGGCGCTGCTGTTCGGATTGTCGATCTACACGGCTGCGTTCATCGCCGAAATCGTGCGCGCCGGCATCCTGGCGGTCTCGCACGGACAGACGGAAGCGGCGTATTCGCTCGGCCTGCGCACGCAGCCGACCCTGCGGCTGGTCATCATGCCGCAGGCGATGCGGGTGATCATTCCGCCGCTGACCAACCAGTATCTCAACCTGACCAAGAACTCCTCGCTCGCGGTTGCGATCGGCTATCCCGACCTCGTGCAGGTCTTCGCCGGCACGGTGCTGAACCAGACCGGGCAGGCGGTCGAAGTCATCGCCATCACCATGGGCGTCTATCTGCTCTCAGCCTGGCCACCTCGTTGGTCATGAACTGGTACAACACCCGCATTGCGCTGGTGGAGCGCTGAGCCATGACCGCGACACCAGACCGCACGCCTACGTTCAACTGGCGCCTGTCCAGGCGCTGCCGCCGCCGCGCAAGACGACCGGTGCCATCGGCGTGGATGCGCGCGAACCTGTTCCAGTCGCTTCCGGACGGTGTCCTGACGCTGATCTGGCGGCTTGCTCTTCTCTGGTCTGTCCCGCGCGATCCTGCGCTTCCTGATTGTCGATGCGGTCTGGACCGGCGCCGACCGCGAAGCCTGCCGTGTCTGGACGCACGGCCCGTGGTGGGGCCTGCTGGGCGTTCGTGCGCGAGCGTCTGCCTTCTTCATCTACGGCTCCTATCCGATCCCCAGCGCTGGCGGGTCGACTTGTTCTTCGTCCTGCTGGCGTGGGCATCTTACTGGATGCTGTGGCTGCGCGCGCCGCGCCGCGATCTGGGCGCGATTTACTTCTTCGTGATCGTGCCGATCGCGTCGTTCATTCTGCTGAACGGCTGGGCATTGATCGGCTTGCCCCACGTCGACACCGTGCTGTGGGGCGGCTTCCTCGTCACGCTCGTGGTTTCGGTCGTCGGCATCGTGGTCTCGCTGCCGCTCGGCATCCTGCTGGCGCTCGGGCGGCGATCGCGACATGCCGGTGGTCCGCTTGTTCTCGCATCGCTGTTCATCGAGTTCGTGCGCGGCGTGCCGCTGATCACCGTGCTGTTCATGGCCAGCGTCATGCTGCCGCTGTTCGTGCCGCACGCGTGGTCGCCGGACAAACTGCTCCGCGCGCTGATCGGCGTCACGCTGTTCGCGTCCGCCTATATGGCCGAAGTGGTGCGCGGCGGCCTGCAGGCCATGCCGCGCGGTCAGTACGAAGGCGGCGATGGCGCTCGGCCTCAACTACTGGCAGATGATGGTCTTCATCATCCTGCCGCAGGCGCTGCGCACGACGATCCCCAACATCGTCAACAGCTACATTGCGCTGTTCAAGGACACGACGCTGGTCGCCATCGTCGGCATGTTCGACTTCCTGCAGACCATCGAGGTCGCGCGCATCGACCCGAAATGGGCGACGCCGGTCACCAGCGCGACCGGCTACGTGTTCGCGGCATTGGTGTATTTCGCCTGCTGCTACGCATGTCGCGCTACGCCCGGAACGTGGAACCGCGGCTCGCCGCGCGCAACGGAGGTAGAGTATGTCGACCGCAACCGCGCAGGCCCCGACGCCGCAGATCTCGGAAAGCGATGTCGCGATCGAAATCGTCGGCATGCACAAATGGTACGGCGACTTCCATGTGCTGCGCGACATCAACCTCACGGTCATGCGCGGCGAGCGCATCGTCATCTGCGGGCCGTCCGGCTCCGGCAAGTCGACGCTGATCCGCTGCATCAACCGGCTGGAGGAGCACCAGCAGGGCCAGATCATCGTCGACGGCATCGAACTGACCAACGACCTCAAGCGAGATCGACGAGGTGCGGCGCGAAGTCGGCATGGTGTTCCAGCACTTCAACCTGTTTCCGCATCTGACGCATCCTGGAGAACTGCACGCTGGCGCCGATCTGGGTGCGCAAGATGCCCAAGGCGGAGGCCGAGGAAGTCGCGATGCACTATCTCGAGCGCGTGCAAGATTCCGGAGCAGGCGCAGCAAATATCCCGGGCCAGCTGTCGGGCGGCCAGCAGCAGCGCGTGGCGATCGCGCGCGTCGCTGTGCATGAACCCGAAGATCATGCTGTTCGACGAGCCGACCTCGGCGCTCGATCCGGAAATGGTCAAGGAAGTGCTCGACGTGATGGTGCAGCTGGCCGAAGACGGCATGACCATGCTGTGCGTGACCCACGAAATGGGCTTTGCGCGGCAGGTCGCCAACCGCGTCATCTTCATGGATCAGGGCCAGATCGTCGAGATGAACGCAGCCGGACGAGTTCTTCGCGCAATCCGCAGCACGAGCGCACCAAGCTGTTCCTCAGCCAGATCCTGCACTGACCCCGCCGTCATCGCTATGAAGCCTCCTTGTCCAGCCGATCGAACGGCCCGCGACGGGCTCGCGCGCGCCGGCCTGCCGTCGCGGCCCGGTTGCCGTCGCCGCGAAGCCCGGCACCTCGCCGAACCTGATCCAGCCGGCCTTCGCATAGAGCCGGTCGCCGGCGCTGCCGCCCTCGGTGTCGAGCGTCAGCAGCGGTGCGACCGAGCGGTCGCGCGTCCGTCTTCCGCCGCGCGCAACAGCGCCATGCCGAGCCCGGCGCGGCGGGCGCGCGAGCGACACCAGCATCTTTGAACATCTGCGCGAAACGCCTGATTTTCCTGCGGTGCCGGGACGAGTTGTACGGTGCCGTCGACGCGGCCCTCGCGCAAGGCGGCAAGGATGACGCGCTCGCCACGCGCATGGCTGGCGAAGGCGCCGTCCCACCACGCTTCGGCCTTGGCTGCCGTCATCGGCTTGATGAAGTTCACCGATGCGCCGCTGCGACGGAATCGATCAGGAGCTCGACGAGATCGGCGCGCCGGGCGTGCGCGTCAGCGGGTGTCAGGGGAACGATGGCATGCACGACCATGACAGCCCTCGCTGCGAACCTCAGGTCGCCTGAAACGGCACGTTGATGGTCGAATGCCGTTCGAGCCAGGCCGGCACCGGCAGGTCCTTCGCGCGCAGGAAGTCCGGGTTGAACAGCTTCGACTGGTAGCGCGTGCCGTAGTCGCACAGGATGGTCACGATGGTGTGGCCCGGGCCGAGCTCCTTGGCGAGGCGGATCGCGCCGGCGACGTTGATGCCGGACGAGCCGCCGAGGCACAGGCCCTCGTGCTCGCAGCAGGTCGAAGACGATCGGCAGCGCCTCGGCGTCGGGGATCTGGTAGGCGACGTCGACGGGCGCGCCTTCGAGGTTGGCGGTGATGCGGCCCTGGCCGATGCCCTCGGTGATCGAGGAGCCTTCGGCCTTCAGCTCGCCGGTCGTGTAGTAGCTGTAGAGCGCCGCGCCCATCGGGTCGGCGAGGCCGATCTTGACGTTCGGGTTGCGCTCCTTCAGCGCCATGGCGACGCCGGCGAGCGTGCCGCCGGTGCCGACGGCGCAGATGAAGCCGTCGACCTTGCCGTCGGTCTGCTCCCAGATCTCCGGGCCGGTCGTCTCGATATGGGCCCGCGCGGTTGGCGACGTTGTCGAACTGGTTGGCCCAGATCGCGCCGTTCGGCTCGGTCTTCGCCAGCTCCTCGGCGAGGCGGCCGGACACCTTCACGTAGTTGTTCGGGTTGGCGATAGGGGACGGCCGGCACCTCGACCAGCTCGGCGCCGGCACAGCCGCAGCATGTCCTTCTTCTCCTGGCTCTGCGTCTCCGGGATGACGATGACGGTGCGGAAGCCCAGCGCGTTGCCGACCAGCGCGAGGCCGATGCCGGTATTGCCGGCGGTGCCTTCGACGATGACGCCGCCCGGCTTCAGCAGCGCCGCGCTCGATCGGCGTCGCGGATGATGAAGAGCGCGGCGCGGTCCTTCACCGACTGGCCGGGATTCAGGAACTCGGCCTTGCCGAGGATCTTGCAGCCGGTCGCTTCGGAGGCGCGCTTGAGCCGGATCAGCGGCGTATTGCCGACGCCTCGACGAGGCCGTTTTTGAAGGTCATGCGGAATCTTTCAAAGGACGGGCGACCCTAATAGAGCGGGCCGGGCGGCACAAGACCGCGAAATGTCCTTTGACAAGCCTGCGCTTAAGCCGTTTTGGCGAAAACAATCTGCCGGACGTCGATGTTGCCGGAGCGGAAGCCGGCCTCGCAGTAAGACAGGTAATATTCCCAGGTGCGGCGGAACCGCTCGTCGAAGCCGAGCGGCGTCAGGTTCGGCCATGCGGCGCGGAAATTGTCCCGCCAGGTGGCGAGTGTACGCGCATAATCTTCTCCGAACACGCGCTCGCGGATAACAGGAATACCGAAGCGATCTCCGAGTGCCTTGAGCATGCCGGGTGAGGGCAACATCCCGCCCGGGAAGATGTAGCGCTGGATGAAATCGACTTCACGGCGGTAGGTGTCGAAGAACTTGTCCTGGATGGTGATCGCCTGAATACCAGCCATGCCGCCAGAGACCAGCCGGTCGCGGATCTGCGCGAAATAGCGCGGCCAGAATTCCTCGCCGACGGCCTCGATCATCTCGATGGAGGCGATGCGGTCATAGATGCCCTGTTCGTCGCGATAATCCTGAAAGCGAATTCGACCTTCTCGTTCAGCCCGGCTTCGAAAATACGTTTGCGCGCGTAGTCGCGCTGCTCGGCGGAGATGGTCAGCCCGACGACGCGGGCGTCGTAATTACGCGCGGCGAACTCCGCGAAGCCACCCCATCCGCAGCCGATCTCCAGCACGGAATGGCCGGGCTGAAGACCGATGGCTTCGGCGAGACGGCGGTATTTTGTTTCCTGCGCCTTGGCGAGATCGTTGGTGTTGTCCTCGAAGATCGCCGAGGAATACGTCATCGAGCGGTCGAGCCAGGCCGAATAGAAGCGATTGCCGATATCGTAGTGGGCGAAAATGTTGCGCCTCGCGCGGCGCTTGGTGTTGCGGTTCATCCAGTGGCGCATCAGCTGCAGCATGCGCATCACGGGGTTGTCGCCGAGCATCGACTGGATCGTCTCGTGATTGACGCAGAAGATGTAGAGGAACTGCGTCAGGTCAGGGGTATCCCATTCGCCGCGCAAATAGGCTTCCGCGATGCCGAGGTCACCGCCATTGATGAGACGCCAGGCGAAGCCGTAATCGTGGACGATCATCGCGGCTGCGGGACCGGGCTCGATGCCGCCGAAGCGCAATACGCGGCCATCGGGCAGCGTCACGTCCAGCGTGCCGTATTTGAGTTTCGCAGCAAGCCCGAACGCCAGTCGCGCCGGCCGGGGCAGATCGGCCAGCGTCTGGTCGATGGTCGCGGGACTGACAGCGAGGTGCTGGGTCATTGGCATGATTGTCTCAAACTCGGCGAGGATTTCAAGCCGCCTTGGGGGTGTCCGAATGCCGGGGGGCACCCGGATTCTGCACCGCAGCGGGACGGGGCTGCGGCCGGGGAACGAGGTGGATGCCCTTGAGCCACAGGCGTGCGGCCTCAAAGAGGATGCCGCCCACGATCTTGAAGGTCATGAAGGGCAGCGTCGCGAACAGGCGCAGCAGGGACGCTGTAGAGAGCGGCGCGCGGCACCCGTGGAACGTCGCGGCGAGCAGCGGACCGTCAGTATCGGTTTCGAGGATGCGCAGCTTGACCTCTTCGCCCGGCGGCGAAATGCGGAAATGGTAGTGCATGTCCATGGCGATGAAGGGCGAGACGTAAAACTGCTTGTCCTGCGACTGACGAATGCCGGAGCTCGTGCGTTGGTGATCGCGGACTGGCAACACGTAGGAATGCGTTTCACCGAAGGTGTTGCGGACTTCATAGATCAGAAGCGCAAGAGTGCCGTTGCGGTCGTGGCAGAAATAGACCGACAGCGGATTGAAGACGTGCCCGAACATGCGCGGATAACAGAGCAGCGTCGTTCGACCGCCGGACAGATCGAGGCCATGGCGATGCGCCGTCTCTCGCACGTAAGCGGCGAGGGACGATCCATCGCGCGGGCCATGATCCTTCTCATGGAAAGCATAGAGCGCGCGCCGATTGACGCCGAACAGCGGGGTCAGGCGATCGGCGTCGTCCAGCCGATCGAGGTCGATCAGGAGGCTCGCGACGCGATAGGTAAAACGATGCGGCTTCGGTTTCAGCCGCGCATGCATGACGTCGCCGCGATAGAGCGCGGCGGGGGCGTCGGTGTGCGGTGAGCCGGTCATCAGACTACTCCGCAGCTTCAGATAATGCGGACGTATCCGAATGCCATGGCGCCTCCGCGCCAAGCGTGCGCGCGACAGCAAGGCCGGAGCGCAGACCGTCTTCGTGAAAGCCGTAGCCCGTCCATGCGCCGCAGAACCAGACGCCGTTGACGCCCTGAATCGTGTCGAGGCGCTTCTGCGCATCGAAAGCGGCGCGGTCATATTGCGGGTGATCGCAAAGATAGCGCCCGAAGGTCTTGTCCGGGTCCGGCTGGAACGGCGGGTTGAGGCTGACGAAGAGCGGCTTGTCTGCCGGAATGCCTTGCAGGCGGTTCATCCAGTAGGTGACGGACATATCATTGGCGGCCTCGCCCTCGCGCGGCCAGCTCAGGAAATTCCACGACGCCCACGCGTGACGACGCTTCGGCATCAGCCGTTCATCGCGATGCAGATAGACATCGTTCGGCCGATAGCGGATGGCGCTTAAGATCGCGCGCTCGTCGGCACTCGCATCCGCCAGCATGTTGAGCGCCTGATCGCTGTGCGCGGCAATCACGACATGATCGAACGTATCGACGTGTCCGCCGGAATCGCGCACGACGACGCCGGACGATGTCCGCTCAATCGAGGTGACCGCATGACCGAGGCGTACATTGCGCCGCAGCGGCGCCAGCAGCTTTTCGACATAGGTCCGGCTGCCGCCTTTCACCGTGCGCCAGACCGGCCGGTCGTATTGCAGCAAGCGATGATTGTTGAAGAAGGTCACGAAATTCTCGGCCGGAAAGTCGAGCATCTCGCTGCTCGGCGCCGACCAGATCGCCGCGCCCATCGGCGCCAGATAATCGTGCAGCAGGCGCTTCGAGAATCCGGCGCGTGCGAAATATTCGCCGAGCGTGATGTCCGCGAGTTTACCTGAGGCGAGGTCGCGCGTGCTTTGCTCGTTGAACTTCAGGACGTGCGTCAGCATGCGCAAGTAAGACGGCGAGAATAGATTGCTCGGCTGGGCGAACAGGCCGCGCGCCGTCTCGCCCCATGTCGTACCTCCGCCGGCCCATTCGAAGCGCCCGTGATCGGCGGAGACGGAAAAGCTCATGCAGCTTTCCGTCGTCTCCACCTGCAGGCGCGCGAACAGCGCCGTGAGTTCCGGGTAGTTCAGTTCGTTGAAGACGATGAACCCAGTATCGACCGCGAGAGCCTCGCCGTCGTAGTGGATGTCCACCGTATGACTGTGACCGCCTGGCCGAAGTTCCCTTTCGTAGACGACTACCTCGTGGTGACGGGCCAATGTCCAGGCCGCAGAACTTCCAGCAATCCCCGTTCCAATTACCGCAATTCGCATCAATCCGATCCCCTAGCTTGCTGATGAGCTACGGGCGAAAAGCCAACGGGTTTCAGAGCAATAGACGGGGTCGGGAACGGCCGGGGTTGGCCGTCCACAGCTATCGGAAGCATGACAGAACCGTAATCCGTCCGGGGCTGGGATACCCCCCGCCGACCCGGTATGGTGGGCGCATGATTTTCGCCGTTGCCAGCACCGTTTTCCTTGCAAGTTCCATCACCGGTACCCGGAGCGGGTCCGTTGTCCGGGCGGGAGCGGGAGCGCAGGCGTGATCGTCATCGATCCGGATCAGACGAAACCTGCGGGTGGGGCGGGCGCCGTGAGGCGTGCCGCTATCAAGACCCTGCACAGGCTTTTGTTCCCGGCCGGGCTTGCGATGGCGCTCGGCGGTTGCATGCTCGCGACCGACCAGCGCGATCCGGCGCTCGATGTGCCCGGTCGCTACAAGAATGGGCCGTCGGCGCCCGATGCGGCCCCTCCGGCGCTGGACTGGTGGCGCGGCTTCCGTTCGGCCGAACTGACGCGCCTCGCCGAGGAAGCCCAGACCGTCAATCTCGACATCGCCGCCGCCAAGGCCCGCGTGGTTCAGGCCGACGCGCAGGCACGCATTGCCGGCGCTCCGCTGTTGCCCGCCATCACCGGCGACTTCGATGCGACACAGTCGAAATCGCCGCGCTCGACGGGGACGGGTCGCGCGAGCGACAACTACCGTGCGTTCCTGAGCGCCAGCTACGAAATCGACATCTGGGGAAAGAACCGCGCGGCTGCGTTGTCGGCCGAGGAAAGCGCGGTCGCAACGCGCTATGAAGCCGATACGGTCGCGCTTACGACGCTTGCGACGGTTGCCAACGCTTACTTTCAGGTTCTCGCCGCGCAGGACCGTTTGCGCATCGCGCAAAACAACATCGCCAGTGCGCAACGCATCTACGATGCTATCCGCCTGCGCGTCACTGCCGGCACCGTGACCGATCTCGAACTCGCGCAGCAGGAAAGCGTGCTCAACAGTCAGCGCGCCGCCGTGCCGAGTCTGCGTCAGGCGCTGAGCCTGAACGTGAACACACTGGCGACACTGGTCGCGCGCCCGCCGGAAAGCCTCAATGTCCGCGGCGGCGGACTGGGCAACGTCGTCTCACCGCGTGTGACGCCGGGATTGCCGTCGGATCTGCTGCTGCAGCGACCGGATATCCGTCGCGCCGAATCCATTCTCGCGGCGACGACCGCCGATGTCGGCAACGCGCGCGCGCAGTTTTTTCCGAGCATCCAGCTGACCGGGTCGGGCGGCTTTCAGAGCGCGGCGTTGTCTGCGCTGTTCACTCCGAACGCCACCTTCTACAGCCTCGCTGCGGGCGTCACGCAGCCGGTCTTCGACGGCTTCCGCATTCAGAGCAATTTTGAGCTGCAGTCGGCCCGTCAGGACGAGGCCCTGCAGAACTACCGCAAGGCCGTGGTGTCCTCCTTCGCCGATGTCGACAACGCGCTGATGGATATTCGCCAGACCAGCGAAAGAGTCCGGCTGCAGCGACAGGTGGTGGAGAGCACCCGGCGGGCGTTCGGCCTCGCCGAAACCCGGTTCCGCGAGGGTACGATCGACGTCATAACCGTGCTAAACACGCAATTAGCACTATTTCAGTCTCAAGATACGCTGGTGCAGGCCCAACTGGCTCGTCTGCAGGCGGTCGTAAGTTTGTATCAGGCGCTGGGGGGCGGCTGGCATCCGATACCGGAGAGACGCGTCAATGCTCCATAAGCCCGACCTTGGTGGGACCGCGAAAGCAGCGAGCGACGGCGTCACCCGTCTGGCCGCGCGCGCGCGTCGCCGCAATGTGTCCCTCCTGATCCTGCTGGTGATCGCCTGCGGCCTCGGCTACGCGGCTTACACCTACTGGCCGTTCAAAACGGCGGCCACGCAGCGTGGCGCGCGCACCCCGAACCTGCCGGTGCCGGTATTGATCGCGGCCGCGAAGGTCGAGGACGTGCCGGTCTATTTCGACGGCGTGGGCAGCGCTCGCCCGCTCAACACCGTCACCGTGCGCGCGCAAGTCGACGGCAAGCTCGCAAGCATCAACTTCAAGGACGGACAGGACGTCAATCGCGGCGACGTGCTGGCGCAGATCGACCCGGCGCTGTTCAAGGCGCAGCTCGATCAGGCGCTTGCCAAGAAAGCGCAGGACGAAGCGCAGCTGGCCAATGCGCGACTTGATCTTGAACGCTACCAGCGGCTCGCGACCGCCAATGCCGGCAGCAAGCAGCAGGCCGATACGCAGGCCGCGCAGGTCGCGCAATTCGAAGCGCTGGTGAAGGCCGATCAGGCGGCCATCGATACGGCGCAGACCATGCTTGGTTACACCAGCGTGACCGCGCCGATTTCCGGGCGTGCCGGATTGCGGCAGGTCGACCAGGGCAATCTTGCGCGCGCGTCCGACGCCAACGGGCTCGTGGTCATCACGCAGATGAAGCCGATCTCGGTTCAGTTCAGCCTGCCGCAGCAGCAGATCCCCCGCATCAACGCCGCGCAAGGCGGCGGCGCGCTCACGGTCGATGTGTTCGGCGACGACGGGCGAACGGTGATCGATACCGGCACACTGCAAAGCATCGACAACCAGGTCGATCAGACCACGGGCACCGTGCGTCTGCGGGCTGAATTGCCCAACGCCAATCTGCAGATGTGGCCTGGCCAATTCGTCAATGTCCGGCTCAGGGTCGAAACGCTGCCGCAGGCCATCGTTGTGCCGACGTCGGCCGTGCAGCGCGGGCCCAACGGCACCTTCGTCTATGTGGTCGCCGACAACGACACGGTCAGCGCGCGGCCGGTGACGGTGACGCAGCAGAACGACACCGATGCAGTGCTCGCCACGGGCGTGCGCGCGGGCGAGCGCGTGGTCACCACGGGCTTTGCAAGCCTTGCCGAAGGCGCCCGCGTGACCGTCAGCACGGACCCGACGCTGCCCACGCTCGACAACGCGCCCCGACGGCGCGGACCGCCAGCCGGCCAGCGTCCGGGCGCCGGTGCGGGCCCCCGTCAGGGGACGCCGGCTCAGGGTGCTCCAAAGGGGGCAGGCGGGTCGCCTCCCACCCCACAGGGAGGGGCGGCGCGCCCCTGATCGCCATGAGCGTCTCCGCGCCCTTTATCCGCCGTCCTATCGCAACGTCATTGCTCGGTCTCGCACTGATGATCGGCGGTGCGCTCGGCTATCGCGGTCTGCCGGTCTCGGCGCTGCCGCAGGTCGATTTCCCGACCGTGCAGGTGACAACGCAATTGCCGGGCGCGAGCCCGGACGTGGTGGCCTCGCTGATTACCGCGCCGCTCGAGCGGCAGCTTGGCCAGATGCCGGCGCTGACGGCGATGACCTCGACGAGTTCGTTCGGCGTCAGCCAGATCTCGCTGCAATTCGATCTCGGCCGCGACATCGACGGCGCCACGCAGGACGTGCAGGCGGCGATCAACGCCGCCGCCGGCATCCTGCCGCGTAATCTTCCTTATCCGCCGACCTATGCGAAAGTGAATCCGGCGGACGCCGCGGTGATGACGCTGGCGCTGACGTCGGACACATCCTCGTTGCGCGCCATGAGCGACCTCGCCGACACGGTGATGTCGCCGCGGCTGAGCCAGATCGCCGGTGTCGGCCGCGTCACCGTGCTGGGCGGGCTCAAGCCGGCCGTGCGTGTGCAGGCGGATCTGTCGCGGCTCGCAGCCTACGGCATCTCGATGGCCGATCTGCGTGCGGCCATTGTTGCGTCGAACGTCTCCGGGACCGAAGGGCTCGCTCGACGGCGCGCAGCAATCCTACGTCATTGCCGCCAACGATCAGGTGACCGACGCGGAAGCCTACAAGCCCGTGGTGATCGCCTATCGCAACGGCGCGCCGGTGACGATCGGCGACGTCGCCCGCATCACCGACGGCCTCGAGAACGACCGCACCGGCGGCTGGTACAACGGCACGCCGGCCGTGGTGCTCGATATCCAGCGTCAGCCGGGCGCCAATGTCATCGACGTCGTTGCGCAAATCCGGCGCGAATTGCCGCGTCTGCAGGCGGCGGTGCCGGCGGGCGTGACGCTGTCGGTCGTCGCCGACCGGACCGAGACGATCCGCGCTTCGGTGCGCGATGTGCAGTTTACGCTGGTGCTGGCCTGTATTCTGGTGGTGCTGGTCGTGCTGCTGTTCCTGCGCTCGTGGCGCGCGACCATCATTGCCGGCGTGACGCTGCCGCTATCTCTGGTCGCCAGCTTCGGCGTGATGTGGTTCTGCGGATTCAGCCTAGACAATCTCTCGCTGATGGCGCTGACCATCGGCACGGGCTTCGTGGTGGACGATGTGATCGTGATGATCGAAAACATCACGCGTCACATCGAGGACGGCGAAACGCCGATGCAGGCGGCGCTGCACGGCGCCGGCGAAATCGGTTTCACCATCGTGTCGCTGACACTGTCGCTGGTAGCGGTGTTTATCCCGCTGTCTGTTCATGTCGGGTCTCGTCGGGCGCATGTTCCGCGAATTTTCGCTGACGCTGACCATCGCCGTCGTCACATCGGCCGATGGTGTCGCTGACGCTGACGCCGATGATGTGCTCGCGGCTGCTGCGTTCGACCAAATTCGACGGACCGGCGCGCATTCCCGGCGCCGCCATGTTCAACCGCTGGGTCGACGGCACGGTCGAGTTCTATCACCGCACGCTGCTGTGGGTGATGGAGCGGCAGCGGGCCACGCTCGTCTTCACCATCATCACCATCGGCGCGACGCTCGTCGCTTATGTGCTGGTGCCGAAGGGATTCCTGCCGCTGCAGGATACGGGTTCGATCATTGCTGTGACGGAGGCGGGCGCCGATGTCTCCTTCGCCGAGATGGCACGGCGGCAGCAGGCCGTGAGCGACGCCATTCGCGGCGACCCGACAGTGCAGGGCGTGGTCTCGGTGATCGGCGCAGGCACGATCAATGCGACGCCTAATGTCGGCCGTATCGTGATTACCCTGAAGCCGCGCAGCGAACGGCACAGCGATCTCGTCGCCGCCATCGATCGCTTGAAAATGCGCGTCGCATCCGTGCCGGGTGTGACGGTCTATTTCCAGCCGGTGCAGGACATCCAGATCGGCACGCAGACGAGCCGCGCGCAGTATCAGTATGCGCTGACCGGCGCGGATGCGAACGAAGTGGTGACCTGGGCCGGGCGCCTGATGGACGCTCTGAAGCGCGAGGCGATCGTGCAGGATGTGTCATCCGAGGCGCAGGAAAACGGCCTGCGCGCCTTTCTCGACGTCAATCGTGAGCGCGCGAGCCAGCTTGGCGTATCGCTGCAGGCGGTCAACGATGCCCTGAACGATGCCTTTGGCCAAAGGCAGGTCTCGACCATTTACGGGCAGGCCAATCAGTATCGCGTGGTGCTGGAAGCGCTCCCGGAATATCAAAGTGATCCGTCGGTGCTGTCGAAACTCTACGTGCCGGGGACGGGCGGAGCGCAGGTGCCGATCTCGGCCATCGCGACGCTGACGCGGACCACGGCGCCGCTGGCGATTTTCCATCACGCGCAGTTTCCGGCGGTGATGCTGAGCTTCAATCTTGCGCCGGGCGTGGCACTGGGCGAGGCGGTCCAGCATATCGAACAGGCGCGCGCGCAAATCGGCATGCCGGCGACCGTGATGGGCGTCTATTCCGGCGATGCTGCGGAATTCGCCCGCTCGCTGTCGGGCCAGCCATGGCTCATCCTTGCCGCCATCGTCACGATCTACATCGTGCTGGGCGTGCTCTATGAGAGCTACATCCACCCCATCACCATCCTGTCGACCCTGCCGTCCGCCGGTGTCGGCGCCATCATCGCGCTGATGCTGTTCGGCCAGGACATGTCGGTGATCGGACTGATCGGCATTATTCTCTTGATGGGCATCGTCAAGAAGAACGCGATCATGATGATCGACTTTGCGCTGGTGGCCGAGCGCGAGCAGGGCTTGTCGCCGCAGGAAGCCATCATGCGTGCGGCCTTGCTGCGCTTCCGCCCGATCATGATGACAACGCTCGCAGCCTTGCTCGGCGCGTTGCCGCTCGCCATCGAAAGCGGCACCGGATCGGAATTGCGCTTTCCGCTTGGCATCTCGATCATCGGCGGGTTGCTGCTGAGCCAATTGCTGACGCTCTATACGACGCCCGTGATCTATCTGGCGCTTGATCGCTTCAACCGGCGCATCGAAGGCGAGCCCGGCGAATTGCCGCTCTCGCCGCCGCTCGCAGACGCATCGGAGCGGCCATGAACTCGTTCTCCGATCCGTTCATCCGCAGGCCCGTCGGCACCACGCTGATCGCGATCGGATTGTTTCTGGTCGGGTTGGTCGCCTATCATTTCCTGCCGGTTGCGAGCACGCCGAACGTCGATTTCCCGGTGATCCGGGTGCAGGCCAGCCGGCCCGGCGCCGACCCGCAAGTGATGGCGGCGACGGTGGCCGCGCCGCTGGAGCGCCGTCTCGCCGAGATCGCCGGCGTCAACGAGATCACCTCCTATAGCTCGGTCGGATCGGCCAACATCACGTTGCAGTTCGACCTCGGCCGCAACATCGACCGTGCCGCGCGCGACGTGCAGGCGGCGATCAACGCCTCCGCGGCGGAGCTGCCGAGCGATCTGCCGTCGCTGCCGCGACTGCGCAAGGCCAATCCAAATTCGGCGCCGGTTCTGATTTTGGCGCTGACCTCGCCGACCGTGTCGCCGGCAACACTCTATGATGTTGCCGATACAGTGCTGGCGCAGCGCATCGCCCAGATCGAGGGCGTTGGCGAGGTGACGGTGTCGGGCGCCGAACAGCCCGCCGTGCGTGTGCAGGTCAATCCGGCCGCGCTCGCACCCGCCGGACTGTCGATGGAAAACGTGCGGCAAGCCATCGTCAACGCCAATCCGCTGACGCCGCTTGGCGCATTTGAAGGCAGCCGCCAGTCGGAAACCATTGCGACCAACGCGCAGATGCGCAGCGCCGCCGAACTGCGCGAGATCGTGATCAAGTCGGCAAACGGAAATGTCGTGCGCCTGCGCGACGTGGCAAAGGTGGATGACGCCACTCGCAACAGCCGTTCCTTCGCCTGGTTCAATCGCCAGCCCGCGGTGCTTTTGACCATCACGCGGCAGAGCGACGCCAATGTCATCGCAACCGTTGACCGCGTCCTTAGTCTCATCCCCGAGATCAAGCAGTGGATTCCGCAAGGCATCGACGTCTCGGTCATGTCCGATCGCACCGGCACGATCCGCGCCAGTGTCGCGGATATGCAATGGACGCTGCTGGCGGCCTCCCTTCTGGTGATGCTGGTGGTGTTCGTCTTCCTGCGGCGGATGGCTGCGACCGTGGCGGCCGGTGTCTCGGTGCCGCTGGCGCTTGCGGGCACCTGCGCCGCGATGTGGGTGGCCGGGTTCTCGATCAACAATCTGTCGCTGATGGCTTTGGCGATCTCGGTCGGCTTCGTCGTCGACGATGCCATTGTCATGATCGAGAATATGTCGCGCAATCTCGAAGCGGGGCTGTCGCCGGTTGAGGCGGCACGGCGCGGCGCGCGGCAGATCGGGTTTACCGTCATCGCCATATCGCTGTCGCTGATCGCCGCTTTCATTCCGCTCATCTTCATGGAAGGCGCGGCCGGACGGGTGCTGCGCGAATTCTCCATGACGCTGGTCTTCGCCATTATCGTCTCGACCTTCGTGGCGCTGACGGTGACGCCGATGATCTGCGCGCACCACATGCGAACATCGCTGTCGGAGCGGCGCGGCTGGTTCGATCGGGTCACCGAGAATGCGCTCGATTCCATGATCGGCTTTTACGCGAGGTCGCTGCGTACGGTATTGCGCTTCCCGATCCTGACGTTTCTTGTATTCCTGTCGACCGTCGCGCTGACCGTGACGCTCTATATCAAGACGCCGAAAAGCTATTTTCCAAGCGACGATTCCGGCCTGATCATCGGCGGCACGCGCGGCTCCGCGGATATTTCGTTCCAGGCGATGGTGGCGATGCAGCAACAGGTCGCAGATCTGGTGCTCGCCGATCCCGCGGTGGCGTCCATCGGGTCGTCGATGGGCGGCGGCAGCAATAATCGCGGCCAGATGTTCATCAGCCTCAAACCGCTCGCCGAGCGTAACGGCCTGACAACACAGCAGGTGATCGACCGGATGCGGGTGCGGCTCAACGCGCTGCCCGGCATTCGCCTGTTCATGTTCGCCGCGCAGGATGTGCGCGCCGGCGGCCGGCAGAGCGACTCAGATTATCAGTTCACGCTGGTCAGCCCCGACGTCGATCTGTTGCAGAAATGGGCGCCGCTTGTCGTCAAGAAGCTCGAAGGTGTCGAAGGCGTCTCTGAGGTGTCCAGCGACCGCGATCCCGGCGGGCTGCAACTGACCGTGTCGATCGACCGCATGGCGGCGGCACGGCTCGGCGTCCGTGTGCAGGATGTCGAAACCGCGCTGAACAATGCTTTCACGCAGCGGCAGATCTCGACGATCTACACCCAGCGCAATCAGTACAAGGTCGTGCTGGAGGTTGCCTCCGCGCTGCAGTCCGATCCCGAAGATCTCTCCCGTATCTTCGTATCCGGCGCGAGCGGCGCGCAGGTGCCGCTCTCGGCCGTGGTGCGCATGGAGCGAACGCTGGCGCCGCTGTGGATCTATCACCAGAACCTGATTCCCTCGATCACCGTGTCATTCGGCACGCAGGATGGCGTCCCGCTGCAGACGGCGCTGACACGCATTCGCAACGCGGTTGAGGAACTGCACATGCCGGAAGGCATTCGCGGCGCATTCGAAGGCAATGCCCGCGATTTCGGCCGCAGCTCCGCGAGCCAGCCGCTCCTGATCCTTGCGGCGCTGCTCGCGGTCTATATCGTGCTCGGCATTCTCTACGAAAACCTCGCGCACCCGCTCACCATCATCTCGACATTGCCGCCGGCCGGGCCTTGGCGCGTTGCTGGCGCTGCAGGTGACCAATACGCCGCTGAGCGTGGTCGCTTTCATCGGCATCATTCTGCTGATCGGCATCGTGAAGAAAAACGGGATCATGATGGTGGACTTCGCCATCGAAGCCGAACGACGCGGCCTCGATCCGGCGCAGGCCGTGCTGGAAGCCTGCATGGTCCGGTTCCGGCCGATCCTGATGACAAGCCTGGCGGCGCTGTTCGCCGCGCTGCCGCTGATCATCGCAACCGGACCGGGCTCCGAATTGCGCCGGCCGCTCGGTATCACGATCGCGGGCGGACTGATCGTATCGCAGATCCTGACGCTCTACACGACGCCAGTGATCTATCTGCTGATCGACCGCATGCGCCGCCGACGCGAAAAGCCGGCCGCAATGACGCAGCCGGCCGAATAACAACTGATTTTCAGATCGTGTGGAGACGCAGACCGGCGGCTGGCGGCGATCAGCGATGTGCCTTGCGCATCAAATCGGCCACGGCATTGTCGCCGGGACGCTGAAACAGCATCCGACGCTCGAAATAGGACGAGCGGAAGAACGGGTAGCGACGATGGACCCTGTCGGCGGCTTCGGCGAAATTGACCGTCATCAGGCTGATCGGCTTGGCCAGAAGCGGATAAGGCCGCGCGTCGCAGATCAACTGATGGTCGAATGTGCGTCGGTAGAACGCCTGATGCTCGGTGCGGATCGCAACAAGGAAATGCTCGGCGCTGAAATACTCCGCCGCCAGCCAGCACAACCGCAGCGTCACATAGGGAAGACCCGGCAACAACTTCGACAGGTGCTTATCGGTCGCAAAGCGGGTCGGATCGACAATGACCTTGCCAGCCTCAAGCTCGGGGTCGAGGAGATCGGCAAACACACGATGGCTGGGGAATTCCGGCTGGGCGCTGTTGGCGACATGAATGCGGATCGAGCTGGCCAATTCGCCATCGTAGTACAGACCGAAGATCCAGACGTTCTTGGTCTCGTCATAGGCGTCGGAAAACCGTTCGGACGCGTTCGGCTCAATGGCGTTTTCGGCGAGATAGGCGCGGTAGCGGAGGCGATAAACCGCTTCCAGCTCTTCGGGCGTCACGGCCAGACGGCAATCGATACGGTCGAGCAGGTTGGAGACGCGATCGGAAAAACTCGGGGCTTCGGTGACGATCTGCTGTCGAACAGGTCTGCGGGCGACTGCGATCCGGCTCGGTGGCAGATCAAACGCAACAGAGTGACTCATGCCCCAGAGCTCCAAAGTACCTATCGTCAGAATTGCAACTTTTGGAATATATCGCGAAGTTAACACCCCGTTAACAGGCGAGCAATTGTTTACGCTAACTACGTTCTATTTTGGTTAACGAAGAGAGCTGCAATTGTGGCGTGTTTCTACTTACGACAACGCTGAATGACCGCGCCGCTCAAATACGCACGTGAATCGATGGGATTAGGCTATGGGGAAAATGTGGCAGCGGCGCGACGGCAGCGACGATTCGGCTCGGTCGTTACGCGACGGCTTCGAAGCGCGATGACGGAAACGCCTGCAGCAATTCACGGATCGCAGCGCCGGGCAGGGCCATGCTGAAGAGATAGCCCTGGACTTCGTCCACGCTGTCTTCCGACGAGATCAGTTCAAGCTGTTCGTAGGTCTCGACGCCTTCCACCGCAACGCGCAGGCCGAGCTCTGCGCTCAGGCGCGCGATGCCGCGCAACAGCGTGAGGCGGCGGTCATCAACTTCGAGGCCGCGCAAGAAGGACTGGTCGATCTTGATCTTGTGCAGCGGGAAGGAGTGCAGGTAGCTCAAGCCCGAATAGCCGGTGCCGAAGTCGTCGAGCGAAATGCGCACACCCAGATCATCGAGCTGGCGCAGCGAGTCACGCGTGCGCGAGGTGTCCTGCAAGATCGTCGTTTCGGTGATCTCGATTTCGAGGCGGTTGGCGGGCAGGCCGGTTGCCGCCAGCACGTCACGGATCATGAACGGCACGTTGGCGCGGCTGAACTGGATCGGCGACAGGTTCACGGCGACGCGGATGTCGTCGGGCCATGCGTTGCATTCGATGCAAGCCTTGCGCAGAACCTGTTTGCCGATCTCGACGATCAGGCCCATTTCCTCGGCCACCGGAATGAACTCGGCCGGCGAAATCATGCCGCGCTCGGGATGCGGCCAGCGCAGCAGCGCCTCGCAGGTGACGATGCGCTTGGTGCGCAGGTCGAAGATCGGCTGATAGTACACTTCGAACGCGTCGTTCTCGAGCGCGTAGCGCAGGTCGAGTTCGAGATTTCGGCGCGCCTGCGCGGAGACTTCCATCTCCGGCTTGAAGAAGCGCCATGTGCCGCGGTTGTCGGATTTGGCACGATACAGCGCCATGTCGGCGTTACGCATCAGCTGATCCACGTCGCCGCCATCCTTGGGCGCGAGCGCGATGCCGATCGAGGCGTTGATGACCACTTCGTGGCCGCTGATCTCATAGGTGCCCTGCAGCGCGCCGAGCACGCGGCGGGCGAGGCCGGACGCCTCCGAGGCCGAGCGGATCGGCGACTGCATGATGACGAATTCGTCGCCGCCGAAGCGGGCAATGATGTCCGTATCCCGAATGAGGGGACGCAGCCGTTCGGCAACCGCCTTCAGCAGCATATCGCCCGAGGTGTGACCGAGCGTATCGTTGACCTGCTTGAACTGGTCGAGATCGACGAAGTGAACCGCGAACATGTCGTTCGGGCCTTGTTCGGCCAGGGCTTTCTCGATGCGATTGCGCAGAATAACGCGGTTGGGCAGGCCGGTCAGCGCGTCGTAGCGCGCCATGTGATTGATCTTGGCCTCGGCGATCGTGCGGTCGGTGACGTCCTCGATCAGGAACACCGTGCCGCCATTGTCCATCGGCTGGAACGTAAACTCCAGCGTACGATTGTCGCGCGTGGTGATGGTCAGGTCCTGCGCGCGATTGCCGCGCAGGCGGTCGTCAAGGTCGCGCGCGATGGTATCGACATCGCTGGCCGCGAAGGTGCCGGAATCGACGCAGTACTCGATCAGCTGACGCACGCTCATGCCGCGCAGTTCGAGCTTCTCAGGCAGCCCAAGCAGTTCCGTCACGCGCGCATTGGCGACGACGGCGTGCTGGCTGGAATCGAACATGCACAGACCATGCGGCATGTTGTTGAGCGCGGTATCGAAGCGCGTCGCCAGAAGCGAGACGTCGCGGGTGGCAATCACGGCCTCAAGCAGCGTCCGGCGCAGGCGTTCGGCGATGAACTTCACCGCGACAAAGAACGGAATCAGCAGACCGGCAAAGACCCAGTAGTAGACGTTGCCGAACAGCAGCAGGGCGGCCGTCATCGGCACCCAGGCGCACAGGATCTGAATGATGACCGAGCGCGAATTGCCGAAGTTCCGGCCGAACACGCCGATCAGGTAAGCGATGGTGATCGAGAAGCTGACGAGATGGGCGAACGGCTCGGTCGTGGTGGCGAAAGCGGCAAAACACCAGACTCCGAGCAGGCCGACAGACGCGGCTGCGCCGATGACATAGCGCTGCTCCCACTTGCGGCCCTGCTCGTTGGTTTTGATTTCGGAGCGGGCGTCGCTGTACGCGCGCATCAGAACACCGCGGGCGCACGCAACCAGAGAAATTGCGAAGGCGCAGATCAGCAGCGAAATCTGGTTGCTGTTCCAGTAGGTCGTCAGAACCGATCCGACAACCATGATCGATCCGACAAGAAGGGTGCGCCCATCCTTGTAGAGAGAATTGACCAACGGCAGATAAATGTCGCTCGGGAGATCCTTGCTACGAAGGTCTCTCACCGTTTCTGATGCCTGCATTTAAAATTTCACGAGCTAGCCACGCTGGGTGCTACTCTGACCTTGTTTCAATAAAAGCTTCGTTGATTTCGATACCGATATTTCCAGGCCATGCTTAACGGCGGGCCACATTTCGGCAGTGCGGCGGACATCACGTCCAACAAGATCAATCACTTGGCTGAAGAACTGGTTAATGCCCCAAATGGGCGGCAGTTAAATTGTTACGGTGGTTGCGTAAATGTCCCCAAAGCGGGTCGGGGCGGATGCCGAATTTGACCTAAAGGCGTCGGACCATGCGCGGGTCGGCGAGATCGCGCAGACCGTCGCCCAGCATGTTCACCGCAAGAACCGTCGCGGACAAAAACAGGGCGGGAAAAAAGATCACGAACGGCTTCACCTGCCACAGCGCGCGCCCTTCGGCGATGATGTCGCCCCATGAAGGAATGCCGGCGGGTGTTCCCGCGCCGATGAACGACAGGATCGCCTCGATGATCATGGCGTTGGCGCAGATATACGTCGCCTGCACCGTGATCGGCGCCACCGTGTTGGGCAGGATGTGGCGCAGGATGATCTGGCTGGTGGACGTGCCCGCCGTGATGGCCGCATCGACATAGGCCTGTTCGCGCAGGGTCAGCACGACACTGCGAACCAGCCGCGCCACCCGCGGGATTTCGGCGATGGTGATGGCGATGATCACGTTGACGACCGAGGCCCGGGTCAGCGTCATCAGCGCGACAGCCAGCAGCAATGGCGGCATCGACATCATGCCATCCATGATGCGCATGAGAAGCCCGTCGCTCCAGCGCACGTAACCGGAAACCAGTCCGATGGCGAGACCGATCACAGTGGCAAAGCAGGCGACCGAGAAACCGACGGTCAGCGACACGCGGGCGCCGTAGACGACACGCGAATAGATGTCGCGGCCGAGCAGATCGGTGCCGAACCAGAACTGCGCCGAAGGCGACAGCGTGCGGTTGGCCGGAGCGAGCGCCCGGGGATCGACGGTTCCGAGCCAGGGCGCCAGCGCCGCCACACCGATCAGCACCACAAGCAACGCGCCGCCGATCGCGATCGCCGGGCGCTGCGCCAGCCAGGCAAGATACCCCTTCGGACCCATCGGCACGCAGCGCCGCGGCATTCGGCCCGCCGGTCACGAGTGCTGGTGAGCTGGGCGCGGTCACATACCGGATCCTCGGATCGAGCACGGTGTAGGCAAGATCGATCGCCAGATTGACCAGCACGTAGACGAAGCTGAACAGCAGCACGATGCCCTGGATCACCGGATAGTCGCGCCGCAGGATGGCATCGACGGTCAGGCGGCCGAGGCCGGGAATGGCGAACACGCTCTCGGTCACGACCGCGCCGCCGATCAGCAGCGCGATCCCCGATGCCGATCACGGTGACGATCGGCAGCGCTGCGTTCTTGAGGGCGTGCACGAACAGGATGCTGCGCTGCCCCATGCCCTTGGCGCGGGCGGTGCGGATATAGTCCTGCTGCAGCACCTCGAGCATGGAGGCGCGCGTGATGCGGGCGATCAGCGCGATGTAGACGCAGCCGAGCGCGACGGCGGGCAGAATCAGGTTCTCGCAGCCACGGCCAGAGCCCTGGACAGCGGCGTGTAGCCCTGCACCGGCAGCCAATCGAGCTCGAGCGCGAAGACATAGGCCAGCAGCGTAGCCGACCACGAACACCGGCACCGAGAAGCCGAACACCGCGAACGCCATGATCGCGCGGTCGATCCAGGTACCGGCCTTCCAGGCCGCGATCACGCCCATCGGCACGGCGATCGCGACGGCGAGGATGAGCGTCACCACCATCAGCGACAGCGTCGGCTCGATGCGCTGCGCGATCAGCTGGCTGACCGGCAGGTTGGTGAACGATCGACGTGCCGAGGTCGCCGTGCAGGATGTGCCAGACCACTCGCCGAAGCGGACGAGGAACGGCCGGTCGAGGCCGAGACCCTGGCGGATGCGTCTCCACGTCCGCGGGCGTCGCCTGGTCGCCGGCGATCACCGCCGCCGGATCGCCCGGCGCGATGTAGAGCAGGCTGAACACGAACAGCGCGACGATCGCCATCACAGGGACGATCGCCAGTGTGCGCCGGACGATGTAGGCGAGCATGAGCGGGACCATCGAAACGCGCATCATCGCGCGGTGTTACTGATCGGCAGGACCGTTGCTAGACTGTCTTGCTGACACCCCAGAAGAACGGCAGCGGCCCCTTGACGACGCCGGTGACATTCTTGCGCCAGGCCTGGTAGCCGAAGAAGAAGCCGGTCGGCGCGTAGACGACGTGCTCGATCGCCGCCTTGTTGAGCCGGCGCGATCGCCGCCTTCTCCTCGTCGAGGTCCTTGGCCGTCGAACCAGGCCGTGACCTCCTTCTCGACCTCGGAGCTGTCGGGCCAGCCGAACCAGGCCTTGCTCGCCATTGGCGCGCACGGCCGATGTAGGCTGGCCGGATTGATGCAGTCGGCGCCGGCATGCCAGGTGTGGAACATGCTCCAGCCGCCCTGGCCGGGCGGCGTCTTTGTGACGCGCGGCGCTGGCCGACGGTGCCCCAGTCGGTGGCGACGAAATCGACGTTCATGCCGAGCTTGCTTCAGCAGGTCGGCGGTCACCTCGCCCATGCGCCTTGAGCGGCGGCTGGTCCTGCGCCACCAGGCAGGTGACCGGCTGGCCGGCATAGCCGGCTTCGGCGAGCAGCTTCTTGGCGCCGTCGAGGTCGCGCTTGCCCTTTGAGGATCTCGCCGCCCTCCTCGGTGTAGAGCGGCGTGCCGGGCGTGAAGAAGCCCGGCATCGGCTTCCACAGGTTGTTGTCGTCGCCGACCACCGCGCGCATGTAGTCTTCCTGGCTCAGCGCCATCAGCACCGCGCGCCGCACCTTCACGTCGTTGAAGGGCGGATGCAGGTGGTTCATGCGGAAGGAGCCGATATTGCCGAGCGGATCGGCGATGTCGACGCTGATGTTGCGGTTCTTCTTGAGCACCGGCACCAGATCGGGGATCGGCGTCTCCCACCAGTCGACCTCGCCGTTCTGCAGCGCGGCCGAGGCGGTGGCCGGATCGGGCATGATCATCCACTCGATGCGGTCGACCAGCATCTCTTGCCGCCGGCGAGCCAGGACGCCGGCTCCTGGCGCGGCACGTAGTCGGCGAATTTCTCGAACACCGCCTTGGCGCCCGGCACCCATTCGTTGCGCGCGAAGCGTCATCGGGCCGCTGCCGATATATTCGGTGATCTGCTTGAACGGATCGGTCTTGGCGATCCGCTCCGGCATGATGAAGCGCAACGGCGTGTTGTTCTTGCCGAGCGCGAACAGCATCTTCGGGAACGGCTGCTTCAGCACCCAGCTGAAGGTGCGATCGTCGACGGCGATGAGTTCCTGCTGGATCGCCTTGATGCATCAGGCCCATGGATCGCGCGCCGTCCAGCGCGTGAGGCTCGCGACCACGTCCTTGGCCAGCACCGGCTCGCCGTCGTGGAACTTCAGGCCGGGGCGCAGCTTGAAGGTCCAGGTCAGGCCGTCGCCGACGACCTCCTCGCCCTCGACCATCTGGCGCTGCGGCTCGAGCTTGTCGTCGACGCCGTAGAGCGTGTCCCAGACCAGCGCGGCGGCGTTGCGCACGACGTACTGCGTGCCCCAGATCGGATCGAAATTGGCGAGATTCGCCTGCGGCACAAATTTGAGCGTGCGGGCTGCGCCTTGACCAAGGGCAGGTGCGGACAGGCCATGCGACGCGAACAGCACCGCAGTGCCGGCCGCGCCTTTCATGAAACCACGTCGATCTATCTTCGCGTGTCGCATCCAAGCCATCCCAAGCGAATCATCCCAAAATCGCTTTAACTCTAGCCATTGTGCTTGGAGTTCGGTGTCGTAACCATTAATGGCGCGGCTTTTTGGGCAAAGTCGGCAGCCGGCTACAGCCTAGGCTTTGATTTTGATTAGGCGACAGTTTGTCGAACGAACTTGCGCGACAGGCTTTCGCAGCGGTCACCAGGACCGAGACTTTTCGCTTCAATTCGAACAGGTTGCGGGCAACCCACGAGCGAAGGCCTGAACGACTCACGCTTGCTCAGGCTGATGCCAATTTGTGGCCAAATGCGGTGTCTGGGAAAATTTGTCGCCGGGGCGCTTTGATTTGAGAATCGGGCCGGATAGGCAGCCTTGAGGCGACGGCGTCCGCGAACGCCGAACGGAGCCTCATCCAAATAATTGGAAACTGGCGCTATATAACTGATATTTATTTGATAAATTGAAAGTGGCTCCCCGGGCCGGATTTCGAACCAGCGACCAACCGATTAACAGTCGGTTGCTCTACCACTGAGCTACCGGGGAACGGCGCATCGAGCGCAGGTGGGGCGTATAACAAGCCCTCCCGGCTTTGCAAAGCGGGAATCCCTTGCTGAGGTCCGCCCTGAATGCGAGATCGTCCGGTTTCCAGCCGACGATTCTGGCCGGAAGACCGGAACTGGCATGGCAATGACGCTTTCTCTGAGCAGGTTTGGCGATACGGAGCGGCGCCGTTTCAGCGACATCATGGTCGCGGCCGTGGCGGCATCCTTGCCCTGGTCCACAAGCGCAACCGGCATCCTGATCGCAATCTGGTTCGCCTCGCTCGTCGGCGTGCTGAAGCCGGCCGACATCCGCGCAGAACTGAGGACGCCCGCGGGCGCCTTGCCCGTGGTTCTGTGGGCGCTGGCCGCGCTGTCGCTGCTGTGGTCGGATGCGAGCTGGGCCGAGCGCGTTGAGGGCTTCAGTCCCTATTTCAAGCTGCTCGCCATTCCGATTCTGATGGCGCAGTTCAGGCATTCGGCCAACGTGCTGTGGGTGCTGGGCGCGTTCCTTGCTGCATCGCTCGCGCTGATGGTGGTGTCGTGGGCGCTCGTTCTGCTGCCCGGCCTGACATGGCGCGGCAAGATCGCGGCACCCGGATTGCCTCCGACACCTGGCGTGCCGGTCAAGGATTACATCTCGCAGGCGGGGATGTTCACGCTCTGCGTCTTCGGCTTGCTGTGGGCCGCAGCCGACAACTGGCACAACCGCCGCGCACGCTGGATCGGGCTTGGACTTGCCGCAGCCTTCCTGGGCAATTGCATTTATGTGGCGACGTCGCGCACCGCGCTGATCGTGATCCCCGTGCTGCTGGCGCTGTTCGCGCTGAAACGCTGCACCGGCAAGCAGATCGTCGCCATCGCCGTGCTCGGAACGCTGCTCGTCGGCGCGGCGTGGGCGTCCTCGCCTTATCTGCGCTTTCGCGTCGAGTCCGTGCGGGCTGAAGTCGACAACTATTTTTCAGAATCCGTTCCCGCAGAAACCTCTGCCGGACAACGGCTCGAATTCTGGCGAAAGTCACTCAAGTTTATGGCGCAGGCGCCCTTGATCGGTCACGGCGCGGGCTCGGTCAAGCAACTCTTCGATGCCTCGAATGTCGGCCAGAGGGGCGTTGCTGCATCGGTCACGGCCAATCCGCACAACCAGACTCTTATGACCGGTATCGAACTCGGCATTGCGGGCATCGTCGTTCTCTACCTGATGTGGATCTCGCATCTGCTGTTGTTCCGGCAGAATAGTCTGCTCGGCTGGATCGGCTTCGCCGTGGTGGCGCAGAATATCGTCTCCTCGCTCGTGAACTCGCATCTGCTCGATTTCACGCAAGGCTGGCTTTATGTCTTTGGCGTCGGCGTCCTTGGCGGCGTTATGCAAGCCGCGCGGGCCAAAGGCGAGAGCACGGCGACCGCGCCGGCGGCATCCACCGCGTGATCAATGCCGCGCTGCGGCATGCTCACTGCTTGGGATGTGTCTCATAGCACGCTAAAGCTGATGACAGGCGCCGCGTCGGGCTGCGCCGGATGCAGGTGCGTCTGAGTAATGGTTCGAACTTCCACTTTGGTGCCCTTCCGCAATCGCAACTACCGCCTGCAATGGTCCGCCGACATGCTGACCTCCTGGGCCTTCGAAATGGAGGCGCTGGTGCTCGGCTGGTACGTACTGGTCGAAACCAACTCTGTCGTGCTGCTCACAGTTTTCGCCGCACTCATTTATGTCGGCACCTTGCTTTCGCCCGTCGATCGGGCTGCGGGCGATCGTCACGGGTCATTACCGGGTGCTCGGGGGCGATGCGCGTCAGCTACGCGGCTGCTGGCGACGCGTGATCACGACGATGGCCTTCACCGGCAAGCTGACGCCGCTGGCCGTGCTGATGGTTGCGGCGTTCTTCGGTGTACTGCGTCCATCCGATCCCGGCATGCGCTACGCGCTGGTGGCGACGCTTCTGCCGCACGAACAATTCGTCGGCGCCATGAGCTTTCTACGCACGACGATGGACATCGCGCGCATCGTCGGCGCGCTGAGCGGCGCGGCGGCGTTCGTGGCGCTCGGCATGGGCCCGGCCTATGTCGTGATCATGCTGCTTTATATCGGTGGCGCAGTGCTGACGCTCGCCATTCGTCCGCCGCCGTCGGTTGCGACGCCGATCGTGTTCACCGCCGAAAATTCCGCGCCGTCCACATGGCAGGATTTGAAGGAAGCGACGCAATATGTGTGGAATACGCCGCTGACGCGTGCGCTGCTTCTGATCGCGCTCCTGATCAACCTCACGGCCTTCCCGCTGACCAACGGCCTGATGCCTTATGCGGCGCGCGAAGTGTTCGGCACCGACCAGACTGGCCTCGGTTATCTCGTGGCATCGTTCGCTGTCGGCGCGCTATCGGGTTCGCTTGTGCTCGGATCGATCCACACCGTGCAGTTGGGGCGCATCATCGTTGTGACGACTCTCATCTGGCACGTCCTGCTGCTGATTTTCGGCTTTATGCCGAACCTCGCGGCCGGAATCGTCTGCCTGATCGCGGCCGGGTTTTTCCAGAGTGCCGGCGTGATCGCGTTGATGGTGATCCTGATGCGCACCACATCTGAGCAGATGCGCGGTCGCGTCATGGGCCTGCGCATGATGGTGATCTACACGCTTCCGCTTGGCCTTTTGGCCGCCGGCGTCCTGATTGGCTGGATCGGATATCGGCCGACCGTCACGCTCTATACGCTGACCGGGTTGATCCTGATGACGTTGATCGCGGTTCGCTGGCGGCGTGAATTGTGGAGCATCGAGGCGCCCGCCAATGGCGGCTGAAGGCGCGCATCACAGGCGTCATCGGTGCAATCGCAGTGGCGTTGGCGTCGGGACAGGTCCCGTCCGGCGCCTAACCGACGACGCCGAGTGACCGAAGCGCGGCGGCATACAGCTCGACGGCGGTTCGGTCATTGTCCTGCGCTGCGCTCGCAACGGCCTGCGCGACGGTTTCGGCGCTGACGTCCGAATAGCCCAGGCCCGTCAGGGTATCGCTGGTCAATGTGAAGGCCTTTGTCATTTCCGCGAATTGCTCCGCGCTCGCGGTAGGGGGCGCGTACTTCTGCATAACCTGTTTCAAAAATGGCCTCTGATGTCCTGCGCATGCGGCGGTTCCCGCACGACGGCGCAGGACTAAGAATTTTGTCCCATTAAATCAACAGCGAAAATCAGTTCTTTGAGACGCAGTCGGCACCTAAACGGGCCTGAAATGTCCGATTACGGCCATTTCGCGGGCCTGCATTGCGTAATTCCCGGCAGTGTTGCCCAACGGCTACATCTTTTTCCCGAGTCGGATGGCAAAGCATTCTGACTATTGGAATTTTTGGAGTACTTGGAATGAAGAAGATCCTGCTCGCGACGACCGCTCTTGTCGCGTTGTCCCTCCCGGCCGCCGCCGCCGATATGCGCATGCCGGTGAAGGCCGCGCCGATGATGGCGTACTGGCTACAACTGGGCCGGTCCTTACGTTGGCGGCAATATTGGCTATGGCTGGGGTGACAACACCGGCGGTCAGTACTCCGGCTTTGCTCCGATGGCCTCGGTGGCCTTGCGGCATTCTTCGCGGCTGCGTGGCAACGTACTTCCGAACCTGAGCCCGAGCGGCGTCCTCGGCGGCGTTCAGATCGGTTACAACTGGATGCTGAGCCCGAGCTTCGTGGCGGGCATCGTTGCCGACATTCAGGCGGCCGACATTAGCGACACCGGTGCGCGCAACGTCTCGATCGGTGCTTTCGCCAACATCACACAGTCGAAGTCGGTCAGCACCGACTGGTTCGGAACCGTTCGCGGCAAGCTGGGCTTCGCCGCCAACAACGTTCTGTTCTACGGCACCGCCGGCGTCGCCTACGGCCGCGTGAAGGCGAGCACCAGCTTCAATGACCCGTCCTTCGGTGGTGGTCCGGTTGTGTTTGCCGGTTCCAACTCCGAGACCAACACTGGCTTTACTGTCGGTGCAGGTATCGATTGGGCTTTGACGCAGAACTGGGTCATCGGCGCGGAATATCTGCATGTCGACCTTGGCGACATCACCGTCCGGGAGGCCCGCGTGAGCGGCCCGGCGAACGCCACGACGTTCACGTCGAACTCGAAGGTCCGCAACGACATCGGTCGTCTGACGATCAACTACAAGTTCTGATCATCCGCCTGTCAAGACCTGAAAAGCCCGGCCTCGTGCCGGGCTTTTTTTGTTGCGCAGAATCTCGTGACGAAGCGCCGAGACACTCACACCGCGCGGGAGGTAACAGGTCGCTGTCGCTTTTAGCTCCTGTCGTTGCCTGGCTCGACCCGGCAACCTCAGTCATAACGCACCGCGCGAGTGACACCTCTGCTCACCCAACAGAAAAAGTCGACCTTGCGGCCGGGCTTTTCGGGGTCCAGCGACGCTGGAGCATGATCCCGAAAAGTGGGTATCGGTTTTCGGATAAGATCATGCTCAAACAAGAAGTTAGCGTGCGATCATGATCCGATCCGTAATGATCGTGATCTATCCTGCGGGCATTTGCCATCTGGCTTTTGCGTGAACCCAGGGGCATGGCCTTGCGACCAACAATGGCTGTGGGGGGTGCGGCCCGTTCGCGCCCCGCGTCGCATATGATGGATCGGGGGACTTCATGTTTGGCATCGTATCGCGTGCCTGCCGCAGAATTGTGAAATCAAATTTTCATTTGTCGCTGGTGGCTGCAATCGTCTTCGCGGCTGCAGCGCCAATCAATGCGATGGCGCAGAGCGGCTTCGATGTGACGACCGTGCCGCGTGCGGACGGTGCCGAAATCAGCTTGAAGAACTCGGACTCGACATCGATCGAATATGAATATCCGGGTTCTGTCGCCGATGCCACGCGGAATACCGAGAAGGCGCTGAGCGCTGGCGGCTGGGTGCAATACCGCGTTCCCGATTCAAACTCCCACTCGACGCTGCGGTTCAAGCGCGACCGGTTGGGCATCTATGTTGAGCTTTACGCTGTTTCCCGGCAAACCCGGCCGGTCGCGGATTTCGTATAGCCACAACAACGCCGTCACCGCCAATATCCCGTTTCCCGATGACGCTGCCGACATCGTCTATGACGAAAGGCGGCCCTATCTGAGTTGCACCACGGCTGTGGGTGTCGAACCGGCGCTCGAGTTCTTCACCAAGGGGCTTGTCGCCGAGGGCTGGTCTGTCCTCACGCCGGATGCCATCGCGACACGCTGGCCGAATGCGAAGATCGGCGATGCCATCGAGGGCGGCGCGCGCGCCTATTTCAACCGCGAGGGCCGCGAGAACCAATACCCCGTGATGCTGACCTTGCGGCGTACCGCCGACGGCAAGACGGCCGTGGACATCCGGAGCGCACCGTTCGCATTGCCACAGGATATCCCCTTCAGGGAGGAGATCGCCGGCATCCCCACGCTCCAGCACACCACAACGGTGTCGGTCGAGGGCAGTCGGGATTCGGTTCGCCGCCTGTCGCGCGCGCTTGTGATCGCCGAGATCCCGGCCGTGCTCGCCTTCTATCGTCGCGAACTGACCAGCCGTGGCTGGACGGAGAATGCCTCCGCCACGACCGTCAGCGAGACCGCGGCCAAGCTCGCATTCTCATCGGCCGGAGACCAACGCCACGCTGGAGCTTGGCCGGCAATATGATTTCACCACGGTTCGTCTCGTCGTGCAGATGACCGAGGCCGCCATTGCGGCGCGGGCGAAGGCGAAGAAAGACGAAGAAGAACGGTTCATGCGCAATGCGCGTCAGCAGGCCGAGGCCCTGATGGGTGTGTCCGAGGCCAAGCGGCTTGCGGCGGTCGCGGCTGCGGCCGGAGCGCCGATAGAAAATCTGCGTCCGCTCGCCAATGCGCCGACGCCGATCCCGCTGCCGGAGAATGCCGCTGCAATCGACTTCAACAAGGAGAACGGCAAGCTGGAATTCACATCGCCCTCTAACGTCAAGTCGGTGGCGGCGTTCTATCGCGACGCGCTCAAGACCGCCGGCTGGAGAGAGCAACGCTCGGTGATCAACTCAGCCAACATGGTGCGGATGGATTTCACCAAGGGCAGCCAGAAGCTCGGCTTCACCGTGATGCAGTTCGGCGCCAATGCGAGGGTTTCGGCCGACGGTTCGGGATTGCGCGTGGCGGCTGCGCCGGCCGATCCGACGATCGAGACCGAGAAGCTCGAAGCCCACGAGGCGTCTGGCTTTCCGGTGCCGAAGAATCACACGCTCAGCGCGCCGGCAACGTGGAGCATGAAGGGCAGCGCGGTTGCGTTCCGCCGCGAACTGAATGCGCAGGTTCCCGCCGATATCGGATCGGTGCTTGCCTTCTATCGCCGCGAACTGACAAAGCGCGAGTGGAAGGAACTGCCGCAGGGCGCGAGCGTCAAGCCCGACAATGTCAGGCTGGCGTTTGTCGCGCCGGACGGTCCGGCCGTGCTCAGTCTCGGCCGCAAGGATCGCGAGACAACCATCAGTCTTGTCGTGAAAAATCCAGCCGAGGCGGAAAAAGCCAAGATCCTGCCTCCGGCCGGTCAGGCGAGGATCGTTCTCGGAAACATCGAAGATACGGAAGCATCCGTGACGATCGATCGCAAGACGTTCAAGATTTCCTCCGGACGCCGGCAACTCGAACACGCCCAACGGACCGACGCTGAATTTGCGTCCCGGCAAGTATAAGTATGTCCTCAAGCGGGTCGGCAAGCCCGATCACGCGGGCGATGTTGTCGTGTCCGCCGACGAGGGCTGGGCTTTGCTGGTCGGCCCCGGCGGAATTCTGCCGCTGCACATGTATTGAGGGATTGCGCGAGGGTCGGTAATTAAAACAATGAATGGAGGCCACGTCCGGAATTGAACCGGAGTACACGGTTTTGCAGACCGTTGCGTAACCACTCCGCCACGTGGCCGAAGTCCTCGAAAGGACAAGGGTGGCTGTGGTTCCGCCACCCCGATTTGCTGCCGAAATGCGACCTGTGGGCCTCGGCAGCCCGCCTCTGTAGGGCCTGCGCCATAGCCGCGTCAACCGCCGAGACGCCCCCGGACCGTCCCGTTCTGGCATTGAAACAGGCGCCCAAGGTGACGGCGACCGCAACAGGCCGTTCGGCAGCCTTTCAATGCGAACAGGGGCCGATTTTCCAGGCCTTGCAGCGCGAACAAATTCCGGTCACTGGCGTTGGCATCCGGCGCGGGCTAACAACCGGCCGCAAGGGCAATGATGGCCGCCGCTCTCTTGCCGGCTTCCGGCGGCGACACATCACCCGTCTCGTGGTCAGCGGAGCGAAAAAATGCACATTGCCAAGAACACGATTTGCATATGGTTCGATAAGGACGCCGAAGCTGCGGCTCGGTTTTACGCCGAGACCTTTCCCAACAGCGCGGTGAGTTCTGTCTACCTCGCGCCGAGCGATTATCCGTCCGGCAAGAAAGGCGACGTGCTGACCGTGCAATTCACTGTCGCCGGTGTTGCCTGTCTGGGACTGAATGGCGGCCCCGCGTTCAAGCACACGGAAGCCTTCTCGTTCCAGATTGCCACCGATGATCAGGCAGAGACCGACCGCTACTGGAACGCCATTGTCGGCAATGGCGGGCAGGAGAGTGCGTGTGGCTGGTGCAAGGACAAGTGGGGCATCTCCTGGCAAATCACGCCGCGCGTTCTCACCGAGGCGCTTGCAGCCGGTGGCGACGAAGCAAAGCGCGCCTTTGAAGCGATGATGGAGATGGGAAAAATCGATGTCGCTGCGATTGAAGCTGCGCGGCGCGGCTGAGGCAGAGCCTAAGCCAGGACGGCTCAAACGGCGTTATTCGGGCAGAAGATAGTCCGGGTGGTGCTCGCGGATCTTCGGGATAATCGACAACGTCCCTGACAGGTGCTTGTTCACAGCCTCGGCCGCGCCCTCGGCGTCGTCGCTCTCGATCGCCTTGGCGATGAGGCGGTGGTCGCGAATGATCTGCTCCATTTTGCCGGGCAGGGGCAAATGCAACAGGCGCAGCCGGTCGATCTGTCCGCTCTGGCGCCGCACGACCTCCCACAAATCGGGAACGCCGGCCGCAACGTAAAGACAGTGGTGGAACTCGCGGTCGACCAGTTCAAATTGCTTCTGGTCGCGCGCCGCCGCCAGTCGCCGCTGGTCTTCCAGGATTCGCTTCAGACGCGGCAGGAGATCGTCGGGACGCTCTCGCGCGAGCTTGCGTGCAGCATCGCTCTCGATGGCGCGGCGCAGGAAATGCGCCTGACGCGCGGCGCCAAGATCGATGCGCGCCACAACCGTTGCGTGCTGCGGATAGATTTCGACCAGATGCTCCTGCTCAAGCTTCATCAGGGCGTCACGCACAGGCGTCTGGCTGACGCCGAACTCGCTCTGCAGCGCCTGGCGCGACAGCACCGTGTTCGGGGCAAGCTGCAGCGACAGAATGCGCTCGCGCAGTGTCTCGTGAATTTGCGGGGCCGCCTGCCGTGAGCGGTCGAGCTGGCCGGGCAGGCGCTTGATCTGGACGTTCATTGAATCCCTGTCGGATGGCCGCATCTGTCTAGACCAATTTGCCCCCTTGAACAACTAATGCATTAGTGCTGTAGTGATCATAATGAAGAACCTCGGCCTGGGGAGGCTGCGTGAAAAAGCCTGAAGACCTGCGAAGTGCGCGATGGTTCGCGCCCGATGATCTGCGTTCGTTCGGCCATCGGTCGCGTGCGATGCAGATGGGTTATGCGGCCGAGGATTGGGACGGACGGCCGCTGATCGGCATCATCAACACCTGGTCCGACATCAATCCCTGCCACCTGCATTTGCGCGAGCGCGCCGAGGATGTGAAGCGCGGCGTGCTGCAGGCCGGCGGCTTTCCCATCGAACTGCCGGCGCTGTCGCTGTCCGAGCAATACGTGAAGCCGACCACGATGCTCTACCGCAACATGCTGGCGATGGAGACCGAGGAGCTCCTGCGCTCCCATCCGATCGACGGCGCGGTGCTGATGGGCGGCTGCGACAAGACAACGCCGGCGCTGGTGATGGGCGCGGTCAGCGCCGGCGTGCCGTGCGTCTTCATTCCGGCGGGCCCGATGCTGCGCGGCAACTGGAAGGGCAAGGTGCTGGGCTCCGGCTCCGACGCCTGGAAATACTGGGACGACCGCCGCGCCGGGAACATCTCGGCGAAGGACTGGCAGGATATCGAGGGTGGCATCGCACGCAGTCACGGCACCTGCATGACGATGGGCACGGCATCGACGATGACGGCAATCGTCGAGGCGATCGGGCTTACGTTGCCCGGCGCGTCGTCGATCCCCGCGCCGGATGCCAATCACCTCCGCATGTCGGCGGCGTCCGGCCGGCGCATCGTCGAGATGGTGTGGGAAGATCTCGTTCCCGCGAAGATCATGACGCGCGACGACGTTCGAGAATGCCATCACGGTGGCGATGGCGATGGGCTGCTCGACCAACGCCATCATCCACCTGATCGCCATGGCGCGGCGTGGCGGGCGTGGATATCACGCTCGACGATTTCGACCGCGCTGAGCCGCACCGTGCCCGTGATCGCCAATATCCGTCCCTCCGGCGAAAACTACCTGATGGAAGACTTCTTCTATGCGGGCGGGCTGCGGGCCCTGATGAAGCAGCTCGCGCGGCATCTGCATCTCGACGCGATCACGGTCACCGGCAAGACGCTCGGCGAGAACATCGCCGACGCCGAAGTGTACAACGACGACGTCATCCGGCCGCTCGACAATCCGATCTACACGAAGGCGCGCTGGCCGTGCTGAGCGGCAATCTCGCGCCCAATGGCTGCGTCATCAAGCCGAGCGCCTGCGAGCCGCGTTTCCTGCAAGCATCGCGGCCCGGCGCTGGTGTTCGACGACTATCCGTCGATGAAGAAGGCGATCGACGACGAGACGCTCGACGTCACGCGCCGATCATGTGCTGGTGCTGCGCAACGCCGGGCCGCAGGGCGGACCGGGCATGCCGGAATGGGGCATGCTGCCGATGCCGAAGAAGCTGCTGAAGCAGGGCGTGCGCGACATGGTGCGCCTGTCCGATGCGCGCATGAGCGGCACGAGCTATGGCGCCTGCGTCCTGCACGTGGCGCCGGAATCCTTCATCGGCGGTCCGCTGGCGCTGCTGAGGACCGGCGATATCGTGTCCCTCGACGTGCCGACGCGCACGATCGACATGGAAGTGGACGAGGCCGAACTGGCGCGCCGCAAGGCGGCGTGGACGCCGCCGCACCGCGCTTCGGCCGTGGCTATGGCTGGATGTTCTCCAAGCACGTCGACGCAGGCCGACGAGGGCTGCGACTTCGACTTTCTCGAAACCCAGTTTGGCCCGCCGATCGGCGAACCGTCGATCTACTGAGGAAAGACGTATCGTGGCACTGAGCCAGGCAACCCGCGACAAGCTTGCGACCGTGAGCATCGCCACCATCTGCACCGCGCTGTTCAAGCGCGGCTTGCGCAATCAGTTCATCCAGGATGTGCACCCGCTCAACGGCAAGGCCGGCAACATGGTCGGCGAGGCCTTCACGCTGCGCTACATCCCGGCGCGCGAGGACCTCAACCCGCTGTCGGTGTTCCAGGACCGCAAGCATCCGCAGCGTGTGGCCGTGGAGAACTGCCCGCCGGGCGCCGTGCTGGTGATCGACAGCCGCAAGGATGCGCGCGCCGCCTCGGCCGGCGCCATTCTCGTCACGCGCCTGATGGTGCGCGGCTGCGCCGGCGTCGTCACCGACGGCGGATTTCGCGACACGCCCGAGATCGCGGCGCTGCCGTTCCCGCCTATCACGCCAAGCCGTCGGCGCCGACCAACCTCACGCTGCATCAGGCGATCGACATCAACGTGCCGATTGGCTGCGGCGACGCGCCGGTGTTTCCCGGCGACGTGCTGGTCGGCGACGGCGAGGGCGTGGTCGTCATTCCGGCGCATCTCGCCGACGAGATCGCGACCGAGGCCGTCGAGATGACCGCGTATGAGGATTTTGTCACCGAACGAAGTGACGCACCGGAAGCGCCGTGATCGGGCTTTATCCGTTGCTCGACGACGACGCCAAAAGCAAATTCGCCGAATGGCGAAAGCGAACCGGCCGCTAAGGCCGAATTGTCTGGGAGACGAACCGGCCGAACAGGCCAACAGGGAGGATACAATGGACAATCATCTGACACGACGTGGTTTCATGGGTACCGCCGCCGGCGCCGGTGTCATGCTTTATGGCGGCAACGCCATGGCGCAACTGAAAATGCCGACATCGCCGGTGACGCTCAACGATCGTCGACGTCGCCGGCAACCTGGCGCTGACGCAGAAGGCCATCGAGAACTATCGCGAGGCGAAGCCCGAACCTCGTCTCGCGCGTCACCTTCACCAAGGCGCCGGCGCCGGAGCTGCCGGGCAAGATCAAGGCGCAGCAGGACGCCGGACCGCGTCGACATCGACCTGGTGCTGACCGGCACCGATGCGCTGGCCGCCGGCATCGAGCAGGAGCTGTGGGATGCCGCTGCTGCCGGACGCATGCGGCGAAGCTTCCCGAAGCTCGACGACAACTACCTGCCCGGGCGCGCGAAGATGCAGGAGCTGGCGCAAGGGCAGGGCGTCGTCGTCACGTATTATGCCCGTCGGGTCCGCTGCTCGAATACAAGCCCGACCAAGGTCAAGCACGCCGCCGACGCACCGCCGAAGAGCTGCTGGCGTGGTGCAAGGCCAATCCGAACCGCCTGATCTATGCGCGGCCGGCCAATTCCGGCCCGGGCCGCACCTTCATCATGGGCCTGCCGTACATCCTCGGCGACAAGGACCCGAAGGACCCGGTCAAGGGCTGGGACAAGACCTGGGCGTACCTGAAGGAGCTCGACGAGATGCATCGAGTACTACCCGCCGGCACCGGCGCGGTGATGAAGGAACTCGGCGAAGGCTCGCGCGACATGACGGTGACGACGACGGGCTGGGACATCAATCCGCGCGTCCTCGGCATCGTGCCGAAGGAAGCCAAGGTCGCGCCGTTCAAGGGCTTCCACTGGGTCAACGACGCGCACTACATGTGCGTGCCGAAGGGCGTTGCCGCCGGAGAAGCTCGCGGTCCTGCTCGACCTGATGGCTTCCTGCTCACGCCGGAGCGCAGGCCTACACCTACGACAAGGGCTATTTCTATCCGGGCCCGGCGGTGAAGAACGTGCCGCTGTCGATGGCGCCGAAGGAGAGCCAGGACGCGATCAAGGAATTCGGCCGTCCCGAATACGAGAAGCTGGATCGCGGAGTTCCCGCATCGAGCTGCCGCTCGAGCCGGACAGCGATGGTCGGTCGCGTTCCGCATCTGGGACGAGCAGGTCGGCGCGCGCGAAGACGCGACTAGCGTGCCAACGAACGGCCATCACGCCGGAACGGCCGCCGATGACGATGGCGCATCCCATGAAGCACGATTTCAACGAACTGCGGCTCGACCGCGTACGCGTCGATTCGCCGGAGCGGTCGGCAGGCGTTCAACGCGCTGCACGACTGACGCTGACGATCAAGCGCGGCGAGTTCATCGCCCTGCTCGGCCCGTCCGGCTGCGGCAAGTCGACGGCGCTCAACTGCATCGCCGGGCTGCTGCCGCTGTCCGGCGGCAGCATCTGGCTCGACGAGCGCCGCATCGACACGCTGCCGCCGGAAGAGCGCGGCTTCGGCATGGTGTTCCAGAACTACGCGCTGTTCCCGCACATGACGGTGCGCCAGCAACATCGGCTTCGGCCTGAAGATGCGCGGGCGCGCCGAAGGCCGAGATCGACCGCCGCGTCGACGAGGCGCTGCAGCTCGTGCAGCTGCAGGGCCAGGAGCACAAGCTGCCGGGCCAGCTCTCCGGCGGCCAGCAGCAGCGCGTGGCGATCGCGCGCGCCATCGTCATCGAGCCGCCGCTGGTGCTGATGGACGAGCCGCTGTCCAACCTCGACGCCAAGCTGCGGCTCGAGATGCGCGCCGAGATCCGCCGCATCCACAGCGAGCTCGGCGCGACGACGATCTACGTCACGCACGACCAGGACGAGGCGCTGTCGCTCGCCGACCGCATCGTCGTGATGCGCGACGGCGTCGATCCGGCAGATCGGCACGCCGGAGGAGCTCTACGCGCAGCCGGCGCATCTCGACGTCGCGCGAGTTCATGGGCTATCGCAACGTGCTCCGGGCTAGGTCGTCAGCGCGAGGACGGCGAGCTCGCGATCGATCGCGGCGGGCGCCGCGGCGTCCGCTGACCGGCATGCGCAGGCACCGCTCGCCGGCGGGCGCGCCGCCATCGTCGCGATCCGGCCGGAGGATCTGCATCGCCGTCCGAGCCGGCGGCAACGCCATCGCGGGCGACGTCGACCGACGTCGAGTACCGCGGCCGCGAGTTCGTCGGCGTCGCGCAGTCGCGGCAGGCGCGATGCTCGTCCTTCGCGCGCCGATCAGCACGCTCGAGCCGGGCGGCACCGTGCACCTGCGGTGCCGGCGCCGCGAGCGCGTGCTCGTCTACCCGGACGAGGCGGCGGCGATGACGCCGACGCCATGCCGCACATGGCCCGACTCGCGCAGCGGCTCGCGCGCGCGGCTTCGACGCGCGCTGACGCTGCTGGTCGTGCCGGCGCGTGCTGTTCATGCTGCTGCTCTTCGTCTATCCGTTCCTCTACGGGCTGCGTGCTGTCGTTCGAGCCGAAGGACGGCGACGCCGGGCTTCGCCAACTACGCGCAGCTTCTTCACCGACCGACATCCTCTGCGCCGACGATCGGCACGACGCTGCGGCTCGCGCTGCCGGCGACGCTGATCAACGTCGCTGCTCGCGGTGCCGATCGCGTTCCGGATGCGCCTGATGCGCCGACCAGCGCCTGCTGACGACGATCCTCGTCGTGCCGATCACGCTCGGCACCGTGCTGATCGCCGAGGGCCTGCTGACCTATCTCGGCCCGCAGGGCTGGCTCACCGCACGCTGCATGCGTTCGGCCTGTATCGACGAGCCGATCCGGCTCACGCACAACTACTGGGGCGTGCTTATCTCGCTGGTGATCTCCGGCTTTCCGTTCGCCTTCCTGCTGATGCTGTCGTACGTCACCGGCATCGATCCGGCGCTCGAGCAGGCGGCCGCGACGCTCGGCGCCGATCCCTGGCAGCGCATTCCGGCACATCATCTGCCGCTGCTGCTGCCGGGCCTCGCGATGTGCTTCTGCCTGGCGTTCGTGCAGGCGTTCTCGGTGTTCCCGTCGGCGGTGCTGCTGGGCGCGCCGGCCGGGCCGACGCGCGTCATCTCGATCGCGGCGTACGAGGCGGCGTTCGAGCAGTACGACTACTCGATGGCGTCGGCGATCGCGATGATCATGGGCTTCGTGCAGCTTGCCGATCGTCGCGTGCTGGTGCTCGCGCTGCGCGGCCTGTTCTATCGCGGCCCGGTCGGCGGCGGCAAGGGGTGAGACACCGATGATCCGCGATACGACCATCTGGCGCGCGAAACTCGTGGGCGGCTCGCCGTCTGGGCGCTGGTCGGCGCTGTTCCTCGTCAACATCGTTCGCGATGATCGCCGCGGTGGTCGACGAGCTCGTTCGCCACGCGCTGGCTCGGCACCTGGCTGCCCGCCGGCTGGACGACGAGCTGGTACGCCGCGGCGTGGAAGGAATTCCAGCTCGGCGACGTGCTGTTCGTCACCGTTCGAGGTCGTCGTCCTCGGTCGTGCTGTTTCTCGGCGCTGCTCGGCGTTCCGGCGGCCTACGCGCTGGCGCGGCGCGACTTTCCCGGCAAGCGGCTGCGTGATGCTGCTGTTCCTGCTGCCGCTGATGGTGCCGCCGATCACCTACGGCATCCCGCTGGCGACCGTGCTCTACCAGGCCGAGCTCGCCGGCACGATCTCGGGCGTCATCCTCGCCAACCTGGTGCCGGCGGTGCCGTTCGTCATCCTGGTGATGACGCCGTTCATCGAGCAGATCGACCCGAAGCTCGAGGCGGCGGCGCGCGTGTTCGGCGCCAACACCGTTCAGCTGTTCGTCCACGTCCTGGTGCCGCTGCTGCTGCCCGGCATCCTCGCCGCGTCGCTGCTGGTGCTGGTGCGCACCATCGCGATGTTCGAGCTGACCTTCCTGACCGCCGGGCCGACTCGCCAGACGCTGGTCGTCGCGCTCTACTACGCGGTGTTCGCCGCGGGCGTGCGCGCACCGCAGTCGGTCGACGCGATGGCGATGATCTACATGGTCGACGACGCTGGTCTGGCTGCTGATCGCGCTGCGCTTCGTCAATCCGACGCAGATCGTCGGCCGTGCGCCGCGCCCCACCAACGCGGCGTGAATTCGCTGAGGCGATGCCCGCTATCCGACACGCTATGGAGATCCTATGCGCATTCTGATCACAGGCGGAGCAGGGAGCGTCGGCCGGAAACTTCGCCGCGAACTGGCGAGCCGATACAGCGCGATCCGCTCATTCGATATGGTCGCAGACACGCCCACGGCCTCGAATGAGCAATGCGTCACCGGCGACATCACCGACATGAGTTCGATCCGCCGGGCAATGCAGGGAATGGACGGCATCATCCATCTGGCGGCGGTCGCCAACGAAGCCGCGTTCGAGCCGATCCTCAACATCAATGTTGTCGGCACCTGGAACCTGTACGAAGCGGCGCGGCTCGAGGGAGTCAAGCGCGTGGTGTTCGGTTCGAGCAACCACGCCGTCGGCTTCTATCCGCGTGCGGAGCCCATCGACCATACCGTGATGCCAAAGCCAGATAGCCGCTACGGCCTGAGCAAATGCTGGGGTGAAGCGGTCGCTGCGCTCTACGCCTCCAAGCACGATATCCGCAGTCTGCTCGTTCGCATCGGCAACGCCGACGATACGCCGCGCAGCGCCCGTGCGCTTGCGATCTGGATCAGCGGGCGCGACCTGGCGCAGTTGTGCCAGATCGGTCTCGAACATCCGGATGTTCGCTGCGACGTGGTCTATGGCGTGTCGAACAATGCCGCGAGCTGGTACGACAACTCGCATGCGCATCGGCTGGGCTACCGGCCGCAGGACCGTGCCGAGGACTACAAGGCCGAAGCCATGGCCGCCGAAGCAAAATTGTCACACACGCCGGAAGACCTACATTTTATGGGCGGGCCGTTCTGTTCGGCCGAATATTCCGGCCCCGGGCATCAAGAGCTGACGACCCGGCGAGACATTTTGACCGCCCGCGCGGCTGGCCGCCTCCGGCCCGTTATGCTTCACTTGCGACTCGATTGTCGCAGTGAGCCGGGCGGATGCTGTTTCTCACCCTCTTCTATCTTTATGTCGGGATCGGCCTCGCCGTTGCGATCGCTTTTGCCATTCGCCGGCGTGACCCGCGTTCAGCCGCAGCCCATGACGGCCGGCGCGCGCCTTCTGCTCATTCCCGGAGCGGCCGCGCTGTGGCCCTACGTCCTGCTGCGCTGGGTGAGGGCGACTGCGTCATGAAACGCTCGCTGCGCGTCACACATCGTCTCCTATGGCCGGTCCTGGCCTGCGCCGTGACGCTCGGCTTCATTCTCGCCTTCATGTGGCGACCGCCGCCGACATGAGCACGCACGGAGACCAATCGTGAGCGTCGGCTTCAAGGCGGTGCAGTGGAACCGCGACAAATACATCTATGACGCCATGCTGATTGGTGCGGTCGCGCTGTTTCTCGGCGCGTTCGCTGTCGATCTACTGGGTCGTCAGGCCGCCGAAGAACCTGCCGGATGCGATCGACATCTGGGTGCGCGCTCTCGGCTGCTGCGCCTTCCTGATGCTGACGGTGATCCTGTGCATCGGGCCGCTGGCGCGGCTTGAACACGCGCTTCCTGCCGCTACTCTACAACCGCCGGCATTTCGGCGTGCTGACGTTTCTCGTCGCGCTGGTGCATGCGTGGCTGATGATCGAGTGGTATCTCGGCTCAGGACAGCCTGCCGAGCCTGTGGCGCGAGCTGACGAAGTGGTCGGACTATTTCCAGTTCATCGGCTTTCCGTTCAAGATTCTGGGGCTCGGCGCGCTCGTCATCATGTTCCTGATGGCGGCCACCAGCCATGATTTCTGGCTGGATTTCCTGACGCCCGCGATCTGGAAGGCGCTGCATATGGCGGTCTACGCCGCCTATGGGACTGGTCGTCATGCATGTCTCGGTCGGCGTCCTGCAGTACGAGTATTCGCCGCTGCTGCCCGCCATGATGATCGGCAGCCTCGTCTGTGTCTGCGGACTGCATCTCGTCGCCGGCTGGCGCGAGCATGCGCTCGACCGCGGCATGAGGCCGGGGCCTGACGGCTGGATCGCGGTCGGTCCGCCGCGTCTCGATTCCCGACAAGGCCGCGCGCATCATCTCGGCGCCGGGCGGCGAGCGCATCGCCGTATTCCGCGACGGCGCGCAGATCGGCGCGCTGACCAATCTCTGCGCGCACCAGAACGGACCGCTGGGCGAAGGGCGCATCATCGACGGCTGCGTGACCTGCCCGTGGCACGGCTACCAGTACAAGCTGGAGGATGGCTGCGCGCCGGCGCCGTTCACCGAAAAGCTCGCGACCTATCGCGTGCGGCTGAAGGACGGCATCGTCGAGGTGGACCCCCACGCATTGCCGCCGGGCACGCCGGCGGCGATCATGTGTCCCGTGGTATGAGCTAACACCGACAATCTCTCAGGGAGCGACCGATGGCTGGCGAGCAGGACTGGGTTGATGTCGGCACGGTCGAGGATTTCAAGGGCGAGCAGGTGCGTCACGTCACGGCCAATCGCCACGAGATTGCGCTGTCGCTGGCCAACGGCACTGTCGGCGCGGTGTCGAACACCTGCAACCATGTCGGCGGGCCGCTCGGCGAAGGCCGGCTCGACGGCGACTATCATCGTCTGCCCCTGGCACAACTGGAAATTCCATCGCTGCACCGGCAAGGGCGAACCCGGCTTTGAGGACGATTGCGTGCCTTCGTATCCGGTCAAGCTCGAGAACGGCCGCATCCTCGTCGATCTGGCCGGCCGCACCCGTCGCAACAGAAAGCCGCACGCGCCGCATCCGCTGGCGCGCAAGGTCGAGCGCGAACCGGGGCCGCTGCGGCTGGCCGGCATTTCGACGACGGCGATGGACGACGCCAATCCGCGCTTCTCCGGCTCCGATCATCTGCTGAGCCATGCGCTCGAAGCGGCGCGCGCAGACGGCGCGGAGACGCGCATGATCAAGCTCAACGAACTGAAATTCCGCGCCTGCGAGGGCTACTACTCGAAGTCGGCGCATGCCTGCACCTGGCCGTGCTCGATCACGCAGATGGACGACAAGGACCAGATGGATCAGGTCTATGAGGCGCTGGTGCATTGGGCCGACGCCGTGATCGTGGCAACGCCGATCCGATGGGGCGCGGCGTCGTCGCTCTATTTCAAGATGGCGGAGCGGCTCAACTGCGTGCAGAACGCCGTCACCATTCGCAACCACGTGCTGATCCGCAACAAGGTCGCGGGCTTCATCATCGTCGGCGGACAGGACAACATCCAGGGCGTCGCCGGCCAGATGCTCGGCTTCTTCGCCGAACTCGGCTTCATGTTCCCGCAGTTTCCCTACATCGCCCATTCGCGCGGCTGGTCGAGCGAAGACATGGAGCGCAACGTCGAGATCGTGCGCCAGTCGGCCGAGCTGGCCGAGGGCGCTGCCGAACTGGCGAGGCGCTGTCTCTCCTTTGCCGAATACCTGCTGGCCAGGGATGCCGCACCGGCTTCGATCGAACGTGGCGGCCGCAAGGCACACGCCGTCGAAATGGAGCGGCACCACAAGTATTAATGTCCGGGCCGGGCGGTTTGAGGGTTATTTTCAGCTGTTTGGAATAGCGCCGCCGCACCGGCGTTAGTATGGTACCGCGAACCTTGGGTCTGCGAGTTCCATGAATTTATCCAGTATCGCCCAACACCGCGCTGAAGATCACGTTGCCGACTGGACGACGTTCGTGAAGGCGTTTCGCAACGCGGACTGTGGATTCGCCACGGCCTACGGCAGCCTGTTTGCTCCGCTGCACGAGGGCGCGATCGACGACCTCATGGTGGTTGCGCAACTCGGCCAGTCGCTCGACGGACGTATCGCGACACCGACCGGGCACTCCAAATACATCAACGGCACGGACGGCCTCGATCATCTGCATCGCCTGCGTGCGCTGGTGGATGCCGTGGTGGTCGGTGTCGGCACCGCACTGGCCGACGACCCTCAACTGACCGTGCGTCGCGTCAGCGGTCCCAATCCGGCGCGCGTCGTGCTGGACCCGCAGGGCCGGCTGCCGCCGCAAGCCAAGTTGCTCACTGACGACGGCACACGACGTATTGTGATCGGCTGCGAAGCGGGCCGGAGCGATCTTCCCGCAGGCGTCGAATATATTCCGCTGGCGAAACACGACGGCCAGCTGGCGCCGTCGATGGTCCTGACCGAGCTTGCCGCGCGTGGTTTCCGCCGCATTCTAATCGAGGGCGGTGCCGACACGATTTCACGCTTCGCCCATGCCGGTTGCCTTGATCGGCTGCATGTCGTGGTTGCGCCGATCATTCTTGGCGCCGGCCGTCCGGGAATTAATCTGCCCGCCATCGAGCGCGTCGATCAGGCCATGCGGGCGCCGATGCGTGCAGTGTCTCTCGGCGATGAAGTGCTGTTCGACTGCGATCTGTCGGCTCAGCGGCGTCCGGTCGGGTGCGCGAAGAAATCAACGTGACCGACGCGGATCACGGAGCGACGTGCCGCCACGCGGGCTCCACGCCGAGACAGCCAGTCGGCCGCGGCATCCGGACTTATCAGACCTGACTCCTGCGCAGCCAGCGCCCACGCCGCCAGCGTTTCGAGTTGCACGCGCTCGTCCGACGCCTCGAATACCCAATCGGATCTGACCTTGCGTCACCGTCCAGCCGAGCGCTTTGAAACGCGCGATGGCGTCAGCGGCCGCATCTGGGCCCAACGCGGCGCCGAAGCCCTTGTCAGTGCGTTGATGTGCGTTGACTGCAGCAATGATCTCGCGATCGAGCGGATCGGATGAATCGAATTCGATGCGGCCGTCAAAGCTCAGCGCCGCGTAAAGCGGCAGGTTGCGCGTGGCGACTTCGACCACCAGACGTTCCAGCCAGTCCGGCGATACCAGATCGAGCAGGGCAGAGGTGGTGATGAGATCGACGGGGCCATCGAGCGCAGCCTCGAGGTCGCGCGCAAGATCGAGCGGCATCGCGCGCACATTGCGCTTCGGACCGAGGGACGCCTCCGCACGCGCCAGCAGACTCAGATTGTTGTCGACAAGCCGCCAATCCTGGCGCTGCGGCAAACGCTCGGCCACGGCGCGCAATGTCGAACCCGTGCCGGTTGCGAGGTCGACGGCCGACACCGCATCGCGGCCGGCGAAATGCGCAGCCACAGCCGCGAGCACCACCTCGTTGCGAGCGCGGTGATCGTAGGGCTCGCGCAGAGCCAGCCAGTCGGCGGAGAAATCGCTCATACCAGTCCTTCAATAGCCCGCGCGAAGCGCTGGGCCGCATCGTCCCATGTCGGCAGCGACGATGCGACGCGACGCGCTGTCTCAGCATAGATGCGGCGCGCGGCCTCGTCGCCGATCATCGTGCGCAGTGCCGCAGTCAGCGCCGGGATATCGTCCGGCGGAACGAGCAGGCCCGCGCCTTCCGGCACGGCTTCGCGGATCGCGCCGGCCGTGGTGCCGATCACCGGCAAGCCATGCGCCACAGCCTCGGAATAGACCATGCCGAAGCCTTCGAAACGGGAGGCCAGCACGAAGACATCGGCGGCGTTGTAAAGGTCTGCCAGTTCGGCGTCGGACACGGCACCGGCGACGCGCACACGGTCGCCAAGCCGGTACCGCGCAATATCATCGGCCACACTGCGGGCTGTCGCTTCATCGCGGGCGGAGCCGGCAATTGTCAGCTGCCAGGGTAAATCGACAAGCTTGGCGAGAGCGGCGAGCAACACATCGTAACCCTTGCGCGGCACGAGCGAGCCGACCGCAAGCAGCGCAAGCGGGCCTTTGGAGCCGGACGCTGCAGTGCGGCGGTCGGTGCCGGGTTTGATCACCGTGATCGACGAGGCATCCACGCCGTAGTCGGCAGCGACCGTCCGCGCCGTTGCATCGCTTGTCACGATGACATGACACACACCGCGCAGCGCACGACGTTCGCTCTCTCGCAGCGCCTGCGCGGCTTGCGAGGAAAGACCTGTTTCAAGCGCGAGCGGGTGATGCACCAGCGCGATGAGGCGATGGGAGTCGCGCAAGGTCTCGGCCTCAGGCAAGGCGCCAAGGGCGAGGCCGTCGACAACGACAGGGTACTTGGGCGGCAGTGCGCGCAATTGCGCCATCGCGGCATTGCGGTCGTCGCGCGATGGCGCTGGAAACCCGTCGCCCAGCGGCACGACATCGACGCTCCAGCCGAGCCCGCGCAGGCCCGCAATCATGCGGCGGTCATAGGCATAGCCGCCGGTCGGCGCATCGAGATCGCCGGGAATGGCGAAGGCGAGATGCGTCAAAGCGCAGCCTCGTACCAGGCACGCGCAACATGCGACTCTGAGATGGTGATACGGATCGCCTTCAGCTCTTTGGCGTCGCGGCCGAGCTTGCCGGCGCGTGCAGCTGCGGCCAATTGATCGAAGACATATTTGCAGATGACTTCGGTGGTGGTGTTGCTGCCGCGAAATTCGGCCATGTCGTCGAGGTTGCGATAGTTCAAGGGCTTCAGCGTTGCTTTGAGCACATCGAGCGCGCAGCCGATATCGACGACGATGCCGTTGGCGTCGAGCGTCTCGGCGATGAAGGCGGCATCGATGACAAAGGTCGCGCCGTGCAGTGCCTGCGCCGGGCCGAACACCGCGCCCTTGAATGAATGGGCGATCATCACATGGTCGCGGATCTCAACGGCAAACACGGGCAACCTCAATCGTTGTCAGGCGGGATAGCGGATGACGGGGCAGGGAGCGCCGCCGCTGGCGGTCAGGATGGCCGACAATTGCGCCGGCAGGTCGTGAAAATCAATGGCAGGCGCCAGCAGCACGTCGAGGCGCGGATCGACCAGCAGACTGAGCGCCTTTTCGAGACGGCGGCGATAGGTCCAGCGCGGGCGATGCGACGGCGCGACCTGGCCGACCTGACTGGACACAAGCTTCAGACGGCGACTGTGAAACGCGCCGCCCAACGGTGTCGGGATGCTGTCCGTGCCGTACCAGCTCAACTCGACAACGGTTGCCTCAACACCCGCGATCTGCAGCGCGGTTGCGAGGCCCGGCGCAGACGCACTCACATGAAACACCACATCGCAATCGGCCGGTGCATCCTCCGGCGCGGCGAAACGGACACCCAGTGCGTGTGCCAGAGCAGCGCGTGCCGGGTCGATATCGATCAGCGTCACCTCGGCGCCGGTGAGGCTGCCGCAGAGCCAGGCGACCAGCGCGCCGACGACACCCGCACCGACCACGCCAATGCGGTCGCCGGGGCCGGGGGCGGCATCCCACACAGCGTTGAGCGCGGTTTCCACGTTGGCGGCCAGGACCGCGCGCTGCGGGGGCACGCCCTCGGGCACGGGCAGGGCCGACGCCTCAGGCACATCGAACAGCGTCTGATGCGGATAGAGGGCGAAGACAGTCCGGCCCGCCAGCGCCCCGGTCTCGGCGCGGCCGACACAGGCGTAGCCATATTTGACCGGGAACGGAAACGCGCCGTCCATGAAGGGCGCGCGCATGCGCTCAAACTCGGTCGGCGGGACACGGCCTGACATCACCAGCCGTTCGGTGCCGCGGCTGATGGCGCTGAACAGCGCGCGGACGCGGACGTCGCCCGATTTCGTTGCGCCAAGCGGCTGCGGACGGATTTCCGCCCGGCCGGGGGCCGCGTACCACAATGCCTCGGAAGTCGCGCTCGTCACGGAATAATCCTGCCTTGGACGGGTCTTATCCCACTGCTATACCGTCCCGCCGCATAAAAAACAGTGATCCCGTGATGCAAGTGTCCAGCCCGGCCGCGATGGCCTCGATGCCCCTGTGGGCCCGCCGCGGGCTCTATGTGGGCCTGACCGGGACGACCATGGTCGGGATGGTCTGGCTCGCAGCTGCAGCATTGGCGCCCGGCGGACTGTCGGCCCTCGATCTCGATCATCCTGGTGCTGTTCGTACTCTGGCTGCCCTGGTTCGTGATCGGGTTCTGGAATTCGACCATCGGATTCCTCCTGATGCGCTTTGCCGCCGACCCGATTGCAGCCGTGACGCCGCAGGTTCGGCTGGTGCGCGGCGACGAGCCGGTCACGGCATCGACCGCGATCGTCATCTGCGTCCGCAATGAAATCCCGACGCGCGTGGCCCGCAATCTCGCGCCGCTGCTTGAGGACCTTGTCGCAAGCGGTGAGGGTGGGCGCTTTCATCTCTATGTGCTGAGCGATACCTCCGACAAGACCGTGGCCGCGGCCGAGATGGCGTTGTTCGAGGAGATGAGCGCGCAATGGCAGGGCCGGATCGCGATCACTTATCGGCTGCGCGAGATCAACACCGGATTCAAGGCCGGCAATTTCCGCGACTTCTGCGAGCGCTGGGGCGGAAACCACGACTTCGCCATCACGCTCGACGCCGACAGCATCATCACCGCGCCTGCGAGTCTGCGCATGGTGCGCATCATGCAGGCCGATCCGAAACTCGGAATCCTGCAAGCGCTGGTCGTGGGCCTGCCGTCCGCGAGCGCGTTTGCGCGCATGTTCCAGTTCGGCATGCGGCTCGGCATGCGCTCTTTCACCATCGGCAGCGCGTGGTGGCAGGGCGATTGCGGGCCCTATTGGGGCCATAACGCCATCATCCGCCTGAAGCCTTTTACCGAGCATTGCGAATTGCCGGTGCTGTCGGGGCGCGGCCTGCTCGGCGGACACATCCTCAGTCACGACCAGATCGAGGCGGTGCTGATGCGCCGCGCCGGGTTCGACGTGCGCGTATTGCCCGAAGAAAACCTCGGCTGGGAGGAAAACCCGCCGACGGTGACGGAGTTCATTCGCCGCGACGTGCGCTGGTGCCAGGGCAATATGCAGTATTGGCGGCTGGTCGGCATGCCCGGCATCAAGCCGGTGAGTCGTTTCCAGATCGCCTTTGCCATCCTGATGTATTTCGTCTGGCCGATCTGGATTGTCTTCATCGCGCTCGCCGCGTTATCGGCCGCATCCGGCGGCACCCTCATACCGATGCGCGCCGATCTCGGCGTTCTGCTGTTCGCCATCGGTTTCACGATGATGTTCGCGCCCAAGATCGCGACCGGCATCGACGTGCTGCTGTCGCCGCAACTGCGCGCAACCTTCGGCGGCGCATCGCGATTTGCGATCAGCTTTGTCGTCGAGATGATCTTCTCGATCCTGCTGCTGCCGATCGTCAGCCTGGTGCATACGGTTTTTGTCACGCGCCTTTTGACCGGGCGCAGCATTTCGTGGATGGCGCAGTCGCGCGACAGCCATGAGATTCCGTTCGACGAGGCTGTGAGCCAGTACTGGCCGCACACGCTCGCCGGCCTGCTCGTGCTCGGCACGGTGTGGTCGCAGGCGCCCGGGCTCATGCCGTATGCGCTGTTCGCGACATTGGGCATGGCGCTCGCCATCCCCTTCGCGGTCTCGACGGCCTCTCTCGCAATCGGCGCCTGGTGCGTGCGCAATGGCATTTGTCAGTTGCCGGAAGAACGGCAGCCGCCTCCGATGCTCAAGGCGCTGCGATTGCCGGTGATCGAGGCCAATCTGGCGGCCGGCCATGCTCGCTAGTCTCAAGACCGCCTATGGGGTGGTCCGCTCGCTGCGCATCTATTACGGTGACCGGCAACACCGCACGGCGATGGATGCGATGTACACCCGCTTCGTCAAGCCGGGCGATCTCGTATTCGACATCGGCTCCCATGTCGGTGACCGCATCGGCTCGTTCCGCCGCCTCGGCGCGCGCGTCGTCGCGCTTGGAGCCGCAGGCCCCGCTGATCCGCGTGCTGCGCTGGATCTACGGCCGCGACCGCAACGTCACGCTCGTGCACGCCGCCGCCGCGCGCAAGCCCGGGACCGTGACGCTCAACCTCAACCCGGCCAATCCGACCATCGCAACGGCGTCGCGTGAGTTCATCGACGCGGCAAAGGGCGCCAAAAATTGGGACAATGAGCGCTGGACAGGTGCGGTCGACGTCGCCGGCGTCTCGCTCGATGAATTGATCGCGCGCTATGGCAAGCCGGCTTTTATCAAGATCGACGTCGAAGGCTTTGAAGCCGAAGCACTGGCCGGCTTAAGCGCGCCGGTGAAAGCGCTGTCGTTCGAGTTCACGACGATCCAGCGCGACGTAGCGCATGAATGTCTGAAGCTGTGTGCGGCGCTTGGCTACACGCAGTTCAACGCCGCGCTGGGCGAAAGCCAGACGATGGTGCACGCGGGCTGGCAGTCGGCCGAGAGCATCGGCCGATGGCTGTCAGACCTGCCGCACGAAGCGAACTCCGGCGATATCTACGCCGTATTGCCCTGAATGATTGCGTCCGCGATTTTCTCGGCCGTCATCATGGTCGGGAAATTGGTGTTGGCGCACGGCACGAACGGAAAGATCGACGCATCCACCACGCGCAGGCCCTGAACGCCGCGCACGCGGCCGGTCGGGTCCGTCACGGCCATCGGATCGTCGGCCGCACCCATCTTGCATGTCGAAGTCGCGTGCCAGACGCCGGTGGCGGAGCGACGCACGAAATCCTGACCGATCTCCTCGTTGTTGAGAACATCGTCCATCGTGTAGGTCTCGGCGATGACGTTGCGCAGCAGGAACCTGCGCAGAGCCGCCGGGCCATCGAGCAGCTTGGCGAGCGCCGCGGTCATGACGCGGTTCTTCTCGTTGACCGAAATGTATTGCCGCATGCGGTCGCTGTAATAGGCCGGGAACAGATCGCTGGTCACGGCGCTGAGTGCCTTGGTCGCATGCATGCGCGCGGCGAGCTTGACGCCGTCGAGCAGGCGCGTCACGTCGCGATGATCGGACAGGAGGTTGAAATTGACCTCCGGCTCATCGTGCGGGCTGGCGCTCTTGAGCTTGACTTCGCCTGCTTCCGAGAACGGCCTGTTGATGAAGACAAGCATCGAGCCGATCTGTTCGCCGACCGCGTGCCATGTCGATTTGCTCAAGACCGCCATGTACATGTCGCCGGGCGGCGTGCCTTCCTGCTCCGACGACCAGCGCGCGCCGATGACCGCGTGACGCCGCGTGATCTTGCCGAGCCGCATCGCCGGGTCCATGAAAGCCGCGACGACGACGGCAGGATGATCCATCAGGTTGCGGCCGACGCCGGGAACGTCCGCCAGCACGTCGATGCCCATCTCGCGCAGATGGCCGACCGGGCCGATGCCCGCGCGCAGCAGGTGCGCCGGTGAATGCAACGCGCCGCTGGAGAGAATGATCTCCTTGCCGCGGAATTCCTGGTCCTGGCCGTTGATCGTGGCGCGGATGCCAACGCAGCGCGTGCCCTCGAACAACAGTTTGGTGACATGCGTCAACGGCGAGATGGTGAGGTTCTTGCGGGCACGCGTCGCGCCGTCCAGGTAGCCGACCGCAGCCGAGACGCGGCGGTCATAGACGTTCGACATGGTGATCGGGAAATAGCCCTTTTTGAACTCGCCGTTCTGGTCGGGCAGATACTCGAAGCCCATCTCTTCAAGCGCCTTGGCGGAGGCCTTCATGTGGCCGCACCATTGCTCCTCGAAGATACGGCTCACGGGGATGCGGCCTTCCTTGCCGTGATAGGGACCGTCGAAGTCCATATCGCGCTCGACCTTCCTGAAGTAGGGCAGCACGTTGTCCCAGTTCCAGCCGGTCGCGCCGCGCTTCTCCCAATCATTGTAATCGTGCGGCGAGCCGCGATTGGCGAGCTGGCCGTTGATCGAGGAGCCGCCACCCATCACGCGCGCCTGCTCGTAGCGGCGTGGCGCGGGACGGCTGGCAGTGGGATCGTTGTGCGAGATCGGCTGCGTGGTGACGCGCAGATCGTTCCACAGGAACTTCGGATTGAGATAGGCGCGAACCCAGTAGCTGTCGGAAATCTCGTCCGGCACGTGGCCGGGCGGCGTGTCCATGCCCGCTTCGCAAAGCAGAACGGTGTGGTTGCTGCGTGCCGACAGGCGATTGGCGAGAACGGAGCCGGCCGAACCGCCGCCGACAATGATGGTATCGAACATCCGGGAAGTATCCTTCGCGACTGCCGTCATGCCGGCATTGTTGCTTTTGTCGTATCCGCCGAGCCACCCATATAGCGCTCGATCACGGTTGGATTTTTACGCAGGTCAGCCGACGGGCCTTCGATCACCACGCGTCCGTTGTCGATGACGTAGCCGTAGGACGAGTGTTTCAAAGCGAGAGCCGCGTTCTGCTCGACCAGAAGAACGCTGATGCCGCGCTCGCGGTTGATCTTGGTGATGGTGTTGAAGATGTCGGCGGCGATAACAGGCGCGAGGCCGAGCGACGCTTCGTCGATCAGCATAAGCTTGGGCTCGCCGACAAGCGCGCGCCCGATCGCCAGCATCTGCTGTTCGCCGCCGGACAGGAACCCGGCCAGCAGCGATTTGCGCCGCTCGAGATGCGGAAACAGCGTGTAGATGTCGTCGCAGCGCTCCTTCAGGTTGAGCGGTGCGCGGCCGTTCAACGCATAGGAGGCCGCGACAAGATTTTCCTGCACGGTCATGGTCGGGAACACACGCCGGCCTTCACGTACATGCAGCAGGCCGGACCGGGCGAGGCGATGCGCGGCAATGCCGACGATCTCGCGCCCTTCAAAACGGATCGAGCCCTGAGCGACCTTGCCACCTTCGAACGGCAGCAGATTGGAAATAGCCTTGAGCGTCGTCGACTTTCCGGCGCCGTTGGAGCCGAGCAGCGACACGACGCTGCCCGGCGGGATTTTCAACGACAGACTGACCAGCCCCTGAACACCGCCGGTATAGACGACAGACAGATCGGTGAGTTCAAGGACCGGTTCAGCCACGATTACACGTCCGCGCGCACGCCTTCGGCGAGCGCCTCAAGCGTAACCTGGTTGTTCTTGACGTTGTACTTGTAGACCGTACCGAACGGCACCGCCTGCTTCACGACCGTCACCGGCGCGCCGAAGATGCCGCCCGAATCCCAGTCCTTCAGGCCGGCGATCTGTTCGAACAGGTTCGGCCCGTCCAGCGGCTTGCCGGCCTTGATGGTGCGGGCGAAGGCTTCGCGCAGCATCAGCACGAAGGCCCAGCCGCTCATGTAGCCGATGCCGCCATAACCCGGATAGGCGGCGTCGCGCTTCGTCAGCGCCGCATCGACAGCCTTGATCGTCGGCTTGTTGTTGCCCTTGACCTGCAGCGTGTGCGGCACGATGCCGATGAAGCCGTCGGCCGCTTCGCCGATGCCCTTCACGGTATCCGGATCGACGCCCCAGATCGTGCCCATGGCCTGCGCCTTGATGCCGTAGTCGCGGGTGAGACGCAGTACGTCAGGCCAGACGTTACCGGCGTAGCCGTGGAACAGGATGAAGTCCGGGCGCGCCTGACGCAGCTTGACGGCGCTGGCGGTGACGTCGACGCCTGTCATTGCGGTTTCTTCTTCCAGCGCCAATTCGAAGCCGAGCGACTTGATGCGCTCAATGATGTAGGGCGCCGGATCGCGGCCGAACTCGATGTTGGAATGGACGAAGGCGATGCGCGGCTTGGCGGCGCCCGCCATCTTCTTGATCTGCTGCAGGGCGATTTCGCCGAGACCCGAGTAAGTCGGCGCCGGAATGAAGAAATACTTGAAGCCGTTCGCTTCGGTCAGCGCCGAACCGTTGGCGGTGGTGCCGAGCAGCATCTTGTAGCGGTCGTTGTTCTCCGGCGCCATGGCGCGGGCAAGCGGAATGGAGTTTGCCTTGGCGAAGTGCAACTCACCCTGCGCAATCGCTTTCTTCCACTGTGCGACGCCGACATCGACCTTGTATTCGGAGTTCGAGCGTCATCAGCGCCAGCTTGCGGCCTTCAGCGCCGCCGTTGGCGTTGACGTAGTCGATGGCGTCCTGCCAGCCCATGATTTCGCGCTGGCCGGTGAAGGCGAAGGGGCCCGTGAGCGGCCCGATCATGCCGAGATTGATCGGGCCCTGCTGGGCCCAGCCTTCGCGCGGGGCGAGGCCAAGAGCAAGAGGCAGTGCAAGTGCAGTACGTCTCGTCAATGTGGACATGGTTGTCCTCCCTGGATGAACTTTTCTTCCCTTGATCATGCCGGTTCCCGGCATTTGGTTTTGTCTTCCGCACGACATTAGCCGCGGAATTCGATACGTCCTCCGAGCTTCTCGATCAGGCCGACCAGACCGCGCGGGTCCAGGTGCAAGAATATCACAATCATGGCGCCGAAGGCGATTTCGCGTAGCGTGGCGATCTCGCCGATACGGCTGCTGGTACTGGACACGCTGAGTTCGGCGATCACGCGCAACAGCTCCGGGATCATCGTCATGAAGACTGCGCCCAGCACAGATCCGATGACCGATCCGCGTCCGCCGACCAGCACGGCCGCGAGGAAGAATATCGATACCGAGACGAGGAACTGATCCGGATTGACCAGTCGCAGAAAGATCGCGAGCAGCCCGCCGGAGATGCCGGCATAGGCGGCGCCAATCGCGAAGGCGAGAAGCTTGGCGTAGGTGACGTCGACGCCGAGGACCGATGCGGCATAGTCGCGTTCGCGAACGGCAATGAAGGCACGCCCAACCCGCGTCTTGAAGAGATTAGATGCAGCGATGCAGAGCAGCACGGCAAAGGGAAGGATGAAGTAATACATCCGGGTCTCAGAGTTCAGCGCAATGCCGAATATCGAGGTCTGCGGCAGCTGCAATCCGCTATCGCCATTGGTTACTGACGTCCAACGCTGGAAAATGAAGTACAGCGTAAATTGCGCTGCAAGCGTTGCGATCGCCAGATGGACACCTTTGATGCGCAATGCGGGAAGACCGAAGATCACACCAGCGACGAAGGCAGCGACGGCACCCGCGGCAAGGCAGACGAAGATCGGCACGCCTTGTATCGACAGGAGCGCGCAGACATAGGCGCCGACACCGACGAACGCCGCGTGTCCAACCGACAGCAGCCCGGCATAGCCCACAGTGATGTTCAGTCCCATGGTGGCGATGATATTGATCGCAATCAGCGTCGCCATATAGGTCACATAATTATTGCCGTACCATGGCAGCGCGACCACAAACACAATGAAGGCGGCAAGTAGCGCTCGCCCCGTCCATCCCGATTTGTCGGCGTGCGCGGCTTCGGTGAGTGCGTTCATCAGATGCGCTCCACCAGTTTGATGCCGAACAGTCCGCGCGGGCGCACGACCATGACGAGCAGCACGAGAAGATAGGGCAGGAACTGCTGCCACGCGCCGCCGAGGAAATAACCGGTCAGCGTCAGGATCACGCCGACGATGATGCCGCAAACGAGCACACCGCCGATGCTGGTCATGCCAGCGAGCAGCACGACCGCAAGCACTTCCAGCGCGACGTCGCCCAGCCTTGGCGACAGCCCATTGATGGAGGCCAGAACGATACCCGCAGCCGTCGCAAGGATCGCCGCGACGACCCAGCTCAGCGAGAAGATACGGCGGATATCGATGCCGACGGCTTCAGCGGTCGACTGGTCGTCGGCCGTGGCGCGGATCGCGATGCCCGTACGCGACAGGCGATAGTAGAGAATAAAGGCGCCGCAAAACAGGATCATCACCAGCATGCCCCACGCCTGCGTACCGGGAATGAGGATGTCGCCGATGAAGATCGGCTTGCGCGGCAGGATTTCAGGCAGGCGCTGGATGTCGTGGCCCCAGATGAGGCCGGCGACGCCGCGCAACATCAAGCCGGTGCCGAACGTCACCATGATCAGAACGTCATGCGACTGACCGAGCAACGGACGCAGCAGGACGCGCTCAATGGCAGCAGCGAGCACGCTTGAGCAAAGCATCGCGAGCGGGATGCCGACATACCAGGGCAGGCCGAATTGCACCATAAAGGCAAAGACGAAGAACGCGCCGATCATCATCATGTCGCCGAGCGCAAAATTGAAAACATTGCTCGACTTGTAGATCAGCACAAATCCCATCGCGCCGAGCGCGTAGATCGAGCCCGAGGCGATGCCGACGAGGCAGAGTTCAAGCAGGAGCAACGGCGTCACGCGACCACCTCTTCATCCTGCACGCCGAGATAGGCCTCGATGACCTTTGTATTGCTCTGAATTTCAGCCGGGCTGCCCTCGGCAATCACTTCGCCAAAATTGAGAACGACAACACGCTCGGTCAGCGCCATCAATGTTTTCATGTCGTGGTCGATCATCACAACGGTCGTGCCCAACTCCGAGACGGTGCGGCGAATGTCACCCGCCATCTCCTGTTTTTCGGTGAGGTTCAGCCCGGCGAAAGGCTCATCCAGCAGAATGAGGCGTGGCGACGTTGCCAGCGCGCGGGCGAGCTCGACCTGCTTCTGCACACCGAACGGAAGCCCGACGATCTCTCGGTCACGGAATTTTTCGAGATTGAGAAACTCGATCAGCTCCTGGTCGATCCAGGAGGTCAGCGCGTCTTCCTCGCGCTGTGACTTGCCCAGATAAAGCGCCGCGGCGAAGGGGCCGGATTTCAGCCTCGCATGCGCACCGAGCTTGATGTTCTCCAGAACGGTCATGCCTCGGAACAGTGCGATGTTCTGGAAGGTGCGCGCAATGCCGAGTCCCGCCCGATGGTGAGCGGGGCGGCTCAAGAGATCGATGCCGTCATAGACGACGCGTCCGGCGCTTGGATGATAGAGACCGGAAATGATGTTCAGGAGGCTGGTCTTGCCGGCACCGTTCGGGACCGATCACGGCGGTGATGCGGCCGAGCTCCGCCTGCAACGACACTTGCGAGAGCGCTTTGATGCCGCCGAAGTTCAGGCTGACGTCGTCAACGACCAAAAGCTGCTCGGCACTCATCTCGAACTCTGTTCTTCGCAGGCGCGACCCAACTCGCCGGCGACATCATTCGCGCCTTGGTGCGTGTCTCGCAAGCGACATTGTCAGCAGACGCAAAGTAATGACGTGCGCTTGCGACTGTCAAACGCGCGCTATGTTGTCTGACGACATTGCACAACGGATCGCGTTACAATGTCGCGCAGCGAAATGGGCACCAGGCGTATTGCCATCGCCGCGTGCATTTGTCGCGTTACCGACCATGCTGCAGTGCAGCTTGAATTTGTCCACGGCTGTGGTGCCCACATCAATGCGTGCGAGAACGTGCTGACAGAATTAGTCGTTTTCTTTGTCGGTGAAGCGCGCTTTTCTACGCGACCGACTTTTGTATCTCTCCCGCAACGTAGTCTTGCAGCGTGCTGCTGCCACATCAGAAAACTTGAAGGACTTCGCGATGGCCGCAAATCACAGCAAGGTATTCTACACGGGGTTCGCCAATCAGGAGATGTACGACCTCGTCGCGGAGTCGAAGCCCGCCGGATTTGAATTCGTGACGCTGAAGGCGGACTCAAACGACGAGCGCATCGAGAAAGTCCGCGACGCCGACTACGTCATCCTGTTCAGCCTGCGGTTGCCGGACGAGACGTGGGAGAAGGCGCAGCGGCTGAAGATGATCCAGCTGATGGGTGTGGGTTACCACGACATGCTCGATCTCGATCTTTTAAAGCGTCGCAATATCCGGCTTGGCATCGCACCGGCCGGCACCGGCATCGGCGTCAGCGAACACGCCATCATGCTGATGCTCGCCGTGGGCAAGCGGCTACCTTATCTCGACAGCCATCTGCGTCAGGGGCAGTGGCTGGCCAACCGCTTTCGCAACGAGTCGCAGCAATTGTTCAATTCGACCGTCGGCATCATCGGGCTGGGACGTATCGGCAAGGAGGTCGCGCGACGGCTCCACGCCTTTGGCGTAACCGTTCTCTATCACGACCTGCTCGATATGGATGTCGAGGTCGAGCGGGCGCTGGACGCTCGGCGTGTTGACCTGGAGGAGCTGCTGCGGCGATCCGACTTCGTCACGCTGCATGTACCGCTGACCGACGACAGCCATTACCTGATGAATGCCAAAACAATCGGAATGATGAAGAAGGGCGCGATCCTCATCAACACAGCGCGTGGACCGGTGGTGGAGGAGGCGGCGCTGGTCGACGCCTTGAAGAGCGGCCATCTGGGCGGAGCAGGGCTCGACGTGTTCGAGAAGGAGCCGCTGCAGATTCCGTCAGCGCTGACGGAATTCCACAATGTGGTGCTGACACCGCATCATGCTCCGGGCACGCGCGACATCATGAAGATGAAGGCGGCGCAAATCTGGAAGAACATCGAGAAGTTTCACCGCGGCGAACCAGTGGACGACATGGTCCTCTAAGTCCGCGCCGCGACGTCGTCAGGCGCTGGGATCGCGGATCTTGCCGGACGCCACCAACCGGTTCCAGATGAACAGGACGATGAGTGCGCCAAGCGTCGCAGCGATAAATCCCGCGCCTTGATCCACCCGATACCAGCCGATCGCTTGTCCAATGAACGTCGCCAGGAATGCCCCGGCAATTCCGAGGACCGTCGTCAGAATAAAGCCCTTTGGGTCATTCGCTCCCGGCGACAGCAATCGCGCGATGATGCCGGCAACGAATCCCACGATCACGATCCAGAGAATTCCCATGTGTGCCTCACATCAGCCCGGACCAAGGTCCCCATAGCGCGGCAGTGTAACGTCACCTCGATGAACCGCGCCAGTAAGAAGACACCTCCATCGGCGCCCAAATGACGCGGCTGTCACAGGGGCCGCCTTGCAACAGTCATATTTTTGGCGCGATTATTGAGCCTCGGCGTTTCCGAAGTTCGTGGAGGACATCATGGGCATTCTCGACATTCTCAATGGCATGCAGAACGGCCCGAAGGGTCAGCGCGATCCCAATGCCAAGGGTGGCATGTCGCCGATGACCATGGCGATTTTGGCGCTGCTTGCCTACAAGGCGTATCAGAAGGTCGGCGGCGGTCAGGCGATGCCTGCGCCGGGCGGCACCTCGCCGAACGCCACACCATCAGGCGGTGGCCTGGGCGATCTGCTCAATGGCGGGCTGGGCGACCTGTTGGGTGGCCGGACCGGCGTGCCGCGCAACGCACCCGGCAATGTGACAGGCGCCGGACAGAGCGCCGGGCTGGACGATCTGCTGAAAGGTGGTCTCGGCGGCTTGCTCGCCGGAGGCGCGGCCGGTGGAATGCTTGGCAACGGCCTCAACGACCTCCTCAAGGGATTCCAGAACAACGGATTTGGCGACGTCGCCGACTCCTGGGTTGGAACGGGAGCGAACAAGGACATCGCCCCGAACGATCTCGCCAAGTCAATCGGCCTCGACGACATCGATCACGTTGCAAGGCAGTCGGGGATGTCCCGCGACGATCTGCTCTCCGGGCTGAGCCAGCAATTGCCGGGTCTTGTCGATGAGCTCACCCCCGATGGCCGGCTTCCGACAACCGATGAACTGTCGCGTCTTTTTGGACGGTGAGACATCGCATCGCGCCAACGACGATCGCGTTCAGGGTGACGATTTGCTCTCGGACGACCACGGAAAGTTCAAATACTGGTCGCGCGTGTCGTAGCAGATCGTGCCGTACATCTTGAGATAGGCGGCACGGCGCTTCGGATCGTTGTAAACCGCTCCGGGATTTTTGAGGTCCGCCTCGTATTGCGCGATATTGCGGAGGTTCAGCTCTGTCGGCAGGATGTCCATCGCCTGCGGCACGCTCTTTCCCTCGAGCCAATCAGCGGCGTGCTGCGCCAATGCGTATCCGAAGACCGGTGACGCCAGGCTCACGCTGGTCTTATACGGACCGCCTTTCTTGATTTCGGCGACAGCTTCCGGCTCACCATCGATGCCGCCCAGGAACTGATCGGGACGTGCCTTACCGGCTTCACGAAGCGCGGCGAGGGCGCCAAGCACGACCGTGTCCGCGCCGAGGATGACGTCGACACTCGGATTGGCCAGCAGGATGGTTCGCATGATCGCCGCACCGCCCGCTTCATCGACGGTCAGGGGTGAGATATCGGCGACGATCGTGACCCCGGGAACCGCTCGCAACGAGTCGCGGATCGCCACGAAACGCGGCGCCAGAAACTGCAAACTGTCGTGCGTGAGCACGACAACCTTCGCCTTGCCACCAAGGCTTGCCTTGATGTAGGCGGCCGCCGCGTCGCCAAGAACCTTGCCCGTCAGATATTGCGGCGCGTTGAGGATGGTCGTTGCGGGAGGCGGAACGACGGTGCCGACATAGGCACCATTCCACATAACCTGTTGCAGGTTCTTCGTGAGCGCCAGCGGATCGACCGGCGAGGCGACAACGGCTCCGGCTTTTTCGGTGACCGCCTCCTGGACCTGCGCGATCATGCGCGCGGAATCATTGTTCGCGAGCGCAACGCGAAACTGGAGCCCTCGGTCTTTGGCCGCCGCCGCCAGGCCATGGCTAACGCCCTGCATGAATTGCCGATCATTGTCCTGGGCGAACACCAAAGTCTTCTGCAAGCCGGGAGGAGGGGTGCACGTGGTCGCTGAAGGCTCAAACGGAGCCAGAATGCGCGGCGTCGTGATACCCGGCGGGCCTTCTTGCGCAGCCACGAAGTTGCTACCCGCGACGGTGACGCACGCTACCAACCCGCCGGAGAGCATTGTGGCCGCTATTCGTCTGGCGCCGCGCTTGCAGACCATCTTCCGTCATCCCGCTCAAGCCGCCTGCAACGGAAACACGATTCGTGCGACGGTGCCGCGCTCACGATCTTCATAACGCACGGTCGCATGCAGCGTGTCGGCCATGGCCTTGACGATGGTGGTGCCAAGTCCCGATCCGAGAGCCAGCCCGTGATTCTGGCGGCCGACGCCATCGTCCTCGACCACAAGCTCGGCCTGGTCGTTGGCGAGCTTGACCAGCCGGACACGGACCTCGCCGGCCTTTTCGGGATAGGCGTATTTGAACGCGTTGGTGACCCATTCCGCCGTCACGACGCCGAGATTGATCGCTTCATCCGTCTTCAAATTCAGCGGCTGAAGCTGATATCGCAGCGATGCGCCATGGCCTTCCGCCTTCATTGAAATCTCCAGGTGGCCAAGCAACCCGGAGAGATACTCGTTCATTTCGACAAGCCGCGAGTCACCGGAACTGTAAAGCCGCTTGTGCACCGACGCGACCGCGTAGATGCGCGCCTCGGTTTCGTCGAGCGCGCTCTTGGCGGCCGTATCCCTGAGCGCGTTGGCCTGCATCCTCACCAGCGCTGCAACAAGCTGCAGACTGTTGGCCACGCGATGATTGACTTCCGCGACAAGTGCTTCGGCGCGATCGCGGGCGCGGCCGAGTGCCGCCGTACGTTCATTGACCCGGCTTTCCAGATTGATGTTCGCGGCTTGCACCTCATCGCGGGCCTGCACGACTTCCCGAGCGTAGAGCATCACGGTGATGGCAGCGCCGCCGATCACGAGAATGATGATCAAGCCTCCGATGATCGAGACCCAGCGGAGCCAGTTGGCGTTGGCTTGCTGCTCCGCGACGTCACCCGCGATGCGTTCATCGCTCGTGCGGATAATCGAGGAGAGGAAGACATTGGCTTCGTCCATCAACGCCTTGCCGCGGTTGCTGCGGAAGAGGGTGAGGGCTTCGTCGCTGCGATTGTTGCGCCGCGATCCGATCGTGCTGTCCATCTCCTGGATCTTGTCGGCAATGACGGTGGAGAGCCGCTGAATCATCGGCTGCACGTTGCTGTCAAATGCCAGCACCTGCTTCAGAAGATCGAGTTGACGCTGGGTGGCGGTTTTCGCGCTGTCGTAAGGCGCGAGGTAGATCTCGTTTCCGCTGACAAGATATCCGCGCTGGCTGGCTTCGGCGCTTTGCACGGCGCTGCGCAGCTCCACCGCATTGCGCCTGATCTCCTGCGCGTAGATGGCGTCTTCGGAATAGAACCTCGCCCGTTCTCCCAACCAGATCGTTGCGCCGACAATGCCGAGCAACGCCAGAAACCCGACGGTGAGAAACAGAACCGTGGATTGAATGACGAATTTGCCTGAAATCGGCATTGAGGCGGGGCAGTCCTAAAAAAGGGCGCCGATTTGGCGCCTTGGCCCAGACAAGCTGGGAATGAACGTCAGCATAGCCCCCCATGCCGATCGCGGTCCAGTAATGGCAGAGTCGGCTGAACCGTAGCTGAACGACCAAGTTCCGTGCATGGAACCTGATCCTTGTTGAATGCCACAAACTCCCGGCATGCGCCGCTAGTCCATAACTTCTCACAGCTCACATTATCGACGGCGGCAGACGATCCGGTCGTAGCCAAGCGGATAGCCTCGCCAGTCATATCCCGTCACCGGGACGCATCCAGGAGGGACGGGATAACACCCTATCTCGGTGCAGGCCACACGCGTGCCTTGCTCAACGCGCCGTGGCTTGCGCCGCTGGTCCGACCAGTCTGTCAGCAGTCGAGCCTGTGTGACAGCAGGCACATGAGATGCGTTTGCGGCATTTGTAGACGGCTCCGCCGACGCGGACACCGCGCTGATACCAATCAGCAGCACAATAAAAGCTATGAGGCGCATCGCCTGATCTCCTTTTGATTTCACGTAACCACTCCGGTTCGACCTTCCTAGCCTGCTTTTGCAGGCGGCTTTCGCACCCATCGCGACAACAAGCGCTTCCGGCCTTTTCGCGGAATCAGATCGATGTCGCTGACCAGCCGGGCGCCGCCCTTGCGACGCTCGAGCATGATCTTTCGGCTGTGGAATTGCTCAAGCTCCGGGCGATGCGCCACGCTCACGATAGTGCGCTCTTTCAATTCCTCAGACAGAAGACCCATCATCTTGTCCTGGCTCGTCGGATCGAGCGCCGATGTCGCCTCGTCGAGGATGACAAGATCCGGCTGATGCAGCAACAGCCGCGCAAAAGCGAGCCGCTGCTTTTCACCGCCGGAGAGCGTCTGCTCCCACGGCTCATCATCCTCAAGCCGGTCCGTGAGGTGACCAAGGCCGACCTTCTCGAGGGCTTCGCCGACCTGCTCGAGAGTCCAGTCTTCCGCGGCGGCGGGGTACGTCGCCGCGCGACGCAGCGTTCCCGACGGCACATAGGGCCGCTGCGGCAGGAAGAAGACGCGACTGTCCTTGCGGAATTCGATTCTGCCGTCGCCCCACGGCCACAGACCGGCAATGGCGCGCACGAGCGTCGATTTGCCGGTGCCGGATTCACCGGCCACCAGCACGCGCTCGCCGGGTTCGATTTCGACTTCGGCCTCATTGACCACGGCGGTGCCGTCGTCGAGCGTCACCGATAATCCGTCGAGACGCAGCGCGGATCGCTCAGTCGTGCCGCGTTCGATGCGGGTGACGCCTTCGCCCGTTTCCGCACGCTCCAGTGCATCGAGCGAAACCATGAGCGACGAGATACGCCGCGCGCAGGCATTCCAGTCGGCCAGGCGCGGGTAGTTGTCGACCAGCCATCCGAAAGCACCTTGCACGATGGTGAAGGCCGACGCCGCCTGCATCACTTGTCCCAGCGTCATGCTGCCGTCGAGAAATTTCGGCGCCGACAAGAGAAGAGGGACAACCGGCGCGATCAGGTTCGAGCCCTGCGAGACAATCGTGGTTCGCATATGCTGTCCGGCGAGCCGGGCCCATTGCTTCACGACCGCGCCGAAAGATCGCTCAAGACCGGCGCGTTCTTCCTCTTCGCCGCCCAGCAACGCAATGCTTTCGCCATTCTCGCGAATGCGCGTGAGCGCATAGCGATACTCGGCTTCGGTCTGGTTGCGACCTTCCGCGACGGACACGAACTGCCGCCCGATAAAGGCCATCGCCGCCGACGCAATGACCGCATAGAGAATGGCCGCGATCACCAGAAAGCCGGGAATTTCAAACTTCGCGCCGCCGAAGGACACCGCCAGCGAGCCGCCGATGGTCCAAAGCACCGCAATAAAGGTGACGGCGGAGAGAGCGGCGGACACGACGCCGACGACGAAGTCGACGGGCGCATCGGTGGCCGTGCGCAAATCCTCGGCGATACGGTATTCGGGATTCTTGTGGTCGCCTTCGACGAGATTGAGTTGATAGTAGCGACCGTTGCTGAGCCACCGCGTCAGCACCTCGGCATTGAGCCACGCCCGCCAGCGGCGTTGCGTCGCCATCCGCAGATAAACCATCAGCACACCGATACCGACCGACGCCGCCGCCAACGGCAAGAACAGTCCGGTCAGCGTGAAAACGGTCGCGGCGTCCTTCTTCTCCAGCGCATCGAAGATCGCGCGATTCCAGACGTTGACGCCGTATTGGGCGGCCAGTGTCAGACCGACGCCGAGGAGCAAACTGACACTCAGAATCCAGGCGTAGCGGTCGCCGCGCCGCCCCCAGAACCCCTTGGCCGCAATCCAGAAGCGCTTGAGCAAATAGGCGCGTCGCGCCTGTTCGATGTCTTCGGCATCGCTGGGCGTGAGAGGGTCGGCGACCTCCGGCGGGGGCGGCGGCGGAGGGGCCTCCGCACCGGGCTCCTGGCCCATATCGAAGGGTTCGGGCTTGGCCGAGTTGTCGGGGGTCGTTGTCTTCTGATTTTCATTTGCCATGGCAGGCGCTTAACGCCGGTGGAACCTTTTGGTTCCTTGAGTGTTATAAAGTCAGAGGCAACCTTGCCTCGCCCCCTCAAGGCGGATGCGCTCTGGGTCGCGGGTCATTCACAGGAGAGACATTTCATGTCGTTGTCGCGGAAACTGAAATTGGCGCTATTCGCGCTTCTTGCCGCCTTCACAGTCACCGTCGCATCGCCGACCGTGTCGCAGGCGCAGCAGGTCGATATCCGCATCGTCAAGGGCGGCTGGTTCATCGGCGGCGCGGCTGGCAACGGCACGTTCTCGATTGGCCGGCGTGTCTATCCGCTGACGATTGGCGGCCTCAGCGCCGGTCTCATCTTTGGCGGTTCTGTGACCGACCTCCATGGCCGTGCCTATAATGTGCGCCGCCCGACCGACATCGAAGGCGTTTACACGGTACTCGGTGCCGGTGGCGCGGCTGTGATCGGTGCTCAGGCGATGCGCCTGCAGAACGCCAACGGCGTCGTCCTCGAACTCACCGGCAACAAGGTTGGCCTTGAATTCGCGCTCGATCTCAGCGGCATGGCGATTTCGCTCGCCCGATAAGGTAGCGCGATTAAACGCCTTATTTTTCGACAAATCGGCCATACCGCAGTGCGGTGTGGCCGATTTTGGTTTCGGGCGTATCTGGAGTAGGATGACGGGTTCACTCAGGGAGACGAAAGTGGCAAGCGGTACTGTTAAGTGGTTCAATTCCCAAAAGGGCTTCGGCTTCATTCAACCGGACGGCGGCGGCAAGGATGTGTTCGTGCACATCTCGGCAGTCGAGCGCGCAGGTCTCAGCAACCTGAACGAGGGCCAGAAGGTCAGCTATGAGATCGTGACTGATCGCGGCAAAGAGTCCGCGGGCAATCTGAAAGTGTGATGTTTCTGATTGGCCCGCCGGCATCACCGGCGGGCTTCTCATGAATTAATCGATCAACACCGGCGAAGTCGCCTTCAAAACCATCCGAAGCCGAGCGCGATTTGCCGAAGCATCTTGCGGGCGACGTAGGTATATTTGCCTCCGCTCAGCACCACGTCGGCGACAAACAATCCACATAGAATCAGAACAATCGTCAGCATGACTCGCATGCTGAGATGTACGCTCTGAGTCTGTGTTTTGATTGAGACGCAACTATAGCGATTGCTCGCGCAAATTATCGCCTGTTGCCAGATGCAATCAGGTTCCCACTACGGAACCTCGACGCATCACGGCTTGCCGGTCGGCGGCATTGTCTCCGTCGCGGCGAGAGCGACGTCGAGATCTTTTGCCGCGCGTTCACGCTCGGCGCCCAAACGATGGGCCCGATCGCGCCAGATCACGAACAATCCCGCAGCTGTGACGACCAATGCGCCTGCGATGACGAGCGCGGCCGGAATTTCGCCGAACACGGCGTAGCCGAGAATGAACGCCCAGATCAGCGACGAATATTCGAACGGCGCGAGCAGGGATGGCGGGCCGTAGCGATAACTCGCGGTCAGGCAGAACTGTCCGATCCCGCCCGTCAGCCCGAGACCGATAAACGCCATCCAGTCGAAACGAGTGTGGGGCACAAGCCAGCCGAACGGCAACGTCAAAAGGCCGATCACCGAGACGAACACCGAGAAATAGATGACGATGGAGCCGGTCGACTCGGTGTCGGACAACCGCTTGATCTGCACCGGAGCGAAGCCTGCGCCGATTGCGTTGAGCAGCGCGAGGATCACACCCGCGACGGTGCTTGCGGTGACCGCGCGATCTGTGACGCCGATGTAAGGCGCAACCGTCAGCAGCACGCCGGAGAACCCGATGATGACAGCGGTCCAGCGATAGATCTGCACCCGCTCGCGCAGGATCAGCGCCGCAAAGATCGTCGTGATCAACGGCGCCAGGAAACTGATGGCCGTGACATCCACGACCGGCAGCCGCGCATAGGCGCCGGCGAAAGCAAAGGTCCCGAGCGCCGCAATGCTGCCGCGCAAAAAGTGGCCGCCGATGCGTTTGGTGCGCCAGACGCCGCCCAGTTCGCGCCGCCATGCATAGACCGCCATGACGATCAGCAGCCCGACGAAGCCGCGCGCAAAGGCGACCTGTCCGATCGGGTACCCGCCTTGACCGAGATGCCGCGCCAGCAGCGCCAGAATGGTGAAAACGAAAGTGGCCGTCAGCTTCAGCCCGACGGCTTTCAGGGTGTTCATTCCGCGACGACGCTTTCGGCTGGCGAGAGGGAGAAAAACCAATTCGCTTGCAATACCTTGAGGATACGAAAGCACTGCGGGAGCGATTTGCCAACTACAAAGCTGAATTGTCGGCCTTTTGCTAGTGCGTCAGCCCGACAGAATTCTACGCTGATGCCGCGAGACGAACTCGCCAGCGGCGCTGTCGTTCTGTGTTGCCGACTGTCTGCACCAAACAAACAAAAACAATATTCAGGGAGAGCGGAAATGACGAGGATCATCGCAGCAGCGATATGCGCAATCGTGTTCGCAACGAATGCCTTCGCGCAAAGCAGTTTCCCAAATCGGCAGGTGCGTCTCGTCGTGCCCTACACCCCCGGCGGGTCGACGGATGTCAACGCGCGCATTCTGGCGGAAGGGCTGGAGAAGGTCTGGAAGCAGACGGTGATTGTCGAAAATCGCCCCGGCGCCGGCACCGCAACAGGCACAAGCGCCGTCGCCCGCTCGACGCCGGACGGCTACACCATGCTCGTCACCACAGGAGCGTTCGGCATCCTGCCGGCGGTCCGCAGCGATCTGACCTACGACACGCTCGGTGACCTGCGCGGGATCACCAACTACGCCAGCGTGCCGATCGTCCTCGTCGCTCGTCCGGACTTCCCGCCCAACAACCTGCGTGAATTCGTTGAGCTTGCCAAACAGCGCAAGGACAGCCCCGCGAGCTTTGCAAGCTCCGGCGCAGGCACGCTCAGCCACATGATCGGTGCACTCGTCGAAAACCGGTTCGGTGTCACATTGAATCATGTGCCCTATCAGGGCGCAGCGCCGGCCCTGATCGACGTGCTGGCGGGAAGAGTAGACGTTCTCATCGCGAACTGGTCGGAGACGCGGGAAAACATCTCGGCCGGACGGCTCAAACTTGTCGCGGTGCTCGGCAGCAATCGAATTCCTGAGCTTCCAAATCTGCAAACAGCCAATGAAGCGTTTCCTGAACTGGGAACGCTTGGCAGCGCCTATCAAGGCATCGTCATTCCCGCCGCGACGCCGCAAGACATCAAGCAGAAGATTGCCGAAGGCATCACCGCTGTTGTCACGTCAAAGGAGTTCAAGGATCGCATGGCGGCGACGGGAACGCTGGCCACCAATCTCAGCCCGGCGGAGACGGACGCATTTTTGAAAAGCGAAGTCGAGACCTGGACGCGCGTCGCCAAGGCGGCCAATATTCGCCAGTAACATTGCGCGGACGTCCTGCGGCGCTGCCGGTTGGCAAAATCGCCAAGGAAGATGGTCGAGCAGGTCAGACGCGCAGCTAATAGCGTCGACCAGGAAGTCAGCGCGGCGCCGTTTCTAGGGTTTTCAATCCCGCGCTGGCGGCAGACCATTCGCGAAGCTTTCGCGGACATTCATTTTCGGCCAGCCGGTAAAGTCTCTCGGCCTCGTTCCTCTGGTGCTTCAACCGGACAAATTCCGCCACATAAAGTCGCGCCTGACACAATTGCTCGGCTTTTCTTTCTGGGTCCTTCTCACCTTCGTGCGCGGCCAGGACTGTTTCTGGTGTTGCTTCTCCGAGGAAAAGTCTTGCGATAGCAGCAGGCCAATTTTTCCTGGTGGCATTCTTGATCGATTGCGCCAACTCGCCCGGTAAACCGTCTCGACGCTGGGCGATTTCCAACCAAATCATGTTGTAGATCGACGTCGGATCAACCGCCATTGCTCGCTGGAAGTCGGTTCGTGCCTCGGCGTATGAGCCACTATAAACATAGGAAATGCCGCGATTGAGATACGGGACACTATACTGCGGATTCGAGTCGAATAAACTCGCTGTAGTCGGCCATGGCTTGAACAGCATCGCCTTTGGCCCGATAGGCGGTACCTCGAATATTGTAGGTGAATGCATCTTTGGGATTTTGACGGATAGCTTCGTTATAGTCGGCAATAGCTCGATCGAACTCGCCTCGGTCGCGGTAAACATTGCCTCGGAAGGAGTAGGCACGAGCGAGTTTCGGGTTTAGCCGGATAACCTCAGTGTAGTTGATCATTGCCTGATCCAGATCACCCTTGTTTTTATATGCGTTTCCACGATTGTTGTGCGTGACCGCGTTGCCCGGTTCGATTTTGATCGCTTGATTAAAATCCTCTATGGCGCGGTCGTTGTCGAACGCTGCGAGATAGGACGCGCCGCGTTTGCCGAAAGCCATCTCACGATTTGAAGGTGTTTCTCGAGTGTCCTCGATGACGCGAGTGCAACTCGCGATTCTGCCAAACAAATCTTTGGGCTGCTCGCATTTCTCTAAGTCTCGTTGGCTAGCACCATGCACGGGGGTGAAAAAGGAAAGGAGGAATGCGGCAATACTGACCCCAAGCACGCTCAGTCTTTCGCTTTTCAACATGATTCATTCTCCGAATATCCGGTCATTGCGAGCAGGCCGGATCGTCAATGTGTGTGTCTTGGGAAACTTGCGGACAAAGGCGAGGCGGCTTTCGCTGGCTTTAAAGCGATTGCCAAAACTGACTGCTAAAACCGACACTAAGTTGTTGAAAAAACAATTGTGGCGGAAGGGGTGAGATTCGAACTCACGGTACCCTTGCGAGCACGGCGGTTTTCAAGACCGCTGCCTTAAACCACTCGGCCACCCTTCCGTCGAAGCGTCTTCAACCATCTGCCGGGCCGAAGATCAAGAACAGCTTGCCGGTCGAAGCCCGATTAGGCCATGGGGCCCGGCGAAGCAGGCCGCAACCGCCGAGGGGATGGCCCGAATTTACTGATTGGCAGCGAATTGGTGCTTAGCTTTTCTCGTGATTACGAGGGGATGCACCATGAAATGGCTTATCGCCCTGGCGGCCGTCCTCTGCCTGTTGGCTGATCCCGCGTGGTCTCAATATGCCGCCCGCAAGCGGGGAGACACCATGAGCGCCCCGACACAATTTCAGATCCGCACTGCGCTTGGCACGAACGCTCTTGCGCGACCATCGCTGCGCGCCGCCCGGCCTTACAAGGCGAAAGTGGTTCGGACGGATGAAGAAAGCATCTGGATCATCGGCTGCCGATTGATGATCAACTACACCGACACGATCGAAACCGCCGAAAAAATGCAACGAGACCTGGACGACGCGCTGAGCGACGAACCGTGCCAGCGTGCGGCTGCGGAGATCAGTTTGGCCGACAGACTCAAGCACATCAGGGATCGGATCAGAGAGCTGAGGGACGAAGAAGGCGAGGGGTAGTGCGCGGCTGACCGGATGCCAATCGTCTTGACGGCCCGAAAAACTCACGCCTAGTCTCCACAGACGAAACCTCGCCCTCGCTGAAACACCCCGCACCGCAACACCTATCACCCGACCTCTCGCCGGAGTTACAACCATGCCCATCGAAATCCTTCACGACTCCATGCGCCGCATCGCGCCGGCCGACCGGAATGCGGAAAAGCTGGGAGAGGGCTATGGCGGACCGAAGGGACCGACCGAAGGGCCGGTGTGGATCAGCGAGGGCGGATATCTTCTGTTCAGCGACATTCACGGCAACCGCCGCATGCGCTGGGATCCCAAATCCGGAGTTACGGTCGACAAGGAGGGCACCGCCAACGCAAACGGCATGACGCGCGACCCGTCTGGGCCGGCTTGTCGTGTGCCATCATTTCAGCCGTTGCGTCGATCGCGTGGAGGCCGACGGCTCGATCACCGTCATCGCCAGTTCGTATCGCGGCTACAAGCTCAACCGGCCGAACGATGTCGTGGTCAAATCGGACGGCAGCATCTATTTCACCGATCCGCCGCCGCGTCCGCCACTCACACCGCCGGAGCACACGCCCGAACAGGATTGCGCCGGCGTCTATCGCGTCTCGGCCGATCTGACGAAGATCAATCGCATCGTCAGCACCTTCGTCAATCCGAACGGACTGTGCTTCTCACCCGACGAAAAGATTCTCTACATCAACGATAGCAACGCCCACTGGAAGCTGATCAAGGCCTATGACGTCGAAGGCAACGGCATGGTCGATCTCGGCTCGGAGCGGCTGTTCTGCGATCTGAAGGGTGATCCTCGTCCCGGACATCCCGACGGCATGAAGTGCGACGTCGAAGGCAATGTCTATTGCACGGGGCCCGGCGGCATCTGGGTGATCGACCCGCAAGGCGTGCATATCGGCACGATCCTGACCGACGTTCTTCCGGTCAATCTCAACTGGGGCGACGACGACTGGAAGACGCTCTATTTCACCGGTCGCACCACGATCAATCGCATCCGGCTCGATATCCCAGGCATTCCCGTTCCGCGCGGCACTGTCACAGTGTAACGCCGCCGCTATCCGGCTTCCGCGACCGCGCGTTGCGCCATCACCTTGATGAGGTTGGCGCGATAGGCGGCCGAACCGTGAATGTCGGCCAGCAATCCGTCGGCTGGCACGGTCACGGCATCCAGAGCGCCTGGCGACCAATTGGATTTCAGCGCGGCTTCGAACGCCGGCACGCGCATCACGCCGTTCTGGGCCGCACCCGTTGCGGCGACACGGATGTCGCCGGATTTTGTCTTGGCGACGAACACACCTGTCAGGGCAAAGCGCGATGCCGGATGGCGAAACTTGGCATAGGCCGCCTTCGCCGGGATTGGAAACGAGACAGCCGTGATGATTTCGCCGGCACCGAGCGCGGTTTCAAATTGCCCCTTGAAGAAATCGTCGGCGGCAATGCTGCGATTGTTGGTGGTGACTGTCGCGTCAAGCGCGAGGACCGCTGCGGGGAAATCCGCTGCCGGATCGTTGTTGGCGATCGATCCGCCGATGGTGCCGCGATAACGCACCGCCGGATCGCCGATCATGCCGGCGAGGTGAGCAATCGCCGGGATCGCCCTGCCGACATCCTTGCTGCTGGCTATATCGAAGTAGGTGGTCGCAGCCTTGATGGTCAGCGTATCGGACGACACTGAAATGCCGACCAGCGCCGGAATCCGCGCCAGGTCGATGACATCGCGCGGTGACGCCAGCCGTTGCTTCATCACAGGAATCATCGTGTGACCGCCCGCAAGATATCTGGCGTCCGTCCCCTTGGCGAACAGCGAAGCCGCCTCATCGACGCTCGCGGCGCGGTGATAAGTCATCTGATACATGACGGCTCTCCCATCCTAATTGCGCGCGTGAATGGCGTTCCACACCCGATCGGGCGTTGCGGGCATCGCAAGCCGCTCGTGTCCGATCGCATCCGTGATCGCGTTGATGACGGCAGCAGACGCGCCGATCGCGCCGGCTTCACCGCAGCCTTTCACGCCGAGCGGATTGCTCGGACACAGCGTCGTGGTGTGCTGCAGATTGAAGTGGGGCAGGTCGTCCGCCCTTGGCATGGCGTAATCCATGAACGATGCCGTGACGAACTGGCCGGAGGAATCATAGATCGCGCTTTCCAGAAGCGCCTGTCCGATGCCATGGGCGAGGCCGCCATGCACCTGACCTTCGACGATCATGGGATTGATGAGCCGGCCGAAATCGTCGACCGCGACGAAATTCACGAACGTGGTCTTGCCGGTCGCGGGATCGACGTCGACTTCGCAGATATAGGCGCCGGCAGGGAAGGTGAAGTTGGTCGGATCGTAGAACGCGCCTTCCTTCAGGCCCGGCTCCATACCGGGCGGAAGATTGTGCCCGGTGTAAGCCGCGAGCGCCACGGCCGACAAGGCCAGCTTCTTGTCGGTGCCCGTCACCTTGAACTCGCCGTCTTCGATGACGATGTCGTTTTCCGACACCTCGAGCTGGTGCGCCACGATCTTCTTGGCCTTCTCCTCGACCTTCTCCATGGCCTTGACGACGGCCGAAAGACCGACAGCGGCAGAGCGCGAGCCATAGGTGCCCATGCCGAACTGAACCTTGTCGGTGTCGCCATGGACGATGGACACCTGGCTGATCGGCACGCCGAGCCGCTCCGAGATGACTTGCGCAAACGTCGTCTCGTGACCCTGGCCGTGGCTGTGTGACCCGGTCAGGACTTCGATTGTGCCGACCGGATTGACGCGGATCTCGGCGGATTCCCAAAGGCCCACACCTGCGCCCAGGCTGCCAACCGCTTTCGACGGTGCAATGCCGCAGGCTTCGATGTAGCAGCACAACCCGATGCCGCGCAGCTTGCCTTCTTTTTTGGCCTGCGCCTTGCGCTTGGCGAAGTTCGCGTAGTCGATGGCCTTCAACGCCGCATCGAGTGAGGCACCATAGTCACCCACGTCATAGGTCATGATCACTGGCGTCTGGTAGGGGAAGGTGGTGATGAAATTCTTCCGCCGCAATTCGGCGGGATCGACCTTGAGTTGACGCGCGGCCGTCTCGACCAGCCGCTCCAGCAGGAAGCAGGCTTCCGGCCGGCCGGCACCGCGCAGCGCATCGACAGGCGTTGTGTTGGTGTAGACGCCGATGACCTCCGCATGGATCGCCGGAATGGCGTACTGGCCCGACAGCAGCGTCGCATAAAGATAGGTCGGCACTGACGACGAGAACAGCGACATGTAAGCGCCGAAATTCGCATAGGTCTTGACGCGCAAACCCAGCATCTTGTTGTCTTTGTCGAACGCCATCTCGGCGGTCGAGATGTGATCGCGGCCGTGCGCATCGGTGAGGAACGATTCCGTGCGGTCCGCCGTCCATTTGACGGCGCGCCCAACCTTCTTGGCGGCCCATAGCGCGACCATCTCTTCCGGGTAAATGAAGATCTTGGATCCGAACCCGCCGCCGACATCCGGCGCGATGACCCTGAGCTTGTGTTCCGGCGCGATGTTGTAGAACGCTGACAGAACGAGGCGGGCGACGTGGGGATTTTGCGACGTCGTATGCAGCGTGAAATGTTCTTCGGCGCTGTCATACTCGGCCAATGCCGAGCGCGGTTCCATGGCGTTCGGCACCAGCCGATTGTTGGTCAGTTCGATCTTGACCACGTTCGCCGCCTTGGCGAAAGCGCCCTTGCATGCGGCTTCGTCGCCAATCGCCCAGTCATAGACGACATTGCCGGGCGCTTCGGGATGGAGCTGTGGCGCGCCGGGTGCAATCGCCGCGCGAATATCCGGGATCGCAGGCAACTCTTCATAAGTGACGTTCACAGCTTCGGCCGCGTCACGCGCGAGGTTTTTGGTCTCCGCGATCACCACCGCCACGGCCTGACCGACGAACCGCACCGTGTCGGGCGCCATGGCCGGCCACGCGCCCATTTTCATCGGCGTGCCGTCCTTGGAGTGGATCATCCAGCCACAGATGAGATTGCCGATCTTGTCGTCGACCAGTTCACGCCCGGCGAGAACGGCAACGACGCCGGGCATCTTCAGCGCCGCCGAGGCGTCGATGGATTTTATTCTGGCGTGCGCGTGGGGAGAGCGAATGAAGCTGGCATGCGTCATGCCATGGACTTTGAAATCGTCCGTATAGCGTCCCTTGCCCGTGATGAAGCGCTTGTCTTCCTTGCGGACGACGCTTGCACCGATGCCTTCAGCGCCCATGACGATCCCTCCGAAATGGTTTCTCGCCGCAGTACTTGTGGGCTCGCAGCGAACAATACGAAGAACGGCCGATATCACCAGACGATCGATGTCGATCTATTCCGCCGCCTGAGCAACCTTCATGCGAACGGCAGCATCGAGCACGGACTTGACGATGTTCTGGTAGCCCGTGCAGCGGCAGATATTGCCTTCCAGCTCATGGCGCACGGTCGCCTCGTCAAGTTCGCCGTTGTGGCGATTGACGATATCGATCGCTGTCATGATCATGCCAGGCGTACAGAATCCGCATTGCAGGCCATGATTGTCGCGAAACGCGGCCTGCATCGGATGCAGTTCGTCGCCGCGCGCGATGCCTTCGATGGTCGTGATTTTCGATCCGGCTGCTTGTCCGACCAGAACCGTGCAGGACTTCACAGCGCGGCCGTCGATATGCACGACGCAAGCGCCGCATTGGCTGGTGTCGCATCCGACATGCGTTCCGGTCAGCCCAAGATGTTCGCGAAGAAACTCAACCAGCAATGTGCGGTCTTCGAGGTCGGTCGAGACCGCCTTGCCATTCACGGTCATCACGACAGCAGTCATGAGCAAACCTCCCTGGCGTTTCTCGTTATTATGTATTTTTTTCTTATCGCTGGACGGGATTAGGCACCGCGTTCGAGCAGACTGCAATTGATCCTTAGACCAATTCGAAAATGTGATGCCTGTGTGCAGTGCGGAACGCGTGCAGTGCACGACCGGAAACGCGCTTGTCATGCAAGCGCGACACGTCGGGCTCGAAAGCCCATTGCTGTGAACGACTGCAGACTCTCTACGGCCGCTTGCCGATCACGCCCTGGGCGCGCAGGGCATCGATATCCGCAGTGCTGTAGCCGAGCGAGCTGAGAATCTCGTCATTATGCTCGCCAAATTGCGGCGGCGGGCGGTCGATACGCGCGCCGCCATGGTCGAGCTTGAAGGCCGCGACCGGCACCGAGAACCCGCCTTCGACACCGGGCGCGCCGTCCTCGAAGCGATAGACGATGTCACGCGTCTTGAGCTGCGGATCGGCGAGGGTGTCCCGCAACTGGCGGATGCGTCCAACCGGCACATGGTTCTCCTGGAAGTACGCCTCCCATTCGTCAGCGGTCCTGGTCAGCATGATCTCGGTCAGCGCCGCGCCTTCGCGGTCGCGGTCGGCAGCGCGCTCGCGGTTGTTCTTCTTGATCAGGTCCGGGCGGCCGAGCAGGGTCCACAGTCGCGCCTGCTGGCGCAGGTTGATCGCCGCAATCATCAGCTGGCCCGCCTTGGTCTGATAGATGCCGATGGTGGCGAACTCGAAGCGGTTGCCCTGCGGCGTTGGGTGCCAGCCATTGCGCAGATAGCCCGTGACATGCGTTCCCATCAGCACCAGCGCGACATCGAGCATCGCCATGTCGATGCGCTGGCCGCGGCCGGTGCGCTCGCGCTGGAAGAGGGCGCTGGCAAGCGCGAAGGCCCCGGTCGTGCCGCTGGCGTAGTCGATCGCCGGCGTCGCCTGACGCAGCGGATTGAAGTCCGGCGTGCCGCTCGTCGCCATCAGGCCGGAGGACGCCTGGATCACCTGATCGTAGCCCGTCTGCGTCCGCCGAGGCCCGTCCGCGCCGAAGGCCGACATCGAGGCGTAGATCAGCTTCGGATTGATCGCAGCCAGATCGGCGTAGCCGAGGCCGAGCGCGTCCATCGCGCCGGGGCGGTAGTTCTCCAGAAAAATGTCGGCGCCGGCGACCAGCTTCTTGAGAATCGCCCGACCTTTTTCTGTTTTAAGATCAAGCGTCAGCGAGCGCTTGTTGGAGCCTTGCGTGAGGTAGTAAGCACCCATATTGGCGTCGACCAGAGCCTCGTCCGGACCGGAATAGCGGGTTTGATCCGGGTCGGTCGGCATCTCGATCTTGATGACGTCGGCGCCGAACACACCGAGCTGATAGGCCGCGAACGGCCCCGCCAGCACATGGGTGAGGTCGAGGACCTTGATGCCTTCGAAGGGACGCATACTCACAACGATAACCTCACTTCACCGGATGCTTCTTCAACGCGGCCTCGTTGACGTCGCAACCCCAGCCCGGACCCTGCGGCACGATGACGTCGCTGTTCTTGACGACCAGCGGATTGGTCAGGAATTCCGCCTTCCACGGCACGTCATCGTAATCGTATTCCATGATGCGGAAGTTCGGGACCGCAGCGGCGAAATGCGCGCTCATGACGTCGGCAAGACCGCCGGCACAATACGCGTGCGAGGCGACATTGACCTCATAGGCGGCGCAGTAGTCCGCCATCTTCACCAACTCCAGATAGCCGTTCCACGTCACGTCGATGATGCCGATGTCGGCGCAGCCTTCGTCGAGATAGGGCTTCAGCCCCTGGCGGAAGAACAACGCCTCCAGGGAGGCGATGGGGAATGGCGCGGCCGAGCGAATCCGCGACAGCGCCTTGGGATCGAACGTATCGAGCTCCAGCCACAAGAGGTCGAAGCCCTTTAGCGCCCGAATGACTTCAAGATAGCCCTCGGTCTTGAAGTGAAAGTTGAGGTCGAGAGCGAGCTGCACGGTCGGGCCGGCACCCTCGCGGAACGCCTCCATCATTTTCACCGTGGTGTCGATGGCGAGCCGATCGACATTCATCGCCGGCCAGCCGGGCGTAAACGCAAAGCCGGGACCGAAATTGGCGAAGGCGCCGTCCGCCCACGTCACCATGCCTGTTTTGAGCGCCTTGAATCCCAGCTCGCGCGCTTCGGCGCCGAGCTTGGCAATGTCGTCGAAATTCTTCACCGGCGGCTTGCCGACCATCGCGCCGTGACGGATGCGATACGACCCGCAATGCGACCAGTAAGCCGGCACGCGGTCGCGCACCGGGCCACCGAACAGCGTATGCACCGGCGTATTCAGCGCCTTGCCCTTGATATCGAACAGCGCATTCACGATGGCTGCGATGGCGTGCTGATTCATGCCGCCACCGGCCTGCATCGTGCGTCCGCGCAGGAACGCCGCGATGGTTTCGATCGCGATCGGATTCATGCCCTTGATGAGGGTTGCGAGTTCGCGGACCACGCCGGAGATGCCGGCAGTGCCGGTATGCTCGGAGAATTCCGACCAGCCCACGAGACCCTCGTCGGTCATGATCTTGAGGAAGCACGCGTTGCGCCAGCCGGCGTTCGCGTAAAGAATGTCGTAGCCCGTGATCTTCACCGGCAATCTCCCATTTCCAGTCCCGCGCAGCACACCACGTTCGCCACGGCCCGGCGCACACAATCAGAGTTTGCGACCGCGCGCTATCGGCACGGCGCTTGACCAAAACGCGCAGATTGCACAGCGGATTTTTCCTGCGGGCGTTTCAGTTATCGAAATGATTTCGTCTATTCAACAGGTTGCCCCGATGCTGACCGCTCCTCTACGGTCGGCCGCAACAATCAGGCCGTGAAAGGTCAAAAGGGCAAGGCCGGTCACGGCCACTGGGAGGATACCATGTTGAAATCTGTCACAATCGGTTTGGTGGCGCTGGTCGGCGGCGCAGGCATGGTGTCGGCCCAGGCCCCTTATCCGGATCGCGCCATCACGATTCTGGTCGGCGCGGCGCCGGGCGGCGGCACCGATGTTCAGGCGCGTATCCTGGCGGACCGTCTGAGCGACAAGCTCGGCCAGCGCGTCGTCATCGAAAACAAGGCGGGCGCGGGCGGCAATATCGCGCAGGCCGATGTCGCGCGCGCGACACCCGACGGCTACCGCATCGTGATGATGGCTCCCGCCGGCACGATCAACCACACGCTCTACGCGACGCCCGGCTTCGACATGGTCAAGGACTTCAAGGCCATCGCGATGTGGGCGAACTCGCCGCTGCTGTTCGTGGTCAATCCGAAGCAGCCCATGAACACGCTCAAGGAATTGGCCGATTACTCCAAGGCCAACCCCGCAAAGCTGAACTACGGCAACGGCGTCGGCTTCATCAACCAGATGGTGATGGAGCTTTTCAAGGCCGAATCCGGCGCCAAGATTCAGTTCGTGCCCTATGGCGGCATGGCGCAGGCCCGCACCGACACCATCAGCGGCCAGATCGAGACGACGGTCAACTCGATCGCCTCCAGCGGTCAGTTCGTGGAGAACGGCCAGCTCAAGGCGCTGGCCGTGACCAGCAAGCAGCGCCTGCCGCGCTTCCCCAATGTGCCCACCGTCATTGAGGCCGGCTTTCCCAACCTCGCGCGCACCACGTGGTATGGGCTCGTCGGCCCGGCGAACATGCCTGATGCAGTCGCCCAGCGCCTTGCGAAGGAAATCGCGGCCATTCAGGCCGAGCCGGAGACCATCAAGAAGATCGAAGCCTCCGGCGCCGCGCCGCTGGTCATGGGTCCGGCCGATTTCCAGAAGTTCATCGCCAATGAGACGGTGACCTGGGCCAAGGTAATCGAGACCAACAAGATCGAGCGCGTGAAGTAGGGCGCCCTCGAATGCTCTCAAGCCGCCTTCAGCCGGCTCGCTTGCTGTGAAAACGTCGGCGATGCCGACGCTCTGGCCGATCGTTCTGATATCGACCTTCTCTGCGATTTCGAAGGCATCATCGGCCTTAATTCATGTGTTCTTAGTGCGTCGTGGCTAAATTTACTGGCTTCAACGGGGCCACGTAAAAATGCATATGAACTTTATAAAATCCGTCGCAATGGCAGCGGTGATCATGGCTATGCCGGCTGAGGCCGGAGCGCAGCAGACCGTGTCCGTCAACTCCGGCGTGAGCTACCAGTTCATCGATCGCTGGGACGCCGACAAGCTGAACAAGATCCTGACAGTCGATACGCCAGCCTTTTCAGGTGTCCGCGTGTCCTACACGCCTGCAAAAAATGCCGTCAATCTTTACCGGGTGACCTACAATTCGGTTGTCCCCGAACGCGGCAACAAGCCGATCGTCGCCACCGGCCTCGTGGCCATTCCTGAGGGCATAAGTGGGCCGTTACCGATTGTCTCTTACCAGCACGGCACCGTCTACGAGAAGACACAGGTGCCTTCCTATCCTGATCAGTCGCCCGAAACCCAACTGATGATCGCCCAGTTTGCGGCCCAAGGCTACGTGCTGATCGGAGCCGATTACTTCGGCATGGGCGCCTCCAAGGAACCGGAAGGCTACATGGTGAAGGGCAGTCACCAGCAGGCGACTATCGATATGCTCGATGCGGCCAAGTCCGTACTTGCCGATCGAAAGGTTCAGACCACCGATCTCTATCTCGCCGGCTGGTCGCAGGGCGGCTTTGTGACGATGGCATTCCTTGAAAAGCTCGAGAATTCCGGCATTCCCGTCAAGGCCGCCGTTACGGCCAGTGCGCCCGCGGATGTTTTTGCGGCGCTCAACGGCTTTCTCAATTTTCCGAGGAAGAACGACGCGGTGTGGGTGAATTCATTGTTTATCCTGTCGTCGTTCGCCTTCGAGAACTATTACAGCGTTCCCGGCCTGGCGCAGAGCCTGTTCAATCCGGACTATTACGACATCGCCCGCAAGGCCTACATGCGCGAACCGCTCAACCCCGCGGACGTGCCCACCGACCTGAAAAAGCTGATCCGCAAGGAATATTTCGATCCGAAGTTCTTTGCGGAATCGATTTACGGCAAGCTCATCGCACAGGCGCAATCCTATCGCTGGGTCGTCAAGACCCCGATGCGCAACTTCTATGGCGAGGCCGACGAGGCAATCACTGTCGGAATCGGTCGCCTGCCCATGGTCTATCAGCAGGCGATGGGCGCGGGAAATCCGAAGGTCGAAGCGGTTTCTGCCGGCCAGACCTCCCATCGCGGCACCTTCGCGACATCCGTGCCGGACTGGAAGAAGTGGTTCGACGATCAGGTCGCTGCTCGCTGACCATGCATATTTGAGCGTCCAATCCCGAAAGCCTTCAAGAATCAATTTACTACCTTTCACGGCAATTGGCGGCGGCCCCATTTCCGCCGCCATTTTGCTGCGATAAGATTGCATTGTGCTTCGGTTCATGGCGTTGGGGCGCCGGATCGGGGCAATGGACGGGGCGGGAATGGGGCAGTCAGCAGGCAATCGATGGAACGCGGCGCGTATGAGCGCATGCGTTGTGGCCTGCCTCGTGCTTGCCAATTGCTCCGCATCCGACAAATTCGCCCGCAAGCTTGATCCCAAATACGGCGTCTCGGCATCGCCGCGTGTCGTCGATCTCGGTGAGCCCGTGCCGAAGGGCGGCGGCACCTATCGTACCGGCAAGCCCTACATGGTCGCCGGGCGCATGTATGTGCCCGAGCAAAATCCCGGTAACTTCCGCGAGGAGGGGCTCGCCTCCTGGTACGGCGACGCCTTCCACGGCCGCCGCACCGCCAACGGCGAAATCTTCGACATGACGTCGGTCACCGCCGCGCATCCCACGCTTCCGATTCCGAGTTACGCGCGCGTCACCAATACGCGCAACGGCCGCTCGATCATCGTTCGCATCAACGATCGCGGTCCGTTCCATGGCAATCGCGTGATCGATCTGTCGGTCCGCACCGCCAAGCTGCTTGAGTTCCACGATAACGGCATCGCCCGCGTGCGGGTCGAATATGTCGGCTCCGCGCCGCTCGAAGGCTCGGATGACCGTCAGCTCGTCGCCACGCTGCGCACGGGGACACCGGCCCCCGCGCCGTCGGCCGTGATGGTTGCTTCCGCCAAGCCGTTTATTCCCGAAGTCCCGTCGTCCTCGCGCGGCATGCGGGGCGAGGTGCCGACGCCGATGGGCCGGCCCTATACGCTCGGTCATACGGTTCAGGATGCAAGCGCGGTCTCCGCAACGTCCGAAATGTCCGCCGCGCGGACGCTGAACGCCCAGGCCACCACCCTCAACGCCGACCGTTTCAACCATGCCCATCAGGCCACGGCGGCTTCAGACGCCAATGGACCGATTGATGCTGGCCGGCCCGTTTCAGCCTATGCGCCTGCCGCACGCGGCAACATTCCGGGCCTCGCCTCCGGACGCGGTCTGTACTGATCCGCACGCTCTTTTGAGCCTTTAAGGCGTTGAAATCCCTGCGTTCTGCGTTGTTTCGGCGCGGCAGCTTTGTTACAACGCTGCCAACAGGGAGCATCCCGTGCGCGCCCCCAAGATTCCGGCCATGTCTGCGAATTCGAATATGTCCGTGCTTGCATCGGTCGTTGCGACGGTCCGTGACCGGCGCACGGCGCTGCATGCGCTGTTTGCCGTTGTTCTGCTGACCATGGCCGGGGCGGCCTTCGCCGCGAACCAAAGCGTGCAGGGCGCTCCGAAAAAAGAAGAGAACGCCGGATTCCAGACCGACGCGCCCATGGCGATCCTGATCGATGCCGAAAGCGGCAGCGTCCTGTTCGAGAAGAACGCCGACCAGCTCGCGCCACCGTCCAGCATGATGAAGTTGATGACGGTCGAGTACGTCTTCAACGAACTCAAGGCCGGCCGCATCAAGCTCACCGATGAGTTTCGCGTCAGCGAAAACGCCTGGCGCAAGGGTGGAGCGCCGTCCGGCGGCTCGACCATGTTCGCGGCCATCAACAGCAGCGTGCCGGTGCAGGATCTGCTCTATGGCGCCATCGTGCAGAGCGGCAACGATTCCTGCATGATCATGGCGGAAGCGCTGGGCGGCAGCGAAAGCGGCTTTGCCGCCAAGCTGACGGAGCGCGCCCGCGCTATCGGACTGGCGACCTCGACATTCGGCAATTCGAGCGGCTTGCCGGACCCTGCGAACCTGATGTCGGCCCGCGAGCTTTCAATTCTCGCGCGGCACATCATCCGCACCTATCCGGAATTCTACAAGATCTTCGGCGAACGCGAGTTCACCTGGAACAAGATCCGTCAGTTCAATCGCAATCCATTGCTTTTGATGATGGAAGGCGCCGACGGCTTCAAAACCGGCATGACGAAGGAGGGCGGCTACGGCATGGTCGGCTCCGCCTTGCGCAACAACATGCGCCTGATCGTGGTCGTCAACGGCATGGACGATCCCGACGATCGCGCCACCGAAGCGAAGAAGATTCTCGAATGGGGCTTCCGCAATTTCGAGAAGAAGCCGCTGTTCGCTGCGAACCAGCCGATCGGTCAGGCCAAGGTGTTTGGCGGCACGTCGAGCTCCGTCGCGTTGTATAGCCCGCAGACCGTTATGGTGATGGTCCAGAAGAACTCCAACGACAAGGTTGTCGCTCGCATCGTTTATCAGGGGCCGATCCCCGCGCCGGTCAAGCCGGGCCAGCAGATCGGCGTCCTGAGAAGTCTTGCGTGGCACCAATGTCGCGCTTGAAACCCCGCTCTATACAAACGACACCGTGGAGACCGGCTCGCTCACCGGTCGCGCCTTCGACGGTGCCAGCGAGTTCTTCGTCGGACTCATTCGCTCCGTCATCAAACTGTAGCGCGCGATGGCTGAGAAAACCAAGCGCGGCCGATTCATCAGCTTCGAAGGCGGCGAGGGGTCTGGCAAATCGACCCAGATCAAACTCCTGGAAGCAAAGCTACAGGCGGCCGGAATCCGCACGATCACCACGCGCGAGCCCGGCGGATCGCCGGGCGCTGAAGCCATCCGTCACGTGCTGCTGTCGGGCATGGGCAAGCTCCTGGGCCCGGACGGAGAAACGCTGCTGTTTGCCGCGGCGCGCGACGATCATGTTCACACCGTCATCGCGCCGGCGCTGGCGGCGGGCATCTGGGTGCTGTGCGACCGCTTCTCCGATTCCACGCGCGTCTATCAGGGCCAGCTCGGCAATGTCGATCCGCATCTCCTCAATGCGCTGGAGCGCGTCACCATCGACAATCTGAAACCCGATCTGACATTCGTCCTCGACGTGCCGGCCGAACTCGGCATGGCTCGCGCAGCCAAACGGCGCGGCGCAACCGAAGCCGATCGCTTCGAGCAGGAAAGCATCGAGTTTCACCAGGAGCTGCGTGCCGCCTTCGTGCAGCTTGCCAAGGACAACCCGGCCCGCTGCGCGCTGATCGATGCCTCCTCCGCGCAAGACGAGGTCGCCACACGCATCTGGTCTTTCATGACCATTCGCTTCGCCGAACTGGCGCGCCTGAAGCAGGCATCGCCGGCATGAGCGACGAGGACGATTTCGAAATCCCGCATCCGCGCGAAACAACGGCTCTGTTCGGTCACGAGGAGGCCGAAGCGGGCTTGCTCGAAGCGTATCGCAGCGGACGCATGCCGCATGCGTGGCTGATCGGCGGCCCACGCGGCATCGGCAAGGCAACGCTGGCCTGGCGCCTTGCGCGGTTCGTGCTGGCGCATGGCGATCCGGCAAGCGCCGAGGTTCAGAAGGCGACCTCGCTCAACGTGCCGGACGAACATCCGGTCGCGCGTCAGCTCGTGACGCGGACGCATGGCGGCGTGCTGTCGCTTGAACGAACCGCCGGGGATTCCGGCACGCTGCGCACCGTGATCACCGTCGATCAGGTTCGCGAGACCGTTCCGTTTTTCGGCTCGACGGCGGCGGTTGCCGGCTGGCGCGTCTGCATCGTCGACAGCGTCGACGAACTGAAATGGCCCGAAGCGCCCAACGCGCTGCTGAAGATTTTGGAAGAACCGCCGCCGCGCACGCTGTTCCTGCTTGTCAGTCACGCCCCGGCGCGCGTTCTGGCCACGATCCAGTCGCGCTGCCGCAAGCTGCTGCTGCGTCCGCTGACCGAGGAGCAGACGGGGAAGGCGGCGGCGTCCGTGACCGGCCGCAGCTCAACCGAGGCAGCTGTCCGTGAAGCCGCGGCCGTCTCGGAGGGCAGCGTCGCGCGCGCGCTGATGCTGCTCGAGGGCGAGGCGCTGGGAGTTCACAAGCGAATTGCCGGGTTGCTGGAAGCCCTGCCGCAAACCAACATGCGCGAGTTGCATGCGCTGAGCGAACAGGTGGGCGGCACCGACCGGGCGAGCTTTACGGTGCTGGTGGACGCCCTCGACCGCTGGCTGTCGCAGCGGCTGCGGACCGAGAATGTCGATCTGCCGCGCCTTGCGAAGGTGTCGGAGGTATGGGAAAAGATCAGCCGCACCGCCCGGGAGACGGAATCCTTCAATCTTGACCGAAAACCTTTCGTGTTTTCGGCGTTTGGGCTTCTGGCCGAGGTGGCGCGTTAACGCGGTTGTTCAGGCTTATGGGCACGATGCTGTTGGTACAAATGTCTCAGGCCATGCGACGTCACCTCGCTTCGATGTGACGCTCACTCGAATATTGCCTGCTTTCCTTATCCAACGCGCACCGTAAAAAGATCAGCTCATGTCCCGTCCGCACTACTACATCACCACAGCCATTTCCTATCCGAACGGCAAGCCGCATATCGGCCACGCCTATGAGTTGATCGCGTCGGATGCGATTGCGCGCTTTCAGCGCCTCGATGGCTATGACGTCTTCTTCATGACCGGCACCGACGAGCACGGCTTGAAGATGGTGCAGACGGCCGCGCGCGAGAAGATCACGCCGCGCGAACTCGTCGAGCGCAACGTGCCGTTCTTCCAGGCGATGGCCGAGAAGCTCAACTGTTCGCATGATCGCTTCATCCGCACGACGGAAAAGGACCATCATCGTGCGTCCCAGGTGATCTGGGAGAAAATGAAGGCGAACGGCGACATTTACCTGTCGAAATATGCCGGCTGGTATTCGGTGCGCGACGAAGCGTATTACGCACGAGTCCGAGACAACCGTCGGCGAAGACAAGGTACGGCGCGGCCCAACCAACACACCGGTCGAGTGGGTGGAGGAAGAAAGCTATTTCTTCAAGCTCTCGGCCTACCAGCAGAAGCTGCTCGATCTCTTCGAGAAGATTCCGGATTTCGTACTGCCGCGCGAGCGCATGAACGAAGTCGCGAGTTTCGTGCGTGGCGGCCTGCAGGATCTTTCGGTGTCACGCACAAACTTCGACTGGGGCGTGCGCGTGCCGGACGATGAGCAGCACGTGATGTATGTGTGGGTCGATGCGCTGACGAATTATCTGACCGGCGTCGGCTATCCGGACACGGACAGCGAGACGCTTCAAGAAATACTGGCCGGCCGATCTGCACGTGATCGGCAAGGACATCGTGCGTTTTCATGCGGTCTATTGGCCTGCATTCCTGATGTCGGCTGGCATCGAGGTGCAGAAGCGCGTGTTCAGCCACGGCTTCCTGTTCAACCGCGGCGAGAAAATGTCGAAGTCGGTCGGCAACGTCGTCGATCCGTTCACGCTTGCGGATCAGTACGGCGTCGATCAGCTGCGTTATTTCTTCCTGCGCGAAGTGCCGTTCGGGCAGGACGGCAACTACAATCACGAGGCGATCGTCGCGCGCACCAACGCCGATCTCGCCAACGATCTCGGCAACCTCGCGCAACGCTCGCTGACGATGATCGGCAAGGCGTGCGGCGGCGTGTTGCCGGAGCCGGGGGCTTTCAGCGATGCCGACAAGGCGATCCTGAAGCAGGCCGACGACATGATTACGCTGTCGCGCGACGCGATGAAAACGCAACAGCTTCATCAGATGCTCAATGCGGTCTGGGCCGTGGTCGCCGAGGCCAACCGCTATTTCGCGGGCGAGGCGCCCTGGGCGCTCGCCAAGACCGATCCGGCGCGGCAGAAAACAGTGCTTTACGTCACCGCCGAGATCATCCGGAAGGTGGCTATTCTGGCGCAGCCCGTCATGCCGGCGGCGTCGGCGAAGCTGCTGGATATTCTCGGCGTCGCCGAGACCGCGCGCGATTTCGCCGCGCTGGACAAGCGCATTGTGCCCGGCACGACGCTGCCGGCGCCCGCGCCTGTGTTCCCGCGCTATATCGAGCCGACCGCGAGCTGACCGCGATGATCGTGGACAGCCACTGTCATCTGGATTTTCCGGCGCTGGCCGAGGAAATCGATGACGTGGTCCGACGCGCGGAAGAAGCCGGCGTCGGCCGCATCGTGACCATCTCCACGCGCGTGCGGCGGTTCGATGCGCTCATTGCCATCGCCGAGCGTTTTCCAAACGTGTTCTGCACGGTCGGCACGCATCCGCATCAGGCCGACGAAGAAGACGGAATTCCGGCCGATGAACTGATCGCGCTGACGAAACACCCGAAGGTCGTCGGGCTGGGCGAGGCGGGGCTCGATTATTTCTACCAGAAGGCCTCACGTGCAGCACAGGAGCGGGGCTTTCGCACCCATATCGCCGCGGCGAGGGCGACCGGCCTGCCCCTCGTCATCCATACGCGCGACGCCGACGCCGACACCGGCCGCATTCTCGAAGAAGAAATGGCGCAAGGCGCGTTCTCGGCCGTGCTGCATTGCTACACCGGCGGCCGCGAACTGGCGCTGAAGGCCGTGTCGCTGGGCCTGTATGTCGGCTTCACCGGCATTCTGACGTTCGGGAATTCCGACGCGTTGCGCGCCATCGCCGCCGAATTGCCGGCCGACCGTATTCTCGTCGAAACGGATTCGCCGTACCTTGCGCCCGCGCCGTATCGCGGCAAGCGCAACGAGCCGGCCTATGTGGTTGAAACCGCCAGGCGCCTCGCCACGGTGCGCGGCGTGACGTTTGAGGAAATCGCGCAGCAAACGACCGAGAATTTCTTTCGTCTGTTCCACAAGAGTGCCCGAAAGACTGGCCCGTGCATGACGCTCTCCATCACCATTCTGGGCTGCGGATCATCGGCCGGTGTGCCGCGGCCGGCGCTTGGCTGGGGCGCCTGCGATCCGTCAAACCCGAAGAACCGCCGCCGCCGCTGCTCGGTCCTGGTCGAGCAACGCACGGCTGACGGCGTCACGCGCGTGCTGGTGGACACCTCGCCGGACCTGCGCGAACAGCTCATCGACGCCAATGTCGACCGGCTTGACGCGGTGCTGTTTACCCACGAGCACGCCGACCAGACCCACGGCATCGACGATTTACGTTCGCTCGCCATCGCCCAGCGCAGCCGCATCCCGGTCTATCTCAGCCAGGCCACGGCCACCCAGCTCGTGCCCCGCTTCGGCTATTGCTTCGAGACGCCGCCCGGCAGCGACTATCCGCCGATCCTGGAGCGGAACGGCATCGAGGCCGGCGACAGCCTGACCATCATGGGGAAGGGTGGCGCCCTACCGGTTTCGGCCTTCATCCTTGAGCACGGCAATATCCGCGCACTCGGGTTCCGGTTCGGCAATCTGGCCTATACGCCGGACGTCAGCGATATCCCGGCTGAGAGCCACGCCGCGCTGTCCGGGCTCGATGTCTGGGTCATCGACGGCTTGCGCTTTGTGCCGCATCCTAGCCACTTCACGGTGGATGACGCGCTGGACTGGATCGGACGGCTCAAGCCGCGCCACGCGATCATCACCAACATGACCGCCGATGTGGACTATGAGGCGCTGCGCCAGCAGCTGCCAGAGAACGTCGAGCCGGCCTATGACGGAATGGTTGTGAGCGCCTGAGGCAACGGCGCTGGAGTGCCGCCAGAACGCTAAAGTACGTTCTAGTGGTCAGTATTTATCGCATTGAATAAAAAGCCATATATAAAATATTCCATAATATGTCTTATGCGAATCAGAGATAGCCAGACGGACGTCCGGCAGAGCGTTCCCCTGAGCCATTTCGCCCGTGTTTTTGGACGGTTTGAGCCACGGCCATCCGCTCGCGCGACGTTCAATCCTTAACGGCCGATCCTGAACTGCGACGCCTGACATCCACGCGCGATTGCGCGGCGCCGGATTTTCCAATCTCTTGCGCCAGCCGCATCACGGTCTGGCATGCCAGCGTCGTCTGGGCATGCTTTGACACCACCAGCGCGACGTGGCGGCCGATCGATGGCGATACGAGCCGTGACGCCTGCAAGCGGAGATTCTTATCGGCCGTAGTGACCGCATAGGACGCCAGCAGCGCATAGACGCCGCCCTGCGCCACCAGATGCGTCTGGACGCCCAGCGAGTCGACTTCGACCGCGACATTCAGCACCACGCCGCGTTCGGCCGCCATTTGTTCCAGATGGTGCCGCCAATGGCTTGGCCGGCAAAACAGGACCAGCGGCAGCTTGTCGAGCGCTGAGAACGGAACGGTCGGCTTGGCGGTCAGCGAGTCGCCACGGGCGCCGACGAGCCAGGTGGATGCCTCTGCCAGATAGGTGTCGCCCTTTACGGGCTGCGGACTGTTCCGATACAGGGTGGCGAAATCGACGCTGCCGTCATCCAGCCAGGCCTCGATCTGGGACGATCCCTGCCCCTCGCGGACTGAGAGCTGGATCTGCGGATAGCGCTCCATCACCTGCCTGCAGAGCGTGCTCATCAGCGGGTGCGCCGTCGACGGAATGCAGGCCACGCGCACCTTGCCGGTCGGGGTCGCCGTCGACGTCCGCACGTCGTTCAGAAGCTGGTCGGTGCTCTCCATCCAGGCTCTCACCTTGGGCGCGACACGCTGGCCAAGCTCGGTCAGGATCACGCCACGGCCTGTGCGCTCGAACAACAGACCGCCGCATTCGTGCTCCAGCGCACCGATCCGGCGGCTGATCACCGGCTGCGTTGTCCCGTAAGCCTGGGCAACCCTCGTCAGGCTTCCCAGTTCGCTCGCGTCGATAAACAGCTTCCAGTCTGCGTAATCCATGCCCGCCTCCAGCCATGACTGGATCAGCATATCTGAAATTAATGGCTTGCGTCTTCAGGTATGGCTTGCGCTGGCCCATCGTTCGGGGATGTGGCCGCCCTCGCCGATCACACCAGCCATCGCCTCCGCGACGCAGACTCTGAGAAAGGACGCCCTTGCCCCGCATTACCCTCATCAAGCATCCGATGCATGACCTTGAGATCATGCGCCAGCTAACGCCTCCGGGTGAGCAGGTGCGGATCGTCGAACGCAACGGGACGGACTTTGCCGAGGTGCTGCGCGACACCGATTACCTCGTGGGCTATTGCGACAAGCAGATGGACGACGCGTTTTATGCCAATGCGCGATCGCTCAAGATGATGCAGCTCATCAGCGCCGGCTACGACAAGGCGAATATCGAGGCTGCCGAACGCGCGGGTGTTGCCATCTGCAACAACGGCGGCGCGAATTCCGGACCGGTCGCAGAGCACGCATTCATGCTGATGCTTGCGTTGGCGCGCCGATTGTTTCGTCAGCACGAGGAAGTTGCGACAGCGAGATGGCAGCGCGATGGGCTGTCGGCCGAGGTCTTCACGCTTGAAGGCCTCACGCTCGGCATTGTCGGGCTCGGCACCATCGGCAAGAAGGCGGCGCGTCTCGCAAGGGCGTTCGGGATGAACGTCCAGTACTACGATATTGTCCGGCTATCGGAGGACGCCGAAAGCCAGCTCGGCGTGCGTTTCCGCCTGCTCGACGAGATTCTCGCCACGTCCGACTTCGTCAGCCTGCACATCCCGTTCACGCCGCGCACGCATCATATGTTCGGCAAGGACCAGTTCGCGCGCATGAAGACGTCCGCCTATTTCATCAACACGGCACGCGGCGAAGTCGTCGATGAGCCGACGCTGTATGACGCGCTTGCCACTGGTAAGATTGCCGGCGCGGGGCTCGACGTCTTCGAGCAGGAGCCGCCCTCGCCCGACAATCCGCTTTTCAAGCTGAAGAACGTGGTGCTCACTGCACATATGGCCGGACCGATCTGGGACACGCAGTATCCGAAATTCCGGAATGCGTTCGACAACATCCAGCGTGTCGAGCGCGGGGAACGGCCGCTCTGGCTCATTCCCGAGCTGCAGCACTGCAAGCTCCGGATTGATCGAAACGCATGACCTGGTGCAGTTTCGTTGTGACAAACTGAAATGCTCTGCTGCACCGCAAAACAATTTGTGACAGCAGGCTGCACAGTTGCCGTGCAGCCCGTCGCTAGTTGGCATTTTGTCCGGGGTCCGACACGTTCGGGGACGCATAGCTGGCTGCGTATGTGGCCCTTGCTGTTGCATCGCACAGACCTTTAACTGCGGCTCCGCATGCGCCTGCCGGCGCAGGCGACCTCCACTGCCCGCAGGATTCACACAATGAAAATCGGCAAAGTTACAAGCCGTGCCTTTCGTCTGCCGCTCAGGGAAAAAATGGTCTCGAGCCTGATCACGATGACGCATCGTGAGCTGGTGCTGGTCGAGATCGAGACCACGGACGGCCATAAAGGCACCGGCTGGTGCACGACGGCTGGCGTCGGAATCATGGCGGTCAAGGCGCTGATCGACAGCTACCTGATCCCGAGCCTCATCGGCGAGGATCCGCGCAACAACGAAAAACTCTGGAAAAAGCTCTGGCGTGAATGCCACCCCGCCGGTCCGGCTGGCCTGACCACGCTGGCGCTGTCGGCCATCGACATCGCGCTGTGGGACATCAAAGGCAAACTGGCCAAGGAGCCCCTGCACCGCCTCCTCGGCGGCGCTCGGAATTCGATCAGCGTCTACGCCAGCGCGATCAACCTGCACCTGACCGAAGAGCAGCTCGTCGCCCAGATCAAGGGCAACATCGCCGACGGCTACAACGCCTTCAAGCTCAAGGTCGGCCGCAGCGACCTGCGCGAGGACATCTCACGCTGCCGCGCCGTGCGCGAACTGATCGGCACGAACCGGCAACTGATGCTCGACGCCAACCAGAAATGGGGCGTGGGCGAGGCTGCCCAACGCTGCCAGATCCTCAGCGAGGTCTCGCCGATGTTCATCGAAGAGCCCCTGCTCTCCGACGACGTCGCCGGCCATCGCCAGCTGCGCCTCACCGGCGGCATTCCGGTCGCCATGGGCGAGCAGCTCTGCAACCGCCACGAGTTCTGGAATTACGTGCGCAACGAGGCTGCCGATTTCCTTCAGCCGGACGTCTGGAAGGTCGGCGGCGTCACCGAATGGATCAAGATCGCCACGCTCGCTGAAATCGCCAATATTGAGCTCTCGCCGCATGGTTCGATCGAGATTTCGGCGCACTTGTCCGCCGCTGTGCCGAACGCGCTCCACATCGAAAACATCTTTGGTCTGTCGCTCTATGAAATCGGTGCCACCAAGACCCCGCTGCCGATCGTCAAGGGAGTCTGGCAATTTGACGACAAGCCCGGTCACGGCATCGAATGGGACGGCCCCAACCTCACCGCCGAATACGAAGTAAACCCCGGCGCCGCGATCAAGCGCGAGGCGCTCATTCACGCAGGCCTTTAAGACTGGATTCCAGGGAAGGAAACAACATGACTTCACGACGTCTCTTTATTGCGACCGCACTCCTCGCGACCGCTTTCGCCGGCACGGCGATGGCCCAGAACCCGGCCGCGAACTATCCCGACAAGCCGGTGCGTATCATTGCCGGCTCATCGGCCGGCGGCACGGCGGATCTTGTTGCCCGCATTCTCGCAGAAGGCCTGTCGAAGAAGCTCAACGGCCGCTTCGTCGTCGAGAACGTGCCCGGCAATTCGGGCGGCATCGCCTCGGTGCAGGTCGCGCGCGCCGCCCCCGACGGCTATACGCTGATGCTGGCGGCGATCAATTCGCACGCCATCCTGCCGGCGCTCAACAAGACGCTGCAATATGATCCGATCAAGGATTTCGCGCCGGTCGCGCTGATTTCCACCAGCCCGAATTTGCTGATGGCCAATCCGAAGATGGGCGTGAAGACAATTCCGGATCTGATCGCCGCGCTCAAGAAAGACCCGGGCAAGTACAATTATGGCACCGGCGGCGTCGGCACGAGCCAGCATCTGGCCATGGAAATCTTCCTGGCGGCGACCGGCACCAAGGCGACGCATATCCCCTACGCCGGCAGCGGCCAGTTGCTGAACGCCCTTATCGGCGGCACCGTGGATGTCGCGTTCGACACCATGACGACCGGCATCGGCCATGTTCGTCAGAACAACCTCGTCGGTCTCGGAGTCTCAAGCAAGGCGCGCAACGAAGCGGCGTCCGACATGCCGGCCGTCTCGGAGTTCGTGCCCGGTTTCGACGTGGTCGCGTGGAACGCGATCATTGCGCCTGCCAACACGCCCGCCCCGATCGTCGACAAGCTGTCGAAGGCCATCGCGGAAATCATGCGCACGCCCGAGGTCGCCGATCGCTTCAAGAAGATGGGCACGACGCCGGTCGGCTCCACGCCGGACGAGCTTCGCACCTTCATGGCGAACGACATCAAGAAGTTCGATGACATCGTGAAGGCCGCCAACATCAAGGCGGAATAACGCGTCACTCAAAACAAGCGGCGCGCGCTGGATGCACTCCGGCGCGCGCCGTTTTCTTTTAAGTCGGGCGTTTGGAGTATTTCATCCAGCCCTGCGCGCGCAGCCGGCACGCCGGACATTCGCCGCAGCCATAGCCCCATTCGTGCTGCGCACCGCGCGTGCCGAGATAGCAGGTGTGTGACTGCTCGCGGATCAGATCGATGCAGGCGTCACCGCCGAGGTCATGGGCGAGCTGCCAGGTGTCGGCCTTGTCGATGAACATCAGCGGCGTATGCAGTTCGAATTGCTTATCCATGCCGAGATTGATCGCGGTCGTCAGCGCCTTCAGCGTCGCGTCGCGGCAATCCGGATAGCCGGAGTAATCCGTCTCGCACATGCCGGCGACGAGATGGGTGATGTTGCGCCGATAGGCCAGCGCCGCGGCGAAGGTGACGAAGATCAGGTTGCGGCCCGGCACGAACGTATTGGGCAGGCCGCCCTCGTTCATTTTAATTTCAATGTCGCGCGTCAGCGCAGTCTCGGACAATTCGCCGAGCGTCGGGATCCGCAGCGTGTGATCCTCGCCGAGCCGGCCCGCCCATTCCGGCTTCAACGCCGCAAGCCCCTCGCGCAGCGGCGCGCGATACGTCAGTTCAACGGCGTGACGCTGGCCATAGTCGAAGCCGAGCGTCTCGACGTGCGTCGAACCTGTCGAGCGCCCAGGCAAGGCATGTTGCGGAGTCCTGTCCGCCCGAAAACAAGACAAGCGCGGCAGTGTTGGCCGAAGACGACATCAACTCTCCCAAAGCCGCTCGCGCGGCTTCTTGGACGCGATCAGGTTGGACGCGATCAGGCCAATCCGGTTCGCGCGTCGCGACGACGCAGCCATTCGATAGCCGGCAGGCTGAGCAGAACCATCCAGCCCTTGCCGATGATCTGGCCGATCAGGAAATCGAGGCTGCCGAAGGCCAACCACAAAAACACGAACGAGTTCCGCGACAAGCCCGACCACGCTGGAGATCAGCACAGCTTTGACGAAGCCGCGCGCCTGCAACGGCGTATAGACGGCGAAGTCGGCCAGTTCCGACAACAGGAACGCGACGGCCGAGGCAATCACCAGCGACGGCGGCGCAAGCAGCGCCGAGATGACCGTGCCGACCAGCACCGCCAGCAGGCCGTATGATGTCCCGAGACGGCGCTGGACGAGATCGCGCAGCACCAGTGCAAGTCCGATCAGCATCACGCCGCTCGGCGCCATGATGCCGGGCGCGACGGGAATCAGACATGGCCCGTCGGGCGTACACACCGTGCCGACGTGCTGGATCGTCCAGTTCGCCGCCGGAATGCAGGCCATGTAGAGGGCCAGAAAGAACGAGCCTTCGGTAATGCGCTGCCGTTCGGTGTCCACGTCCCAACCCTTTGTTTCGAAGTCGGCTTTAATGGCGGTGCATAGCGGCTCCCGCACCCCTAAGGCAAGACAACCGGCGGTTGATTTCGCAGACATTCTGCCTCTAATTCAGTCACCTGCGCGTGATCCCCCATACGCGCCCGCAAGCCAGGATTTCCGCATGACGCCGTCCCGCGACATCGCCCGCCTCATCGAAATCATGGCTGCCCTGCGCGCACCGGTCGGCGGTTGTCCGTGGGACCTCGAGCAGACCTTTGCGACCATTGCGCCCTACACGATCGAGGAAGCCTATGAGGTGGCCGACGCCATCGCGCGCCACGACCTCCCCGACCTCTGCGACGAACTCGGCGATCTGCTGCTGCAAGTGGTCTTTCACGCCCGTATGGCCGAAGAGGAAGGCGCGTTTGCTTTCGGCGACGTCGTCGAGGCGATCACCCGAAAAATGATCCGTCGCCATCCGCATGTGTTCGGGGACAGGACGGCCAACTCGATGACAGCCGTGCAGGTCAAGGGCATCTGGGATCGGATCAAGGCCGAGGAAAAGGCCGAGCGCGCCGCGCGGCGGCCGCCTGAGGTGACGTCAGCACACGCTCGCTGTCAGCGTCAAGGCCGGCCTGCCGGCGCTGACGCGCGCGCTGGAATTGCAGCGCAAGGCATCGACCGTCGGATTCGACTGGAACGATCCGCGCGCCGTGCTGGCGCAAAATTCGCGAAGAAGCCGACGAGATCGAGGCCGCGCTGGACGTCGGCGACGCGAAGGAAACTCGCCGAGGAGACCGGCGATCTGCTGTTCGCCGCTGGTCAATCTCGCGCGGCATGTCGGCGCCGATCCCGAAACCGCCCTGCGCGGCACCAACGCCAAGTTCGAACGACGCTTTGCCTATCATCGAGCCGCGCTCGCCGCGCAGGGCAAGCCCGCTGCAGCAGCGTCGCTCGCCGAGATGGATGCGCTGTGGAACGAGGCGAAGCGGCGCCGAGAAGCGAAATAGCCGCTAAGGCTCGCCTCGCGATACTTGCTCTCGCTGCGGCACGCGTCAATCGTCGCGAAGCGACGTTTGCGTTTCGATCGCGCACCGCACGGTCATGATCGACCGGCGTCGTGCAGCTCCTTGTCCAGCACTTCCGAATTGCGGTGAAGCCAGCTGATGCCGGCGCCATCGGAGGCGTCGATCGACAGATCGAGCGTCATGCGGCTCGCGGCCAGCCGCTCCTCGATCGCCGTCGAGCAGCGCGTCGACCCCCTCCCCGGTGTCGGCGGAAACCAGGAAACAGCGGCTGTCTCCGGCGGCCGGCGCGCGGCGATATTGCGCAAGTTTTCGCGCCCTTCGGCGTCGAAGCGGTCGATCTTGTTCCAGACTTCGAGGATGCGTGTCGGCCGCCTCCGGATCGATGCCGAGCTGCCGCAGCACGGTATCGACGTCGCGTCTGCTGCGCTTCGGCATCCTCATGCGAGATGTCGCGGACGTGCAGAATCACGTCGGCTTCCAGCACCTCCTCCAGCGTGGCGCGAAACGCCGCGACCAGTTGCGTCGGCAGGTTGGAGATGAATCCGACGGTGTCCGACAGCATCGCCTTGCCGCCATGCGGCAGATTCAGCGCGCGCAAGGTCGGATCGAGCGTCGCGAACAGCATGTCGGCGGCCTGCACGTCGGCGCGGGTCAGGCGGTTGAACAGCGTCGACTTTCCGGCGTTGGTGTAGCCGACCAGCGCCACGACGCGATACGGCACCCGCTGGCGGCCCTGCGCGATGCAGCCGCCGCGTCGCCTGCACCTTCCTGATTTCGTTCTCGAGCCGCGCGATGCGATCGCCGATCAGGCGGCGATCGGCCTCGATCTGGGTTTCGCCGGGACCGCCCATGAAAGCCGAAGCCGCCGCGCTGGCGTTCGAGATGGGTCCATGAGCGCACCAGCCGGCTGCGCTGATAGTTGAGATGGGCGAGCTCGACCTGCAGCGTGCCTTCCTTGGTCTTGGCGCGGCGGCCGAAGATTTCCAGAATCAGCCCGGTGCGGTCGAGCACCTTGGTGTTCCAGGCCTTCTCGAGGTTGCGCTGCTGGATCGGCGACAGCGCGCAATCCATCACCACGAGTTCGATCTCGTGCGCCGGCGATGCAGCGCCGACGATCTCCTCGACCTTGCCCTTGCCGAGATAGGTCGCGGGCCGGATCTGGCTGATCGGCGCGATCAGCGCTTCGGCGACGTCAGATCGATGGCGCGCGGCAGACCCATCGGCTTCCTCGAGCCGCGCCTCGGATCGCGCACGCATCGCGTCGCTTGCGCCTCGGCATCGCCGCGGCGCATTCGCGCAGTAAGGGCCGATGACGATCACCCGGCCGGTGATTCTGCTCTCGGCGCTGCCGACCGCGGACGGTCAGCATCCCCTTCACGGCTGTCGGGGTTCCAATCAGGTCACTCTCAAGCCGGGCTATCCTCGCCGCCTTCGAACAGCTGGATCGGAGCGCCCGGCATGATGGTCGAGATCGCGTGCTTGTAGACGAGCTGCGAATGGCCGTCGCGCCGCAGCAGCAAACAGAAATTGTCGAACCAGGTGACAATCCCCTGCAGCTTCACCCCATTGACCAGAAAGATCGTGAGCGGCGTCTTGGTCTTGCGAACGTGATTGAGAAACGTGTCCTGTAGATTTTGCGCGCGTTCAGACGCCATCGTTTTTGACCTTTTTATCGTTGAGTTTGTTGGTTTCGTTGTAGCTTTCGCGCAGCCGATGCGGGCTCCTCTCCGCCAACTGCCCGGCCAACTCCCCTGAATTGCCCCTCCGGGAACCCGAACCGGGCAATTAGATGGCAGTGCGTTGCGGGACGCAAGACCCGGCAAAGCTTGGGCGGCTTTGAAACAGGACGCACAGATCAGGAAAACTGCGCAAAGCGATGAAATTCCTCGCGAAGCCGCTGCGCGACCGGGCCCGGCTTTCCGCCCCCGATCGGCTGTCCGTCCAGCGTGACCACTGGAGTCACGGTGAGGCTCGCGGCAGTGACGAAGGCCTCGCTGGCCGCCATGGCCTCTGCGACCGTAAAAGGCCGTTCCTCGACTGTCATTTGCAGAGCGGCGGCGGTCTCGATGACAACGGCCCGCGTGATCCCGGACAGGATTTCGTTGGACGATGGCGTGGTCACAAGCTTCCGATCGGCCGTCACGATCCAGGCGTTGCTCGCGGAGCCCTCCGTGACGAACCCATCCTTGCCAACAAACCAGGCCTCGCCGGCACCCTGCTCGCGCGCCGCCTGCCTCGCCAGCACGTTTGGCAAGAGCGCGATCGATTTGACATCGACGCGCGCCCAGCGCGTTTCTGGCACGGTGATGACGGCAATGCCGTTCTCGGCGTTGCGGGCGAAACGCGCCTGATCGAGCGCACGCGCGCTGACGACGAGACTGGGCCGCACGCTTGCGGCCGGAAATCCGTGATCGCGCCGTGCCACACCGCGGGTCACCTGAAGATAGACGATGCCGTCCGTGACGCGATTTCGGCGCACAACCTCGCGAATGATCCCTTCAAGTGCAGGACGCGCCATCGGCGCACGAATCCGCAAGGCATCGAGCGAGCGATCCAGACGCGCCAGATGCCGCTCGACATCCACCAGACGTCCGTCGAGAATCTGGCAGACTTCATAAACGCCATCGGCGAACTGATAGCCGCGGTCCTCGATGGAGACGCTGGCCTGCGACCACGGCAGGTAGCGACCATTCACATAGGCAATCCGGGACATTCCGGTGCTATCCGCCGACGCCCAGCGCCTTCAGCTTGCGGTGAAGGGCGGAGCGTTCCATGCCGACGAATTCTGCGGTCCGGGAGATATTGCCGCTGAAACGGCTGATCTGCGCGATGAGGTAATCGCGTTCGAAGACTTCGCGCGCTTCGCGCAGCGGCAGGCCCATCACCTGCTCGCCGCCATTGCCGGGCATCGACGGCACCATGGCCCCGACATCCTGCGGCAACATGCTGGCAGTGACGATAGCGTTGGGCTCGCCGCCGGCGAGAATAAGCAGACGCTCTACATTGTTGCGCAACTGGCGGACGTTGCCCGGCCATCCATGGGTTTGAAGCACGGCCATGGCATCCTCGCCGATCTCGCGACGCTGCAAGCCTGTCGCCAGCGAAATCTGCTCCGACGAAATACGTCACAAGCTCGGGAATGTCCTCGCGGCGTTCGGACAGCGGCGGCACACGGATCGGCACGACCGACAAGCGATGATACAAATCCTCGCGGAACAGCCCGGCAGTAATCTCCGCCTCGAGATTGCGTGCGGTCGATGAAATGATCCGCACATCGACATTCACCTTGCCGGTGCCGCCGACCCGCTGAAACGTCTGATCGACCAGCACGCGCAGAATCTTGCTCTGGGTTTCGCGCGGCATGTCGGCGATCTCGTCAATGAAGAGCGTGCCGCCATGCGCTTCCTCGAGCGCGCCAATCTTGCGCTGCTCGGTGCCATTGACCTGTTCGACACCGAACAATTCGGTTTCCATACGCTCGGGCGTCATTGCCGCCGCGTTGATGACGACAAACGGACCTTCCGCGCGGCTCGACAATTGATGCAGCGTGCGCGCCGCCAGTTCCTTGCCGCAGCCGGAAGGGCCCACGATGAGAATACGGCTGTTGGTCTTGGCCGCGCGTTCAATCGTCTGGCGCAGCTGCACCAGTGAAGACGAATGTCCGACCAGCGTGCTCGATGTCGGCGCCAGCTGCTTAAGCTCGCGAACTTCACGCTTCAGGCGTGACGTTTCAAGCGCGCGCGTGGCCACCAGCACAAGGCGATCCGCCTTGAACGGCTTCTCGATGAAGTCATAGGCGCCGCGCTTGATGGCCGCGACAGCGGTCTCGATGTTGCCGTGGCCGGAAATCATCACAACCGGCAGGTCGGGATGCTCCTGCTTGATCTGATCAAGCAGCTGCAAGCCGTCCATGCGACTGCCCTGCAACCAGATGTCGAGGAAGACCATGTTCGGCCTACGGCTCGCGATCGACGCCAGCGCGGTATCGCTGTCACGCGCCGTCCTCGTCTCGTAACCTTCGTCCTCGAGAATACCGGCGACGAGGTCGCGAATATCGGCCTCGTCATCGACGATCAGAATATCATTCGCCATTGTTACGTTCCGCTTGATTCCATGACGGGTTCGGTTGGAGCAGCTGGCTTCTGCGCCTGTCCGGACGCGGCAAATCTGAGCCGCATCCAGGCGCCACGGCTGCCCGGCTTGATGCTGGAGGCATCGTTCAGTTCGATCCGACCGCCATGATCCTCCAGCACACGTCCCACGATGGCCAAACCGAGGCCCGTCCCTTTTTCGCGAGTCGTGACATATGGTTCCAAAAGCCGCGAGCGGCTTTCTTTCGGCAGTCCGATTCCGTTATCGACGATATCGATGACGATATCGTCGTCTTCTCTTGCCGCCTTGACCTCGATACGCCCTTTATCGAGCACGTCAGCGGGTAGTGCACCGATTGCCTCGGTGGCATTCTTGATGATGTTGGTGAGCCCCTGCGAAATCAACCGGCGATCGAACCGCGCAGGCATCGGGTCTTCCGCGATGTCCACTTCGATATCGATATCAGGGTGACCGACGCGCATCAGGAACACCACCTGGCGCACGGTGTCGGCAACATCCTCGTTATCGATCGCAGGTTTCGGCATGCGCGCGAAGCGCGAGAACTCGTCGACCATCCGGCGGATATCGTCGACCTGACGCACGATCGTATCCGTGCACTGCTCGAAGATGGCCCGGTCTTCGACGATGACCTTGCCGTATTTGCGCCGAAGGCGTTCGGCAGAGAGCTGAATCGGAGTCAGCGGATTCTTGATCTCATGCGCGATACGGCGCGCGACGTCGGCCCAGGCAGATGTGCGCTGCGCGCTGACCAGGTCGGTAATGTCATCCAGCGTGATAATGTAGCTTTCCTTGGCCTGCCCGGTCTGCTCGGCGCTGACGCGGACGGACAGGTTGCGCTCTTTGCCATCGCGGCTGATCGTGGCTTGCCCCTGCACCAGCTTTTGATAGCCCTGCCGCGCCGTTGCCATCAGCTCGTCGAGCTCCGGGACCACTTCGGACAGCGTGTGACCCAGTGTTTCAGCTTCCGGACGACCAATCAGTTTTTCCGCCGAGCGGTTGAGAATGCCGATACGGCCGTCGCCATCGATGCCGATGATGCCTGCGCTTGCGGCCGACAGAACGGCCTCGGTGAAACGGCGGCGACTGTCGATGAGTTCGCTCGCCTGCATCAGGTCGTCACGCTGCGTGCGCAACTCGCGCGTCATTTTGTTGAAGATCTCGCCCATCTGAGCGAGATCGCCTTCGGAGCGAATGATCGGAACCTGCACGTGCAGATTGCCCGTCGCCACCAATTGCGCAGCGCCCATCAGACGCTGGACCGGCGCAACCAGACGCGTGGAGAAATTCAGCCCGATCAGGACGGCGGAGCAAAGCAGCGACAGGGTGATCACAGCAAACAACGCGGCAAATGAATACTGCGTTCCGAGACGTTGTTCTTTCAGCGCGTCATAAGCCTCGACTTGCGCCGCCGTTTCGTAAAGTTGCGCCACCACCCGCGGGTCGAGGAGGCGAACCACGTAAAGATACTGGTTGTCGAAGCTGCGCAGCTTCACGACGGCCGCGACATAGCTCACCTCAAGGAGGACGGCGAATTGCGGCGTCGTTTCGGTCGCACCTTCGAGAAAATCGGCGGACGGTCCTCTCACGGCCGGATACATGCCTGTCGATGCCGTTTCGAGCACGTTGGCATTGGCGTCGAGGATCATCGCAACGGCTAGATTGCGGCTCTTCGCGTCTTGCAGAAAGAGTTCGCGGAAGCTTTGGCGATCCTGATCGAACAGGAGCCGCAGGCGCGACATGTTGCCCGCCATCGCGAGAATATCGCCGTTGATCTGCCGGCCGTGCTCCTGGACATAGGATTGCGCAACCGTGAGCGAGTTCTGGATAACGGTATTGGCCTGATCGGAGAAAACGCGATCGAGACCGCGGTCAGAGCGTCGAGATAGGCAATCCCGGCCACAAGGATCGCAGGTACCGCGGCAATAGCCGCAAACAATGCGACGACGCGAATGTGGAGTCTGGATGCTGCGCGGCCGCGACGGCGGGCTTGCACAACCTTGGCGACGTCGGAAACGATGATCCCGACCAGAACGGTGATCAGCGCGCCGCTGACGCCCAGAAACCAAAGCGCGTACTGCGTCAGCACGCGCGACGTCAGGCCCGTCATCACCAAAAAAGTGAGAAACGAAGAGGTGACCGCGAGGCAGACGATGACGGGCACCAGCACGCGCCGCGCGGACCACGGGCGCGGTACGGCCAGGGCCGTCTCAATCGGGGTTGTGGACGTGTCGGTGCTACTCATGCCCCGGTGCGCATCAGAGGGTTAAACCATGTGCCGCCGGCCGTCCCTTGCCCGCAACAGTGATGCTTTCATACAACATTGTTGCCAAATTGCGACAACTCCCGAAGAGTTTCCCCAGGACGCACTGGCACAATTTGTTGATTGAAGCTTTTAGCGACCCGCCCATAGCGTTTTCAAGCGAGGTGGAGAACCCGCTCGCATGAAGAAAACGCGTCAAAACAAGAAACTTTAGCCGCCCCGGAAGAGCTGAATATCCAGATCTCTCAGCTTCTTACGCAGAGTGTTGCGGTTCAGACCCAGAAGATCCGCAGCCCGGATCTGATTGCCGCGCGTCGACGCCAAAGCGGCAGACAACAGCGGAATTTCGATCTCCCGCAAGATGCGGTGGTAAAGGCCCGGCGGTGGCACGCCATTCGGGAAGCCCGCGAAGTAGGTAGCCAGATACTGCTCTACCGCGCCGCTCAGATTCTCGATCTTGGTCGGCGCACTGCCGCCCGAGACAACGGCCGGCGGCGCCAGTTCGACTTCAATGACCGAGGCCGTGATGATCTCTTGCGGATAAAGAGCCGCGAGGCGGCGCGCCAGATTTTCCAGTTCGCGGACGTTGCCCGGCCAGCGATGCTGCTTGAGGCGCTCGACCGCCTGCCCGTCGATCTGCTTCGGCGGCAGACCGTCCTTCTCGGCCAGCGCGAAGAAATGACGGATGAGATCGGGCAGATCTTCGATGCGCTCGCGCAGCGGCGGCAACCGCAGCGGCACGACATTGAGACGGAAGAACAGATCTTCGCGAAACAATCCCTGCTGAATGAGGATTCGGAGATCCTTGTTGCTCGCTGCAACGATGCGAACGTCGGTCTTGATCGGCGTGCGACCGCCGACGGTCGTGTATTCGCCCTGCTGCAGCACGCGCAGAAGCCGCGTTTGCGCCTCCATCGGCATGTCGCCGATCTCGTCGAGAAACAGCGTGCCGCCTTCGGCCTGCTCGAAGCGGCCGGTCGAGCGCGAATTCGCGCCGGTGAACGCGCCGCGTTCGTGGCCGAACAATTCGGATTCGATCAGGTCGCGCGGGATCGCAGCCATATTGATGGCAACGAAGGGGCCGGACCGGCGCTTGCCGTAATCGTGCAGCGCGCGGGCGACAAGTTCCTTGCCGGTGCCGGATTCGCCGGAAATCATCACGGTGAGATCGGTCTGCATCAGGCGCGCGAGCACCCGATAGATTTCCTGCATCGCAGGCGAACGGCCGACGAGCGGAATGGAATCGAATTCGGCCGCCTCGGCTGCGCCGACAACCCGCTCCTTGGGCTCGGACAAAGCACGACCCACGATCGCGATCAGCTCTTTCAGGTCGAAAGGCTTGGGCAGGTATTCATAGGCCCCGCGCTCGGAGGCGCGGATGGCAGTCATGAACGTGTTCTGCGCGCTCATGACGATGACGGGCAGGTTCGGCCGCAGCTTCTTGATGCGCGGCAGAAGATCGAAGGCGCTTTCGTCCGGCATCACCACGTCGGTAATCACCAGATCGCCCTCGCCCTGGCTGACCCAGCGCCACAGCGTCGCGGCATTACCGGTCAGGCGGACCTCGTAGCCGGCGCGGGACAGCGCCTGGTTCAACACCGTGCGGATCGCGGAATCGTCGTCGGCGACCAGAATGCTACTTGCGGGCATGGCAGTTCCTCATTCTTCACCCTTACGGGCCGACGAAGACGCTCCCGAGGCGCCGTCGCGAGGTGGATTGTCAGGGGTGTACATCGGCATCAGTACTCGAAAGACGGTCCGGCGCGGCTGGGACTCGCACTCGACGATCCCACCATGGTCGCCGATGATCTTCGCAACCAATGCAAGACCCAGACCACTTCCGGTCGGCTTGGTTGTCACGAAGGGATCGAACAGGTGCGGCAGAAGGTCCTCCGGCACGCCCGGTCCGTTGTCCTTCACGCAAAACTCCAGCGGCAACGACACGCGCGACTTGCTGCCGGGTCGCGTCAGCCGCACGCCCGGCTTGAAAGCCGTCGTCAGCTGAATCTCGCCATCGCCACCCAGATCGACCAGCGCCTCGGCGGCATTCTTCACGAGGTTGAGGAAGACCTGAATGAACTGATCCTGGTTGGCCAGGACCGGCGGCAGCGACGGGTCGTAATCTTCAACGAACTTGATGTTCCGCGCGAAGCCGGACTGCGCGAGGCGTTTGACGTGATCGAGCACGGAATGGATGTTGACCGGTCCGCGCGACACAGGCCGCTCGTCGCCGAACACTTCCATGCGATCGACCAGCGTGACGATGCGGTCAGCCTCGTCGCAGATCAGGCGCGTGAGCGTGCGATCTTCCGGCGATGCGGATTGTTCGAGCAATTGGGCTGCGCCGCGAATGCCCGAGAGCGGATTCTTGATCTCATGCGCCAGCATCGCCGCCAGCGCGATGACCGAGCGCGCGGCGCCGCGATGCGTGAGCTGACGATCCATCTTGTCGGCGATGGTGCGCTCCTGCAGCATCACCACGATATGGCCGGGGCGTTCCGGCAAGGGCGCGACATGAAGATCGACGAGACGGTCGCCGCCGCTGCGCGGCGTTCCGAGATCGACCTTGTATTCGTTGACCGGCAGGCCGGTGCCCCGCACCTGTTCGATCAGCGAAAGCAAGGGACTGCCGAAGGGCACGAATTCGCGCAACGACTGACGCTGCAGCATGGCGATCGAGGTTTCGAAGAACGCCTCCGCCGCGATGTTGGCATCGACGACCCTGGCGTCAGGAGACACGACCAGAACCGGATGCGGCAAGGCATTCAGGACCGCCTCGCCGACGCCGGCACTAACACCGGTTTTTGACGCCATCGACGTCATGCCGCCCTCCAGGCCAGGTCGTCATAAGCCTCGACAAGCAGGCTACGGACTTCGCTCGGCTGCTCGGATGTGAGCACACGATGACGCCAGCGCTTGAGGAATTCGGCGGAAGCGACCACGCCCTGCGCGGCCACGTCGAGCGCCCAGCCGAGATGTTTGCGCGCATGACGGCCGCCGATGCGCGTGCCGTAGTGACTGAGGATTTCTTCGTAGAGCGCGGTGACGTAACCAAGCTGCTCCTGCAACGGCGGCGCGTCCTCCGCGTCGGCACCGGCGAGTTGGCGGCCGATCTGGCCGGGCAGCCAGGGCTGCCCCTGCGCGCCGCGTCCGATCATCACCGCATCGGCGCCGGATTGCTCAAGCGCGTCGCGCGCATCGTCGTAACGATCAGAATGTCGCCATTGACGACAACGCGGAATTCCGATTGCGTCCTTCACCGCGCGGACCGCGCGCCAGTCGGCGCGTGCCCTTGTAGAACTGGCAGCGCGTGCGGCCGTGAACCGTGATCATGCGAACACCGGCCGCCTCGGCGCGCCGCGCCAGATCCGGCGCATTCAGCGATTGATGTCCCAGCCGAGCCGCATCTTCAGCGTCACCGGCACGCTCGACGGCGTCGACCGTGGCTTCGATCAGTCGCAGCGCGTGATCGAGGTCGCGCATCAGCGCCGAACCCGACTCTCCGTTCGTAACGTGGCGCGCCGGGCAGCCCATGTTGATGTCGATGATGTCGGCGCCGGCGGTTCTCGCGCGATACGTGCGCCCTCCGCCATCCAGTGCGTCTCGCAGCCGGCCAGCTGCACGACATGCGGGCCGATCCCGGCGGCTTCCGAACGCAGGACCGACATCGGCCGGCCGCGCGCGAGATCGTCGCTCGCGGTCATTTCCGACACCACGAGACCGGCGCCAAGTCTGGCGCGCCAGACGTCGAAACGGAGCGTCGGTGATGCCGGACATCGGCGCGAGCACCGCACCGTTCAACGGTTCGATGCCGCCGACACGAAACGGGGCCGTGTGATAATGATGATCCTTCGCTCCGGCGAATGTCGCCAGATCGGTCATCTCAGCGATGTTTTTGTTGGCGGCGTGCATACTTTTTGTGCATTTCGATAACTGCACACATCTTAGCCAAAAAAGCCCCGGTGGCAAGCGCTGCAGTGCAACAAATCGGGAAATTCCTGCCCCGCAGGGCACGCATGACCCAAACCGCCGCTATCAGCCGGATTTGCCTGTGGTCCCAAGGGGCTAAACAAGGGCCTGCACAAGCACCTGGGCGGCGAATAGTTCGTCCGACCTGTATCCATGCGGATCAGAAACGCTCTAAAAGGCCATATCCATGGGCAACCCGCGATGACCTCAACCGCCGCCTTGATCGTTGCCGCCGGACGCGGGCTGCGGGCCGGCGATGGCGGACCCAAGCAGTATCGCCAGCTTGGCGGACGCACGGTGATCGCCCGCAGCGTCGCCGCCTTTGCCACCCATCCCCGGATCGCCCGGACACAGGTTGTCATTCATCCGGACGATATCGCGAACTTTGACGCGGCGATGACCGGCATGACGATCGCCGCGCCCGTCCTCGGCGGCGCGTCGCGGCAGGCGTCGGTGCTGGCCGGCCTCGAAGCGCTGGTGGCTTTCGCGCCCGACATCGTGCTGATCCACGATGCCGCCCGGCCCTTCGCGAATCCGTTCGCTGATCGCGCGCGCCATCGACGCGGCCCACACGACAGGCGCCGCCATTCCCGTCATCGGCCTGACGGACACCGTCAAGATCGTCGATGCCAACGGCGCGATCACAGCGACCGCCGACCGCGCGCAGCTGCGGCTGGCGCAAACCCCACAGGCTTTTTCATTCGACGCCATTCTGTCGGCGCATCGCCGCGCCGCCAAGGACGGCCGCGACGACTTCACCGACGACGCCTCGATCGCGGAGTGGGCGGGATTGACGGTTGCGACCTTTGAAGGCGATGCTGCCAACATGAAGCTCACGACAGCGGACGATTTTGCGCGCGCCGAAATACAGATGACGGGCGATGTTCGCAGCGCCACGGGTTACGACGTCCATGCCTTCGGCCCCGGCGATCATGTGACGATCTGCGGCGTCCGCATCCCGTTCGACCGCGGCGTCGTCGGCGCATTCCGATGGCGACGTCGGCTTGCACGCCTTGGTCGATGCCATTCTCGGCGCGCTTGCCGACGGCGACATCGGCACGCATTTCCCGCCGAGCGATCCGCAGTGGAAGAACGCCGCCTCCGACCGTTTCCTCGCGGACGCCTGCGCCCGCGTCGCCGCGCGCGGCGGCATGATCGCGCATCTCGACGTCACGCTCGTGTGCGAAGCGCCGAAGATCGGACCGCACCGCGACGCCATGCGCGCAGCGCATCGCCGCCATTGCCGGACATTCGATAGACCGCGTCTCCGTCAAGGCGACCACCAGCGAACACCTCGGCTTCACCGGACGCGGCGAAGGCCTCGCTGCAATCGCGACGGCAACGATACGCCTGCCCTGGAGCTGCCGCATGAGCACCGCAAGGCCGCGGGCTTGCGCGCACGCTGGTCGATCTCTGCCGCATGCGGAAGCTGACCGTGGCAACTGCGGAATCCTGCACCGGCGGGCTGGTGGCGGGCGCGCATCACCGACATCGCCGGATCATCGGCCGTCTCGATCGCGGCTTCGTCACCTATTCCAACGAGGCCAAGCATGAGATGCTGGGCGTCGACAGCCGACACCTTGACAAACTTACGGCGCCGTGAGCCGGCGAGACCGCGACCGCCATGGCGATCGGCGCGCTGGAACGCGCCGGTGTCGATCTCGCCGTAGCGATCACCGGCATTGCCGGGCCCGGCGGCGCCACCCGCGGCAAAAACCTGTCGGGCTCGTTCACTTCGCCGCCGCCGCGCGCGACGGACGCATTGTTCAGCGCGAATGCCGTTTCGGCGCGCTCGGACGCACGGTGGTGCGCGAGCGCTCGGTGCGTGAAGGCGCTGAACATGCTGCTTGAGCTGGCGCACGGACCGCGCAAGGCGGTCAAACGGAAGACGGCTTCGGCCGCCATAGAGCACGTCCGCGCGCGCGTCTCGAACGCCGCGGCGAAGCGCCGGAACGCGGCGTCGAACATCGCGCCCATGAGCATGGCCGAGCGTCCGGCTCTTGAATTCGTAGGCGATGAAGAATTCGACATCGCAGGCGTTCTCGCCCTGCGGATCGAAATGTCCAGCGGTTTTCCAGATGGCTGAACGGACCTTCGAGATATTCGACGAGAATCTTCAGGTTCGGCGCGGTCGAGCGTGACGCGGCTGGTGAAGGTCTCGCGCATCAGTTTGTAGGCAACCGTCATGTCGGCGATGATGACTCTCGGTGCCATCTGGCCGCGGCTCGCGCGTGCGCACCTTCAGCGCCTGGCACAACGGCACGAACTCCGGATAGCGCTCGACATCGGCGACGAGGTCGAACATCTGCGCAGCGGTGTGCACGAACGCGGCGTTTGGTCGAGAATTGCGGCATTGGTCTTAGCGCGCGAGAGCCGCGCGCGCCGCCTTCAGCCTGGCGAAATCCTCGCCCGCGTGGTGCGACGAGCGCGTCAGCGGCGATGCCGACACCATCAGGAAGCCCTTGGTGTAGGCCATCGTCTCGTAGCTCTTGAACTCGTCCGGCGTGACGAAGCGCATCACCGCATGATGCTTGCGTGGTCGGCTGCAGATATTGCCCGATGGTGAGGAAATCGACATCGGCCGAGCGCAGATCGTCCATCACCTGCAGCACTTCGTTCCGCTCTTCGCCAAGCCCGACCATGATGCCGGACTTGGTGAACATCGTCGGGTCGAGTTCCTTCACCCGCTGCAGCAGGCGAATCGAATGGAAATAGCGCGCGCCGGGCCGCACGGTGAGATAAAGCGACGGCACGGTTTCGAGATTGTGGTTGAACACGTCGGGCTTCGCGCGACCACCACTTCGAGCGCGCCGTCCTTGCGCAGAAAATCCGGCGTCAGCATCTCGATGGTCGTGGTCGGGCACTGCGCGCGGATCGCGCGGATGGTCTGCGCGAAATGCTCCGCGCCGCCGTCGGCGAGATCGTCGCGATCGACCGAGGTGATGACGACATGCGAGAGGCCGAGCTTGGCGACGGCTTCGCGCGACGTGCTCCGGCTCCTCGGCGTCGAGCGCGCCGGGCATGCCGGTCTTGACGTTGCAGAACGAGCACGCGCGCGTGCAGGTGTCGCCCATGATCATGAAGGTGGCGTGCTTCTTGTCCCAGCACTCGCCGATATTCGGGCAGCCGGCCTCCTCGCAGACGGTGACGAGGCCGTTTTCCTTGACGATCTTGTGGGTCTCGGAATAGCCGCGCGAGGTCGGCGCGCGCACGCGAATCCAGTCCGGCTTGCGCGGCGATTCCGCGTCCGGCCGATGCGCCTTTTCCGGATGGCGCGGCTTCTCGGCCAGATCCGACTTCGGCCGGATCGGCGGATTGGCAGTGAGATCGATAACGACCGCCATAGCGGCTCCTGATGCTGCCCTCTAGGTAGCGTCTGGAGGGGCCGGCTCGCAACCGGCTCAGTCCCGGCGAATCCCCTGCCATACAAGGAGAAATACCACGGCTCCGACGGTCGCGGTGATCAGTGCACCCCAGAAATCCGGCACCACGGCGACATTCAGTTTGGAAAAGATAAAACCGCCGATCAGCGAACCGATCAGGCCGATCACGAGTTTGCCGATCAGGCCGCGACGCGAGCCGACGACACGGGACGCGATCCATCCCGCCAGCAGGCCGACCAGTATCCAGGCGAGAATGTCCCAATTTCAGACCTCCGAGCTCGCGTATCCCTCGCTAGCGCCATCAATGCCTGAGTACAGGCTACCCACAATCCAGCCGACGACAAAAGACGACGATCGCGCTGAGCACTCAGGAGCGACAGCACGACAAACATACTCGTCACAGAACTCAGCGAAGTGCTAATCTGCCAAACCACTCGGATAACCGTCCAACCATACCAAGGAGCGCTCGCATGCCACGAGCATCTCATGAGAGAAAGCGCCATTTGGTCTCACCCGCGAGACAACGCGCGAAGCAAGTATGCACGCCATGCGAGATAGCCGCCGCAGAAAATTAGTCCCCAGCGCAATCCGCGGTAGCAACGCCACGGCGCGAACCAGGCGAGCGAGCGCACCCAGCCAAGCGAAACCAATGCACGGCAAAAAAAAGGACCACGGAAACACCATGATCAAATAAGTCGTTCGTGAACGTGAGATCCCTTCGCACATACTCGCTCGCGCATCGCGTTAGATGATCAGATCATGTAATCAGGCTGCGTGCACATGGCCGCAGCCCGCGTAGAAAGGCTTCCACATGAATGATCTCCCTCGGCCCTCGCCCTCACCCGCGAATTCTTCGCCCGCAGCGTCCACAAGGTCGCGCCCGATCTGATCGGCGCGACGCTGCTGTTCAAGGGCGTCGGCGGCATCATCGTCGAGGTCGAGGCCTATCACCACACCGATCCGGCGGCGCATTCCTTCAACGGCCCGACGCCGCGCAACCGCGTGATGTTCGGCCCGCCGGGCGTCGCCTATGTCTATCGCTCCTACGGCATTCACTGGTGCGTCAACTGTCGTCTGCGAAAAGGAAGGCTCGGCCAGCGCCGTCCTGATCCGCGCGCTGGAGCCGACGCACGGCATTGCCGCGATGCGCCAGCGGCGCGGCATGGAAGATGATCCGCGCATTGTGCTCAGGCCCCGGACAAGCTCTGCGAGGCGCTCGGCATCACCGGCCATCACAACGGTCTGGCGCTGGATGAGGCACCCTTTGCAATCCACGCGCGCCCGCGCAAGCCGAAGATCGTCAGCGGCGTTCGCATCGGCATCACCAAGGCGGTCGAGTTGCCGTGGCGTTACGGGCTGCAGGGTTCAAGATTTCTGAGCAAGCGATTTCGCCGTGACGGCGATTAACCGCGTCAGGGGCAACACCTGCCGAAAAACAGCAACATCGGCTGCGCGCAAAACGAAGAATCCAGCCCAGCGCACATCGACGATCAACAGCAAATTCAACGGATAAGTATCGCATCACTCAAGCGCCGTGACGCCGGCGTAGGCATGAAATGCACGCTTGAGTATAGATCGGTCAGTGCTCTGCCGCTCGACCGGCCTTACCAATGCGAAGATCTTATCAGCCAGCCGATCAAATCGGATGGCGTTGTAAACCATCACAGCCGTTGCAAGAATGACTGAAAATGACAAGCGGCAATGCCGGACAATTCGATTGTCGTGAAGTCATGTGTACGCAGCATCGATCTGCGTCCTCTCCTCTGACAAGGTAGCCAACAATCGCCGCGCATCGACACGCAGAACGCAGATGCCCGCCGTTATCTGACAAACCTTGCGGCACAACGCGGGATCGAAAGCTCAGCGACGGCAGTGCTGGATCGGTCACAAATGGCTTTCCGGAAAACGATCTGACTTAAAATGCGTCGCGTGTTACACTGCAGCAATCGTACAGACGTGCAAGTCTCAGGCCCAATCTAGCGCAACCGGCACAGATTGACGGCAGCACTGTCTCACCGCAGAGAATGCGCCATGACCGATGATGACGACCCCGAAATGACGCCCGAGAAGGCCGCGCGCGTTGCGCGGATTCTGTTCATCCTGACGCCGATTTCGTTTCCGTTTCTGTTGGCTGCTGACCGCCGTTCAGGGTGCCGATACGCGCGCCTGCCTGATCGTGTCGGTCGCGGGCACGCTGATGTGCCTCGGAGCTGCGCTGCTGTTCAAACTGCGCGGGACGGCCGCACCGGGCGACGCGCGTATGGATTCACGCGTTTTGCGGCTACTTGTCCGGCATCAAACGCTGATCTGCGAATTCCTGGTTCCCTTTGAACCTTCCGCACTGCGGGAGCGACCAAGTCTTGTCACGCCCATCGGGCAGCAAGTTCTCTGGAATCAAGGAATTAGACCATGTTCATCTTCGTCATGTTTCAGGCAGTTCAGTCCGCCGTTCGCGCCATGCGCATCGAGCACTCGCTGTCGCGCCTGAGCGACAAGGAACTGGCCGCGCGCGGTCTCAACCGCTCGCAGATTCTCGCTCACGCATTGAACCACGCCGGCTAAGCCGGCGCGGTCTACTCCGCGGCCTTCAGGCGTTCCATCGCCTCAAGGATTTTGGCGCGGCGGCCACTCGCCTCGTCGCGCTTCTCGCGCTCCCCGTCGACGACCGCCTCTTCCGCATTGGCGACGAACTTCGGATTGTTGAGCTTGGCCTCGGCGCGCTTGATGTCGTCGTCGGCCTTCGCCAGCTCCTTCGCCAGTCGCGCACGCTCACCTGCCAGATCGATCACGCCCTTGAGCGGCAGCGCGGCCACTTCGCCGCGCACCAGCAATTGCACCGCGCCTGCGGGCGCAGCACTCTCGAACGACAGGCCGGACAGCCGCGCCAGACGCTTGATCACGTCGGTCCAGCGATCCGCGCGCGCCTTCGTCTCGTCCGACACATTCACCAGCGCCAGCGTGATCAGCGTCGCGGGCGTGATGTTCATCTCCGCCCGCAGCGAACGGATCTGCGTAACGAGATCGACCACCCAGCCGATTTCGGCCTCGGCCGCGTCATCCTGAAGGCCGTCATGCGACGGCCACTGGCTGAGCACGAGCAGTTGCTTGCGCGGGGCGCCCTCGGCCGTCACCGCCCATAGTTCCTCGGTGATAAACGGCATGAACGGATGCAGCAGCTTGAGGATCTCGTCGAGCACCCAGGCCACCATCGCGCGCGTCTCGGTCTTGGACGCGCCGTCCGGGCCCATGAACACCGGCTTGGCCAGTTCGAGATACCAGTCGCAATAGATGTTCCAGACGAAGCGATAGGCGGCGCCGGCCGCTTCGTTGAACCGGTAATTCTCGATCGCCTCGGTCACTTCGCGCGTGGCGCGCGCGGTTTCATGCGCGATCCAGCGGTTGAGCGTGTCCTTGGCCGTCGAGCGGATCGAACCCGTCCACACGCGCGCAACCGTTCATCTCGGCGAAGCGCGCCGCGTTCCACAGCTTGGTCGCGAAATTGCGATAGCCTTCGACGCGCGAGGTCGCCAGCTTGATGTCGCGGCCCTGCGCCGCCATCGCCGCCAGCGTGAAGCGCAGCGCATCGGCGCCGTACTGGTCGATCAGCGACAGCGGATCGATGACGTTGCCCTTCGACTTCGACATCTTGGCGCCCTTCTCGTCGCGGACGAGCGCATGGATGTAGATGTCCTTGAACGGCACTTCGCCGGTGAAATGCAGACCCATCATCATCATCCGGGCGACCCAGAAGAAGATGATGTCGAATCCCGTCACCAGCGTGTTGGTCGGATAGTAACGCTTCACGTCGATGTCGGAGTTCGGGCCAGCCGAGCGTCGAGAACGGCCACAGCGCCGACGAGAACCACGTGTCCAGCACGTCCTCGTCGCGGATCAGGAACGGCGCGCGCTTGTCGGGATCGAGAGCCATGTCGTGGCCCTGCATCGGCGTGATGTGTTCCTGCTCGGCGTAGTACGCCAGCGCGCGCGAGACCGCCTCTTCTTCCGTCTCGGCGACGAACACTCTTCCGTCGGGCCCGTACCAGGCCGGAATCTGATGGCCCCACCACAACTGGCGCGAGATGCACCAGGGCTGGATGTTCTCCATCCATTCGAAATAGGTCTTTTCCCAGTTTTGCGGCACGAACACCGTCTTGCCCGAGCGCACGGCTTCCATCGCCGGCTGCGCCAGAGTCTTGGCGTCGACATACCACTGGTCGGTCAGGTACGGCTCGACAACGACGCCGGAGCGGTCGCCATGCGGCACCATGTGCACGAGAGGCTCGATCTTCTCGACGAGGCCGAGCTCTTCCATATCCGCGATAATGCGCTTGCGTGCGGCGTATCGATCGAGACCCTGATATTGCGGCGGGCAGTTTTCGTTCAGCGCCGCTTCCGGCGTGAACAGATTGATCAGGCCGCCGTCCTTCTGCGTCGTGAAATAGCTCTTGTCGCGATGTCGCGTCCACACGTCGAAGTCGTTGAAGTCGTGCGCCGGCGTGATCTTCACCGCGCCGGAGCCCTTCTCGGGATCGGGATATTCGTCGGCGATGATCGGGATCAGACGATCGGCCAGCGGCAGGCGCACGCAGCTTGCCGACGAGATGCGTGTAGCGCTCGTCGTCGGGATGCACGGCAACCGCGCCGTCGCCCAGCATCGTCTCCGGGCGCGTCGTGGCGATGACGATGAAACTGCGTCGGATCGTCCGCCAGCGGATAGCGGAAGTGCCACATATTGCCCTTGACCTCGACCTGCTCGCACTTCGAGGTCGGAGATCGCGGTCTGGAGCGTCGGGTCCCAGTTCACGAGACGCTTGTCGCTTGTAGATCAGGCCCTGATTGTAGAGTTCGACGAACACCTTGAGGACGGCGCGCGACAGCCCCTCGTCCATGGTGAAGCGCTCGCGCGACCAGTCGCACGACGCGCCCAGGCGCTTGAGCTGGTTGACGATGGTGCCGCCGGATTCAGCCTTCCACTCCCACACGCGCTCGAGGAATTTCTCGCGGCCCATCTCGCGGCGGCCCGGCTGCTGACGCTCCAGCAACTGCCGCTCGACGACCATCTGCGTGGCGATGCCGGCATGGTCGGTGCCCGGCTGCCACAGCACATCGCGGCCGCGCATGCGCTCGAAGCGGCACAGCACGTCCTGCAGCGTGTTGTTGAGCGCGTGGCCCATATGCAGCGAGCCCGTCACGTTGGGCGGCGGGATCACGATGGTGAACGGTTCGGCGCCCTTGGCGGTCGGCGCGGCCGGCCTTGAAGGCCTCGGCCTTCTCCCAGGCTTGGGCCATGCGCGCTTCGATATCGGCGGGCTGATAAGTCTTTTCAATCATGAATGTCTTCGGTTGCGCGTGACCCGATCCGAAAACCGGTTCCCACTTTTCGGGATCACGCGTTAAAAACCCTCAGCCCCGCCGCGAAGTGAACACGGCAGGCCAAGGGACACCGTAAAAACCGAGCAAAATGGAGCTAAGACGGGTTAACGACCGCGTGAAACGCGTTCGATTTCCGAGCGCACGATCCGCTCGACCATTCCGGGCAGATTGTCGTCCAGCCAGGCCTTGAGCATGGGGCGCAGCATTTCGCGCACGAGGTCTTCGAGTGTCCGCGCATTGTCGGACAGGATGGTGTGGGCGAGCGAATTGAACGCGGAACCGACCGACGCCATGGTCGACGGCGACATCAGCGGCGGCGACGGGGCCACCTCCGGCATCGGCTGATATTGCGCCGGGGCTGAGTAAGCCGGCTCGGGGATGTGCTCCTCGAAGATGACTTCTTCCTGCGGCTCGACAGTCTGGAAAGCCGCCGGTTCGATTTCAGCCATATCTTCGGTCAGTTCAAGAATATCGGGCTCGGCCGCCATCTCAGGCTCCGGCTCCTGCAACGTCGCTTCACCGATTTCCGCCAGCAAGGCGTTGATATCGGGATCTGACGTCGAGACAACCGGCTCTGGCACCGGCGCGGGCGGCGGCGGTGCTGGCGGCGGAGGCGGTGCGGGCCGAGCGGCAACGGGTGGCGGCGGTGCAGGTGCGGGTGCAGGCGCCGGCTTCGCAGCAACCTTCGGTGGCTCAGCAGCCTTCGGCTCGTCGTCGGCGATAATCCGCCGAATCGAGGCAAGGATTTCCTCCATCGAGGGTTCCTGCGCCTTGGCCGCCTGCGCCATTTTCAGTCCCGTTCCCAGTCCGGTTTGTGTCGTCGCAACGCCGCATGAAGTTAACCGGAACGGCGCAAACGCGAATCAGACCACTCAGCTTAAACAGCCTATGGCACGGGAACCAATGATTTCAAGCTGATGCTGGCGGACTACACAGCCACTTGCAGAAAAATCAGCGACCGTCGGGAGTCCGGACGCCGATCCAGCTGTCGCGCACCTGATGATAATGCACGCGCGGGTCATAGACCTCGGTCGCCGAGTTTGAGTTGCTCGCGGCGACAGACGGCCGATCGACTGCATCAGGGTGTATGTCGCCACGACGCGCTCGCGCTGCGCACTCACCAGTTGGCTGCGCGCATTGACCAGAGACTGTTGCGCATTGAGCACGTCGAGTGTCGTGCGCTGGCCGACGCGCGCTTCTTCGCGCACGCCATTGAGGGCGGTTTCCTGCGCGGTGACGCCGGCCTGCGCCGACTCGATCTGCGCCTTCGATGCCTGCAGCACCCCCAGCTCTGGGTTACGGTTGCACGAACCTGGTCGCGCTGCTGCTCGAGCGCAAGGCGCTGCTGACCCAGAGTTTCCTTGGACTGCCGGATCAGCGCAGTATTCGGCGCCGCCCTGATAGATCGGCACCGTCAGTTGCGCGCTCGCCTGTGCGTTCAAGTCTGCAGCGTCGTCGGGCGCTGTCTCGTAGCTTTTGGTGACGGACGCCTGCAAGCGCAGAACGTCGGATAAAGCGCGCCTTCGTTGATCGCGAACCTGCAGATGCGCCACGTCGATGCCGTACATCGCCGACGTCACGCTCGGATTCTCCATCAGCCCGATTTCGATGGCCTGAATCAAAGTCGCCGGTAGCAGCCGATCGATCGGACGGCCCGGCGCGAGCCGCGCCGACGGCTCGATGCCGATGATGCGACGAAAGTTCGCACGAGTGGTGTTGAGGTTGGATTCCGTTTGCTGCAGATTGAAACGGCCGAGCTGCGAGTTGCGCTTCGGATTGGGCGACGTCGGTTCGGGTCACTTCGCCGACGGCGAAGCGATCGCGCACCTGCCGCAGCGTTTCTTCCAGCACGCGGACGTTGGAGCGATTGAGCTCGACGATCGCGGTGTCGCGCAGGAAATCCATATAGACGCCTGCCGCCTGCTGCAGCACCGTCTGTTCCAGAATACGCAAGCCTTCGCGGGCAGCCGAGACCTGGCTTTCCGCCGCGCGCACGCGGTTGGCTGTCTGCTGGCCGTTGAACAGCGTTTGGGTCGCGGTGACGCCGACGCTGCGCGGCGCCGTCTCGCCTTCAACAGTATTGTAAGTGCGGTTACCATTGGCGGCGATGGTGCGACTGTTCACTTCCTGACGCTGCGTGCCGGCGCTTGCGGTCACGCTGACACGCGGGCGATAGCCCGACAGCGCCGTCGGCACGCCTTCGTCCGTGGAGCGCACCGAGGCGCGCTGCGCGTTCAATTGCGGATTGTTCTGATAGGCATGAACGAGAGCGGCCTCGATGGTCTGCGCCGCAACTTGCGACGCACCAAGGAAAGCAAACGCGCTGGCGATGACCATCGGGCCAACGAGCCCGCGGGCCAACCTAATCCTGTGCATTCCATCCACTCCAGTCCGCAGGGCCTGGGCCCGTCACGGACAAACTCGAAGGGTCCCCACCCGAGATTTGCCATAACCTTATTCGCCAGCGACCCGGCACGGAACCCCCTGCCGCGTTTCGCGGCAGAAAGTTCGCAGGTGGGACATCGAAGCAACACCTTGAAAATACGGAATTGTTGCATGCGCAGCTCGGGTGGCGCTGCGCATTTTAGCCACATTCAGCCCTTCTTGCGACTGGCCTCGTAACGCGCCTTGTTTTCGGCGTTCATGGGATAAAGGCCCGGCAATACCGCGCCCCGGTTCACTTCATCGATGATCCAGCCTTCCATTCGCTCCTGTTCCGGGGCGACCTCGAGCACGTGCTCAATCAGCGCCTGCGGGATCAGGACGGCGCCATCCTGGTCGACGACGACCAGATCGTTGGGATAGACCGCGACGCCGCCGCAGCCGATCGGCTCGCCCCAGTTGACGAATGTCAGACCTGCTACCGAGGGTGGTGCTGACGCTCCGGCACACCAAACAGGAAGGCCGGTCTGAAGCACGCCTTCGGCGTCCCGAACCGCGCCGTCCGTGATCATGGCCGCCACTTTTCGCTGTGCCATCCGCGCGCACAGAATATCCCCAAAAACCCCAGCATCCGTGATCCCCATGGCGTCGACCACGGCAATACAGCCCTCCGGCATCGCCTCAATCGCTGTGCGGGTAGAAATCGGCGCCCCCCAGGATTCCGGCGTCGCGAGATCCTCCCGCGCCGGCACAAATCGCAGCGTGAAAGCCGGCCCCACTATTCGCGGGAAACCGGCGCGCAATGGCTTGGCGCCGCGCATCCACACATTGCGCAGACCCTTCTTCAGCAGGACTGTCGTCAGCGTTGCGGTCGAAACCTGCTTCAGCGGTTCGAGCATTTTCGGCGTCAAATTCATGGATCACTCCCGGCCTGGATCACTTGTCCGGCTACCATATTGGGACGCTTCCGGCATCCGATCCGATAGGCGGACCTGCAATTCCACCCCAAAACGGCCTCCGCGCTTGTATTCCCGCGAAACCATGCTAGCTCCAAGCACTTCCACCACGGCTTTCAGGTTTCCCATGAACGCGCGCCGCGCGCCCGTCGTCAGTTTCGTGTCGCTCGGCTGCCCCAAGGCTTTGGTGGATTCCGAGCGCATCATCACGCGCCTGCGCGCCGAGGGCTACGAACTCGCACGCAAGCATGACGGCGCCGACCTCGTCATCGTCAACACCTGCGGCTTTCTCGACAGCGCCGAGACTGAATCGCTCGCCGCGATCGGCGAGGCGCATGGCCGAGAACGGCAAGGTCATCGTCACCGGTTGTCATGGGCGCCGAGCCCGAGGTGATCGCAAAAGGCTATCCGGGCGTGCTCGTCGATCACCGGACCGCAGCAATATGAAAGCGTGCTGGAAGCGGTGCATCGCGCCGCCCCGCCGCAACACGATCCATACCTCGATCTGCTGCCGCCGCAAGGCATCAAGCTGACGCCGCGCCATTACGCCTATCTGAAAATTTCCGAAGGCTGCAATCATCGCTGCACGTTCTGCATCATTCCGACAGCTGCGCGGCGATCTGGTCTCCCGCCCGATCGCGGATGTGCTGCGCGAGGCCGAGAAGCTGGTGAAGGCCGGCGTCAAGGAACTGCTGGTCATCTCGCAGGACACGTCGGCCTATGGCGTCGATATCAAATACGCTGCAAGCAAATTCGCACGACCGCGAGATCGAATGCGCGTTTCCTCAATCTCGCCAGCGAACTGCGGCGAGCTCGGCGCATGGGTGCGGCTGCACTATGTCTACCCCTACCCGCATGTCGATGAGGTCATTCCGCTGATGGCCGAAGGCAAGGTGCTGCCCTATCTCGACATTCCTTTTCAGCACGGCAGCCCGAGCGTGCTCGCGCGCATGAAGCGCCCTGCCGCCCAAGAGAAGACCTTGCAGCGGATTACGCGCTGGCGCGAGATTTGTCCCGATCTCACGCTGCGTTCGACCTTCATCGTCGGCTTTCCCGGGGAGACCGACGCCGAGTTCGAGCAATTGCTCGACTGGATGAATGAGGCCGAGATCGACCGCGCCGGCTGCTTCAAATACGAAGCGGTTGCCGGAGCGCCAGCCAACGCCCTCGACAATCCTGTGCCGGAAGAGGTCAAGACCGAACGCTGGAACCGCTTCATGGAGCGGCAGCAGATCATTTCCGCGCGGCGCCTGAAGAAGAAGGTCGGCACACGCCAGCAGGTCATCATCGACGAGGTCGGCCCGACGGTTGCCAAGGGTCGCAGCAAGGGCGATGCGCCGGAAATCGACGGCAGCGTTCACGTCGCCAGCCGCCGTCCGCTGCGCGTCGGCGAGATCGTGACCGTGAAGATCGAGCGCGCCGACGCCTACGATCTGCACGGCACGGCGGCCGGCTTCTAGCCTCAGCCCTACGGAAGCAGAACGGCCGCACCCGTTGTCTTGCGGCCCTCGAGATCTTCGTGCGCGCGGCGCGCATCCTTCAATGCGTAGGTGTGGTTGATCTGAATCTTAAACTTGCCGTCGAGGAAAGCGGCGAATGTCGCATCCGCTGTCGCGACAAGTTCTTCGCGCGTGGCAATGTATTCGTTCAGCGTCGGACGCGTCGCATAGAGCCCGCCGCCTCCCCGCTCCTTCAGATCGAAGATGTGGAACGCTTCGAGCGGACCTGAGGCGCTGCCGAAAGAAACAAACAACCCGCGCCGCTTGACGCAATCGAGCGAGGCCGGAAACGTGTCCTTGCCGACGCTGTCATAGACTACGTCGCAAAGCGCACCCTTGGTGATCTCCTTCACGCGTTCGGCGAAATTCTCCTCGCGATAGAGGATCGTGTGGTCGCACCCATTGGCGCGCGCCAGCTCGGCCTTGTCCTTCGACCCGACGGTGCCGATGACGGTCGCACCGAGTGCGTGCGCCCACTGCGTCGCAATCAGGCCAACTCCTCCGGCGGCGGCATGGAACAGGATGGTCTGGCCGCGCTGGACCTTGAACGTCTGATTCAGGAGGTACTGAACCGTCATGCCTTTCAGCATCAGGACCGCGGCCTGCTGGTAGGTGATGCCGTCCGGCAGCTTCACCGTGCGCGCCGCCGGGACGTTGCGTTCGGCCGCGTAGCATCCGAGCGGCAGGTAGTAGCCGACACGGTCGCCGACGTGGAAACCGGTGACGCCTGCGCCGACCGCTGTGACTTCTCCGGCGCCTTCATTGCCGACGATGAACGGCATGTTCGCGACCTTGTAGAGGCCGCTGCGGAAATAGGTATCGATGAAATTCAGGCCGATCGCGTGTTGTCTGATGCGCAATTCGCCAGGCGCCGGCGGCGGCACATCGATATCCTCATAAACGAGCGCCTCGGGACCACCCTGCTTGTGAACGCGAACAGCAGCGACCATGTCAACTTACTCCGATTTTCGTTTGCGCCGGTTACGACTGGCCAGCACGTTGAATACTTCCACCGCCGCCGCAAAGGCCATGGCTGAGTAGATATAGCCGCGGGGAATATGAAACTCGAAGCCATCGGCGACCAGCGCCACACCGATCAGAACGAGGAAGGCCAGCGCCAGCATCTTGGTCGTCGGGTAATTTGCCACGAACGACGCCACGGGCCCCGACGAAACGTACATCACGATGATCGAGATCACGACGGCTGCGATCATGATGCGAATGTCATCGACCATGCCGATCGCGGTGATGATCGAATCCAGCGAGAAAATCAGGTCGATGAAAATGATCTGCACGATCAGCCATGCGAATGCGGTTGGCGCGGACGCGGGTCCATGGTCATCAGATTCGCGGGCCTCGACTTCGGCATGAATTTCATGCGTCGCCTTGGCAATGAGGAACAAGCCGCCTCCGATCAGAATGATGTCTCGCCACGAGAAGGCGTTGTCGGCGACGGTGACAACCGGATCCGTCAACCCGATCAGCCACGCCAGCACAGACAGCAAGATAATGCGGAAGATGAGGGCCAGCGCGAGCCCGAGCTGGCGCGCGCGTGTGGCCTGCGGCTCAGGGAACCGGGACACCAGCACCGAGAGGAAGATGACATTGTCGATGCCGAGGATGATCTCGAGCGCCGTCAGGGTCGCCAGTGCGAGCCAGGCTTCCGGACTGAACAGAAGTTCCATTATCGCGTACCCCGGTCGAGCAACGACACCAAGCTATCGGCGAACAGCACATAAAGGCCGATAGCGGTCAGCGCCGCTGCATGCCACGCAGATACATCGAATCCTCGCAGCACCGCAAATACTGACAGGACCGCCCAGAGCACCGTCAATGCCAGCGTTACTTTGCGCCAGCGCACCACACGCAGCGGGTGCAGCACATGAATTGGAACAAACGTCATTACTACAAACGCCAGGACAATCGCACCTGAAACCCACGGATGTGGCGTCAGCAGAAACAAATAAAACGCAACGACATTCCATAACGCAGGGAACCCGCGGAAGTGATAGTCGTCAGTCTTCATCCGGCTGTCGGCAAAGTAGAGCGCGCTGCTGACGACGATGGCGCCTCCGAACGGCACGGCAAGTCGCGGGTGGCATCAGATCGCTGGCGACAATTGCATAGGCAGGGATGAAAACATAAGTCACGTAGTCGACCACAAGGTCGAGCGCGTCTCCGGACCAGCGCGGCAAGGTCTCGGCCACGTTGAACCTGCGCGCCAGCGTGCCGTCCACTCCGTCGATGATCAGCGCCACACCGAGCCAGATGAACATGGCCTCCCATTGGTGCCGCACCGCCTCGACAAGGGCGAACAGCGCAACGGCCGCACCGAGCGCGGTAAAAACGTGAACACCAAAGGCCTTGGCCCGCGCATTCCGGGAAGCAAGCCGGCGTCCGGGTGCGCAATGATCCGTTGTTCAAGGTGCCATGCTCGTGGGTTCTAGCTTCAAGGCTTGAAAAACATGCTGGTTGGGCTCAAGTGCCTGCCATAAGACAGCGGAGTGCCAATGCCGTCAACGCAGCCTCTCTTCACAGACACCGCCGTCATCGGTGGCGGGCCTGCCGGATTTGCGGCCGCCCTGGCACTGGCCACGAGCGGGGCCAGAGTTGCCCACATTGCCCGGCGCGGCGCTGTCGCGGACAATCGGACCTCGGCGCTGCTTCACGCCTCGATCGTGTTCCTAAAGCACCTGCATTTATGGGATCGCCTTGGGCCCGACGCGGTGCCGCTGCGCGTGATGCGGCTGATCGACGATACCGACCGTTTGCTGCGCGCGCCGGAGGTTCGTTTCGCCGCCGCAGAAATCGGTCTCGACGCCTTCGGCTACAATCTCGGCAATCGCGACATCGTGGCAGCGATGGAAGCGCGCGCCGCAGAGCTTCCTAGCCTCACGCGCTTCGATGAGGATGCCGCCGAGATCGTTCCCGGCACCGATGCAGTGGCCATCACGACCCAACACGGCACGCGGATCGATGCGCGGCTTGTTGTCGGTGCCGATGGCCGACATTCTCCGAGCCGCATGGCTGCCGGCATTGCCGTGACACACCGCGCGCTGCCGCAGACGGCGGTGACATTCAACATCGCACACACCCGGCCGCATCATGAGATGTCGACGGAGTTTCACACGACTCAAGGCCCATGCGCGCTTGTTCCCGCGCGCGGCAATCGCTCCAATGTCGTGTGGGTTGTGACGCCGGACAGAGCGAAAGAGTTGCTCGCGCTGAGCGACAGCGAACTCGCTGATGCGATCGAACGCCAGTCGCGTTCCATTCTTGGACAATGCACGGTGGAGCCCGGGCGCTTCGCCTTTCCGTTATCGTTCGACGCGCCTCGCGTACTGGCGGCCAACCGGATTGCGCTGGTCGGTGAATCCGCACATGTCGTGCCGCCGCTTGGAGCACAGGGTCTCAATCTTGGCTTGCGTGACGCGGCGATGATCGCCGAACTCGCAGCTGATGCCCTTTCCCAAGGCCGCGATCCTGGCAGCGATGCGGTGATGAGCGCCTATGACCGGGCCCGACGCTCCGATATCTCAAGCCGCAGCTTCGCCATCGACGTCACCAATCGCAGCCTCATCAGCGATTTTCCGCCGCTGCAGGCGATGCGCGCGCTCGGCATGCATCTCATCAGCAGCGTCAAGCCGCTACGCCAGAAGATGCTGCAAGAGGGGATTGCGCCCTCCACCAGCCTGCCGCGCATGATGCGCGAAGACTACCAGACGAACTGACCCGAACGGATCAGCCACATCATCACCGTCAGCGTGACGACGGACACGAAGGTGCCGACCAGCACGGTCGCAGACGCCTGCTCGATCCAGGTATTGTACTGATTGGCGAGAACGAACACGCTCAGCGCGGGCGGCAGCGAGGCCATTAGCAGCGCCGTCGCCATCCACTCCAGTGGAAACGGCCCGAACAGCAGCAGCAGCCACATGACGACGAACGGGTGCAGTACCAGCTTGACCAGAATGATGGCGGGCAGCTCCCACGGCATGCGCGCCAGCGGCCGCAGCGCCACAGTCACGCCGAGCGCAAACAGCGCGACAGGCGCGGATGAACCCTGAAGGAATTCCAGGGTGCGGTCGATCGCAACCGGCGTCTGAAAATGAAACGCTGCCGCGAGTGCGCCGGCTGCCGAACCCAGGATCAACGGATTGAGCGCGATCTGGCGCACGACAACCCTCGCGGTCTGTCCCGCCGACAGCTTGTCGTCGCCGAACAGCGCCATCAACAGCGGCGCCAGCGAAAAAATCAGAATGCTGTCGAAGCAGAAGATCAGAGCGACCGGAACCGCCGCGTTCTGTCCAATGGTCGACAATGCAAGACCCGGCCCCATATAGCCGATGTTGCCGTAGGCGCCGCCAAGCCCCGACATGATCGTTTCCTTGGCGGAGCGCACGCCCGCCAGGCGGCTGGCCAACGCACTCACGCCGAACATGCTTGCGGTCGCGAGCGTCGTTGCCAAAACAAACGGCACGTTGTTCAGCTGCTCAAACGGGGTGCGCGCCATGATGCGAAAAAACAACGCAGGCAACGACACGTAGAGGAGAAAGAAGTTCATCCAGGCGAGGCCGGATTCCGGCAGCGCCTTCAGCTTGCCGCAGGCAAAGCCGATGAAAATCAAGCCGAAATACGGCAGAGCGAGGTTGATGACGTCGATCATGAAAGCCGGGATTTAAGCCCTATTTTCAGCCATTCTAAACAACGCGCTGCCGGAGGCAGCTGTGGCATGGCCAACCTGCGCTTACCCCCTAGCATCGTCCCCGATCATGGTCTATTCGACCAAACATGAAGATGCGTCAGGCCAAGTACAAAATCGGACAGATCGTCCGTCACCGGATTTTTTCGTTCCGGGGAGTCGTGTTCGATATCGACCCGACGTTCAGCAACACCGAGGAGTGGTGGCTTGCGATCCCGGAGGACATGCGTCCGAGCAAGGATCAGCCCTTCTATCATCTTCTCGCAGAGAACTCGGAGACCGAGTACATCGCCTATGTGTCGGAGCAAAACCTGTTGCCCGACGACACCGGTGAACCGATCCGTCACTCGCAGGTCTCGGAAATTTTCATCAAGGACAAGGCGGGCGGCTATCGCCAGCGCAATCAGTCGCTGAACTAGCGACGATCGGCGATCCAAAGAAAAAGGGCGCGCCTTGCGGCGCGCCCTTTGTTTTGTATCCGCTAAAATTACTTCGGTGCCGGTGCCGCGCCGCCCTGCTGGTTCTGCAGCTTGTCGCGCATTTCCTTGGCCCGGTTCTGCAGATCTTCCTGGAACTTCTTCTGCTGTTCCTCGATGATTTTGGGATCGGTCGGCGGGCCATCATAAGCCTTGGCGAAGTCCGAGAGCGGCAGGCTCAGCGTCACGGCTGCGCCGTTGACCTGAATGGCCTGAACGTAAAGGGTCTGACCTTTCTTCATGTTCGCGAGCATTTCCGGAGAGGCTTCGTAGTCGGACATGCAGCCGTTCTGCAGGCAGAACGAATACGCGCTCTGCTTGCTCTGGGCTTCGTTCTGATCGACGACGACACGCGTTCCCTGCTGCAGGCTCATGCCGAGCGGCAACGTGACACGCAGCAACTTGCGCGGCTCACCCTCCGGCTCGATCACGATCGCAGCAACAACCGGCAGTCCGGATTCAATACGACCATCCTTGCCGGTGAAGCAGATCTGCTTGGCGTTGGCTTCCTGGCCCTTCATGCAGAACTTCGTCCAGGGCGAATAGATCAGCTGCGGAGCCTGCTGGTCGGCCTGCTGCTGGGGAGCGGGAGCCTGCTGTGCCGGAGCGGCCTGGCCCTTGGGGGCAGCCTTCGGAGCGGCCGGAGCCGGCGCCGCCTTCGGAGCGGCCTTCGGCTGCGCGGGCGGAGGAATCTGGGCCTGGGCCTCAAATGCCGCGAGCATCAAGCCCGCAGCGGCCAGCAGAGCCGGCAAGATCCGTTGCGTCATTGAGAAAATATCCTTCTTAGTCCCGGTTGCGGTGACCAGCGGCCGTGGCGCCTGCGGTGCAGGCACGCAATACGACTGGCGTTGCCGGGCTTCTGCGGGCTGTCTCGTGGCCAAATAAGGCGGCAACGTGACCAGCCCGGGGGAACCGGCCGAAATGCCAGTTTTCAATACAGCGATGGGCGAAAAGATCAATGCCGCGCGACGATTTGATAGGCCTGCCGCGGCGGGATCGTTGCCGCGCATGGTAAATTCGGCAGCCCCTCAAGGATCGAATCGGCCGTGAAACCGTCTGTCCCAACCGCCCTGGCGCGCCTGCGGCGCGGCCGCGTCGTCGCGGCACTGGCGGCTTTAGCCTTCAGCGGCGGGCCTGTTTTCGCCGAACACGGGCTCGCCATGCACGGCGCACCGGCGCTGGCGGCCGGTTTCACCCATATGCCTTATGCCAATCCCGACGCGCCGAAGGGCGGCCGGATCACGTTCGGGATCACCGGCACCTTCGACAGCCTCAATCCGTTCATCGTGAAGGGCCTCGCGGTTCCGCAAATCCGCGGCCACGTGGTGGAAAGCCTGCTCGGGCGTGGACAGGACGAACCCTTCACGCTTTACAGCCTGCTGGCGGACAGCGTCGAAACCAACGATGCGCGCAGCGAGGTGACATTCCGCATCAACCCCGCGGCGAGATTCTCCGACGGAAAGCCGGTGCTGGCCGAAGATGTACTGTTTTCCTGGGCGCTGCTCCGCGACAGAGGGCGGCCCAATCACCGGACCTATTATTCCAAGGTTGCCAAGGCTGAAGCGCTCGGCGAGCGCGTCGTGCGCTTCGACTTCGGGACCGCCAACGATCGCGAGCTGCCGCTGATCCTTGGTCTCATGCCTGTCCTGCCCAAACACGCAATCGACGAAGCCGCCTTTGAAACCACGTCACTCAAGCCGCCGATCGGCTCGGGCCCTTATCGTGTCAGCGAAGTCCGGCAAGGCACGCGCGTGACGCTGACACGCAATCCCGACTACTGGGGCCGTGACCTGCCGATCAATCGCGGCCTGTGGAATTTCGATGAAATCAGGCTCGACTACTATCGCGAGTCCAACGCCGCCTTCGAAGCCTTCAAGCGTGGCCTTTACGACGTCCATCTCGAAACAGAACCCGCGCGGTGGCAGACCGGCTACGACTTTCCGGCCGCGCGCGAGAAACGTGTGACCCGGCAGACCGTCACCTCGGGCACGCCGCGCCCGGTCGAGGCCCTCGTCTTCAACACGCGTCGGCCGGTCTTCGCCGACCCCGCCATGCGCGAAGCGATGACGTTGCTGTTCGATTTCGAGTGGATCAACTGGAACTATTTTTTCGGGCTCTATGCGCGCGACGGCGGGTTCTTTCCAGGTTCCGAATTGTCGGCCTATCGCCGTCCCGCCGACACGCGCGAGCGCGCCCTCATCGGTGGCCAGCCCAGCGGCATCCGGCCCGACATTCTCGACGGTACGTGGACCCTGCCGGCCGGCGACATTAGCGGCCGTGATCGCGACAATTTGCACCGCGCCATCGCTCTTCTGACCGGTGCCGGCTACGAACTTCGCCAAAATGTTCTTTACGACCCTCGGAACCGCAAGCCCGTGACCTTCGAAATCATGGTGACAACTCGCGAACAGGAGCGCATCGCCCTCGCCCTCGTGCGAGATATCAGGCGCGCCGGAATTGAGGCTTCGGTCCGCAGCGTCGATGCCGTTCAATTCGATCAGCGCCGCCTCGGTTACGATTTCGACATGGCCCCTGCGCGCTGGGACCAGTCGCTGTCGCCGGGCAACGAGCAGTCTTTCTATTGGGGCAGCGCTGCTGCCGCCACACAGGGAACACGCAATTTCATGGGCATCACCAGCCCCTTCGTCGACCGCATGATCGAGGCGCTGCTGGCCGCGCGCGAGCGCACCGATTTCGTCGCAGCCGCGCGCATGCTCGATCGCGCGCTGATGTCGGGCTTCTATGCCATTCCGATCTACAACCATCCCGCGCAATGGATCGCACGCCGATCCGAAATCGAATGGCCCGCCAAAGCGTCGCTATCCGGCGCCGTGCCCGAAAGCTGGTGGCGCGCGCCCGCGCGTTCGCCGCGATGAGGCCGCGCCGTGACTGATGCAGCCGCATGGAGCGCACCGACGCTTGATACACTGTTCCGGCGGAGCGTGGAGCGGGAGCCGGATACGGCTGCGCTGATCGACCCAAGCGACAAGATGCGCGTGACGGGGACGGCCCCGCGCCGTCTCACCTACCTTGAAGCCGACAAGGCGATTGCCAACATCGCGCGGCACTTCCAGCTGGCGGGACTGCCCGGCGGCAGCGTGGTTGCCATCCAGTTGCCGAATACGGTCGAGTTCGTGCTGACGCTTCTCGGCATCTGGCGCGCCGGGCTTGTCGCTGCCCCTGTTCCGTTGCTGTGGCGGCATGCCGAACTCGTGGCCGCGCTGACGCGCATTGGAGCGCGAGCGCTTGTGGTGCAGGACAGGGTCGATGGCGTGGACCTTGCAGCCAATGCATTGAGAGTTGCGGCCGATGTCTTCCCCATTCGCCATGTCTGCGGCTTCGGCCCCGCCCTGCCCGAGGAGATCGTCTCCATCGAGGCAACATTCCGTTCATCGGCATCGCTCTTCACACCCGAACCTCAGCCGGAAGCCGTTGTGACGTTTGACGTCACGCGCGACGGATTGACGCCGATATCCCGCACGCACGGACAAATTATCGCCGGCGGACTTGCCATTCATCTCGAAGCCGGTCCGGGGCGCATCCGGACGCTGTCGACAATTCCGCCGTCGAGTTTCACGGGCCTTAGCGCAACGGTGACGTGCTGGCTGCTGAACGGCGGGACACTTTCGTTGCATCATGCCTTCGACGCCGATGCGATGACCGCTCAATTGGCCAACGACCGCTGCGACACGATCGTCTTGCCAGCGCCGCTCGCCTTGCGGCTTTCACATTCCGGCTGGCCCGCGAACGACAGCACGCTGCGGCATGTGCTGGCCTTGTGGCGCTCGCCCGAGCACGCCGGTGCCAGCGCCGACTGGGAATCCTACGGCATTGGGCTGACGGACATTTACTGCCTCGGCGAAACCGGCCATATCGCCGCCCGCCGTAGCGGACCGACGATCCAGCCGCTGCGCGCCGGGCCGCGCCGCGCGCCTCACACAAAGGCGGACGCACCGCTTGTTGCCGAGATGCGCATTACGCCGGAGGGCACGCTGTCGTTGCGCGGCCCCATGGTGCCGCCCATCGCCGACGTCGATGGACCTGCATCGTCCATTCATGCGACCGACACCGGCTATGCCGTTCGCCGCGATCCCAAGGCCGATACCTTCAGCATCACCGCGCCGCCAGCAGGTATCCTTGCAATCGGCGGCTATCGCTTCCGGGCGAACGACGTTCTAGAGCATTCGCAAATGCTCGGTGACGACGTCACGCTTGCGGCGTTGCCGGATCGCATCAACGGCAATCGTCTCGTGGGCCGCGCCGCCAACGACGACGCGACGCGTCAGGCGGCCAACAAGCAAGGGCTGAATGCGCTCGTGGTCGATGCCTTCCGACCTCGCGCAGAGCCCGCTCAGCCTGAGAGCTGGCGAGCGCGCCGCGCCATCGCGTCAGCCGGGTTGAAGCTACGCCGCTTCGGCAATCGCCGCCAACTCGCGCAGCACCTGCGTCACGCCATCCAGCCGCGCCTGCGCGTCTTCCCAATGATCAAAGAAGACAACCTTCATATCGGGACGCACGCGCGCCGCCGGCCCCTGATTGTGAATGTAGGCCACCAGCTTCTGCGGCTCCGCAAACTTGTTCTCGCGGAACGACAACACGGCGCCCTTCGGCCCGGCATCGACCTTCTCGACATTCGCACGGCGGCACAGCGCCTTGATGGCGACAACGCGCATCAGATGCGTCACCTCCTCCGGCAGCGGACCAAACCTGTCGCGCAACTCCGCACCGAAATTGCCGATTTCATCATCCGTGTCGATATCCGCCATGCGACGATACAACGACAGGCGCACTGAGAGGTCGGCAACATAATCGTCCGGGATCAGCACCGGCATGCCGAGCGTAATCTGCGGCGACCAGCGATCGCTGACAGGCTCGGTCGCGCCCGACTTCAGGCTCTCGATCGCTTCCTCAAGCATCTGCTGGTAAAGCTCGAAGCCGACTTCCTTGATGTGACCGGACTGTTCGTCGCCGAGCAGATTGCCGGCGCCGCGAATGTCGAGATCGTGCGATGCGAGCTGGAACCCGGCGCCGAGGTTGTCGAGCGATTGCAGGACCTTCAGCCGCCGCTCGGCTTGCGCCGTGATCTTGTGCTGCGCCGGCAGAGTCAGAAGCGCATAGGCGCGCAGCTTGGAACGGCCGACGCGGCCGCGCAATTGATAGAGCTGCGCCAGGCCGAACATATCGGCGCGATGCACGATCAGCGTATTCGCATTCGGAATATCGAGGCCGGATTCCACAATCGTGGTGGACAGCAGAATGTCATATTTTCCGTCATAGAAGGCCGACATGATGTCTTCGATGACGGCCGGTGGCATCTGGCCATGCGCAACCGCGACCTTCATCTCGGGAACGGTCTTGTCGAGAAACTCTTTCGAACTCGCCAGATCGTCGATGCGCGGGCAGACATAGAACGCCTGTCCGCCGCGATAGCGCTCGCGCAGCAACGCTTCGCGGATCATCAACGGATCGAACGGCGCGACGAATGTGCGCACCGCCAGACGGTCGACCGGCGGCGAGGCGATAATCGACAAGTCTCTCACGCCCGTCAGCGCCAGCTGCAGCGTGCGCGGGATCGGCGTCGCGGTCAGCGTCAGCACATGCACCTCGGCGCGCATCTGCTTGAGACGTTCTTTGTGCGTGACGCCGAAATGCTGTTCTTCGTCCACCACCAGCAGACCGAGGTCGCGGAACTTGATCGCCTTGCCGAGCAGCGCATGCGTGCCGATGACGATATCGACCGACCCGTCGGTGAGACCCTTCTTGGTCTCGGCCAGTTGCTTGGCACTGACAAGACGTGAAGCCTGCGCGACATTGACCGGGAAGCCGCGGAATCGTTCCGTGAAGGTCTTGGCGTGCTGCCGTGCCAGCAACGTCGTCGGCACAACCACGGCGACCTGCCGGCCGCTCATCGCGGTGACGAACGCGGCGCGCAGCGCCACTTCGGTCTTGCCGAAACCCACATCGCCGCAAACCAGACGATCCATCGGGCGTCCGCGTGACAAATCATCCAGCGCGGCGTCGATCGCACTCAGCTGATCTTCGGTCTCCTCGAACGGGAAGCCGGCGCAGAATTCGTCATAAAGCCCCGGCGGCAGCGTCAGCTTCGGCGCTTCGCGCAAATGCCGCTCGGCTGCGATCTTGATCAATTCGCCTGCAATCTCACGGACACGGTTCTTGAGCTTGGCCTTGCGGGTCTGCCATCCGCCGCCGCCGAGACGATCGAGTTCAACGCCGGCCTGTTCGGAGCCGTAGCGTGACAGGAGCTCGATATTCTCGACCGGGAGAAACAGCTTGGTGTCGCCGGCATAGCGCAGTTCGAGACAATCATGCGGCGCGCCGCCGACCTCGATGGTCTGCAGCCCGATGAAACGGCCAATGCCGTGATCCACATGCACGACAAGATCGCCCGCGGACAGGCTCGTCACTTCGGAGATGAAATTATCGAGCTTGCGATTCGACCGCTTCGAACGAACCAGGCGGTCGCCGAGGATATCCTGCTCGGTAATGACGGCGACGTCGGTGGTTTCAAACCCGGACTCGAGGCCGAGCACGACCAGCGCCGTCTCGATCCGTGGCAGGGCCAGCGCCTTCGGCCAGCTCTCGACCAGAGTGAGGTTATGCAGCTTGTGATCGCCCAGCACGTGCTGCATGCGCTCGCGCGAGCCTTCGCTCCACATCGCCAGCATGACGCGCTTGCGCGAGGACTGCAGCGACTGGATATGTGTGGCGACCGCCTCGAACACATTGGCCTTGGCGTCGGCCCGCTCGGGAGCGAAGTCACGGCCCTGCCGCGTGCCCGCGTCGAACGTGCCCGGTGTAGCGTCCGGCACGGCGAAGCTGCTCAGACGCACCAGCATGGCAGCGCCAAGCCTCGCGTTCCATTCGCTGTCCGTCAGGTAAAGCTGGTCGGGCGGCAATGGCCGATACGGCGCGCCGCCATCCGGATGGTCCATCGCCTCGCGCCGTGCGTCGTAATAGTCCGCGATCTGCGTCAACCGCTCGCGCGCGGCATCCTCTGCCAACGGCTCGATGGCGATGGGAACCGCTGGCAGATAGTCGAACAGCGTCTCCATTTTATCGTGAAACAGCGGCAGCCAGTGTTCCATGCCGGGATGACGCCGGCCTTCGCTGACGGCCTCATAAAGCGTGTCGTCGCGACGCGGAGCACCCAGCGCAGCGACATAGCCCATACGGAATCGCCGGATGGTGTCGGTCGTCAACTGAAACTCCGACATCGGCATCAGGTCGAGGCCGCGCATGTCCATCAATGTACGCTGGCTTTCGGCATCAAAGGTGCGGATCGATTCCAGCGTGTCGCCGAAGAAATCCAGCCGAACCGGTTGATCAAGTCCGGCGGGAAACAGATCGAGGATTCCGCCGCGCACCGCATATTCGCCGCTCTCGCGTACGGTGGAGACGCGGCCATAGCCATTGTGCTCAAGCCAGCCCATCACGCTGTCCATGGCAAAGATCTGGCCGGGCGCAATCGATAGCGCCTGCGCCGCCATTGTTTCGCGCGTCGGCACGCGCTGAACGGCGGCGTTGACGGATGCCAGCACCACCAGCGGCTTTTCGCTGCCCTTGAGCCGCGCCAGCCGCGCCAGCGTCGTCAATCGCTGGGCGACGACGCCGCCGTGCGGCGAGACGCGGTCGTAAGGCTGGCAATCCCAGGCCGGAAACTGCAGCACGGCCAGATCGGGCGCAAAGAAGTCCAGCGACCGCGCCAGTTGCGCCATGCGCGGACCGTCGCGGCAGATCACCACAAGACTGACCGCGCCCTTGGCTTTGGCCGCCTGCGCGCGAGCGAGATCGCCCAGCACCAGGCCTTCAGCGCCATCGGCGACATTGGCCAGCGTCAGCGGATCACCGGTCTTGAGCAGTTCGGCAGGAGACGTTGCAGGTGACTTCGCCATCATGGAACGGCGCGACCGCTGTCGTGGAAGGCCTTGAGCTTGATGTAGACCGCGCCGCCCTCAAGTTCGGGCATCGGTCGCGCGCCGGTCAGCGAGGCATAGAGATCGGGATCGGGCACGTCGATCAGCCGCTCGAATTCCTCGAGTTCGCTGTCCGGCAGCGTCGCAACATTGGCATCGGCGAAGCGGCCGACGATCAGGTCCATTTCGCGCGTGCCGCGATGCCACGAACGGTACAGAAGGCGCTTGCGCCGCACGTCGAGGCCGTCGCTGGAAATCGTGGTTCCGGTCATTTTTTACGATGTGTCCCAACAGCAAAAGCCCGGACGGGCCGGGCGGAGTTCTATAACCGCAACGACGGGCGCTGTCAGCAGGCGTTGAACGCTCGCCCCAGCGCCGCAGCCATGCAATAAAGCGTCACATTCCGCAGGCCCGAGATTTCATGCGTCCCGACCGGCTCAACGCACTGTTTGCGCCCATCACAAGCTTGAGCGGGGTCGGCCCGAAGCAGGACAAGCTGTTTCGCTATCTGCTCGACCGCGCGGAAACCCCGCGAGTCGTCGATCTTCTCTTTCATCTTCCGTCGGCCGTCATCGACCGCAGCGCCCGCCCCGCGATTTGCGACGCCGTCGCCGGATCTGTCGCAACCTTGCATGTCACGATCGATCGCCATCGCCCGCCGCCGCCCGGCCGTTCGCGTGCGCCCTACACCATCTATGCCAGCGACGCGACCGGCGACGTCATCCTGACCTGGTTTCGGGGCGACCGCGCCTATCTGGAAAAACTCCTGCCGACCGGCGAGCAGCGTTACGTCTCGGGCACCCTGCAGATGTATGACGGCACGCTGCAGATGGTTCACCCCGACCGCATCGTCGATGAAGCGGGTCTCGCCTCGCTGCCGCTGATCGACCCGGTCTATCCGCTGACCGAGGGGCTCGCGCTCGGCGCCTTGCGCCGCGCCGCCGCGCAGGCGCTCACCAAGCTGCCAGCGCTGCCGGAGTGGATCGGCGCAGATGTTCTCAAGCGATGCAACTTTCCCTCCTTTGCGGATTCGCTGCGTCACCTGCATCAGCCGGCCGACATGGCCGACATCCTGCCCGACCGGCCTTACTGGTCGCGGCTCGCTTATGACGAATTGCTGGCCGGGCAACTTGCTCTCGCGCTGGTGCGCGCGCAATTGAAACGCCCGGCCGGATCGCGTCATGCGGGCGACGGCGAACTGCGCAAACGCATCATCGCAGCGCTTCCCTATTCGCTAACACCTTCGCAGCAAACTGCCGTCACCGAGATCACCAAGGACCTCGGCGAGCCGTTGCGCATGCTGCGGCTTCTGCAGGGAGACGTCGGCTCCGGCAAGACGGTGGTTGCGCTGCTATCGGCTGCCGCCGTCATCGAGGCCGGACGGCAGGCCGCGCTGATGGCGCCGACCGAAATTCTCGCGCGCCAGCATCTGAAGACCATCACGCCTCTCGCCGAGCGCGCCGGTCTGCGCGTGGCCATTCTCACCGGCCGCGAGAAAGGCAAGGAGCGCAAGGACATCATCGCCCGCCTCGCCGCAGGCCAGATCGATCTCCTCGTCGGCACGCACGCGCTGATCCAGGACGATGTCGTGTTCAAGCAACTGGCGCTTGCCATTGTCGACGAGCAACACCGCTTCGGCGTGCGCGAGCGATTGCTGCTGACGCAGAAGGGCGACGCCATCGACATGCTGGTGCTCACCGCGACGCCGATCCCGCGCACGCTGGTGCTGACTTATTTCGGCGACATGGACATCTCTGAACTGCGCGACAAGCCTCAAGGCCGCAAACCGATCGATACCCGCACCGTGCCGATGAGCCGCCTCGAGGAAACCGTGGAGGCTGTCGGCCGGGCGCTCAAGGCCGGCAAGCGCGTTTACTGGGTCTGTCCGCTGGTCGAGCAATCCGACGAAATCGATCTCACCGACGCCGAGCAGCGCCACAAGGCGCTGCAAGCAAAGTTTGGCGCTACGGTCGGCCTCGTCCATGGCCGCATGCGCGGACCTGACAAGGATCGCGTCATGGCTCAGTTCGCGGCCGGCGAGATCAGCCTGCTGGTGGCCACGACCGTGATTGAGGTCGGCGTCGATGTGCCCGAAGCCAGCATCATGGTGATCGAACACGCCGAGCGCTTTGGGCTGGCGCAGCTGCATCAATTGCGCGGCCGCATCGGACGCGGCGCGGAAGCCTCGACCTGTCTCCTGCTCTACAAGGAGCCGCTTGGCGAAATGTCGAAGGCGAGAACTCGCGGCGATCCGCGAAACCAATGACGGGTTTCGCATTGCCGAGGAGGACCTGAAGTTGCGCGGCGAAGGCGATGTGCTCGGCACGCGTCAATCCGGCCTGCCCGGCTATCGTCTGGCGCGGCCCGAATATCACGCTCAGCTTATCGCGCAGGCGCGGGAGGAAACCGCCGCGATCATGCGTGAGAATCCGAAGCTAGCGGGCGAACGCGGCGAAGCGCTGCGCTGCCTGCTCTATCTGTTCGAGCGCGACGAGGCGATTCCGCTGATCGGGGCGGGTTAGGACTCGACTTCCGCCGGAGACTTGTCTGTCTTGGCGCGCGCCGCCTTGGCGGCGTTGGCCATGTCGGCCAGTCCAGACATTTTCTTGGCGTCGGCGCTGCCAGGCTGAATCATGCCGGCCGACATCACAAGCGTTGCCGCTGCCTCGGCATTGATATCGAGTTCGATGATCGCCTTGCGCGCGACATAGAAGAAGAAGCCCGTCGTCGGGTTCGGTGCGCAAGGCAGGAACACCGACACAAATTCATCGCCACCCGGCAGTCGATCCGCAATATCCGGACCCGGAGGCTGCGAGTAGAGAACGATCGACCACATGCCCGGCGCCGGAAACTCGACCAGGCCGACCTTGCGGAAGCTCGAACCGGAATCGGCGAACAGCGTTTCGAACACCTGCTTCAGGCTGCGGTAGATCGCGCGCACGATCGGCATGCGGCCGAGGATCGTTTCGCCGAGATCGACGAGCGTTCGTCCGACGAGGTTGGCGGTGAGGAAACCGAGCAGTGTCAGCGCGAGGAGCGCAATAATCAGGCCCGATCCCGGCACCGGCCAAGGCAGATAAGTCTCGGGACGATACATGGCCGGGATGAACGGCCGCACCAGATTGTCGACCCAGGTCACGAAGGACCAGGTCAGCCAGATGGTGATGGCCACGGGGCCGGTGATGATGAGGCCGGTGAGGAAATAGGTACGCAGCCGCGCCATCAGCGAAGACTGCGGCGGCGGCGCATCAGGACCAGGCTGCGGGATGGCGCCCGGCACGGTCGGCTTGGGATCGGTCGGATTCATCGGTCAGATCACATCAAATCATGGCAGTTGGGCGCCGGCACGCCCTTAAATAGTCGTACGGCCGCCGATTGCCAATGCGGTTATTCGACCGTCACGGATTTGGCCAGGTTCCGGGGCTGATCTACATCCGTGCCCATGATGACGGCCGTATGATAGGCCAGCAGTTGCACGGGGATGGCATAGACCAGCGGCGTCACCGTGGCCGGCATATCCGGCAGGATGATGGTGGTCAGATGCTCCATCGTCGCTTCGCGCGCGCCCCTGGCGTCCGTCATCAGGATGATGTTGCCGCCACGGGCGGCGACTTCCTGCATGTTGGAAACGGTCTTCTCAAACACACGGTCGTAAGGCGCGATGACCACGACGGGCATGTTCTCGTCGATCAGCGCGATCGGGCCGTGCTTCAGTTCACCCGCCGCATAGCCTTCCGCATGGATGTAGGAAATTTCCTTGAGCTTCAGCGCACCTTCCATGGCGAGCGGATAGCTGGTGCCGCGACCGAGATAGAGCACGTCCTTCTTGCGCGACAGATCGCGGGCCAGGCGTTCGATCTGCGGTTCGATGGCCAGCGTCGTCGCCATCAGACGCGGCACTTCGATCAGCGCATGCGCAAGCTTCGTCTCGTCTTCGGCCGAGAGCACGCCGCGCGCGCGGCCGGCTGCGATCGCGAGCGCGGCCAGAACTGTGAGCTGGCAGGTGAACGCCTTGGTCGAGGCAACGCCGATTTCCGGACCGGCGAGCGTCGGCAGCACGACCTCGCTTTCGCGTGCGATGGTCGAGGTCGGCACGTTGACGACAGAGAGGGTGTGGAGCCCCTGCTCTTTCGCGTAACGCAACGCCGCCAGCGTATCGGCGGTTTCACCTGACTGCGAAATGAAGACGCCGAGATCGCCCTTGCGCAGCGGTGCCTCGCGATAGCGGAATTCGGACGCGATATCGATATCCACCGGCAGGCGCGCGAAGCGCTCGAACCAGTAGCGCGCGATGCAGCCTGCAAGATAAGCCGTACCGCAGGCCGAGATCGAAACTCGCTCGACGGATTTGAAATCGAACGGCAGCTTGACCGGCAGCGAGATCGTCTCGCTGCCCATATCGATGTAATGCGCCAGCGTGTGGCCGACGACTTCCGGCTGCTCGTGAATTTCCTTCGCCATGAAGTGGCGGAAATTCGCCTTGTCGACGAGGAAACCCGTACCGCCGGATTTGATCACCTCGCGCTTCACCGCCTTACCGCTTTCGTCATACACAGATGCGGTCTTGCGTGTCAGCACGACCCAGTCGCCGTCTTCGAGATAGCTGATCGTGTCGGTGAAAGGACCGAGCGCGATGGCGTCGGAGCCGAGATACATCTCGCCGTCGCCATAGCCGATGGCCAGCGGCGAACCCTTGCGCGCGCCGATCAGAAGATCTTCCTCACCGGTAAAGATGAAGCCGAGCGCAAACGCGCCGCGCAGCATCGGCAGAACAGCCTTCACGGCCTCGACGGGCTTCAAACCCTTGTCGAGTTGCTCGGTGACGAGATGGGCGACAACTTCGGTGTCGGTTTCGCTGGCGAAGATCGCGCCGTTCTTGACCAGTTGCTCGCGCAGATCCCGGAAATTCTCGATGATGCCGTTGTGGACGACGGCAACACGTGACGTCGCATGCGGATGCGCGTTGGCTTCGTTCGGGCGACCATGCGTCGCCCAGCGCGTGTGACCGATGCCGATATGACCGGCAAGCGGAGATGACTTGAGCTTGCTTTCAAGATTGCGCAGCTTGCCTTCGGCGCGACGGCGCTCCAGCGTGCGGCCTTCAAGCGTTGCGATACCGGCGGAATCGTAGCCGCGATACTCGAGGCGCTTCAGCGCATCGACGAGTTGATCGGCCACCGGCCCCTTACCCAGAATTCCAACAATCCCGCACATGCGGATGGTCACCCCAAAAGTTCAAAGCCCGAATACCATCGTGGCCGCGCAACGAACGCGCGCAAGGCCGCGCCCGTGTTTACGCGAAAACACTGGCACGTTCGCTCAATATTTGTTGCGATTTACGACAGGCCAATTTGCCGTTTGTTAACCGTGGCCTTTCGGCGCCTTGGCCTTCAATGCACGAAAGCGCTTGGCCCAGCCCTCTTTCTGCACCTGCTGGCTGCGCTCGACGACGAGCGAGTCATCCGCGACATTCTTCGTCACCACCGAGCCTGAGCCGACAAAGGCGCCTGCGCCAATCTTGATCGGTGCGACGAGCGACGAGTTGGAGCCGATGAAGGCGCCGGCGCCGATTTCGGTGCGATGCTTGTCGAAGCCGTCATAGTTGCAGGTGATGGTGCCTGCGCCGATATTGGCGCCCGCACCGATCAGCGCATCGCCGATGTAAGTGAGATGGTTGACCTTGGCGCCCTTCTCGACCGTCGCTTCCTTGATCTCGACGAAATTGCCGACGCGAACGCCTTCCCCGAGGTGCGCACCCGGCCGCAGCCGCGCATAGGGGCCAACCGACGCGCCCTTGCCGATTGTGGCTCCGACGATATGCGAGAACGAATGCACCACCGCGCCGTCCTCGACGCGCACCCCGCTGCCGAACACGACGAACGGCTCGATCGTCACATCCTTGCCGAAGCTCGTATCGGCGGAGAGGAATACGGTCTCGGGCGCAACCATCGTCACACCCGCGTCCATCGCCGCCTTGCGCAATTTATCCTGCATGACCTTCTCCGCTTCGGCCAACTGAGCCTTGGTGTTGATGCCGCGCACTTCGTCCTCAGACGTTTCACGCACGGCCGCCTTCAGGCCCATCGCGCGCGCAATCTCGACAGCATCTGTCAGATAGTATTCGCCCTTGCTGTTGGCATTGCCGATCTTGTCGAGGATCGCGAGTGCCGATGGACCGGCCAGCGCCATGACGCCGCCATTGCAAAGGTCGATGGTGAGTTCCTGCGGGCTCGCGTCGCGATGTTCGCGAATGGCGATCAGATCGTCGCCCTTCATCACCAGGCGGCCATAACCGGTCGGATCTGCGGCGCGAAAGCCCAGCACGACGACGGCGGCGCCACCGGCCAGCGGCGCACGCATGCCCTCAAGCGTCTCGCGCGTAATCAGAGGCGTATCGCCGAACACGACGATGAGATCGTCCACGCCTTTGGCGATGGCCGTCCGTGCCATCGACAGCGCGTGTGCGGTTCCAAGCCTATCCGCCTGCACAAAGGTTTCGGCCGCCGGAGCGACACGGGCGACCTCCCGAGAGACGGCGTCATGGTTCGGGCCAACAACAACCGCCGCCCTCGCGCCACCCGGCACGGCAGCAAGGACGTTGGCCAGGAGCGTGCGGCCCGCGACTTGATGCAGCACCTTCGGCAAGGATGCGCGCATGCGCGTGCCTTCGCCCGCCGCGAGTACGACCACAAGGCAGCTACGTTGAACCATGCGAAATCCGCGCCCTTACCCCGGCCGTCATAGCCGACAATCCACGCCAAAATAAAGGACTACGGTCAACGCCGCTGCGGCGCACAGCCGAAGTTCCTGTTACTCTTTTAAAAGTGATTCGGCGCGTGTTCAGCCACCAAGACACCTCTCGACCGAGCTTAGCTCATCTGAAATGCCCGATCGAACAACCGAAACGACTCCCGGCGAACGCCGTCGCCGCTTTGAGCTTCTCGCGCGCGAGCGCGCAGGAGACAAAACCGTCCTGTGGCGCGTCGGTGCATGGTCCGGCGTTGCGATCGCTTCGGCTGTCGTCGCCGCTGTCGTTGCCAATTCCCCGACCGGCGCAAGGCACGGCGCGCTTCTCGCGGCCAATTCCCTGATCGCCGACCAGCACAAACAAATTCAGCAATTCGCAACGATCAGCGAGCGCGAAGCGCGTCGGCTTGCGAACGCCGTCGAAACGCTGAATTCTGATCGTACGCGCCTGTTCAAGCGCGTCACTGATCTGGAGCACAACCTCGATACAGTGACCGGCTCCGTCAACCGCATCGCGTCGGCGCCGCCGGCTGCGGTTCAGATCGCGCCGCCACCTGCCAATGTCTCGGCGCCAGCCACACAGCCGGCGACTGAACCGGTGAAACCGGAGGCTGCAAAGCCTGAAGCGTCGAAGGCTGAAACGACCGCCCCCAAGGCAGAAACAAAGTCGGACGTGAAGGCGGACGCGAAGCTTGAGGCCAAGCCCGACACGAAGGCCGTGGCCTCCGCGAGCGCCGACGTTCCAAAGATCGAAGTCATTCGGGTCGAGCCTGCGAAGCCTGAGCCGATGAAGGCCGAGGCTACAAAACCCGAAACGGCGAAAGCCGAGAAGGCCAAGGTCGAGGCCGCCAAGGCTGACGTCCCTAAACTCGATGCCGCGAAGCTGGATATTACGAAGCCGGAAGCGGCCAAGGCCGAGCCGGTTAAGCCGCAGGCCGCCAAGCTCGAAACGTCCAAACCTGAACCAAGCAAGGCCGACGATGAAACCACGGGAACGGTGAACCAGAACTCAATTCGGAATCGATCTTGGCCATGCCAGTTCGATCGAAGGATTGCGCGCGATCTGGGCCGTCACCCGCAAGACGCATGGCGCGCTCGTGGGCGGCTTGCAGCCGCTGATCTCCGTTCGGGAACAGAACAACGGCATGGGCATGCAGCTGCGTCTCGTTGTGGGCCCGATGAATGACGCGGCGGCTGCAGCGATCCTCTGCGCCAAGATCGCCGATGACGATCGTCCTTGCCGGACAGCGGTCTATGACGGACAACGACTGGCCGCGCGTGGCGACACGGCCCTGCAAACAGACGCTGCCGCACCTTCGCGACCCTCGAAGCCCTCAAAAGCGAGCCGCCCTGAACGCAAGCCAAAGGCCGAGGCGAAATCATCGGGGCGTTTCTTCCCCGGAATTTTCACGCAGCCGTAAGCAGCGTTGCGCAACGCAATGCGCGCGCCTAATCTGCCGTCATGAAGAAAACCCCCTTCACGCTGACGCCTTACGAGATGCAGTGGGTCATCGTTCTGGCATTCGCCAGTGCGGGATTTGCGCTCTACATTCGCTACTTCGCCATCGAAAACCCGCCTTTCGCACTGGCTTGCGACGCGGGCATGAATACGTGGTTCTGCAACACGCGCAGCGTGGCGACGGCGCTGTTTCGCAAGGAAGTTTTTGGGATCGCCGCGCTGATTATCGCCGCGCTGAATCTGCTGCGGCCGTCGATCGTGCTGCTGAGCGCGGGGATTGTCGCAGCCGCGTTCGGCCTCGCCCTCTATAATCCGTCGCTGGCGGGCTTCGCCGTCGGGCTGCTTATTCTCGGATTTGCGCGACCCGCGCCTGCAACATGATATAGGCGATCAGCGCAAAGCATGCGCAGGTCCACAGCGATTGCCAGTTCTTCAAGCCTTCATTCAGGCTGACATAGACGGCAGCAACGGCAAACAGCCCGGCGAAGGCGAGTTCCGCATAAGGCCGCGTGCCGACGCGAGTTCGGCGGAAGATGGCGAGCCCGACGAACGGCACGACGACCATCGACAGCGGCGCGTAGGGGAAGTCGCGATAGCGTGGATCGAAGACGAACCCGAGCGCCGCCTCCGCCGCGAGCAGCGTCGCGACTACCCAGCACGCTCCAAGGGCCAGCGTTTCCGGCCAGCGAATGCGCATCGTGCGCGGGCCGATAAGTTCGGCGAAGGTCGGTAGCCCGCGCCGCGTCATCAGCGCACTGGCCGCAAGCAACGGCGCCAGAAAACCGACCGCCAGCAGCAGGCCGGATCTGACCCAGCCCAGCATCCCGAGGCTCTCAAACAGCGCCTTCTCGGCCGCGATGCCCAGCAGCACGCCGCCTGTCACCGCCCAGATCGCTATCGAAGGCCACACAAACCACCTCTGTGACCAGGGCCTGTGCCGCAGGCTGACGAATGCAGTGATGAAGATCAGCGCGGCATAGGCAACGCCCGCTCCCATCTGCCAGCGCCACCATGGAAAGTTGCTGACCGGCTGTCCCGGCGCGAATTTCATGACACGTTTGGCGGAATCGAAGACGCCCCAGAAGCCGCCGACGGTGCCTTCCATGTCGCGTTTCCACGGCTGGTCATAGGCCTCGATCAAATTGACACGAAACCCATCACGCTTGGCCAGCGCCAGAATATCGGTCACGACACGCGCCTGATTGACCTGAGACGGCAGAGCCGCGTCACGCATCCGGCCGGCACTTGGCCATCCGGTTTCACCGATCAGGATGTCCTTGTTGGGAAAGGTAAGCGCAACACGCCGGCGGATGCGGTCCAGATGATCTGCCGCAAGCCTGGCGCGGATCGGAAAATCCTCCCAGTACGGCAGGATGTAAATCGTGACGAAATCGACCACATCGGCCAATTCCCTGTTCTTCAACCAGAATTCCCACACATCGGCATAAGTAACCGGAATTGCTCCGATCTGTGACTTCACAAAACGAATAAATCCGGCCAGTTCCTGAACCGTCATCTCCCCGCGCAGCAAGACTTCGTTGCCGACCACCACGGCGGTAACGACGTCCGGATAGGCGCGTGCGAGCGAGATTGCCGTTTCCATCTGGTGACGATTGCCGGCTGTCACGGTCGTGTTGTTGGCGAGCCAAAGGCCGAGGATCACCTTCAGGCCTGCATCCCGCGCCAGCGCCGGTACGTGCTCAAGCCCATTGGCCACCGAGTAAATGCGAATGCAGCCGGTGACTTTCGCAAGCTGGGCGAGGTCTTCGGCAATCTGCGCCGCCGAGACCTGCGTTCCGGGAACGCGCGGATCCTGAGTGCCGCGGAACGGCGCGTAGGACAGGCAGGGCAGCTTGTCGGACGTAGCTCCACCGAGCTGCTGCGGCACACCCAAATGCCACCACGCGCCGGCCACGAGGGCGAGGCTGGCAACGAGGCAAATGAGCGGGGTGCGGATGGAAATCAGGGATCGAACTCCTTGTGTCGTCGATAGCTGCTCAAAACTGGCCTGCCAAGAAGCCGTCCACCGGGAATACGCCAGCGCTGGCCGGAATGCGCGTTTTAACGACATTTCCATGCGGCATGGAATGCGACAGCGGGATTGCTGGACAACGTCTCGGAACTGCGGCAATGGGCTAAGTGACTGTCCATGACGGCGGGTGCCGTATTGGCGGCACAGTTTGCGGCCAGATGTCCGGCCGGCAAAACCCGCCATTCACGACAGTCCGGGGATCCTATGCGTGCTTTCGTTCGATCCGGCGCCGCGCCGGTCGCGTTCTGGTCAAAGTCCACCGTCCGCCTTGCGCTGGCTGGTCTGTTCACCGCCGGTTATCTCGCGGCCATGATGCTGCCGGTCTCGCCGGCGACCGCCCAGACACCGGCGCAACCTCCGGCCGACGCGGCCAAGGACGCGGAACGGCGCGCCGCCGAATTTTCGAGGCTGCTCAGACGATTAGCGGACCGGCTGGCAACCCCGAATGCGTGTTTGTCGGCCGGCACATTGTAACCCTGATGTCACGCAGCGATCTTGATACGGCGCTTCGCTACACGGATCTATATGACCGCTTCGGCTGCCCGGGCGGCCATGTCCAGGCGGCTTTCCGCTGCCTCGCCAAGGGCGGCTATCCGGGCGCGTCCAAGATCGAAAACCTGACGACGCTGGTTCACACCTGCTGGGTGAACCCGGCCGCTCAGTTGCCGCCGCCGATCGCCGCCGCTGCACCGGCTGCAAAATGAAAATCCGTTCATAAAACTCAGTCGGTTTTCGCGAAGATTTCGCACCGCCGCCCTGAAATCCGCCACCGCTGTAGGCGAGTTGTTAAACTCAGCGGCATAGATACAATTCTGTCGCCGCGGTTTCGCCGAACCCATGGGGCTGGGTTCGGTTTCTGCAGCTTCCTGCTCCCCTTGGCTTTCCATGCGCGCCGTTGTTGCTGTTATTGCGTTAGTCACCTGCATTCATGCGGGTCTGTGGGGCATTCTTCGCGATCAGCGTCCCGCACCTGATTTCAGCGGCCTGCTGCAGAGCGTCTCCTATAACCCCTTCCCGCCCGCCGCGCATTACGACATCGACTACGCAACAGCGCCGCAGAAGATTCGCGCGGATCTGCGCGAGATCGCGAAATACGCCAAGGCGATCCGCCTGTATTCATCGACCGACGGCAACGAACTTGTGCCGGCGATCGCCAAGGAGTTTGACCTCAAGGTCACGCTCGGCGCGTGGCTCGACAAGGACAATGAAAAAAACCGCGAGCGCAATGAGCGCGAGATCGCAGCCGCGATCGACCTGGCGCATCACAACAGCAACGTCATCGGCATCGTCGTCGGCAACGAAACGATCTACCGTGGTCAGCTGACCGTCGACGAACTCACCGCCTATATCCGCCGCGTCAAAGGCGCGGTCGAAGTCCCGGTGACGACCGGCGACATCTGGTCCGCATGGGATCGAGAATCCCGAACTGGCATCGTCCGTCGATTTCATCGCCGCGCACTTTCTGCCCTATTGGGAGTCCCAGACCGCAGACAAGGCCGTCGATCACGCGCTGAATTTCTACGATGTGCTGCACAACAAGTTCCCTGGCAAGCGCATCGTGATCGCAGAGTTCGGCTGGCCCAGCGCCGGTTACAATCGTCATGACGCCAAGCCCGGCCGTCTTGAACAGGCCACCATGCTGCGCGAGTTCGTTTCGCGCGCCGAGAAGCTCGGCCTGGACTACAACATCATCGAAGCCCTCGATCAGCCCTGGAAGGTCGATGAAGGTACCGTCGGCGCGCATTGGGGATTCCTCGATGCGTCGCGGCAGCCGAAATTCTCGTGGACTGGAACGGTCTCACTGCAGAACCACTGGAAACTGGTCGGCATCGCGTTGCTCATCGGCCTATTGATGTCGCTGCCGATCCTTCGGCTGCCGCGCCCGACCGTGATGCAGGCGCTGGTGCTGTCCATCGCTGCCAACGGCGTCGGCGCGTGGTTCGCCATCGTGTTCGATTTCTGGAGCAGCAACTATTTCGTATTCGGCTCGGCGCTTGCCTTTACGCTCGGCATGACACTACTCATCCCGCTCGTGATCATCGCCATGGCGCGCATCGGCGAGATCGCGACGATCGCGTTCGGCCGTGGCCCCACGCGCCTGATCCGCAGCCCGACGCTGCCGGCGGGTGACGCGCCCGCGCCCAAGGTTTCGATCCATATCCCGGCCTATTTCGAGCGTCCGGAAATGCTGATGGAGACGCTCAACGCCGTCGCCCGGCTCGACTATCCGAATTTCGAGTGCGTCGTGATCATCAACAATACGCCCGATCCCGCGTTCACGGATCCGATCGAGGCGCATTGCCGCGTGCTCGGCGAACGTTTCAAGTTCATCAATGCGCAGAAGGTTGTGGGCTTCAAGGCCGGCGCGCTTCGAATTGCGATGACGCAGACCGCGGCCGACGCCGAGATCATCGGCATCATCGACGCCGACTATGTCGTACATCCCGACTGGCTGAAGGATCTCGTACCCGCCTTCGCCGACCCGCGCGTCGGCCTTGTCCAGGCGCCGCAGGATCATCGCGACGACCGTCGTTCGCTGATGCACTACATCATGAACGGTGAGTATGCCGGCTTCTTTGACATCGGCATGGTCGAGCGCAACGAGACCAATTCAATCATCGTGCACGGCACGATGTGCCTGATCCGCCGCGCGGCAATGGACGCCGTCGGTGGCTGGTCGAGCGACACGATCTGCGAGGACACCGATCTCGGCCTGTCCATCGTCGAAGCCGGATGGCTCACCCACTACACCAACAAGCGCTACGGCCACGGCCTGCTGCCCGACACTTATGAGGCATTCAAGAAGCAGCGCCATCGCTGGGCCTATGGCGGCGTCCAGATCGTCAAGAAGCATTGGGCGCGTTTCCTGCCCGGCAAGAGCCGCCTTGATCCCGATCAGAAGCGCGAGTTTGCGCTCGGCTGGCTCAACTGGCTCGGCGCCGAAAGCCTTGGCGTTGTCGTCGCTCTGCTCAACATCGCGTGGGTGCCGGTCGTTGCCTTCATGGGCATCGCCATTCCGGAATTGATTCTCACTCTGCCGATTGCCGCAGCCTTCATTGTCTCGCTGATGCACTTCCTCGTGCTCTATCGACTGCGTGTCACGATCGGACCGGCGCAGATGCTGGGTGCGATGGTCGCCGCGATGTCGGTGCAGCTCACGGTGGCGCGCGCGGTCGGCACCGGCCTGATCAAGGATCATTTGCCCTTCACGCGCACGTCCAAAGGCGGCCTGTCGCTGATGTCGGTCGAATTCCAGGCGTTCTGGGAGGCTGTGATCTGCGCGCTGCTATGGATCGGCGCAGGCGTTCTGATCATGACCAACTATGTCGGCGTTATTGAGGTTTATGTTTTTGCGGGCGTTCTCATGCTGCAGAGCCTGCCGTTCTTGTCGGCGGTCGCGATCGCGGTTCTCGAGACCATGCGCGCCAACGAGTTCGTCTATTGGCGCAATCTGAGCACCCGTACGGGCGAACTGATCGGCTGGCGTCCGATATCCATCGACGGCGCCCAGCAAGTTCCGATCAAGGGCAGCAGCGGCCCGATGCAGCCGGCCGAATAAGCCCCGACGCGCCGCTCATGCGGGCAGCGCGGTTTCAACCAGCCTGATCCAGTACGACATCCCGACGGGCAGAACCTCGTCGTTGAAGTCATAGCCCGGCGTGTGCAGGCCGGAGCTGTCGCCGTTGCCGACGAAAATGAAGGCGCCCGGCTTTTCCCGCAGCATGTAGGCAAAGTCCTCGCCCGCCATCAGCGGCGCGGTATCGTGCACGCGATTGCTGCCGGCGACATCGGCGGCGATGCGCTCGGCCAGATGCGTCTCGTCTGCGTGATTGATCGTGACGGGATAGCCGCGCTTGTAGTCGAGCTTGATCGTCGTGCCATGCTGGCGCGCAATCCCCTCAACGGTGTCGCGGATGCGGCTTTCGAGAATGCCGCGGACGGATTCGGTCAGGCTGCGCGAGGTGCCTTGCAGCAATGCGCGCGGTGCAATCACGTTATGCGTGTGGCCCGCCTCGAAATGACAAACCGATACGACCGCGGCCTCCAGCGGATCGACGTTCCGCGACACGATGGCTTGCAGCGCGCCAACCATCTGCGCGCCGATGACAATCGGATCGACCGTGAGATGCGGCCTCGCCGCGTGCCCGCCGTGACCTTCGATCTCAATATCGAAATTGTCCGTCGCGGCCATGATCGGCCCAACGCGCATGGCGAACTCGCCCGCCGCAAGCCCCGGCAGATTGTGCATGCCGAAAAACCGCTCGATTCCGAAGCGCTTGACGAGCCCGTCGTCGATCATCGCCTTGGCGCCCGCGCCGCCTTCCTCCGCGGGCTGAAACACCACGATGGCGGTGCCCGAGAAATTGCGGGTCTCGGTCAGGTATCGCGCCGCGCCCAGCAGCATGGCCATGTGGCCGTCATGGCCGCAGGCGTGCATCTTGCCGGAAGTGGTCGAGGCGTAATCCGCGCCCGTCGTCTCAATGATTGGTAGTGCGTCCATATCGGCGCGCAATGCGATGGTCTGCGTGCCCTTGCCGCGGCCCCGGATGACGCCGACGACGCCGGTCCGGCCGATACCGGTCACGACCTCGTCGCAGCCGAAGGCACGCAGCTTCTCGGCCACGAACGCCGCCGTGCGATGGACCTCGTAGAGCAGTTCCGGGTGGGCATGCAGGTCGTGACGCCAGCCTTTGACGTCGGCGGCGAACTCGGCAACGCGGTTGACGATCGGCATGTCCCGGAACCTGTGGATGAGCCGGAATTGACCGGCCGTAGCCCTATGAACTTAGGCCGGTTTTCCAAGCCAAAGCCAGCCCGAAACCTGGCCAGCACGCCCACCTATTGACCCTGGGGGGCGGCCCCCCTACACAGCCCGCGAGTGGGCGCGTAGCTCAGCTGGTAGAGCACCCGACTTTTAATCAGGTGGTCATGGGTTCGAGTCCCATCGCGCTCACCACTCCATCAACCACATCGCAAAAATATGACCGGCGGCATCGGGCCATTCGGCCCGTCGCCATGACCTTTTGGCGGAAGTTCCCGGAACAGGTCTCTCTACCGCGCGTTGATCAAGACGGATCAACACATCGGATGTGAGATGGCCATGAAACCCCACGCCGTAGTAATCCTCAGCGCACTATTCCTCGTTGCATGCCCCGAGGTGAACTTCGCTCAGGCGCCAGCTGCCACGACACCGACAGTGAATTTCACGCTGGAGCAGACTCATACCATCAAGGAATTGGTCAAGGAGACGAGCGTGCCGCGATTGCCCGCGGCTGACTACAAGATCGGCGATCAGGCGCCATCGAACATCGCGCTCCAGACCTTCCCGTCGCTGGTCGCCGAAAAGGTGCCGGGCACGCAGTCGCATAAGTTTTTCATGAGTGGCGACAAGATCGTCGTTGTCGATCCGAAGGACAACAAGATCGCCGAGATCATTCAGTAACTGGCGCTTACCGGACGCTTTCGAGTACGTCCACTCCCGCGACGACAGGGCCAGCGGGAGGCTCTGGCGTAGACGAAAAACATCGATTAGAAGCTTGCGGCGATGGACCGGTCCAACCCGGCCCAGATCTGTCACAGGGAGCTTCGGTCGTGCAGCGGATGCGTTGGTTTCACATCACCTTTATTCTTCTGACCGTTGTGATGGTCGCAAAACTCCTCGGGCTGTTCTGAACTGCGGCACGCCGGATTTTATCGCTGTCGGCTAAGTCGGTTTCTTCGAGGTCTTCAGCGACGCGAGAAAGTCGTTGTGCTCGCCCAGCTTGGGCGCACGCCGGACGTGCGGCGGGCGCTCTCCGTTGAACGACATCGGCAGGCCGACGAGTTTCATGTCCTCGCCGGGAACGGTGCGAATGATCTCAAGCGCCTGCGTCTGCGGATCGTTCGCAGCCTGCGAAATTGAATTCACCGGCGAGTTCGGCACGCCGACCGCCGTGAACTTCTCCTGCCAATAGGCGCGCGGCTTCGTCTTCAAAACATCATTGATCTTGCCAATGATGTCATCGCGATTATCCATGCGATCGCGATTGGTCGCATAGCGCGGGTCCGTGATCCACTCCGGATGGCCGAGCGATCTTCGCAAGCTTGGCAAACAGCCGGTCATTGCCCGCGGCAATGACGATGGCATCGTCGGCGGCGTCGAATGTCTGGTACGGCACGAGATTGCCGAACGCCGTGCCCATGCGCTTGGCCTCGACGCCGGTGTTCGACGTAGGCGTTGACCCAGGCCGCATTCCAGTTGAGCGCGGTCTCCAGCAGCGATGTGTTGATGATGCTGCCCTTGCCGGTCTTCTCGCGCCGATGAAGCGCCGCAAGGATACCGATCACGGTCCACATCCCGCCGCCGAGATCGACGACCGACGCGCCAAGCCGTACCGGCGGCTTGTCCGGAAAGCCATTGATGCTGGAGAGACCGCTATAAGCCTGCACGATCGCTTCGAATCCCGGCGCCATCTCCATGGGCCCCTTGTGTCCGAAGCTGGACAGCTGGGCGTAGATCAGACGGGGATGGGCCTTGCACAGCGTCTCGCCGTCGAGCTTGAACGCCTTGACGACATCCGGCCGCTGGTTGTGGAAGAAAATATCGGCGGTCGCGATCAGTTCAGCAAAGTCAGCGCGTCCCTTTTCAGTCTTGAAATCGATGGTGACGGATTTCTTGCCGCGATTCAGTTCCTGAAACATCAGGAAGTCGCCGTTGAGAAACGCCTTGCCGGTCACGCGACCGCTGTCACCGCCATCGGGCCGCTCGACCTTGATGATCTCCGCACCGAGATCGGAAAAGATCGCACCGGCGAACGGGCCTGCCAGCACCTGTGTGAACTCGACAATACGAAGATCTTTCAGCAAAGCACTCATCCTGCGGGCTTGAAGCGCGGAACGGCGACATCGCCTTCCCGCTCGATTGTCAGTGTCAGCGGCTGATCGATCTTCAGTGTTTTGGGATCGACGCCAGCCACGATATTGGAGATCATCCTGGGGCCTTCGGCGAGCTGCACCACGGCGCATGTGTAGGGCAGCCGGTCCTTGACCGCCTCGTTGAAGGCGGTGTGATAAACGACCCAGCTCACGAGCCTCGCCTGCCCTCCGGCAGATTTCCATTGCCAATCGGCTGCAAGGCACTGCGGGCATTCCTGACGCGCCGGCATCCACGCGTGGCCACAGCGATTGCAGCACTGGAAGCGCAACTCGCCTGCCGCCAGCCCGTCCCAATAAGGCTTCGCCGGATCGACGGCGACCGGGCGCGCCGGCTTGCTTGCTGTGTTCATTGGCCGAGGATCAGTGTCGCGTGCGACTGCATGATCCCTCCCTGATTGCTGACGAGGCAGAGTCTTGGCGCCCTTCACCTGCAGATTGGCCGTGCCGCGCATCTGCCGCACGCCTTCGATCACCAGTTGCAGGCCCGGCATGCCGGTCTCCGACAACAGACCGCCTGAGGTGTTCATCGGCAGCGATCCGTCGATATCGATTCCGGTATCCTCGATAAACCGTCCGCCCTCGCCGCGGCGGCAGAAGCCATAGTCTTCCAGCGTGACCAGGGGCGTAATGGTGAAGCAGTCATAGAGCTGAGCCACATCGATATCCTTCGGGCTCTTGCCGGCCATCTTGAACGCGGTCGCGCCGGAAGCTTCGCCCGCCGTGCGCGTCAGATCGGCACGCTGCTGCATCTCCCATGACGAATGCCCCTGGCCGAAGCCCAGCATCGGCACGGGGGCCTTGACCTTGAGTTCCTTGGCCCGCTTGGCGCTCATCACCACAACCGCCGCCGCGCCGTCGCTGATCAGCGCGCAATCGTCGCGCCGGAAGGGCGTCACCAGCGGCGGGATGGCGCGATAGGCCTCAAGCGTCAGCGGCTTGCGCAGCTGTGCGTTTGGATTGGCGGCGCCGTGCCGGCGAGCGGCGACGGCGACAGCGCCCAGCTGATCTTCCGTCGTGCCAAACTGGCTCATGTGACGCTGCGCGATCATGGCGTAGCCCGGCGCCACGCCGTACCAACCGAAAATCCCGTCGCCAGAGCGCTCGCGCGCAAACACTTGCCGTGCACCGGTCTTCGGCGTGTCGGCGTAGCAAACGACCGCGATATCACACTGACCGGCATCGATGGCCATGGCCGCGAACGACATCAGTGCCACATTGGCGGAGCCACCCGCATCCCATGCGCCGCAGATCTTGGGCTGCAGGCCGATGGCTTCGGCGAGCTTGTGCGCGTACATGCTCTCCGGCGCCGATGTCGGCGCCTTGACCATGAGCGCATCGACGGCATCCTTCTCAATCCCGGCGTCTTCGAGCGCGTTACGAATTGCCTCGACATTCAACGAATAGGTCGAGCGACCGGGCACGTTGCCAAAGGCGGTGTGGCCGATCCCGGCGACGACGTACTTTCCTGACAGCATTTGCTAGCGACCCTTGAAGTCCGGCTTGCGCTTCTCGGCGAAGGCGCGCGGCCCTTCCACGGCGTCGTCCGTCTCACGCAGCAGGCGATTGGTCAATTGTTCCATGCGCAGACCGGTCGCGAGGTCCACGTCGCGGCTGCGGATCGCAAGTTCCTTGGCGGCCTGCACCGCGAGCGGCGCGTTGGCGGCAATGCGGCCGGCATAGTCACGCGCCGCTTTCAATGCCTCGCCCTTCGGCACGATCTTGTTGATCAGGCCCCAGCGCGCGGCATCCTCGACGCTCATATTGTCGCCGGTCAGCAGCATTTCCATGGCGATGGGATAGGGCAATTGCCGGATCAGCCTCTGCGTTCCGCCATTGCCCGGCACGATACCCCGTTTGACCTCGGCGGTGTTGAACACCGCCGTCTCGTCGGCGATACGAATATCCGTCGCCAGCATCAGCGTCACGCCGCCGCCGAGACAATAGCCGCTGATCGCGGAGATCACCGGCTTCCAGACCTCAAGACCACGGTTGAGCAGCTGATCTCTCTGCGTCAGCCAGGAGTCCGAGATGTCCTGATTGGCCCCGACAGCGGCCGACTTCAAATCGGCGCCGACAGTAAAAGCCTTTCCGCCCGCGCCCGTGACGATCGCAACCCGGATCGCAGGCTCGTCGCGGACGCGTTGCCACGCCTTCGACAGCAATGCGTAGTGCTCCGGATCCATCGCATTGAGACGGTCCGGCCGATTGATGGTGATGGTCGCGATGCCTGCGTCGTCGAGATCGAAATCGATAGCCATGAGAATTCCAAAAAGTTCTCCGGCAGGCCGTTGGCGCCTGCGGATCGCTGCAACGTGCCTTACTGGTCCTTGATGTCGTACTTCTTGATCAGCGCGCCCCAGGTCTCGTACTCGGTCCTGACCTCGTCACGGACCTTCTCAGGAGCCATGTCGGAGAGGTCCTGAAGCCCGAGCTCGGAGAGCTTTGCGGTCATGTCGGGATCCTTGAGCACCTTGCTGATTGCCGCATTGAGTTTGTCGATGATCGGCCTGGGAGTCCCCTTCGGTGCCATCACAAACTGGCGGCCGCCCCACAGCCCGCTCTTGAGAATCTCCGGATAGCCGGCCTCAACGATCGTCGGCACGTTCGGCATCAGCCGCGATCGCCGCGGGCTCATCACCGCAAGCGGTATCAACTGACCGGATTCGATCTGCCCCTTGGCGGTGCCGACCGAGGAGAAGCCGACCGCGGTGTCCTTCGACATCACCGAATTGTTGGCCGGGGCCTGGCCATTGTAATTGATGAACTCCATCTTCAAGCCGAGCAGATCGTTCTGAACGATAAAATAGATGTGCTGCAGCGCGCCGAGACCGGCGGTGGAAGCGTTGTATTTGCCGGGTTCGGCTTTCACCTTCTCGACGAAACCCTTCATGTCCTTCACGCCCATGCCCGGATGGGTGATGATCACGTTCTGGTAGTCCGACATGAAGGAGATGTATTCGAAGTCATTGATCGGATGGAACGCCATCTCTTTGCGGAAATGAGGCACGATGCAGATCACCCCGGCCGTCGAGAAAAACAGCGTGTAGCCGTCCGGATCTGCCTTCGCCACGAGGCCAGCGCCGACATGGCCGCCTGCGCCGGGGCGATTCTCCACTGTAACGGGCACGCCAAGCAGAGGTCCGAGTTTGCTGGCGAGCAGACGCGCAGAAACATCGTTGCTGCCCCCCGGCGCAAATCCGACGACGATACGGATCGCCTTGTTGGGATAATCCTGCGCGTGCGCGGCCGGGGCCGCATGCAACGCAACAAGAGCCGGCAGCATCACCGCCAGCAACGTGACCAGTCTCCTTGCAATCATGTGATCCCGCTCCCCGCTTGCAGGCGGCGTTTGTTGGCTCGTTATTCCGCCTTGATGTTGTACTTTTTGATCAACGCGCCCCAGGTATCGTGCTCGGCCTTGACCTCGTCACGAACTTTCTCGGGGGCCATGCTCGAAATATCCTCAAGCCCGAGCTCGGCGAGCTTGGTCTTCATCTCCGGGTCCTGCATCGCCTTGTTGATCGCGGCGTTCAGCTTGTCGACGATGGCACGCGGCGTCCCCTTCGGCGCCATGACGAACTGCCGCCCGCCCCACGAACCGTTCTTGAGAATGTCGGGGTAGCCGGCCTCGACAATCGTCGGTACGTTCGGCAGTACCGCGGAGCGCTTCGGACTCATCACCGCGAGCGGAACGACCTGGCCGGATTCGATCTGCCCCTTGACGCTGGCGAGCGCCGAAAACGCAATTGCCGTCTCCTTGTTGGCGACCGAGCTATTTGCCTGCACGACGCCGGCGTAGTTGATCAATTCCATCTTCAGTCCGAGCAGATCATTCTGCACGATGAAGTAGATATGCTGCAGCGCGCCGAGACCCGCAGTCGCCGCGTTGTACTTGCCGGGTGCGGCTTTCACCGCTTCGACAAAGCCCTTCATGTCCTTCGCGTTCATCCCCGCATGAGTGATGATCACGTTGTGGTAGTCCGACATGAACGAGATGAACTCGAAGTCGTCGATCGGCTTGAACGTCATCTCCTTGCGGAAATGCGGCGCAATGCAAATGACGCCGGCGGTCGTGAAGAACAGCGTGTAACCGTCCGGATCGGCCTTCGCCACCAAGCCTGCGCCGACATGGCCGGCCGCTCCGGGACGATTTTCGACGATCACCTGCTGACCAAGCGCCGGGCCGAGCTTGCTCGCGAGCAAACGTGCCGAAATATCGTTGCCGCCGCCCGGAGGAAATCCGACCACGATGCGGATCGGCTTGTTGGGGTATTCCTGTGCGTGAGCGACCGGCGCCGCACAAAGGGCTCCAAGCACCGGCAGAACCACGGCCAGCATGGTCGCCATCTTCCTTGCAATCATGGATTTCCTTTCCCTATCTGACTTGGCAGCGACTCTTGTATCGGTCACTCGGCCTTGATGTCGTACTTCTTGATCAGCGCGCCCCAGGTGTCGAACTCCGCCTTGACCTCTGCGCGGACCTTTTCCGGCGCCATGCTGGAGATATCTTCAAGCCCGAGTTCGGCAAGCTTGGCTTTCATATCGGGCTCTTGCATCGCCTTGTTGATGGCGGCATTGAGCTTGTCGACAATCGCGCGCGGCGTGCCCTTGGGCGCCAGCACGAATTGCCGCCCGCCCCATGAGCCGTTCTTGAGAATATCGGGATAGCCGGCTTCCACAATCGTCGGCACATTCGGCAGCACGGGCGACCGCTTCGGGCTCATCACCGCGAGCGGAACGACCTGACCGGACGCGATCTGCCCCTTGATGCTGGCCAGTGCCGAGAAACTCAGCGCGGTTTCCTTGTTGACCACCGAATTGTTGGCAGGCGCGGCGCCGGCGTAGTTGATCAGTTCCATCTTCAGCCCGAGCAAATCGTTTTGCACGATGAAATAGATGTGCTGTAGCGCCCCGAGTCCTGCTGTCGCCGCGTTGTATTTGCCGGGCGCCGCCTTCACCTTTTCCACGAACGTCTTCATGTCCTTCGCGCCCATCTCGGGATGGGTAATCAGTACGTTGTGGTAGTCGGACATAAACGAAATGAATTCGAAGTCGTTGATGGCGTGAAACGGCATGTCCTTACGGAAATGCGGCACGATGCAAATCACGCCCGCAGTGGTGAAGAACAGTGTGTAGCCATCCGGATCGGCCTTCGCCACGAGGCCCGCGCCGACATGACCGCCGGCTCCCGGTCGGTTTTCGACGATAACCTGCTGTCCGAGCACGGGCCCCAGCTTGGCCGCGAGCAGTCGAGCTGAAATGTCGTTGCCGCCGCCCGGAGTAAAACCGACGACAATTCGGATCGGCTTGTTCGGATAGTCCTGGGCCTGCGCGGCTGGCACCGTACCCAGCACGGCCAATGCCTGCGCCATCAATGCGAGTGCAGTCAGCACTGTCTTCATCATGGGGTTTCCTCTTCCCGAAATCGCGATTCGTGTTTGCGCCGTCTTGCCGCGGCGATGCCCGAACCTGCGTTATAAGTTGCGCCCAATCAAATTCCGAGACCACGCCTTGGCGTTTCACATCGTGAAGCATTTTGATGTGGTCTTCGCTGCCGCAACATGACATGGAACGGACGAAAAAACCCGAGGTAAATTCGAAATCTTTGGGATGACAATCCGCCACAGCCATGCGCATTATCCCGGCCTCATGGGAAACGGCGCTGTCGGCTGCGCCCGGTTGATTGGGGTGATCGTGTTTCTTTCCAAAGACTTCCTGTCGGGCCTTTTGTTCGCCGCCTTCGGCATCTGGGGCGTGGTGCTCAGCTTCGGCTGGCGCATGGGGACTGGTAGCCGCATGGGACCGGGCTATTTCCCGCAGATGCTGTCGTGGGGCATTATCGCCCTCGGCGTCATCCTCATCGTCCGCAGTTTGATGGCGGGCTACAAGGACCGGGTCGAGCCCGGCAAGCTTCGTCCCTTCGCGCTCATCCTGCTCGCCATCATCGTATTCGGCATCCTCGCCGAGCGCATCGGCATGGTTTTCTCGCTGCTGATCATGATCGCACTGGGCGGCGCAGCGTGTCTGGACTCGCGCTGGAAAGAAGTCGTCGTCTCCGCAATCGTTCTCACCGCCTTCGCGGTCGGTGTCTTCAAATATGGATTGGAACTACCCATTCCTGTCTGGCCGAGATGGAACTGAGCCATGGATCTCTTTAACAATCTCTGGCTCGGCTTTTCGGTTGCAGTCACTCCGGTCAATCTTCTGTTCTGCTTCCTCGGCGCACTGCTGGGCACTCTGATCGGTGTCCTTCCCGGCATCGGACCGCTCGCCACCGTGGCGATGCTGCTTCCGGTGACCTTCTATCTCGATCCGACGACGGCGCTGGTGATGCTCGCGGGCATCTATTACGGCGCACAGTATGGCGGCTCGACCACGTCGATCCTTGTCAACCTGCCCGGTGAATTGTCCTCCGTCGTCACCTGCCTCGACGGTTACCAGATGGCTCGTCAGGGACGCGCCGGTTCGGCGCTCGCGGTTGCCGCGCTTGGTTCATTTTTTGCCGGAAGCGTCGCAACGCTGGTCATCGCGGTATTCAGCGCCCCGCTGACAACGGTCGCGCAGCAGTTCCGACCGGCCGACTATTGCGCGCTGATGGTGTTCGGCCTCGTCGCCGCCGTCATTCTGGCCAGCGGCTCCGCCATCAAGGCCATCGCCATGGTGATGCTCGGCCTTCTGCTCGGCATCGTCGGAACCGACGTCAATTCGGGACAGTTGCGCTACACCATGGGGCTCGATCCGCTATCTGACGGCATCGGCTTCGTCGGCATCGCCATGGGCCTGTTCGGCATCGGCGAGATCATGAAAAATCTCGAGCAGCGCGAATCCGAGCGCTCCGTGATGGCCAAGATCGAACGCCTGTGGCCGACGCTGGCCGATTTCCATGCCTCATGGCGCGCAGTTCTTCGCGGCACCGCTGTCGGTACGTGCCTCGGCGTGCTGCCGGGCGGTGGCGCCCTGTTGGCGTCGTTCGCCGCCTACACATTCGAGAAAAAGATTTCCAAGGACCCGTCGCGTTTCGGCAAGGGCGCCATCGAAGGCGTCGCGGCACCTGAATCCGCCAACAATGCCGGCGCGCAAACGTCCTTCATCCCGCTGCTGACGCTCGGCATTCCGTCCAACGCGCTGATCGCGCTGATGGCCGGCGCCATGATGATCCACGGCATCGCGCCGGGGCCGCAGGTGATGACCAAGCAGCCCGAGCTTTATTGGGGCCTGATCGCATCGATGTGGATCGGCAACTTGATGCTGGTCATCATCAACCTGCCGCTGATCGGCATCTGGGTGACCCTTTTGAAGGTCCCCTATCGCCTGCTGTATCTCGGCATCTTGATGTTCTGCTGCATCGGCGCCTACAGCGTCAACAACGCGACATTCGATATCTATATCGTCGCTGCGTTCGCCACGCTTGGCTATGTCTTCATCAAGCTCGAATGCGAACCCGCGCCGATGATGCTCGGATTCATCCTCGGACCCTTGATGGAAGAAAATCTGCGCCGCTCGCTTCTGCTCTCGCGCGGCGACTGGTCGGTCTTCGTCACGCAGCCGATCAGCGCGACTTTCCTGGCGATGACGGCCGGACTGGCGCTCCTGATCGTGTTGCCGAATATCCGCAAGAGCCGCGAAGAAGCGTTCAAGTCGGCGGACTGAGGAAATTGGCGCGCTTACGACGCCAATGCCCTCAAACAGCAACGTCGACAAATAGCGCTCCGAGAACGACGGCACGATCACAACGATGGTCTTGCCGGCATTCTCAGGTCGCGAACCGACGGCCATAGCCGCCGCAATCGCTGCACCCGACGAAATGCCACCCGCGATGCCCTCTGTCCGTGCGAGTGCTCGCGACGTCTCGATCGCGGTCGTGCTGTTGACGGTCACCACTTCGTCGATCACCGACCGGTCGAGGATGTCGGGGACGAAGCCCGCGCCGATTCCCTGAATCTTGTGCGGTCCCGGCTGCCCGCCGGACAGCACCGGGCTTTCCTCCGGTTCAACAGCAACAATGCGCAGCGACGCCTTGCGCGGCTTCAGGACCTGGCCGATGCCGGTGATGCTGCCGCCGGTGCCGACGCCCGCAACCAGAATGTCGATTCCGCCATTGGTGTCGTTCCAGATTTCCTCGGCCGTGGTGCGCCGGTGAATGTCGGGATTGGCGAGGTTCTTGAACTGCTGCGGCATCACCGCATTGGGCGTGGTGCGAACCAGCTCCTCCGCCGTCGCGATGGCGCCCTTCATGCCTTGCGTCGCCGGCGTCAGCACCAGTTCGGCGCCGAGGAAGGCCAGCATCTTGCGCCGCTCCTGCGACATCGACTCCGGCATGACAAGTTTCAGCCGGTATCCCTTCGCCGCCGCGACGAAGGCAAGCGCAATTCCTGTGTTGCCGGATGTCGGCTCGATCAGCACCGTATCGGGCTTGATGACGCCCGACTGCTCCATCGCCGTGATCATCGCCGCGCCGATGCGATCCTTCACGCTGCCGGCCGGATTGAAATATTCAAGCTTGGCCAGGATCGTTGCCTTGACCCCGCGGCTCTGCGGCAGACGGTTCAGCCGCACGATCGGCGTATCGCCAATGGCATCGACGATTGAATCGAACACACGGCCGCGGCCGGGCTTGGAGCTGGACGATGAGGCTGACGACATGAGGAACCTGCAAATCGAGTGGGAACTGCATCAGAACGATGGCAGCATGAGATCCGGGGCCACACTTCGCAATCCCCGGATGCGCGCTATTTTGGCAAAAGCTGCGCAAAATTTGAAATTCTTTCTGTTTGGATGCATTTTCCCGCTGCATCGCACGCGCGGCATCATCGCCAAATGATCGCATTTGCGTCGTGACATCGTCACCCGAACCGAGTCAGTATGCGACATCCATCAACGCAGTTAGCAGGGAGGCCCACATGCCGATCCATGCTGTTCGTTCCGATGCGGATCGCGCGCACGACTTGCTTGTAAAAGACTTGCGCGTCAACATACGCCCAAACTGCCCGCTCTGCGGCGAGAAGATGTTTGCGGCGACGGCGTCGGCGCTGATGGATCAGGGATCCATTCGCTCGTTGTGGTCGTGCGATGAGTGCGGCTGCGGATTCACCACCGAGCGCCCGGTCGCCTGCCACTGACACCAGCATGGACGATCTAGCGCGGCGAAATGTCGCCTGCGTCCCACGCCGCTCGCGTCTTCGTGCTGAAGTCGGCGAATGTTCCGGCTGCGATGGCTGAGCGCATGCCGCCCATCAGCGATTGATAATAGGCAATATTGATATCCGACAGCAGCATCGCGCCAAGCAACTCGCCCGCCTTGGTCAGGTGATGCAGGTAGGCGCGTGAATAATTGCGCGCGGCCGGCCAATCGCTCTCCTCGTCGAGCGGACGTGGATCATCGGCATGGCGTGCATTGCGCAGATTGACCGGGCCCCGCCGCGTGAACGCCAAACCATGTCGCCCGTTGCGCGATGGCATGACGCAGTCGAACATGTCGATGCCGCGCGCCACAGCCTGCAGCAGATCGTCCGGCGTGCCGACGCCCATGAGATAGCGCGGGCGATCTGATGGCAGAGACGGTACGACCTCCTCGATCATCCGCAGCATGACGTCTTGCGGCTCGCCGACCGCGAGCCCGCCGATCGCGTAGCCGTCGAAGCCCATCTGCGTCAGCGCCTGCGCACTCGCATGCCGCAGAGACGGCACATCGCCACCCTGCACGATTCCGAACAGCATGTAGCCTGAGGGCGCGCCCTCGAAAGCCCGCTTGCAGCGTTCGGCCCAGCGCAAGGACAATTGCATCGCCCGCTCGATCTCAGCCGGCGTCGCCGGCAAGCGCACGCATTCGTCGAGCTGCATCACGATGTCGGAGCCGAGCAGCCGTTGAATCTCGATGGCGCGCTCCGGCGACAAGTCCACGCTCGCGCCGTCGATATGGGAGCGGAATGTGACGCCCTCTTCGCTCACCTTGCGTAGCTGAGAGAGCGACATCACCTGAAAGCCGCCGGAGTCGGTCAGGATCGGGCCATTCCAGGTTGTAAACTTGTGCAAGCCACCCAACGAAGCAATGCGCTCGGCGCCCGGCCGCAACATCAGATGATAGGTATTGCCGAGCACGATATCGGCGCCGGCGTCGCGGATTTCGCGCCAGTGGATCGCCTTCATCGCGCCCTGTGTCGCCACGGGCATGAAGGCCGGCGTCCGCACGATGCCGTGCGGCGTTGCGAGCGTTCCCGTTCGGGCCGCGCCGTCCGTGGCCGAAAGCGTGAGGGGGAGTGCGGTCATGACGCTGCCTTATCCCCTAGGCCGCAGCCGGAAACAACAGGCAGGCATCGCCATAGGAATAGAAACGATAGCCGCTGGCGATCGCATGGGCATACGCTGCAAGCATGGTCTCGCGGCCGGAGAACGCCGACATCAGCATCACCAGTGTCGAGCGCGGCAGATGAAAGTTCGTCATCACCACATCGACGGCCCGGAAACGATAGCCCGGCGTGATGAAAATCGAAGTTTCGTCCGCAAAGGCGCCAATGGTGCCGTCCTCGGTTGCCGCGCTTTCCAGAAGCCGCATCGAGGTCGAGCCGACGGCAACCACGCGGCCGCCCTGCCGGCGTGCCGCATTCAGCGCGGCGGCGGTCGCGGCCGACACTTGCCCCCATTCGGCGTGCATCTTGTGCTCGGAGGTATCCTCGACCTTGACCGGCAAAAAAGTCCCGGCGCCGACATGCAGCGTTACGCGATGAAGGCCGACGCCGCGCGCTTTCAGCGCATCCAGAAGGCCATCGGTAAAATGCAGGCCCGCAGTCGGCGCGGCCACCGCCCCTTCGGTCTGCGCAAACATCGTTTGATAGTCGGAGGCGTCGCGCTCGTCGGTCGCGCGCTTGCCGGCGATGTAAGGCGGCAGCGGCGGCACGCCGAGGTCGGCGATAGCCTGGTCCAGCACCGGGCCGTGGAATGTAAAGGCGAACGTCACTTCGCCCGCCTCGCCCTTGTCTTCGACGCGCGCATCGAGCTGGCCGAGCAGGCACACCCTGCCCTCGCTGCCAAAGCGCACCATGTCGCCGACCGCGAGCTTGCGCGCGCCCTTCACCAGCGCCTGCCAGCGTGAACCATCCAGCCGCTTGATCAGCGTGACGTCGACCCTGGCTTCCTGAGCGCCGCCGAGTCTGCGGCCTGCCAGCTGCGCCGCGATCACCTTGGTGTCGTTGACCACGAGCTGATCCCCGGCGCGCAGCAGGTCCGGCAGATCGCGCACGATACGATCTTCAAGCGGCTGTCCCGGCCGCACCACCAGAAGCCTGGCGCTGTCGCGCGGCTGCGCCGGTCGCAGCGCAATGCGATCGGGCGGCAGCTCAAAATCGAACAGGTCGGTGCGCATGATCAGCATGACTATTGAATCGAAATGGCCGGGACAAGCCCGGCCATGACGAGAACATCAACCAATAGTCTTAATCGGCCATCTTGGCGGACACGATCTTGTCGGGATTGTTGACCGGCTCGCCACGCTTGATCTTGTCGACATTGTCCATGCCAGCGGTGACCTTGCCCCACACGGTATATTGCTTGTCGAGGAAGCTCGCGTCGTCGAAGCAGATGAAGAACTGGCTGTCGCCGGAATCGGGATTGGCCGCGCGCGCCATCGACACCGTGCCGCGCACATGCGGCTCGGCGTTGAATTCCGCCTTCAGCTTCTGTCCCGAACCGCCGGTGCCGGTGCCGTGCGGGCATCCGGTCTGCGCCATGAATCCATCGATCACGCGATGGAACACGATGCCGTCATAGAAGCCCTCTTTGACGAGCTCCTTGATGCGCGCGACGTGGCCGGGCGCGAGATCGGGCCGCATCTCGATGGTGACGGGGCCTTGCGTGGTTTCGAGGATCAACGTGTTGGTGTCTGCCATGGTACCTTCTCTTTTCTTTCGTCGTTCGTTTTAGATTGAATTCATTCGCCGGGCGTCAAACCTGAACGCGATGGGGCGGCCGGCAATTGCATTTCCAAGTCCGTCGCTGATCGGCAACGGTATACAGCGTTGCAAGGCCTCGATCACCGCAGAGCGGAACATCTGTCGCTTCTCGGGCGAAACATATTCCGTCTCGTAAGTAATGTTCGGCTCGCCGATCAACTCTCCGTTTCGTTTCAAACTGAACCTGACCGTGATCTGCGCCCCCGGATCGCCGGGAGGAAGGTCAGGGTTGCGCCAGCAGGATCCAATTCGATCGTACATCTGCTGCAGCGTATTGATGGGACCGCCCTTGGCCTGCTGGGCGTGGGCCGGCAAGGCAGCGCAAGCGAGCGGAATGACCAGCGCGAGGGCCATCATCCGCCGCATACTTGGCTACTTCACGTCGGTCGCGAGTTGAACGCGGACCATCTTGTCCGGGTTCTGCACGGGCTCGCCGCGCTTGAGCTTGTCGACAACCTCCATGCCGGAAACAACCTCACCGGCGACGGTGTACTTGCCGTTGAGGAACGAACCCTCCGCGAACATGATGAAGAACTGCGAATTGGCGGAGTTCGGATCGTTCGATCGCGCCATGCCAAGAACGCCGCGACGGAAGGGCGTCGCAGTGAATTCGGCCGGTACGTTGGGATATTTCGAGCCGCCGGTGCCGTTGCCGAACTGGCCGTCGCCGGTCTGGGCCATGAAACCGTCGATGACGCGATGGAACGGCACGTTGTTGTAATAGCCCTCCTTGACCAGAAGCTTGATGCGCTCGACGTGCTTTGGCGCGAGATCCGGCCGCAGCCGTACAACCACGCGCCCCTGCGTGGTGTCGATGACGATAGCGTTCTGCTTGTCGAGATTAGCGGGCAATTGCTGGGCGAGTGCCGGCAGGCTCAGGACGAGAAACGCCGCGATGGCAAAAATCCGGATCATGCGATCTCCATGTAGGTGCGAACGGTGAGGTGTAAACGGGAAACCGGGGTCAGCGACCAAACTTCGTCTTCAGCCGCGAAGCGACTGCGGCCGGAACAAAGGCGGAGACGTCGCCGCCCATACCGGCAATCTGGCGCACCAAAGTGGCGGTGATCGGGCGCACGGTCGCCGAAGCGGGAACGAAGATCGTGTGAAGCTGCGGGGCCATGGCCTCGTTCATGCCGGCCATCTGCATCTCGTAATCAAGATCGGTTCCGTCTCGCAGTCCGCGGATCAGAAGCGTCGCGCCGGCGCGCTTGGCGGCATTCACGACGAGGTCGTCGAAGGTGACGCAGTCGAGCTTGCAGGAGGCCTTGGCCGCAACGGGCTGGAACGCCTCGCGGATCATCGCCAGACGGTCTTCGGTCGCAAACAGCGGCGCCTTGCCCGGATGCACGCCGATGGCAACGACCAGCGTGTCGGCCAGCGCTACGGCGTGGCGCACCACGTCGAGATGGCCGTTGGTCACAGGGTCGAAGGAACCGGGGTAAAGCGCGATACGAGGCATACCCCCGTCTAGCCCATGAATCGCCAAAGTAAAACCCGCCCTTGGTGGTGCCGGGGGCTCCCGGCCCCACCCCGCCACCTCATCGTTAAATATTCCGCACAGGGCATGAACCCCAGGCCCGGGCAGCGCGTCTTATTCAATGAAAGGGCCGGATGGGCTCGATCAACGAAGGGGACAGACCATGCTCAAGACGCTTTCGGCCATTGCCGCCGCTGCCGTGATTGCCGCCGCCATCGCCGTGATGCCGGGCTTTGCCACGCAGGTTGACGCCTCTGTGCCCTCCGCCGCCAAGAAAGCCGATCGCCTCGACATCCGGCCGATTGGCACCGAATGCTCGCAGAAGGCCTGGCCCTACTTCGAGAATGGCTGCCTGCGTAACGCCTCCAACAGAGCGGTGCCGCAGCAGCAGGTCCGTCTCGTCTCCGCCGAGCGCCGATAAATATTTATCACCAGATCGTTGTCTCACTTTCTTCATGTGACTTGATAGCTGACTGGCGATGCCCCGCCTGAAGCTCCTCCAGGTTTGCAGACGAATTCGATCCTGAAGCCGTCGACCCTCATGGTTCGGCGGCTTTTCCTTGTCGGCGACGACCCTTGACAATCGTCCTCCCTCACCTCATTGTTGCGAATGATTTGCAATAGCAAGTAGCGGACAATCGCGAAGCCCGCTCTCTGGAGGTGCGTGCATGGACTTCCCACCCTTGGTCCGCTTGGCCCGTTTCAGCCTGTCCCGACGCTCGGCCGTCGCGATGCTGGCAGGCGCCCTTCTGGCGATCCTACCGGCGGCTGACACGGTTCGGGCGCAGTCGCCCGCCCGCACCAAGCCCTTCCGGGTGGTGACGACCTTCACCGTCATCCAGGACATCGCGCAGAACGTCGCGGGCGATCGCGCTATCGTCGAGTCGATCACCAAGCCCGGCGCCGAGATCCACGACTATCAACCCACTCCCCTCGACATCGTGCGGGCGCAGGCTGCCGATCTGGTGCTGTGGAACGGCTTCAATCTTGAACGCTGGTTCGAGAAGTTCTTCGAGAACATCAAGGAAGTACCCGGCGTCATTCTGACGGACGGCATCGAGCCGATGGGCATCACCGAAGGTCCCTACACCGGCAAGCCCAATCCGCATGCATGGATGTCGCCGTCCAACGCACTCCTCTATGTTGAAAACATCCGCAAGGCGCTGGCGAAGTACGATCCGGCCAATGCCGAGGCCTACAACCGCAATGCAGCGGCCTATTCGGCGCAGATCAAGGCGCTCGACGAACCTCTGCGAAAGCGGCTCGCGGCCATCCCGGAAGCGCAGCGTGTTCTCGTCTCCAGCGAAGGCGCCTTCAGTTATCTCGCCCGTGACTACAACATGAAAGAAGCCTACCTTTGGCCGATCAATGCCGAAGAGCAAGGCACGCCGCAGCAGGTGCGCAAGGTGATCGACCTGATGCGCAGGAGCAAACTTCCGGTGATCTTTAGCGAAAGCACGATTTCCGACCGCGCGGCGAAGCAGGTCGCGCGTGAAGCCGGCGCGCGTTATGGCGGCGTGCTGTACGTGGACTCCTTGTCCGCAGCCGGCGGTCCAGTGCCCACCTATCTCGACATGCTCAAGGTGACGGTCGAGACCATCGCGACGGGTTTCGGCAAATGAAGCCAATAGCCGCAACTGCTCCCGCGATCGATCCGCATCTGCCCGGTGCAAGCATCTCGGTTCGCAACCTCAGCGTCACCTACGCCAACGGCTTCAACGCCGTACGTGATGCGACCTTCTCGCTCGATCCCGGCACGATCTGCGCGCTCGTCGGCATCAACGGCAGCGGCAAATCGACGATCTTCAAGGCGATCATGGGGTTCGTGCGGCCGTCGGCCGGCGAGGTCCTGCTCTGCGGCCTGCCGGTCAATGAAGCCGTGAAGCGCAATATCGTGGCCTATGTCCCGCAGAGCGAGGACATCGACTGGAATTTCCCGGTTCTGGTCGAAACCGTGGTGATGATGGGCCGCTACGGCCACATGAATTTTCTACGCGTGCCGTCGCGTGTCGACCGATACAAGGTCGACGAAGCGCTCGAGCGCGTCGGCATGAGCGAGTATCGCCAGCGCCAGATCGGCGAGCTGAGCGGCGGCCAGAAGAAACGCGTATTCCTGGCCCGATCTCTGGCGCAGGAAGGTCGCATCATCCTGCTCGACGAGCCGTTTACCGGCGTCGACGTCAAGACCGAAGCCGCGATCATCACGCTGCTGCGCGAGTTGCGCGCGTCCGGTCATCTGATGCTCATTTCCACGCACAATCTCGGCAGCGTGCCGGATTTCTGCGACCGCGTGGTCCTGCTTAATCGGACAGTGCTGGCGGCAGGCCCGACCGCCGAGGTTTTTACCCAGGCCAATCTGGAGCGCACTTTCGGCGGCGCTCTGCGCAATTTCCAGCTCGGTGGCGCTGCGCTGCACGACGATGACGATCGCAGGCGCGTCACGGTCCTGACCGACGACGAGCGTCCGCTGGTGTTCTACGACGACAAGGCCTCCCCGGACAAAACTCCGCGGGGCGACACATGAACGCCCTCCTGACCGAACTCATGGTCCCGTTCGCCTACAGCTACATGCTCAAGGCCATGTGGGTCAGTGCGCTGGTCGGCGCCGTCTGCGCCTTTCTGTCGGCCTATCTGATGCTCAAGGGCTGGTCGTTGATGGGCGACGCGCTGGCGCATTCCATCGTGCCCGGCGTCGCCATTGCCTACATCATCGGCGCGCCCTTCGCCGTTGGCGCCTTTGTCGCCGGCATCTTCGCTTCGCTGACCATGCAGTTCGTGCGACAGAACTCGCAGGCTGCGCGAGGATGCCGTGATCGGCCTCGTCTTCACCGCGCTGTTTGCGCTCGGGCTGCTGATGGCCTCGATCTGGCCGACCTCCGTGAGTATCCAGACCATCGTGCTGGGCAATATCCTCGCGATCGCCGACGAGGACGTGATTCAGGTCGCCATCATCGCAGTCGTCTCGTTCGCGGTTCTGGCGGTACTGTGGAAGGATCTGATGGTCACCTTCTTCGACGAGAACCACGCCCGCAGCATCGGCCTCAATACCCGCGCGCTCAAGATCGTGTTCTTCGCGCTGCTCAGTGCCTGCACCGTTGCCGCGCTGCAGACCGTCGGTGCGTGTCTCGTCATCGCCATGGTGGTGACACCCGGCGCCACCGCCTATCTGCTCACCGACCGGTTCGGCAAGCTCGTCCTCATCAGCATCGCGCTCGGCGCGGGCACCAGCTTTCTGGGCGCCTATATCAGCTACTTCCTCGACGGCGCCACGGGCGGCGTCATCGTCGTCCTGCAAACCGTTTTGTTCCTGCTGGCATTCCTGTTTGCGCCGCGGCACGGCATGCTCGCCGCGCGCCGCAGACGCCTGGCCCCCGATGGAGCCGCGGCATGAACCCGTTTGACTGGATTGCAGAGCCGCTCTCCTACCCCTTCATGCAGCGCGCGCTTGTTGTCTCCATCGTCGTGGCAGCGGTCTGCGCCGTCCTGTCCTGCTATCTCGTGCTCAAGGGCTGGTCGCTGATGGGCGACGCGATCTCGCATGCGGTTCTGCCGGGCATCGTCGTCGCTTTCGTGCTCGGACTGCCTCTCGCGCTCGGCGCCTTCGCCGCCGGCCTCGCCTGCGCATTGTTCACCGGTTACCTGAAGGACAACAGCCGCATCAAGGAAGACACGGTCATGGGCATCGTGTTCTCCGGCATGTTCGGGCTCGGCCTTGTTCTGTTCACCAAGGTCGATACCGATCAGCATCTCATGCACATCCTGTTCGGCAATGTGCTCGGCGTCAGCGTGCGTGACCTCGTCGAGACCTCTCTTGTCGCCGGGATCACGCTGGCCATCGTCCTGGTCAAGCGGCGCGACCTCCTGCTCTATTGCTTCGATCCGAACCATGCGCGCTCCATCGGCCTGCCGGTGAATGTGCTGCACTATGGCCTTCTGATCCTGCTGTCGCTGACCATCGTCGCCGCCCTGAAAGCCGTCGGCATCATCCTTGTCATCGCCATGCTGATCGCGCCCGGCGCGACGGCCTATCTTCTCACCAACTCCTTCGAGCGCATGCTCGTGATCGCAACCGCCATGGCTGTGGCGTCCGCCTTTGTCGGCACGATCGCAAGCTTCCATATCGATGGTGCGACTGGCGCCTGTATCGTGCTGGTTCAATCCGCCGTCTTCGTGCTGGCGTTCCTTTTTGCGCCGAAGCATGGTGTATTGCGACGGGGACGACTTCAGCCATCGCCTGCGGCGACGGACTGACAAAACAGGACGATCGATGAAGCTGCGCCGGAACTGGCACGCCAGCGTAGTTGCGCTGGCCAACCTGATGCTTGCAGCGTTCACTTTTGATGCGCGGGCCCAAGTCGCCCCTACTCCCGCCGAGCTTGCCGCCTACACGGGCCTTCACGCGGCCGCCGCGCGTGGCGATCTTGCCGACATCCAGCGCCGCATTGCGGCGGGCGAAAGCAAGGAAACGATGGATGCACGGCTGCGTACGCCCTTGCATGTGGCGGCCTTTCAGAAGCAGCATGAGGCCGCACGGCTGCTGCTGAAGCTCGATGCCAATCCAAACCGTGTGGAAGTGGACCGCTACGACATCGTCACCATCGCGTCCGTCGCCAACGATGTGCCAATGCTCAAGATCGCTCTGGAGGGAGGCGGCAACCCGCGCGCCATCACCAGTCGCTATGACGGCACGGCGCTGATCGCAGCCGCTCACGAAGGGCACCCGGAAATCGTTCGCGTGCTGATCGCCGCCGGCGCACCGCTCGATCACGTCAACAATCTCGGCTGGACAGCGCTGATCGAGTCAATCGTTCTCGGAGACGGCGGCCACAACCACACCGATACGCTGGCCGCATTGGTGAAAGCCGGCGCCAACGTCAATCTCCCTGACCGGAATGGCGTGACGCCGCTGCAAATGGCGAAGGCCCGTGGCTATGCGAACATGGTGCGGATACTGGAAGCGGCGGGCGCCCGGTAATCGGGTCATGGGCGGTCCGCTTAGCGGTCCAGCGCAACGCGGCGAAATGCGTTCACCAGCGGCTGCTCCAGCTTGCCGTGCATTCCCTTGAGAATGTCGTAAGCGTCATCGCGCGGCATCGGCGGCTTGTATCCGCGATTTTCGATCAGGGCCGCGAAGATGTCAGAAATCGTCAATATCCGCACCAGATCGGAGACCTGTGCATCGCGCAGCCTGTCGGGGTATCCGGAGCCATCGAGAAATTCATGATGATGTCGAACTCCGTCGAGAATTTCCGCCGTGACGCCCTCTACGTCCGATCAGGATCTGAGTGCCGAGTGTCGGATGGCTGTCCATCGTCTGTCGTTCGGCCGCGTTTAGCTTTCCCGCCTTATCGAGAATTTCCACGGGAATCTGGGCCTTGCCAATATCATGAAGTGTCGCCATCAGGCCGAGGCGCTGCACGTCGTTGCGAGAAAATCCAAGGCTGCGTCCAAAATCGACGGCGCACCCGGCGACCAGCAGGCAATGCTGGAATGTGCCAGTATGATGGAGCCTGACGTTGTCGAGCCACTTCTTCAGACCGTGCTGACTGATGGCACCATAAACGTGATTGGTCGCACTCTCCGCATCATCCATTGATACCGGCTTTTGGCCAGACGCCGCAGAGAACAGCGAAGCGAAGTGTTTTGCCGTATCGATGACGGATTGAACGGCACCATCGCTGGTTTTGTACTCTTCGCCGTCAAAGTAGATTTGCGCTTCGATCACACGCAGTAATTCATTCAGGCTGACAGGTTCTGCGAGAACATCGGTGGCACCCAGCGAGAACGCTTGCACGATGGCCGAATGTGACTTCTTTCCGAGGATGAAAAGACGCTTACGCGCGTTGATTGCGCCGACCGACAGCTTCCGAATGCTGTCGATGTTCTGAGCGTCACGAAGGTCGACATTAACGATGAGCGCATCGATTCCGGGCGGATTTGTCGATCTTTCCGAAACCGCTACGCATTCGACATGGTGTCGCGACTGCAAAGCGGTGACGAATTGAGGGCGATCTTTGTCTGTTGCAACGCAAATCTGCATCAGCAACGCCTCGTTTGATCTAACTGAGTTCTTGAACGCATTGGTTCAACCCAGAGGAAATGCAATTGGCTGCTCACGGTCGTGCGCACAAATCAGCGGCTCCGTTTTTCACGGAGCCTGCGCTGTCGTTGTATTTGATTAAAAAGCTACGCTCCCCGCCTTAAGCCCGCTCTAAATCGAATGCGGAATCGTCGGGGTAGGCCACAACAATCTGTACACTAATCGCGTAACGCCAACTGTCAGAAAGTACTCACGAAACGGCCTTAATCAGCCTATTTGAATGCCCCGCTTAGCGCGGGGCACCCGCCTTTTGTCTAATGTAATACTCGCTAACCTAGGTTACTCGGAGCCGCCGTTCTCGCCTTCTTCGCCGATGTGCTCGACCGAAACAACGCGCTCGCCTTCGGCGGTGTCGAACACGATCACGCCCTGCGTCGAACGGCCCGCAATGCGGATTCCGTTGACCGGGCAGCGGATCAATTGCCCGCCATCCGTCACGAGCATGATCTGGTCGGTCTCCTCGACCGGGAATGATGCGATGAGCTTGCCGTTACGCTCGGTCACCGACATCGCGACGATGCCTTTGCCGCCGCGTCCCGTGGTCCGATACTCGTAGGACGACGAGCGTTTGCCGTAGCCGTTTTCGCTGATGGTCAGCACAAACTGCTCCGCCGCCGACATCTCGACATAGCGTTGCTCGCCGAGTTCGATGGCACCCGTTGCCTCCTCGGCATCGGCGCCCGCCTCTTCCTCCACGCCGCCGCGGCGCACCGCGTTGGCCCGGCGCAGATAGGCCGCGCGCTCCTCGGCGTTGACTTCGAGGTGATGCAGGATCGTCAGCGAAATCACCTTGTCGCTCTCGGCGAGCGCGATACCGCGCACACCCATCGAAGTGCGTCCCTGGAACACACGAACATCGCCGACCGGGAAGCGGATACACTGGCCTCCGGCGGCGGTCAGCAGCACGTCGTCGCGTTCGGTGCAGATTTGTACGTCGACGATCTCTTCGCCGTCGTCGAGCTTCATGGCGATAATGCCGGAACGGCGCACATCGACGAAATCGGACAGCTTGTTACGTCTCACCGTGCCGCCGGTCGTGGCGAACATCACATCGAGATCACCCCAGGAGGATTCATCCTCCGGCAGCGGCATGATGGTGGTGATACGCTCACCCTGCTCGAGCGGCAGAATATTGATCAGTGCCTTGCCGCGCGCCTGCGGCGCGGCCATCGGCAGCCGCCATACCTTTTCCTTGTACACCTGGCCGCGCGAGGAGAAGTAGAGAACCGGCGTGTGCGTGGAGGCAACGAACAGACGCGCCACGAAATCCTCGTCGCGTGTCTGCATGCCGGCACGGCCCTTGCCGCCGCGCTTCTGCGCGCGATAGGTCGAGAGCGGCACGCGCTTGACATAACCGTGGTGCGAAACCGTCACCACCATGTCTTCGCGCTGAATCAGGTCTTCGTCTTCGACTTCGCCTTCCTGATCGATGATCACCGTGCGGCGCGGCGTGGCGAATTCGTTCTTCACCGCATTCATCTCATCCTTGACGATGGTCTGAATGCGGGCGCGCGAGCGCAGAATTTCGAGATAGTCGGCGATCTCGGCCGCCAGTTTATCGAGTTCTTCCTTGATCTCGTCGCGGCCGAGTGCCGTCAGGCGCTGCAGGCGCAGGTCCAGAATGGCCTTGGCCTGTTCGAACGACAGGCGCGCGGTGCCGTCGGGCTGCATGCGATGCCGCGGGTCGTCAATCAGCGTGATCATCGCCTCGACGTCGCGCGCCTGCCAGCTGCGGGCCATCAACTCTTCGCGCGCCGAATTGGGATCGGGCGCGTTGCGGATCACCCTGATGATCTCGTCGATATTGGCGACCGCAATCGCCAAGCCAACGAGGATGTGAGCGCGATCTCGCGCCTTGTTCAGCAGGAACTTGGTCCGCCGCGACACCACCTGCTCGCGGAAGGCGATGAAGGCGACCAGCAGATCCTTCAGCGTCATCAACAGCGGGCGGCCGTTGTCGAGCGCGACCATGTTGGCGCCAAAGCTCGATTGCAGCGGCGTGAATTTGTAGAGCTGGTTCAGCACAACGTCGGGCACGGCGTCGCGCTTGAGTTCGACCACGACGCGGTAGCCGTCGCGATCGGATTCGTCGCGCAGATCGGAGATACCGTCGATCTTTTTATCACGCACCAACTCGGCGATGCGCTCCACCATCGAGGCCTTGTTGACCTGATACGGAATCTCGGAGACGACGATGGCCTCGCGGTCCTTGCGGATCGTTTCGATCTCGACCTTGCCGCGCATCACGACTGAGCCGCGGCCGAGGTGATACGCAGAGCGAATGCCCTGGCGGCCAAGGATGATGCCGCCCGTCGGAAAATCCGGTCCGGGGATGATGCCGATGAGGTCGTCGATGCTGAGACCTGGATTGTCGATCAGCGCGACGCAGGCGTCGATGATCTCGCCGAGATTGTGCGGCGGGATGTTCGTCGCCATGCCGACAGCGATGCCGCCGGCGCCGTTGACGAGCAGATTGGGAAAACGCGCCGGCAGAACCGACGGCTCCTTTTCGGTGCCGTCATAGTTCGCCTGATAATCGACGGTGTCCTTGTCGATGTCTTCGAGCAGTCCCTGCGCAATCTTGGCGAGACGCGACTCGGTGTAACGCATCGCGGCCGGCGGATCGCCGTCGACGGAGCCGAAATTGCCCTGCCCGTCGATGAGCGGCACGCGCATCGAAAAGTCCTGCGCCATACGCACAAGTGCGTCGTAGACGGACTGGTCGCCGTGCGGATGATATTTACCGATGACGTCGCCGACGACGCGCGCCGATTTGCGATAGGCCTTGTTCCACTCAAAGCCGTTCTCGTGCATCGCGAACAGAATGCGCCGGTGCACGGGCTTCAAACCATCACGTGCATCGGGCAGCGCGCGCGCAACGATCACGCTCATGGCGTAATCGAGATAGCTGCGCTTCATCTCGTCGGCGATGAAGACCGGGCGAATATCGGAGGCGCCGGAATTAGGATTTTCGGGGTCGGCCAAAGGGCTAAAATCCTTGCAACGAATCTGGGTGTTTTTGGGTGGTTTTTATATAGGCGATTCAAACGCCCAAGCCAAATTTATGACGGTGTTTTGGCTTATAAAAACATCAGCAAAAACAACGACTTATTAATTGTCCACGGCGCTGCGAAAAGATCATTATACTGACGCACCAAACACGGGCGCACCAGGCCGCCCAGGGGACCCTTCGTGTGGACTGAATTCGCGCTCTCCACGCTGGCGACGCTGGTCGTGGTCATCGACCCGATCGGGCTGGCGCCGGCCTTCGTCAGCATCACCCAGGGCATGCCGGCCGCCACCCGCCGCAGCGTCGCCTGGCGCGCGGCCCTGATCGCAATGCTGATCCTGTTCGGCACAGCCACCATCGGCAACTGGATCCTGGCCCGGCTCGGCATCTCGCTGCCGGCCTTCCGCATCGCCGGCGGCATCCTGTTGTTCGCGGTCGCCTCCGAGATGGCGCTCGGCGTGCGCCAGAAGCGCGAAACCGATCAGGCGGAGAAGGCCATCGAGGAACACGCGCGCAATGTCGCCGCCTTCCCGCTGGCAATGCCGCTGATGGCCGGCCCCGGCGCCATCACCGCAACGCTGCTGCTGGCCGGACGCGCCCAGGGCGACATGCGTCTGTTCGCGATCCTGACCGCGATCATCGTCGCCGTGTGCCTGACCTGTACGCTGGTGTTCCTGACCGCAAGCCGCGTCGCGCGCACCTTCGGCGACACCGGCAATGTCGTGCTGTCGCGCGTGCTGGGCGTCGTGCTGGCCGCGCTCGCGGTGCAGTTCATCATCGACGGCGTGCGGCAAACGATTGCGGGCTGACGGATGACCTCTGGCGACACCGACGATCTGGTTTCGATCGTGATTCCGGCGTGCGAGGCGCAGGCGCATTTGCCCGACGCCATCGCGAGCCTGCACGATCAAAGCTGGCAGAGCTGGGAAGCGATCGTGGTGGCGGATGACGCGACCGACTATCGCGCTTTGCTTGACGGATTAGGCCTGAGCGATCCGCGCATTCGCCACACCAAGACCGGCGGCCACCGCACGGGCTGCCACCGCGCCCGCAATGTCGGCTACGCGCAGGCGAAAGGCGCCTTCATCGCCGACCTCGACGCCGACGATGTGTTCCGGCCGGAGCGCCTCGCAACACTGGTGCCGCTGGCGCGCGAGCATGGTGCAGCCAGCGATAATTCTGCTGTTGTTTCAGAGGATAGCGGGCAAACTCTCTATCATCTATTCAATAACCTCACCCACGACATGAAGGTCGATGCGGCGGCGTTTTTCACCCGCACCTGCCCGATTTTTCCGGTCGTGCGGCGCGACGTGCACCGGCCCCGTCTCGACGGCATCGAATATGCGGAGGATGTGGTCGCCAATCTGCGTCTGATCGGGCGCCTGGGCGCGATTCTCGTGACGCCGCCGACGCTGTCGGAGTATCGCGTCGTCGCCGGATCGCTGAGCCACGACGACGACTCCGCGCAACGCTTCGACAAGACCTATGCCGAGATCATCGATCGCATCGCGCGCGACGAACTCGATCTGCCCGCATCTCTTCGCGAGATTGCGCGTGACGGATTCACGCGCAAGCGCGCGCTCAACCGCGAACTGGCGGAGGCGCAGCGTGAGAATCCCGGTTTGGATTTTCAGACGTTCGTGGCGCAGCGGCAGAGATGAGTACGATGGCCCCTCACCCGCTCGCTGCGCGAGCGACCTCTCCCCGCATCGATCTCGGATGTTTCCAAGATCGATATTTAAATACCGAAGTCGGGCAGGCCCGACTTCGGTATGGGGAGAGGTGAAGACGAAATTGTTAGAACGGAATCTCGTCGTCCATATCGCCGCGACCGCCGCCGGCCGGAGCAGGTGCACGGCGCGCACCGCCGCCACCGCCCGACGATGACGAACCACCGCCGAAGCTGCCGCCGCCGATCTCTCCGCCTTCATCGCCGCCGCCGAAGCTGCCGCCGCCAGAGCCGCCGCCGCTGCGGCCATCAAGCATGGTCAGCGTCGAGTTGAATCCCTGCAACACGACCTCGGTCGAATATTTGTCCTGACCGCTCTGGTCCTGCCATTTGCGAGTCTGCAGCGCGCCCTCGATGTAAACCTTGGCGCCCTTCTTCAGATATTGCTCGGCGACCTTGCAAAGTCCTTCGTTGAAGATGACGACGCGATGCCACTCGGTCTTTTCCTTGCGCTCGCCGGTCGCCTTGTCGCGCCAGGATTCCGATGTCGCGATTCGCAAATTGGCGATGGGACGACCATCCTGCGTGCGACGAATCTCAGGGTCCGCACCCAGATTGCCGACCAAAATCACCTTGTTGACGCTGCCTGCCATGTTCGACTCCCGTCCGCGCGACTCAGTCGTCCGCGCCACCTGTCTCAAATTCAATGCTTCGCCAGATATAGGGACCTCGCCGGACGCCGTCTCTGGCGGCCTGAGCGAAAGTCCCCTTATCCACACGCGGGCATCCGCCCCGCCCCATGTGGCGGAACTTTATGACGCTGCCGCATATCGTTCTTTGTTTGTTCTACAACATAAAGCAAGACTTGTCCAGATTTGAAGCCGATGGAAGTGCTTCAAAAATAGACAGAAGTTGCAAATGATACCGCTGGTAGCAGCCCCGCGAGCACCCGAAAAGTTCCCTCAATTAAGGCAAAATCTTGGCAACGAAAGTTCCATCAAGCAGATGATATGGCTAACAAATTTCTAATTTTAGCCGCTGCGCTTTCCCGCGGAGTGTTGCATTCCGGAGACGGTATTTCCGATCGATCCGCGTTATAAGATTTGCATACGGATCGGGCAGAGACCCGGTGGTGGATGGCCCTCCCGCATTTGCACGGCTCGCAAAGTGGGGGGCGGCAAACAAGAACAGAAAGAACTGGAGAACACGATGAAGAAGTTTTTGCTGGGAACGGTCGCAGTTGTGGCCCTCGGCCTTTCGCCGGCGGTTGCTGCTGATATGCGCATGCCGGTTAAGGCTCCTGCGCAGGTTTATGCCCCGCTCTATAGCTGGACCGGTCTCTATCTCGGTCTGCACGCGGGTTACGGCTTCGGTGGCGACAGCGATCTCGGCCTGCCGGGCTTCAGCGGCAATGACGGTGACGGCTTCCTTTTCGGCGCTCAGATCGGCTTTGACTATCAGTTCGCTCCGAACTGGGTTGCCGGTATCGAAGGCCAGCTCAGCTGGGTTGATGGCGACAACAGCTGGACGGCTCCGGGCTTCGCTCTGAACCGTGAGGCCGATTGGCTCGGTTCGGTCACCGGCCGTCTCGGCTACACCTGGGGTCCCGGCCTGCTCTACGTAAAGGGCGGCGCGGCGTGGACCAACGACGAGTACACCCTCCTGATCGCCGGCGTCCCCGGCGCGTTCACCGGCGGCAGCAGCTCCACCGGCTGGACCCTCGGCGCGGGCCTCGAATACATGTTCGCCCCGTCATGGACGGCCAAGCTCGAGTACCAGTACTACGATTTCGGCAACACGACGCTGGTCGGCCCGGGCCCGTTTGCAGTGGGCGCGAACGTCGACAACAACATCCACACCGTCAAGCTCGGTGTGAACTACCGCTTCAACTGGGCGCGCTAATAGCCCGGTCGATTTGAACGAACGGAAAGCCCGGCCGAGAGGCCGGGCTTTTTGCTGTCTGGAGCCGTTTGGGATGTGACGCCGCGGGGCCGACACCCCTCCGAAGCCCGGCCCTTGGCGCCGCCAATCAAACCTGCCCGAGATGCACAGCATTTTCCGGTGGGATGTTGCTCGCGGGTGACAGCCGCGACCTTCCGCCTCATATAAGTTCCACCAAGTCAGGGGACGCTGGCTTTACTGTTTGGGGTGACCGTTATGAAGAAGATCCTGCTCGGCGCATTGTCGCTTGCCGCCGCCGCCACGCTCAGCGTTCCCGCCACCGCCGCCGACATGCGCATGCCGACCAAGGCACCGCTGATGGCGCCCGTCTCGGCCTTCACCTGGCAAGGTTTCTATCTGGGCGGCTCGCTTGGCGCGCGCTCCGCAGATATCGATTGGCGCACGACGGGCATCGGCGTTCCCGGGCTTGGCGCGCCGACCGTGCCGTTCCCGGCGACTGCTTCGTCTTCCTATGACAGCTCGACCTTCCGCGCTGGCATCTATGGCGGATACAATTTCCTCGTCTCTCCGAAATGGGTCGTCGGCATCGAAGGCGATCTTGCCTGGGCCGACGGCAGCAAGTCGCAGGGCTTCATTCCCGGCGTCACCGCTGCCGGCGTGACGACCAACTCCACCAGCGTTCAACACACCTGGGATGCAGGCCTGCGCGCGCGCATCGGCTATCTGCTGACGCCCGACTGGATGCTGTTTGGCACCGGCGGATTCGCCTGGCAGCATGTTGAGGCCAGCCTGACCTGTAGCGCGGCGACCTGTCCGCTCGTGGTGCTCGGCGCCACGACAGCCGGCGGCTCCTACACTGCTTCCGACTCCGATACGCTGTCAGGCTGGAGCCTTGGCCTCGGCCTTGAAGGACGCCTGTGGGGCAACTGGATCGGCCGCGCCGAATATCGCTATGCCGACCTCGGCACCTGGAACGCCGCGTTCCGCAGCCCGCGCACGAACGGCTTCGTCACCACCGCCGACATCGAAGTGCAGACCCACACGCTGCTGCTCGGCCTCGGCTACAAGTTCTGATCTTTCCAGTCCGACTGGATGCAAAAGCCCGGCCTCGTGCCGGGCTTTTTCGTTGGTGCACACGCATCATCGAATGACTTCATGACGCTTGCGCAGTTTGTCGCAGGTAGTGGCTGTAAAGGCACAGCCAAAGCCCGCGGATAAGCCTAGTGATAGCGAACTTGCTGGCCGGGATTCGATGTGAGTTGCGGCGCTTATCTGGGAATGGGAATGCGATGAAGAAAGTTGTTGTTGGCGCGCTGTCACTGATCGGCGCTGTTATCGCTGTTCCCGCTCTCGCCGCAGACATGCGCATGCCGGTCAAGGCGCCAATGATGGCTGCACCGAGCTGGACCGGTTTGTATATCGGCGGCAACGTCGGATACGGCTGGGGCGGCGACACAGGCGGCCGCTACACCTCGTTCAGCGATGTCGACATCGGCGGCTACGCCGCGTTCTTCGCAGCCGGCGGCAACGTGCTTCCGGGCGTGACGCCGAGTGGCGCGATCGGCGGTTTGCAGATCGGTTACGACTGGCAGATCTCGTCAACTTTGGTGTTCGGTCTGGTTGCCGATATTCAGGCCTCCGGCATGAAGGACTCCGCGACCGCCGTTGCTGCGAACCTCGTGGGCTTCAACAACAACGCCCAATCCAACACAGCAAGCATCGACTGGTTCGGCACCGTGCGCGGACGACTGGGCGTGCTCGTCAGCCCCAGCCTGCTCGTTTACGGCACCGCCGGTCTCGCCTATGGCGAAGTCAAAGCCAACACGTTCCAGAGCAACCCCAATAACGGCCTGGGTCCGGTGACGTTTGCCGGCTCCACATCCGAGACGAATTTCGGCTGGGCGGCCGGCGTCGGCATCGACTACGCGCTGACGTCCAACTGGCGCGTCGGCGTCGAGTATCTCCACATCGACCTGGACTCGGTGTCCGTGACGGCACGGCAAGCAAGCCGGTTCAATGCCATTACGCTCAACACCTTCACCTCGACACCGGATTTCAGCGCCGACATCGTGCGCCTGACGCTCAACTACAAGTTCTGATCTTTCCAGTCCGACTGGATTTAAAAGCCCGGCTGCACGCCGGGCTTTTTGTTGTCGTGAGCGCTGCGGGCTTGTCGCCTCACGAAGCCGGCGCAGGCTCGACCTTGTGGCGCAGCCACACCGTGCCGCCTTCCAGCACTTCGCAATGCGTGAGACGCAGCGCTTGCCCAACGCCGGGACGTTCGCCATCCTCGCTGTCGTAATCGAGAATGGTTTGCCGGCCGGCGAGGCCGTCCATGGCCGGGCGGACCAGCGTGCTGAATTCGTCGATCAGCCTGTGCTTGAAGAACGCGCCATTGATGCGGCCGCCGCCTTCCAGCAACAGCGTTTTGGCTCCGAACAGCGAAGCGATTTGCTCCAAGGCACCGGCGAGATCGTCGCCCTTCGGACCTGCAAAGATATAGGACACGCCGTCCTGGCGCAGTTCGGCGAGATAGGCGTCCGACACCTGCTCGCCGAGAACAGCGACGGCGTGATCGCCGCCGACATTGTCCTTGCCGTAATGCGCGCGGCCTAAGGGATCGATAGCGATGGCGAGGCTGCGGCCTCCGCGCTCGGCCACATGCGCCTGACGCGGGAGTTTCGGCGCGTCGGCGATGAGCCGCTCGGTGCCCTTCGCCATTTCGCTCATGGTCTTGCGTCCGACGATCCAGCCATCGGCGCCGAAGCTGTCGTGGATCCGTTCATAGTGACTGCGCAATGCCTCGAGCGACACGCCCGAAGCGGCGACGGTGGCCTTGCTGGGATGAAGGCCGCCGTCCACGGAGGTGCCCATGTGGCAGATGATGTGAGGTCGCATTTTGATATCCGGATTAAAATATTGGGCAGAAATAGTCGGCGACGTCGCATGAAATCGCAAGCGCTGGGACCAGAGTTGAACTGACAAGAAAAAACCCGGCTTTGCGCCGGGCTGTTTCAGTCACGCCAGAACTTGTGAGGCCTAGCGATACTGGGCGAAAGCGTCCGCTTCCTTGCGCGACAGCGGGATCAGCTTCTGAATGACGCGACCGTCGGGCAGCTGAACCGTGCGCTGGATCATCATCTCGTAGCGCGGCGCGGTCTTTTTCTTTTTGGCGGTGCGAACCGGCGCTTTGGGTTCGGGCTGAAACCGCGCAAACGCCGAGGTCGGCGACGGGCCGCTGGGGACGATGGCCGATTTCGTTTCCTGATGGCTGCTTCGTGTCGATTGATCCGCAGTCGTTTCGGCAACAACGGCCGGACGCGGTGGAGCTTCGGGGAATGTCACGACCTCTTCGCTCGCCTTCACAGGCTCGGCTTCGGCCTTGTCGACGATCACCTTGACGACGTTTATCGGCTGAGATTTTCGCGCCGTCGTCGTCGCGGGTTCCGTCGTCAGCCAATTGAGCGCGCCAAGATAGCCGCCAACCAGCAGCACGATCGCCAGCAGATATCCCGCAAGCATCTTCATGACGAATACCTGGATACGAAAACCTGGATCCCGTTCCGCAATAACGGCGATGTGGGGATCTTGTTCCGCCAGTCAAGAAAACGCCCTGTTGCGGGGCTTTTCTATTGTCCCAAAGGGCTTATCTGTTTTCCGGTGAATTACGGGGCTGCGACGCTGGCATCGCGGCGCTGTTCTTGCTATGTTCCAAACGACGACTATCTGACATCCCGACGCAGGTCCGGCACCCGCCCGGCCAGCGCATTTGGAATTTTGCGCGATGGACGAAGTATTGAAATCGAGCCGCAGGGCTGCGGCCGGCCGCGTCATCTCCATTCGTGGCGCGCGCGAGCACAACCTCAAAAACGTCGATCTCGAAATCCCGCGCGACAAGCTGGTGGTGTTCACCGGACTGTCGGGCTCGGGCAAGTCGTCGCTCGCTTTTGATACAATCTATGCCGAAGGCCAGCGCCGCTACGTCGAGTCGCTGTCGGCCTATGCGCGCCAGTTCCTCGAAATGATGCAGAAGCCGGACGTCGACCAGATCGACGGCCTCTCTCCGGCCATTTCCATCGAGCAGAAGACCACCTCGAAGAATCCGCGCTCGACGGTCGGCACCGTCACCGAAATCTACGACTACATGCGCCTTCTGTGGGCGCGCGCCGGCGTGCCCTATTCGCCCGCGACGGGACTGCCGATCGAAAGCCAGACCGTGTCGCAGATGGTCGATCGCGTGCTGGCGCTGCCGCAGGGCGCGCGGCTGTATCTGCTCGCGCCGGTCGCGCGCGGCCGCAAGGGCGAATACAAAAAGGAACTCGCCGAGTATCTCAAGAAGGGATTCCAGCGCGTCAAGATCGACGGCAAGTTCTACGAACTGGCGTCGGTGCCCGCGCTCGACAAAAAGCTCAACCACGACATCGACGTGGTGGTGGACCGCATCGTCGTGCGCGACGACATGAAGCAGCGCCTCGCCGAATCCTTCGAGGCCGCGCTGAAGCTGGCCGAAGGGCTGGCGGTGATCGAGTTCGCGGACACGGCGGCGGTCGAGGCGGCCAAGAACGAGGCGAAGGGCGACGCCAAGGGCGACAAGAAGACGGCGAAGATCCACGACAAAAGTGGGCCCGAGCGGATTCTGTTCTCGGAGAAATTCGCCTGTCCGGTCTCCGGCTTCACGATTCCCGAGGTCGAGCCGCGGCTGTTCTCCTTCAACAATCCCTACGGCGCCTGCCCCGCCTGCGGCGGCCTCGGCGTCGAGGAGCATGTCGATCCCGAGCTGATCATTCCGGACAAGGACGCAGACGCTGCGCAAGGGCGCGATCGCGCCATGGGCGAAATCGTCGTCGCCCTATTACATGCAGACGCTGCAGGCGCTGGCCAAGCACTACAAGTTTTCGCTCGACGCGCGCTGGCGCGACCTGCCCAAGAAGGTGCAGGCCGTGATCCTCGACGGCTCCGACGAGGACGAGATCAAGTTCTCCTACGAAGACGGCGTGCGCTCCTACGACACCAAGAAGCCGTTCGAGGGCGTGGCCACCAACATCGTGCGGCGCTGGAACGAGACCGAGAGCGAGTGGGCGCGCGAGGATCTGGCGAAGTATTTCACCAACATCCCGTGCGAAGCCTGCAGCGGCTACCGGCTGAAGCCGGAGGCGCTGTGCGTCAAGGTCGGCACCAAGCATATCGGCGAGATCTCCGAACTCTCCGTGCGCGCTGCCGGCGCCTGGTTCGAGGCGGTGCCGAAGCTTCTCAACAAGCAGCAGAACGAGATTGCGGCGCGCATCCTCAAGGAAATCCGCGAGCGGCTCGCCTTCCTGCTCGATGTCGGCCTCGATTATCTGACGCTGGCGCGCGCCTCCGGCACGCTGTCGGGCGGCGAGAGCCAGCGCATTCGCCTCGCCTCGCAGATCGGCTCGGGGCTGACGGGCGTGCTCTATGTGCTCGACGAGCCCTCCATCGGACTTCACCAGCGCGACAATGCGCGACTGCTGGAAACGCTGAAGCGGCTGCGCGACCTCGGCAACACCGTGATCGTGGTCGAGCACGACGAAGACGCGATTCAGCTGGCGGACTACGTCGTCGATGTCGGCCCCGGCGCCGGCATCCATGGCGGGCAGCATCATCGCGCGCGGCACGCCCGCCGACATCATGAACAATCCGGCCTCGCTGACGGGACAATATCTCACCGGCGAGAAAGGCATTCCGGTGCCCGAGCGGCGCCCGCCGAACCATCGCCGCACCATCAAGGTCATCAATGCGCGCGGCAACAATCTGAAAAACGTCACCGCCGAAATTCCGCTGGGGCTGTTCACGGCCATCACCGGCGTCTCCGGCGGCGGCAAATCCACGCTGCTGATCGACACGTTCTATCGCGCCATCGCGCGCAAGCTCAACAATTCGAGCGAGGCGCCGGCGCTGCACGATCGCATCGAGGGGCTGGAGCATATCGACAAGATCATCGACATCGACCAGTCGCCGATCGGACGCACGCCGCGCTCCAATCCGGCGACCTATACCGGCGCGTTCACGCCGATCCGCGAATGGTTCTCAGGCCTGCCCGAGGCCAAGGCGCGCGGCTACGAGCCGGGGCGCTTCTCGTTCAACGTCAAGGGCGGGCGCTGCGAGGCCTGTCAGGGCGACGGCGTCATCAAGATCGAGATGCACTTTCTGCCGGATGTCTACGTCACCTGCGACACCTGCAAGGGCAAGCGCTACAACCGCGAAACGCTGGACGTGCTGTTCAAGAACAAATCCATCGCCGACGTGCTCGACATGACGGTGGACGAGGCGACGGATTTCTTCAAGGCCGTGCCGCGCATCCGCACCATCCTCGAAACGCTGCAGCAGGTGGGGCTGGGCTACATCCATGTCGGCCAGCAGGCGACGACGCTGTCGGGCGGCGAGGCGCAGCGCGTCAAGCTCGCCAAGGAACTGTCGAAGCGCGCCACCGGCCGCACGCTCTACATTCTCGACGAGCCGACGACGGGCCTGCATTTCCACGACGTCGCCAAGCTGCTGGAAGTGCTGCACGAGCTGGTGGCGCAGGGCAACAGCGTCGTCGTCATCGAGCACAATCTCGAAGTCATCAAGACGGCGGACTGGGTGATCGATCTCGGCCCCGAAGGCGGCGACGGCGGCGGCGAGATCGTCGCGTGGGGACCGCCGGAGGATATCGTCAAGTCGCCGCGCAGCTACACCGGCAAATTCCTGGCGCCGGTGCTGAAGCGAAAGATCAAAGCTAAGAAAAGCGCATCGGAAGCGGCGGAGTGAGGTTCAAGGCATGAGTGACGTGACCAACAACCCCGCCCGCTCCCGTTATGAGCTTGTCGAAGACGGCCACACGGCGTTCGCCGAGTACAAGCTCGCGCCGGGCGTGATCGACTTCACGCACACGCTGGTGCCCAAGGAACTGGGCGGACGCGGCATCGGCTCCAAGCTCGCGGCGGCTGTGCTGGCCGACGCCAACGGCACGCGGCCTGAAGGTCAAGGCGACCTGCCCCTTCATCGCCGCCTATCTGCAGAAGCATCCCGAGGCGGCAACAACCGTCTAAGGCGCTTTAAGCGCCTTCGCAGGGCATCGCGGATTTGGTAGGGTCGGTCTTCATACATGGAGACGGCCCATGACCGGCACCATCATGTATCACGACGGCAATCGCGCGCCTGCAGGATCGCCTTCGACAGCCGCCGGATTTCCGACCGGCTCGAAGAGAAGCTGACGCGCACCGCGTTCACGGACGACGACAAGGCCTTCATCGGCAGCGCGATCTATTTCTTTCTGGCGACCGCCGACGCCGACGGCCGGCCCGACTGCTCGTTCAAGGGCGGGCAGCCGGGATTCGTGCGCGTCGTCGGCCCGTCAGAGCTGGCGTTTCCCGACTATGACGGCAACGGCATGTTCAAGAGCCTGGGCAACATCGCGGTCAATCCGAATGTCGGGCTGCTGTTCATCGCGCTGCACGGCAAACCGCAACGGCTGCGCGTCAACGGCACGGCAACAGTGAGCCGCACCGATCCGCTGATGAGCGAGACCGTCGGCGCTCAGCTGATCGTGCGCGTCACGGCGCGCGCGATCTTTCCCAACTGCCCGCGCTACATTCCAAACATGCAGCTCGTCGAGCCCTCGATCTACGCGCCGCAAGCCGGGCACATCGCGCCCGAGCCGGGCTGGAAGGACTTCGCGGACTTCAAGGACTACGTCCATCCGCGTCAGCCGACTTGGGACGGCGAGCCCACGACGTAGGTTTCAACCCAATCCAGGTATCGCGACCAGCAGGAAGAAGCCGTTGATCGTGAGCAGTGCGCCGACGCCGCCGAGCAATGCGCCGAAACCGGCAAGCCACGCCAAATTGGCGACGATCGACACCGAAATCAGAACGATGGCGATCTGCAGCAAGGCTTCGGCGTAGTCGAAATACGGATCCTGCTTCAGCGCGTGATCGCGCAGTTTTTCGTACACCTGCGCACGCGCAATCAGTTCCTTCTTGCCCTCGCCGGTTTCAGGTTCGGACTCGTAGCGCGCGACCGTCTTGCGGTATTGCTCGGCCTTGGCGCGCAGCGCGGTTTTGGACTCAGCCGACAGCGCCGGATCGTTCAGCGCGCCGAGTTCGATCTGGTCGGCGGCCAGCGCGAAGGACGTCTGGCGCATGTTCTTGGCCTGAAAAAACGAATAGAGGTTCGAGGCGAGGATGTTGTTGTTGACCGCCTCCTTGCCGGCGTTGGAGCCGCCCAGGCCGGTGATGGCGAGCGCCATCGCCAGCACGGCGATCAGAACCGCGGCGCGCTGTTTGAAGCGGTTATCCGAGGCCTCGGTGTCCATCATATCGGCGACTTCATCGGCTTTCATCGCAGTCTCCCCCAGTCGATTCTCAATCGGTTGCGCGCCTTATAGCAGGGTCAGCCTGTGCGGAACGCTTCGGCATTGCCGACCCACAGGTCAATGATTTTTCCCTGACGTGTTTTCTTTACGCGAACCGGGTCCCACTTCGCTTGAAAACACTTTATAGACAGCCGATGGAGCCGACTCTCCCCTCAGCAGATGCCACCTGCCCGCGCTGCCTCAAGCCGCTCGCGCTGTGCGTCTGCGACGGCATCGAGAAAATCGACAACCGCGTCGAACTGATCATCCTGCAGCATCCGCAGGAGCAGGACCGTACACTCGGCTCGGCCCGCCTCGCCGTCGAGCATCTGGCCCGCGCGTCGTTGAAAATCGGCCTGTCCTGGCCCCTCGCCCAAGGTTGTGGGCCGCCCGGTGGAAGCCAACCGCTGGGCGGTGCTCTATCTCGGCTCCTCAAAAGCCAAGGATCTCGCGCCGGGGCGCGATGTGGTCGTCCTCAATCGCAAGGGCGAGGCGCTGCCCGACCAGGACAGCGGTCTGCGCGCGATCGAAGGTCGTGATCCTGCTCGACGGCACATGGAGCCAGGCCAAGGCGCTGTGGTGGCGCAATGCATGGATGCTGAAATGCCGCCGCGTCATTTTGGGGCCGCGACGCCCGTCGCGTTACGGGCAATTGCGCCGCGAGCCGCGCGCCGACGGGCTATCGACCATCGAAGCCGCCGCGACTTCTGTTGTCGCGGCTGGAGGATCGCCCCGAGATCGAGACGGCGTTGAATGCGGGCTTCGAGAAAATGCTCGCCCGCTTCCGCGAGGTGCGTGCCGCCAATCCGGCGCTGACGAAGAAGTAAAACGCGCCCTGCCGGCTCAGCGATCGGATTGAAAGACTTTCCTCCGTCATTCCGGAAGCCGCGCAAAGCGGCTATCCGGAATCCGATAACCCCTGCATCGATTATACGGAAAGACTGGGAGTTATCGATTCCGGGTTCGTCGCTAAAGCGACGCCCCGGAATGACGGAGGATTAATTCGCGAGGCCCCCGAATGCCGTCAACGTTCTCAAAACACACCCTGCCGGCGGGGGCCAGCCGGCAGGGCAACACATACGCGACGAAAGACTACTTCGCTTGCAGGAAATGCTCGACCTCGAGCAGGACGAACTCGTTGTCGTCCGCCTTGTTCGGTTCGCGGCTGGTCGAGAACGGCAGGTTGTTGTCGTTGCCGACGATGATGTGCCTGGCATCGACGACATCGACGTTCTCGATGGTGAAGAACGGGAATGTGAGAACGCCGTCATTGAGCGGCTTGCGCGCCTTCTTGTCGGGGTCCTGAATCTTCATCAGGTCGATATGGGCGATCTTGCGCACCGGCTTGCCGACATTGGCATCGCTCAGCTCGATCTTGTAGATGCGCTTGAACTTGGCGATATCGGCGAAGCAGCCCTCGCCGCGCTGTCCGGCCGGGCAGGCCTTGTCGGCAGTGCCTTCGCCATTGTCGCGCTCGATGATCAGGCCGGTGGTGCCGTCGATCATGTTGAAGTCGCCGATGGCGTGACCGTTCTGCTCGAAGCGCATAGTGCCAGTAGCGGCCGGTGAACTTCTCCGCCGCGACATCGAACTCGAGGATGCGCGCGGCATCCTTGCCGTCGACCTTTTCCCAGTCCTTCTTCTCGGCATCAAAGATCGTGCCTTCGAGAAGTCCATAGATGAACTTGCCGTCCTTCGAGGCGGCGAAGCCTTCATAGCCCTTCGAGCGGCGCAGATTGACGTTGGTGTAGCTTGCACCCGGCGCGCCGGGCGACTGCACGGCGTAGTGATCGGGCGAACGCACCGGCTTGCCATCGGCCATGGTCTCGAACACGCCGAGCACCTTGCCGTTCTTGTCGGCCTTGATCAGATAGGGACCGAACTCGTCGCCGATCCAGAAAGTATCGCCGATGATCTGAAAGCCCTCGGTGTCGAAATCGGCGCCGGTGAGATAACGCTTCGGCGTATCCTCATGCACGATGCGGAACGGCACCTTGCGGTCGGGATCGTGCAGGAACACGGTTTCCTGACGCTCGACCTTGCCCGAAGCCCAATCGATCTTGTGGCGGTTGAGATAGAGCATCGAGTCGGCGGAGTTGTATCGCGAGCCCATGCCGTTGTCGGTGATGACCCAGAAGCTTCCATCCGGCATCGTCTTGATGCCCGAGTGGCCCTGCAAAGGCTGGCCCTTGAACGGCACCGACATGCCGGTCGGCCGATCGGCCGACTTGCCCATGATGCTGCCGATCGCCGTCGACCTTGCGGCCGGTCGTGTATTTGCCGGACGTGCGCAGATCCTCCGGCGCATCTTCCGGCGCTTCGAGAAAGGTGGCCGCCGGCAGCATGGCGTGACCGACGAGCTTCGCCGGAAACTGCTGATCGGCGACGGCCGTGCCGATCAACGCGGCACTCGCCAACGTCACGGCAATTGAAATCCTGAACATCATGACACCCCTCCATTGTTGAGAAGCGCACGCTGCAAGACCTCGATGGCAGAGCGTTAACGATTGGGTGACGATGGCGTGAAGCCCACCGGAAATCGGTGCCATTCCACCGCAAAAAGCGTCGAAAACCCTTGAACCAGTTCGGGATTCGCAGCGTCAAAGTTGCAGCACGGCGCGGCCACAAGGCCCGCCATTCTCGATAGAAGGAATTAAATCATGATCCTGACGTCTCTGATCCACGCGATCCGCACTTACATGCTGGCACGGCGCACCGAACGCGCGCTGATGCAGCTTGACGACCGCATGCTTTCCGATATCGGCCTGTCGCGCTCCGACATCAAGGCGGTGTCTCTTGAAGTTGCGCGCTAAGACCGAAGCGACTCCAAAAAAACTAAGGGCCCGCTCAATCAGCGGGCCCTTTGCATTTCAATCCGTGCTTGCACTTGTTTGAGCATGATCTTGTCCGAAAACCGGTTCCCACTTTGCGCTAACGCGGCCGTACCGGTCGGATCATGCTCTTTAGCGGGCCCTTTGCATTTGAGAGACGGCAACAGACTAGTGGCCGTGCTTCGCCCCACCTGCGCCCTCGCCGACACTGCCGACGCGGAACGTAACATCGACGGCCCCCGCTTTCTCGAATTGCAGCGTCGCCTTGAAGCTCTCGCCCTCTTTGAGCCGCTGCTTCAGATCCATGAACATCACGTGATAGCCGCCCGGGGCCAGCTCGACGCTCGCACCAGGCTTGATCTCCAGACCGTCCTTAAGCGGACGCATGCGCATGATGCCGTCCGTGAGCGACATCTCATGAATCTCGATGCGGCCGGCAATGGATGCGCTGCCGCCGACCAGGCGATCCGGCGCGCTGCCGTCATTGGCGATACGCACATAGCCGCCGGCGACTTTCGCACTGCCCGGCGTGGCGCGCGTCCATGGCGCGTCAATGGTCAGGCTGCCTGCCTTGTACGTTTGCGCCGCATGCTGCGCGCCAGCAGGCACGGCAAGCAGCAGCAGGACGGAAAATGCGAACAGCGGCCACAACGGGCCGCGCGACAGACGCAACATGGAAATGATCCTTCGAGAGAAGTCAGACGTGCGAAACGAAATGCAGGTCAGACGTCCATCGGCGGCGCGCGCGGTTGCGCCGAGCCGTGCCGGACAACGCCGCTCTCGGCAGCAATGAGAACCGGCGCGCGAATCGCAACCGCATGCGCGGGCGACGATGGCACCGGCGCGGCGTCTCACCAGCGCGCCCATCGACATATGCGAGCACGACGAGGCGCAGACACAATCGACGCGATGCGAATTGGGCGTTTGCTCGGGCGCAGCCGGGCTGTCGGACACCGTACGGCACAGAACGGCCAGCGGATCGACAGCGACGCCCGCCTAGCGCCGCCCCGGCCCAGACGCCGAGCACAGCCTGAAGCGCGATCACGTAGACCGCCAGGAGCCCCAGGAACTGTTTCAAGAATCGCCCGCATGGGCTCCTCTTCGCATGAGCCCGCCAAAGCGTCGATGACCTAAATCAAAGCGCTGGAATGCCGTAACAATGATTTCCTGTTCACTTGTATTTTGCGGTGCAGAGAAGAAGCGCCTACGTAACAGCTTTATTGCATAACAAAGACGCTCGCGGCTCGGGAAAGACCGCCAAATATTAAGGCTTTGAGGCCCGAATCACGTACAGCGACTTTGAATGTGACCGCCGAGTGAATGCTGAGTTTTCCAGATTTTTGGATATTGTGGCCAAATATTGAGCTGGAATGGTAGCATTTCTCGGGAAAAACAATCATTTCCGACCATGTTACCATTTTTAATAAAACCTTACCTAAGTCATGCGCTCAGCGCTTAGCTGCACCGCAACATTCAGAGTACCAAGCATGAACTGGTGAGCGTATATCTGGGTTCACAACAAACCTGGGGGCGAAAAACCCGCAGGCTTCACAGGAGAACGAACATGCTGCTCGCAATCGTACGCTTCCTGCAGGACTACCGGGATTTCAACCGGAACCTCCAGGAACTCAGCCGCCTCAACGACCGTGAATTGTCCGATATCGGCATCACCCGCGCCGACATCCCGCGCGTCGCTGCTGCAGGCTTCGCCAAGCGCTGAGCGCGTCAGACTTAAGACCTCCACACTGACGCATTCGGACAGCGCCCGCCCTCAGCGGGCGCTTTCGCTTTTTGGGGGCCATTTTACGTCACTCAGGGCGTCGCTCTATGGCGCGGCCTGATCGATTCCCGGCGGCTGCGCCCAGCCCAGGGGCACGGAGCGCACCGCGGGCTCCGACAATGGCGGCGGGCTTGACCTCATCCAGACGCTCAGCGGCATGATGTCCGGCACCTCGCCATAGCCGCGCGTCCAGCCATCGACGACCCAGTGCGTGCCGGTGGCTCCTTCAAAGATCACGGCCGTGGTGTGCGGATCGGAGCGGCTGGCCGGTTCCGTGACCCGATGATGAACGATCAGGCCCAACGCGATCAGCTGCCGCATCATCAGCGTGGTGTTGTGGGTGGTGTCGATACAATCGAACTGGCCACGCTGGCCGGAATGCGCAAACCCCGCCTGCGCCACATGTCCGACGGTGCCGAGTTGCGGACCGGCCCGGCGATCGAGCCAGGCCATGACCTTGCCGATGGCGAGGCGCTCTGCGGCCGCCTCTGCCGCAATATCGGACCCTATGGCCGCAGACTTTTTGCCGGCCGGCGTCTTTGCCGCGGATTTGGCCGGAACAGATTTGGCCGGGCCCATCAGCTTCTGAATCTCGGCGATGTCCTTGGGCGTGAACACCACCTCATCACGGAACAGGCAGTTGAAGCCGTGGCACATGACGACCACGCCCGGCGTGACCGGCAGTTTCAGCAAATCGTCGCGGTCAGCGAATGCGCCATCGATGTCTTCAGCGACAGCTGAAAGGCTGGCCACAAGCAAAATCGCCGCCGGGAAATACCTTAAAAAACGAGCGCGCAAACGTCTGTCCGCCACTGAAAACGAGCCAATCCCAATGGATCGTTCTAGCGGCCTTACCGGCGTTCGAACAAGCCCAACGCGCTGGACTCGCGTGCATGTGATAGGCGGCGGGTGTCATCGCACCGGCGGGTATTCTGCGTCCATCCAGATGCTGACCGGCATGATATCCGGCACCTCGCCATAGCCGCGCGTCCAGCCATCGACCGCCCACTGCACACCGGTTTTTCTGTCGCGCAACACGGCGGTGGTGTGCGGCTTGATGCGGCTGACCGGCTGGGCCACGCGATGATGGACCAGCAACCCCATCAATTGAAGCTGGCGCAGCATCAGCGTGATGTTGTGGGTGGTGTCGATGCAATCGAACTGGCCGCGCTCGCCTGAGTGAGAGAAACTCGCCTGGGCGACATGACCGCGCGGAGCCGATCTCCGGGCCGACGCGACGGTCGAACCATGCGATGACATTGCCGACCGCGACACGCTCCGCCTCGGCGGACGGCTTCTTGCCCGGACGCATCAGCTTCTTGATCGCGGCAAGATCTTCGTCCGAGAAAACGACCTCATCGCGATAGAGGCAATTGAAGCCGTGGCACAAGACGACGGCACCGGGCGTCATCGCTCGCCGGAGCAACTCGTCACGAAAATCCGCAAAACTGTCGCCAGACTGCGCCCGGGCAACACCGCCCGGCAACACACACGCCGCAATCAGCAAAAACGTCGAAAATCGGGCACGCATCGGCTGAAAATCCATTCCGGGCGTTTGCACAAGTCGCACTCTAGCTTTAGGTCTTTGCCCATGACCACTTCGTTAAACCGCACTCCCGTTCATGTGATCGGCGGCGGCCTCGCCGGTTCCGAAGCCGCCTGGCAAATCGCCAGCCGCGGCATCCCCGTGATGCTGCACGAAATGCGCCCGACGCGCAAGACCGAAGCGCACAAGACCGACGGCTTCGCGGAACTCGTCTGCTCGAACTCGTTCCGCTCCGACGACGCCGAACACAACGCCGTCGGCCTGCTGCACGAGGAAATGCGCCGCCTCGGCTCGCTGATCATGCGCGCGGCCGACGCCAATCAGGTGCCGGCCGGCGGCGCGCTCGCGGTCGATCGCGACGGCTTCTCGGACGCCGTCACCGCGGCGCTGCACAGTCATCCGCTGATCACGATCGAGCGCGGCGAGAGTCGCGGCGCTGCCGCCGGCCGAATGGGACAACGTCATCATCGCGACCGGACCGCTGACCTCGCCGGCCTCGCCGACGCCATCCGCGGCGCTGACCGGCGAAGCGGCGCTGGCCTTCTTCGATGCCATCGCGCCGATCGTGCATCGCGACTCCATCGACATGGAGATCGCCTGGTTCCAGTCGCGCTACGACAAGGCCGGACCCGGCGGCACCGGCGCCGACTATCATCAACTGCCCGATGACGCGCGAGCAGTACGAAGCCTTCGTCGATGCGCTGATCGCCGGCGACAAGACCGACTTCAAGGAATGGGAAGCGAACACGCCCTATTTCGACGGCTGCCTGCCGATCGAAGTGATGGCCGAGCGCGGCCGCGAGACGCTGCGCCACGGACCGATGAAGCCGGTCGGCCTCACCAATCCGCGCGACCCGACAGTCGAAGCCCTACGCCGTCGTGCAACTGCGCCAGGACAACAAGCTCGGCACGCTGTTCAACATGGTCGGATTCCAGACCAAGCTGAAATACGGCGAGCAAGTCGCGCGTCCTGCGCATGATCCCCGGCCTTGCAGAATGCGGAGTTCGCCCGGCTCGGCGGACTGCATCGCAACACCTTTCTCAATTCGCCGAAGCTGCTCGACGACCAGCTGCGGCTGAAGGCCGATCCGCGCCTGCGCTTCGCCGGCCAAATCACCGGCTGCGAGGGCTATGTCGAATCCGCCGCCATCGGATTGCTGGCGGGACGTTCGCCGCCGCCGAACGCCACGGCGACAAACCGTGACGCCGCCGCCGCCGACGACCGCGCTCGGCGCGCTGCTCGGCCACATCACCGGCGGCCACATCGAGACCATCGATGCCGGCCCGCGCTCGTTCCAGCCGATGAATGTCAATTTCGGCCTGTTTCCGCCGCTGGCGCAGGCGCCGACCAAGCACGCCGACGGCACGCGCCTGCGCGGCAACGAGAAGACGGTCGCCAAGAAGCAGGCGATGAGTGCGCGCGCGCTGGCGGATATCGATATGTGGATTGCAGGCGGGATGCGCAGCGAAGCGGCGGAGTGAAGCTACTGCCCGCGCCGCTGGCTGTTCATGCGGTCCAGAAAATCCGCCGCGCGGTGACGGCGACGCGCCGCCGACATATCCGCCCGGCTGCGGCTGGGACTCGAGCGTGTAAACCGACACCTCGCCCCGATCCATATAAGCTTCGCGGAAGCGCGGATTGTTGCTGAGCAACTCGCTGCCGCCCGAGCCAACCACAGGCGTGCCTTCGTCAACGATATCGGTCGGCGGCACACCGATGGTCGGATTGCGCGCCCCCGCGATGTCGGCTTTCGATTTCTCCGCCGCGTCGCGCGTCGTCGAGATCACACGCACGGGCTTCTTGTCTTTCAGGTCTTCGAGCATGCGTCGGCCCTGCCGCCAGTGAGAGGGCGGCGACGGCGCAGCGATCAACACTGCGATCGTCAGACGAGGCATTGAGGCACCTCAGGCTGACGGCATGTTGAGCTGGCGGCCTTCACGCGTCAAGAAACTCACGCCGCCTCGTCCGCCTTGCGGCGATCCTCGACCGCGTGCTTCACCGCATCCAGGAAAGCCCGCGCGGTCGGGCGCAATTCGACGCCGGCGCGACTGACGATGCCGAGCGGCTCTGAGCCGAACGGCTCGGCGACCGGCAAAATCTGAAATCCGCCGAGCGAGGCAAACAGCCCGGCGACGGCGGTGGAGGCGACCGAGATCGCGTCCGTCTCGCGCAGGAACACCAGCGTCGAGATAAACGATGTGGTGTTGATGACGCGCTCCGGCGGCGGCAGCTTGTTGGCGATGAACAGCGAATCCGCGGCGTGGCGCACCAGCGAGCCCGGCGACTGCAGCACCCATTCCGCGCCGACGAGATCGCGCAAATGAATGTCGGCCTTCTTCAGGATCGGATGCCCGGCGCGGCAGATGAAATTGAACTTCTCGTTGCGGATGAGATCGACCTCGAAAACGGTCTGATCGAGATCCGGCGAGATCCAGCCGATGGCGAAATCGAGCGTCGTGTCGGCGACGCGCTTCAAGAGATATTCGGTGGTGCCGACATCGACCCAGATCTCGACCTGCGGGTTCTGTTTGCGCGTGGCGTTGATCGCACCCGCGATCAGCTCCAGCCCCGGCGCGCTGATGGTGCCGACATTGACGACGCCGGCATGGCCGCCGCGCAGCGCAAAGAATTCGTTGCCGGCCTTGTTGAGCTCGGAGAGGATCAGCCGCGAGCGGCGGATGAAGATGTCGCCAAGTTCATTGGGCTCAAGTCCGCGCGGCAGGCGCTCGAACAGGCGCGCGCCAAGGGCCTTCTCGACATCCGCCAGCATCTTGGAGGCGGCGGGCTGCGACAGGCCGATGCTCTCGGCCGCGCGCACGATGTTGCGATGCTCGTCGAGCGCCACGAACAGGCGCAAATGACGAAACTTCAGCCGCGCTTCCAGAAACCATCGCGACGCGCTGTTCAACTCGGACATTGGAACCCCAGACGATCTTATTGTGCGACGCACGCCAGCAAGCCGCGCCGCGTCGCTATATGGATATTGGTATAGCTTCCACCTGAAATGCAATTTCCAGCGCTTCGCATCGGCCACTATCCTTACGCGCAACATTGCGGTCTTACGCCCCCATACGGGATACAGACACCCTGCCTGCGTCATTCCGGGAGCGTCGCGTAGCGACGATACCCGGAATCCGATGGAACCCCGGTTTCTTCCGCATAACGGATCACGGGGCTATGCGATCCCGGATAGCCGCTTGCGCGACTTCCGGAATGACGACGAGCGAAACTCTCTGACTGAGCGAGAACCATGGCCATTGAATCCGTTCGCTTCGAACTCATCCCCGACTGGTATAAATGCCCGCCCGGCGACGAATACGCCCATCGCGATGTCGCGGCTGTCGCCTGCGACTCCCAGGACCGCGTGTATCTGCACACGCGTCACGGCGACCGCATGATGGTCTATAATGCCGACGGCAGCTTCATCACCAAATGGGGCGACGGCGTCTTCAAGAACGCCCACGGCCTGACCATCCACAAGGATGTGATCTACGCCACCGACAATGGCGACAGCGTCGTGCGCATCTTCGATCTCGACGGCAATCTGAAGCGCACGCTGGGCACCAAAGGCGTCGTCTCCGACACCGGCTATCTGCGCACCGCAGCGCCCTACAAGGTCAATCACAACGAAACCGTGGTGCGCGTCGGCGGGCCGTTCAATTGCTGCTGCAACACCGCCATCGCCAAGAACGGCGACATCTTCGTGGCGGACGGCTACGGCAACTGCCGCGTTCATCATTTCAACGCCGACGGCAAGCTCATCAAGTCGTGGGGCGAGATCGGCACGGGCCCGGGACAGTTTCATCTGGTGCACGGCATCGCCATCGACAATGACGGCACCGTCATCGTCTGCGACCGCGAGAACGACCGGCTGCAGTTCTTCGACACCAACGGCAAATTTCTCTACGAGTGGACCGACATCAGGCGCCCGACCCATGCCGATCGTCGACAAGGACGGGCTGATCTACGTCTCGGAACTGTGGCGGCCGATCGAGCAAGGCCAGGGATCGTTCCGCAACGGCTTCGCCGACCACGACCTGCCCGGACGCGTCACCATCTTCCGCAAGGACGGCAAGGTCGTCGCGCGCTGGGGTGACGACGAGAACAACCGCTCCAAGCCCGGCAACTTCATCGCGCCGCACGGACTTGCGCTCGACTCGCGCGGCAACCTCTATGTCAGCGAAGTGTCCGGCACCTTCGGCGGCGAGACCAAACGCATGCCCTGGGACCAGTGCCTCAACCACCAGATCCAGAAATTCGCGCGCGTCGGATGACGCGCGTTGCGACGACGACAACAAAGAACACTCAAGGAGGACACGACATGATGCGCAAAATCCACGGGCTGACACTCGCGCTCGCCCTCACCTCTGCGGCGCTGGCGCCGCACCATGCGAAGGCCCAGACCTATCCCACCAAGCCGGTCACCATGGTCGTGCCCTATGGCGCGGGCGGCGGCACCGACGTGCTGGCGCGCGCGGTGTCGGAAGACCTGTCCAAGGCGCTGGGCCAGCCGGTCGTCGTCGATGCACGCCCCGGCGCCAACGGCGCGATCGGCGCGGGCGTTGTCGCGAAGGCTGCGGCGGATGGTCATACGCTGTTGTTCGCGGGCTCCTCGGTGTTCTCGCTCAACCCGCATCTGATGAAGGAACTGCCCTACGACCAGCTGGTCGATTTCGTGCCGGTCGCCAATATCGGATCGAGCCCGTACATGCTCGTGGTGCCGGCCGACAGCCCGTACAAGACGGTCGACGACGTCATCAAGGCGGCGAAGGCGGAACCCGGGCAAGCTCACCTACGGCCACTGGCAGAGCTTCGTGCTGGTGACGGGTGAGGCGTTCGCGCGTGCGACCGGCATCGAGCTGCGCAAGGTGCCCTACAAGGGCGCGGTCGAAGCGCAGAACGATTTCCTCGGCGGACGGCTGAGCATCCTGTTCACCGACACGCTGGGCGCGAAGGGCTACGCCGAAGCCGGCAAGCTGCGCATTCTGGCGACGACGTCGGCGGAACGCTCACAGGTGTTCAAGGACATCCCGACCATGAAGGAGCTTGGCTACAATGTGGTCGCGGAGCCGCTGATCGCCGTGTTCGCGCCGGCCAAGACGCCGAAGGCCATTCAGGACAAGCTCCACGCCGAGATCACCAAGGTGATCAGCACCTCGGACTCCGTGCGTCAGAGGATGCTGGCCATCGGCATCGAGCCGAAGCCGATGACGCAGGCCGCCGTTGACGCGATGGTCAAGAGCGAACTGCCGCGCTGGGGCGACATGATCGCGAAGGCGGGATTGCAGAAGGAATAAGATGCGCCGGGGCTGACGGGCGCGCGGCGCTAGATTGCGCGCCGCGCGTGCATTTCCCGAAATGAAATCAGCCGCCGTTGCTCTTCATCCCACAGCACAAGCGGCACACAGCGGAAGCTCTCGAGCAGTGTCAGGCGACCGATGCCGCGCAGCTCCGGATAGTCCTGCAACACCCGCGGCAGGCGGTAATACGGGATGCGGCTGCACAGATGATGCACATGATGCACGCCGATATTCGCAGAGAACCAGCGGAGCAACATCGGCAAATCATAGTGGGAACTGCCGTGCAGTGCGGCTTCGTGCATGTTCCACTGCGGCGGGGTGTCCCAATGCGTATGCTCGAACTGGTGCTGGACGTAGAACAGCCAGACGCCGATCGAGGCCGCAAGCAATGTCACCGGCACCTGCACGAGCAGGAACGCTCCGACCCCGACAAGCCAGATCAGGGTCCCGACCAGAAGCGCGATGGCCGCGTTGGTCGCCATGGCGCTGAACCAGGGCTGCCAACCGGCCCGCATGAAGCCCATCGGCAGCCGATGCTGCGCGACGAACAGATAAGTCGGACCGAGGCCGAACATCACGAGGGGGTGCCGGTAGAGCCGATAGCCGAGCCGGCCCCAGCGCGACCGCGCCTGATATTCACGCACGGTGAGCGTATCGACGTCGCCGATGCCGCGACGGTCGAGATTTCCCGACGTCGCGTGATGAACGGCATGGCTTCGCCGCCATGTATCGTAGGGTGTCAGCGTCAGCACGCCGAGGACGCGGCCAACCCAATCATTGGCGAGGCGATGACGGAAGAACGTCCCGTGTCCGCAATCGTGCTGAATCATGAACAGCCGCACCAGCAGCCCGGCGCTCGGCACCGCGAGCGGAAGCGCAAGCCACCAGTATCCGGCCTGCACGGCGGCCCATGCCAGCACCCACAGCGCGGCAAGCGGCAGAAGCGTGACCGTGATCTCAAAAACGCTGCGGGCGTGATTGGGCTCGCGATAGCGGGCGAGAAGTTGCATCCAGCGACGTGCGTCCTGCTCGGTGCCGGCAGCGGATTGAGTTTCCAAGGTCAGGATCCGTTGTGAAAGGGCGTCGCCGCGCCTGCATGGGTGGCGCGCGAACTCCCGCCTAGCACTCAATGCCCCTTATTTGCACGGATTTTCAGCGCCCGACGTGAAAATGGGACGCAACGGCCGTCGCGAAGTCATATTTGACGCGTGAACCGCCATATTCGCCACATTCTACGCCACTGCGCGACGTCACGGCTGGCATAAGGCGTCGCCCTGCTGTCCTGCAGCAAACGCAGCCTTGGGCCGACGAGCGCCAGTTGCAGGAAAGCCGGGCGCAGCGAGACGGGAGTCGCGCGCCACAGCAATTCGGCCCGTGCGAGATGTTCATGCGCAAGGGCGCGCAGATCCGACAGTGCCGCCAGCACACCCGGCGTCGCCTGCCCGGCCGTGACATCGCCGGGCGTCGCGCCGTGATGCGCGAGCGTCTCGACCGGAACAATGCACTGGCCGGCGGCGGCGCGGTCGGCGAACCCCATCAGCAATTGCGTCACGCCCAGCGCGCGTCCGGCTTCGACGGCCAGCGCGTCGGCGTCCGTGGCGCGCGCGGAATCGAGAATGCGCGCGGCCAGACGCAACTGCGCGGCATGAAGCCCGTCGCACCAGACCAGCATGTCGGCCGTGGTCGAAAACGGCTCGGGAAACAATTCGCTGCCGCGGGCGTCGATCATGGCCTGCAGCGCGGCGCGCGACAGGCCATGTCGCGCGACGACCTGCATCAGCGCATTCGCGACGGGGTTGGCCTCCGCCTCATGTGCGGTGGAGCCATCGACGGCCTCGCGCCACCATTGCAGGCGGATTTCGCCTGCGATCTGCTGCTTCGCCAGTTGCGGGATGCGCGCCAGTTCGATGTCGAACGCGTAGAGCGCGAGCAGGTCATCGCGCTGGTCAGCCGGCGTGAACAGGGATGCGATGAAGCGATCCTTGTCGGCCTCGCGCACCAGCGCGGATATGACTTCGCCCGGCGTTGTCATGAAACCGCGATGAAGGCGGCCGCGACGCGGCGGCGCTCGCCGACCATGATGTTGTAGATGCGGATGGCGGGGCCGGTTTGCATCGCGTCGATGACGACGCTCCGCTCACGGAAATGCGCACGCAAATTTGCAGGCGGCATCCAGATGTCGCGCCCAGTGCCGAGGATCAGCGTGTCGATGTCGTGGGAAACGGCCAGTGCGCTCGCAAGCGACTGAAGCGTGATGGCATCAGGCTCGGTGACCGGCCAGGCCCACATGCCCTGCGGCAGGCACAGGATCGAGCCGCGATGCGACATCTCGGCAAAGCGGAAGCCGCCATTGCCATAGGCGTCGATCGGCGCCAGCCTTGGGAAATGCGGCGCCTCAGGCTGGCCCGCGGTCATGACTAAAATTTCTGATCGCGCATGATCTTCTCCGAAAACCGGTTCCCACTTTCGTAACGCGGCCGTTCCGGTCGGGATCATGCGCCTATTTCTTCTCAGCCTTGCCCGGCTCTTCGAGCCGGTGCGTGCCGACGCCGAGATAGATCAGGATCGGCGCGGCGATGAACACCGAGGTGTAGGTGCCGACGAGAACGACGCCGAACATCATGGTGGCCGTGAAGGAGTGAATCGCCTTGCCGCCGAACAGCAACAGCGCGAGCAGCGCCAGCGTCACCGTGACGTGGGTGATGATCGAGCGCGACAGCGTCGAGTTGACCGAGATGTTGAGCAGTTCGGGCATCGACATCTTTTTGTAGCGGCGCAGCATCTCGCGGATACGGTCATAGATGACGACGGTATCGTTCAGCGAATAGCCGAGAATGGTGAGTAGCGCTGCGATGGATGTGAGATCGAAGTCGATCTGGAACACCGACATGAAGCCGATGGTGAGCACGATATCGTGGATGTTGGCGATCGACGCGCCGAGCGCGAACTGCCATTCGAACCGGAACCAGAGATAGATCAGAATGCAGATAATGGCCGCGAACAGGCCGAGAATGCCCTTCACCAGCAATTCGCTCTGCACGGTCGGGCCGACAACCTCGACGCGGCGGTAATCGACGCCGTCGCCAAGCGCGTCACGCACCTTCTGCACGGCCGCCTGCTGCGGGGCGTCGCCGCCAGCCTGCTGCGGCAGACGGATCAGCACGTCACGCGGCGTGCCAAATTCCTGCAACTGCACTTCGCCCAGCCCAAGACTGTTCAGCGTCGAGCGCATGCGGGCGAGATCCGCAGGTCCCGACTTCGACTGCACTTCCATCAGCGTGCCGCCGCGGAAGTCGATGCCGAAATTCAGGCCGTGCGAGAAATACAGCACGATGGCCGCGATCGACAGGATCGCCGAGATCGGAAAACTGATCCGGCGGAACTGCATGAAATCGAATGTGGTATGGTCCGGCACGATCCGCAGCGGCGGAAACACCTTGTAGATGCTGAGCACCGACAGAACGACGATACCGGCAAAGACGGCGAGGAAAATTGTCAGGGTCACGGTGCCGGCCTCATCAAATCGGAACTGTCTGCGGGCGGCGCGCCCTGATCCACCACGACACGATCAGCCGCGTCACGGTGAAGGCGGTGAAGACCGTGGTGATGATGCCGATGCCGAGCGTCACGGCGAAGCCGCGCACCGCGCCGGTGCCGGCGAAGAACAGCACCACAGCGGCAATAAACGTGGTGATGTTGGAATCCAGGATGGTCGCGAGCGCGAGCCTGAACCCGGCCTCGATGGCATTGATGGCGCTGCGGCCGCCAATCACCTCTTCGCGGATACGCTCATAGATCAGCACGTTTGAATCCACGGCGATGCCGACGGTCAACACGATTCCGGCGATGCCCGGCAGGGTCAGCGTGGCGCCGAGCAGCGACAGCACGCCGAAGATCATGGCGACGTTGATGGCGACCGCGATGTTGGCGAAGACGCCGAACAGCCGGTAGGTCACGATCATGAAGATGATGACGGCGATGGAACCGACAAACGACGCCATCATGCCGGCGTTGATCGAATCCTGGCCGAGACCCGGACCGACGGTGCGCTCCTCGACGATGGTCAGCGGCGCGGGCAGCGCGCCGGCGCGCAGCAGGATCGCGAGATCGTTGGCCTGCTGAACGGTGAAGCTGCCGGAGATTTGTCCGGCGCCTTGCGTGATCGGCTCATTGATGACGGGAGCGGAAATCACCTCGTTGTCGAGAACGATGGCGAAGGGTCGCCCGACATTTTCCTGGGTCACCTGCGAGAATTTGCGCGCGCCGGAGGTGTTGAAGCGGAAGGACACAATCGGCTGACCGCTGCGCTGGTCGAAACCGGGCTGCGCATCGGTGAGATCGCCGCCAGCGACCATGACGCGCTTCTCGACGACGATCGGCGTTTTGGTCTCGCGCTGAATCAACAGCTCGGACTCGATCGGGATATTGCCCTGCGACGCCTGCTCAGGCGGCACGGTCAGATCGACAAGGCGAAACTCCATCTTGGCGGTCTTGTCGAGCAGTGCCTTCAGGCGTGTCGGATCCTGCAGGCCGGGCGCCTGCACCACGATACGGTCGAGGCCCTGACGCTGGATGATCGGCTCGACGAGGCCGAGCGCGTTGATACGACGCCCGATGATCTCGATGGACTGTTCGACGGCCTGACGGATGCGCTCGGTGACGGCCGGTTGCGTTGTCGTGAGACGGATCAGGCCGCCGCTCACTTCCGTCACGTCAATCGTACGGGCACCGGTCGAGCCCATGAAACCGCCGAGCGGCTGTGCCAGTTCACGCAGCTTGGTCAGCGCGTTCTGCACATCTCCGGCCTCGGAGATACGCACTTCGACGCTATCGCCGCGAATCACAACACCGCCAGTGAAACGGATACGGGCTTCGCGCATCAACCGGCGCACATCATCAGCCAGCGCGGTGGCCTTTTGCTTGCGCACTTCCGCCGTATCGACTTCAAGCAGAAGGTGAGAACCGCCCTGCAAGTCCAGGCCCAGCACCAGCTGGCGGCGGGCAAACGCCGGCCACTTCTCCACCGTCTCGCGCGGGAAGAAGCTCGGCACCGCGAGCAGGCAGACCAGGAGCGCCGTCAGCAGCGTCGCCGCGACCTTCCACTTCGAAAAATACAACATGAGCGTAACCCGCGCTTGCGATCGGCTAAATCGAGATCAGCTCGCCGCGTCTTCCTTGACGGGCTCGCTCTTGGACCGCACGCCGGAAATCATGCTGCGGAGCTGACGCGCGCGCACGCCGTCGGCGAGTTCGATCTCGATCTGCTCGTCGTCCACCACTTTGGTGATTTTCGCGATGATGCCGCCCGAGGTGATGATGACGTCGCCCCGGCGCACATTCTTGATCAGCTCCGCATGATCCTTCACGCGCTTCTGCTGCGGGCGCAGGATCAGGAAATACATGATCACGAAGATCAGAACGAAGGGCAGCATCGACATCAGGATGCTGTTGGCGTCGCCACCGGCAGCCGCCTGGGCGTAAGCAGGGGTAATGAACATCAGATTGGGTCCTGTGGGGTCGCGGAAACCGGCCAAAACAGGCCAGAATCCAAGGATATGTGCCGATTTGCGGCGGACTATAGCGGCCCGCCCCCCAATTGCAACGCCGCCCAGCCCCCTTTCCGAGCCGCCTTGCGGGGCCGGGAGGCGCTGGGTAAGGCTGCACCGGAATCGCGCCTGCAAGGACACTCAGACATGGCAAAAACAACCCGCGGCAAGACCAAAAAGCCGCAGAAGCAAAAGCTGTCCGGCAGCGCGACAAAACGCCCCGCGGGCACTGAGGAGCGCATCGCACGCGCACTCGAGACCATCGCGGCAGCCCTCCCCGGCCTGAAGCCCGCAGTGGCCGCCAAGCCTGCCTTCGACGACGCCGATGCGTTCGTCTGGCAGGCCGACCGCACCTTGCTGCCGGTTTTGCGCATCAGCCGCGTCGACATGGATCTGCTCAAGGGCATCGATAGCGTGCGCGACATCCTGATCGAGAACACCGAGCGCTTCGCCAAGGGCTTGCCGGCCAACAACGCGCTGCTGTGGGGCGCGCGCGGCATGGGCAAGTCGTCACTGGTGAAGGCCGCGCATGCAGCCGTCAACGCCGGCATCGCCAAGCGCAATCCGGTCAAGCTCATCGAAATCCATCGCGAGGATATCGAGACGCTGCCCGCCCTGATGACGCTGGTGCGTCATTCCGACCGCCGCTTCATCGTGTTCTGCGACGATCTCTCCTTCGACGCCGACGACACCTCGTACAAATCGCTCAAGGCGGTGCTGGAGGGCGGCATCGAAGGCCGGCCCGATAACGTCATTCTCTACGCGACATCGAACCGGCGCCATCTGTTGCCGCGCGACATGATGGAGAACGAGCGCTCCACGGCCATCAATCCCGGCGAGGCTGTTGAGGAAAAGGTATCGCTCTCAGACCGCTTCGGCCTGTGGCTCGGCTTTCACCGCTGCAGCCAGGACGAATATCTTGGAATGGTCGATGGTTACGCGAAACACTTCAAGCTGCCCATCGACAGCGAGGCCCTGCATCGGCAGGCGCTAGAATGGGCAACGACGCGGGGAGCTCGCTCCGGCCGCGTCGCCTGGCAGTATATTCAAGATGCTGCCGGCAAGGCGGGCATTCGCCTTGCCCCGAATAAAGGGTGATCCACCTTTGCTTCATCCTTCGAGACGCCGCTGCGCGGCTCCTCAGGATGAGGAATAATCTCAGACGCCGTTCAGGAACTGCATGGGATCGACCGGGGTCGAACCCTTGCGGATCTCGAAGTGCAATTGCGGCGAGGACACTTCGCCGGTCTGGCCGGCCTTGCCGAGCAACTGACCGCGCTTGATGGTGTCGCCGCGCTTGACGCTCAGCTCGCTGGCGTGAGCGTAGGCGCTGACATAACCGTTGGAATGACGGACCAGCACGAGATTGCCGTAGCCCTTCAGCTCGTTGCCGGCATAGGCGACGACGCCGTCATCGGCCGCCTTGATCGGCGTGCCTTCCGGCACCGCGACATTGATGCCGTCATTCTGCTTGCCGTTGGTCTTGGCGCCGTAACCGGCGATGACGCGGCCACGCACCGGCCAGCGGAACGCCGGCAGGCCGCCGGTTGCATCGGCCGACTTCACGGAATTATCCGCCGCGGGTTCAGCCGGCGACGACGATTGAGCGAGTTGAGCCTTTTGCACGGGCTCCACGGAGGCAACCTGCTGCTTGACGGGCGCAGCAGCCGGAGCCGCCGCAACCTGCTTCGGTGCTTCCGCCGCAGGCTTCGCTGCAGCGACAGGCGCATTGCCTGGAATCTGAAGGCGCGTGCCCGGCTTCAACATCGACGCGGGCGTCAGAGATTGGCCTTGGCGAGCTGGCTCAACGGAACATTGTACTGACGCGACAGCTTCATCAGCGTCTCGCCGGTGCCCACGACATGCGTGCGCGACGCTGAAGCGGCGGGCCTGGTCGCAGGCGCGGCCGTCACGACCGGCGCAGGCGCCGGCGTCGTGCGACGCGGAATGGTGAGCTGCTGGCCCGGCTGCAACTGGCGCGGCCCCGACATCCGGTTGGCCTGCATGATGGCAGCGGCCGGCACGTTGAAGCGACGCGACAGCGTATCGACAGTATCGCCGGTGCCGACGATGATGCGCTGACCGCCCTCGCCGCTATAGCCCGGAACGGTGGCCGCGACGGAGCGCGGCGCAACAGTGCCGGTGGTTTCGATCGGCGGAGCGGAAGACGGCTGATAGGACCCAACGCCACGACCGCCGCCGACGGCGCCCGTCGACATCGCGGAATTATAGTGCGGCTGCTGAGCTTGCTGCTGCAGCGGCGGCAACGCCTGAGCGGTGTAGCTCGGCTGCCGCGTGACCGGCGCGACCGGTGCGGACGCAACGGAGGCGACCGGCTCGGGCTGCGGCCCGCGCGCGGAAGCAAAAGGATTATCATTGAAGCGAGAGGTATCGGAGCTGCACCCGGCAGCAACGATAGAGACCAGCGCCAGAGCGGCCACAGAAGGGGCCTGACGCGAGCGTAGCAACGCGGCGAAACGGGACATGGTTACTCACACTCAAACGCAACAGGTACGATTTGAGTTAACACCGCGGGAGTAAATGGAGACTTAACTTCAGAGAAATCGTTGGCACCAATTGCGGTTACGCCACAATTGATTGAGGGCGAGGTCGGCGACGACACCTCACGGCATGAGGCGGTATCGTCCGATCAAAGCTCCTTGGCCACCCCCGGCAACGCCGGCACGAAGCGCACGCTGATCAGGTTTTCGCGCTTCAAACCACCCTCTTCTCGCGTGATACGCGTCAGGGACTGGACCTTGTCCTGGGGACCGACCGGCGCGATCAGGATTCCGCCGGGCTCCAGCATATCCAGCAGTGCCGGAGGAATTTCCTCGACAGCGGCAGTGAGGATGATGCGATCGAACGTGCCCTTCTCGACCGGCGGATTTAATCCGTCGCCGATAATCACTTCGACATTGGTGCATCCGAGCCGCTTCAAACGCTCGCGCGCGCGATTGCCGAGCGTGCGGTAGCGCTCGAAACTCACGACTTCACGCGCGAGATGCGACAGCACCGCAGCCTGATAACCGGAGCCGGTGCCAACTTCGAGCACGCGATGGCGCGGCTCGACGCGCAGTTGCTCGCTCATATAGGCGACGACAAAGGGCTGGCTGATGGTCTGCCCACAGGCGATCGGCAACGCCGTATCGACCAGCGCCTCGACACGGCTATGCGGCTCGACAAATTCCTCGCGCGGCACTTCATCCATCGCGCGCAACACGGCCTGGTCGCTGATGCCGCGCCGGCGCAACGTCAGCTGAAACGCAAGTTTCTCGGGACGCTGAATGGCCAATCAGATGCTCCGCAACGGGCTGACGAACAGGATGGGCGCGCGCAGGCACGACCCGACATCGACGGTGGAACGCAGAGCAGATTCCCGCTCCGGACGACAGAAGCGAAACATATGTTGCAAACCCCTGTCCCAACGAACGAGCGCGCGTGCATCCACTTCGATCATCTGCACATTTTTGAGGGCTGCCCATTCATTTTGCACATGGAACCGTACACCAGATAGCAACAATTTGCTGTTCTTTTTGCAGTTCGGTCGTTCAGCAGAGCGCACCTCGCCACCAGAAAGGTGCGCCCGATATGCGCATAGCCAATCTCAAGATCACGCAGAAAATTGCTGCGATCGGACTCATCGGCGTTGCCGGATTGATGGCCGTCGCCGCGCTGCATGCGTATGGCGCGCACACGTCCGGTGCCATTCAGCAACGCGCCGCGCGGGCGCACGGCATCGAGCACCAAACTGTTCAGCTCAACGACGCAATCGTCGAGGCCCGCCGGACCGACAAGGATTTCCTGATCACGAACGACGAAAGCCTGGCGCGTCGTCACGGTGTCCTGTCGCGGCAAGTCTTTGCCCAGATCGACGCGCTCAAGCAGGACGTGCTCTCAAGCGGGAACGCCAAGCTCGCAGGCAATATCGATCTCATCCGGACCGGCTATCTCGACTACGACAAGCACTTCGAGCAGGTGATCAGCCTGCGCCGCAAGCTCGGTTTCAGCGAAACTGAGGGCTTGCAAGGCGAGATCCGTGCATCGGCCCGCGACCTCGAGGAGCTGGCGACGCGATCCAACCAATCCAATATCAAGATCTTGCTGCTGCAGGCGCGCCAGCAAGAGAAGAACCTGATGTTGTGGCAATCGGCCGAGTATCACGATCTGATCAAGCAGAGCGCGGATGCGTTCTCGCGTGCGGTCGCGACCAGCACGCTGCCCGCGGCCGCGAAGATGAACATGCTCGGCAAGTTCAGCACCTATTATGACGGCGTCCAGTCATGGATCCAGACATGGCTGGTGCACAAGGCCGAGATGGCGGCGGCAGTGGCCGCGCGCGATGCGATCGAGCCCATCATCGCGACCATGCTGCAGGATGTCAGCGACGTCCGCGCGCGCGAGAACACGGCGGCCGAGGCGTCGCACGCCGACACCACCGCGCACATGACGCTGGCCATCATGCTTGTCACCGCGATCGTGGCGTTCACGGTGCGGGCGCTGGGCCATTCGATCTCGCGGCCGCTGCAGGCCCTGGCGCGCGGCATGAGCGCGCTTGCCGACGGTAATCTCGGCATCCGCCTGCCCGGCCTCAACCGCAAGGATGAGATCGGCGACATGGCCGCAGCCATGGAGACATTCAGAATCAAGGCGACGGAACGCGCGCTGCGCGATCCGCTGACGGGCCTCGGCAACAGGGCCTTCTTCCTGCATGAGGCCGAACGCGCGCTGGCGCGGCTGACCCAGACCGGCCAGGGCTTCGCGCTGCTGCTGCTCGACCTCGATCACTTCAAGGCGGTCAACGATTCCTGCGGCCATCCCGCGGCCGACCAGCTGCTGCGCGTCGTCGGCCAGCGCATCCGCAACTGCATCGACGAATTCGATTCCGCCATCCGCCTCGGTGGCGACGAGTTCGCGGTGCTGCATCGCCTGCGCGACGAGAGTGACGACGGCAGCCTGCTGGCCGAGCAATTGCTGCGCGACATCAACCGGCCCTGCCAGATCGGCGAGCGGACGATGACGGCGCAATCCAGCATCGGCATCGCCTGCGCCACCGCCGGCGCCGAGCAAACCGTCGAGACGCTGCTGTCGAACGCGGATTTCGCGCTCTACCGTGTCAAATCGGAAGGCCGCAACAGCTACCGGCTGTTCGGCGCCGACATGGACGACGAATTGCGCACCCGCCGCACGCTGCAACTCGACCTCACCGAAGCGCTGGCACGCAACGAATTCGAACTTTACTTCCAGCCGATCGTCGATCTGTCGACGCACGAGACGCTCGGCGTCGAGGCGCTGCTGCGCTGGCGCCACCCGAAACACGGCCTCATCATGCCGGGCAAGTTCATCACGCTGGCCGAGGAAATCGGCATGATGCCGCACCTCGGCAGCTGGATCATCGAAGAGGCCTGCCGCCACGCGGTCGCCTGGCCCGATCATGTCAAGATCGCCGTCAACGTCTCGACCCTGCAAATCCAGGGCGGCAACCTGACCCATTCGGTCAAAAGCGCGCTCGCCAAGACGGGGCTTGCGGCGCGCCGGCTCGAACTCGAACTGACGGAATCCGCGCTGCTGCGCAACGACGCCGAAACACTCGCCACGCTGCGCCAGATCAAGAAGATCGGCGTCGCGGTGGTGCTCGACGATTTCGGCACCGGCTACTCGTCGCTGACCTATCTGCGCCTGTTCCCGTTCGACAAGATCAAGATCGACCGCACCTTCGTCTCGGAAATCTCGACCAACTACGAATGCGCCGCGATCGTCGCCGCCGTGATCAATCTGGCGCGCGGCCTCGACATGGTGGCGACAGCGGAAGGCGTCGAGACGCAGGATCAGGTCGATCTGCTGCGCGCGGCCGGCTGCACGCAGGCCCAGGGGTACCTGTTTGCCAAGCCGCGCCCCGCCAGCGAGCTGATATTTTCGCAGGCCCGGCCCGCTTTCGACATCGAGTGGATCGACAATCCGATTCCGGCCACGGCCAGCGCGTAGGTTTTTTACGGAAACGTTCCGATGCGCCGTGATCATCCGCGCCATCATGGCGTCGTGGGTGAGATCGAGCCGCAGCGGTGTCACCGACACGTAGTTGGCGCCGAGGGCGGCGAGATCCGTACCCTCTTCCGGCGGGTCCCACGCCGCGCCGCGCTGATAGGCGATCCAGTAATAGGGATTGCCGCGACCGTCATGACGCGCGTCGATGTTCAGCAAATCCTGATTGCGCTTGCCCTGCCGCGTTATTGCGATGCCGGCGACATCCTCGGGCGCGCAGTCGGGGAAGTTGATGTTGATGATGGTGTCCGTCGGAAAGTTGGCGGCCAGAACCTTGCGGACCACTTCAGGCCCAAAACGAACACCCGTCTCCCACATCGGCTTCTGCCGCGTCTTTGAACTGAACGACTGCGACAGCGCAAAGGAGCGCACGCCCAGCACCGAGCCTTCCATCGCCCCTGCAACGGTGCCGGAATAGGTGACGTCTTCGGCGGCGTTGCGGCCACGATTGACGCCGGACAGGATGATGTCGGGCGGCGTGTCCTTCATCAGATATTTGACGCCCATGATGACGCAATCGGTCGGCGTGCCGCGCACAGCATAGTGGCGCTCGCCGACTTCGCGCAGGCGCAGCGGATCGTTCAGCGACAACGAATGCGACACGCCGGACTGATCGGTTTCCGGCGCGACGATCCAGACATCGTCGGACAGCGCGCGGGCGATCTGTTCGACCACCTGCAGGCCCGGCGCGTGAATGCCGTCGTCATTGGTGCAGAGAATACGCATGTTACTCCGTCATTCCGGGACGCGAGTGCAACGAGCGGGCCCGGAATCCATACTCCGCAGCGATGCGACTTTTGCAGAAACATCCAATGATCACAGGGGCTATGGATTCCGGGCTCGACGCTATGCGTCGCCCCGGAATGACGACTGCCGCTGTCGTCCTCACCGTCCCACCACCTTGGCGCCGCCCATGTAAGGCTGCAGCGCGGCGGGAACGGCGATCGAGCCGTCCTCCTGCTGGTAGGTTTCCATCACGGCGATCAGCGCGCGACCGACCGCGGTGCCCGAGCCGTTGAGCGTATGGACGAAGCGCGGCTTGCCGTCGGGACCGCGATAGCGCGCATCCATGCGGCGCGCCTGGAAGTCGCCGCACACCGAGCAGGACGAAATCTCGCGGTACATGCCGCCCTCGCCCTGCCCCGGCATCCAGACTTCGATGTCGTAGGTCTTCTGCGAGGCGAAGCCCATGTCACCGGCGCACAGCGTGACGACGCGGTAATGCAATTCGAGACGGCGCAGGATTTCCTCGGCGCAGCTCAGCATGCGCTCGTGCTCGTTGCGGCTCTCTTCGGGCGTGGTGATCGAGACCAGTTCGACCTTGGTGAACTGGTGCTGCCGGATCATGCCGCGCGTATCGCGACCGGCCGCGCCCGCCTCGGCGCGGAAGCACGGCGTCAGCGCGGTCAGACGCATCGGCAGTTCGGTCTCGGCGACGATGGATTCGCGCACGAGATTGGTCAGCGACACTTCGGCGGTGGGGATGAGCCAGTAATTCACGTCCGGCGGCAACTCGTCGAGCGCCCGCATTTCAAATACCAGCAGGTCGTCGAGCTGCAACTCGGCGGCGGGCTTGCCGAGTTCCTTGACGGCCATGTCAACGGCGCGCGCCCTGATCTGTTCGTAGACCTCGGCCTTGTTCACCGGCGGCGCCGTGCCGAACTGATCGTCACGGAACTTCGGCAGCTGCGCCGTGCCGAACATCGCCGCGTCCTTGACCAGCAACGGCGGATTGACCTCGGTGTAGCCGTGGTCGGTCGTGTGGGTGTCGAGCATGAACTGGCCGAGCGCCCGTTCAAGCCGCGCGAGACCCTTCTTCAGCACGACGAAGCGCGCGCCGGACATCTTCGCCGCCGCCTCGAAATCCATCTGACCGAGCGTTTCGCCGAGATCGAAATGCGGCTTCGGCTTGAACGCATAATTGCGCTTGGCGCCGAAAATGTGATGCTCGACATTGCCGTGCTCGTCCGCGCCATCGGGCACATCGGGTGCTGCGAACGGCAGATTTGGAATCTGCGCGAGACAATTGTTCAGCGCATCCTCGGCCGCCTTCGAAGCAACATCGAGCCGCGGCATGTCTTCCTTGATCCTCGCGACCTCAGCCATGAGCGCGGCGGCACGCGCGTCGTCCTTGGCCTTCTTGGCGTCGCCGACTTCCTTCGACGCGGCATTGCGGCGCGCCTGCGCCTGCTCCCATGCCGTGATGGCGGCGCGGCGCGCGTCGTCGAGCGCGATCAGCGACGCCGACGAAAACCGCGCCTTGTCCTCGTCGCCGAGCGGCCGGCGGCCGAGGGCGGCGTCAAAGGCGGCTGCGTTATCGCGAATCCATCGAATGTCGTGCATGGGAAATACCGGTGATGTGAGGCCGTTGTCTTACGACAAGTCGGGGCGATTCACACCCCGGAATTGGGGGCAAAAACACCAATGTTTCCGCTGTCATGCCCGCGTAGGCGGGCATCCAGTAATCCATAGCCCGCCTCCATACTTCGGATCGTCCGCTTTCGCGGACCCTCGATGAGACGCCGTGCGGCTACTCAGGAAGGCTACTCTGCGGGTTTCGACGCGGCCGAGGCTTCGGCGGCATCGGCGGCGGCCTTCGACCTGGCGGCCTTGCCCTCGACGAGCTTCACCGCCCAGATCGAGCCCTCGTAGAGTATCATCAGCGGGATCGCCAGCGACAGCTGGCTGATGACATCGGGCGGCGTCAGCACCGCCGCGATGACGAAGGCGGCGACGATGAAATAGCGCCGCTTCTCGCGCAATTGCTTCGCAGTGAGGATGCCGATGCGGCCGAGCAGCGTGAGGATCACCGGCAACTGGAAGGCGATGCCGAAGGCAAAGATCAGCGACATCAGCAGCGAGAGATATTCGCCGACCTTCGGCAGCAGCGCGATCTCCGCCTGCCCGCTCTCGGCCGACCTGCTGCATGCCGAGCGAGAACCGCACCAGCATCGGCAGCACGACGAAATAGACCAGCATCGAGCCGAGCGCGAAGAAGAACGGCGTCGCGATGAGATACGGCAGAAACGCGTGGCGCTCGTGGCGATAGAGGCCGGGCGCGACGAACATGTAAATCTGCCCGGCGATGATCGGGAACGAGATGAAGGCCGCGCCGAACAGCGAGAGCTTCAGCTTGGTGAGGAAGAATTCCAGCAGCGCGGTGTAGATGAATTTGGAATTTTCAGGCCCCGCGACCCAGATGAAGGGCCACACGAGAATGTTGTAAATCCTGTCGGCGAAGTAGAAGCAGACGAGGAACGCCAGGCCAAAACCAAGCAGCGCCTTGATCAGACGCGAGCGCAGCTCGATCAGATGATCCATCAAGGGCGCGCGGCTGGCTTCGATGTCTGCGTCGCTCATGACGGCTTCCCGTCGCCGGCCGACGGCGGCGCATCGGTCACGATTGGCGTCTCAGGTGTCACGGTTTCAGGCGGCACCACCGGCGATTGTTCAACCGGGGTCACAGGCGCTTGCGCGTCACGCTGTCGTGTCGAACTTCAGCGCGCTCTCGACATCTTTCTGAGTGCCTTCAAGTATTTTCGCAGGATTGTAGCTGTCGGCCGCTTTGCTCAGATCGTCGAACTGCTGCTTCATTTCGGCGACTTCGGCTTCGCGCATCGCCTCCTGGAACTGGCCCTGGAAGTCGGCGGCCATGCGCCGCGCCTTGCCCATCCACTGGCCGACCATGCGCAGCGTGCCGGGCAATTCCTTTGGCCCGATGGCGATCAACGCCACCGCGGCGATGACCATCAGTTCAGACCAGCCGATATCGAACATCGCGTTTTGTCCAGCAGGCCGCGGTGTGGGAAATGATCACACCGCCGCTTTTTGTCTGACGCGTTTTCTTAACGCGAACCGGTACCCACTTCGCTTGAAAACGCTATTTGTCTAACGCGTTTTCTCAACGCAAACCGGGTCCCACTTCGCTTGAAAACGCTATGGGACGGATCAGACCTTGCGGCCGACATCCGCCGATTGCGCGGTCGATGCGGTCGGCTTGCCGTCGATGGTCTTCATCGGCTCGGTGCCTTCGGCGGTCTTGTCGTCGTCGGCCATGCCCTTCTTGAAGGCCTTGATGCCCTGCGCGACGTCGCCCATCAGATCGGAAATCTTGCCGCGGCCGAACAGCAGCAGGACAACTGCGATCACGAGGATCCAGTGCCAGATACTAAACGAACCCATGCTGCTTTCTCCTATTTCGAGAGCCGCAACACACACCGGCTCCTGCCCCGAAAACTAGGCGTACAGCCGGGCAAAAACAAGGATTTAGCCGCGTCCAAATGACGTAGGCGTTAATGACGAGACGTCATTCGGCTTGTCCGGCCATCATCGAGCCGCGCAAGGCGCGATGCCCTGAGTACTACGCGCCGGGATTACCGGGCTCGCGCTTCGCGCGACCCGGAATGACAGACGGACTTATTCGCCCTTTTCGGGTTCCACCACGGCCGGGCCGAGGCCGAAATCGAGATCGCCCGGATCGAGCGGGTCTTCGTCCTCACGCAGAGCGGGATCGTCCGACGGCGTCGGCACCGAGAACCCCGAGGGAAGACGGGAATCCAGAGACCCGTGCCCTTGAGCTCTTCAAGACCGGGCAGATCGCCCAGCGCCTCGATGCCGAATTGCGACAGGAAGGTCTCGGTGGTGCCGAAAGTCAGCGGCCGGCCCGGCGTCTTGCGACGGCCGCGCGGACGAATCCAGGTGGTCTCGAGCAGAACGTCGAGCGTGCCGCGCGAGGTGGCGACGCCGCGGATCTCTTCGATCTCGGTGCGCGTCACCGGCTGGTGATAGGCGATGATGGACAGCGTCTCGATGGCGGCGCGCGACAATTTGCGCGTCTCGGTGACTTCGCGCGTCATCAGCCACGACAGATCGGAGGCCGTGCGGAACGTCCACTTGTTGCCGACATGCGTCAGGTGGACGCCCCGGCCGGCGTAATCCGCCTGCAGGTCCAGCAACGCCGCCTTGATGTCGATACCGTCGGGCAGACGCTTGGCGAGCGTCGCCTCATCGAGCGGCGTCGCCGACGCAAACAGCAGCGCCTCGAGCAGACGCAGCGCCTCCGGGCGCGCAGCCGCCTCAGACTGCACTTCGTCGTTATCGGCCACGGCAACGAGGCGCTTTTCAGCGAGGCTCGGCATGGTGTCGTCTCCTTCCAATTTACTCCGGCCGGACATCGCTTGCTGCGCCCTCTGTCTGGGCGTCACGCTTGCGAATGTAGAGCGGCGCGAACGGTTCTTTTTGATTTATCTCGGCGTGACCTTCACGCACGAGTTCAAGCGTTGCTGCAAAGCTCGACGCGAACACGGTCGCCACCTGCGACGGTTCGACGACATAGGTCAAAAGAAAATCATCGAGGCGGCTCCAATCGGCGGAGATGCCGATCAGGCGATCGATCGCCGCGCGCGCTTCCGCCAATGACCACACCGAACGCTTGGTCATGGTGACGCGGGCAAGCGCACGATGCTGGCGCTGCACGGCATAGGCGCGCAGCAGATCGTACAGCGTGGCCGTCCATTGCGGATGCTTGATCTCGGCGATGTTCTCGGGCGTACCGCGGGCGAAGACATCGCGGCCCAGTTGCGGGCGCGTCATCAGCCGCGACGCAGCCTCGCGAATGGCTTCGAGACGCCGCAGCCGCTGGGCCAGCGCATTGGCGAGTTCTTCCGCACTCGGACCTTCGGCCGCCGCCGGCTCGGGCAGCAGCAGGCGCGACTTCAGGAAGGCGAGCCACGCCGCCATGACGAGATAATCGGCGGCGAGTTCGAGCCGCAGCTTGCGCGCGGCTTCGATGAAGGTGAGGTACTGATCGGCGAGCGCCAGAATGGAAATCTTGGCGAGATCCACCTTCTGCTGGCGCGCGAGCGCGAGCAGAAGATCGAGCGGGCCCTCATAGCCCTCGACATCGACGACCAGCGACGGTTCGTCGGGGGCGCGCTCGGCGCGATCGGCAGCCATCTCGAAAGGCAGGATTTCGGCAGTCATGCGACGGGTGCTCCGGCCATCATGGTGGCGAACTGCGTGCGTGCGGCGGCTTCGTCAAAAGGCCGCGGGGCATGCCGCGCGGCGCGCGCACGATCAGCGCGCACCAGCGCCTCGCCCGCGAGAAGCGGCGAGGCCGATGCAACCTCTTCCATCTCGGCGAGGTTGCCGTTGCAATGAAGCAGCATGTCGCAGCCCGCTGCGATGCTCGCCTGCGCCCGCTCCCGCAGCGTGCCCTGCAAAGCGTTCATCGACAGATCGTCACTCATCAACAAACCCTGGAACCCGATCACGCCGCGAATCACATCGCCGATCATTCTGGCAGATGTCGTTGCCGGCCGGGCGGCGTCGATGGCGCTGAACACAACATGTGCAGTCATGGCCATGGGCAGGTCGGCGAGCGGCCGGAAGGCGGCAAAATCGGTTGTCTCGAGTTCCGCTCGCGACGTCTCGACGACCGGCAGCAGGTGGTGGCTGTCGGCGGTGGCGCGGCCGTGTCCGGGAATGTGCTTGAGCACCGGCAGGACGCCGCCCTCGGCCAGCCCCTCGGCGACGGCGCGTGAAATCGCGGCAACCTGCTCGGGCGTCGTGCCGTAGGCGCGGTCGCCGATGACGGCGTCGGCCCCGGCGACGGGTACATCGGCCAGCGGCAGGCAATCGACGGTAATGCCCAAAGCGGCCAGATCGGCCGCAATCAGCCGGGCGCCCAATCGGGCAGCCGCCAGCCCCTCCGTCGGGTCATTCCGGTAAAGCGCGGCGTAGGCGGCACCGGGCGGATAGGACGGCCATTCCGGCGGGCCGAGACGCTGGACGCGTCCGCCTTCCTGATCGATCAGGACCGGGGCGTCGTCGTCCTGGACGGTTTCACGCAAATCACGAACAAGATCAGCAACCTGCTGACGCGTCTGAATATTGCGCTTGAACAGAATGAAGCCCCACGGGCGCTGAACGCGCAGAAAAGCGCGTTCGGCCGCCGACAGGGCCGTTCCCTCTATTCCCGTGATGAAAGCGCGATGCTCCGCCATCCGGGCGGCTTAGCCCGCTCACCCGGCGGGAGCAAGGCAAGGCCTGTTAATTTCTTTGGACGAGGCAGACGCCGCCGGCAGCTTTGAGGCTGGCGCACATCTGGCTGGCGTCCTCGGAACTTCTGAACGGACCGACCAGGGCGCGGTAATAGGTGCCGGCCGCGAGGTCTGCCCGGCGAATGGTCGCCTGACGCGAGCCCAGCGCACCCGGGAATTTGGTCTGGAGGGCTTTGTAGGACGCCAGCGCATCACCCTCGCTGCGTTGCGACGACACCTGAACGAAATACCCGCTGCCGCCCTGCGCGGGAGCCGATGCGACCGGCGCCGACGGCGCGACCGCCGCGGTGCGCGTATTGGACGCCGCACCCTGCGGCGACAACTGCATCGGACCGGTGCTGGCCGCAGGCGCGCGTTGTGCCGGGGGCTGCGCAACCGGCGCTGTGCGCGGCGGCACAGGCACCGCAGGAGCGGATGCCTGAGGTGACGGCGCAGACGCGCCTTCGGCCTGATCAGCCTTGATGCTGAGCGTGCGGATACGCTTGGGCTCTTCCATGACGCCGCCGCTCATTGCGGCGTTGGCCTGTGCGGCCGGCAGATTCGAGGTGGACTTCGCCGGCGGCGTGCCCGTGTTCTGGGTCAGCGGCGGAAACACCACGCGCGGCCCTGAGGCTGCGGCATTGGCGACATCGACCGGCTGCTCTTCGCGCGACACGACGCGCTCGCCGGTCTGACCGATGCGATCGGTGATGACCTTGCCGCTCGGATCCTTCGACGGCGCGGGCGGCACGACCTTGCTCGGGACTTGCATCGGCGCGGATCACCGGAGGCTCGCTCGGCGCCCCGCTGGTGAAGGAGCGATAAGCAAAGGCGCCGGCCGTGCCGACAACCGCGAGCATCACCACCGCGGCAACCTTCATCAGTCCGCCACGCCGGCGCGAGCCCTGCTCCTCGCCGGTGTCATACTCATCATAGCCCTGCTCATGTCCCGGATAGGCATAGGGCGGGCCGGGATCGCGCATCGCAGCGCTCGCTTCGCGCTGATATTGCGCGGCGTTGGGATCGCGGCCGTACAGCGCCTCGTCGTAGCGGGCGTCTTCCTGCGGATAAGCGCCATGCGCCTGCGCGCGCTGCGCCTCGACATATTGGCGATCGTCGGGATGCGGCTCGTAGACAGCCGGTTCCGGCTGTTCGTGCTGCTGCCATGTCTGCTGCAAATGCGCCTGTTGCGCCTGCTGCGCATTCTGCAGCCATGCGGGCGGCGGCGGAGGCGCCTCCTCCGGCTCAGGCTCGTACTGATCGTATTGCTGATCCTGCTGCGCGTAAGCGTCGTCCTGATACGCCGGCTCGCGCGCATCATGCGGCTGCGCCGCGCGCGGATCGGGACGTTCCAGATTGTGGAAAGGATCGGCCTGACCGATCAGGCGTGCGAGTTCGGCGAGCGGATCGCTCTCCTGCTGCGGCGCCATGCGTGGGTCGGAATCCTGCGGATACCGATAATCCCTGCCCGCCGAGCTGTGTCCTGCCATGTCCCGTGTCCCATCCGTCGGGAGAAAATCACGGCCATCCTGCCCGCCTGCGTCGCAACGCATCACCCCGGCAGATTGCGCTCAGCGCATTTCCTCGGGGGCGCTCACGCCCAGAAGTCCTAGTCCGGACGCGATAACGGACACGATGCCCTGTACCAGGGCCAAACGTGCCTTCGTTATTAAGGCATCATTCGGGATAATGAAGCGTAAATGAGGCGCAGTGTTTCCGCGCGTCCAGAGCGCGTGAAATTCGCTAGCAATTTCATATAGATAGAACGCGACCCGGTGCGGCTCATGGGCCTGCAGCCGCAGCTTCAACGACCCGCGGGTAAACCGCGAGACGTTTCATCAGCGCCAATTCGCCGGCATCAGTCGAGTCGCTCGAGCGGCGCCGGCGGCGAGATACGCAGCCCTCCCCGCGGCGTCGTGCGGCAGATCCGGCAGCACCTCGCGCGCATTGCGGAAAACCGAATAGCGCGCGCGCGTGGCCGTACTGGACATAGAAGACCGGATTGTCCTTCGACTGCTCGATGACCTTGGCGAGATCGAAATCGAGCGGCGCATCGTTCTTGCGATAGAGCATCATGAAGCGCACGGCGTCGCGGCCGACCTCATCGACGACTTCGCGCAGCGTGACGAACTCGCCGGACCGCTTCGACATCTTCACCGGCTCGCCGGCGCGCAGCAGCCGCACGAGCTGCACGAGCTTGACGTCGAGCGTCGGCGCTGGCCGTCGCTGAGCGCCTTCACCGCCGCCTGCATGCGCTTGACGTAGCCGCCGTGGTCGGCGCCCCAGCACGTTGATCATGTCGCAGGAAGCCGCGATCGAACTTGTTCTTGTGATAGGCGATGTCGGACGCGAAATAGGTGTAGCTGCCGTCGGACTTCTTCAGCGGCCGGTCGACATCGTCGCCGAACTGCGGTGGCGCGAAACAGCGTCTGCTCGCGATCCTCCCAGTCCTCGACCGGCGCGCCCTTCGGCGGCGGCAGACGGCCTTCGTAGACCTGGCCCTTGCGCGCGCAGCGCCTCGATGGTCGCGCCACCTGATCCTTGCCCGCCGCGATCAGCGACCGCTCGGAGAAGAACACGTCGTGCTTGACGTTCGAGCGCCGCGAGGTCGTCGCGGATCATCGTCCATCATCATCGCGATGCGCCGTGTCGCGCGACGATCGGCAGCCATTCGCTCTCCGGCATCGTCCTGCAGCTTGCCGCCATACTCGTTGGCCAGCGCCTGCGCCGACCGGCTTGAGATAGTCGCCCGGATAGAAGCCCTTCGGGAATGGCGCCGATGTCTTCGCCGAGCGCCTCGCGGTAACGCAGGAACGCCGAGCGCGCGAGCACATCGACCTGCGCGCCGGCATCGTTGATGTAGTATTCGCGCGTGACGTCGTAGCCCGCGAACGCCAGCAGATTGGCCAGCGCATCGCCGAACACCGCGCCGCGGCAATGGCCGACATGCATCGGTCCGGTCGGATTGGCCGAGACGTATTCGACATTGACCGGTTTGCCCGCGCCGATACGGCTGCGGCCATAGTCCGCGCCGTCGCGGAGCGACGTCGCGCCAGCGCCGCGCGCCAGACCGCGGGCTTCGAGCGTGAGATTGATGAAGCCCGGTCCGGCGATCTCGGCTCTTGTCGACGTCAGCGGATCTTGCGCGAGCTCTGCGGCGATCTTCTCGGCGAGGTCGCGCGGCTTGAGCCCGGCGTCCTTCGACAGCACCATCGCCGCATTGGTGCGCCAGGTCGCCATGGGTCGCGTCGCGCGGCGGCTCGACCACGATGCGCGAGAGATCGAGCGACGTCGGCAGCGCACCGCGCGCATCGGTTTCGCACGCCGCAGCGACGCGGCGCTGAACGTCGGCGAACAGATGGGCGGGCGGCTGGGAAGCGGTCATGAGCAAATTTCGGGATCGCTGGAAGGTCTTTGATTGTCAGGCTGTTTCGGCCCTTATGGCACCCGCCGCCTAACGCAATTCCGGCGTCGAGTCGAAAAGCCGCTGGTGCTCGATCAGCGCGTAGCGGTCGGTCATGCCGGCGATGAAATCGGCGATCCGGCGCGCGCGGATCGACGCTCGGCACGCGCCCTGCTCGGCCGCCCAATCCGGCGGCAGGTCGCTCGGCATCGTCGGCGTAATAGCGCGAACAGGTCGGCGACCACGCCTCGGCCTGGTCCATGATCCGACCGACGCGGGCATGGCGATACATGCCGCGCGAAGAGGAATCCTTGATGGCGCGGTCGGCCTCGGCCATCGTCGGCGGAGAAGCCGACGAGCGCACTGATCCTGCCGCGCGCACATCGTCGGCGAGTCCGGGCTTGCGAGCTCGCGATCGCGGTGTCGCGTCTGCGCGATCACGTCCTCGATCATGCGCGAGATCAGTCGGCGCATGAGTTCGTGCGCGCGCCGCGGCGCATCGAGCGCGGATAGCGCGCCGCGATCGTGCGCAGCGATATCGCCCGCGAGCGGCACGTCGCGCAAGCTCGTCGATCCGGAACAGCCGGCGCGCAGGCCGTCGTCGATGTCGTGGGCGTTGTAGGCGATGTCGTCGGCGATCGCCGCGACCTGCGCCTCGGCGCTCGCGAAGCTCCACGAGCTCGAGATCGTGCGCTGCGGACGTAAGTCGACGATCGCGCGCGGCACGCCGCGTCGGCATGACGGCCGGCGGGCTGGCCGTCGCGGTCGGTCAGCGGGCCGTTGTGCTTGACGAGGCCTTCGAGCGTTTCCCAGGTCAGGTTGAGACCGTCGAAGTCGGGATAGCGGCGCTCCAGCGCGCGTCACCACGCGCAAGTCTGCGCGTTGTGATCGAAGCCGCCGTGCGCTCGGCAGGCAGCGGTCGAGCGCGCGCTCGCCGGCATGGCCGAACGGCGGATGGCCGAGATCGTGCGCCAGCGCCAGCGCCTCGGCGAGATCCTCGTCGAGGCCGAGCTGCGCGGGCGAGCGAGCGGGCGATCTGCGCCACTTCGAGCGTATGGGTCAGGCGGGTGCGGTAATGATCGCCCTCGTGATAGACGAACACCTGCGTCTTGTGCTTCAGCCGGCGGAAGGCGGTCGAATGGATGATGCGGTCGCAATCGCGGCGGAAAGCGCTGCGGTTGCGGCTTTGCGGCTCGGAATAGCCCGGCCCCGGCTGCGATCGGGATCGCGGCGAAAGGGCGCGTGGCGGTGCGTGTCCGACAGCCATCTGATCCGGCGCCTGATGGCGCTGCGAGGGGTTTGATTCGGCGCGCGGCGCACTTAACTATGGAGCAGCCCGGGCGCAAATGCGCCGCAGGCCCGGTGGAAACCGTCACAAGACTGCTATACTGGACCGACATGACCGAAGCCCTGATCATCACCGACCGCGCCGCCCGGCGGATCGGCACCATCCTCTCCGGCGAAGGCGACGGCGCGATGCTGCGCGTCAGCGTCGAGGGCGGCGGCTGCTCGGGATTCCAGTACAAGTTCGATGTCGAGAAAAGCCGCGCCGACGACGACCTGATCTTCACGCGTGACGGCGTCACCGTGCTGGTCGATCCGGTCTCGGTGAATTATCTCGCCGGTTCCGAGCTCGACTATGTCGACGACCTGATCGGCGCCTCGTTCCGCGTCAACAATCCCAACGCGACGGCCTCCTGCGGCTGCGGCACGAGCTTCTCGCTGTAAGATTGTCGCTCCTGAGTTGTCATCGCCCGCCTTCGCGGGCATGACATATCAGCCATCAACTGAAGTTGATTGTGCGGCGGACGAACAAATTCATCTGACCGCTCGCGGACCGCAGGCAATTCTTCTGCGAGGACTTCGGCCGTTAGACGAAAATCACAAATCCCGTCGCCGCTTTGCACGATCAACGAGATGGCGCTTTTCAGGCACCGCCCCGCGCTTGCTTGCGGCGGTTTCGCCCCCATTTGAGTTCCATAGCCGTCCCACCCATTCGGAAATCGTTCTGATTTCCAGGAGCCAATCATGTCCATTCTATTCTCGAAGGCCCAGCTTGGGCCGCTGACGCTGCAAAACCATTTGGTGATGGCGCCGATGACGCGCAATCGCGCCATCGGCAACGTGCCTAACGATCTGATCGCCGAGTATTACGGCCAGCGCGGCACGGCCGGACTTATCGTGACCGAAGGCATCTCGCCCTCGCCCAACGGATTTGGTTACGCGCGCATTCCGGGAATTTTCTCGGCCGAACAGGTTGCGGCTGGAAGGCTGCGACCGCTGCGGCTCATGCCGACGGCGCCAAGATTTTCGTGCAATTGATGCACACCGGCCGCATCGGCACGCCGCTGAATCTGCCAAAGGGCGCGAAAGTGCTCGGCCCGTCGGCCGTGCTCGCGGCCGGTGAGATCTTCACCGACAGCCAGGGCATGCAGCCGCATGCTACACCGCAGGCAATGACGGACGCGCAGATCAAGTCGACCATCGAAGAATATGCGGACGCTGCTCGCAATGCGGTGGCGGCAGGATTCGACGGCATCGAACTGCACGGCGCGAACGGCTATCTGCTTGAGCAGTTCATCCGCCCGAATTCAATCAACGCACTGACAGCTACGGCGGCTCGATCGAAAATCGCGCGCGCTTTGTGCTTGAGGTTGTCGCCGCGACGACCGCCGCCATCGGCAAGGACAAGGTCGGCATTCGCCTGTCGCCGTTCGGCGTGTTCAACGACATGCCGCTGTATCCTGCGATCGAAGCGGACTACGCCTATCTTGCCGAGAAGCTCAACGAATCCGGTCTCGTCATGTACACCTGTCGATCATTCGGCGGTGGTGCGCCAGCCGTGCCGCAGTCCATCAAGGACACGTTCCGCCGCGTGTTCAAGCGCACACTGATCCTGTCGGGCGGTTATGATGCCGCGCGCGCAGAGAGCGACCTCGCCGCCAAGAAGGTGACCTGATCGCCGTCGGCAAGCCGTTCCTTGCCAATCCCGATCTGGTCAAGCGCTGGAAACGCACGCAAGCCTGAACGCACCTATACCGCGACGTTCTACGCCGCAGGGCCGAAGGGGTATACGGATTACCCGGTGCTCGCAGCACAGCCTGCATGATTGAAGGCACTTTCGTCATGCCCGCGCTTGTCGCGGCATGACGAGCTATTTCTTTCTTGCCTCGCGATCCAGCAACTTCCTCTTGCGCTCGACACCCCAATAGTAACCGGCGAGTCCGCCATCGCTGCGCACCACGCGGTGGCACGGAATGGCGACGGCCGATCGGATTGGCGGCGCAGGCGGCGCCGACCGCGCGCACCGCATTCGGGCGCGCCGATGCGCCTGGCGATCTCGGCATAGGTCGCGGTCTTGCCCGGCGGGATCTCGCGCAGCGCCTGCCACACGCGCTGCTGGAACGCCGTGCCGCGCATGTCGAGCGGCAGATCGAGACCCTGGCCGGGGGCCTCGACGAAGCCGACCACCTGCGCGACGATCTTCTCGAACTCCGCGTCGCCGCCGATCAGTTGCGGCCTTGGGAAAGCGGTCCTGCAGCTCGCGCACCAGCGCATCGGGGTCATCGCCGAGCAGGATCGCGCAGACGCCCTTGCCGGTCATCGCGACCAGAATCGAGCCGAGCGAGCACTCGCCGACGGCGAACCGGATCTCGGCGTCGACGCCGCCGTCGCGATACGCCTGTCGGCGTCATGCCCAGCAGCTCGTTCGAGGTCTCGTAGAAGCGCCCGCTCGAGTTGAAGCCGGCGCCATAGATCGCCCCGGTGACGCTGCCGCCCTGCGTCAGCTCGTTGCGCACGCGCGCGCCGCGATGCGCGGCGGCATAGTTCTTCGGCGTGACGCCGGTGATCGTCTTTGAACAGCCGATGGAAATGAAGACGGGCTTAAGCCCGCGCGCGCCGGCGAGTGTCCGACGAGGCGCGGCATCTCCTCGGAGGCTTCGATGCGGCGGCAGGCTTCGGTCGACCAGCACGCGCCTGCGCTCCGACAATGCGACATCGTTCGGCTTGCAGCGCTTGCAGGGGCGAAACCCGGCGCGCTCGGCGTCGGCGGCGGTCGCATGGAAACGGACGTTCTCGCGGCTTGGCCTGGCGCGCCGCGCAGGACGGCCGGCAATAGACGCCGGTGGTCTTCACCGAATAGAAAAAGCGGCCGTCGGCGGCCTTGCTGCGCGCGACGACATCCTGCCAGCGCGGGTCCTGCTCGGTCGGCACCTTTGGGGCCGCAACGCGTGCGATCATGTTCATGGTCATCTCTCGCTGATGGGCGTGTGACCCTTATCTAGCGAGCGCCTGCGCGGGCCGCACTCCGGCCCTTGCTTTCAAATTCGAACCCGGAACCCTTATTCGGCCGCGACAACGCGCGGACGCTCGGGCTCGTCCGCGACCTCTTCGAGCTGCGGCTCAAGACGGCGCTTGAGCAGGCGGTCGATCTTGTCGAGATACACATAAACAACAGGGGTAATGAACAGCGTCAGCGCCTGCGACACCAAGAGACCGCCGACGACGGCGACACCGAGCGGCTGGCGCAATTCGGCGCCCGCGCCCGTGCCAAGCGCGATCGGCAGCGTGCCGAAGATCGCGGCGAAGGTCGTCATCATGATCGGGCGGAAACGCAGCAGCGCGGCTTCGCGGATGGCGTGCTCGGCGCTCAGGCCCACGCGGCGGCGGCCGACTGCGAAGTCCACCATCATGATGGCGTTCTTCTTGACGATGCCGACCAGCATGACGATGCCGATCATGGCGATGACCGACATGTCCATGCCGAACAGCATCAGCGTCAGGATGGCGCCGACGCCAGCCGACGGCAGGCCGGAGATGATCGTGATCGGGTGAATGAAGCTCTCGTAGAGGATGCCGAGAATGATGAAGGCGGCAAACACGGCGGCCAGCACCAGAAGACCCTGCCCCGCCTTCGCGTCCTCGAACACCTGCTGCGTACCGGCGAAGCCGGTCACGATGCTGGCGGGCAAGTTCGCGGCATCGCGCACGGCACGGATGGCGTTACCGGCGTAATCTTCGGCATAACCGGGCTGAAGATCATAGGAGATCGTCACCGAAGGCTGCTGGCCCTGATGATTGATCTGCAGCGGCCCAACAGTCGGCACAAGCTTGGCGACGGCGTCGAGCGGCACGGTCTGCCCGGCAGCGGTCTTCAGATAGAGCTTGGCCAGCTTGCTCGGATCGTCGCGATACTGCGGCGGGACTTCGAGAATGACCTGATAGTCGTTCGCCGCCGCATAGATCGTCGAAATCTGCCGCGAGCCATAGGCGTTGAACAACTGGGCGCGGATCTGATCGGCGCCGATGCCGTAGATCGCCGCCTTCTCGCGGTCGATCTCGATCGTCATCTGCGGATTGCGGACGGCCAGATCGGTGCGGACCTGGATGATGCCCGGGATCGCTGCGATCTTCTGCAGCATCGTCGGCGCGGCCGCGTAGAGCGCCTCGCTGTCGCCGCTCTGCATCGTGAACTGATACTTGCCGCGGCCCTGCTGACCGATGTTCAGGTTCTGGCGCGCACGGAAGGTTGGCGTGATGCCGGCGACGGCAGCAATCTTGCCGGACAGCCGATTTATGACGGCGCGGATCGGCTCACGCTGGCCCTTGGGCTTGAGCGCAATGAACAGGTTCGCGATGTTGCCGGTGTTGTTCGGTCCGCCCGAGCCGACCGAGGCGTTATAGTACATCACCGCCGGATCGGCTGCGAGAATGGCGTTGACCTGCAACTGCCGCGCGACCATCGCGTCGAAGGAGGTGTCAGTGGCGCCTTCCATCTGCGCCTGCAGGAAGCCTGTGTCTTCTTCGGGGAACAGGCTCTTGGGCGCGAGATAGTAGAGTACGCCGGTGCCGATGACCGTTGCGATGGTCAAGACGACCATCATGAATTTGTAGTGCAAGACGAAGTCGAGCGCCTTCTCGTAGCCGCGCAGCCAGGCATCGAAGCCGCGTTCGAAGATGCGCAGCACGACGTTCTGCTTTTCGTCGGGCGAGCGATGCTTGAGCATGCGCGCGCACAGCATGGGCGTCAGCGTCAGCGACACGAAGCCCGACACCAGGATCGCGACAACCACCGTGACCGCGAATTCGCGGAACAGGCGGCCGACAATGCCGCTCATCAACAACACCGGGATGAACACCGCGATCAGCGAGAAGGTGATCGAAATGATGGTGAAGCCGATTTCGCGGGCGCCCTTGAGCGCCGCCTCGAACGGCCGCATGCCGTTTTCGATATGACGCGTGATGTTTTCCAGCATGACGATGGCGTCGTCGACGACAAAGCCGACCGATAGGGTCAGCGCCAGAAGCGTCATGTTGTTGATGGAGAAACCCAGCAAGTAGATCACGCCGCAAGTGCCGATGAGCGACACCGGCAGCGGCGACGGCCGGAATGAAGGTTGCGGTCGCCGAGCGCAGGAACAGGAAGATCACGAGGATGACCAGCACCACGGCGATCAACAGTGTTTCCTCAACGTCCTGCACCGCCTCGCGGATCGAGACCGAGCGAGTCGTTCATGACCTGGACGTTGACAGACGGCGGAACCTGCTCCTCCAGCGAAGGGATTCTGGCCTTCATCGCATCGACCACCGCCACCGTGTTGGCGTCGGACTGCTGAAGATGGCCAGCACAAGCGAGCGCTCGCCGTCGAACCAGGTGACGGAGCGGTCGTTCTCGACGGCATCGATGATGTTGGCGACGTCGCCGAGCTTGATCGTCGTGCCGTTGCGCGACGCGACGACAAGGTCGCTGTAGTCCTCGGCCTTGCTGAGCTGGCCGGAGGCCTGCAACGCAACGGCGCTGCGCGGGTCCCGCGCAGGTGCCCGACGCGGCTCGTTGGAATTGGCGGCGGCGACGGCGCAGCGGATGTCGTCGAGCGACAGGCCGCGGGCGGCGGCCGCCTCGGGATCGGCCTGGATGCGAACGGCGTATTTCTGCGCACCGAAAATGTTGACCTGCGCCACGCCGGGGATCTGCGAGATCTGCTGTGCGAACACCGTGTCGGCGTAATCGTTGACGCCGACAGCGGCAGCGTCGCCGACGTGAGCACGAGGAACAGGATCGGCGCGTCGGCCGGGTTGACCTTGCGGAAGCTGGGCGGCGTCGGGAATTTCGAGCGGCAGGCGGCGCTGGGCGATGATGGCGCGACTGCACGTCGAGCGCGGCGCCGTCGATGTTGCGGTCGAGGTCGAACTGCATGCGTGATGTTGGTCGATCCCGGTGGAGGAGCGCGACGTCAGTCGAAGTGATGCCGGAAATGGTCGACGAATTGCGCGCTCGAGCGGCGCGGCGACGGACGCGGCCATTGTCTCCGGGCTACGCGCCCGGCAGGGTCGCGGAGACCGCGATGGTCGGAAACTCGACCCGGGGCAGCGCCGACACCGGCAAGAGCCGGAAGCCGAAGATGCCGAGTGCGAGGATCGCCGCCGTGATCAGTGTTGTCGTAACCGGACGGCGGATGCAGGTTTCCGACAACTGCATGGCTTAGGCTCCTGCCTTGCTGGCACCGCGCGGGGCGACCCGCGCTCCGTTCGATAATTGCAACTGGCCGTCGGTGACGATCTGCTCGGTCCCGGTGAGCCCCTCGCCGATGACCGACATGCCGCCAATCGTCCGCGACACAGTCACGGGCTGAATTTTTGCGACGCTGTCCTGCACGACGAAAACGAAGGTGCCGGTCTGGCTGCGCTGGACGGCCACGGTGGGCACCACGACGGAATTCTCGCTGCGAACCGTGAGCGTGACGTTGACGAGCGTTCCGGGCCAGAGCGTCTCGCGCGCGTTCTCCATGCTGGCACGGACCGCGACCATGCCGGTCGCGACATCGACGGAGTTATCGATCATCGCAACGGTGCCGGTTTCGCTCTTGCCTGTGCCGGGGATCACGGCGGTAACCTTCGAGGCATTTTCGGCCATGGCATCGCGCAACTCCGGCAACAAACGCTGCGGGATCGTGAACGTGACATAGACCGGCGCCATCTGATTGATGACGGCGAGCGGCACGGTGTCGGCCGGGCGCACGAAATTGCCCACCTTGACGTTCGCGGCTCCGATGCGCCCGCTGATGGGCGCGCGGATCACGGTGAAGCTTTTCTGAACCTGGAGGTTTTCGACAAACGACGCCGACGCCCGCATCGTGCCGCGCAGCTGCTCGCCCTGCGTCTTGGCATTGTCGAGATTGGTTTGTGTCGTCGCACCCTTGGAGATCAACTCCGTGAAACGGCGGATGTCGCGCTCGATGCCTTCGAGCTGCGCGGTGTCGCGGGCAACTGTGCCTTGCGCCTGTGCCAGCAACGCATCGATCTGGCGGGAATCAGTGTGAACAGGATGTCGCCCTTCTTGACCAGCGCGCCGTCCGTGAAATGAACCTCGGTAATGGTCGTCTCAACGCGCGACTTCAGCGCGACCGTTGCAATGGGCGTCACAATGCCGATGGCTTCGATCTGCACCGGCACCGGCTTCTTCTCGGCGCTCACGAGAACGACCGATATGGCGCGCGGCGGCGGCGGGCCCTTTGCAGCCTGGGTTGCGCCCGGCATGAGAGACTGAATCTTCGGCGACCAGCTGTCGCGCGTCGCATAGGCCGCAACACCGATCGCGGCGCACACAGTAAAAA